>NZ_AUHJ01000001.1 GCF_000423125.1 Haliea salexigens DSM 19537
CTATCCCCGCAAGCCGTTCGAGAGTATCGAAGCAGCGCGCGCCTGGGTCTATGAGTTCGTTACCTGGTACAACAATGAGCATCGTCACAGTGCGATTAAATACGTGACGCCGGCACAGCGCCATGCTGGTCTCGATAGTGAGTTACTGCGGCAGAGGAAAGCAGTTTACGAAGCGGCGAAAGCCGCACATCCACAACGGTGGTCTGGCCCGACACGTGATTGGGAAAGGACCGACGAGGTCTGGCTGAACCCACCGAAAGAATTGTGCACTGAGAAACCATCATTGGCTAAGGCTGCATAATCAATGAACGCGACATCTTTGTTGACAAACACCGGGGTCAGCGCACACCAACGGTGCTGTACACCGCACCAAACCCTCGCCATGTCGGTCGCCCAGCGTTCATTAGGTCGGGAAGCCGCCGAGGGCAAGGATCTGACCCGAGGCCGGTGGCCGGACTTGCGTTTCCGGACCTGCCAACCCTTGATCTGGAAGATTCGCTGAACAGTATTCTTGTTCTCGCCCAGCAACCAGGCCACAGTCCGGTAGCCCGCATAGGGCAAGGCATCGATGACCCGCTTTATCCGCCGGGAGAGCACATCATTGACCCGCCTCTGTCGCTTCACCGCCTGATAATAGTATGTTCGCCGGGCAATACCCGCCCACTCACAGGCTTTGCTGATCGGAACCGGTGTACCCTCTGCCGCCATCTCCTCAATGAGATGCTTTACGACTCGTCGCTCGAATCGAGATGGCGCTGCAGCTGAGCCTGCCCCTGTTTATGGGCATTTTTCTGAATTTGAGCTCCAGCATCGCTTCACCGTATGCTTCCTTCAAATCGCGCAGTTGTTTCTCGTACTGTTCAGCGATGTCTTTGGGGTTCGCCTTCAGTGCGTTCTCCATCCCGGATTCGGCATCGGACATCCAGGATTCAATCTCGGCCTGGGTGAGATCGAATTCCCTGGCGGCTTCCGGGATCGTTGTCTGCCCCCGGTAGACCTGCTTGATCAACTCCGCCTTACGCTTCGCTGTCCAGCGTTTGATTTCGGGTTCTTGCATCATGGTTACCTACCTCCTCAGATAGAAAATACCATGTGCAGTTATTCACTGGGTCATTACATTCCCAGCGTCAAATACAGCTTCACCGCCCGAAGGCGTTCTTCGTATGAGTACATGGACTACCTCCAAAGTAGTCCAAGATTTTGTCTGCATCCCCGGTGGGTCAATTTTGGGCGGCATTCAACAACTTACGGCTTGGTCTCTACATGTCTTGCTCTGGCTGATGCATTTTTTCGACGGTAACCGAAAGGTTCTGATCAATCGTTATTACCATGATCTTTCGGAGACGCTCCACAATCTCGCGGCCATATCCAATATCAAATGATCGGTTCTGAGACATTCCATACTCGAAGAAAATTTTAAAGTTTTTAGGTGCACGCTGCATTTTGTAGTCCGCAAATGAAATTGCCACTTCGGGTTCCGAGGGGTCGCCAACTTCTGCCAGATGACTAGGACTTATTGTTACGATCGCTCCTTGCACTTCGATGGTGAAGTTTTCTATATTTTTCTCTGCATTTAAATTCATGCTTACTAAAATTTTCCCAAAGGGTTCCGGTAAAGTTGCTTTGTACGTCTGCGCTTCCCATGAAATCTCTTTAAATAGAGGAAAACCCGTAGAGGCAACTGAACTCGTTGATAGAAATACAAATAAAAAAATTGAAAATAATTTAATTCCATTCATACCTATTTATACTCGTCAATCTGAAATGTCATTTCAATCTTGAAGTTAGTTCCCAAACCAAAATCACCGGCAGTTGCACGTTGCCATTGATAAGCAAGACGTTCGCTACTGTTTACGGTTTGCTTAACGGACCTGTCCAACGTGCCATTCAAATAATGCTGCACATGTATTAACTCGTGACCTATTGCACTACCAATTTTTCCGAGCCCAGCATCCGCCAACCAAACTGGATTAACGTATATGTTTCTTGAGTTCGGCGTCGACATTAATACGCATTTAGACGTACCTGCTAGACATGCTTCAGATTGTGCTAAAGCAGGATCTATGAATACACTTATAGAGTGTTCTCCAGGAGGTAGGATACCTTGAAGTTTATCACTATATTTCTCAAAGGCTTCCTGAAACTTTTCCAAGCCCGCACCATAAGTGAAAACTGGATTGCCAGTGTGATCTGCCTCGTCGCCCCCCGCCGCCTTACTCTGGGCGATCATCCAAGCCTGAGTCACAGACAGCGGATTACCCACACCCCCAACATAGGCAAGATCTTCGTTAGCCCGCAGTCTCTCTATCGGATCACGTGGGGCCAAGCAATTGGTTGCGTTGCACCAAGCCTGCCTCATCTTGGTGGCTTGGCAGTTCGGGCCGCATTTACCAATTCCGCCAATGGCACCGATTAACCCATCCTTGAACCAGTTAAATGCATACTCAATCACATATGGCGCAACCGTCTCCGCAATATGGCCTGACGGGTCAGTGAATCTCAGGGGATTATTGAACGCATACGAGTATCGATTGTAGTTCTGTGCGTTTTCGGGCGCCTGGGTCACCGGATCAGGACTCAACATCCGCCCCAGGCTCGGGCTGTATAACCGCCCGTTCATGTGAATGATCCCGACATCATCCAGGTGCTCGTGGCCCGTGTAGCCGCGCTTCTCAGAACTGCTGATCGCCGCCGGCTGCCACGTTGTCGGGTTGCGGCGCAGGCCCCAGGCGTCGTAGCTGTAGCGGGCAACGACTGTGCCGGTGGCCTCATCGGTCAGGGCAGTGATGCTGCCCAGGTGGTCCCTGTGCACGTAACGGTGTGTAACCGCCCCGTTTACATCCTCCCGGATCATGACCACGCGTCCGTTGGCGCGGACGTAGTGCCGGTGTGTGTCGAAGCCCAGCCCGCTTGAGTTGATGGCCTCGAAGTTTTTGCCCACGTAGTGCGTGGTCTGGCCATTGTGTACCTTGCGGTAGCGGGCCCGATCGGGGCCGTATTCAAAGCCATAGGTCGCCGAGGCGGTGGTGATCGAGACAGGTTTGTTGTAGCTGGACCAGCTGATCATGGGGGTGCTGTCCAGCGTGTCGAGATTGCCGTTGGCATCATAGGCAAAGGTATGGGACGGCAGGCCCCCACCCACCACAGCAGACACGGCATGTGGCTGGGCCAGGTTGTACAGGTGGCTGGTGCCCACATCCGACTTCTCGATCAGATTGCCCATGGGGCTGAAGCCATAGTTCACCGGCGCACCACCCCCCAGGCTGGCACCGGTCAGGCGATCGAGGGTGTCGTAGCTGAAGGTCTCAGTCAGTCCGTGCAAGTCATCCACTCGGCTGAGCATGTTGCCCGTGGCGTCATAGGCGTATGTGAACTCCTGTACGGTCGCCGCCCCGATCATGCTCTGCTGGCTGGCAATCCGGCTGGATGCGCCCTGGAACGCCTGCGTGACGGTGGAGCCATCCCACCGCCAAATTGAAAACCCGGGCAAGTGTCTTGTCCGGGTTTTTTTATGCCTGTAGACCGCGAACCAATGGCAGCACACTAGAACTTGTGCGAGCGCAAAATCTCCACATCCTCCAGATAGGTGATGCCCGAATAGTTCTGGAAAAAGCGCTCCGCCACATCCACGGCGATTTCCTCTGCCGTAATATGGGTCGCCGTAATCACCTCAATCTGTACATTGCTGAACCCGTCCACAACCGCAGCCCGACCTGTCGGACGCACACCGCGGCTGCCCTTGCCGCCCGCCGCAAAAACGGTATAGCCGGTGGCACCGTGGGCCTCTATCACCTCGGCTACCTGCTCCAGGATCACTTTTTCGGTGATGATCACCACCTTGGCTGCCTTGTATGTCATATGCCCTGCCCTCGTCGTGTACTCAATGCCAGCATGGTCGTTGGCCCCGGATGTACTTGATACCTGCAGCGTATCACTGCTTTCACACCCCAAATACGGCCTGCGCCAGCGCCACGTAGAGGGGGATGCCCACGGCGATGGCGATGGGCGTACCGACGCTGGTCGAGGAGCCAATATAGGCTGACGGATTGGCCGTGGGAATGGCCGCACGCAGGGTCGGCGGGCCGGAAATATCCGAGCTTGAACCCGCCATGACTGCCAGCAGGATGACGCCGCCGGGGCTGAAGCCAGTAAGCATGTGCGCCACATAGCCCAGGCCGAAGGCAATCAAGCCGTGCAGCAATGGCGCCAGGGCCGCGTAAACGGCATACCAGTGCGCCACCTTGCGCAGCTCGTTCAAGCGTGTGTAGGCCTCCATACCCATGGTCAGCATGAGTATCGACAGCAGACCGCGGAACAGGGGGTCGTAGAATCCTTCATAAACAATCTCCGGCCGGGTGAACAGCCCAAGGGCCAGGCCGAGTAACAGCGCGCTGAGTGCGGAGCCGCGCAGGCTGCTACTGATGATGGGCCAGATTCGGGTCTTGGCTTTGGCGCCTTCCTTTTTCCGCGCCAGATACAGGTTTGCAAGGACAATCGCGACAATCAGGGCAGGAATATCCATGAAGGGGTACAGCGCTGGCACCCAGGCCTCAAACACAAGGTCCTGCTCCTCGAGCATGACCATGGCCGCGGCCAGGGTGGAGGCACTCACCGCGCCGAACAGGCCTGCCGTGGCGATGCCATCCTCGGTTTTCACTCCCGGCAAGCTGGCGAGCACCATGCTGCCGAGCAGTACAATACCAATGCCGACAACCACCGCAATGAATGCCGGCAGCAGCATGTCGGCCAGGTTGGCATCGCGTATTTCCAGGCCACCTTCCAGGCCAATGCGCATCAGCAGCATGAACACACAGAACTGGTAGATCGCGTCAGGTATTTCCAGCTTGCTGCGAAACGCCGCCAGCAACATGCCGCCAACCAGAAACGCCAGCGCCGGGGTCTGGAACTGAACCAGAAAACGGGACAAGAAATCAAGCAGAAGTTCCATGAGGCAATTCCAACGGTTGCGTTGGAAGAGCATGTTGCGCCCGACCTTACTGCAAGTAAAATAGAATATTTATTTATAAACGTTCTTAAATAAAGAACGACAAAACACGATGGGTTGGGCGCAAATTCACGACCTTTGGCCCCAGCCTGTGCTGATGTCAGCAGACCTCAGCCACCCAACCCCAGATTCCGCAGCGCTGTGCGAAACGCATTGAATGGGCTGATGATGGCGTCGCCCAGCACAATGGCGCAGCCAAACCAGTGAAAGTAGTTGAGCTGCTGCCAGCCCGGACCATTGCTGTTGCTGCCCTCAAACACAAACCAGGTCAGCAGTGCCGTGCCCAGCATTACCGCTGCCACCGACCAGAGCAGGTCAAAAAAGAAGGAAGCGGCGTTTATATCACCCGACTTGAAGAACTCGATAAACAGCACAAATACGCCGAGCCCGATATACACGAAACCAAAGTGGATCTGGGCGGCCATGTCTACCTCAAGCTGGTAGAGCACCGCGGGGTAAAGAACGACCAGCAATACCCAGGGGAAACGGGAAAGAAAGCTACCGATGCCACCGCCATTGTTAACCGTGATTTGTGCACTCACCTGCTGTTCTCCACTTATTATGAACTCACTCATCATAGGTGTATCGGGGGAAAAAACCAGCCCGTTGCCTGCTAACTCCGCGGTGCAGGCGACAGACTCTCAGCAAACTCCAGGGCCTGCGGAAAAAACTCGAGGAACCCCGCTTCTATCGGTACGGCATGGCGTTTGATTTCAGCTGCGCCCGCCGCCAGCGGGTTGGTGCGCTGCAACCGCCCGGCCAGCCCGCGTAAGGTACTCTCCACCCCGTCGATGGTCGCACAGCGATTGAGCCAGTCATGCGCGACCAGCCGCGGCGCAACGGCAGCCAGCGGTTTTGGCAGCTCATTGCGATGCTCGAGTAACAGGCCATACACGCCGTCGACGAAAACAGGCCTTTCCTCTGCCGCGAAGCGCTGCCAATGCTGAATTAGAAAGTGATCGAAGGCGACATCAAGCAGGATACTGGCGTAGCGCCGGAAAGGTGGCGCGAACAGTTCGCGCAGGTCCCGGGTCAGTGGGTGGTCATCGGTGAAGCGATCAATCTGCCGGTGGTGCCGCACGCCCTCACAGAGGCGCGGCGACAAGCCCTGGTCTGCCAGCGGCCCCTTGATAAAATCGCCCGTGACATTCCCCACGCGATGCAGTGGGTCGGCACCGGATAACAGCGCATGCGCCAGATGATTCACGAGTAAAAAACCATTTTCACACTACCCTTTCGTTTCCGAGGGTGCGACCATTGCGCCTCCTCTATAACACGATAAGCTCCGCCCGATGGTACTACGCCCCGCGTTTCTGCGCGCACCCTGGTTCCACTTTCTGCTGCTCGGTGCGGTGCTGTTTTTCGCACAGGCGCAACTGTTTCCGCCGCCCAAGCCGGTTGTCGGTCCGCTGCCGCAGGCGCGCATCGACACTCTCATTGGCCAGTGGGTGGCACTGACAGGGCGCTCCCCGAAGCCGGCCGAAGTGCAGCGCATGACGCGTAATGAACTGGAACAGGACATGTTGTTCCAGCACGCGCTGGGCCTGGAATTACACCGCCACGACCCCGTGGTGCAGCAGCGGTTACTGCTGAATATGCGTTTTCTTGGCCTCGCTGACCCGGCCGCAAATGACGAGGCGCTGTTCGAGGAAGCACTGGCAATGCGCCTGCATCTGGGTGACGAGGTTGTGCGGCGTCGCATGATCCAGGTGATGGAGCAGCTGATACTCGCCAGCAACCCGCCCGCAGCGCCCACAAACGCAGAGATTCAAGCTGATTTTGCAGCCCGCAGTGCGGAGCTGGAGCGCCCGCCCCGCTACTCGCTGCAGCACATTTATTTCAACCGCGAGCGCGAACCGGAGGTCCCGGCACTGGCGAAGCGCATGCGCACAGAGAGCATGACACCGGCGGATGCGCTGCCGTTGAGCTCACCGTTTCTGCACGGGCATGCCTTCCGCAACCAGACGCCGGAACAGCTGGCGCGGCTGTTCGGTGCTGTATTTGTGGACAAACTGACCTCGGGAAGTGCGGCAACTGACACCTGGATTGGTCCGCTGCGATCAGCCTTTGGCCTGCATCTGGTGTGGCTGGATGCCTTCACTCCCCCGCGCCCTGCACAGCTGGAAGAAGTCCGCGAGCAACTGACCAGAGACCTCTCGCAACAGGCACGCAGCAGAGCCCTGCAAGCCGGCATCGAGCGCCTCGCCACAACTTACGAGTTCCGCCTGTGAGAATAACCCCCCGTCCACTACTGTGCGTGTGTGCACTGCTTATGTTGGGCTTGCTGCCGCCTGCCGCCCAGGCACACCGCTTTGCCCCCACCCTGCTGCAGCTCACCGAGCTGGACTCCGGCAACTACAACGTGGTGTGGAAAACACCCGCACAAACCAACAGTCCGGTGCCCCTCGCACCCGTGTGGCCTGAGCGTTGCCGCGTGCTGTCCACCAGCCCCACGCAGCCGGAGGGCACCGGGCTGGTGACGAGCCTGCAGCTGGCATGCGGCGGTGAGGGGCGCGCGCGCCTGGTGGGACAACGCCTGGCCGTTGACGGCCTGGCCGCCAACCAGGCCTCAGTGATGTTGATGCTGAACCTGCAGGACGGCCGCCAGTACCAACAGGTGCTAACGGCTGAGCAGCCCTCGTTTAACGTGCCCGAGGCACCGAGCGCTGCGCGCGTGATGGGTGAGTACAGCGTACTGGGCATGGATCATATCTGGCGGGGTATCGACCACCTGCTGTTCGTGTTCGGCCTTTTACTGCTGGTGGGGGGCGGCAAGCGCCTGCTCTGGACCATAACCGCGTTTACCGTTGGGCACAGCATCACCCTGTCACTGGTGACGCTCGGGTTTTTCAATTACCCGGTAGCGCTGGTGGAATTCACCATTGCCCTGAGTATCTTCTGGCTGGCGCTGGCACTCACCTCCCCCAATCAGAACAGTCTGTCGCGGCAACACCCGTGGTGGCTGGCGGGCGGATTTGGCCTGTTGCACGGCATGGGTTTCGCCGGTGCGTTGGCCGCCACTGGCTTGCCAGAGGGTAACCTGCCACTCGCTCTGCTGTTTTTCAATGTGGGGATCGAAGCCGGGCAAATTGCCTTTATCGCCGTGGTGCTGCTTCTGTGGTGGCTGCTGCGCCGCGCTATTGCGCCCTGGCGGGAGCGCCTGGAGCCGGTGCCGATTTACCTGCTGGGTGGCCTCTCCGCCATGTGGTGTATCGAACGCGGGCTGGAAGTCATCGCCTGAAAGGTCGCTGCAAAACCGCCAACCCAGAAGGTTGGCGGCATTGCACCCTATCCGAAGGACGGTGGCGTGATCTCGCGCTCGTCCTGCCATACCACGTTGAGGTCACGCGACAGGTAGCGCGCGCCTTCAGCACGCACTTCAATCACGTCCTGATAGCGAATGCCCATATCGAGGCAGAAGGAGCGACCCTCGCGCTGGAAGAAATGCGATGCCACGCAGTAGGTTTCCCCGCGGTAGCGATCACCTTCCCATTCACCCGCTACCTGCCCCACCAGGTGGAACGTGCGCTCAAACTGGCGCAGGAATTCCAGATTGCCGATGAACACCTCGCGTGACGGAGCCGCAAAGCCTGGGCCCTGCTGCGTGAACTCGGGCCACATCAGGGTTTCCATAACCGCAAACTCCCGGTCATCCACCGCTTTTGCATAGCCGGCTGCGAGGCGCGCTGGCGCGTGCTCCCGGCTCATTTCGCCGCCTCGAAACTGGCAACAATGGCGGCGATTTCAGCGCGAATACGCCCCGTGCCATAACCCAGCTCTTTAACGCCCTCCGGCGCGTAACTGACGGTTGCGTTGCGCCCTGCGAACATAATCATGTCGGGCATGAGCGGGTGCTCGTCGCTGCGCACCTCCAGATCCTGCGGATTGCCGGCTTCTTCACACCACATCTCGAAGTAGGCTTTCCAGGTGAGGTTCTCATCGCCTACCAGGTAGGCACATCCGGGTTCACCGTGTTCCAGTGCGCCCTGCACAGCCTCGGCAAGGGACGCGGAGGTAATGTGGTTGGTGCCCCCTTCAGGGGCAAACACCGGCACGCCCTCCATCAGGCCTTTGGCATAGAGATAGTTGTAGTACAGGTGCGGGATCTCCAGACCCGGCAGATGGCCGAGTACAAACGGTGCATTCAGGCTGCACACCGCGAAACTGTCATCGCTCATGGCGCGGATGGCATCGTCAGCCAGCTTGCGCGAACGCACATAGGGGCTGGTGGCGACTTTTTCCGGTGCCACCTGCGGGTAGAACGTGCCGATGTAGGCCACACGCTTGATACCGGCAGCCTTGGCAGCGGCGAAGAAGCGCGGAATGCCCTCCGTGTTGTAGCGCGTGTAGAAGTCCTCCTCGGTCACCGAACCGTCCTGCGGTACTTGCCGAATGTCCACACCGGCTGCGAACACCAGCCAGTCGAACCCTTCCAGGCGGCCATCGGCTACGTCATCTTCAACATAGTGCGTGGCAATGAACGGCAGCTCTGCCAGTGCAGGCACCTTGGAGGGGGAACGCGCCATGATCGTCACCTCATGCCCTGCCTGCGCCAGATGTAACGCGGCATGGCCGCCAATCAACCCGGTTCCGCCTACCACCAGTACTCGCATGTCGTTCTCCTCAATTGCCAATAGTGCGGCCAACCCGAAGCAGGGTCCGCCGTGAACCCGGAGTGTACCGGCTGGGAAAGCACGGGAGTAAGCCTCGACCACCGCCTACCGCGTGCAGCCGCGTAAAAAGCGCCTGTGAGACTGCCATGTTGAACAACGCCCCGAGGCGCTCACCGGGAAGTCGCGCGCACGCCTCATCCACCGACGACGAATCGCCCTGTGGCATCACAGATCCGCGCGCATCCGCCACGCGTATAATAACTGCTTGATTTCCGTGGCTATAATTGAATCAGGATGGAGCGGAAAACCTTGGAATCGGGGAACTTCGCCACTATTATGGGTCCAAGAAATGTTCGCACCTCGGGTGCACAGCAATGGAGCGGTAAACGATGCAACAGAAGAGCATGTACAACGTGAATACGGCGGGCATGGATTCGTTGGTCAACACCAACAAGGTGCTGAAGAACACCTACATGCTGCTCGGCATGACCCTGCTGTTCAGTGCAGTCACGGCGGGCATCTCAATGGCGGTTGGGCTGCCACAGGGCGCCGCGCTGGTTCTGATGCTGGTGGGCTTTGGCCTGCTGTTTGTGGTCAACAAGATGGCGGATACCAGCAAAGGCCTGCTGGCCATTTTCGCCTTCACTGGCGTAATGGGTGCCTCCATCGGCCCGATGCTCAATTTCTATCTGTCCATGCCCGGTGGTCCCGCCCTGGTCATGCAGGCGCTGGCCGGCACCGCGATCGTGTTCTTCGGCCTGTCGGCCTACGCCCTGACCACGCGCAAGGACTTCTCGTTCATGGGCGGCTTCCTCATGGTCGGGCTGATCGTGGCAGTAGTGGCCATGATCGCGAACATTTTCCTGGCAATCCCGGCGCTGTCGCTGACCATTTCAGCCGCCGTGATCATGATCATGTCCGGGCTGATCCTGTTTGACACCAGCCGCATCATTCACGGCGGTGAAACCAACTACATCCGCGCCACAGTGGGCCTGTACCTGAACATCTACAACTTGTTCGTGCACATGCTGTCCCTGCTCACTGCGCTTGGCGGCGATGACTGAGCCCAGCCACACTGCAGCCACCCAACCCCGGCCCATGCCGGGGTTTTTTGTTGGCCACGCTGCATGACTCTGCACTATTGCCTGCTGGTGCTTGCTGCCCCCGCATCCGGGCACACCAGCCTCACGGCGGCGCGTTTCGCTGCCGCCCTGCTCGCGCGCGGTCACACGCTGTCGCGAGTGTTTTTCCTGGATAATGGCACCAGCAATGGACTTGCCACGGCCATCACACCGCAGGATGAACGCAGTCCACAGCAGGCCTGGTCGGCGCTTGCCGATGCGAACGGCACCGAGCTGGTGCTCTGCGTCAGCTCCGCGGTGAAGCGCGGCCTGCTGGACAGTGCCGAAGCGCAGCGCCACGGCTTCCCCGCCGCCACTGTTCACCCCGGTTTTACCCTGGGCGGGTTGGGCCTGCTGGTGGAAGCCATGCAGTCCGCCGACCGGGTTGTCACCTTCGGTGCGCCCGCATGAAGGCCGCTGCACAAGGGGGCGTTCTGGTAGTCACTCGACACCCCCAGCCCGGCCGCAGCCTCGCGCGCAGTGCGCTCGATACCGCGTTGGCCACCGCCGCCTTTGAGCAACCGGTCAACCTGCTGTTTCTCGGTGCCGGCGTGCTACAACTGCTACCGGAACAGGATAGCTCTGATGTGGGGGTGCGCAACCTGCGCAAGGTCATCGACTCCATGCCGCTGTACGATATGGAGCACTGCTACGTGGATGCCGAGGGCGCGGCACGCGCCGGGCTCACAGCGACAGACCTGCCACCGGGGGCCATTCTGGTTGATCACACGGCCCTGCGCGCGCTGTTCGACAGCCACCGACACGTACTCGGTTTCTGACCATGTTGCACACACTCAATTGCAGCCCCGGCCATCCTGCAGTGCAGGACTGCATCGCGTTGTTGCAGCAAGAGGATGCCCTGCTCCTGCTGGGAGACGGTGTCTATATCGCGCTGGAGAACAGCCAGGGCTGGCAGGCACTGCAGGCGAGCGGAGCCACACTGCATGCGCTGGAGGCCGATGCCAGAGCTGCAGGGGTACAGCACCGCCTGGCGCCCTGCTTCACGCTGGTAGACGATGCCGGTTTCGTTGCGTTGAGCGAGTTGCACGCGCAACACATGGCCTGGTATTAGGCCCGACCATGCTACCCGCTACCGCGTTTACCCCCGAGGGCTTCCTCAAGGACCTGTCTGCATGGACACCTGCCGTGGCCGAGCAATTGGCTGCAGCAGAGGGAATTGCGTTGACCACCGCCCATTGGGAAGTGCTTCACCTGCTACGCGACTACTACCAACAATTCGACAGTTCACCCGCCATGCGCCCACTGGTGAAGTGGGTCCGCATCAACCTGGGTGAAGACTGCGGCCGCAGCGTTTACCTGCTGTCGTTGTTCCCCGGCTCACCGGCCAAGATTGCCAGCAAAATCGCCGGCCTGCCCAAACCCGATAACTGCCTGTAACCCCAGCGCCACGAGACCTGTTCATGCCCCTCTCTCACATTGATCCGGCAAACTATGACGCCCTGCTGGCAGCCAAAGTGGCCCGCACCCGCGAGCAGCTTGCACCTTTCACGACATCGGCACCCACCGTCATTCCGTCGCCGCCCGAGGCCTTTCGCATGCGCGCGGAGTTTCGCGTGTGGCACAACGGGGATGCGCTGGACTACGTCATGTTCCCACCCGGGGAGCCACAGAACCCGGTCGCCATCACCCGGTTCCCGATTGCCTGTGCCGCGATACAGGCCCTCATGCCCGACCTGCTCGCGGCGCTGCGCGAGCACACGGAACTCCGGCGCAAACTGTTCCAGGTGGAATTCCTCAGCACCACCAGCGGTGAAATGCTGGTGACACTGGCGTATCACCGGCGCCTGGACGCCGCCTGGGAAACCGCGGCAGAAGCCCTGGCCGGGCAATTCAACCTGGCGCTGGTGGGTCGCAGTCGCAAGCAGAAAGTGGTAATTGGGCGTGACTACGTGACTGAAACCCTGCACATTGCCGGGCGCGACTATCACTACCGGCAGTACGACCAGGCATTCACCCAACCCAATGCCGCGGTGAACCGGCAGATGATCGAATGGGCCTGTGCGAGCGTGGCCGAGGAAGGCGGCGATCTACTGGAACTGTATTGCGGCAATGGCAACTTCACCCTGCCGCTGTCACGCCACTTCAACCAGGTGCTGGCGACCGAGCTCGCCAAAACGTCCATTCGTGCCGCCCAGTGGGGCATTGCGGCCAACCACATCGAAAACGTTGCCATGATCCGTTTGGCTGCGGAGGAAGTGACACAGGCCATGAACGGTGAACGCGAATTCCGGCGCCTGGCCGACTTGCCACAGCCCCTGGCGGCGTATGCATTGAATACGGTGTTCGTGGACCCACCGAGAGCGGGCCTGGACCCGGCGACGGTTGCCATGGTGCAGCGCTTCCCCACAATCGTCTACGTGTCCTGCAACCCGGCGACGCTGGCGGAGAACCTTGCCACACTGTCACTGAGCCACGACCTCAGCCGCTTTGCCCTGTTTGACCAGTTCCCCTACACGGCACACATGGAGTGCGGCGTGGTACTGCGCCGCCGGTAGATGCGCTAGCAGCGAATACCGAACGCCAGCAAACCTCGCCCCAGCACCTCATCCAGGCGCTCCACGTCGGCCGCGTTGACCTCCAGATACCTCAGGCCTTCGGCCTTGCACACTTCCTTGTTGCGCAGGCGCGCGGCGAGCTTTGGCGGTGCCGCTTCGTCGTCCCAGCAATCGATATACACACTGCCAGCAGGCAGGTAGAAGTCAGCCCACAGGGGCTCCTCCACCGGCAGCGCACGACGTGTGGCGTGCGCCAACTGCGCCAGGTACAACCAGTTGCACACCACCGCTTGCAACGGACTTCCGGTTTGATGACCATCGATGCCGCTGCAGCCGCTGCTTGCCTGCACGCTGCGTGACTCAGGCTCAGTCTCCACCTGTGCAAACAGATCCGGTTCCGCCGACTCGAGCGCAGCGCCAGCGTGCTCCGCCTCCCGATTCTGCTCCGCGCATTCCGGTTGGCCGGACAGGCGCTCCAGCTCCCGGTGAATAACCGGGTGATCGACAACTTCATGCGGCCAGCTGACATAGAACGCACCCGTGCTGTCGCTCTCTACCTGTTGCCCACCCAGATGGCGGCCGAAATCAGTCAGCTCCCAGCCCAAAATGCTGTGCCGTTGCAGGCCCAGTTCCGCGAGCGCGCGGTTAAGCTGTCGGGGCTGCAAGCGCGGGTAGTAACGCCGCATCTGGCTGGCGGTGATACGCTGATTGGATTCAATCGCGCTGAGCAGGGGGTGTTGCACAAGTGCCCCGGGCCAAACGATGTAACGGCCAAAGCGCTTGCTGTCGCGATACGTGCCCCCCTCGTATTCCCCTTTTTGCGTGAGCAACCAGTTGTCCGCGTGGCGACGTATCCAGCCGTAGTCCTTCAGCGTCACAAACAGCTGCTGCACTGGAATTTCCAGCGCTCGGGCCAGCGCGCTGGTGGACAGGCGTTCCTCCTCATGGCTCATCGAGGCGCATCTGCCGCGGCACCAGGGTAGCGTGCCTGCAATGCCGCGTAGACCTGGTCGGCATAATCCTCGGCGGCGCTATCCAGTTCGGCGAGTACCTCCACGAGATGTTCGTTGTCCTCGCGGCCCCTCCACAGTTTCTGGTAGGTACCCGCCTGATAGCCGTGGTCCTGGCGGAAAAAATTGAGTACGTTTTTGCCCACATAGGCACTGTGCAGCCGGGTAAAATCCAGCCCCGCTGCATGCATGAGTTCCCAGAATCGGCGCGGACAGAAACCCTGTGTTTGCAGCGCATGCAAGGCGAGCGCTTCGGTGGCTTCGCGCACACCCAGGCCCGCCGGACTGAAGCCTTCGAGCTCGGCTGCAATGTCTTCGGCTATCGCCTCAACCGATTTGTCGCCCGCGAACAATGCCGACAGCCCGAAGTGCCAGATGTCGATGACCTCCAGGCGCACCTGCTCCATATCGGGCGTCTGCTTCTTCCACCATTTATAGCCGTAATGCTCAATCAGCTCGCCGCATTCAATCCACAGCGCGCGGTACCAGGCGAAATCCTGATCGATCCACTGGGGGTGAATACGGGTGTTCATCCGGTCCTGCATGGCCAGCATGGTCTGCAATGCCTGTTTCAATTGCGGCGCCTCTACGTGTTGAAACCGGCCACAAGGATAACAGCGCCGCGAGTGACGCACCACGTCACTTAAGCAGTCAAACATTGCCTGACATGGCGCCCTCCAGTGCACCCTCGCCCGGGCTCGCCACCGCCAACGCGCATTCGCCTTCGGGCATCACTTGCGGTACCTTCGCACCGCAGCCGGCCGCGGTAGCGGAATGGCAGCGCCTGGCACGACTAGCAACCCGGAGCAACGCCATGATCTTACCCGCACCACGAGAGCGGCTCACCTGATGCAGGTCATTCTGGCCATGAGCGCCTTTATCCTCAGCCATGTGCTGATCTCACGCACCGCCTTGCGGCCGTGGCTTATCACGCAGTTTGGCAGACCCGTCTATATCGCCGGCTATTCAGTACTGTCCTGCCTGCTACTGGCCTGGGTCATCCTGGCGTTGCTGGGCACCGAACGCACCCCACTGTGGCTAACACACGGGTGGGCCTACACATTCGCCGCCGTCACCACACTGCTTGCTTTCATCCTGATCGCAGCCGGCGCACTGTCGCCCAACCCCTTCTCTGTGTCGTTCCGCAACGCGGGTTTCGATCCGAGCCGGCCCGGTATCGTCGGTTGGACGCGACATCCCCTGGTGTGGGGACTGACACTCTGGGGAGCTGCCCATGTACCGGCCAACGGCGAGTGGCCTGCCCTGCTGCTGTTTGGGGGCTCGGCAGTTTTCGGGGTTGTGGGGATTGCGTTGCTGCAGCACCGACTGAAGCATCAGCAGGTACCCTCGGTGACTCGCGGGCATATTGATCGCAACGCTCGCTTCGGCATTGCCTTGGGCAGTGTGTTGTGGGGCGCGCTGTTGGTGGCGCATCCTGTGTTATTCGGCGCCAATCCTTTGGCGTTATTGCGCGCCGTATGGGGTTGAAGAACACAAACGGCCGCGTATATTGAACAAGAGCTGTCGCACCAGCGTCATGAAGTGATGCGATTGTTACTCATCATTGCATTGCGACTCTGGAAAAACATGCTGAATTCACGACGGGCTACACTTCTCATACTCACCCTGCTCACCACGGTCATTGGCGCCTCAAGTGCGAACGCGCAGCGTGGCGCAAATGTTACCGCGCCACCGCCAGTTGGCAATATGGCGCCTGACGCGATGGCCGCACTGTCCAACGTTGAACTGCAGGGCGTTCGGCTCCATATGCCTATCGGCGAAGCAATCGATGCTCTGCAAGCCCAAGCATATGATTTTGATTTGCAGAAAAATCAGCAGATGGGCCGAGGCTCGTCCCTTGCCACCTACACCTTCGTGAAAGGTACAGTCGCGAGCAACCAACAGGATCGAGAGCGCTTTTTGCTTCATGTGCGCATGGACACACCGAATGACCCGCGTAAGCGCAACCTGTTCAACCCGGACTGGCCAGTTATCGGTGTGGGGTACATATTGCAGGACAGGGACAACCGGGAAAATATCAGGCAATACACGGGCTACGACTGGAGCGGAACGCCGCAGGAGGCCCTGACCTCCCATGCCCGGCAAATCATCTGCCCGACACTCGCAGCAGAGGGTTTTGCCTGTCGCGAAACGGATTCCGGGTTTACAACGGACCTGTTGCAGGATGGCAGTCGCGGTGGAGCTCTGGGCTCCTTCTCCGCAGCGGCAGACGGCACCTACAAAGTCAGCCTGCAGGCCGAGCAGCTTCGGTAACGCTTAGCGCTTGGGGACGGGGCAGGCTCGGAGATTTTGTTGTATTTTTCGTAACCCACTGATTTTACTGGTGCCCGGGGCCTGAGTAAAAGAAGAACAAGTTGCTGGAACTTACACATTTGGAATCCGAGCATCGCGCGGCGTCTCAGGACTTAGTGAAGGCTCAGCATCGCCATCTGCAAAATAAACTTAAGGCGCCCGTGTCCGGAAACATTCAGCAGCTACAAGTGCATACGGTAGGGGGCGTTGTGAGCGCGTCTCAAGAACTGATGAAGATCATCCCAAACGAGGCGGTCGTAGAGGCGCAGGCCTTGGTTCGCAACAAAGACATCGGCTTCTTGGTGGAAGGGCAACAGGCCTCTGTAAAAATCGACACATTCAACTTCACCAAGTATGGGTATATCAACGCCGAAGTCGTGGACATTAGTGAAGATGTCCTAGAGGACGCAGACCTAGGCTGGGTGTTTCAGTTAAAGCTGGCCCTGCACGAAGATCACATTCAGGTCGGTGAGCGCACCGTGAAGTTAACTCCGGGCATGTCGGTTGTCTCAGAGATAAAGACCGGCCAAAGAAGAATCATTGAGTTTTTCTTGTCACCGTTACTTCGTTATAAACAAGAAGGGATTCGTGAAAGATAAATTTCATTCGTTGCCAACTCAAAGCTCCGATGGAGGAAGGGCTATGAACATACCAGAATTTATTGAGTGGATACACCTAAAGGCTTGGCAGAACGTAGTCGCTAAGCACACGGCACAGATTATTTTCGCCCTCAGCGCTTTTCTCATAGGTACAGTTGGCGTTATGGCGTTTCATGAGCGTGCATATCGAGAGGCCCCCCAGTATGAAGACCTCATTGTCACAGAAGGAACGATCGTCGGCATACGAATTTCTGGGAGAACACGTGAGTATTTGGAGATTCTAGATTCGAGTACTGGTGAACACATGTTTTTCCCCTCAAAACTTGGTGGTTTGGGCCTGGGAGGACACAGCATTAATCAGCTTAGGCAATTGAAGGGAGAAACAGCACGTATATTGTGGCAAAAGTCATGGTTGCCGCTAAGGCAGAAGGTGCTTTGGGAAATAGAGGCTGGAGGCAAAGTATTTAAGTCCTATGAAATAGTACTTCGAAGCCGAACCTCAAAAAAAACGTTAATGAAGGAAATGTTCGCTTTTTCAGTGGGAATTATTGCTTTTTCAATGGCATGGTACGCCATATTAATGTATTCCTCGCGGGGAATAGAGGGGGATAAGTCATGACTATTAAATCAGAGCCTTTGGTCCAAACAACCTGAGCCTGTAAATAATTCTGTGTAACCGCCCGGGTTCACCATAATCCGTCAGCCGGCCTTCGAACTCGATCATAAACCGGTTCAAGGCCGTTCGCCAATTCCGGATTGGCATAGTCCATTTCTTGGACGCATCGTTGATCGCCAGGTAAACCACCTTGATTGTGACGCTCAATAGCTTCTTCCAGCGCGTCAACGCAGAAACTGGCATCCAGGGTATTGGATACCCGCCATGAGAGAACGCGCCGGGAGTACCAATCCATGATGGCAACCAGGTACACGACGCCCAAAAGCACCATTCTCAGATGATACGGTTTTTTTAGGGTATTTTTATTTTATAAGTCATTGTTTTATAGCTAATGGTGCCCGGGGCCGGAATCGAACCGGCACGATCGCAATGATCGGGAGATTTTAAGTCTCCTGTGTCTACCAATTTCACCACCCGGGCTGCAGGCAGTAGCACACGTAGCGCGGCGCGGATCATAGCACAGCGACCTGTACGAACAAAAAGTTGCGGGGCAGCCAGCGTGTTACACTCGCTGTTTTGACGGGTTGCGACTGGAAATCGTATGCGCAAGCTCTGGATCGTCCCGCTGGCCCTGCTGCTGGTCGCGTTCGTTGCAACATTTGTGCTGCTGTCAACGCCGGGGCTACTGACCCGGGCGCTGCAATGGGGCACTGCTTCGTTTACCGATTATCGCCTTGAAATCGAGGGGCTGGCATTTGAGCCCTCTCAACTGCGGCTTGAATTCGATACGCTGCAATTGCTCCCCAAGGGCTCCACAGGCCCGGCCCTGCTTACCGTGCAGGGGTTTGCCGGTGACACCCGACTGGCTGACCTGCGGCGGGGCAATCTAGAAGCAACCACTCTGAAGAGCGAAAGCGTTGTCGTTTACGTGTCAGCGGAGGACGATAGCGAAGATCCCACACCCGCGCAGTGGATGCAGTACCTGCGTTTTCTGCCGGCATCACTGGTGGTCGATACCGTGCACGTGGTGAACCGGGACGGCGATGTGGCCATCTTCCCCTTGCGCGACATACGCGGAGCGCGCAGCGCGGCGGACCGTTTTGAGGTCAGTCTGCTCGCCGACCTCAATGGCGCGCCGCTCGATATCACCCTGAAGATCACGGCCAGGGAAATCATGAGCGACCAGGGGCGCGTGACCTTCCGTGCCCAGCTGGCCGCGCCGGAGTCCGGCACCCGGGGTACGCTGGAGGGTCTGCTGACCGGCTACGGGGACGCATTCCGCTTCGATGTTGCGGTAGATGCGGCGTTTGCCGAAGTCGCAACCTTCATCGACCTTTTTCCCGATGCCCCGCCGTTGGCGGGAGCGCTCACCATGCAGGGAAAACTGCAGGGTGATTTGCAGAGCTTTTCCCTCACAGATGCGGCGTTTGAGCTGGATAACCGTCCGGCCTATTTCTTTGAAGCCAGCGGTGCGATGACAAGCCAGGGCAACCCTGACCCGAACCTCAGCCTGATTGCATCTGGCGAGCTTGATTCAGCCAAGTATTTCCTGCGCTGGCTGGATCTCGATCTGTCGCCACTGGGCGGAATACGCGCCAGCATCGCCCTTTCCGGCACCATGGCCAATCCGGCGATCGAACAGCTCACTGTGGTCACCGCCAGCAGTGAAGGCCTGTGGATTGCCCTCAACGGCTCATCGGGCCCGGGCTCGCTGGGGAGCCCCCAGCTACCGCCGGACACCCACTTCACTGTGCACGCCCTGGCGCCGTCACTGGCGCTGCTCAGCCCCTGGCTGGGGCAGGCACCCACTATCGATCCTGGGCCGTGGGAGTTCGCGGCGACACTGCGCGAAAACGATGGCGCGCTACACGTGCAGAATATCATGGGCCAATTGGGCTACAGCGAGAGCACCCAGCTGAGCGTCACCGGGAACGTTGCGCAGGTTGCGCTGACCCCTCCAGAGCAAGGCACTCGCGTCGCGGGCATCGATCTTGGCCTCGCGGTTAGCAGCGCCGACCTGGCCACGCCCGGTCGCTGGTTCGATACCGACGTTCCCCCCGGGTTTTCACTTCAGGGCCAGGTACAGGTCAGCGGAACAGACGCTGAACTCACGCTGCGCGATGGGTCCGCCCGGATCACACATGAACTCCTCACGATCGATGTCAATAACCTGAACACCGTGCTTGCGCGCAACGTGGGCTACGAGCCACAAGCTCTGCAAGCCGGGGTACTGGTGCAGGCGTCTGAAGTGGCCGCATTGGGGCAGTTCACTGCACTGGATTTGCCACCGCTGGGTGCTGGCACACTGGAGAGCTTACTCAACTATGACGGCGAGCGTGTGGCGCTTGACACTATTCGCGCCACCCTCGACAGTCCGGCCGGGGAATTACTGGTCACAGGGACGCTGCGAGATCTCACCGGCGCGCGCGAGGCAGCACTAAACGCACGGGTGCAGCACCTGAGCCTGGATGCGTTGCTGACTCAGTTCACCGCAGGCACAACGCCGCCCGCTGAGCTGGGCAGCGTGAGCGGGCGCTTCACGCTCCGCGGCACACAGGCGGACTACGAGCTGTCCAGCCTTGAATTCAGCAGCGCAGAGAGCGCCTCGCTCGACTTGCGCGCCAGCGGAAACGGCCGCTACGGCAGCGATGGCTGGAGTGGTGCTGTTAGCCTCAACTACGGCAGTGATAACCGTGAACTGCTCAAGGCGCTAACCGGCTTGTCGCTGAAACCCGTCACGGGACAGGCTGACCTGACCGTGGATGCGACCTCCGCGCAATTGCAGGCAAACGCACAACTGGGTGATACGGCGCTGTCACTTGCGGGGAAGGCAACCCACACAGGCAGCACCATCGATGGATTGCAAGCAACCCTGTCTTCAGCGCTGGTTAACCTGGACGACATTGGCTTGCAGGCCTCCGGCACCGAGACGACGGATTACCGACCGACAGAACAACTCGATACAGATTCCGACGGCCGGTCCTTGCAGCAGTTTCTGACCAACCTGCCGCGTTATCCGATCGACTTGCGCATACAGCTCGATACCCTGCGCGGGGAAGCAACCCGTTTCGACGACATCAATGTGCATGTCAATGGCAGCGGCACCACCTACCTGCTCGACCAGTTCGATTTCAGCTACGATGCGGCGCCGGCGGAAATCCGCGGTGTTGTCGACATCAGCCTGGACCCGCCCGGCCTCAGCATTGCCGGGCAGGCGCAGTCTATTCCGCTCAACACCCTGAGCAGGGACCTCGGGATCGATACGGACATCAGCGGCTCCCTGAATCTACGTGGAGGCCTCAGCGCCCAGGGCGCAACCAGCGCCGAGTTGCTGCAACAACTCGATGGCAGCATGGCCTTTGCGCTGGAGAACGCGACCGTTGAGGGTGCGGCCTATGATGTACTCGCAACGGGCATTCTCACCTGGCTGTTTTCAGGCGCAGCACTGGAGAAATCAACGTTCCTCGACTGCACCATGGCGCAGTTTATTCTGGATAATGGCGTGGCGCGTACTGACAGCCTCTTCGTCGAGTCTCCGAACATGATCGCCACCGGTATAGGCAGCTTTGACCTGCCCAAACGCACGCTGGCGCTGACGCTGACACCGCGCTCCAAGTCACGCAGCATCCAGATTCCCTCGAGCATCAGTCTGCGCGGCGACATGGCGAGCCCGCGCACCTCGGTTTCGCCCATCGCGGCGACACTGGATATCTCCACCGAGGCGATGCTGTTCGTGCCGCGCCTTCTGGTGAAAATATTCGGCGGTGGCCAATCCAAAAGCGGAGCAACACGACCCTGCGAGGTACTGCTCACGCAATAAGCTCGTTGCATTCCACCGTGGTACACTGCGCGCCACGACCCGGCTGGCACGAACGGATTCTTCTTTATGGCTTCTCCCCGCGGCGAGTTCAGCTCGCGCTTTGGCTTTATTATGGCTGCCGCGGGCAGCGCTGTCGGACTCGGCAATATCTGGGGTTTCCCGACCCAGGCCGCGAGCAATGGCGGCGCTGCCTTCCTGCTGGTTTACCTCTTTCTCGCTTTCACCCTCGCCTACCCGGCACTCATGGCTGAGCTCATCATTGGCCGTCACGCTCATGCCAATGCCGTGCGCGCCCTGCGTCTGATATCCCCCAACACCTTGCTGCGCAATGTGGGTACAGGCACTGGCATCGCGGGCCTGATTGTGGCGAGCTTTATTCTGAGCTTCTATGCCATTGTTGCCGGCTGGATGCTGGCCCATTGCCTGGCTGCGCTGACAGACCTTGCCGGCATGACAGCCGCCAGTGCCTGGCTGACTGATTTCAGCTTGGCACGTAATCTGGCATTCATGCTGGCGTTCATGGCGCTCACCATCGGCATTATTTCCGAGGGCGTGCAACAGGGCATTGAACGCTGGTCAAGCCGTCTGATGCCTCTGCTGTTGCTGTCACTGGTGTTGTTGGTGGTCTATGTGCTGACGCTGGACGGAGCGCTGGATGGCCTGCGGGTCTATCTGTTGCCGGACTTCGAGCGCGCATTGGCACCGGGCCTGATTGTGAAGGCACTCGGGGCCGCTTTCTTTTCGCTTTCGCTGGGTGTGGGCACAATGCTGATCTATGGCTCCTATATCAGCGACAGCGAAAACCTGCCGGTGGTGGGTGGCCTGGTGACGCTGGTGGACATCTCCATCGCCGTGTTGGCGGGCTTCCTCGTGTTGCCTGCCATGTACGTCGCCCTGCACAGTGGCGTGGAAATTTTCACGGCCAGCGGCGCGCTTATCTCCGAAGACACCCTGATATTTACGGTATTGCCGAAACTGTTTGACACCATGGGCGTAGCCGGCGTGGTGGTTAGCCTGCTGTTCTTTTTCCTCATGACCATTGCAGCGCTGACCTCATCGATATCCATGCTGGAGGTGCCGGTGGCCTATACGATTGAAGAGCATGGCGTAGGGCGCAAACCCGCGGTACTGGCCATTGGTTCCGTGATCGCGCTGATCAGCACGGTGATCCTGCTGAATTTCGAAACACTTTTCGGCCTGGTTATCGCGGTCACCACCCGCTACAGCCAGCCTCTGTTGGGCTTCATGTTCTGTCTTTATGCGGGTTGGGTATGGCACCGCGACACCCTGCTCCAGGAGTTGCGCAAGGGGGATGCGGGGGCCGAGCACAAGCTGTTCTGGAAAATCTGGCCCGGCTACGTGCGCGTGGTATGCCCCCTGATCATACTGCTGATCTTTGCCCAATCGCTTGTGGGCTAGCCGCCGCGACCATCAATTCAGACGCAGCACACCGCTGTCTTCCACATACTGGGTAGGCAGCAAGCCACGAAAATCAATCTTGGCCGTGAAGCGGTACTCCAGCGTATCGCTGCGGGCACGTCCGAGGCTACCCAGCAGCTTCAGCACCTCCAGTAGATTCACCCCGGCATCAAGCGTTACCTGCTCTTCCGTGTAGCCTGCAATGGTGGGCACCTGATTGGTCACGCCACTGACCAGTTCGCGCTCCAGCAGTGCGATACCGTAGCTGATACCCGCAATATCCAGCGCCTGCGCATTGGGGTTGGCAATACGCAGCACGATACGAAAACGCGGCCCCGAATCCACCATGGGCAGGCTCTTGACGCTGTCAACACTGACTCGCGGCGGATCAATTGCCGGGCCCAGTCCTGCACAGCCCGCTAAAAACAGGGTCAACAGCAGCGCAGACAGTACACGATAGTGACTCCCGGGCAGGCAACTGTGCATCAGTCGCGCCCTCCCGGTGTAACAGAAAAGAAAAACACGCCGTAACCCAGGCTGGCCACGGCAAACACCAGGGCCACCCAATCGCCCGTTTGCAGGTACATCCAGCTGCTGAAAACCAGCATGCCCAGGGTCAGGACAATCCCTGTATTGCGCGCGGTCGGCGACACTTCAACACTCCTCTATGCTATCCTGCTGTCAAATGCACAGCCAGTAACAGCCGATAATAGCACCCGCATGAGCAAATTTATTCTGATATTCCTCGTGGTTCTGGTCGCACTGTTTACCCTGGAAATGCTGGCCCCCGTGCAGGCCGCTGTTGTGCAGCCTTTCACCGCTTCCCTGGCAACACTCAGTGCCGCATTAATTACCCCCTTCGACAGCGATGTGATTGCCTACGGGCGGGTCATCGCGCACAGCGTAAACGGCTTTGCGGTATCCATTGAGTCGGGCTGTAATGGCGTGGAAGCCGCGATTGTATTGATTGCGGGCGTACTGGCGTACCCCGCGCCGTGGCATTACCGCCTGCTGGCGATTCTCGCGGGTTTCCTGACGATTCAGGCGCTGAATATTGCCCGCATCATCAGCCTGTTCTACCTGGGGCAGTGGAACCTGGATATTTTCAACTGGACACACCTCTATTTGTGGCCCGTGTTCATCATGCTGGATGTGCTCATCGTCTTCATTCTTTACCTGCGCCTTCTCGAGCGGCGACCGCAGGGTGTGAACGCATGACACTCTACCGCTTCATCGGCCTTGTGCTGCTGTTGATGATTCCCTTTTTCGGCCTGTGGTACGCGCTGGGCGCCCTGCCCTCGGCGCCGGCCCTGTGGTTGGCGCAAGTCGCCTTGCCCTGGGCGCTACCAGAGGTGGTGCAATCGGTGGTAATCGACCGGCACCAGTTGATGGTGTTCACGCTGTTCGGGGAAGCCGGGCAAAGCGTGGTGCCCCTTGACCAGGCGGAATATCAGCTGGCGTTTCCACTGAACACCCGCATCCTCTCCTATTCGATACCGTTCTACGCCGCACTCCACTTCGCCAGCCGCATCGAGGGCTCGCTGGAACGTTTCGCCCGCGGTTTACTGGTGCTGTGGTTGCTGATGTTCGTCGGCGTGATGGCAGTCACGCTGAAGAACCTCATGCTGGGTCTGGGTGGCGACCTGCTCTGGACGGCGTCCACAAACCCGCTGCCCTCCGCCAACGCCATCGCCCTGCTCTTCCAGTTCAGCACCCTCATCGTGCCTACGGTCGCGCCCATCATGCTGTGGGCCTGGTCGGTGCGGGAAAGCCCCCGCTGGCGCGCGATCCTGCTCGGCGAGGCTGCTGCGCGTCGACAGGGGTAGCGCAGCGCAGGCGCAAACGCTGCCACGTTGTTACGCCGCATCCCCCATCCGGCCACTGCTGACCTCGCGCATCAGTGCTTGATACTCCTCACCGCGGTCCTCCAGTACCGCCTGCAGTGCGCGCTCCATCAGCCAGCGTGCCTGACAGGTGTAAGCGTAGATACAGGCGTGCACCGCAGCGTCACTCCAGTTATCCACCGAACAGTTAGACGAATACTCCTCAAAGTGCGCCAGAGAGCGAATAAGGTCGGCGATGTGTCGGGGGCATTCACAATCGAGCGTGCTTTTCAGCTGCCGCGCCGCGCTGAGCTGGAGATCGTTGAACTGCCGCGGCTTGGCGGTCATCAGCTCGCCGAGATTGGTGTCGCCCAGGCTGGTCGTCTTGTCGGCAACGCTGCGCGCAAGCTCGAACGCGAGATACGCCGGGTCGGGCGGGAATGTGGTCGCGGCGATGTTTTGCTGCTCGAGGGCCTGTAACCAGCGTTCGCTGGCAAACTGATACGTCACCAGCGCCTTCTCCACTTCCAGATTGCGGATAAGATCCCCAAGCTGGCGCGTCTGGGCACCCGTGAGATTGGCGCACTCCACCACCAGGCTGTCGGCCTTGCCGATTTCTTCGCATTCCTTCGCGGTAATCTGGTTCAGCGGGAGCCGCACCAACAGTGCGTCGACGCCGGCGAGGCAGCCCTGATGCTCGTCGAGCCATTCACAGAGTTGGCCACCAACAAAAACAACCCGTGGTTTCGGGGCCGGCATTGTACCGCGTCCCCCTTTGCCCCGGCCCCGCAGCAACATCTCAAGTGTCTTGCGCTCGTTAGAGGCGATTTCGCCAATACGTGAGCCGCTGTTGACCAGCGCCGCTACCAACTGCAAATGCTCGAGATCTGCCTGAGTGTACTGGCGACGGCCGGTAGTCGTCTTGTGGCTGGCCCCCAGGCCATAACGTCGCTCCCAAACACGGAGCGTGTCGGGCTTGAGCCCGGTAAGCCGGGCCACTGTACCAATGCCGTAGAGGGGCCGAGGTTCCATTACCGCTGCGTTCATATCACTTGCCTCAATTACGCTGTGTGCTTGTTGCGCTCACTACTTGTTACGCTGTACGTCGCACTCTGGATGCATTGTCGAGGTTATGTCTGCATGTTATCTGGACAACTGTCCGGATTTCTTGTCCAACTAACGCGGTGCAGCGTATACAGCACAAACCGAGAGGAGTGACCACGTGGATAACTGGAAGACCGAAACCGACGATCGCGAGCTTGAGCGGCTGTTCGCAGAGGCCCGCCGCTATCCGCTCTTGAGCGCTGAACAGGAGCGCGATATCGACGCCAGCAAGTGGCGCGCCGTGGACGATCTGGGCAGCCTGTTTATCCACAGTGCAGGCGGCCGCCATTTCCTCCGGGACTTGCTGGCCCGTATCCAGCATGAACCGCCGGAGGTCGCCAATTTCGCCAACCGCGACCATCACTTCCTGCTGCGTCGCGAGCTGGTCAGTTACTTAAGCGGTGGGGACCAGGCTGGTGCCGTAGTGCTGCTGGCTGGTGCCCTGTCGGCCGGAGACCTTGAAACCGCCCATGAGACCATCCGTGAGATGGCGCTGCCGGCGAGCCTCGCCGTCGGCATGGCTGGTGCCCTGGCCAGGGCGAACGAGCAATCCGTGAAGTGCCGCGTCGCCGATGCATTGCACGCGTGGCAGACCACCACGGAGGGTCGCAAGCCGGCGACCAAGCGCTACCGGCTGGAATCCACGCAGCTGAAAGCACTGACGCTGGCACTGTCGCGCTTCAATCAGGCGCGCGACACGCTCACCCTGCACAACCTGCGCCTGGTGTACTCCATCGCCGGCAAGGCACGCGGTAAAGGCGCCCCCTACCGCGACCTGATTCAGGAGGGCACACTGGGTTTGATCAGGGCCGCGGAGAAGTTTGAGGCAGCCAAGGGCTACCGTTTCAGCACCTACTGCTATAACTGGATTTCCCAGGCAGTACGTCGTTACATAAGTGACTCGGCCGCGCTGATCCGCTACCCGACCCACGTGCGTGAGCAAGTGGGCAAACTCTATCGGGAGCGCAACGCACTCTGGAGCAGCAGCGGCGAGGAGCCCAGTGAGGAAGCGCTGGCCTCGGCGGCTGGTATCGCTGCCGACAAGGCGCGCGAGTTGCGCCAGCTCCGCAACATGGCCATCTCACTGGACCAGCCGCAGTTCGACGACGACGACGAATCGCTGCTTGACAGTATGCCCGGTGGCCCCTTTGAGGATATTGATGCGCGCGCTGAAACGGCCTCCCTGCAGCGCTGCCTGCTGCAGGAGATCGAGCACCTCGATCCGGCGGAAAAACAGGTGGTTATCGCCCGCTGGGGTTTACACGACGGGCCGCCGCTAACGCGGGCGGAAGTCGCCGACAAGCTGCGTGTGAGCCGCGAGTGGGTGCGTCAACTGGAAAAATCCGCACTGGACAAGCTCAGCCGCAACAGCGTGGTGCGCAAGGCCGCCAGCGATCACGGCAACTTGTCGCCGGCGTGAGGTTCCAGGATGGCGTCGAGTGCACTGCCTATGTCGGCGTGCTGCCAGAGGAAACCGGCGTCCTCCAGCCGCTGGGGTACCACCCGCTGACCGGTGAGCAACAGCTCGTCAGCCATTTCCCCGAGCAGCAGACGCATGACTGGCGCGGGCACAGGCATACCGGGCAACGTGGTGAAGTGCGCGCGCATGGCACGGCAGAATTCTCGCTGGGTGACGGGTTGCGGCGCTGTGACATTTACCGCGCCGGAAAACTCCTCGTGCTGCAGCAGGTGATCGAAAGCGGCGACAACGTCCGCGCGATGCACCCAACTCAGGTATTGCCTGCCACTTCCCGGCCAGCTTGCAATGCCGAGCCGGAACGGCTGCGCCATTTGCGTGAACGCGCCACCGCTGGCATCCAGAACGACCCCCAGGCGCAGCAGACACACCCGAACGCCGGCGGCAACCGCAGCCAGCGCCTGTTCCTCCCAGGCGCGGCACAGCTCGCTGGCGAAACCGCTCCCCGGCGCGGACTCCTCATCAACAGTCTCATTGCCACGCGGGCCGTAAAAACCGATAGCCGAGGCGTTCAGCAGCACCTGCGGCGGTTCCGCCAGGCTACACATCCAGTCCGTCAGTGTCCGCGTGCCCGCCACCCGGGATTCGAGCATTTCTTGCTTGTAGGCGGCGTTCCAGCGTTTGCCGGCGAGGGAGGCTCCGGCGAGGTTCACCACAGCCTGCGGCCCCGGTGTGGACGACACGGCGCCCAGCGTTGTCACGTAGCGGCAGTGCTCCCTGTCGGCGTGTGCCGTGCGACTGAGCACCGTGACGTCGTGACCCGCCGCCAGCCAGTGCTGCAGGAGTGCCTCGCCCACAAATCCGGTACCGCCCGTCATCAGAATATGCATAATCGACGCTCTCCCCTCGTGATACATCAGAACATTGTCGACTGGACCGTCAGTACCCCGTTGGACAATGTGAATACACAGCTGTGACTGGCATGATGAGCAATACTGAGCAGGAACTGCAACAGTTGCAGGAGTTTCTTGCCCGCCACCCGAAAGTGGTGGCACTGACTGGCGCGGGCATCAGTGCCAGCTCCGGCATCGCTACCTACCGCGACGCAGCTGGGCGCTGGCTCTACAGCACGCCCATCCAGCACCGTGAATTCCTGCAGAGCGCCGCGGTCCGTCAGCGCTACTGGACGCGTAGCTGGTTTGGCTGGCCCGCCGTACGAGACGCGCGCTGCAACGTGGCACACCGGGCGCTGGCCACGCTTGAGCAGCAGGGCGTGGTAAGCCTGGTGATCACGCAGAATGTCGATCGCCTGCATCAACGGGCCGGCAGCAGTGCCGTGGTCGACCTGCACGGACGCCTGGACCGTGTGCGGTGTCTGGGCTGTGCGGCGTTCATCGACCGCGAAGTGATGCAACAACGCCTCGCCCGCGCCAACCCACAGCTGGCAACACGTCCGCAGGCCAGCGCGCAGCGGCCCGACGGCGACATGGCGCTCCCGGATACCCTTGCCATAGACACGCAAGTACCGCCCTGCGAAGTGTGCGGTGATGTTCTCATGCCCGATGTGGTGTTTTTTGGCGGCAATGTGCCCGCGGAACGCGTGCTGCGGGCCAATGAGGCACTGGCTGCGGCGGATGCGCTGCTGGTCATCGGCTCGTCCCTGCAGGTGTACTCGGGCTTTCGCTTCTGTCGCAGAGCGCGGGAGCAGAACAAAGCGCTGCTGATCATCAATCCCGGGCTGACCCGGGCGGACGCACTCGCTACACTCAAACTTTCGACGCCGTGTGAAACCTTACTGGACGCTGCAATTACCGGCACATTCACCGCCAACACATGATCCTGCAGCCCCGCCTGCAGGCCGTGCTGAACAGACACCTGGATCCGACGACATGACCACCACAGTTTTTCTTTTTCGCAACGACCTGCGCCTCACCGACCTGCCGGGACTGGCGGCGGCAAGCCGCGCCGGAGACGTGCTGCCGCTCTACATTCTCGATGATGCCGCTGCCGGTGATCGCGCCCTGGGCGGGGCCAGTCGCTGGTGGCTTCACCACAGCTTGCAGGCACTCGGCGAGGAAATAGCACAGGCCGGCGGCCAGTTGAACCTGCTGCGCGGTGATAGCGCGGCCTGCCTGCGGGAATTGCTCGCCAGCCGCGATATCACCGCCGTGCACTGCAGCCGCGCCTACAGCCCTTGGGAAGTCGCTCTGGAGGCGCAGCTGCGCGAGGCCTGCAATGCGCTGGGCGTTACCTTCAAACGCTACCCGGGCACATTGCTGCACGAGCCCGAGCATATCGAGAATCAGTCCGGCGCACCGTTCAAGGTATTTACCCCCTTCTGGCGTCATTGCTGCCGTGCCGAAGCGCCGGCGCAGCCCGTGCCGCTGCCCTCCGAAACAACCTGGGCAGAGCCGCTGGCGCAGGGTGCGCCCCTGCGAGAACTCGAACTGCTGCCGACAAATCCCAACTGGGCCGCACACTGGTCGACCCTGTGGACACCCGGCTCGGAGGGCGCCCGCAAGACGTTAGAGCGCTTCCTGCAAGACCGTGTGCAGCACTACGCCAGCGGCCGCGACCATCCGGCCGAGGAGGCGACATCGCGCCTGTCACCGCACCTGCGTTTTGGTGACATATCGCCACGCCAGGTGTGGCACACCGCGCGCGCCACTTTGCAGCAGCAGCCGGCACTGGAAGAACAGATCAACAAATTCCTCGCCGAACTGGGCTGGCGTGAGTTCTCCTACCACCTGCTGTTTCACTTTCCAAGCATCGAACACGCACCCTTCAAGTCGCAGTTCGAGAACTTTCCCTGGCTCGGCAACGAAACCCTGCTACGCGCCTGGCAACAGGGGCAAACCGGTTACCCGGTGGTGGATGCCGGGATGCGCGAGCTCTGGCACACTGGGTACATGCACAACCGCATACGCATGGTTACGGCATCGTTTTTGACCAAGCACCTGCTTACGCACTGGCGTACCGGCGAGCGCTGGTTCTGGGACACCCTGGTCGACGCCGACCCCGCAAGCAATACCGCCAGCTGGCAGTGGGCGGCGGGCAGCGGCGCTGACGCCGCACCGTACTTCCGCATTTTCAATCCAGTAACCCAAGGCCAGAAATTCGACGCGGACGGCGTTTACGTGCGCCGTTGGGTGCCGGAGCTCGCCGCCCTGCCCGACCGCTATCTGCACCGGCCCTGGGAGGCTCCAGCGGCCGTGCTGGAGGAAGCCGGCCTGTCCCTCGGCAGCGACTACCCGCAACCCATTGTCGATCACCGTGAAGCGCGTGAGGCGGCGCTTGCGGCCTACCAGGAGATACGCAAGGGCTAAGCGCGCCACCATCAACAGGCGACTGCCTGTGGCATGCACACGGCGCTGGAAATCCGCGCAAAGAGCGTCAATACTGTGTGCTGATAAAGCGATAGATCACCCTTCCACACGGAGCAAGATCACCATGGCACTGAACCAGAAAAACCTGTACACGGCATTGCTTCTCACGCTGGGCCTGCATGCAGCACCCGGCCACGCGGACACCGCAGAGGTTATTGATGCTGAAGGCAACCGCATGTCTTTCGAATACCAGGGAAACCAGCTGCGGGTAAATGTAGCGCAGGAACAGGGCAGCTATATGCTGGCCAACGAGCAGAGCCTGTATGTCGTTACCAACAACGATGGCCAGATCATGGTGATTGATGTACAGCAGGCCATGTCCATGTTTGGTGGCATGGCACAAGCCGCGGTGCCGGACCTGGCAGACGTTCGCGTCGACAAGCTGGAGGCAACCGGTCGCAAGGAGACGGTAGCCGGCATCGAAGGTGAGGTGTATACCCTCAACTTCGTCGACCACAATGGCCAGGCACAGCAGGCAGAACTGGTGCTCTCGCCCGACCCAAGGGCCGTCGGCTTCCGCGATGCCATGCATCGCATGGCTTCACGAGTCGGTGATATGGTGGATCAGAAAGACGCCGCGAACCTGTTGCAAACCCGCCTGAACGACAAGGAGCTCGGTGTATTGCGCTACGGACAGGATATGCGGGTGGCCAGCATCACGACCGACAGCATTGATCCCGCGCGCTTCACGCTGCCGGCAGAGCCCACGGACCTCTCCGCGCTCGGCGGCCTGTTCGGTGGCGGTAATGGCTCCGAGGAAGGTGGTATGGGCGGCATCATGTCCGGCATTTTCGGCGGCAACGCCGGGGAGGCACCGAGTGAAGAAGGTGCACCCGCAGAAGACAGCCTGGAGAACGCCACCAAGGAAATCGGCAAGGCATTCGGCAAGCTGTTCGGTAACTGAGCGGCAGTTTTGCCGCATATTGAACTGGTACATGCGGCGGCTTTAGTGCAGAATGCGCCCCTGATTTTACGAGGGACTGCCGCCGCATGGCAAAAGAAGACCAGATCGAGATGGAAGGTGAGGTTATCGATACCTTGCCCAACACAACGTTTCGCGTACAACTCGAAAACGGCCACGTTGTAACTGCCCACATCTCAGGCAAAATGCGCAAGAACTACATTCGCATCCTCACCGGCGATAAAGTTCGCGTGGAACTCACTCCCTACGACCTCACCAAAGGCCGTATTACCTACCGCGAGCGTTGATACCGCGGCCGAAGCCGCGGCATCATCAGAGCGCGACCTCCGCGCCTCAGGCGGGTTCAGCCTCCGTTTCCTCTACCCGCACTTCCAGGCCATCTCGCGCCGGGTTAAGACGCACCTGTGCAACGCCGCCGCCCTGTGCCAGAGCGCCAAACAGCACCAGCTCCGCTAGCGGCTTCTTGATGTATTCCTGAATCACGCGCGCCATGGGTCGAGCACCCATATTGCGATCGTAACCCTTCTCTACCAGCCACAGGCGAGCGTCCTCGTCCACATCCAGTGTCACGCGCTTCTCGTCCAGCTGCCCCTGCAGCTCGGTGAGGAACTTGTCGACAACCGTGAGGATAACGTCTTCACCCAACGGCTCGAACTGCACAATGCTGTCCAGCCGGTTGCGGAATTCGGGGGTGAACATGCGGTTGATCGCTTCCATCGCGTCCGTACTGTGGTCCTGGGTCGTGAAACCGATGGTGCGACGACTGATGCTCTCGGCCCCCGCGTTGGTGGTCATCACCAGAATCACGTTGCGGAAATCCGCCTTGCGACCGTTATTGTCGGTGAGTGTACCGTGGTCCATCACCTGCAATAACAGGTTGAACACCTCGGGATGGGCCTTTTCGATCTCGTCGAGCAAAATCACGGCGTGTGGGTGCTTGGTCACCGCATCGGTGAGCAAACCGCCCTGATCAAAGCCGACATAGCCCGGCGGTGCACCAATCAGCCGCGACACCGTGTGCCGTTCCATGTACTCCGACATGTCGAACCGAATCAGCTCCAGCCCGAGTTGCCGCGCCAGCTGCTTGGTCACCTCGGTTTTGCCCACCCCGGTGGGGCCGGCAAGCAGGAAGGAACCGATAGGCTTGTCCCCGGAGCGCAGGCCCGCCCGCGCCAGCTTGATGGAGGTGGCCAGGCTGCTGATCGCCGCCGTCTGGCCAAACACCACCATTTGCAGGTTCTGTTCGAGCTTCTGCAGCGTTTCCCGGTCATCCGAGCTCACGGATTTCGGCGGGATACGCGCAATCTTGGCGACCACCGCTTCAATATCGGCCACACCAACCACTTTCTTGCGCTTGGAGGGTGGCTGCAGCTGCTGATAGGCACCCGCTTCGTCGATGACATCAATGGCCTTGTCGGGCAGAAAGCGGTCTGTGATGTAGCGTGCAGAGAGGTCGGTGGCCACGCGCAGCGCCTTGTTCGTGTAGCGCAGGCCATGGTGCTCCTCGAAACGCGACTTCAGCCCCTTGAGGATGAGATACGCGTCGTCGGGGGATGGCTCCAGCACATCGATCTTCTGGAAGCGCCGACTGAGCGCCTTGTCCTTGTCGAAAATGCCACGGTATTCCTGGAAAGTCGTGCTGCCGATACAGCGCATTTTTCCCGAGGTAAGCAGCGGCTTGAGCAGGTTGCTGGCATCCATGACACCGCCGGACGCCGCACCGGCGCCGATGATGGTGTGAATCTCGTCGATGAAAAGAATCGCTCCCTCGCGCTTCTTCAGGTTGGCCAGGAGGCCCTTGAAGCGCTTTTCGAAATCACCGCGGTACTTGGTGCCCGCCAGCAATGCGCCCAGGTCCAGCGAGTACACCACGCTGTCCTTGAGCATATCCGGCACATCGCCATCGACGATCATTTTCGCCAGGCCCTCGGCAATGGCCGTCTTGCCCACACCGGACTCACCCACCAGCAGTGGGTTGTTCTTGCGCCGTCGCGCGAGAATTTGCGCTACCCGTTCCACCTCCGGCATGCGACCAATCAGCGGGTCGATACGCCCGGCACGCGCCTCCTCGTTGAGGTTGGTGGAATAAGTATCCAGCGGGCTCTCCTCGGCCTCTTCCGTCGTCGCGCTGTCGCTGGCTGGCCCGCCGGCGGCCCCACTCTCCCCGTCTTCGGGCACGCGGGAAATACCGTGGGTAATGAAGTTCACGACATCAAGACGCGCGATGCTCTGCGTCTTGAGGAAGTACACCGCCTGGCTTTCCTGCTCACTGAAAATGGCCACCAGCACGTTGGCCCCGGTGACTTCGCTGCGGCCGGACGACTGCACGTGAAACACGGCGCGCTGCAGTACCCGTTGGAACCCCAGGGTAGGCTGCGTTTCGCGGTCATCGCTGTCTTCGGGAATCAGCGGCGTGGTCGCGTCCACGAATTCCATGAGGTCTCCGCGCAGGGCGTTGATTTCTGCGCCGCAGGCCTTGAGTACGCGAATGGCGTCGTTATTGTCCAGCAGCGCGAGCAGCAGATGCTCGACTGTCATGAACTCGTGGCGCTTGCCCCGGGCCTCGCGAAAGGCCTCGTTGAGGGTCAACTCCAGATCCTTGCTCAGCATACTTTACCACTCCCGGGCTATTCGCCCTCCGATGCCTCGATTTCGCACAACAGCGGGTGTTGATTGTCACGCGCGTACTGATTGACCTGGGCCGCCTTGGTTTCAGCAATATCCCGGGTGTATACCCCACATACGCCCTTACCCTTGGTATGGACTGTCAACATCACATGCGTGGCCTGCTCGCGGTTCATGCGGAAAAACACCTCAAGCACCTCGACCACGAACTCCATGGGGGTGTAGTCGTCATTCAGCAAGACCACTTTGAACAGCGGCGGCTTCTTGAGCTCCGGCTTGGCGTCCTGCAGCGCGAGGCCGCCTTCCCGATCGCCTTGCTCCTCGTCGGACATGCGCCACTCACCGGCCCGAATACCCTCGTTCACGCCTTTCCTCTCACACGTCTTTCCTGTCATAGATAGTGGATATTGGCCCATTATAAGTCAATTCAACCCCTGTCGGTTTTTCGCCGCCAAACGCCGCCCACAAAAAAGGGCCCGTGCTGCCACGGGCCCTTCCCGATAAGCCTGCGGAACAGGCTTACATGTTGTCGATCAGCTTCTGACCGAATTCGGAGCAGCTGACCAGCGTTGCACCTTCCATGAGGCGTTCAAAGTCATAGGTGACCGTGCCTTTCTGGATGGCGCCGTTCATGCCGTTGATGATCAGGTCCGCGGCCTCGTTCCAGCCCATGTGACGCAGCATCATCTCGGCGGAGAGGATCAGCGAGCCCGGGTTGACCTTGTCCTGGCCGGCATATTTTGGCGCCGTACCGTGAGTGGCCTCGAACAGGGCTATGGTGTCGGACAGGTTGGCGCCCGGCGCAATGCCGATACCGCCTACCTGGGCCGCCAGGGCGTCCGACAGGTAGTCGCCGTTCAGGTTGAGGGTCGCCACCACGCTGTAGTCCTTCGGACGCGTGAGGATCTGCTGCAGCATCGCGTCTGCGATCACATCCTTGATGACGATGTCCTTGCCCGTGTTGGGGTTCTTGATAGTGACCCAGGGGCCGCCATCGAGCAGTTCACCGCCAAACTCCTGCTGGGCAAGCTCATAGCCCCAATCACGGAAGGCACCTTCCGTGAACTTCATGATGTTGCCCTTGTGTACCAGAGTCACCGACGGCAGATCCTGGTCGATAGCGTACTGGATGGCCTTGCGCACCAGACGCTTGGTGCCTTCCTCGGAAACAGGCTTGATGCCAATACCCACATTCTGCGGGAAGCGGATCTTGGTCGCCCCCATCTCGTTGATGATGAAATCGACAACCTTGTTCGCCTCGTCAGAGCCCGCCTTGTATTCAATGCCGGCGTAGATGTCTTCAGAGTTTTCGCGGAAGATCACCATGTTACAGGCGCCGGGATCTTTCACCGGCGAAGGCACGCCCTCAAACCAGCGCACCGGGCGCAGGCAGGTGTAAAGATCAAGCTCTTGGCGCAGTGCCACGTTCAGGGAGCGGAAGCCGCCACCGACCGGTGTGGTCAGGGGACCCTTGATACCGACCGAGTACTCCTTGATGGCCTGCAGTGTTTCCTCGGGGAACCAGTCGCCATCGTACAGTTCAGCGGCTTTCTCACCGGTGTAGATCTCCATCCAGGAGATCTTCTTGCTGCCACCGTAGGCCTTCTCGACAGCGGCGTCGACCACGTTGATCATGACCGGGCTGATATCGACACCAATGCCGTCACCCTCGATGTAGGGGATGATCGGGTGGTTGGGGACGTTCAGGCTGAAATCGTCATTGACCGTGATCTTTTCGCCGGTCGTCGGCACCTTGATGTGCTTATAGCCCATAGATTGTTCTCCGTCGCTGTGGGTCCATTGGGTCTCGGGGTGCGGTATCCTTGAAGGAGCCCCCGTTAAAACGGCACTTAGTGTATCAGGTTTCCCGGCCTTTCTCTTGAACCGGGGAGCAGTTTTTTAACCGCTACGGAGCCACGATGGCCACGGTAATTCTTTTCAACAAGCCCTTTCAGGTACTGAGCCAGTTCAGCGACCGCGGTGACCAACCCGGGGGCGCTGAGAGCGCCGGGACGACAACCGCAGGCAACGCTGCGCCCCCGCGCCGTGCCACCCTGGCCGACCACCTGCAGGCGCCGGCTTTCCGCGTTGCGGGGCGCCTGGACTACGACTCCGAGGGCCTGCTGCTACTCACCGACGACGGCGCGCTGCAGCAACAGATTACCCACCCGCGACACAAACTCTGGAAAACCTACTGGGCCCAGGTTGAAGGCCGACCCACCCAGGAGCAGATTGCCGCACTGCAGGCCGGCGTCACGTTGCGCGACGGCCCCACCCTGCCCGCGCGCGTGCGCGCCATGGAGCCGCCCACCACCCTCTGGCCAAGGGACCCGCCTGTGCGTGCGCGCCTGACCGTCGCCGACAGCTGGCTGGAAATCAGTATCCGCGAAGGGCGCAACCGCCAGATCCGCCGCATGACCGCGGCAGTAGGGCTGCCAACACTGCGCCTGATTCGCGTGGCCATTGGTGACTGGTCACTGGAGGGCCTGTCACCTGGCGCCCACCGCAGGCTGACCGTGCACCCGCCCCGCAAACGCAGCGGGGCAAAAACCGGCGGCCAACAAAGCCGCCGCAGGAGGCAAAAACCATGAGCGAATGGTTTGCCCACGTGACTGTGGCCACGGTGGTGTTCAACGAGGGACGTTACCTCATGGTCGAAGAGCGCGACAAAACCAGCGGCCGGCGTGTGTTCAACCAGCCCGCGGGGCACCTTGAGGCGGGCGAAACACTGTTTCAGGCCGCACTGCGCGAGACCCGCGAGGAAACGGGCTGGAGCGTAGAACTGCAAGGGGTGCTGGGCCTGGCGCGCTATGTCGCGGCGGGCAATGGGGTGACCTACTATCGCACCACCTTCTGTGCGCAGCCACGGGAACTGCTGACCGGCGCAGAGCTTGATCCCGACATCCTGGCGGTACACTGGCTGGACTACGAGGAAATTCTCGCCAGTTCTGCTAGAATGCGCAGCCCGCTGGTACTCGCCGCCATTGAGCAGCACCGCAGCGGCATTCGCTATCCTCTGGACCTGATTTCACCAGCATGAGCCTCAACGCATCGACCAAGGTAATCGTCGGCATGTCAGGTGGCGTGGACTCCTCCGTCGCCGCACTGTTATTGCGCGAGCAGGGGTATCAGGTGGAAGGCCTGTTCATGAAGAACTGGGACGAGGACGACGGCACCGAGTACTGCACTGCCAAGGCGGATTTTGCAGACGCGCAGGCAGTCGCCGATGCGCTGGACATTCGCCTGCACGGCGCCAACTTTGCCGCCGAGTACTGGGACAACGTGTTTGAGCACTTCCTCGCCGAGTACCAGGCCGGGCGCACACCCAATCCCGACATCCTCTGTAACCGTGAAATCAAGTTCCGCGCCTTCCTCGACTACGCCCTGCTGCTGGGAGCCGATTGCATTGCCACCGGGCACTACGCGCGCCGAGGCGAAACACAGGGCAAAGCCACGCTGTTGCGGGGGCTGGATGACAACAAGGACCAGAGCTATTTCCTGCACGCCGTGGGCCACCGCGAGCTGGCACAAACGCTGTTCCCCGTCGGTGAGATAGCCAAACCCGAGGTGCGGGCCATCGCGGCGCGCCACGCACTGGTCACCTCGGACAAAAAAGACTCCACCGGCATCTGTTTTATCGGCGAACGCCGTTTCAAGGATTTCCTGCAGCAATACCTGCCCGCGCAGCCCGGTGACATCTACAGCCTGGACGACGAGTTGCTGGGTCGGCATCAGGGCCTCATGTATCACACCATAGGCCAGCGCCAGGGGCTGGGCATTGGCGGCCTCGCCGACCATGGCGATGCGCCCTGGTACGTTGTCGGCAAGGACCTCGAGCACAACATTCTGCGCGTGGCACAAGGCAACAACCACCCCGCCCTGTTCAGCAACAGCCTGCAGGCTGGCGCCATTTTCTGGATTACCGGCGAAGCGCCGGAATTTCCCCTGCACTGTACCGCCAAGGTGCGCTACCGCCAGGCCGACCAGGCCTGCCGTGTCAGCCCCGCCGCCGCCGGCTTCCGGGTCGAGTTTGACGCGCCACAGCGAGCCGTTACCCCCGGCCAGTCCGTGGTGCTCTATGACGGCGAACGCTGTCTGGGAGGGGGTGTCATTGAACGCACCGACTGAACCTGATGCACACCTGGTGCCGCTACTGGACCAGCAGACCATCGCCCTCGCCGGCGTTGCCCAGGCCGCGCGCCTGGTGGATCAGGTATCACGCACGGGGAGCTGCCCACCGGAATTCCTGCAGGCCTCGCTCAACAGCCTGTTTGTGTTCGACAGCGAAGCAGTGGATGACATCTACGGTGGCCTGGGTGGTGTCAAACTGGGTCTGGATACGCTGGCCATGGTGCTGCACAACCAACAGCCACAGGAATTGCGCGACATGGTGCGCTATGTATTCAACCTGCTGTACCTGGAACGCAAGTTCGCTGCGGACCCCGCCATGATGCGGGTCGTGCACTCCCGACTGCAGCACACCAGCTTTCGCGCCGAGCACTTCGCCGGCAACGTGAACGATATTTGCCACAGTGTGTCCGGTGTGTACCAGGACACGCTGAGCACGCTGAAGTTTCGCATCAAGGTAAACGGCAACGCGCAACACCTGCAGAACCGCCAGAATGCCGACACCATCCGCGCCCTGTTACTGGCGGGCATACGCTCCACCCACTTGTGGCGCCAACTCGGTGGCCGGCGCTGGAAGCTGTTGCTGCAGCGGCGCAGTATCGGGCGGCGCGCCCATGAACTGTCACGCCAGCTGGGCGTGGCGCACCACCCGACCGATTCTCCGGAGTAAAGCATGGAACTCACCGCCCTCACCGCCGTATCGCCCATCGATGGCCGCTACGGTACACGCACCGCAACCCTGCGCAGCGTGTTCAGCGAATTCGGCCTGATCAAACGGCGCGTGCTGGTGGAAGTGCGCTGGCTGCAGCAGCTGGCACAACTTGCCGCTGTAACCGAGGTACCCGCGCTGTCAGAGCAGGCCAGCGCCGCGCTGGACACCATCGCCCGTGACTTCAGCGAAGCAGATGCACAGCGCATCAAGGCCATCGAGGCCACCACCAACCACGACGTCAAGGCGGTAGAGTATTTCATCAAGGAGCGCTTTGCCGGCAACGCAGAGTTGGAGCGCATTGCTGAATTCGTGCACTTTGCCTGCACCTCCGAAGACATCAACAACCTCTCCCACGCGTTGATGCTGCGCGATGGCATGCAGGATGTATTGCTGCCGACCATGCAGCGACTGCTGGTGGCCTTGAGTGAACTGGCAGTTGCCCATGCGGATACCCCGATGCTCTCCCGCACCCACGGTCAGACCGCGAGCCCTACCACCATGGGCAAGGAAATCGCCAATGTCGTCGCGCGCCTGCGGCGCCAGCTCGCACAACTGGAGGCAGCAGGTTACCTGGGCAAGATCAACGGTGCAGTGGGCAACTACAACGCCCACCTGAGCGCCTACCCCGAGGTGGACTGGCAGGCCAATGCGGAGGCGTTTGTTACCGGTTTGGGGCTGGGCTGGAATGCCTATACCACCCAGATTGAGCCACACGACTACATGGCAGAGCTGTTCGACGCCATGGCGCGTTTCAATACGGTTCTGATCGACCTGGATCGGGATCTGTGGGGCTACATTTCCCTCGGCTACTTCCGCCAGCGCACGGTGGCCGGCGAGGTGGGCTCGTCCACCATGCCGCACAAGGTCAATCCGATTGATTTTGAAAACTCCGAAGGCAACCTGGGGCTCGCCAACGCGGTGTTCCAGCATCTGGCCAGCAAACTCCCCATCAGTCGCTGGCAGCGCGACCTCACCGACTCCACCGTGCTGCGCAACATGGGGGTGGGCTTTGGTTACAGCCTGATTGCCTACGAAGCGAGCCTCAAGGGTATCGGCAAGCTGCAGTTGAACGAGGCGCGCCTGGCGGAGGATCTGGAGCAGAGCTGGGAAGTCCTCGCGGAGCCCATTCAGACGGTGATGCGCCGCTACGGTATCGAGAAGCCCTACGAAAAACTCAAGGAGCTGACGCGCGGCCAGGACATGAGCCGGGAGACCCTGCAAACATTCATTACAGCTCTGGAGATTCCTGCAGCAGCCAAGGAGTCCCTGCTGGCACTGACACCCGCCGGGTATACCGGTAACGCGGCGGCGCAGGCGCGCGCCATCCGCGAGGACTAGCGCTCCGTGCAGGGGCTGCAGCCGGCACTGTTTCTGGACCGGTACTGGCAGCGCGAGCCACTGCTGCTGCGCGCCGCCGTCCCCGGCTTTGTGCCGCCGGTCAGTGCCAACGAACTCGCTGGCCTGGCCATGGAGGATGAGGTCGAGTCCCGTATCGCCGAGTGCAACGGTGCCGCAGACAATGCCAGCAGCTGGCAACTGCACCACGGACCGTTTCTCGCCAGTGATTTTCTGCGCCCGCACCCCTGGACACTGCTGATCCAGCGCGTCGACCAACTACTGGACGAGGTCGCCGAGCTGCGTCGCCTGACCGATTTCATACCGCGCTGGCGCCTCGATGACATCATGGTGAGCTACGCCACGGACGGCGGAGGCATCGGCCCCCACTACGACCTGTATGACGTCTTCCTGCTACAGGGTGAGGGAGAGCGCACCTGGCGGATCGGTCAGCGCTGCAACGCGGATACGCCCCTGCTGGCGCATGACGACCTTAAATTACTGGCACACTTCGACTGCCAGGCTGAGTACACCCTGCGCTGTGGCGATGCACTCTATATTCCACCGGGGGTTGCGCACTGGGGCATTTCCCGCGGCGAGTCCACCTGTTTCTCACTCGGTTTCCGCGCGCCGCGCATGGCGGACCTGCTTTCGCGCCTCACTGATTCACAACTGGAGCGAACGCCAGACAACCTGCTACTGCGTGATGCCGGGCGCGAAACAGCCAGCCGATGTGGTGAAATTACCGCCGCCGACAGCGCGCAGGCGCGCGAGCAGATCCAGGCACTGCTGGCCAGCGCCCGCGAGGACAGCTGGTTTGGCGAACTGGTGACCGAGTCCAACAGCGAACCCCTCGCGTTGAAGGATGTGCTGCAGCTAACCGCCCATGTGCAGGACGGCTACGGGGTGCGCCTGGCGCCGGACGCCCGCGTGGCCTGGCAGCACACCGACAGAGAGGGCCTGCGGGTGTTTGCCAATGGCGCAAGCTGCACCGCGCCGGAAGCGCTGCGCGACTGGCTGGCCCGGCTCTGTGCAGACCATGTAGTGCACTGGCCGGGCGGCGAGAACACGATGCCCGTGCTACAGTTCCTGATGCAACAGGGAGCATTGGATGTCGAGTGAACCGACGCAAGGGCTGGTCGTGCACACCGCCGCCTGGGACCAGCAGCAGGATACCCTGCGCGCGCTGCGCGAGACGGTATTTATCCTGGAGCAGGGCGTGCCACGCGATATCGAGTGGGATGGCCAGGATGCCGATGCCATACACGTGCTGGGGACCTTGCAGGGCGAGCCGGTGGCCTGTGGACGCCTGCTGCCGGGTGGCAAAATCGGGCGCATGGCCGTGCTCGCGTCACAGCGCGGCCGCGGTTACGGTGCCGCCGTGCTGGAAGCGCTGATCACCGCGGCGCGGGAGCAGGGCCTGGAGACGGTGTACCTGCACGCGCAGCAGCACGCCGCAGACTTCTACGCGCGCGCCGGCTTTGCACCCGAGGGTGAGCCCTTTACCGAGGCCGGTATACCCCACGTTGCCATGCGCCGTGATACAGGCCTCGGCAAGGTCTACGGCAATGGCATTGCCTACCCGGAACCGTTTGCCCGCTGGGCCGTGGCCCTGTGTCGCAACGCATCACGTGAAATCTGCATACTCAGCCACGACCTGGATCACCGCGTCTTCGATGACAGCGAACTTGCCACCGCGCTGAGTGCGCTCGCGCGGCGCGCCCCGCAGTCACGGGTGCGCATTCTGGTCAGCGACTATCGGCCCATGATCCAGCGCGGCCACCGCTTGCTGGCCCTGGCGCGCCGGCTCCCCTCCTCCATCATTCTGCAGCAGCTCAATGAACACCCTGACTGGAAGGGCGAAACCCTCGTGCTGACGGACCGCAGCGGCGTACTCTGCAAACCGGCAGAAAGCGACACGGCAGCGTTTTGCGAACCGGACTCAAGGGCACGCGCGGAACGCTACCGTGATTTCTTCGAGGAGTTGTGGCGCCACAGCGGGCCGCATATTGAGTTTCGCAGCGTGCCGCTTTAACGATGCAGGCGCCGCCTGCAACGCAGGGGTAACGCGGCCCCGCTCACCTTAATCACGCGCAACGGAAGCACCGAGCCAGCGCTGCGTCACCACACCCGCAGTCATGGCACCGTTCACATTCAGCGCCGTGCGCGCCATATCTATCAACGGCTCGATAGAGATCAACACGGCGGCCACTGTGACGGGAAACCCCATGGCTGGCAGCACAATCAGTGCGGCAAACGTCGCGCCCCCGCCGACACCGGCCACGCCGAAGGAACTGATGGCGATAACACCCACCAGGCCCGCCATAAAGTCCCAGGCCAGCGGGTCTATGCCCATGGAGGGTGCGATCATCACCGCCAGCATGGCAGGGTAAATTCCCGCGCAGCCGTTCTGCCCGATGGTCGCCCCAAGCGTGGCCGACAGATTGGCGATAGGTGTGGCTACACGCAGTTTCTCCACCTGGGTTTCCACGTTGAGCGGAATGCTGGCGGCAGAGCTGCGCGAGGTAAAGGCAAACGCGAGCACCGGCCAGACCGACCGAAAGTAGTGACGCAGGCCGACCCCGTGCACACCCAGCAGCAGCGCATGAATAGCGAACATGATGCCAATGGCGAGATAAGAGGCCGCAATAAAGGCCAGCAGATTGACGATATCCGCGGCATCAGAGCGCGCTACGACACCCCCGATCAACGCGAGAATTCCGTAGGGTGTCAGCGCCATCACGATATGCACCAGACGCATCACGATCAACCGGGTGGTATCGACAAAGCCCTCTATCTGGGCGCCACGCTGCGGGTCTGTACGCGCAACCTGTAGCGCCGCAATACCAAACAGGATGCCGAATATCACCACCGCGATAATGGATGTGGGGCGGGCCTCCGTGAGGTCGTAGAACACGTTGGCGGGCACAAAGCGAACCAGCATGTCGGGCAGGCCCAGCCCGGCAACCGTCTCATAGCGCTGCGCAAGTGCTTCAGCGGAAGCAAACTCCCGCGCGCCCTGCGTAATGCTGTCGGCACTCAAACCAAACGCACTGGTGACCAGAATGCCCACCACCGCCGCTATCATCGTGGTTGCAATCAACAGGCCGACCACGGCGCCACCGATTTTGCCCAGGTCCGCCACCGCACGCATCTTCAGCACCGCGGCCACCATCATCACCAGCACCAGCGGCATAATGATCATGCGCAGGAGGCTGACATAGCCACTCGCCACAATGCCCGTCCACTGCAGTGTGTCGGTGAGCAGCTGGGTGTGCCCGGGCCAGGCGAACTGCAGGGCCAGCCCGTAGAGTCCACCGGCCACCAGGCCGGCGAGAATCTGCCGCGAGAGGGGCCAGCCGCGGCTGCGCAGCCGGTACAACAGGTAACAGAGAGCAATAAAGCACAGCAGATTGACTAGCAAGGGCATGGCGGTTCCTCGGGGGCTGTGGTGAAAACGGCGTCAATCGGGAAGCATGCACCCGACTTCATTGCCCTCGTAGACCAGTGGCCAGGTTTTCAATGCGCGGCAGCGTTCTTCAGAGGCCTGCAACAGCGCGCCGTCCGTCAGCCGAAAGCGGTAGCGGTGAAGCGGACACTCGATTTCGCCATTGCGAATCGACGCCACATCGAGCGCATGCTCCCGGTGCGGACAGCGGGACTCGAACAGATACAGCTCGTCATCCTGCATCGCCAACAGCAACGCCAGCTCATCGATGCGAAATTCGCGCCGGTAACCTTCGTGCAGATTGATCAGTTTTTCCAGCGGCCGGAAGCGCATGTGGGCACACTCAGCGGAGAATCACAAAGGCATAGTAGCAGCTGGGATCAGAGCAGGTCGATCAGCTGGCGCGCCGCGGCGTAAGGGGTGGTCGTACCCTCCTCCACCGCCTGTTCCAGTTCCGGCAGCAGCGCGCGTATGCGAGGGTTCTGCTGCAAGCGCTGCAAGAGAAGATTGTTCAGCAGCGAGCGCATCCAGTCGCGGTTCTGCCGCGCGCGCTTGGCGTTGAAAGCGTTTGCCTTGCGGGCCTCGGTCGAATAGTCCACCAGCATGCCCCACACCGCGTCTATATTGCGGTTCTTCAGCGCCGAGCAGGTCATCACCCGCGGTGTCCAGAAGGTGGTCTGGCGCAACAGATGCATGGCGGCGTTATAGTGCTGGCCGGTCTGCTTTGCCAGAAGCTCACTGTCGCCGTCGGCCTTGTTGATCACCAGCGCATCCGCCATTTCCATGATACCGCGCTTGATGCCCTGCAGCTCATCGCCGCCACCAGGCAGCATCAACACCATGAAAAAGTCGACCATACCGGCGACCTGGTATTCAGATTGGCCTACGCCCACCGTCTCCACCAGGATGACGTCGTAACCAGCCGCCTCACAGAGCAGCATGGTTTCGCGCGTTTTCTGTGCCACGCCGCCCAACGCCCCCGCGGCCGGCGATGGGCGGATAAACGCCTCCTCGCGCCGCGAGAGCATCTCCATGCGGGTTTTGTCGCCGAGGATGGAACCACCGGTGCGCGGCGAGCTGGGGTCCACCGCAAGCACCGCTACGCGCTTGCCCTGGCTGATGAGGTAAAGGCCAAACGCTTCGATGAAGGTGGATTTGCCCACCCCCGGCACACCGGAGATACCCACCCGAATGCTGTTACCGGTTTTCGGCAACAGTGTTTCAAGCAGGGTCTGGGCACTCTCGCGGTGCGCCGCAAGCGAGCTTTCCACCAGCGTGATGGCTCTGGCCAGGGCGCGGCGATTGCCCGCCTGCAGAGCTTCCAGGTCGACAGCTGTCATGGCGTCAGGCGTTGCCCTGTGCCTCGTTGACCGCATCCAGCACTTCGCGCGCGCACTGTGGAATAGGCGTACCGGGGCCGAAAATGCACTTCACGCCCGCCTCATAGAGGAAGTCGTAGTCCTGGCGCGGTATCACCCCGCCAGCAATCACCACGATATCGTCGGCGCCCTGCTTGCGCAGTTCTTCGACCAATGCCGGCACCAGGGTCTTGTGCCCGGCGGCCAGCGAAGAGGCGCCCACCACGTGCACATCGTTTTCAATGGCCTGACGCGCCACTTCTTCCGGGGTGGAAAACATCGGCGAGAGGTCGATATCAAAGCCAACGTCGGCAAACGCTGTGGCAACCACCTTGGCGCCGCGATCGTGGCCATCCTGGCCCATCTTGCACACCAGCATGCGCGGCCGGCGACCGTATTTCTCTACAAATGCATCGATATCCATACTGATACCCTGCCAGTTTTCATCGTGCTGGAAAGCGGAGCCGTAGACGCCGGATACGGTTTGCGCCTGGGCGTTGAAACGCCCGTATTCGCGCTCCAGCGCAAAGGAGATCTCCCCTACCGTTGCGCGGCGGCGTGTCGCCTCGATGGCCATTTCCAGCAGGTTGCCTTCACCACTCACCGCTGCCTGGTAAAGCTGTTCGAGGATATCCTCTACAGCACCTTCGTCGCGTCCCTCGCGCACACTGGCGAGGCGCGCCAGCTGGGATGTGCGCACGGCGTCGTTGTCGATCTGCAGTACATCGACCTCGCTGGCATCGTCAGTGCGGTACTTGTTAACACCCACAATCACGTCTTCACCGCGGTCGATGCGCGCCTGCTTGCGCGCGGCCGCCTCTTCGATGCGCAGTTTGGGCATGCCGGTTTCAATCGCCTTGGCCATACCACCGGCCGCCTCGACTTCTTCGATCAGTTCCCAGGCCTTGTCCGCGATGGACTGGGTCAGGCTTTCCATCATGTAGGAGCCGCCCCAGGGGTCCACCACATTGGTAATACCGGTTTCTTCCTGAATAATGAGCTGCGTGTTGCGGGCAATACGCGCCGAGAACTCCGTGGGCAGTGCAATCGCCTCATCCAGTGCATTGGTGTGCAGTGACTGGGTGCCACCGAATACCGCCGCCATGGCTTCAATGGTGGTGCGCACCACGTTGTTGTAGGGATCCTGCTCCGTCAAGGACCAGCCGGACGTCTGGCTGTGCGTGCGCAGCATGGAGCTCTTGGGATTCTGCGGTTCGAATTCCGCCACAATCCGGGCCCATAACAAGCGGGCCGCACGCAGCTTGGCAATCTCCATGTAGAAATTCATGCCGATGCCCCAGAAGAAGGACAGCCGCGGCGCGAATTCGTCGATGCTCAGACCCGCCGCCAGTGCCGTGCGGATGTATTCCTTGCCATCCGCCAGCGTGTAGGCCAGCTCCAGGGCGGCATTCGCCCCCGCTTCCTGTATGTGATAGCCGGAGATGGAGATGGTGTTGAAACGCGGCATATTCCGCGAGCAGTGCGCGATGATGTCACCGATGATCTTCATGCTCGGTGCGGGCGGGTAGATGTAGGTGTTGCGCACCATGAACTCTTTCAGGATATCGTTCTGGATGGTGCCCGCGAGCTCTTTTTGGCTAACGCCCTGCTCTTCCGCGGCCACGATGTAGCCCGCCAGAATGGGTAGTACCGCCCCGTTCATGGTCATGGATACCGACACCTGGTCGAGCGGGATACCGTCGAACAGGATCTTCATGTCCTCCACGGAGTCGATCGCAACGCCCGCTTTGCCCACGTCGCCCGTCACACGCGGGTGATCGGAATCGTAGCCGCGGTGAGTGGCCAGGTCGAAGGCGACGGAGATGCCCTGCCCGCCCGCAGCCAGTGCCTTGCGATAGAACGCGTTGGAGGCTTCAGCAGTAGAGAAGCCCGCGTACTGACGAATAGTCCAGGGCCGACCGGCATACATGGTGGCCTGAGGGCCACGAATGTAGGGCGACAGGCCCGGCATGGTGTTCGTGTACTCAAGCGCCTCGATATCCTCGGCGGTGTACAGTGGTTTGACCGCGATATCTTCCGGGGTCTGCCAAGTCAGTGTATCCAGCCCTTTGCCACGCAGGCTTTTTTCCGCTTCTGCGCGCCAGGCTTCAGGGTTGGCTTCATCCCGGTTATAGATCTTGTCGCTCATAATCGCTGTCTCCGCTCGCCCGCTCAGTGCTCGTCGCCGGGCTGGTTGATTTCAATGAGTACGCCGTCACAGCTCCTGGGGTGAATGAAAATCACGCGGGAGTTGTGCGCACCGGGTGTCGGCGCCTCCGAGAGGAACTGGTAGCCTTTTGCTTTCAGGCGCGCCACATCCTCCTCGATATTGTCCGAGCGGAAGCAGAGGTGATGCAGGCCGCCCCCACGCTTCTCCAGGTAGGTGGCGATAGGCCCCTCCCCGTTGAGCGGGTGCACCAGTTCAATATTGGTCGGCGGCAAGGGAAAGAACGCCGTGGAGGTCTTCGCCGGCACAACGTCCTCAGTGCCCTCGAAGGGCAGCCCGAAGTCTTCCATGAAACGCTTGATGGCCTTCTCGAAGTCCGGCACGGCAATGGCAATATGATCCAGCGCGGTAATCATTCGGAGCTCCTCAGATAACTTGCTGCAGAAAACGTGCGGTGGATTCCCGGCGCTGCAATGCAACCGTCTCGGGAGACACTTCCTCGATCTTTTCGTCCGGTGTCACCTTGAACAGGGTCTGCCCCTTGTGGATGATCACACCGTCGGTATCGAGCAGCACTTTGTCTACCGTGCCGGCGAAGGGCGCGTAGACCTTGTTGAACATCTTCATCACTTCAACAATGTACAGCGGATCACCGGCTTCAAAGTGATCACCCTCCTGCACATAAAGCTCATGTTGGGGGGATTCCCGCCCGTAGAACATACCGCCGCTTTCGGCGAGAATTTCGTCAGACTTTGCCACCGGTGGCGGCACCAGCACCTTGGCCATGCGGTGCTGCAGATCGCCGTCAAGCAGGCGCTCGGGAATGTGAACGGTGAGATCCTCGTTGACCGTGAGGTCAAAGAAACCCGTCGTCTCGGCAATACTGGGCAGTACCGCGAGGATATCCACCCCGGACTGGAAGCCCGCATGCGCCGCGCGCACCTGCGTCCAGCTCTCTGCCGTGAACCCGTCAGGTACTGCGGAGTCGGCCAGTACGCTCTGCAACTGCACCCAGTCGCCGGCGTCCAGCCGCTGCGACAGCTCGGTGTAGAAATCGAGCGCGTCCTGCAGCAGGTCGTGATCGTGATCCCAGATCACGGTAGCAGCGGGTGCCTCCGGGCTGTAATCCATGTTCAGGAAGTGATAAGTGTCGGCGAGCATTTCGACCGGGTTTTCGTTCCAGCTCACTTTGCCGTCGATCAGGGTATAACAGTCGCGGTTGATGCTCAGCCATCCCGCCAGGATGTGCGGTTCTGCCAGCAAACGCTCGAGAGGCCGCAACAGCAGGGTGGACTTCAGCTCCAGGCTGGATTTGAGTGCTTTTGCCGCCTCGTCACCCTGCCCGTTGAGCGCCGCCCGACTGATTTGCTGCCACGCGTACTCGATATCGAGCTTGTCCGCCTCGGCTTTCAACTCACCGACTGCCGTGAGATAGGGCACGATAAAGCGGGTCGTTGGCCGCGCGTTGATATTCTGGCCTATGAACCAGTTGACCAGCCCGTAGTGAAACTCCAGGTTGGTCGCCAGGTCCTTGCCGCGCATACGGGTGCGGCGTATCACCTCGGCCATGCGCTCGTAGGTTTCCAGGCGCGTGTCACCCACGGTCAACAGCAGGGCAATGTTGGAGTCGTAAGCACCCGCAAGGGTGTACTTCATGAAGACATCAGTATCGGGGTTGTGCAGGCTGATACCCTGATCGTCGCGAATTTCACCGTCGAGTGCATCGCTCCAGCCTTCGATAACCCCGCCAGCGGAAGGCTGCAGCGCCTGGTTGGTCGCATTCAGCCGCGCTTCCACCGAGTCGTTGTGACGCAACACGCGCTCCGGGCGTGGCAAGGCAGAAGCGTGCGCTGCCAGCAGCACCATGGCTTCCACCAGTGACTGCACAATAAAGAAGTCGCGCTCATCGTCCGGGTTGGTGAACTTCAGCGAATAGCAGAGCTCCGTCACCCGGTGTTCAACCTGGATGCGGGTGTTCATCTCCATGAAAAAGTGCTTGTCACGATCGACAATACACTCGAAAGTTGAGACAGAATCCAGGCCGACCGCCGCACCAAAGCGCGCCGCCTCGTCTTCCATTTCTTCCAGGGTCAGGAGATCCTGGCGCAACACAGCCGCTTCCGTGCTGTTTCCAGACGCCTCCGCCTGCGCCAGTGCAGTCTGCAATGACTCAATCGTCACGGATACCTCAAGCAGCTTCTGCTCGTGCATCTGCAAGGAACAGTCGCGGCCACCCAGGGTGATGCACCATTCGCCATTGCCGATCACCTGGATTTCCTGGTGACGGGTTGTTTCGATGTTCAGTTCAACGAGAACGTTTTTGTTGTCGCCAACCCCCGTTGTTTTCACCTCGTTGAGGATTTCCCGCACCAGCTCCGGCGTGCGATCTGCCTCGCCAATACCGAGAATACGCTGGCCCTTGCCGCCGCCGCCGCTGATTGCCTTCAGGCGCACGCGGTTCTTCGGGTAATCCTCGGCCATCCGCTTCACAGCCTCGGTGAGCGTTGCACACAGTTCGTCGACTGTGTAGAGGTCCACACCCTTCTCGTAGGAAGCCGCCAGCACGGTATCCGCCTTGTCTTCCAGGGTGATATCCGGGTTATCCAGCTGCTCGTTATCAACCGCAAGGTCATTGGCGGCACACAGGGCTTTCAGTGCGGCAACGTCAGGGTGCTTCTTGAGCAGGGTAAGCGCAGTGCCGTTGTCGATACCCGGAGTAACCGATACACCCGCCTTCAACGCCGTACGCTTGGCTTCGTCCTTGAGGCCGGCATCGTGCACCGTACGCGAGCAGGGGCCAATAAAGTTAAGGCCGGCACGCTCCATAGCCGCCACCATGGCCTGGTCTTCCGCCATGAAGCCATAGCCGGCGAAAATGGCGTTGTAGCCGTTGTCGTGGGCAATACTGATGATTTGCGCAATGCGCTGGTCGCGTTCTTCCTTGTTCGCCCCGGTGTAGTCCGGCACGCGGTGGACACGATCCGGGTCTGTCAACGAGCGCAGTTCAGGCGCCTGGGCGTTGCGGTAGACAATCGAGTCTTTCTCCGAGAGCAGGATACCGAAATGCTCGATACCCATCTCGGTGAAGACATCCATCGCCTCTTTGCGAATGGGGCCGCGACAGATAATCAGCGGCCGCAAGCCCGAACAATCGAAGCGACGCACCCAGGCGGAGGGATGCTCCGCCTGGCGGCGGTCGCGGTGAATCAGGGGATTGCGCAAGTAAAATTCATTGGACACGCGGTATTTCCTCAATCAGGCGATGGCCGTGGCCGTGGTCAGTGAAATTCGCGCTGCACGGAGGCAAGCGGTTCAGGCGTGTAATGCCGCAGGCAGAAATCCATGTGCTCGGCCAGTACCGTGCGCAGGTCTGAAGGCATGACGATCTGCGAGATAGAGCCGAGGCTCAGCGCCTCATTCGGGTTCATCAACTCCTGCTCATAACGCTGGGCGAGTGCCTGCTCTTCCGACTTTACCCAACCCTGCACGAGTTGCTGCGCTGCTGCGCGGGCTTCCTCATCCGACAGACCGGCCGCTTTTTGCGCGTCGGTCTCGGCGGCGACTTTGCCCGCTACGCTGCCGCGGATACGTCGCAGTTCGTCCTTGTAGACGTACTCTACGCCGGCAGGCCCCATCACCGCGACGCGGGTGGTCGGCAGCGCTACCACGAAGTCTGCCCCGGTGGGGTAATTGTTGTAGGACGCGTAGGCACCGCCGAAGGCGTTGCGCACCAGCACCAGGAAGCGCGGCGTGCGCAGGTCGACGATGGCATCCAGCATCGCGCGACCCGCCTGCACAATACCGCCGGCTTCCTGCTCGCGCCCGGGCAGGAAGCCCGTGGTGTCCTCGAGGAAAATAATCGGGATGTTGTACAGGTTGCAGAAGCGGATAAAACGCGCGTTCTTGTAAGCTGCGGCGATGTCGATCTGACCCGACGCCACCGCGGAATTGTTCGCCACAAAGCCGACAACATTGCCGCCCATACGCCCCAGCGCGGTAATGGTATTGCGTGCACGTTCCGCCTGAATTTCCAGGAAGTCGCCATGGTCGCACAGCTGCTGAATCAGGATGCTGATATCCACCGGAGTGTTGTATCCCGTGGGTGAGTTGAACGCTTTCTTCAGCAGAATATCGATGTCCCAGGTCTTGCGCGTGACCGGGTCAGAGGACGCCTGGTACGGTGCCAGGGCACTGTTGTTGTCCGGCAGGTACTTGAGTAGTTCGCGCACCTTGCGCAACGCGGCGACTTCATCGGGTACCACGAAATCAGTCACACCACTCTGGCTATGCACACCGGGACCACCCAGTTCATCCGGCGTCACGTCTTCGCCCAGCACCGACTTTACCACCCCGGGACCCGTGAGGCCGAAGAAGGTGTCATTGGGCTGAATCAGGAAACTGCCCTGCCGCGGCAGATACGAACCACCGCCAGCGTTGAAACCGAACATGCACATGATGCTGGGCACAACACCCGAAATTTTGCGCAGTGCAGTAAAGGCATCTGCGTAACCGTCGAGCCCGCCGACACCCGCAGGGATGTAGGCACCGGCCGAATCGTTGAGGCCCACCAGCGGAATTTTGCGTTTCGCCGCCAGCTCAAACAATCGCGCCAGCTTCTTGCCGTTGGTGGCATCCATGGAGCCTGCGCGCACCGTGAAATCGTGGCCATAAATGGCGACATCACGCCCGTTGACCTTGATCAGCGCCGTAACCAATGAAGCGCCATCCAGATTCGGGCCCCAGTTCTGGTAAAGCACCGTGGGGGCATCATCAGCGAGACACTCGATACGCTCCCAGATCGTCATGCGTTTTTTCTGGTGCTGACGCTGTGTGTTGCGCACGCCAGCGGCACGCAGCGGACGCTGCTGCAGCTCCCAGCCCGCCTTCAATGCCTTTTCATACAGGCCGGGTTGCGAAGCCACCTGGCCCGGCACGCCAAACTCCCGCTCGGGCGCGCTGGCGAAGGGGTTCTGCAGAGACGCAATCAATTCTGAATCAGTGCTTTTCTTCATTCTGTTTCCCATGCTGGTACGTTACCGCTCCGTGGAAGCCGGCAACAGCTTCTACCTTCTGTCGAAGTTCCCGGGTTTACATGCGACGGCGGCCGGGCTTACGATGACTGCCCGCCCGAATTCGGCGCACCACATTAATTCCATGCCCCTTGAATGTCAATTTAACGACACTCAAATACGAGTGTCGAAGACCTCGCAAATGCTCAGGTTTTCCCGCCCAGATACCGAAGATTGCGTAATTTTTGCGTTGGTTTCCTACGAATATATGAGGCGTCAACATTGGACCTCCCCCGTCCGGCGAGCCGGGGTAACGCCGTGAAACTGCACATCGACGAGCTGCCCTGGCAAGCGGATAGCGCGCCTTTGTTCGCAGCGTTGCGCGACCTCCCCGGCGCAGCCTGGCTGGACAGCGCACAACCCTGGGCCAGCGGCGGTCGCTATGACATCCTGGTGGCGGCCCCCATTGCAGAAACGCCACAGGCCCCGGATACCAGCGCGCCCAGCAGCTGCTGGAACCGCTATCTGCAAGCGCTGGCCGACTTGCACCGGGAACGGTATGCGACTATCGCACCCGCCAGCCAGCGCCTGCCCTTCTGTGGCGGACTGCTGGGCTACCTGGGCTACGAGCCCGGCAACACCCTGCATGGGGTAACACACCCCTGCGTATCCGAGCCCACCTCGCCCGCTGCAGCCATAGGCTGCTACGACTGGTGTATTGTGCAGGACCATCTACTACAGCGCTCAGCATTGGTGGCCATGCCGTGGGTTGCGAGCAGCGCGCGGGCCGACATTCGCGCCAGACTGGCAGCGGCCAATCACACCTTGCGGCCTTTCACCCTCAGCGGCAGCTTCCAGCCCGCCATGAGTCGCAGCGATTACCACAGCGCCTTTGCCCACATTCAGGACTACATTGCAGCGGGCGACTGCTACCAGGTCAACCTTGCACAACGCTTTGACGCCACCTACAACGGCGACCCATTCACCGCCTACTGTACCCTGCGTGAAGTGGCTGCGGCACCCTTTTCCGGCTACCTCGAGCCCGCAGCGGAACAGGCGCTGCTGTGCCTGTCACCTGAGCGCTTCATCTCCCTGCAGGGGCAACAGGTAGAAACGCGCCCTATAAAAGGCACCCGCCCCCGCTTTGCCGACCCGGCACGTGACCTGCAAAGCGCCACCGCATTGCGGGAAAGCCCCAAGGACCGTGCCGAAAACCTGATGATTGTGGACCTGCTGCGCAACGACCTCGGGCGCAGCTGTGTGCCGGGCAGCATACATGTCGAACAGCTGTTCGCACTGGAAAGCTATCCCACCGTACACCATCTGGTGAGCACTATCCGTGGCGAGCTGGCAGCCGGGCGCGGACCAGCCGACCTGTTGCGCGACAGCTTTCCAGGCGGCTCCATCACCGGCGCGCCAAAACGCCGTGCCATGCAGATCATCGCCGAACTGGAACCCTGCAGCCGCGAGGCCTACTGCGGCTCACTGCTGTATATCAGCGCCGACGGGCACATGGACAGCAACATCGCCATCCGCAGCCTGGTCGCCAATCACGGCAGCCTGCGCTGCTGGGGCGGCGGCGGTATTGTGGCCGACTCCGAAGTAGACCAGGAATACCAGGAAACCTACGACAAGGTCGGACGCTTCCTCAGCACACTGGAACAGCGATTTCGTTAAGTATCGGCGAGGGCGCGCGTGCCCGTGCGGGGTGTCCAGGACCGTTGGCAGCACGGATGCTGCCATCAAGCCCCATAGATAGATTCTCGACGATTCAACCAGAGCTCGCGGGGGCGCGCGTGTCCGTGCGGGGTATGCAGGACCGTTGGCAGCATGGATGCTGCCATCGAGCCCCCATGGACGGGTTCACGGCGAGTCCGGCATACCCCGCACGGACACGCGCGCCCTAACCACCTAAACCGCGAATACCACCCGCAGCATTAAACACTCAACGCCCGCTCACTGGCCTCAACAAACGCCTGCTTCAATGACGGAAAGTCATGCAGCGCCTTGAACTGCGGAAACTCGTCAATCACATTCTGTGGCGCGTGGAACAGCAGCCCCACATCCGCCTCTGCCAACATGGTGGTGTCATTGTAGGAGTCCCCCGCCGCGATAATGCGGTAGTGCAGACTGTGCAGGGCCTGCACCGAAGCCCGCTTGGGATCCTTCTGCCGCAACTTGTAGTCCACCACCCTGCCCGTATCATCCACTTCCAGACGGTGACAGAACAACGTGGGCCAGCCCAACTGGCGCATCAGCGGCGCCGAGAATTCATAGAACGTGTCCGACAGGATAATCACCTGAAACCGCTCGCGCAGCCAGTTGAGAAACTCGGCGGCACCCGGCAGCGGTTCCAGCGTGGCAATCACCGCCTGGATATCGTCGATCTTCAGGCCGTGCTCATCCAGCAGGCGCAGGCGCTGTTTCATCAGCACATCGTAGTCGGGAATGTCGCGGGTAGTGGCGCGCAGGGCGTCAATGCCGGTTTTCTCCGCAAACGCAATCCAGATTTCGGGGATGAGCACCCCTTCCAGGTCAAGGCAGGCCAGTTCCACGCTGTGTACTCCAAGAGGCTTTCAGGAAGCGGCCCAATCTACCCAAGCGCCGCACGGGCCACAAGCGCAACAGGCACAAAAAATCAGTACACGGGCAACTCAATGTCCGCGAACAGTGCCTCCAGCTCGGCTTTGCTGTGGTGAGCAAACGCTTCCTTGACGATATCCCGGGTCAGATGCGGCGCAAAGTCCTCAATGAAGTCGTACATATAGCCGCGCAGGAAGGTGCCGCGACGACAACCGATGCGGGTCACGCTGCTGGCAAACAAGCGCGTGGCATCCAGCGCCACGAGGTCCGAGTCCGCGCGCTCGTCGTAGGCCATGGCGGCAACAATGCCGATGCCAAGACCCAGGCGCACGTAGGTTTTGATGACATCGGCATCAGCAGCGGTGAACACGACTTTGGGCACCAGACCGCGTGCTACAAAAGCCTCGTCGAGTTTCGAGCGCCCGGTGAACCCGAACACGTAGGTCACAATGGGGTGCGCGGCTACGTCTTCCAGCGTCAGCTCGGAAAGCTGGGTCAGGGGATGATCGCGAGGCACCAGCACGCAGCGGTTCCAGCGGTAGCACGGCAACATGATCAGGTCACTGAACAGCTCCAGTGCCTCGGTGGCGATGGCGAAATCTACCGTGCCATCCGCCGCCATTTCGGAAATCTGCATCGGTGTGCCCTGGTGCATGTGCAGCGACACGTCCGGGTAGCGTTCAATGAAAGAGCGGATGGTCGCGGGCAAGGCGTAGCGCGCCTGAGTGTGCGTGGTCGCAATCGAGAGGCTGCCCTTGCGCTCATTGGAATACTCCTGGGCCACCTGCTTGATGCTCTCCACCTTGCGCAGCACTTCCCCTGCCGTTTGCAGAATGGCTTCCCCCGCCGGCGTGACGTGGGTCAGATGTTTACCGCTGCGGGCGAAGATCTCCACGCCCAGTTCATCTTCGAGTAAACGGATCTGCTTGCTGATACCCGGCTGCGAGGTGTACAGGCTCTGTGCCGTTGCCGACACATTCAGGTCGTGGTGGGCGACTTCCCAGATGTAGCGCAGTTGCTGCAGTTTCATACCCAAACCTCTCACCTCACGCGCTCACCACAGGGCCGCGGTGCGCGGGAGCTTATACAGAATAGTAGTTAAAGCTGGCTGTTGCCAAGAGCAATGGAATAACAGACCCGTAGAATAAGAAACCGTGGGCTAGCGGTTGGCAACGCCGTGTGGCACATGGCCGGTGGCAATGTGCGGACTGGCGAGCTGGCAGTGAGTCTCCTGATCGTCAAAAAACACATCCGCCTGGTAGGCGCGCAGGAACTCGGTCTTGTTCAGGCCGCCGAGAAAGATGGACTCATCAATACGAATATTCCAGGCACGCAGCGTGCGGATGACACGTTCATGCGCCGGCGCCGAGCGCGCGGTCACCAGCGCGGTGCGTATGGGTGCCTCACTGGCGGGAAACGCCTGCTGCAGGCGATGCAGCGCCGCGAGAAAGGGTTGAAACGGCCCGCCACTCAACGGTGTGCGCGCTGCCGCGCGTTCGCTGGCAGTGAAGGCTTCCAGCCCCTGCGACTTGTAGACCTGTTCGGCCTCATCGGAGAACACCACGGCATCGCCGTCAAAGGCGAAGCGCAGCTGGTCGGTGCCTGAATTGCCGCTCTTATTGGACACCAGCGTGGCCGCGGCCACCCCACAGGCGAGCGCATAGCGCACATCCTCGGCTTCGTTGGAAAGAAACAGCTGGCACCCGAAGGCGTTGATATAGCGCCAGGGGCTTTCGCCGCCACAAAAGGCCGCCCGGGTGATCGGTAGCTCGTAGTGCTGGATGGAGTTGAACACGCGCAGGCCGGTGTCGGCACTGTTGCGCGACAGCAACACCACTTCCACGCCCACACTGTCGCCCAGCAGGGAATTCAGCCGCAGCATTTTCTGCACCAGCGGGAAGGCCTCGCCGGGTGCCAGCGGTTCTTCTTCGTGCGCGATCTGGTATTCGGAATAGGCCTTCAGGCCGTCCTGTTCGAACACCTGATGGCTGGCATCCAGATCAAACAGCGCGCGCGAAGAAATCGCGATAACAAGCTTGTTGGGGTTTTCATCTGCCATGGCGGGCAGTGTAACCGCAACCCTCCTGCGCGCCTAGCAACCGTGACACGGGATGCCGGGGCGCCCCGAAAGGCCGCTGCAGCTCAGGCCTCCGGTGCGGGCTGACCGTCGAAATAGGCCCGGCTGATGCGAAACACCAGCGGCGCCAGCAGGATCAACGCAATCAGGTTGGGGATGGCCATGAAGGCGTTGAGGGTGTCGGCAATCAGCCAGACCAGCTCCAGGTCGATCAGCGTACCCACCGGAATGGCCAGCACCCAGAGTAGGCGGAAAGGCAAGCTCGCACGGATGCCAAACAGGAAGACGGCGCAACGCTCGCCATAGAACGACCAGCCAATCATGGTGGTGAAGGCAAACAGGCAGAGCCCCAGGGTCACCACGTATTCACCCCCGGGCATGCCCTGGGCAAACGCCATGGATGTCAGGCTGGCGCCACTGACCCCGGTGGGCAGTACATCCATGATAACAATGACCAACCCGGTCATGGTGCAGACGACCAGCGTGTCGATGAAAGTACCCAGCATGGCGATCATGCCCTGCTGGACCGGCTGACTGGTCTGCGCCGCAGCGTGTGCGATAGGCGCGCTGCCGAGGCCTGCCTCGTTAGAGAAGATGCCGCGCGCGACGCCAAAGCGAATCGCTGCCCAGACCGTCGCCCCGGCAAAGCCCCCCGCTGCGGCCGAGCCACTGAAGGCTGCGTTGACGATGGTGACCACGGCCGCCGGAATCGCCGTAACGTGGGTGACCAGTACCAGCACCCCCATGATGATGTAACCCAGTGCCATCATTGGTACCAGCCAGCTCGCAACGCGCGCAATCCGCTTCACGCCTCCGAGAATCACCGCGGCCACGAGGCACATCAGCACCAGACCCGTTGCCAGCGGCGGTACAGCGAGAAAATCCTCGAGGACCTGTGACACCGAGTTGGACTGCACCGTGTTGGCAATACCAAAGCCCGCCAGGGTACCGAAAATCGCAAAGGCCCAGGCCAGCCAGTGCCAGCGCTGGTGCAGCCCATTGCGAATATAGTACATGGGCCCACCACTGTAGTTACCCGCTGCGTCCTGCTCCCGGAAACGCACAGCGCAGACTGCTTCGGCGTATTTGGTTGCCATACCCACCAGCGCCGTAATCCACATCCAGAACAGGGCACCAGGGCCACCGAGCACGAGTGCAGTGGCGACCCCGGCGATATTACCGGTACCGATGGTTGCCGAGAGTGAGGTCATGAGTGCGCTGAAGGGAGAAATATCACCCTGCCCCTGCCCTCCCCGGCCACTGAAAAGAAGGCGGAATGCGCGCGGGATATTGCGCAGGGTGAGGAAGCGCAAGCCTATGCTCAGGTAGAGGCCGGTGCCCAGCAGGAGAACCAGCATCACAGGGCCCCAGGCCCAGCCATTGATTGTGGTGACGAATTCGCCGAATGCCTGCATCATTATTGTGACCCTGAATTAACCGCTGGCGGCGGTGTGCAAGAAACCGAACTGGTCCGCCTGCGGGAACACACCGAATACGCCCCCGGAGTGCAGAAATACAATATCGCGTTGATCGTCGAAACGGCCCGTCGGCAGCTCCTTTACGAGCCCATGGAAGGCCTTGCCGGTATACACCGGATCGAGCAATACGCCCTCCAGTGCCGCCAGGTCTGCGATAACCCGCAATACCTCAGGGCTCGCCACACCGTAGCCCGCACCGACGTACCCATCGATCACACGCGGTGTGACCGTTGCTGCGGGTTGGCCGGGGAAACGGCTGCGCCAGTCCGCAACATCCGTCGCAACCTTGTTGAGGAAATACGCTTCATCGTCACAGACGTTGACGCCCCAGACCGTGAGCGGCAGAGCGTGCAGGGTCGTGCCCAGGGTGAGGCCAGCCTGGGTGCCGCCGGAACCCGTGGCGGTCACCAGATGGGCCGACTCGATATCCGCCCGGGCGAGGTCCTCGCGCAGTTCCTCGCAGGCGGCAATGTAGCCCCAGATACCCAGCCCATCGCTGCCGCCGGTGGGAATCACCAGCGCCTTTTTACCCCGCTCTGCATAGTGTACGCGCCAGGCTTCAAGCAACGCAGGCAGTTCGGCAACATAGTGGCTCTTGGGATAGCAATTGATGGTGGCACCGGCCAACTGACCGAGCAGATAGTTGCCCTGCCCCGTAAGCGGTGTGTCCCCGCGCAGCACGAGGTGTGCCGAGAGGCCGGCCTGTGCCGCGGCAAAAGCCGTTGCGCGACAATGGTTGCTTTGCAGACCACCGCAGGTGATCAGCGTGTCGTAGCCTTCGGCGAGCGCATGCGCAACGATAAATTCGAGTTTGCGCACCTTGTTGCCACTCAGCAGACAACCGGTCAGGTCATCGCGCTTGATCCAGAGCCGCTTGCCACAGCCCCAGCGCTCAGTGGCCCGGGGCAGGTACTGCAAGGGGGTGGGGCGCTGGGCCAGCGCAATCCTTGGCGGCAGCGCAAGCCCTTTCATCAGCCGATCGACTTGAGGGTTCCTTTCGGCAACACCGCGTGGATATGGATGCGCTGGAACTTCATGTCGACATTATTCGCTACGTTCAAGACCACATAGTTGTCGTCGAGCCCGGTGATACGGCCGAGGATTCCGGAGCTGGTCACCACTTCGTCACCCTTGCCGAGCGCGGCCACCATCTGCGCATGCTCTTTCTGGCGCTTGCGCTGTGGACGGATGGCGATGAAGTAGAACAGCGCGAAAAGCCCCACCAGAAACACAATCTGGAAGATCTCGCCGCCACCCTGGGCGCCACCCTGGGCCTGGGCGTGAGCACTGGCAATGAACAAACTCATGACAACTCCTTGCAGCCTGCGCCGACTGGCGCGAGCGGTAACGGGGGGAAAATAACAGGCGCCAAATGTACAGCGAAACCCTCGGTGCTGCAATCTGGCGGGCAGTCAGGACTGCAGCTCAAGGTCGTACACCATGATTTGTGGCGCGTGATCGGAAAAACGCTCGGCCGTGTAGATACCCGCGTCGCGCACACAGCCGCGCAAACCCGGCGTAATCACATGGTAGTCCAGGCGCCATCCCACGTTCTTCGCCCAGGCTTGCCCCCGGTTGGACCACCAGGTGTACTGATCGGGTTCCTGGTTGACCAGGCGGAAAGCATCGCTGTAACCGAGCTCGTCGTACACGCGGTCCAGCCAGGCGCGCTCCTCGGGCAGAAAACCGGAGTTTTTCTGGTTTGCTTTCCAGTTCCTGAGGTCGATAGGCTGGTGGCAGATGTTCCAGTCGGCGCAGATAATGAACTCGCGACGCTTGCGACGCAGCCCGCGCAGGTGCTCGTAAAAGCGTTCCATGAAGTCATACTTCTTTGCCAGCGCTGCTTCGCTACTCGAACCCGAGGGCATATACAGGGAGATGACGCTCACCCCATCGAAGTCTGCCTGCAGGTAGCGCCCTTCGGTATCTGCAGACTCCCAGCCCAGGCGAGTTGTCACAGCTCGCGGTTTCACACGCGTGTAGAGCGCCGTGCCGCTGTAACCCTTGCGCTGCGCATCATTGTAATAGCAGTGGTAGCCGGGCGGCGTGAACACCGGATCCTGCAGTTGCTCTTCCTGCGCCTTGGTTTCCTGAATGCACACCACATCGGCATCCTGCTGCGCCAACCAGTCGAAGAAACCCTTGCGCGCGGCGGCGCGTATGCCATTGGTATTGCAGGTTATGATAGTCGCCACTGCGTGTCCCCGCTGTCAGGCCCGTGAGCGTTGGCACGAGGTACCTGCGCAGGGCAAAGCGGGGCAGTGTAACGGAATGGACCGGCGCCGTTCAATTCGCGACGGGGCTGCGGCAATACTGCCCATGCCAACGCCGCTTGTGTATCATGCCCCCACTTCACCCCGCATCCCCTGACGACGACTGGAGACTACTGACCGCCATGAATGATGTCGCCGCCCTCAGCGCGAGCCTGCGCGCCGCCGCCGAACAACTGACTGCTCCCGGAGCACCCTTCGAACTCAAAGACTGCAGCGTGAATGGCATCACCATGCGCTGTTACGCCAATGCACCGTCCACCCTGCGCGAAGCGCTGGACGCCGGACGGGCCCATGGCGACAAAACGGCTATCACCTACGAAGATGAGCGCTACACCTTCACGGAGTTCTTTGCCGCGGCCGACCGCTTTGCACACTATCTGGTGCACCAGGCGGGCATTCGCAAGGGCGACCGGGTTGCCATCGCCATGCGCAACTACCCGGAGTGGATGTTCGCATTTGTCGGCATTCAGGCAACGGGCGCGATCGTTGTCCCGCTCAACAGCTGGGGCCGCGCGGAAGAACTGGGCTATGCATTGAACGACGCCGGGGCGCGTCTGGTGGTCTGCGACATAGAGCGCCATACGCTGGTGCGTGCGCAACTCGCCGAGCTGGATTGCCAGGCGGTGGTGGTGCGCAGCGGTTCCGCAGACATCGACGCTGCTACGCGCTGGGAAGCGACGCAGGAAAGCCCGGCACAGGCGCCAGAGGTGGCGCTGGATCGCGAAGACCTGGCAATGATCATGTATACCTCGGGTACTACCGGCAAGCCGAAAGGTGCCGCTTCGACCCACGCCGCCATCTGCCAGGCACTGCAGAACTTCGAGCTGATGGCTTACGTATCCGCCATGACCAACCCCGAAGTCATCGGCAAGATGATGGGTTCCGGCTTTGAACCCTGCACCCTGCTTGCGGTACCGCTGTTCCATGTGTCCGGCTGCTACGCCATTTTCCTGCTCAACCTGCGCGGCGGTCGTAAAACCAGCATTCTCTACAAGTGGGACCCGGAAGAGGCGCTCAAGGTCATCGAGCGTGAGCGCATTACGGTGTTTACCGGTGTGCCGGCCATGACCATAGCCATGCTCGAATCACCGGCCTTTGAGCGCACCGACACGCGCAGCCTGTTTTCCCTCGGCGCCGGCGGCGCGGCCTGCCCACCGCACCTGAAGGATCTTATCTACCGCAAGGTGCCCGACGCCTACCCCGGCACCGGCTACGGCATGACCGAAACCAATGCTACCGGCAGCAGCTGTACCGGCGAGGCCTACCGGTTGCAACCGACCGCGGCAGGCACCATTTCCCCTATCGTCGATATGCAGAGTGTGGACCCGGACGGCACTGTGCTGCCACCCGGCCAACCGGGTGAACTGATGGTGCGCAGCCCGACCAATGCGCGCGAATACTGGAACCTGCCCAAACCCACCGCGGAAACCTTTGTCGATGGCTGGGTGAAAACCGGCGATATCGGTTTTGTGGACGAACACGGTTTTGTTCACGTGGTTGACCGCATCAAGGACATGGTCATCCGCAATGGCGAAAACATTTACCCGGTCGAAGTGGAAGGCGTGTTGACCGCCCATCCACAGGTGATTGAAGCGTCAGTCTATGGGCTGCCCCACCCGGACCTGGGCGAGGAGCTGGCGGCCACAGTGAATGGCGCAGCCAATCTTGAGGTTGACCAGCTGGTGAGCTACCTGCGTGAGCACATGGCAGGCTACAAGATACCCACCCAATGGCGCTTTACGCAGCAACCGCTGGTGCGCAACGCCACCGGTAAACTGCTGAAACCCGATATTCGTGCCGCGCACCTGGCAGAGTGGCCACACCGCTAGCGGGCACCGCACGCCACACGGGTGCCTCGTTGGGGCACCCGCAGCAACCCGGGGTTGGCGGTGATCAAGCGAGTGTTTTAGAGCCCCATGAAATCAGGGGCGTTGAATACCCAGCTTTTCTCCTCGACGCGGCGCCGAATGCGCCAGCCCTGAGCCGTACGCACATACTCGTCGACATACCACAGTCCCAGCAGGAACACGTGGAGCCCTCCTTCGGGCAACGCCATTTCCATCGGGTTGAAGCACATGACGCGGCCGGTCGCCGTGTCGCCATTCACCACGAACTGCAGGTTGGCGTTCAGGTGCTGGCTGTTGGGAAAGATGCCATCGGAAACCGCATCCTTCAAATAGGCGATGGTCTCCTCGAGGTTGCCGACTGAACCACCGAAGGCCGAGTAATCAACGTGTGCGTCCTCGGTGAATACACCGCGCAGGTCATCGAAGGCCTTGCTGTCGATCAGGTGTGAGTAGTGAAATACGAGATCCTGCAGTTCCAGCCGGTCTGACAGTTCCTGTTGTGAAAGCATGACAATTCTCCCTTGTTGTTATCGTTCATGGTTGTACAAAAGCACGCCGTTCGCTATCGCCGGCGCCTAGAAATCCATTGGCAAGCGAATGTGCTCGCGGTACATGGAATCGCGGTGCGCCAGCAGCCGCGGCCTGAGCCAGCGGGTGGTCTTCTCAGCACCGGACGCATACATGCCACGCAGGTAATCCGGCATGGGATTGACCTCCGGGGGCAGCGGCAACACCATGCCGACAAAGTTGGCCCAGTAGAAATCCACCGCGGTGACGCCCTCCCCAACCAGCCAGGGGTTGCCGGCGGCCTCCTGCGCGGCGAGGCGCTCATCCAGCAGTCCGGCGATGGCAGCCATGCGCTGGTCAGCCTGCGCGGCTGCCTGCTCGCTCCAGCCGTACTTGCCGGCCATGCGCACAATCGACTCCGGGGGCTCGGCCAGCGCCATGCCCGGCACAAACAGCTGCAGGCGGCGCTGCCAGCCAAACCCGTCAACGCCGGCAATCAGCGCCGACAGGCCGAGTACTTCGGCACGCTGTGCCGGATCCGCGGGCAACAGCGCCGGCGTCGGCGCCAGTCGTTCAGCCAGGTGCAACAGGTCCAACCAGTGGCACACGGGCGGCAGATCCTCGAACACGGCGACCGGCGCGGAGCTCTGCCCGGTCCAGGCCATCAACGCGGCGTTTTCGCCGCCCCCCTCCTGACGCACCGGCAGGTACTCGAGCCCCTTGTACTCGAAGAGCGACTTCGCGGCTTCACCCCAGGGCCCCGGCACACCAGCGGTGAGAACCAACCGCAGCCCGGGGGCATTTACCGCCTGTTCGACTTCGACGTATTCCATCAACGGTTCCTATTTATCCAGTTTGAATACACGCAGCGCGTTCTCGCGCAGGAACTTGGGCCACACTTCGTCCCGGAAAGGTACATCCGGCATTTCGCGGAAAATACGATCCAGCGACAGGCCCATGGGGAAATAGCCGGCATACATTACTTGATCGGCGCCGCGCGTGTTGGCGAAATGCACGATGTCCTTCGGATAATGCTTGGGTGCAAACGCGCTGGTCATGTAATGCAGGTTCGGGTATTTCAACATCATTTTCCAGGCCACGTCGGTCCAGGGCTCGCAGCCATGACGTGTGACCACGTTGAGCTCGGGAAAGAACCACAGCACCTCGTCAAGCAATTCAACTTTCTGCGGCCCAAAGGGCAAGCGGGGGCCGGGAATACCCATGCAGGGGCAGAAGGGTATATCCAGTTCGACAAGTTTCGCGTAGATGGGGTACCACTTCTTGTCATTCACGGGCACCGGCGGACAGATCATGGCAGGCGATGCGGTAACAGCCTTGATATCGAACTCTTCCTTCAGTGCGACAATGGTGCGCACCTCGTCCATGCCGTTGTTGGGATTGGCTTCGTAACAGGCAAAGAATCGATCGGGGAACCTGCGCAGGGCTTCCTTGTGCTGCTCCGCGTACGGTCCGACCCCGATCATGGCGCGCTCGATATTGTGCTTGTCCATCTGCGCCACGGTGTAGGCCACGTAATCGTCCTGCCCGTCGATCTGCGGAATGTCCTTGAACATGTACTGCGCGGGCATCTTGAACATCTCATGGCTCTGCTTGTCCATGAGCATGGGCTTGATCCACTCGTAGAAATTACTGTTGTCGTCGCCGGGTACGGCCAGCATGAGGTCGATAACACCGATATCGGTAGGCATGGACATGGTCAGTTGCTCCTTCAATGACAGACCCGCCATTGTGCTGCGAGCACGCCGCTACACCAAGGTCAGGGCTCTCGCCGCGGCCAGAATTCAACGTCGGGCACAATAGCATGAACCGTGGGCCAGCCCCACGCGGCCCGCACCCGGCGACCGGGTGCGAGTGGCGGTCCCTCAGGCCACGTCGAACACGATGGGCATGTGCTTGATCCCGTGAATGAAGCTTGAACGCAGCCACTGGATTTCACCGTCGAGGCGCGGATTGCGCATGCGGCGCACAATTTCCTCGAAAATCACGGTCAGCTCCAAACGGGCCAGGTGAGAGCCGAGACAGAAATGCTGCCCCACACCGAACGCACGGTGGCCATTGCGCACATCCTCGCGCTGATTGCGCAGGATATCGAAGCGATCGGGGTCATCGAATACGGTCTCGTCAGCACTGGCTGCACCGTAAAACAGCTGCACCAACTCGCCCTTGCGGATGTTGCGGCCACCCAGCGTGGTGTCCTCCGTCGCCGTGCGCCGGAACGCAATCACCGCCGGGTTGTAGCGCAGGAATTCCTCGATGGCATCGGGCACCAGCGCCGGGTTATCAACCAGCGCCTGAAACTGCGCTGGGTTCTCCAGCAGCATGCGCATGCCCTGGCTGGTGACTGTGCGCGTGGTTTCATTGCCCGCGACAATCAGCAACATGAAGAAATTACAAAACTCTTCATCCGTGAGAGGTTCGTCTTCCACGGTGCCGTCCAGCAATGTGGCAACAATCCCCTCGGATCCGTGCTCCCTGTGGGCTGTGGCCAGCTCCATACCCAGCATGAACATCTCGACCATGGCGTTCATGCCATCCTCCGCCGAGGTGGTGAGGTCAGGGTCGTCCATGCCGAGCATGATATTCGTCAGCTCAAACAGGCGCTGGCGCTTCTCCAGCGGCACCCCCATCAGCTCGCAAATGGCAATCAGCGGCAACTCCATGGCGATATCTTCGACAAAGTCACAGCGCCCCGCGGGGAGCGCGCGGTCCAGAATTTCCCGGGCGATTTCGCGAAACCGCGGTTCGTAGCTGTCCACTTTGCGCGGTGTGAAGGCGGAGCGCACCAGGCGCCGGTACTTCAGGTGCTTGGGAGGGTCCATATTGATCATCAGCGCCTGCATCATCTCCACCTCGTCCGGCGTGGGATTATTCAACATGCAGGTACGTTCGGCGGAGGAAAACAACTGCGGGTTTTTCGACACTTCGTCGATTTCCGCCTGCCGTGTGACCGCCCAGTAACCCGGGCTGCCATGGCTGGGCTCATGCCAGTACACCGGCTCTTCGCGCCGCAGGTAGGTGAAAGTGTCACGCGGCAACCCGCCCCGGTAGCTTTCCGGGTCGTTCAGGTCAAAGTGTGGGCAACGGCTCATGGGTCTCTCCTCGGGCAGATACCGCCATTAGACTAATGCGCATTAGTCTGTACCCGAAGCGAGACCCCGTCAAGGCTTTGCCGTCAGCCCATGCGCAATGGCAGGCGCCGCTGGCGCTCTCCTGTGGCCGCGAACAGGGCATTGGCGAGTGCGGGAGCCGCGGGGGGCGTGCCCGGCTCACCCACCCCGGTAGGCGGCGCCGCACTTTCGACCAGCACTACCGTCATGGGGGGCGTATCGGTCTGCCGCAGCAGCTGGTAATCGTGGTAGTTGCTCTGCTCCACCGCGCCGTTTTTCAGCGTGATTTCACCGTGTAGCGCAGCGCTCAACGCAAATACAATGCCGCCGATCATCTGGTCACGCACTATGTCAGGGTTGATCACCTGGCCGCAATCGATCGCGCAATACACGTGTTCCAGTTTGGGCTTGCCATCAACCAGCGATATTTCCACCACCTCCGCAACGCAGGACTGGAAGGAATCGTGCACGGCAATACCCTGGTAATGGCCCGCAGGGGCATTGCCCCAGCTTGCCGCGGCGGCTACAGCATCCAGCACCCGGCGCTCGCGGGAGTCGGCGGCAAGATGTTTGCGACGAAATTCCAGCGGGTCAACACCGGCCGCATGCGCGAGTTCGTCAACGAAACTCTCTACCACAAACGCATTGTGACTGTGCCCAACTGACCGCCAGTATCCCAGCGGCACCGGCACCTGCACGTTGTGGTAGCTGACACTGACACCGTCGAACTGATAGGGCAGCTCTTTGGAACCCTCCACCGACGCGAAATCCTTTTTGCCGACAAAGTCGCCCACCAGTTGCCGCGGTCCACCCGGAATCCACTGGGGCAACATGGCGCCCATCATCACCGGCAAAACCTGCTGGTTGATACTGGGCCCCGCAATACGGTGTTGCCAATGGCTGATGCTGCCGTCGGCGTGCACGCGGGCTTCAATGGCACCCGCCATGGGCGGCCGGTACCAGTCGTGGCGCATGTCGTCTTCGCGACTCCACACGAGTTTCACCGGGCGTTTCAGTTCCCGTGCGATGGCGACGACCTCGGCAACGTTATCGGCCGCGGCGCGACGGCCAAAGCCGCCGCCGAGAAACTGGTTGTGAATAACCACTGCCTCACGCGGCACGTCGAGCACGCGGGACGCCGCGTCCTGCGCCAGGTCCGGAGCCTGCGAGCCCACCCAGACCTCGCAGCCGTCCTCAGTCAGACGACAGGTGGCGTTGAGCGGCTCCATGGCGGCGTGCGCCAGAAACGGTACGGCGTAACGCCCCGACACCAGCGTGCCCTGCCCCGCCTCGGTGCTAGCCGGATCGTCCCGTACACTGGCGAAATCATCGCCATCCAGTGCCGTGGTGAGCGCCTCGGTAATTGCCGCACTGTCGCGCAGGCCACCGCCGGGCGGAGTAAAGGTCACCTCGACCTTGCCCGCCGCCTGCCGGGCCGGCCAATAGCCTTCGGCGACCACGGCAACCCCGTGTTCAGTGGCAAATACCGCGACCACCCCGGGGTGCTCCAGCGCTTGTTCCGCATTGAAGGACTCGACGGCACCGTCAAACCACGGGCAGCGCAGCAACACCGCGGTCAGGCAGCCGTCGGGGCTTGCATCCATGCCGAAGCGCGCGCTGCCGTCCGTCTTTGCCTGTGCGTCCACGCGTTGGTCGTAATGGCCGATCCACTGCCACTGATCCGCCGGTTTCAGCGCTACATCGCTGGCCACAGGTAGTGCTCGGGCGATCGCCACCAGATCCGCATAGGCGAGGTCCACCGCTCCATCGGTACTGCGCACGCGCCCGTCCCGCGCTTCAAGGCTGGCCCGGTCGAGTCCACTTTGCTGCATGGCAGCGGCAACCAGGGTCTCTCTGGCTGTGGCACCCACCTGACGCAGGATTTCGTGGTAGACGCGGATGGAGGCACTGCCGCCGGTAATCTGCAGGCGCATCTCGGGGTCGGCGAAGGCGCTGTGCACGGGGGCCATGGCATAGCCAATGCGCTCCGGGTGTACCTCCAGCTCCTCGGCGACCAGAGTCACCATGCCCGTCACCACACCCTGCCCCATTTCCGCCTTGGGAATCTGCAGGATGATGGCGCCATCGGGCTCGATGCGCAGGAAAGCATCCGGCTGGAAGTCCGCCTCACTCCCGAGTTGCAGGGGTTTCCCCGAACACGCGGTAAGCTGGAAGCCCAGCGTCAGAGCACCACCGGTCACGGAGACATTGCGAATGAACTGGCGTCGGGTCAGGCTCATGATGCATCCTCCGCGGCGGGCTGCCAGTGCTCTACCGCCGCCACACTCAAGATCGCCCGCTGCACTTTGTGATAGGTGCCACAGCGGCACAGGTTGCCCGACATGGCCTGGCGAATGTGCTCTTCGTCAGGCTGCGGGTTGGATGCCAGCAATGCCGCGGCCGACATGATCTGCCCGGACTGGCAATAGCCGCACTGGGGTACGTTGTGTTCGACCCAGGCCCGCTGTAGCGGGTGATCACCACCGAGGCCTTCAATCGTCGTCACACTGCGCCCGGCAGCCTGCGACACCGGGGTCGAGCAGCTGCGAATAGCCGCGCCGTCGAGATGCACGGTGCAGGCTCCGCAGAGCCCCATACCGCAGCCGAAGCGCGTGCCGGTCAGGCCCAGATGATCCCGTAACACCCACAGCAACGGCGTTGCAGGATCCACCTTGAGTTCAACGTTGCGCCCGTTGAGGCTGAAGGCAACCACGTTACAACCCGAGCTCTTTGATCAGGGCGAGCACATCATCGTGGTGGCTTTTAGTCTTCACTTTATCCATCACGTGCTTGAGGCGTCCGTCCTTGCCGATGATGAAGCTGGTACGCAGGATCCCCATGAATTCGCGGCCCATGAATTTCTTCAGCCCCCAGGCACCATATTTCTCGGCAACCGCGTGATCCTCATCGGACAGCAGCGTGAAATTGAGGTCCTGTTTTTCGATGAATTTTCCGAGGCGCGCTACCGGGTCAGGGCTGACGCCAAGCACCACGGTATCGGCCTTCTCCAGGGCCTTCTTGCTGTCACGGATACCGCAGGCCTGCACCGTGCAGCCCGGCGTCATGGCCTTCGGGTAAAAATAGAGGACAACGTTTTTCTTGTCCCGGAACTGCTTCAGGGTGACGCTGTTGCCGTCCTGATCGAGCAGGGAAAAAGCCGGGGCCAGGTTACCAACTTTGGGGAATGCCATGGGGTGTTCTCCTTATGTATGCGAGTATTTTCCAGCGCGGTGATGGCGATTATCAGCCCGGCGGTCGACGCCGCTCTATGGCCGACACCCGCACGGGAAAATGCCCGGATGCGCTGTCGGCAAAAAACTCCTGAAGCGTTTCCTGAACCACTGGAAAGGCGATTTCTCCCCAGGGAATATCTTCCTGGCGGTAAAAGCCACTGTCGGTGCTTTCCGGCCCAACGCCAAACTCCCCGTCGACCACGTTGCAGCGGTAAAACATGTACACCTGGTTGATGTGTGGCACATCAAAGACGCGGTAAAGCTCGAGCTCTGTGACCCGGGCACGCGCTTCCTCCCAGGTTTCACGCGCCGCCCCCTGCACTGTGGTTTCACCGTTTTCCATGAACCCTGCGGGCAATGTCCAGTAGCCCAGACGCGGTTCAATCGCGCGCTTGCACAGTAGAATTCGCCCCTCGTACACCGGAACGCAGCCCACAATGACGCGCGGATTAACGTAGTGCACCACGTCGCAGGCGGTACAGACAAAGCGCTCGCGATCGTCGCCCTCGGGGATCCGCAGGGCTACGGTTGCGCCGCAGAGCGTACAGTAATTCATGCGGTCAACGCCCCGTCCAGCCTCATGCCAGCGCGCGATAGGCGCCGCTGTAAAACACCAGCGGTTCGCCTTCCACTTGCGCGTGCATAGCGTGCACCCGGCCCACGATAATCAGGTGATCGCCGCCGGGGTGTGTCGCATCCAGACTGCATTCGAACTGCACCAGCGCATCGTTGATCAGCGGTGCCCCACCGTGCTCGCCTGCCGTGAAGTGCTCGGCATCCAGCACATGGTCGCCCTTGCGGGCATAACGCGAAGAAAGCTCCTGCTGATTTCCCGCCAGCACATTGATCGCGAAGTGCCGGGCCTTGGAGTAGGTGGTGAAGACGTCCGAGTTGTTCTGCAGGCTCCACAGCACCAGGGGTGGGTCCAGCGACACCGAGCTGAAAGAGTTGGCGGTCAGTGCCAGTGCCTCCCCCTCCTCATTCACTGCGGTGATCAAGCAAACGCCCGTGGCAAACCGTCCCAGAGCGCTGCGCAGCTCCCGTCCATCCAATTCCATAACCTGCTCCTGTGCATTGTTGTAGTAATACTGTTTTCGGACGCTACAGGTTCACCCGCCAGGGGCCCCGTCGGCATCCCCTGTTCGGGGTAACTGCCAGCGCTGAGCGCGCGCAACGTCGCTGGCGCGGGCATCCACCCAGCGTGCGCCCTGTGGCCCGTGTTCTTTTTTCCAGAAGGGTGCGCGAGTCTTGAGTGCATCCATGATGAATTCACAGGCTGCAAAGGCCTCGGCCCGGTGCGCGGCGCATACCCCCACCCAGACAATAGCCTCTCCTGCATCAAGACGCCCAACCCGGTGCACCACATGCGCGGCCGCGAGTGCCCAGCGCGCCGCCGCCTCCTCGGCAATCGCCTGCAGACTGTGCTCGGTCATGCCGGCATAATGCTCCAATTGCAGCGAGTCGACCGCTCCTCCCGCTCCGGCATCGCGCACGTTGCCGGTAAACGTCACCACCGCCCCCGCTGCGGGCAGCGACCGCTGCAGCTGGTCGGGGCTGAAAGCCGCCTCCTGCACCCGCACGCGACAGTCACTCTGTGTCACGTCAACCCCCGGTAACCGGCGGGAAAAAGGCGACTTCATCACCCGACACAAGCGGGGTTCCCGGCTCGGCGAGCGACTTGTTTACAGCGGCCAGCAGGTTTGCGTCTGCCAGCGCTTCTTTCCACACCGGTCCGCGCTCGGACAGAGCCGCGCGCAGAGCCGCAATACTGTCGATGCCGGGTTCACTGGCCAGCTCCAGCGCCTCGCAGCCGAGCTGTTCACGCAGCCTGGCAAAGAACAGGACCCTCAGCATGCGGCGTCATCCGGCGACCGCTCCCAGCTCCCCGAGTTGCCGCCATGTTTCTCCTGCAGCCCCAGGTTCTGGATCAGCATGCCGCGGTCCACGGCCTTGCACATGTCGTAAATTGTGAGGGCTGCCACCGAGGCGGCGGTCAGGGCTTCCATCTCGACTCCCGTCTTGCCGGACACACGACAGCGGGCAGCAATGTGCACGCAGCTGGCGTCGTCATCGAGCGTGAAATCGAGATCGATACTATTGAGCATCAAGGGGTGGCAGAGCGGAATAAGCTCTGCGCATTTCTTCGCGCCCTGAATGCCGGCAATCCGTGCCACCGTAAGCACGTCGCCTTTGGCGTGCGCACCCTCGCGCAGCAGGCGCAGGGTTTCGGGCTGCATGCTGACGCTGGCCGTGGCAACCGCCTCGCGCCGCGTTTCCGGCTTGGCCCCCACGTCCACCATGCGCGCTGTGCCCGACGCATCGAGGTGCGTCAGCTGAGACATGACATCATATCCTTTCCCGGTTCCAACTGCCGCGCAAGTGTATCCAATGGCCGCGCAGAATAACACGCCTGCACACTTGCGACAGGCCCCATGGCCGTTTTCGCGCATCACCTTGGGGCGCGATTGGGGTAGAGTAGCTCGCACAATAATGCACACCCAAAGTGAGGAAACGCAACATGGGCAAATTGACGCTGGGACTGCAACTCGGCTACTGGGGCGCGCAACCGCAGCCAAACATGGTCGAGCTGGCACAAGAGGCGGAGCGGCTGAACTTTGATTCGGTGTGGGTCGCGGAGTCCTGGGGAAATGACTGTTTCACTCCCCTGGCATGGATTGGCAGCCAGACGTCTCGCATTCGGCTCGGCACGGCCGTCGCACAGCTTTCCGCGCGCACACCCACCGCCTGCGCGATGGCCGCCATGGCCCTTGACCACCTTTCAGGCGGGCGCATGATTCTTGGCCTCGGCGTTTCCGGCCCCCAGGTGGTGGAGGGCTGGTACGGCCAGCCTTACAGCAAACCGGTGACACGCACACGGGATTATGTCGATATCATTCGCCAGGTACTGGCGCGACAGGCACCTGTTACCAGCGACAGTGAGTTCTACTCCCTGCCCTACCACGGCCCAGGCGCCTGGGGCATGGGTAAACCGCTCAAGCCCATCCTCCACCCGCTACGGGCTGACTTGCCCATCTTTATTGGCGCCGAAGGCCCGAAAAATGTCGAACAGACCGCGGAGATTGCCGATGGCTGGCTGCCACTCTACTACTCCCCCTACCGTCAGGAGGTCTACGCCAGCCAGTTGCGCAACGCCAGACCCGGCTTCGAAATTCCCGCGCTGGTACTGTGCAACATCAACGACAATCTCGACGAAGCGCTGTACCCGGTCAAGGCCATGTTGGGCTTCTACATTGGCGGCATGGGGTCCAAAGCACGCAACTTCCACAAGGAACTGATGGCGCGCATGGGTTTCGCGGATGAAGCCGAGCAAATTCAAGAACTATTTTTCGCCGGCAAGCGGGACGAGGCAATTGCCTTGGTGCCCGACGCCTTCGCCGACGAGATTTCGCTCTCGGGTCCCCGTGACCGCATCAAGGAAAAGCTGCGCGACTGGGAAAACTCCCCGGTCACCAGCCTGTTGATCAATGGCGACACAGCACTGCTGCGCGCAATGGCGGAGCTGGTAAATTGACCTGAATACCGCTTCCGTTATATTGGGCACACTATAAAAAGACAAGGATGCCACAGCCGTGACTACAGGCCAGCCGGACTACTCTCCCGCGTACAAGCGTTTTGTACTGGTCATGCTGACCATGGTCTATGCCTTCAATTTCATCGACCGGCAGATTCTGGTGATTCTGCAGGAGCCGATCAAGGCCGACATGGGCCTGTCCGACACGCAGCTCGGCCTGCTCAGCGGTTTCAGCTTCGCCCTGATCTACGTCACCGCCGGGATCCCCATTGCCTACTGGGCTGACCGCGGCAACCGGCGTAATATCGTATCGCTATCACTCGCCGTGTGGAGCGGCATGACCGCGCTGTCCGGGTTTGTGCAGAACTACGCCCAGCTGCTGGCGGCACGTATCGGTGTGGGACTGGGTGAGGCCGGTGGCAGCCCACCGTCGCATTCGATGATCAGCGACTATTTTCCGCCGGAACAGCGAGGGCGTGCGCTGTCGTTCTATTCCATGGGTATTTACGTCGGCATACTGCTGGGCTTCATGTTTGGTGGCATGATCGCGGAGGCCTTCGGCTGGCGCGCGGCTTTCCTGATCGTCGGTATTCCCGGCGTGCTGTTTGCCATCGTGTTGCGTCTCGCGGTGCAGGAACCTCTGCGCGGACGGTGGGAAACCGCCGCCGACAATGCCGCCGCCCGGCCCTCCCTGCACGACACCCTGACACTGCTGCGACAGTTGCCTTCCTTCTGGCTCATCGCAGTGGGCTGCGCCCTCACCGCCTTTGTCAGCTACGGCGTGGGCAACTTTTTCCCCTCGTTCCTGATTCGCAGCCACGGCCTGAGTGTGGCGCAGGTGGGTGTCGTGCTCGCTCTGGTGTCCGGGATTGGTGGCGCACTGGGTACCTATCTCGGTGGGTATCTCGGTGATCGCTTCGGCGCTCGCGATCCTCGCTGGTATCTGTGGGTGCCCATGCTTGGCGGTCTGATCGCCTTTGGGCCCTACCTCTACGTGCTGCTGACTGACAATACCACCCACCTGCTGGTTATCCTGGTGTTCACCAATATCCTGACAGCGATGTACCTGGGGCCCTGCATCGCCCTGTCACATGCCCTGGTGCCGCCCAATATGCGCGCGCTCACCTCGGCCATACTGTTCTTCGTCCTGAACATGATCGGCCTCGGCCTGGGCCCCTTCCTGACGGGGCTTGCCAGCGACCTGCTCGCGCCGCGCTTTGGCACTGACAGCCTGCGCTACGCCATGGTCCTCGCATCACTGTTTGGTCTCGTTGCCATCGGCCTGTTCTTCTTCGCGGCCCGGCGACTGCCTGAGGATCTCGCCAGACGCCGGCGCGCCGCAGAGGCATACAGCGTAGCCTAGCCACATCAACACACCCAATACGGAAACTCCCATGATGCAAAATGTTCCGCTCACCAAGGCCTTGTTCAGTTGTGCGCTATTGCTCGCTGGCACCACCCTGGCCCGCGCCGACGCGTATTCGCCCTGGGCGGACCACGATTACCCACAGCAAGTGTACTGGGGTGACACCCACCTGCACACCGCGACCTCGCTCGACGCCAACCTGTTCGGCGTGCACAACCTGACCGCCGCCGATGCCTACCGTTTCGCCCGTGGCGAAACCGTCACCAGCAGTACAGGCCTGCGCGCTCGGATGAACCAGCCGCTGGACTTCCTGGTGGTTGCCGACCACGCAGAGTACCTGGGTGTCATGCCGCCGCTTCGCGCCGGTGACCCCACGCTCATGCAAAACGACACCGCGCGTCGCTGGCGCGACATTCTCGCCAGCGGCGACCCGGTAGCCTTCGGTCGCATGATGCTGGACATCGGCGCCTCCTACGCCTCGGGAACGCCCCTGGTAACGTTACCCGCCACCCTGCCGTCACCCTGGGAAGCCAATACGCGCATGGCCGATGAAGCCAACGAGCCCGGTGTCTTCAGTGCCCTCATCGGCTTTGAATGGTCGGCCATGCCCAATGGCAACAACCTGCACCGAGTTGTCGTACTGCGCGATGACGCCACGCGTGCCAACCAGGTCACACCGTTCTCCGCTTTCGACAGCGAGGACCCGGAGGCTCTCTGGAGCTTCCTCGCCGACTACGAGCAAAACACGGATGGGCAAGCGCTGGCCATTCCCCACAACGGCAACCTGAGTGGCGGACTCATGTTTGCCGACAAACGTGCCAATGGCGATGCGATCACGGTTGCCTACGCCCGTGAGCGCCTGCGCTGGGAGCCGCTGGTGGAGGTAACGCAGATGAAAGGCGACGGCGAGGCACATCCGCTGCTGTCCCCCACCGACGAGTTCGCAGATTACGGTACGTGGGACCAGTACAACATTGAGATGAGCACTGCGCAGGAAGACTGGATGCAGCGCTTCCAGTATGTGCGCCCGGCGCTGCAGACCGGTTTGCGTATAGAGCAGCAGATCGGCGTCAATCCCTTCCAGTTCGGCATGATTGGCAGCACCGATTCGCACACCGCCCTGGCCGCCGTGGAGGAGGACAACTTCTGGGGCAAAATGTCCAGCCACGAGCCTTCAGCCGAGCGCGCCAGCCGCCTGTGGGGAATACCCGAGGCCGAAATGAGCAGCGCGGGGTTGCTCGCCGCCGGCTATGCCGCAGTGTGGGCAACCGAGAACACCCGCGAGGCGCTGTTTGATGCGATGCGCCGGCGCGAAGTGTATGCCACCACGGGGCCGCGTATGCGTGTGCGCTTCTTTGGTGGCTGGGATTTCAGCGAGCAGGATCTGACGGCAACCGATTCCGCGCTGCGGGGCTACAGGAAAGGTGTGCCGATGGGGGCCGTTTTGCCGACGCGCCAGAGTGCACAGCCAGCGCCCGTCTTCATGGCGCAGGCGCTCAAAGAGCCAGAGGGCGCCCACCTGGACCGGCTACAGGTCGTCAAGGGCTGGGTGGACAGCTGGGGCGAAACACATGAAACGGTCTACGACGTGGCGTGGTCCGGTGACCGCGAACCGAACGCCGAGGGCAAGCTGCCACCTGTCGGCAACACCGTGGACACCGACACCGGGCACTATGCAAACAACATTGGCAGCGCTGAATTGAGCGCCGTATGGACCGACCCGGACTTCGACCCCGGACAGGCCGCCGTCTACTACCTGCGTGTTCTGGAAATACCTACGCCTCGCTGGCCTTTGCACGACCGGGTACGCCTGCAAGCTGACCTTCCGGCGGGCACCGCCCTCACCCACCAGGAACGCGCCTACACGTCGCCCATCTGGTACCAACCCGAGGCGAGCGACACACCATGACCGAGCCCACTCACGACTTGCCGGAAGGCCTGCTGCCCTGGGTCGCCAGCCTGGGCCCGGGACACATATCACGCCTTGAGCGCCACGTTGCGCGACGCGAGGCCTGGGTCGTCGATATCACCCGCGGCGACGGCAGCGTACTCGAAGGTTTTCTGCGCCTCGACCGCGAGCCTGCCGCCGCCCGCAATGTTTCCTTGCAACGCGAAGCGGCCATCTGTCGCACGCTGACGGCTACCGATGTGCCCGTGCCCGCGCTGCTGGGCTGGAGCGATACACACCACGCCGCACTGTTCAGCCGTGTGCCCGGCAGCGCCGACCTCCCGGGTGTCGACGACCCACAGCGCCAACGGCGCATCATGGAGGACTTTATTGGCGCCATCGCCCGCCTCCACTGCCTCGACCTGGACAGTCTGGAGCTGGATGAGATGCTCGGTGCACGCCCCAGCACACCCGCGGAAGCTGCTCTGGGCGACCTCGATGCCCAGCTGCACGCTTTCGCGGCTTTTCTCAAGCACTACCAGGACCCACTGCTCGGCTATGGTGCAGGCTGGCTACGCCGATTTGCGCCCCGCCAGATTGCCCGGGTTTCACTGGTGCAGGGGGATACCGGACCGGTCAATTTTCTGTTTGAGGGTGACCGGGTGAGCGCCGTAGTCGATTGGGAATGGGGGCACTGGGGTGACCCCATGGAGGACCTGGGTAACATTTGCGTACGCGAATTCTGGAATCCCAGCGGCGGCCTGAGTGGGTTGTTCGAACGCTATGAGCAGCTCTCGGGAATCCCCTACACCCGGGCCGCGGCACAGTACTACCGAATCCAGCAGAATGTGCGCGGCATGATCCCGATTCACGCCGCCTGTAGCCAACCGGGTCTGCGCGAGTCCATGGCCTGGTACCTGAGCTACCGCTACGTGGGGGATCGCTCTACCTGCGAGGCGCTGGGCGATGCCATGAACGTTGCCGTGGAGGCGCCGCCCATGCCGGACACATCGGAAGATCGTTCAGTGCTGCTGGCGGCTGCATCCGCCACCCTGCAGCGCGACGTGCTGCCCGAGCTGGGCAGTCCCTTCGCCCGTTCGCGGCTCAATGACGCACGTGTGCTTGTGGCCTGTGCGGAGCGTGAACAGCGCTACGGTGAGGCAGTGCGTGCCGCCTGCTGTGAGGACATCGGACGCCTGCTGAAGACACAAACCCGGCCCTACGAGCAGGCTATTGGACAGCTTGTGGAGGCCATCGCCGAGGAACGCGTTGCCGACGAGCCTCTTATCCAGCTTCTGGCGCGCAAGGCCTATCGGGAGGAGTGGCTGTATCAGCCCGCGGCCGCCCTGTACCCGGAGCGGCGCTGGGCCGCGCTGGACTAGGGGGCTGCCGCGAGCAAGGCGGTCAGGCGTTGGCGGCAACCTCCAGTTTGGCGAGCATATCGGCATAAATGCCTTCGAGCATCGCCTGACCTTCCGTTTCAGAAATGCCCTCGGGCTTGGCGGAGCAATTCCAGCGCGCCAGGGTACGGACGCCGTTGTCCAGAGGTTCCAGCGACACCTCGGCGCGGTATTCGCTCACCGGCATCGGCATTTTCGGAATCGTGTAACTGAACGAGCGACTGGCGGCGTCCATGGCTTCCAGTATTTCGTCAATGGGCTCCATGCCTTCCATATGAATGCGACGTGTCATGCCCGGTCCTTCACCGATAGTCTCCAGATCAGTCCATCCGGGGTACCAGTTCAGGTTGCCGAAATCCTCCAGCAGCGCCCACACCTTGTCGACAGGCGCATTCAATTCACGTTCTACTTTGACTCTGATCATCAGGCAGCTTCCTCTTTGCTGTGGGGTTGGGGGGTGTTCGGTAAGTGGCTATCGCCCTGCTTGCACGCGCGCACGAGGCGTCCTGGCAGTGCCCCTGTCGGCGCACCATCCTGCATGATGACCTCGCCGGACACCAGGGTGTAGCGGTACCCTGTGGCCCCTTGATATACCCGACGTCCGCCCGCGGGCAAGTCGTAAATCACCTGCGGCGATGCGATCGCCAGCTGATCGAGGTCGATAATGTTGATGTCGGCTTTCATACCCGCTTCAAGCGTGCCGCGGTCAGTGAGGCCCATACAGCGGGCAGTTTCCAGCGTGTGCATACGCACGGCCTGCTCCAGGCTGAAGCGCGCTCCACGCTGGCGGTCACGCACCAGATAACTGAGCAGCCAGGTGGGAATACTCGCATCGGAGAGTACACCGCAGTGGGCGCCTGTATCAGCGAGGCTGATGACTGAGCTTTCATCGGCCAGCATTTCCAGCTGACGGTCAAGGCTGCGCATATCATAGCCAAACAGGGGACAGTAGAGCATGCGCTTGCCGTCATTCTCGAGCAGCGCATCGTAGGCATACTCCGCGGGTGTTACGCCGGCGCGCTCGGCCAGGTGTTGAATGCTGTCCTCCCCGGCGGGCTCATAATCGGGGTTTTCTGCCAGCACATAAATGTTGTCGAAGCCGTCGACAATCTTGTCCATGATGTCGTGGCCCATATGCGGCGGCGTTTCGTCGACGATAGCCCTGCGCACAGCGGGATCGCGCAGGCGCGCAAGGCGTTCCTCTGGCGCCAGCCCTGCCAGCGGTGCGTAGTTCTGGTGGAACATGAAGGGGTTCACGGTGCCTTCCCAGCCCATCAGGATATTCACCGGTCGCGCCCCCACATGGGGAATCAAACGCGCTCCCTCAGCACGGGCGTCCTTCACGTATTGCAGCTGTTGCTGCACACGGGGCCAGTCGGCCTCGGAGCGGTAAAAAAGCACAAAGTTCACCTGGCAATCGTTTTCGATGGAAAGACGCTTCATCCACGCCATTTCCTCTTCCCAGTTGCTGAAGTCGGACACCAGGCCGTAGATCCCCTGTCCGGTTTCACCGATCACCCGGCCTATACCCAGAAGCTCATCGGCATCCGCGTAGGTGCCGGGCATGACCTCGCCGTTGCGGGTGGTGTGCAACTGAGTTCGTGAGGTGGTAAACCCCACAGCGCCCGCCGCCAGCCCCTCGCGCACGATACTTGCCATACGCGCCACATCGTCTGCCGTGGCCGGTTCATTACGCACACCGCGTTCGCCCATGACGTAGGTGCGCACGGCACAATGCGGTACCTGTGCGCCGATATCGATGGCGCGCGGCATGCGATCCAGGGCATCAAGGTATTCCGGGAAGGTCTCCCATTCCCAGGTAATCCCCTCGGCGAGTGCTGCTCCCGGGATATCCTCCACGTCCTCCATGACCTCGATCATGCGCTGACGTTCCGCGTCATCCGGCTTGCAGGGCGCAAAGCCGACACCGCAGTTACCCATCACCAGGGTGGTAATACCGTGATTGGAGGCCGGGCTGCAGTAGGGGTCCCAGGTGGCTTGGCCATCCATATGCGAGTGTGTGTCCACCCACCCCGGGGCCACCACCAACCCCCGGGCGTCTATCACCTTGCGTGCCTCACCCTGCACATCGCCCACCGCGACAATGCGCCCGTCGAGTACCGCGATATTGCCGACAAAGGCCGGCTGACCGCTGCCGTCAACAATCTTTCCATCACAAATGAGTAAGTCGTACAAAGGACTATCCTCCGGCAATTGCTTATCTTTTTTGTGTTCGACAGACTACTTCAATGCCCCCGAGGGTTAAAGCAGGTGCATCACGCGATCTGCGGAACCCTGTGCTGGTGCAGAGATTTAGCCTGTTTACGGTCACGGCACGGGCCTGGAATTCACCGGCCTGTACAAGGAGAGTCTGCATACCATGTTCTTCCGCTTCCCTATATCGGCCCTTATCCTGGCAACAGCAGGCTTTTTATTGACGGCCTGTAACGCCAGCGATTCAGAGCCGACACAGCACCAGCCCCTGCCACAGAATCTGGCAGAGAAGCACGCACACTGGGGCCACTACGGCGGAGATGAGGGCGGTGCGCGGTTTGTCAGCCACACCCAAATCACACCGGCGAACGTAGCCGCGCTGGAGCCCGCCTGGACCTATCACACGGGCGATCTGGCACCCGAGAGCTTCCCCGACCCCTTCAACAGCCCCGCATTGCAAACCACGCCAATATTGGCCCACGACACACTGTACCTGTGCTCGCCGCGCAACAGGGTGATTGCACTCGACCCACTCACCGGCGAGGAGCGCTGGCACCACGATGCCGACCCCGCACTGACGGGCCTCTACAGCGTGGCCTGTCGCGGCGTGGCCTTTCATGACAGCAGTGACGCAGGCACAAGCGGTGCGTGTACCGCACGCATCCTGGCCGGCACCCTGGACGGCCGCCTGCTTGCCCTTGATGCCGACAACGGCAAGCCCTGCAAAGACTTCGGCGACTCTGGTGAAATCGACCTGATCGCCGATCTCGGTGATGTGCGTCCCGCCGAATATGCCCTGACCTCAGCGCCGACGGTCGTTGGCGACCGTGTGGTCGTCGGTGCCCATGTCGCCGATTTACGCCGCGGCGGAGTGCCCAGTGGCGTCATACGCGCCTTCGACGTGCGAACCGGTGAGCAGGTGTGGGACTGGGAGGCACTGCCTCCGGAGCAACGCGTGGCAGGCAGTTACACGCCCGGTACCCCCAATGCCTGGGCGCCGTTTTCCGCTGACAGTGCACGGGGCCTGGTCTTCATTCCCACCGGCAATCCGGCGGGGGACTACTACGGCGGCGAACGCAACGGCAAGGATACTTTCGGCAGCTCCGTGGTCGCGCTGGACGCACTCACCGGGGAGCGCCGCTGGTCGTACCAGACGGTGCACCGGGACATCTGGGACTACGATGTGCCCTCCCAACCGCTGTTGATCGACTACCCGGGGCCAGACGGCCCGGTACCCGCGCTGGTACAGGCCACCAAAATGGGTTTCCTGTTTGTACTCAACCGGGAAACCGGCGAACCACTATTACCGATTGAAGAGCGGCCCGCACCGGGTGGCGGGCCGGCGCCCGATGCGCTGTCTCCCACGCAACCCTGGCCGGTGTTGCCGGAGCCGCTGCACCCTACGGAGCTGACTGAGGAGGACATGTTCGGCTTCCTGTGGTTTGACCGACAGGCCTGCATCAAGCAGTTTCGCAGTCTTAATTATGACGGGCTTTTTACCCCGATCAGTACCCAGCCGACACTGGTCTACCCGGGCTTTATGGGCGGCAGTAACTGGGGCAGTGTCAGTTGGGACCCGGTGCGCAAGCTGCTGCTGGCGAACACCTCGCGAATACCGGCCGTCATCGAACTGATTCCGCGCGCCGTGGTGGAGGCACCAGGGTTCAGCGAACCCGTTGAACTGCAGCTGGACACCCCCTACGCGGTCAAGCGCCGCCCCATGCTGTCGCCGCTGGGCGCACCCTGCAACCGGCCCCCGTGGGGTGTGCTCACCGCCATCGACATGACAACCGGCAAGAAGGCCTGGGAGGTTCCGCTGGGCAGCACCCGTGATCTCGCACCCTTTCCGCTGTGGCTCAACCTGGGGGTTCCGAACAGCGGCGGTTCCATGGTGACCGCCAGCGGCCTCACCTTCATCGCCGCAGCCACCGACAGTTACCTGCGGGCATTTGCGACCGAGACCGGGGAAGAGTTGTGGAAAGCCCGCCTGCCCGCAGGTGGTCACGCCACGCCGATGAGCTACACCGGGAAAGATGGCGCGCAGTACGTGGTGATCGCAGCCGGTGGCAACCGCATGCTGGGTTCCACCATGGGTGATGCCATTGTGGCGTTCAGGCTGCGCTAGCCTTCATGGGCAAACTTAACAGGGGCTAAACGCACCTGGCGCCATCCAGCTCCACCAGCAACTCGAGGAGAATAACAATGAACCAGCGCTGGAGATACACGGCGGCCCTTGTGGCACTGTTGTCGCATGCGGCCGCCGCAGACACCATTAACGATTATTTTGGCAGCGCCGCTGCACCGCCTTTCGAAGTCGCCGTGCAGCAGCCCTGTCGCGAGAACAATCCGCACCGCAACGTGCATTTCGGCGCGACCCACATCCATACCACACTTTCTGGTGATGCCAACGCATTCGGCGTGACCAACCGCCCCGATGATGCCTATGCTTTCGCGCGAGGCGCGCCCATCACTCTCCCTCCCCCGTTCAACCAAAGCAATGGCAGCCGTGAGCAGCAGCTCGCGCGCCCATTGGACTTTGCGGTAGTCACCGACCACGCTGAATACCTGGGCGAGGTTGTACGTTGCTCAACGCCCGACAGCTCCAGTTTCAACAGCGCCACATGCAAAATGTTTCGCGGTGAAGAGTTGGGCGGCTGGCCTGAAGAGATGGCCCATCTCGCCAGGATGTTCGCGCTGGTCCTCAAAGGTGACGCGGCACCGCGTAATCCGGATGTATGTGGTGAAGACGGTACGGCGTGTATAGAGGCAATGTCCGGCCCCTGGCTGGAAATACAGCGCGCGGCCGAAACGTGGAATGACGCCAGCGAGGATTGCGCTTTCACCACTTTCGTGGGCTATGAGTATTCACTGGCCATCGACTCCAACAACATGCATCGCAATGTCATATTCCGCAACGCGACGGTTCCATCCTTGCCCGTTAGTGCGCAGGAAGCGGGAACGCCACAGGCCCTGTGGCGCAATCTGGAAAAGAACTGCCTCGACAGCGACACGGAGTGTGATGTGCTGGCGATTCCGCACAACTCCAACTGGAGTGCAGGGCGCATGTTTTATTCCGAATATCCCGGTGCCAATACCCCCGCCGATGAGATCCGCATGGCCGAATTGCGCCAGCGCCTCGAACCGCTGGTGGAGATCATGCAAGTGAAAGGTGACTCTGAGTGCCGCAACGGACTGTACCAGGTACTCGGAAGCGCTGACGAGCTGTGTGATTTTGAAAAACTGCGTGAACCGGCTGAACCCGCAGTGGACTGCGAATTGAGTACGGGTGTGGGAGGCATGCAACTCAGCAGTTGCATCTCACGCCTCAGCTTTGTCCGTTATGGCCTCATAGAGGGCCTGAAAGAACAGCAACGCATCGGCGTAAACCCGCTCAGGCTTGGTATCATTGCCGCGAGTGACAACCACAACGCCACGGGTGGAGCCGTAGCTGAAGCCGGCTTTGAGGGGTCCTCGGGCCAGGACACCTTACCGGCGGACCGCCTTCAAGGTGAAATCAAGGTGGGAAACGTTGCCACCAATTCCCCGGTGCGAAGTAATCCGGGGGGGCTTGCAGGTATATGGGCTGAAGAAAACAGTCGCGAGTCCCTGTTTACCGCGATGAAACGCCGGGAAACTTTTGGTACCAGTGGACCGCGTATTGTGCCGCGGTTTTTTGGCGGTTGGGAGTTCCCGCAGGACATGTGCAAAGGTGGGGACTTCGCCGCGCAGGGCTACGAGCACGGCGTACCCATGGGCGGTGAGCTGCCTTCCACACACGGGCCAGACAGTGCGCCCGTCTTCGCGCTTAACGCCCTGCGAGATGCCAGCGATGAGGGCGCGTCACTTCAGCGCATTCAGGTTGTGAAAGGCTGGGTGGATGATCTGGGCCGCATGCACCAGAATATCTACGATGTGGCAGGCAACGCCAACAACGGCGCCAGCGTGGATCTTGAAACATGCGAACGCAAGGGCAAAGGTCACGCACAATTGTGTAGCGTCTGGCAGGACCCCGACTTCGACGCCAAGCGTGATGCCGTCTATTACGCCCGCGTTATAGAGAACCCAAGTTGTCGCTGGTCCACTTACCAGTGCAAGCAGCTCAACCCCGCAGACAGGCCGCCCAGCTGCAATGATCCCAACGTCCCCAAGACTATCCAGGAGCGCGCGTGGACATCGCCTATCTGGTACACGGCACCACGTCAGGGCAAGTAATGCCGCCCCTCAAGGCGGCCTGGCACTCGGCCGGCCGCCCGCGCCTATTGTGCAGCAACCTGCCGACCCGCAAGGCGGCCAAAAAAGCTGCCATCACCCAGGGAAATACCGGAACAATACGCCTCGCCCCAGCGCGGCAGGCCACAGCTGGTGCGGCCAGCGGCATACAGCCCGGGTACCGCCACGCCGTCGCCATTGAGCACTTCGCCAGACGCCGCCGTGAGTAGACCACCGAGCGTAAAACCGGTCGCCGGGTAATCTTCACCGGTGAAACTGAGCGCCGCGAAGGGCGGCTCAACCAGTGGCCGCATCCAGTCCGCATGCTTGTGCAGCACCGGGTCCTCACCTGCGGCGGCATAGCGGTTGTAGCTCTCCACCGTGTGCACCAGCTCGCCGGACGGTATACCCAGCTCTGCCTCCACCTCAGCCCAGGTTTCACCGACTGCGGCAATCTGGATATCCGGGTTGAAATCGGGACGCGCAAAAATGCCGTTGTCCATCAGCAACCAGGCGCGGCCATTGGGCTGACGCAGGATGTAATGCGTCGCGCGACCGTGGTACGCGTCTTCATTGATGAAGCGTTGCCCGCGCTCGTTGACAAAAATCCCGAACACCATATTGTCCGGCGGGAACGACGGCTTGGTGGCGAAAAACTCGTTCATGTGGCTCACCGCGCCACCAACGGACATGCCCATGCGAATACCGGAGCCGTCATCGTTGCCGCCGCTGGTAGGCATTTCGGCCGCAGCCAGTGCCCCGGGCGCAAAGCGCTGCACCATATCCTTGTTGCAGATAAAACCGCCAGCGCACAGCACCACGCCCTTGCGCGCACGCACAAAGCTGATTTTGCCGTCAATGCGCGCCACCACCCCATGTACCGTATCGGTAGCGTCAGCCACCAGGCACAGGGTACGTGCGTTGAAGTGTGCCTGCGCCCCGCAGGCCAGCGCACGTTCGGCCAGTTTATCCATGACCAGACGCCCGGCACCCATGCCTTCCATTTGTGCTGCGTGGGCGCGCGGTGCCGGGTCCGACACCTCGGAAAACGGCCAGGCCCGCTCGCTGCCAGACCAGATCAGTGTGTCATCGGTGACCGGCTCCAGCCATTTCCCGGGCAAGTAAGTACCCTTGAACGGGATGCCCTGCTCTGCCAGCCATTCGTAGTGCGCTACCGCTCCATCGGCGTACAAGCGTACTTTAGCCTCATCCACACCGGGACCACCGCTTTGCAACAGGTACTTGAACAGCGCTTCAGTGCTGTCCTCAAAACCCGCTGCGCGCTGCACGGGTGTGCCACCGCCAAGATAAAACTCACCACCCGAGAGCGCCGCACTGCCGCCGTGTGTGCCGGCGACCTCGAGTACGGTTACGGATGCGCCGGCGCTGGCTGCTTCAATCGCCACGCAGGCGCCGGCAATGCCAAAGCCCACGACCACCACATCGGTTTCAATGTCCCAGGCCGGCACCTGGTCGAGCCGGCAGGGTGTTGCTGCAGAATAATTCGCCGTCACAAACGCTTCTCCTTTACACTCTCGATAGCATGGCGACCCCAACGGGCCACAATTTCACCGCGCTGATACTACCCGTTCGCTACCCGCTGTGCCGCTCTCGCCCGGATAAAGCGCGATCCGGTTAAACTCTGCAGACCCGCGAGGACCCCCGCCGCCGGGGCCACCGCACCCCCACAGCCACGAGCCGAGAGGATTGATGGACGAACAGGAAGGAGAGGCCGCATTGGCCGCGCTGGCGTTACAAGAACGCACAGTACGGGACCTCGCCTGGGCCTGTTTCACCCCTGCCCTACTGCATTTACAGCAGGCAGATCTCGGCACGGCAGCGTTCCCACTCACCGGGGCCCGCAGTGCCTGGCTACAGGCGCTGGATCGGGACCCGGGGCCACTGCGGGATTGGTTGCAGCAGCGCCCGGCGACGCGGCTGGGAGTCTATTTCGAGCGCCTGTGGCAGTTCTTTCTCCACAGCGACCGTGATACCGAGCTGATCGCCAGCAACCTGCCGGTGCGCGCGGGTGGCCGGACACTGGGGGAATTCGATTGCCTGTACTGGTGCCAACAGCGGCAACGGGTGGTACATCTGGAACTTGCGGTAAAATTCTACCTGGGCCTGGCAACTGCCACGCCAAGCGCTGGCTACAGCAACGGCTGCGACTGGATCGGCCCCAACACGGTCGACCGCCTGGATCGCAAACTGCAACGACTACTACAACACCAGACACAGCTCAGCCAGCAGCCGGCAGCACAGCCTGTTCTCGCAGCCCTGCATGCGGAAAAACCGCTGCGGGAAGCGAGGGTAGCGGGCTGTCTTTTCTCACCTTCGGCGGCTGTACTGCCGCCCCCCCGAGGCTACAACATGGCACTGCCCCTGGGCCGCTGGCTGCCGCTTGAAGAATGGCGCGCTGAGTGCGCGGGCGACTGGCAGATCATTCCGCGCCTCCACTGGCTGGCGCCCCTGCGCGCCTCGCGTCATGGGCAGGCGGGTGCAACGCTCGCCGCCACGTTGGAGGCGCATTTTCGAGAGGGGGGCAAACCGCAATTGGTCGCAGCGCTGGACACTCACGGCAACGAACGCAGCCGCTGTTTCGTGGCGGCAGATATCTGGCCAGATTCACGCAAATAATTCAGGCGGCCCCCCTTGGCAACTGATAGAGTCGCGGCATTGGCAAGGCCTCCCTGCGGGACACATCGATGCCTAAGCAAACCTGCAAAGCTCTGATCCTGATAGCATTCTGGCTGTGGCTGCCCTGTGCCGGCGTCAGCGCTGAAGAGGACGAAGTCGAAGACGAAGACGAGACACCCTGGCTCGACCAGGGGCACCGTTACGTGTCCACCCGCGCAGATGACCTCGCAACCTGGATGGACAGCTTCTTCGGCGTAAGGCGGGTTGATGCGGAAGCAGCCTATTCCACGCTGCGCCTGCGGCCTTCACTGGAGTGGAGCGAGCAGTACGGCTGGGACACTGGCCTGAGCTTGCGCGGCAAGGTCAATCTGCCCAACCTCGACGAGCGTGTCAGCCTGCTGTTCTCGGACGAGGATAGCGGCAGCCTCGGCGATGAATTATTGCGCGATCAGCAGAATCAATCCGATGATGTTGCCCTGCAGGTCGTGGGCCGCGAGGGCACACACGACCGCATAGACTTCCGCCTGGGATTCAGCTCCGGTATCAACCCCGAGCTGGCGGCACGCTACCGCTACCAGACACCGCTTTCCGAGCAGGTTTCGGCACGTTTTCGCCAGGAGCTGTTGTATCGCACGGACGACCGCTTTGGCACGGACACCCGTTTTGACATCGACGTTGCGGTGAGCGCCGACCGCCTGCTGCAGTGGTATAACCGGGCGCGCTGGGACGAAAAGCGCGACGGCTTCGGCTGGAACACCGGGGTGACGGTAAATCAGCGCCTGAGCAACAACCGCGTTATTGGCGTTTACGGCACGCTCAACGGCAGGACCCAGCCGCGCCACCTTACCCAGGCTTACGGCATGGGCATGCGCTACCGGCAAAACCTCAACCGCAAGTGGCTGTTTCTCGAGGTACAGCCCGGCTACTTCTGGCGCCGCGATGTGCTGGAAGATGAGCGCCGCGGCAGCGCGGAGATTGTCCTGCGCCTGGAAGCGGTCTTCACCGGCGATATCGAAGAAGCCTTCTCGCGTTAACTAGCGCAGTAGCGCCACCGATTTGATCTGCAACCAGAAGCGAGCGCCCGGCTCCACACCGATGCGCGCCTGTGAGTGGCGTGTGATACGTGCCAACAGCGATGTGCCGTTAGCGTCGAGTCTCACCAGCACATGCGCCGGTGAATCAGTAGGAGCCAGTTCGACAACGTCCGCCTGCAACAAATTGACGATAGTGCTCTGCTCGTTGCGCTCGTGCGCAAGGCTGACGTCTCGCGCCAGTACGCGGCAGCGCAAGCGTGACCCTACGGGCTCGGCACAGCGCGCTACCCAGAGGCTGCCGCCGGAAAATACCAAACGCGACAAATGCCATTGCGTGTCGTGCTCGGCCACCTCGGCCTCAATGACGACACCGGCATCCTCTGCCGCGGCCAACGGCAGGTCCAGACGGCTCAGCACGCTTTGCAGGGGGCCTTGCGCAACCACCCTGCCCGCCTCAAGCAACACCAGATAGTCGGCCAACCGCGCGACCTCGCGCAGGCTGTGGGTCACGTAGAGCATGGGCACAGCGAAACGCGCGCGCAGCTGTTCAAGAAAGGGCAGTATCTCTGCCTTGCGCGCCTCATCCAGCGCGGCCAGCGGCTCATCCAGCAGCAGCAGTTGCGGGCTGGCCAGCAGTGCGCGCGCCAGGGCAATGCGCTGTCTTTCGCCGCCGGAAAAGGTCTGTGGGTAACGCGCCAGCAACGGCGCTATATCCAGCAGCTGCACCACCTCGTCCCAGGCGATACGACGCTCGTGTGCGGGTGTCCGCTGTAAACCATAACGCAGGTTGCCAGCTCCGCTCAGGTGCGGAAACAGGCTGGCTTCCTGAAAAACCACACCCAGTGGACGACGGTGCACCGGCAGAAACAGCCCCTCGCGCTGCCATTCGGCCCCGTTGACCGAGAGCGCCCCCTGCGCCGCTCGCTCCAGTCCCGCCACGCAGCGCAGCAGCGTACTCTTGCCCGCGCCGGAAGAGCCGTAGATAACCGTGACACCCTCACCCGGCAGGGTCAGGTCCACATCGAGCCGAAATCCCCCCTGTTGCAGGGCAAAGCGTGCCTCGATAGTCACCCGGGCACCCCCACGACCCGCGCCCGCCGGTTGACCGCGTAAACCAGCGTCAACAACGACAGGGACAACACAACCAGGGTGAGGGCCAGCGCGTGCGCCGCGCCGTAGTCCAGCGATTCCACATGATTGTAAATGGCGATCGACGCCACGCGCGTCTCGCCGGGAATGTTGCCGCCCAGCATGATGATGACGCCAAATTCCCCCAGCGTATGGGCAAACGCCAGCACGGCGGCAGTGAGATAACCGCGCCGCGCCAGGGGCAGGGCAATCGTTAAAAAACGGTCCAGCGGCGATGCACGCAGGGTAGCCGCCACGTCGAACAGGCGCGCGCCTGTGGCCGCAAAGGCGTTCTGCAATGGCTGTACCACGAACGGCAGGGAGTACACCATCGAGCCCACGACCAGGCCGCTGAAACTGAACGCGAGGTGTCCTACGCCGATACGCTCCAGCGTGCCGCCCACGGCACCCTCCGGGCCCAGCAGGAGCAGCAGGTAAAACCCGAGCACCGTCGGCGGCAACACCAATGGCAGGGTGACCAGTGCCTCGACCAATACGCGCCCGCGTACGGCGGTCTGCGAGAGCCACCAGGCCAGTGGCGTCGCCAACAGCAGCAACAATACGGTACTGACCGCCGCCAGTTGCAGGGTAACCCACAGGGCTGTGAGGTCTTCCGCTGACAACATCACAGGGGCTCCCGCTCAGCCACGACGGTAGCCCGCGGCTTCAATGATCGCAGCCGCCTCGGCATCGTCCTGCAGCCAGCGCAGAAAATGCCGCGCGGCTGCTCTGGCGCGGGCACCGCTGAGCAGCACTGCGCCCTGCGTCAGAGGGGCATACAGCTCCGCAGGCGGAATCCAGTGTGACCCCGGTATTCCCTGCGCTGTTTGTACCTGCGCCAGCGCCACGAAGCCCAGCTCAATGGCACCGCTGGCAACCTGGCTGTGGGTTTGGGCAACGGAGCTGCCGCGCACCAGCTGTCGACGCCGCTCCAGCGCATCCCACAGGCCCAGTGCCTCCAGCACACTGCGCGCCGCGGCGCCATACGGAGCGGTGCGCGGCTCGGCGAGCGCCAGATAGCGAAACTGCCCCTGACGCAGCACGCTGGCCTCGGCGTCGATCAGCGCGGCGTCCGGGCTCCACAGCACGGGTATGCCCTGCGCGTAGACAAACGCAGTACCCGCCACGGCCATACCGTGTTCAACCAGTTTGCGCGGACGCAGCTCATCGGCCGCCAGAAACACATCAAACGGCGCCGCGTTGGCGATCTGGCTATACAAGGCGCCGGTGGCACCGGGGCTGATGACAAGCCGGTTGCCGGAAGCCTGCTCATACGGAGCGGCGAGCGCTTCCAATGTGGCCGTGAAATTCGCGGCGACAGCCACCCGGATGTCCACGCCGGCCAGTGTCGGTTGACCCCATAGCGCCAGCCAGCCCGCCAACAGCCACACCCTGCGGAGCGCACTTTGTTTCATCACCAGTTTCATCGCGTGAGCATACTTGCTGAAAGCGGCTGTGGGAATCAGGAGCAACCCATAGAGCCTCAATAACCGCGTCTGACAGGCTGGACGGCAACCCCTGCTCAGGGCATGATCCATCGCTAACAACCATAATAGACAGGAGCAACACCATGACGACATTGCTGCAGCTGGCCCTCTACATGACGGTACTGACGTTTGTCGCTATTCTGCTGGGGGCCATTCTGCGCAACCGCGAGTGGACCGCCGAGGGCCTCAAGGCAGGCCTCAGCAATCGCGACCAGCTACCGACAGCGACTGCACTCGGCGGGCGCGCGGAACGCGCGGCAAACAATACCAAGGAAGGATTCCTGCTCTTCGTACCGCTGGTGCTGGTTGCGCACGTGAGCGGCCATGGCGCAGAGGCCCTGCTCGGTGCACAGGTATTCTTCTGGTCCCGGGTGGTGTACCTGCCGGTCTATCTGGTCGGCATCACTTACCTGCGCAGCGCCATCTGGGGTGTCAGTGTTGCCGGCCTGGCCATGATGCTGTTCGCTATGCTTTAACCGACTTGCGTCGTCGGGCGGCACGGGCGGGGGCGGCCGGCCTGGTCGCCCCCTGCAGACTGCACAACATTTCCGCATGACGCATCAGGCGTTCCACATATTCCGGTGATACGGCCTGCAATCGCGCTAATGCCCGAATCACCAGCGTTTCCGGGTTCAATGGCCCCGGCGCTTCCGGCAACGCGGCGCGGAATTCCAGCAACAACTGGTCTATCACCTGCGAGGCATGCTGTTCCCGGTAACGGCGCGCCGCCACCAAACCGTCTGCTTGCGGCTCAGCGGCAGCAACGCCATCTGCACCACCGAACGCAGCGAACTCCTGCCCCTGCAGCCTGGCTTCCAGCGCCAGTCGCGGCGAGGGTGGCGACAGCGCCTGCACACCGTGTTCAAGCAACCCGGGCAGCGCGCGCAGGGCTTCTCTCCCGGGCCGTGCTCGCAATCCACTCGTGGACTTTTCGCTGCTCATCCAGCGGGCTCCTGCTCCGTGCGCGGCGTGCGCGGCACCGGGGCAATCTCCACCCGCCGGTTGCGCGCCCGGTTGTCGGCGTCCGAGTTGGGCGCAATGGGCTGCTGCTCGGCAAACGCCGAGGCAAACACCAGTTCACGCGACAGCCCGGCGTCCACCAACGCCCGGGTCACGGTCAGTGCGCGCTGCGCCGAAAGCTCCCAGTTGTCGGTGAACACCCGGTTATCCGTGTGAATGGGCAGGTCATCGGTAAAACCACTGACCATCAGCAGATGGTCGGTCTGGCTCAGGTAGTGTGCCAGCGGTGCAGCGAGGCTGGCGATCAGCGCCTGACCCTCCGGCTGCAACGCTGCGGAATTGAGGCCGAACAACAGTTGGCCACTGATGCCGATGCGGCCATCGCGCAGGGTAATGCGATTACTGGTCAGCGGGTCTGCCAGCGCCTGTTCCAGCTCCATGCGGCGCTGCTGCTCGGCCTCCCGCAGGGCCACTTCATCCTGCAGGGAGCGCGTCAGCTCAACCTGCAAGCCCAGTGTCCACACCAACAGCAGCACGAAAATGCCCACCAGTGCCGCCATGAGGTCGCCAAACACCGCCCATACCGGGGTGTCCTGACCATCGCCTTCGTACTCGTATTCAGACATTGTCCAGGCCTGCTGCGCTACACACTGCGGCTGATCTCTCGCAGCTGGTCCAGCAACTTCTGCTGTGCCAACGCACTGTGATCAATCACCTCACGCGCCTGAGCCACATAGTAGGCGAGCTGTTCGTCGCTGCGACCCGCCGCCTCCTCCATACCCTGCGCCAGTTGCTGCAGCGTAGCGGACAAGCCCTGGGCTACTGCGTCGAACTGCGCTACGGCGCTGCCCAGAGCATCGCCCAGTGCAGTCAATCCCTGCGCCCCCGCGGCGAACTGGCCGCCCACCTCGGCGAGCCGGTCGGCTTCCTGCCCCACAGTGGATGCAAACTGGAGGGCTGTGGCATCCAGCGCTGTAGCGGTCTGCTGCGCGAACGCCTCCAGGGTGCTGCGATACGCCGCGGAATCCTGCGCCAGCGCCCCTGCCGTCGCCTGCAGCCCGGTCATCAGCTCGCGCTGGGACTGGAGTAAGGTCTCATCGCGCTGCAATGCGTCGCTCGCTTCCTGACGCACCGTCGCGACCGCGCTATCCAGCCCGGCCATGGTCGACTCCACTATCGGACGCAACGTATCGACCGTGAGCTGTGCGTGGGTCGTCATGGCGGCGGTGAGTGCGCTCTGCACGCTCTCCGCCTGGGCCTCAAGACGCGCCTGCTGCTGCTCGTTGAAGCGCGTGCGTTCCGCCAACCACTGCTGTTCCAGCTGCTCGCGGTGAGCGCTCAACTGCTCGCCCACCTGTTGCAGCATCGCGGTGGCGTTCGCGGCCTGCGTGTCGAGACTGCCGCCGGCATCGCGCACCGTGGCTTCCAGCGCCAGCCGCAGACTGTCCTGCGCGGCTACTGCGGAGGCCTGCGACGCCACCAGCGCGCGGGTATCATGCACGGACTGCGCCGCCTGCTCGCGCACCTCGGCCAGCGCGGCGAGCTGATTGTCCACGCCATCGCGAACGGTCGCCTGCGTCGCCTCGGTTTGCGCCGCAATCGCCTGCATGGTGTCGCGCAGTATTGGCGCCATGCTCTCACCGGCTTCACGCCCGCTGGCGGCAAAGCTCTCACGCAATGACTGGCCCACATGCTCGAACAAGCCCGTGTGCAACGTCACTAGCTTGTTCTGCAAGTCTTCCTGCCCCTCGAGCATGCGCGTATGCAGGCTGTCGGTGGCGCTATCGACGCGGGTCACCAGTGCCTCGACCTGTGCCAACAGCAGCGGTAACTGCCCGGTTTGCGTGCGCGCCTCGTGCAGCATCTGTTGGCGGTAATGCAACGGACCCTGGCCGGGGAACAGCCGCGCGCCCTGCACATCGAGTTCGCGCACGACCGCAAGCCTCTGGCGCCTTGCCATGGCTGACAACAGGCCCAGCACGGCGGATGCCGCCACACCGCCCACCGAGGTACCAAACGCCATGCTCAGGCCCTTGATGGGCGCGGTCAGCCCGGCGCGTATGGCGGCGAGTTCTGTACTGCCCTCCAATGCCCCCACGGCTCCCTGTAGGGCGATCATCATGCCAATAAACGTACCCAGCAGGCCCAGCATCACCAGCAGCCCCGTGAGATAGGGCGTCAGCAGGGGACCCGGGAGCGCAATCGGTTCACCCTGGATGCGCCGGGCAACGGCACTGCGCAAGGCCGACGGCAAGGTCGCCAGCCAGTCTTCAAATTCCATTGCCTCGTCATCACCGGCGTGCAGCGCCTGCCGCAAGCGCTGAGTGTCGCGCTGGAACACCCAGAGTTCCAGCGCGCCCACCGTGTAGGCCAGCGCAATCACCAGCGTGACGACCAGCGCCAACAGGCTGCTGCCGGCAAAGCCCAGCGCGAGCCAGGCGAGTAACCCCGCCCCGAGCAAAAACAGGCATCCTGCGAAAAAACGTATCATCAATTTCCTTCCCCGTGGGCTGTACACGCCTCCACCAGCCCCAGAGCTGGCTGCAGACGCTGCTCCAATTCGGCCAGCAAAAGTTCCCTGAGCTCGCTGACCAGCAGATCCCGACTGCCCGCATCAGCGTGATCCGCCAACAGCGCCTCCCAGCGCGGCACCAGCAGTGGCGGCACATTGGCCAGCGCCGCCTCCCCCGCACGCAACACATGGCGTTCAAGGGCTTCGTCCAATGTGGCGAGGCCCGCCAGTGCCGGGCTCACCCGCCGCAGACGCGCCCGCAGGTCGCGCCGTAGCGCCTGTGTACGCAGCTCCATTTCACGCTGCCAGGCGGCGTGGAAGCGCCGCAAGCGTTCCGTGGCACTGAGGCCATCCAATGCACTGGGCGCGTCAAACCTGGGCAGGGGAAGCAGCGCGCCTTCAGCGCCCGCGAAACTCCGAGCTAACTCGCGCAACACACCGCGCTGCACCGCCAGCAGTATTTCCTTGCAACTGCCAGACGCGTCCGCTGCACCACCCTGCCCCGGCGCAGGCTCGACAGTCTCCTTGCGGGTTCCCTGCGTCGACAGCACGTCAGCGAGCTCACTGGCGCTGTGCAAGTCCAGCGGCTGACCGAGCCACGCCAGCAATTCCCCGCTGGGCACGGCGGCCGCGTCAACCGGTACAATCGACAGGGCTCGCTGCAGCCGGGAGGTGATCGCAGGGCGTTGGGGGTTGTTGCCGGGGGCGCGGGACATGAGTACCGAGGTCGCAAAGGGCGAGCATTCTAACGGAGATCAACGCCTGCGTCCTCCCCACGTTTTGCGTACGTCAGGCAAGCACGGCGGGCTATGATGGGTGGCAGGACCCTACGGAGTAGAAACCATGACAGCTGTGCACTATGAAGATATGCGGAACAAGGTGGCCCTGGTAACCGGCGCTGCCTCTGGCATCGGCGAAGCCTGCGCCCGGCAGTTTGCGGCACAGGGCTGCCGCCTGCTGCTGATGGACCGCGACGAGGAACGCTTGCACGGCCTCAGCCAGGCGTTGGGCGCCATTGCTGCACCCGGCAGCGTGACAGACGAGGCGACCGTGAGCGCCGCGGTGGACAGCTGCCTGCGGCACTTTGGCGGGCTGGATTACGCCGTTAACAGTGCCGGGGTTGCGGGCGCACCGGCAGCCATTGCCGACACCACACTGGACGCGTGGCAGGACGTCATCAATATCAACCTGACCGGGGTATTCCTGTGCCTGAAGCATCAATTGCGGGTAATGCAGGCAGCGGGTTCCGGGGCCATCGTCAATATCGCGTCGGGCGCCGGAGTCATCGCGACACCGCACCTGTCGCCCTACTGTGCGAGCAAGCACGGCGTGCTCGGGCTCACGCGCACCGCAGCCATGGAATTGGCGACGGGCGGTGTGAGGATCAATGCGGTGCTGCCGGGCTCCACCCAGACCCCCATGCTGGAGGCATCGCTGCAACAGGGGCCCCAACTGGAGAAGATGATTCTGGCCAGTATTCCCTGCGGTCGCATGGGCAGCGCCGAGGAAATTGCCGCTGCGGCTTTGTGGCTGTGCAGCTCGCAGGCAAGCTATGTGAACGGGCATTCACTGGTAGTGGATGGGGGTACTTTGTGCCGCTGAAGCGCGGCCGGCGTGACCTATAAAGAAGCCAGGTATGAAAACCGCACTTATTGTTGTCTGCGGTTGATCAAGAAAGGAAAAACTGCGCTATTTCAATTGGTTGCCAGCATTTCTTCACGCTTGCGGAAATCTTCGAGCGCACCGTTGTAGCTTGCGGCAACGGTCTCGGCGCGGTCCACCAGCCGGTTGTGCAGCAAGGGGTGAATCAGCGTTCGGCAATCAAGGTAGGCTTCAACGCCGGTAACGTAGTCGGCAACTGCCTCCTGCGCTATCTGCATCTCAGCGTGGCTGGCGCTGGCGCCGTCCGGAACAACAGGGAGCTCTGCCGGCAGGCTGGCGGGGCAACTGGCCCAGGTGTTGGCGGCAAGGAACAGGGCGGGAATTGTGAGCAGGGATTTCATGGCATACACCTCGTGTGATGAAAATCGTATACATCGAGCTGTTACCCGATGTGTTACTTATATTCCCACATAAAGCAGAGAATGCAACTGTTAATCGGCATGAGATAGAGATTTTATCTCACTGTTTTTTATAATTATTACTGATCGAAATTCTTCCTTCGCACCAATTGGCTACATAAGGTAACACCTGAAAATCCGACTCGCCCGGCAGTGGTGCAGATATCCAGGAATTGGCGCGCACATGCGCCGCATTGCGCCCTCATGGTGCAGGGGAATGCCCATTCGCCACGGCTTGGGGCACGACCGAGCGGGCCGCTAAAGCAGAGCCTACGGCGGGTTGCAAATGATAATGGTTATCATTATATTGAAAGCTCACCTTCACTGGAGACTCCACCATGCTTCTGCGCTTCCTGTGCCACGCGCATCGCACTCTGGTTGAGCAGTCACACTCGCGGGCACTCAGCGTCTGGGACTTGAGCCAGCAAAAAGCGCTGCTCTTCCAGCAGCGAGGGGAGCCGGAGCGAGCCGTTGCTGCAGCGGGCGGCGCCCTGGAAGCGGCCGAAGTGCTGCTGACTATGCACCGACAGGCAACCGTAATCGACCTGCACCGCTTCACCGACGCAGCTTGCCTGACCCTGGGCCTGATCCGAGATTTGCGCCAACCCGAGCTCACGCGGCGCCTGCTTTGTGGCTGTATCGCGAAGCTGCAGCCGCAAGTTGTGAGTGGTGCCCACCAAGGGACAGCACTCGCATGTTGCCAGCGTTTAGTGGAGGCGAGTACTCCGAGTGAGTCTATAGACGCACATGAACCGGTGCCCACCCGGGCAGGAGCCGGCGATCGACTCCTGCATTGAACCGCAGGAGCATTGTGGACCCATGACAGTGGAGACTTCAGCCAGCCGTCTCGACCACACTGAGAACGTGCAGCTCGAGATCCCCGGCCATGTCCTGCAGCGCCTACTCAGCGAGCGCGGATTGTGCGTGTGTGAACTTCGGTGCCTGTCGGCTGAGTCACGGCAGCGGTTGCGGGATATTGTAAAGACCTGTGCCATACGCAAGGCGGGTGGTGGTGGACACCAAAATCGCGACAGGTAAACCTAGGAATACTAACCACCGACCTACCAAGCCAAGACTGCTCTTAACTGAGTCTCCGCGTGTCGGGGCAACACCACAGTGATGGAAACGATATCAGCTCATTCACCTCACTTCGACATGAAAATATTCTGGATCGCGGTCACGGGTCAGCTTGACCTGACTAAAGTAGGAGCGGGACTCCCCTGCATTGAGTTCATCGTTCCCCATATCCGATGAAGTCTCGTCTTTCGCAAGCTGCGCCATTCCAACCTGGACGCCCAGGGCATCGAACAGGATTATGGTAACGTCAGGGTTAATACTCCGTTGACCATCGTTCTGTAGCACAGCAAGGTAACCAAAACGTTTTTGCTGCTCTGTACCTGTCCGTGTGAATCTAATGTTCTTCAGGTAGCGTTCGCCGATGGGAACGATGGCGTCAAACGCCAATGGATTGAGATCGGGAATCCGATTCTGCACCAGACTCGCCTTCTCTTCGCGCAATTTCGATACTTGCTGCTCCAGGGCGGCAACCTTGCTTCTCAGGTTGTCTGCACTTGCATCTTCTCCCCTCACTGCCACCTCGCGGCCAAGAAATAAGTCGTTCATCGAAGAGAGCTTGTATGCAGTGACGATCCAGCCAACACCAGTAACTATCAACAGCGCTCCAAGCACCATGGAAACAAGCATGTACTTGACCGCTTTTCTATAATTGCGGCTGTATCGTCGAGGTACGTGATTTTCCACCAAGAGTTCCCGGTTCAGTTGGAGCCGTTGTTTCGAAAGTCTATTTGGCGCCGCCACACCCGGGGCCGCACCATCATGGTACTAGACATCTATGCTTATCGCTTCAGCATATCCAAATGACAGTTGGTGGCGCAAACTTAATAGCCACCATTTGAGTCTGGTAGACGTCAGGCAACGGTGGCACCAGTCGGCCGCCGAGAAATGATGTCGAGGCGAGCGTATGGATTCAGGAACTTTAAGAATTACAGGCTAAGGGTGCTGACCCACTATGGATGGGCGGTGCGGCGTTCCGCTGGCATTATCAACAGGGTTTAGTGAATATCGGCGCATCCCCCGTTAACTGGGTAGAGCCGGGTAAAGCCGGTAGAGCCACTGGGTAGAGCCGGGGGGCTTTAGAATAGCAGTCGAAAATATGGCGGTGAGGGAGCAAGCCAACTGGCACTACAGATTGGGACGGGTTGCCATCAATAGAGGCAGCAATAACGCTATAAATATAGCGGTTTTCCTGATGCTCTGTTGCATCAGTCCCTCGCAACCAATATCATGACTTCCAATGTTTATTGTTGGTAACAATGTGGGTATCAACAAATGCCGAGAGAAGCCAAGCGATTAAGCGACCGGCAGGTCGCTGCGTTAAGGGCTCCCGGGTTCTACCCCGTCGGCGGGGACAAATCCAAAGGGTTGGCGCTGTCAGTTGCCCCTAAACGTAGCAAGGGCGCGCACGGCATGGCGCGCTCATGGATTTTGAGAGTAGCTACCGGAGAGACTCGACTCAGCAAATCGGGCAAGCCATTTGCTGTTCGACGAGACTTCGGGCTGGGCAGCTATCCCGAAGTAGGATTAGCCGAAGCTCGAGAGCGCGCCGCGGAACTTCGGGTACAGCTACGCAGCGGAGTGGATCCCGTGGAGAAGCGCAAGTCCGAACGGGCCGCAAGGAGGGCAGAGTCTGCCAAGCTGCGTACTTTCGAGGCCGTGGCCCGCGAGTGTCACAAGCTACGACAGTCAGAATTCAGGAATGCAAAATATGCCGCCCAATGGCTCGCCACTCTAGAAACGTACGCGTTCCCGAAGCTAGGCAAGCTTTCCGTCGGTGATATAGAGACCGGGCACCTTGTGGACGTGCTGCGGGATATCTGGACAACAAAACACGAAACCGCCAACAACGTCCGGCAGCGCATCGGTAAGGTACTGGACTATGCCAGCGCCTGTGGGCTGCGGACGACGCCCAACCCCGCGGACATGCGCGGAGGGCTGCGGGAACTGCTGCCAAAGTCCGGCGCTGTCCGCAAGAAGGCAGGCGGAAGACGACATCACGCTCGGATTGCCGTGGACGCAATGCCGCGATTCTGGGCCGACCTGACCGCCAAACGGGCCACCAGCGCCAAGGCCCTGCAATTTACCATTCTTACCGCTGCGCGTTCTGGCGAGGTGCGTGGCGCAACGTGGGAAGAGATCGACTTCAACGCCCGCGTATGGCGCCTCAGCGCCGACCGCATGAAGGCCGACCGAGTTCACCGGGTACCTCTCTCCGAGGCCGCTATCAAGCTGCTGGAGGCCATTAAGGCCAAAACCGGAAAGGAAAACCCGAGCGGGCTGATATTCACCAATTACCGCGGTGCTGCGCTGTCAGACATGGCCCTGTCAAAAATGATGAAGGACATGCACGCCTTAGCCATTAAAGCCGGCACCCCCGGCTATGTCGACCCTGACCAGGGACGGGTTGCCACACCGCACGGGACCGCCCGGAGTAGCTTCAAGGATTGGGCGCGGCGTAGCACCTCCCGAGTGTTGGCCGATGGCAACCGTTCCAGCTTCCCGGATGAGGTGTCAGAGCTGGCCCTCGCGCACGTCAATTCCGATGAAACCCGCAGCGCCTACGCCCGCGACGAACTTCTGGAGGACCGCCGCGAGCTTATGCAGACATGGGCCCATTATCTGCAAGCCATCGAGACTGGGGTCAGTACCGCGAAAGTCCGCAAAATAGGATCGCGACCATGAATAACCAATACTGAGTCAGGCTCCACAATGAGTCAGGCTCCGCGGCATATCGAAACCGTTCTCGACTGGGCAACAGTGAGGGGCTATCGGAACGGGGATAACCCAGCTCGATGGCGAGGGCACCTCGACATACTGCTTGCGAAGCCCAGCAAGGTTCGCAAAGTCAAATATCACGCTGCGATCCCATGGGAGGAAGTCGGACGTTTCATGTCGGAGCTGCGCTCCTGGGAGGGGACGGGCTGGGGCGATCAAACATAACCGCGCACGGGTTTCGGTCAGCATTCCGGGAATGGGCCGGTGAGACACCAGCCTACCCTCGTAAGGCAATAGAGCATGCGCTTGCGCACCAGCTCAGGGAAAGGGCAGCACTTCCACTGGCACCGCCGAAAACCAGGGCATGCCGTTAATCTCCTCACTGTAGTCGCCCGCGGGGATGATGTTGTTGATGGCGACACCAAGTTCGGACTGACTATCCTCGGCACCACCCGAGCCGCCCCAGCCATGACAAATGGCGACGGTGCCAACGCGCATGCTCGTATCCGCTTCAACGGTAACCTGCAGCTCGCCATGGGCACTGCGCAGCAAGGCCCGCGAGCCATCCGCAATACCTGCCGCAGAGAGATCGTCCGGGTGCATCCACAGGGGGTTGCCAGGCATGCGCTTGCGCGCAAAGTCCATCTGGCGGTAGCTGGTGTTGATGACTGTCCGTGAACGGCGCACACTCAGCCGCAGGGGAAAGCGGTACTGTTCCCGCCAGGCATTGTGATCCGGAGCCTCAGCCGCCACTTGCGCAAGCTCGGCAAGCACATCTACTGGTGCAAGCTGAAAGCGGTTGCCCCGCCGCTCCGGGCGCGGCGGCTCCACGGTGACGGCTGGCAGGGAGAAAACCCGGCCCCTGGCGTGTTGCTTGACTTCAGCCAGAGGCACTGGAGCAGTTCGCGCAAGAATTTCCAGCAGCTCGTCGGTGCTCGGCGCTGTCGTCATATCCAGCGGGACTCCATCGAACTCGAGTTCCAGCCCCAGCCGCTTCGCCAGGGCCCAGAATACATACCAGTCCTCCACCACGTCAGGGCCCGGCGGGGCGAGCACCGCGCCCGTGTACTGGGTAAACGGCACCGGGTAGGCGGTTTTCTCGAACAAAAGTGGCATGTCCGGGCGCTCCAGCATCATGGTTGGCGGCAGGACATAATCCGCGAGCTGCGCCGTTTCCGACAGGTAGGGATCAATGCAGACAAGCAGATCCAGGGCTCGCATGGCCTCTATCGCGTAGGGGCGATCGGGCAAGGCATTGACCGGATTGCCGCCGTCCACGATGAGCGCCCGCAGCTGCCCGGGGCCGGGCTGCAGGATCTCGTCGGCCAGCGCGCCGGACATTTTCTCGCCATAAAGGGTACCCAGATTGCGCACCCGACTTCTGCGCCCACTCTCCCAGCTCCGCGCAGGTGCCACTACCTCGGCGCGGACGGCTCGGCTTCTGCTCATGGCACCCGGATTCTGCACCTGCTCGCCCGCGCGGATGAAGCGGCCACAAACGACGTTGAGGGCTTCAATCAGGTGCTCGGCGAGATTTGACCGCGGCGCCATGTCAGGCCCCGTACCACTGACGGCGATACCACGACGGGACTCAAGGGCAAACAGCCGAGCCGCATCAAGTAGATCCTTTTCGTCCACACCGGCGCGCGCACTGACGTAGGCCGGCGTGAAGGGCGAGACTGCCTGCCTCAGCTGATCCAGCCCGTCGACGTGTTCAGCGCAGAAGGATACATCCTGCCAACCTTGCTCGAGGATAATATGCAACAGAGCCGCCATCAGGGTGGGATCCTCCCCTGGCAGCAATTGCAGGTGGACATCAGCGAAATGCGCGGTTTCCGTTCGCCGCGGATCTACGACTATCACTTTCATGCCCGCCGCTTTCGCTGCTTTCAATCGCCGCGTGGGATTCAGCACCGTAAAGCCGTTGTTGCCAAGCACCGATAGCAGCGGGTTGTACCCTACAAACATCCAGACATCGGCATCTTCGAAGCGTTGCCTGCCTGCAGCCCAGCTACCGAGACGCTGTTCGGCAACCCACTTGGCGGACTGGTCGATGGTCATGGTTGAGTAGCGCGAGCGGGTACCCAATGCACGAATAAATGCGGTCAGCATGTGAAAGGCTGTGCTGTTGGTATAGTGCTGGGTACCGCGAAAGGTTCCTATCGCATCCGGACCATGGCGCTCACGAATTGCACCCATACGCAATGCAATTCGATCCAGCGCCACTTCTGTCTCGAGCTGCCGGAAGCTGCCATCGGGTTGCCGTTCCAGGGCTCGGGTCAGGCGCGTCTCACTGTGGTGCAACTCGCCCGCCTGCAGCCCCTTGATGCAGGCATAGCCACTGGTCATTGGATGCTGGCGGTCACCACGGATCTGGGTGACCTTGCCGGTCTCCGAATCGACATCCACTTCCAGGCCGCAGCGGCCGGAGCAAAGGCGACAAAAGGTGAAATGGGTTGGCACCGGTTCAACGCAATCGGTGGCTAATGCCCGAGGGCAGCGCCCTGCCCTCGCAGCGGATCACTTCGCGGACAGCTCCGTGTGGCGCGCAAACATCCGCGCCGCCTCCCGCTGCAGTTCCACCGGAACCGGCGGCAGTGGCGGCAGCCCCTGCTCACGGGATGGCAGCGACACAGTCGCGGTCGCATAGGCCGTCTCCACATCACGCTGGCTAACCATTCGCATATCCAGGTCAACCAGACAGCGGCCATCCACTTCGCGCTTGCCAACCACCTTGCCGCTCAGGAACTGGGTGTCACCCATGTAGTTGAACTTACGGATGGAGTCCTCCATAGCCTCGATGAAGGCATCATCACCAGCCCAGTCTGACACCATGTGGTTGAACCAGGCCTGACGCATCACACCATAGTCATAGGCCATGGGATTACCGATGGCCTTGGCCCACTCGGAATCCCAGTGCAGACGCTGCGCCACATCCCAGATACCCTGCTGGTTCTTGATGTAAAACGGCGCAATGCGCTTGCGGTTCTTGTAACCCAGACGCGAGGAACGCAGACCGTAGGGAACAAAGCCGTAACCCCCGGCATGGAAAGCGATAATCTCGGTGACAGTGAGCGGACCCTTGACCATGGGGCACATCTCGTCTCCTATCTGCACGTCCTCAAAATAGCGCTTTTCGGCACCCTGAACACGCTCGTTGGCGTAGATCTCGTCGATCCGCGCATAGTCGTCGTCGGTGTAGCTCGCCGCTTCGATGTCCGCGTACTTGCCTTTTTTCCGGGATTTACCCCGTTCCGCGTAGACACTGAGAATGCGGTAGATCCCCACCACTTCGCCGCGCTGATTGAGGGTCACGTCCTTGCGCACCCGGATCACCGAGCGATCGGCGAACTCCGAGGTCTTCTCTTCAAGACTTTCCTCACCGCTATAGACGAACAGCCGGTCACCAGCGTACAGGGGCCGAAACCATTCCCAGCGACCTCCGGAAACAAATACGTGTACTCCCCGAAACAGGCCTTTCGAGAGCTTTTTCATCTCATCGGGTAGAGGATCGCCCAACATGGGAGTCTTGATATGGCCTACCAACGTGCCGTGACCAATCTGCGCGCCCCAGCGTGTCTTCTCGCCGTAGGCGGGGTCCAGGAACAGGGGGTTGTCATCACCGATACCCTGGGCCCAATTACGGATAGCGTCGGCCGTGGCCACACTATAAAGCTCCTGTTGGCGCAGCGGAGAATACACTCCAAGCAACTCTCGAGCCCGGGCGATGTCTTCGTCCGTGAGCTTGTGCTGCAGTGCGTCCGCAAAGCCCTCTTCCAGACGATCATCTACCTTTAACTTGTCGCTGACGCCGCTTGATTTGCTCATAGCCTGGTTCCCGGTGGAGTCAATGGATACAACCTAGGGCAGGCGATTTACCCCTGCACTTAATTAGCTTAATCATATAACTATTTAACGGAAAGTGTAAAGTCGCGTTTGGGTCCGGTCAGGGAAAATCCGGACCAAGGTTCCATGAATGCTTGTGGTCAATTTGTTTAACTGTTTATACTGTTTTTTACTTCCCACAAGTTCCAAGGCACAATCCAAGATGTCTGACCGCAAGCTCAAGTTCATCACTCCTATCAAGGTGCCCAAAAAGTCCGAAATCATCGCCCGCGAGCTGCGTAACCGCATCATCCGTGGGGAGTTGAGTGAGGGCACCAGCCTGCCCTCCGAAGCGGAGTTGATAGAGCAGTTTGGCATTTCCCGGCCCACCCTGCGGGAGGCGTTGAGGCTGCTAGAGGCCGATGCACTCATAACCGTCAAGCGCGGGGCGCGAGGCGGGCCGACGGTCCACATCCCCGGTCCCGACCTGGCAGCCCACCATTTTGGCCTGGTGCTACAGACGCAGGATACCGAGCTGTCAGACGTTTTTCGCGCGCGCCAGCTGGTTGAGCCGCCGGCGGTGCGTGTGCTGGTTGACGAGGGCGGCGAAGGAGCGGCGGATGCTCTGCGGGAGGTCATCGCCAAGGAGTGGGACGCGCTGGATGAGGACGATTTTCTGGCGCTGACCCAGGCCGCCGCGGAATTCCACGAAACCCTGGTGCGCCTGACCAAAAACAAGACGCTGCTGCTGATCATGCAGATGCTCAACAGCGTCTACGCCAAACATGTTTCATCTGAATACGTGGCAACCAGTGGCCAATTCGACAACCGCAAGGCAAGTCGGCTGTCCATCAAGGCCCACGAAAAGCTTGTGGAACTGATCGCTGCGGGCGATGGCGATGCCGCCACTACCTACTGGCGCGAACACCTTGCCAAAGTGCGTAAAATCCTCTTCAAACAACAGCCGCACAGGCGCGTGATCGACGTGCTTGATTAATCTCCTGCCTGGCTTAAAAAGGAACTGATCACCATGTCCGAACCCGTTCTCCTGAAACAGCGCGATGGCGCCCTGCTGACCCTGACCCTGAACCGCCCGGACCGCCTCAATGCTATCAATGGCGAGTTGATGGACGCGCTGCTGGAGGCGACCCAGCGTGCCGCCGCTGATGACAGCATACGCGCCGTGGTTCTGACCGGAAGCGGCCGTGGCTTCTGCGCTGGTGGCGACGTGCGCGAAGGCGCCAGACCAAAGCAAGCGCCGGTCGCTGACCCAGACAAGCCCCGCGACAAGCGCCAGGAACGTATGGACGCCCACGTAGAGCGCACCCGTACCGCGGAGCTGCTGCACACTATGCCCAAGCCGACTATCGCCCTTGTCCACGGTGCGGCCATGGGTGCAGGCATGTCGCTGGCCCTGGCTTGCGACTACACGCTGATCGGAGAGAGCGCGGTCTACCGCACGGCCTTCGTCAACAACGCCTTGAGTGGCGATTACGGCATGGGTTACTTCCTCGCCGCAGCCGTCGGCGCACCACGAGCGCGAGCCCTGATGACCTTGTCAGAGAAACTTGATGCCAAGGCGGTCATGGCTTTAGGCCTGGCGCTGCGCTGTGTACCGGACGAGGATTTGCTGAGCGAAGGCATGACCTTTGCGGGACAGCTGGCACAGGGCCCCACCGTCGCCTACGCGGGTATCAAACGCTGCATGAATGCCGCAAGCACATTGCCAATTGCTGACTATCTGGTCGTGGAGAGCGAGGCGCAAATTGCCTGCAGCTTTACCCAAGACATCCGCGAAGCGGCGCTGGCCTTCATCGAAAAACGCCCACCGCAGTATCAGGGGCACTGAATACAGGTCAGGAATCAGCCGCGTTCCAACTCCAGCAGCGTGGTTTGCTCATAGCCCTCAATCCACACCCGACCGGCGGTCTCCATGTGCGCATGCCAGTGGGACTCGGCCTCCGCTGCCGCGCCGTTTTCGATGTGCGCCAACAATGTTTCGTAAGAGCGGATCCCGCGGGCCGAATCCCTCATTACCGTGCTTTTGGCAGCTTCCCGGTGTGAGCGGGACACCACCGCCGCCTGGTGCTGCAGAATGATATGGTAGAGCGCGTCAAACAGGTGCAGCAGGGGCCTGTTGCCCGAGGCCACAACCATGGTGCGGTGAAAGTCGGTCACCGCCCGGGAAAAAGCATCGGGGTCACCCACCGCCTCGCGCGCGATTCCGATACAGGCCCGCAGGGACTTGATGGCATCCGGTTTGCGCTGCTCCGCAACCAGTCGCGCCAGCGCAGGCTCAAAGGCACTGCGCGCCTGGTAGATTTCAGCGATCGTCGCATTTTCGGCCTGCAGCACCATCAACAGGTACCGCGACACCAGGCGCGAATCGGGCGCGTGCACCACAGCACCCCCGCGCGCACCTCGATTGATGGTGAGCAGGTTCTCTGACTCCAGAATGCGGTAGGCTTCGCGGACCGTCGGCCGCGACACCGCGAACCGCTCCACCAGAATTGCCTCGGCCGGCAGCTTGTCACCGTCTTTCAGCTCACCCGAAAGAATCTGTTCGCGTACTTTCGCTGCCAGCATTTCCGGCGCTTTCAGCACGCGCACCCTGTCGACATCCGCCCTGTCCGTAGCCACACCCTACTCCGCCGTGGGTCGAAAAATTGGTAGTACCCAGCCGTCGCGAATGGGATTCCAAGCGACCTCCGCCCGCATGCCGATACTGACAGCGGAGGGCTCCACCTCCACCAGGTTGGAAACCAGACGGATACCTGGAGCGTCATCGAGGTCCATCACTACCGGGACATAATGGAACTCTTCTCCCGTGAAGGGCGAGCGGTTACACAGGGCGAAACTGTAGACCGTGCCCTTGCCGGAGATCTCCGTCCACTCCACCTCCTGGCTCTGGCACTGTGGGCAGTAGGGCCGCGGCGGCATACGAAACGTTCCGCAGGCACCACATTTGGGTACTTCGAGCCGATGTTCCCTGGCTGCCTCCCAAAACGGTGCCGTGCAGTTATCCATGGTAATGGAGATGTTATCGCCCGGCAGGGCCTGCGCTATCACAGTCATGTTCATTCACTCCTCAAAATGAGACCCGAAACCGGCAGGGACGCTGGACCACCGGTCACCAGCGCCACCTCGGCGCCGTCAACCTGGTTGACGGCCACACCGCGCAGTTGTTCGACAGCCTCGCGGATATGCGTCATGCCAATAATATAGGCCTCTGACAGTTGCCCCCCGTGGGTATTGACCGGAATTGATCCGCTGCCGTAGCGAATGGCACCGCTCTCGACAAAGGGCCCACCTTCACCGCGTGCACAGAAACCGTAATCTTCAAGCTGCATCAACACCATTGGCGTAAAGTGATCATAAATCAGCGCAACATCAATGTCCGCCGGCCCCAGGCCGGCGTCGGCATAAAGGCGATCGGCAATCGGCCTGTTGCCGGCGGACGCAAAGTACTCGTCGGGCATACCCATCCAGGCAAACGCCCTGCCCCACTCCCGGCGACCGCCATGCGCCGCGGCCCGCACCAGTACAGGCTTGTGCCGCAGGTCCCGGGCGCGCTCGGTGGAGGTGGTGATCACCGCCACGGCACCATCCGTCTCCAGGCAGAAGTCGAGCCGGCACAGCGGATCGGCAATCATCGGCGCTTCAAGATACTGCTCCATCGTCAATGGCTCTCGACGAATGGCGGTGGGTCGATTGACCGCGTTGGCGCGGGTGGAAACGGCAATTTCCCCAAACGCTTCACGACGAGTGCCGTAGAGATGCATGTGCCGCCGGGCCAGGACCGACATCAGGTGACCAGGGCCGACGAGCCCGGATGGCTGCAGGAAGGAGTTGATCGGGTCCGGCGCTGCTGCCGCAAATACGGTACCCAGGCGCTGCTTCGCTTGCTGCAGGGCCATGATGGTCACAACATACCTGGCACTGCCGGCAACAATGGCCGCGGAAGCAAGGCCGATAGAGCCGGCAGAGCCGCCGCCGCCACTGGTGAGCGCGGCGGTGAAGCGCACCTCGGGTATGCCCAGCATTTCCATGATATCGGCGGTATCCATTTTATCGGTGTAACCCGCGCTGGCCCCCGAGTAATAGGCAAAGCCATCTATTTCGCGGACGGATATGCCGGCATCGTCACAGGCCTTGAGCACCGCCTCGCCGATAAGGTCGTAAATGGTTCGCGGCTCGGATTGGCCACGGTAATAATATTCTGTGGCGCCGACCCCAACGATGGCAGTCTTGTCTGCGTGTTCCCAAGTCATGTTGCTGTCTCCCTGCTGATCCGCACACCGGATCCAGTGGTTTGCTAGCGGCTGCGGGTACTGCCGCCAGGGTAATTGCCACCGCCGTGATCGGCGTCGAGTTGGTCGTAATCGACCATTCCGCTGGCCTGACGCGGCAGCGTCTCGACGAACAGCACCTTGCCGGGCTTCTTGTAGGACGCCAGGTGCGCCCGGCAATGCTGCACGATATCAGCCTCGCTCACGGCATGACCGGGCGCCCTGACCACAACCGCGGCCACTGTCTGGATCCACTTCGGGTCAGGCACCCCGATGATGGCAACCTGCGCCACGCCATCCATGCGCTGGATGACCTGCTCCACCTCTGCCGGATAGACATTCTCCACCCCACTCTTGATCATCCGCTGCCTGGGGCCGATGAACACCAGTGAGCCGTCCGGCTCGCGGCGACCGAGATCATTGGTTCGGTGCCAGCCGTTGAGCAAGCGCTGCTCCGGCTCGGCGTGACGCCGATAATATCCCGCCATCACCGAGGGTCCTCGCACCAGGATTTCACCCACTTCACCGGGCGCTACTTCCTCGCCCTCCTCATCGACTATCCTGACGAGCGCGAGCGGCGACGGCCGGCCATGGTTACCGCTCATCTGCGCCGCAAAGGCGGTGAAAGTAATCAGGCCCATGGTCTCGGACTGGCCGTAGCCACCCACACGCCGGTGCCAGAGACTGGTGCCCGAACTGGTCATCGCATTCCAGGCTGGTGAGCCCGGAAAGCCCTTCAGGCACGCAAGATCCCAGGTTCCGTCGCTGTTGAGTGCAACCATCTCCTCCTGGGTGGAGTGCACCAGATAGGCACCCGTACAGCGCTCCCGATGGATAATCTCAAGCAACTCCTGCGCGACTACCCGGCGAACAAAGATATTGGTGCCACCAAAGAGAAACGTAGGCCAGGTCGACATCCAGTTGCCAATGTGGAACATGGGGCCGGAATTGAGGAAGATATAATCACTGTCGATTTCCTGCAGCAGGCCAAACAGGGTTCCCTGATGAATGATGGCCTGATGTGTCATCAGGGCACCACGGGGCTTGCCACTAAACGCAGCAGTGTAGATGGCCATCAGGGGCGTAGCCCCGGTGACCTGCACCCGGGGTAGCTCTACTGTTCCCGCTTTCAAGAACGCTTCGTACTCGCAATCACCTTCGGCATCAATACAGCACCAGATTGCTTCCACCGCACTGTCACTGCGCTCACGCGCCGCCTCGACGGTCGCGCCTATTTCCTCACGTTGCCAGAACACCACCCGGGGACCAAAGTCATCCAGGATGTGTAGCAACTCGTCCTCCGAGAGGCGCCAGTTGGCCGGGCACACAATCGCGCCCAGGCGCGCGCAGGCCAGCACAAGCTCCAGCAGACGGTCGCTGTTCTGCCCCATCCATAGTACGGGCTCGCTGGCACTGACACCGCGCTGTGCGAGAGCTGAAGCCAAGCGGGCGGTGCGCTGCTCCAGTTCACGGTAGGTCTGGCGTCTCTGCCCGCAAACAGTGGCGACTTGCAGCGGATAGCTGGCGGCGTGGGATACCACAATATCGCCCAGCGTGATATCGAACGTGCTGTCCATGGTCTGGTTCTCCTTGGCGGGCCTCAGCGGCCAACGGGCAGTTGGGAAAACGGTACGCCCTTGTCGGCGCGTATTTCTCCCGGCAAACCCAGCTCTCTTTCGGCAATCTGGTTTTTCAGGATCTCGTCGGCACCACCGGCGATGCGCAGGGCAGCGGCCCATTGGTAACCGTACTGAAACCGGGTCACCCGGTGATCCTCAGTGGCAAGGAACGCGGCTTCCAGACCGAGCATATCCAGCCCCATGGCACTGCCGTCCTGCAGTACATTGGCAAACACCAGCTTGCTGATTACGGACATGGGGCCTAGCTGCTCTCCCCGTGACAGGGCGGTAAGCTGGCGGGCCTGGAAATACTTGAGGCCCTGCTCGCGCGCATACAGGGCAGCCAGTTCACGCTGGTTCTTCTCCGCAAGACCGCGCTCCCGCGCCAAGCGCACAAGGCTGGAGACGTCCGGCAGCAGCAGTGATTCGCCGGTCGAATTCGCTCGCTCATTCATCAGGGTGGTCATTGCCACGCCCCAGCCGGCCCCGACCTCGCCGAGACGGCAGCGGTCGGGAATTCTTACATCGGTGAGGAACACTTCGTTGAACTCCGACTCGCCACTGATCGAGCGTATCGGTCGCACATCAATACCAGGAGTACGCATATCCAGCAGGAAGAAAGTCAGGCCCTTGTGCTTGACCTGCTCCGGATCAGTGCGTGCCAGCAGTATGCCCCAGTCTGCCGTGTGGGCCCAGGACGTCCAGACCTTCTGGCCGTTGACAACCCAGTCGTCACCATCGCGCTGGGCACGGGTGCGCACCGCAGCCAGGTCTGAACCCGCAGCCGGTTCCGAAAACAGCTGGCACCAGAGTATGTCGCCCATCAGGGTAGGGTGCGCAAACTGCTCGATCTGTTCCGGCGTGCCGTGGGCGCGAATAGTCGGCACCGCCAGGCCAACACCAATACCGACAAATGGTCCCACCGGTACGTGGTAGCGGTTCTCCTCCTCGGCAAAGATGACTTCCTCGATGGGCGTGGCACCTCGACCACCCGCCTCTGTTGGCCAGCTGATCGCCGCATAACCTCCACGGGCCTTGATCTTCTGCCACTCCCGGCCCATCTCCGCAATACGGATATCGCCCGGCCCCAGTGGCAGGGGCTCCCGATAGGCCTGGGCATTTTCCGCCAGCCAGGTTTTCACTTCCTGGCGAAACGCAGCCTCTTCAGGGGAATCATTGAAATCCATGTTGCTCTCCGCTGTCGCGTAACGACTTATCGAATTGATTCCAGCAGCTCGGCCGCCCATTGGTCAGGGCCACCCACTGCCACGGCCAACAAGCGTGCACGCTGGTAGTAGAAATGGCAGTTGGCTTCCCAGGTGTAGCCAATGCCTCCATGAACCTGGAGGTTTTCCTCCGCGGCCAGGGTGAACGTCTCGGTACCGCTGATGCGCGCGAGCGCTGCAGCTCTGGGCAGCTCCGGGGAGTCGGTGTAGAGTGCCCAGGCCCCGTAGTAGGCGTTGGAGCGCGCCAGTTCGATCGCTACCCGCACGTCCGCCAGTTTGTGTTTGATGGCCTGGTAGCCACCGATCTGGCGCCCAAAGGTGTAGCGCTCCAGGGAGTAGTCCCGGGCCATGGTACAGGCACTGTCGGCGCCGCCGAGCTGTTCAAACGCGAGCAGCACCGCACTGCGCAGGCGCAGCTTATGGTTCAGCGCGACGACCAGTTCACCTCGCGCCAGCACCGTAGTCAATGCCTTGTCAAAGTGGGCAGCGCCCCAGGCAGAGACACTGTCCAGGACCTGCGCTGCAAGCCGTTCCCGCTGCACACCCGGCTGGTCAAGTTCTACTGACAGCAACACCGCCGTCCCGTCCGTTTCGCTCGCCGTCACCAGCAGCACATCGGCGCAATGCAACCAGGCCACCGGTGCCAGCGCACCGTCGAGGCAACTGTTGCCGCCGAGCTCAAGACTGTGGCCCTGGTCAGGATTGGCCACGGCGACGGTACAAGTGCCGGCTGCGATGCGCGCGAGGAGCGAATCCGCCACCTCACCACCGGCCTGCTCCAGTAGCGGGACCGCCTGACAAACTGTGCTGAAGAAAGGCACCGGCGCCAGCACCCGGCCAATCTCCTCGCTAAGAAGGCACAGTTCAAGCACCCCCAGCCCCAGCCCGCCGGCAGCTTCCGGGACCGACAGGCCCGGCCAGCCGAGCTCCACCATCTGCTGCCACAGCGCCCGATCATAGTCCTCACCGGACGCGACAAACTCGCGCAGACGGTCAAAGGTACAGGTCTCACCCAGAAACTGGCGAGCATGATCCGCCAGCATTTTCTGGTCGTCGGAAAAATCAAAATTCATCGGGCTGTCCCTCTGCTGTTCATGGTCGCGCCTCCGCTCAAAGCTGGTTGAACGGCACGCCCTTGTCCGGGCGATGATCCTGCGGCAGACGCAGCACCTTCTCCGCGATCGTGTTCCTGAGGATCTCGTCGGTACCGCCGGCTATGCGAATGGGTGGCGCTTCGATCCAGGCATTCACGGGATCGTTGCTCTGGGCAGCACTGCTGTCATAGAGCAGTGCATCCGGGCCCATGAGATCCATGGCCGCGGCCCCCAGCAACAGGCGGCGCTTGGCAATCAACAGCTTACGGATCGCACCTTCCGGACCCGGCTCGTGACCGGCCGCAATGGCTTCCATAGCACGCCGGTGAATGGATCGCAGCCCCTGGCGTTCTACCAATGTGTCCGCCAGCAATCGTCGCACCTCACCGTCCTCGAGGGCCGGGCGACTGCCGATCCGGGCACGGGCGGCAATATCGATGAACCGCTCTGCGCTGATACCACCGCAGGCCTCGTCAGACACCGCGTAGCGCTCGACCATCAGGGTCTCGATCGCCACCTTGAAACCACCGCCGACTTCGCCCATCCGCTGGCTGTCAGGCACATAGACATTGTTGAAGAAGACTTCATTGATCTCGCTCTCACCCGCCAGTTTGCGGATGGTGCGCACCTCGACGCCCTCACTCTTCATATCGAGGTAGAAGTAAGTCAGGCCCGCATGTTTGGGCACCGTGGGATCGGAGCGGGTCACGATAATGCCCCAGTCCGAATACTGAGCCCAACTGGTCCAGAGTTTCTGGCCGTTGAGGCGCCAGCCATCACCGTCGCGGGTCGCTTTCAGGGTCAGCGCCGCCAGGTCGGACCCCGCCGCTGGCTCAGAGAACAGCTGGCACCAGATGTGCTCGCCTCGAATAGCCTTGGGCAGCAATTCATCTTTCACTGCTTCGGAACCATACCGCAACAGCATGGGCACAGGCATGCCAAGACTGATTCCGAAGTAAGTGTTGGGCAGGTCCCAGGTCTTTTCCTCGGCTTCAAACAGGATCTTCTGCATCTCGGTGCCACCGCCACCGTCATATTGCCTGGGCAGGGTAATGCAGGCGTACCCGGCATCGCTCTTGAGCGCCTGCCAGCGCCTGCCCAGCGCCAGGTCTTCATCCATTGTCAGGCCCTGGCGGGCCTTGCCGCTGTAGTCCGGGGCCTGCTCCTGCAGCCAGTTCCGGGCAGTGGCCAGCCAGTCGTTAAGCTCCTGCGGATTCATCTCAGTACCCCTCTGTCAACATGGCGGCATTGTCGACCAGTAGTTCCCGCCAGTACGGCAGACTCCCCCACTCCAGAGCCAGACTGCGCGAGCGGCGAAAGTAAAAGTGCTCGGTGGACTCCCAGGTCACGCCGATACCGCCATGAAACTGTATGTTCTCTCTCGCCGCGTGCTCGTAGGCCGCTGTGGCACCAATGCGGGCGGCAGCGGCGAAGGCCGGCAATTGCGGACTGGCATTTTCCAGTTTTGCCAGCGCATCAATCGCACAGCCTCGTGCAACTTCCAGATCCGCGTAAATGTCCGCCAAACCGTGCTTGATCGCCTGAAAGGCGCCAATCGGCTGGGCAAAAACACGCCGCTCACGCGCATAATCACAGGCGTCGTGCAAACAGGTCTCCATGCCCCCGATCTGTTCGAAGGCCGTGATCACCGCGGCGGCGGCGGCTAGTCGTCGGGCCGCCGCTACCGGATCCTTGATTGAGAGCACCGAACAGTGGGCGTTCTCGAACGTGAGAACGGCCATGGCACGGGCATTGTCGATGACATTCGGGGTGGATCTGGCAACACCTGTCGCGGAGGTTTCCAGCACAACCCAAACCGGTGATCCAGCGCCACTGTCCCAGGCATAGACAAGGGCGATATCGGCCACAGCAGCAAATGCGACTGCTGTGCTGCTGCCACTCAACAGGCCGTCCGTCAGGGTGGCCAGCGGGCGCTCCGGCAGGCCGGGCTCACCTGGACCAAACAGACTGACACAGGCAATCGCTGCACCGGCTGCCAGCGCCTCGGAATGGCGGGCCTGATCCGCATCAGCTTGCACCAACAAGTCCACCGCAAGACAGGTCTGAAGCAGAGGCAGACTGGCGGCACGCGCGCCCAGCAGTTGATGCAATTCCGCAACCGCGGACCAACCAAGACCCAGCCCTCCCTGCGCTTCCGCCAGACCCGCACCGGGCCATCCCAGCTCTACTACCTGGTCCCAGAGATCGCGGTCAAACGCACCGGGCTGGTCCAGCAGCGCTCTCTGACGCTCGGGGGTGGCCGCCTGCTCCAGCAGGCGCCGCCCCTGATCCCGGATCATTACCAGCGCTTCCATATGTTCACTCATCCAGTTAGCTCTCCTTCAGTCAGCCAAGGCGCCGTAGCTCGATCGTTAATCCGCATAATAATATAGATGATTAGGATATACATCATTGGCCTGCGAATGCGACTGCCCATCTTGCATAACCGCATATACTGGAGAAAAAGCAAAAAAGGCTCATGCTGCGAATCGCATTGCGCGGCACAGATTGCGACAGAAGGTTAAATCATATAGCCTTTTTTCTTTACCCTCGGAACCTGCTGCCATGCACTACGAAACCATTCTCTATCAGGTCACGCCGGACAAGGTCGCCACCATCACCATCAATCGCCCCGAAGCGCTGAACTCATTCACCCTGCAGATGCGCCGGGAGTTTGAACATGTCTGGGCAACAATCAGTGAAGACTGCAATGTCAACGCCGTCGTGTTGCGAGCCGCCGAGGGTCGCGCCTTCTCCACGGGCGTGGATGTAAAACTGGCGGCAACTGAAAACATCATGGGCAGTAACAACCTGTGGAACGGAACCGATCCGGGCGACAGCCTGGGCCCGCGTGCCAACAAGATGTGGAAGCCGGTGGTTACCGCGGTGCACGGGCTCTGCTGCGGTGGCGCGTTCTACTGGCTCAATGAATCTGACATCATCATCTGTTCCGATGATGCCCAGTTTTTTGACCCACATGTATCCTACGGCCTGGTCTGCGCCGTCGAGCCAATTGGCATGAGCTACCACTTGCCCCTGCAACAGGTGCTGCGCATCGCCCTGCTGGGCAATGACGAGCGCATCAGCGCAGAGACCGCCTTGCGCATAGGGCTTGTGAGCGAAGTCCTGCCGAAGGCAGAGCTGTGGGAACGCGCCCATGTCCTGGCGGCAAAAATTGCAGCCAAACCAGCAACCGCCGTTCAGGGTTCTGTTCGTGCCATCTGGGAGTCGCTGGAATTACCGCGCACCGAGGCACTGAATCACGGCTTGCGTTACTGTCTGGTAGGCAATCCGGTGGCAGCACAGGAAATGGATGTGGCCGCCGCCCGGGCAGGCGACAAAAAGTACGAGCTGCGCTGATCTGAAGTAACGCCTCCGCAGCAACGGGGCGCCGAACCGCATGGAACTTCGGGTACCGGCTATTGACTGGCTTTCAGCTTGCGCAGCAGCTGAGGCACTTCGGCCAGGGCACGCAGGGCGTCATTGAGGTGAGTACAGCCGGACGTCGTCCCCAGGCGTTCGAGCACGACCTCCCGAAGGTCCGCCAGCGGCGTGCCTGCCAAGCAAGCAACATTGGCTACGGCTGCGGGACACTCCGGATAGGGCAATACGTGCGGGCGCGGGTTGACGCTGGTGAGGGTCATGCCCGCAAGGTCAGCGGTCGCCGTCAGTGAATATTCATGGACTGCCTCACGTCCACCGTCGGGTAGTGACGCGCTGTCCTGAAACCCCGCATCCATATTCACGACGTCTCCTTCCAGCCAGACATCGATACGTCGTGCGCGGCGCATTGACATACCTGCTTCCAGCGGTAGCGGATGCCACCCCAACGGGTCCTCAGGATTCACCAGCGAGGATACCCGGGCGGTGCGATGATGTTCGGAGCTGCCATACTCCAGTGACATGGCGCTGAGACCAGGCTGGAAACTGATGCATACCCCCTCCATTTTTGCGCGCATGGCCGGATCGCTGCGCAGGGCCTGTTCCAGCTCCGGCGTATAACCGGGCCAACGGGACCAGGCCCAGCCGGCAATCAGGCTGGTACCGGAAAGGTCGTCCAGCAGCAGGTAGAGCGGACTGCCGTCAGCCCGCTCCCGAGGCAGAATGTCCTTGAGTGCTGTCCGCAAGTGGCCACCACCCCGCAGGCCAACCAGCTTGGCCACCGCCTCACGCGGTGGATTGGTGGTGATAGCGAGAAGGGTCCGGTCACGCTGCACCTGCGCTTTCATTGTATCCTCGGCCATCACGATCGGCGGAAGACCGGGATCCGTGGTGTAGACATCTCGCGCCCTACCCAGGAAGGCCATGGGCTTATCACGCCCCTCGGGCCAATTCATGTCAATGGATGAGGTCCGGCGCATGGAGTTTACATGACGCGGGGGCGCGTGGCCGGCAGGGTCTGGCAGGCGCCAGTTACTACTGCTGATCAGGGACAAACTCGTGTTCCTCTTTGGCGTGGAAGGGAAACAGCGCGGGCCCCTTGACTTGACGACACAGCACCATAGGCATACGGTAAATTATACAACTTATATAACTCTTTAATCAAACCTGAGGAGCGCCACACCATGCCACGGATCGTAAAAGGCTATGCCGCACTCGCCGCGGACCAACCACTGGCTCCGCTGGAAATTGAACGCCGCGACCTGCGGGCCGATGACATCCGCATTGATATCGACTACTGCGGAGTCTGCCACACCGACTTGCATTTCGCCCGCAATCACTGGGGCCGCAGTCGCTACCCACTGGTCCCGGGACACGAAATTGTCGGCACCGTCGCCGAAGTTGGCGATGGCGTGACCCGTCATCAGATTGGCGACAAGGTCGCTGTGGGCTGCATGGTAGATGCCTGTCTCAGCTGCCCGGCCTGCCACGCCGACGAAGAGCAGTACTGCCACAATGGCGCCACCCAGACCTATGGCGACAAGGACAGAGTGGACGGCAGCCCAACCCAGGGCGGGTACTCTCGTGGCATTGTGGTGCGTGAAGAGTTTGTGTTGCGTCTGCCGCAAGGCCTGGACTCGGCAGCCGCGGCACCCTTGCTGTGCGCCGGCATCACCGTCTACTCACCGCTCAACTATCACAAGGTGGGCCCGGGTACGCGCGTGGGCGTAATCGGCCTTGGTGGTCTCGGACATATGGCAATAAAGTTTGCCGCTGCAATGGGAGCTGAAGTAACACTATTCACAACATCGGAAGGCAAGGTGGCGGAGGCGCAACGTCTGGGTGCGCATCACGTGGCGCTATCCAAGATTCCCGAGCAGATGCAGGCTCAGCACCGGCAATTGGATATCATCATTGATACGGTGCCCGAACCGCACCCCATGGCCGGCTATCTACAGTGCCTGGCACGCAATGGGAATCTGATACTGGTCGGGCCCGTAGGATTGCTGGAACCACCCATTCACACTGGCATGCTGCTGGCAGGACGCAAGGCCATCTCCGGATCTGCCATTGGCGGCATCGCCGAGACCCAGACCATGCTGGACTTCTGCGCCGAACGGGGCGTCACCTGCGACGTAGAGATGATCCGCATGGATGAAATCGACCAGGCCTATGCGCGCATGGAGAATAATGACGTTCGCTACCGCTTTGTCGTGGATATGCAAAGCCTGCAGTAGCGAACACTCCCGATTCCGGTCGCCCCAGAGGCGACCAGAGTTCAAGCCCGACTCACGCCTCGCGCCAAAGATCGACCCGCGGTGCGATAGCGCCGCAGCCACAGGGTTGAGTCACGATCTCCGCCATCACTCCGGTCGGGCACTCCTGCAGCGAAGGTGCCGGGTCGAGTCTTGACGATACAAGCACACCCCGGGGATCCTTGGCCAACACCCAATCACGCTCACTCACGTGCACGCCACCCCCGAACGCACATTCGAGACCTACGGCGGGCCCGAGCTGAGCCCAGCGCAGCAAAGACTTGCACTCTGCCTCCTGCAGGACTGTATAGGCGCCGGCGTCTGTCACCCAGACATGGGCATTAGCAAAAAGCGTACGGGCATCAAACCCCATCTGCTTGAGTCCCTCGAGCACACCGCTGCTAATACCGAACACCAGCGAAGGCCGCATCCGTCGCATGAAAGCCTCAATCCTTGGCGCCTCAAAAGGTGAGTCCTCTGCATCCATAACAACCTTGCGGTCAGCTATGAGCGCGCGTTGCAGCGGCACCGTCCGCAGCCAGGCGTCATGGGGAGATATCACCAGGGCGCAATCATTGTCGAAGCGGTCGAAGCTCTTCAGCACCCGGCTCACACTGGTCACCATGCGGCTGACTTCGCGCTCGGAGACCTCGAAAAAATGCTGGGTATCACCCATGGAATAGTGCCCGACAAAGAGGGCGTCGCTGTTACTCATGATTTGGTCACCCGCGGAATCTTGTGGGGCGGGCCCAGCTTCAACAGTTCCGCCTCGTCGATCATTTCAATCGCCACAGGAACCCCCGTGACAGCCTTGAGCGCTTCTTCCAGTTTGCCTGCCAAGCTGGCCAGGGGACGCTGCAGTACGGAATTGTCATAACCCACCCGCAGCCTGAGGATATCCATCTCCGGCGCCTCCTTGATAATCTGGAACAGCCCGCTGCGGGTTTCCCGCTCTTCTTCAATGGAAAAACGCACGTCGAGCGGCAGGATCGCCTTGCCCTGCACCAGCAGGCGGTCACCCTTGCGACCGCGCACACGATAGCGGAAGTGAGTGCGGCCACAGCTGCACTGGGAGCGGTCGATCTCCACGAGATCGTCGGTACGGTAGCGGATAAGGGGCATTTCGGGATTACGGAGCGTCGTCACCACCAACTCCCCCAGTTCCCCATCCGCTACTGGCTGGTCGTTTTCCGGATCCAGGCACTCCGCCATGGCCATGTCTTCATAGCCGTGGAGACCAGCATGTGCCCGACACTCGGTCCCGCTCATGACATCGCCAAAACTGGCAGTCTCAAACAATTCGAGATCCCAGGAGTCCGCCACTGCACGAAGCCGCGGACTCAAGGCTTCTCCGCCCGCGATGGCGCCGCGAACGCTGGCAAACACGGCCTTGGGATCAAGACCGCTTTGCTCGAAGAAGCGTTCGAACCAGAGAATCATGGGTGTTGACATCAGAGTGAATGCGGTGGGCCTGAAATGCTGAATCGCTTCCACCATTCGCGGAATCTGCAGTGGGGTATGGGCAAACGGGATGGGAATGATACCCAGCTCAGACAGCGAGGACAGGGTAATTCCTATGCGGAAGGTAAATGACGATACGATGGCATATTCACCGGGACGGATGCCCATTTCCCAATAATCGCGGGCGTAGCCTTCTTCCACCGATGAACGAGCACGAATCGGGAACGGTGTCGGATCACCGGTCGTGCCCGAGGTAGTTTCCACCCGATTGACGTTTGGGTTATCGAGCTCCGCCAGACCACCCAGGGGATGATCGTGGGCGTCACGAAAACTGCGGATATCATCCTTGTCAATAAAAGGCGCGCGGTTGCGGAAGTCCTCTAGGGAGCGGATGTCGCCGCGTCCTACACCGGCCGCCTGCCAACGCGCCTTGATCAAGGGTGAATGTTCCAGCGCATAATCCAGCACGCGGAGAAGCTTCTGCTCCTGGAAGCGTTCAAGCTGCGCCCGGGGCATGGTTTCCACGGCCGGGTTGAGATAGGGGGAAAACTGCTTGCTCATATTATCCGTCTTCTGAGGTTTCGCACGATACGTCAAAGTTAACGGGAATCACGATAATTGTCAGGTGTTACCGGGAAATACGAGAGCACCAGGAAAACAGCTCCGGATATGGTGAAAAGGCCTCGCCTAAACGCGACTATCACGCTTGCCATCCAGTGCGCGTGGGGTAAACTCCAGCGGTATAAAAATAGTAAGGTGTTCGATGTGACTGACGATAAAATCCATGACTCCGAAGTAGACTCTCTAGAGCCACCGAAGCCGCGCAAGCTACCGCAGCAGAGCCGCTCACGCATTCTGTTCGACAGCATCAAACAGGCCTGCCTGATGATCCTCGAGTCGGAGGGCCCTAAGGGCCTGGCGGTCACGCGTATATCGGAGCTGTCCGGCGTCGCCATGGGGTCGATATACCAGTACTTTCCCAATATCGACGCTATCGTGGCGACCGTGTACGAGGACCGGATTCTCGCCAACATCGAGCTGGCAAACAAGCGCGTGGGCCAACGCTACCGCGACCAGACCCTCACGCAGTCTTTGACCTACCTGATAAAGGGCACGCTAACCTTCCACCGAGAAATGCTGGCATTGGACGAGGACTTTCACCGTCGCTTCTATCAGACTTTCGATCTCCAGCGCTGGTTCAATCTCAAGGAGGGTGACCCGCTCGCATCGATACGGGTCATTCGTGAAATACTGGAGGCGCATCAGCACGAGTACCCGATGCGGGACGTGGAGATGGAGGCGTTTGTCATCACCCAGGCTCACCGGGGCACCATACTTGATGCAGTAAAGTACCACCCCGAGTACATTGGCAAGCCCGCATTTGCTCACACTCTGCTGAACATGGCACTTGCCGTTTTGCACCTGCCACCGGTGGATTGCGAACGAGAGAAGGACAGCTGAACCCCTATTAAGGTACCTTTTTCGCTATACTACACGTATGGTCGAGAAGAACAGGGGGGCCCCATATGAGTCGCAGCAACCTGCAACAGGCAGCCAATGAGTTCCGTCACTGGGTCCTGACCCTTGATGACGAGGACGTGTTCCTGGGCTCCGAGAGCGACCTTATCGACCGCTTCAACGTCAGTCGGCCGACCTTCCGCCAGGTGGCGAGACTTCTGGAACAGGAACAGCTTATCAGTATCCGCCGCGGACCAGGCGGCGGCTTCTTTTCCCGCAGACCCAGCTTTGATGGCATCGCCCACATGATGTCCATCTACCTTGTGGCGCAGCGTGCGCGACTCAGCGACATGTTGCAGGTGGGGCGACCGCTACTGGTGGAGGCTGCCCGACTTGCGGCGAACAATAGCAGCGAACTCGCCCGCCGGGCGCCCTCGATCTTTTTACAGTCGCAGCAGCTCGAACTCGAGAGCCGAACCAGCTTTACCCGTCACGCCATCGGCTTCAACAATACGCTTGTCGGAATCAGCGACAACCCCATGCTGGGGATCTTTATGGAAATCATCCAGGCCTTTGCCGGCCATTTCGATTCGCTGCGTGGATTTACCCCCGACCGGGCCAGACGCTACCTAACCGCCCAGCGGCGCCTGGCTCTGGCAATACGGGAGGGGGATGCGGAAATCGCTGCCGTGATGGCGGGTCGCATGAGCGATGAACTGGCCAGCTGGGTAAAGGAAGATACCTCGGAGAATCAAACCTTTGCCGACCTGGTTGGAAGCCGACGCAGGGGACCGAGCGAGAATACCTGATACAGGCAACTTCTCGCACCGGCTCTGCCGCGAACAGTCAGGCGGCGAGCCTTAGGTTCTTGAGTTTGAACAGCTTCGCCGCCGTGCCACCGAGGATGGCGGCGCGCTCCTCGGGTGTAACGTCCACATCCTTGAACAATTCCTCGATCACGCGCTGGGAGTGCGGGAAGGTCCCCTCCTTGTGCGGATAGTCCGAGGCCCAGATCATGGTCTCCAGGCCCATCGCCTTGCGATTGACCACGCAGTTCTTATCGTTCTGGAATGCGCAAACGATCTGCTCCCGCACGATCTGGCTAGGCACGCGGCTCAGCTTCGGCTGGATGAAATGCTCGTGCCCGTGATAGACCTCGTCCATGCGCTCGCCCATCCCGACCAGCCAGGAGGCCCCACATTCGGCGAACACCACCTTGGCGCCGGGATTGCGGTCAAGGACACCGCCACCAACCAGATACATGATGGCATTGGTCGCATCTTCCATCTGTCGGGTGTAATTAATCAACGCGCCACCCGGGCCCCGGGCTGCACGAATGTTCACCTTACCGGTGCCGGTGTGCATGATGATCGGGGTTTTGGTCTTGTCGGACAGAGCGAAAACAGGATCCCAATCGGGCATGTTGTACAGTGCTATCCCATCGCAAGGCACCACCGGCAACATTACCGCCGTGTAGCCCATGTCGATAGCACGCTGCATCTCACTGACCGTGTTGCCAAGATCGCGCACGGGCATGATTGCGGCGGGGACAAAGCGATCAAGATGCTCGCGAAAATGGTTGATACACCAATCATTGTAGGCGCGAGCGGAAATCAGTTCGGCTTCCGCGTCTTCAATCAGGTAGTTGACCAGCCCCAGTGACGGGAAGATCAGTTCGGCGTCGATACCGTCGCGATCCATGTCGATAATGCGCAGGTCTATCTTGTTGGATCCATAACGCTCGTCCGTGACCTGGCCACCGTCCTTGCCCCAATCCAGTGGCACGCGGATGCAGAGCGTGTCGCCGATCATGGTGTCTATGGATTTCTCCTGTTTCACTGCGTTGATCGCATACTGCTGCAAGTGCTCCGGCATGGCCTTAGTGAATAGGTCATAGGGCTCGCGCACATGGGAGTCTGCGCTGAAAATGAAGTCACTCATGATTGTTTTCCTCTGCTGACTGTCAGTTTACGCCGGTGACCCATGCTACCTAGTGTAGCAGAAAGTTCGGACCGGCCCTCACCAAGGACGGTATTAAAGGTACCTTTATTGTACAGGCAAATCAAGAGGCCAAGAATCGCATTTGCCGCCTCAAGGGGGCGGCATAACACCAGAGTCGGCGCCTTCACGGCTCAACGCTGGAACTGTCGCAGGCGCTCATTGAGTATCGCGTCGGCCTCGGCCACGATACGGTCAACCAATTCCTGCACGGTGGGAATGTCGTGAATCAGGCCCTGCACCATGCTGGCCCAAAATACGCCGCGACTGAGATCGCCTGTCTCCAATACCTCGCCACCCGCCTTGCCACTCACCAACGCGGCCACATCACCAAATGTAGCCTCCGGGTTGGACAGAATACGCACCACCTCGTCGGAGACCGCACTCTTGCCGACCCGGGCAGTGTTTTTCAGGCTGCGAAAGATCAGGTTGGTACCCCGCTCGTCGTTGTCGACATAGGCCTGCTTTACATTGGGGTGAATCGGCGCTTCCTGCGTTGCGCAGAACCGTGTGCCCATATTGATGCCATCGGCACCCAATGCCAGCGCGGCAACCAGCCCGCGGCCGTCACCGAAACCGCCGCTGGCGATCATCGGGATTGTCACCTGGTCTGCCGCTGCCGGAATCAAAATCAGCCCGGGGATATCGTCTTCGCCCGGATGCCCCGCGCACTCGAACCCGTCAATGGAGATCACATCGACGCCTTTTTTCTCAGCGGACACTGCATGGCGAACCGCTGTGCACTTGTGCATGACGATGATGTCTGCGGCCTTGAACATGTCCCACAACTCGGCCACCGCGGGCGTGCCCGCGGTTTCCACGATGCGGATGCCACTGTCGATGATGGCTTGGGCATAGGCCTTGTAGTCCGGTGAATTCATGGTGGGGAACACTGTCATGTTCACCCCGAACGGCTTGTTCGTCATGTTGCGGCATCGGGCTATCTCAGCGGCCAGCGCCTCCGGCGTCGGCTGGGTCAGCCCCGTGAGGATACCCAGGCCGCCTGCATTGGAGACGGCCGACGCCAGTTCCGCGACGCCGACCCGCTGCATGCCACCCTGGACGATGGGATGTTCAATCCCCAGCAATTCAGTGATACGTGTTTTAAAGGCCATGGCGGCTCTCCTGCGCAAATTTCAGTGCTTGCTTGTTTGTTATGCCCCTGCTGACTCGCGCATCTGCGCGGCCCGCTCCCGGTGCTGGGCCGCACTGCCCAGCAGGGCAGCGTTGGCCGCGGCGCGGCGAAACCAGATATTCAGGCCATACTCCCACGTGTAACCGATACCACCATGAGCGGCGACTGCGGCTCGGGCCACGGAAACCGCACGGTCGCTGATATGGGCCTTGGCCATGGCTGCTGCATGCTGCGCATCAGGCAGATTCGAGTCCAGCGCGTAAGCGGCATACCAGAGCAGTCCGCGAGCGCTTTCCACCTCCAGCGCCATGGTCGCCAGTTGGTGCTTGAGCGCCTGGAACTGGCCGATGGGGTGACCGAACTGTTCGCGTTCCTTGGCATAGCTCACAGACATTTCCAGACAGCGCTCCGCGCCTCCGAATGCGTCGGCGGCAAACAGCACCAAGGCAGCATTGAACAACCAGTTTACCGTCGGGCTACCGGCATCAAAGGCATGGACAACCGGTGCATTGGCAAAGGTGACTGCGGCCATCTTGCGGCTGCGGTCGGTCGAGGGCTGCGCGGTGATCTCCACCCCCTCTCCCGCGGCCACCAAAGCCATGCCGCCGCCGACAGTGCCCACCAAGAACAGTTTTGCTGCATGGGCGGCCTGCACAAAGCGAACGGTGCCGGTAACGGTGACACCATCGGTAGCCACTTCCCAACCACCGGGTTCGGGTGCATTGTTCCAGGCCAGGGTGGCCACTGAGTCACCTGCGACCACGCCGTCCAGATATTGCTCACGCACCGCGCTACTGTCGCAGCGGCTGAGAGCAATCGCCGTCAGCATCTGGCCAACCAGGGGGCCGGGGGCTCCCGCCTCCCCTGCCACCTCCACCGCCAGGGCAGCATCCACCAGACCGAGGCCGGCACCACCGGCCTCCTCGGCTACAGCAATCCCCATCAGGCCCAGCTCACAGAGACTGCGCCAGCTGGCGGGATGAAAATCATCCTCGCTGTCGACCAGCGCGTGCAGCACATCGCGGTTGACCGTCTCTGCCAGGGTGCCCCGCAGGCTGTCCTGGATGGCAAGCTGCTCTTCGGACAAGTGAAATTGCATCTGCTAAGCCCTCATACCCGGGTCGCGAGGCAGGCCGAGGCCGCGCTCACCAATGATATTACGCTGGATATTGGTCGTACCCCCGGCAATCGAATTGCCCAGTGAGCCCATAATCTGGTCCAGCCATTTCTCCGGGCCACGGCCGCGGGTGCCCGCCGGACCCGGCTCCAGCAGAATATTCTCGCCAAGCAACTCCTGCGCCAGCAGTGCCATGTCATGGCCGATCTCGGTGACCAGCAACTTCATCATCAGGGTTATATTCCCGGGCTCTTCGTTGGCAGCGGCGCAGGAAAATATCCGGTAACTGGAATAACGGTGCGCCAGGACCCAGCCTTCCACCCGGCCCAGGGCCTGGCGAATGGCGGGCTTGAGGATGGCCGGCTCTCCATCAATGTGAATTTCCTTGGCCAGCTCCACCAGCTTGCTGAACTGGAATCCCAGGCCATCGGCTGAACCTATGCTCGCGCGCTCATGCTTGAGTGTGGTGCGGGAGATAATCCAGCCCTTGCCTCGCTCGCCGACGATCCAGTCTGCCGGGGTAGTGGCGTTGTCAAAGAAGAACTCGTAAAAACCGGACTCGCCGGTCATCTGGCGAATGGGCCTGCGGGTTACGCCGGGTTGCTTTAGATCCAGCAGAAGGTAGGAAATCCCGGCGTGCTTGGCTGCGGCGGGCTCGGTGCGAATGAGCGCGAACATGTGGGTTGCATCACGGCCCTGCGAGGTCCATATCTTCTGGCCATTGATCACCCATTCACCGTCCCTGAGTTCGCCTTTGGTGCGCACAGAAGCAAGATCGGAGCCAGTGCCGGGCTCGGAATAACCCTGCCCCCAGACATAGTCACCTTCCAGAGTGGGGCGAATAAAGCGCTCCTTCTGTTCCTCCGTGCCACATTCCAGCAAGGTGGGCACCAACATATTGGTACCATTGCCGCCTACCTCCATGGGCGCGCGGGCGCGGGCGAATTCCTCGCGGATAACCTGGGCACGAATCACGTCTACCGGCTGCTCGGAGCCGCCGTATTGCTGCGGCACACCGCGATACAGGTATCCCTGCTCGACGGCGTCCCGACGAAAGGCGCGAATATAATCCTTCAAGGCCTGGCCTTTATCCGCAGGTCGCCAACGCTGGGCAAGAAAATCTCTTAACTGCGCACGGAACACTTCCGCCTCAGCACCGTAACTCAAATCCATACCGACCGCTCCCTTGTTGTTCCCTGCCTACGAAGACTGGCCCACGGGGCCAAACAATTCCCGTACCTGTGGCAGCGCGGGCTTCATGGATGGTGTACGCGGCACATCCTCGACAAACAAAAACCGGACCGGTACCTGGTAGGGCAACAAATGCTGCCTGGCGAAGCCGGTGAGCTCCGAATCAGAAGGACGCAGCGCCTTCGCCCTCAGGATCAGGGCAGCAACGGGCACAGCTCCCAAGCGGGGATCATCAATGCCGACCACCACGGCCTCACGTATCGCCGGGTGTTGCTCCAGTACCGCCACCACATCGTCAGGGTGCACCTTGAAACCGCCGCGAATGATGGCATTGTCCGCCCGGCCACGGATAAACAGGAAACCATCGGCATCGATCATGGCGCGGTCCGTGGTACGCAACCACTCCACGCCGTTGCCAAACTGCGCCGCCCTCATCTCCAGCACACCCTCCTCCCCGTACTCAAGGACGGCGCCGGACTCCGGGCTCACCACCCTGCCCTCCACACCGGGCTGAAAGCGGCCTACGCTGCCACTCTTGGCCTCGTGAAACTTGTGAAAGTCTCCCAGCGTCCAGCCGGCAACGGCGCCGGAAAACTCCGTGGCGCCGTAGTTTTGCAGCACCGGGATCTCGTATCTGCTCCAGAACTCGCGAACAATCGCGGGATCCAGCGGCGCGGCACCGGTGCGAATGGCAACCAGGCTCGCCAGGTCTGCCTTGGGAATATCTGCATCCAGCAGCATCCGCAAACCGGCGGGTACGGCCGACGCCACCTTGGGGCGATGGCGCACCACGGCAGAACGCCACTCCTCCACGGAGAATTTCTCGACAATGCAGAGTTGGCGCCCACCGAGGATGGTAGTCAGCGCCCCCCACAGTCCGCCGATATGGGTCATGGGATTGGTGAGCAGGGAGATACCAGGACGCAGCTGCGGTGGATCGTCCGCCTTGCGGTCCTTCTCGTAGGACAGCGCGGACAGAAAACTGGTTTCAAACGCCGCTCTCTGCAAGGGGATTCGCTTCGGTGTACCGGTGGTGCCACTGGTGAGCATCTCGATAATCACGGCGGGATTTGTGGCAACGATATTGTCGCCCGTGACCTGCTCAAAGCCCGGCAACAATTCACTCGTGCCCAGGATAGGGTTCAGCTTGATCACTGCAGATCCGGCCTTGAGGATACTGTCGAGCACACCCGGACGCTCCAGGTCCGAGGCATCTGTGACAATCACCGGCAACTGCAGGGACTCGATATCACGACACAGGCGATCATCCGGGTACAGCGGATTGATGGAAACAATACTGCCGTCGGCTGCCACTGCGGCGAGTACCGCCGCCACATTGTCGGGACGATTGCGCATCATCACGCCCACTCGGGCGCCCTCGGCAAGTCCCAGTTGCTGCAGATTGCCGCAGATCGAATCCACGGTGCCCTTGAGGCTGCCCCAACTGTACCACTGACCTTTATAGTCAACGGCCTGCGCCCTGTCATCCAGGGCCAGCACTCCTCGCAACATTCCGGACAAAATCGACATTGATACTCCCACTCCACAATGAAGGCCATCGCCACCGGGCATCTAATTAGTTAAATCATATATATTATTATGCCAGCCTACAAGACGCGCACAATCGCATTTGCCCGAGGCAGAAACCACGACGCCGAATACCCGGGGCTCCAGCTGAACAAATTCATACAAGTGCCGGAAAACTAGCGGCAGAGCATGCCACCATCCACTGGCAGGGAAACACCATTGATGTACCTGGCCGCGTCCGAGGCCAGAAATACGACTGCATCGGCCACCTCCTCCACTTCTGCAAATCGTCCCAGAGGGTGCTCGCGCAGCAATGCTCTCTGTACCCTCTCATTACCTGCAAATGATTCCGTAATCAGGTCCGTGTTAACGAGAGCTGGAGCGACTGCATTGACGCGTATACCGTGGCGGGCATAGTCGATCGCCGCCGTTTTGGTGTAGCCCTCCACAGCGTGCTTCGATGCCGTGTAGTGCGCGGCATATCCCCAGGTGATATGCCCTTGTACGGAGCTGTTATTGATAATGACACCGCCACTACCCTGACTCAGAAATTGACGGATCTCCTGCTTCATGCATAGCCAAAGACCGCGCACGTTAATGCCGAATACCCGATCGAAATCGTCTTCCGATAACTCGTGTAGCAAGCCCAACCCACCCTCGACGCCCGCATTGTTGAAAGCAATATCCAAACGCCCAAAGCGCTGGACTACTTCGGCTACGAGTAACTCGACCTGCGCGCTACTGGCAACATCCGCGCGCAAGAATATGGCATCACCCCCGCTCGCCTCGATCATCGCCACAGTCTCAAAACCTTCCCGTTCGCGGCGTCCACAGACGGCGACCCTCGCGCCCTCTTGTGCCAGTGCCAATGCCGCAGAACGCCCTATGCCGCCTGTGCCACCCGTGACCAGCGCGACACGCCCTTCCAAAACGTTTTGCATACTCCCCCCTGAGTCGGTTGATGCCCAGTTGCCAACTCGACAAACCATTAGTATGCGATAGCCACACAGAACCGAGCAGTCGCATTCGCTGTTGCCGACTCGAAAACACCAGAAATGCGACTGCGCGGGCGCGGATGCAAGTAGCTACTTCAGGTAACATCAACTCGAAACGCAGATGCCGACTGGACACCAACATGACTATCTCACTACACGCGTGCCAGCAACCGGCTACCATGGCCGCGATCATCGAGCAAACCGGCGCCGCTCTGAGCTACGCCCGACTGGAAGAACGGTCCGCACAACTGGCCCGGCTGCTGCGTGCTTCGCTGGCAGAGGGCGACCGGATCGGGGTTCTGATGGAGAATTGCCCGGCCTACTTCGAGGTCTGCTGGGCGGCACGCCGGGCTGGCTTGCGCTGGGTACCCATTAACTGGCACCTGAAGCCAGAAGAGGTCTCCTACGTGGCAGAGAACAGCGACGCTCGCGTGCTCATCGCCTCGCCGGCACTGGCTGAGCTGGCCCGTGCCGCCGCGGCACAAACTCCCACACTGGAGGCCTGTTACTCCACAGGCGCATCTTTCACCGATTTCCGCAACCTGGATGAGGTGCTGGCTGAGCGTGCATGGCCGGACTTCGGCGAAGAGCGGGAAGGCAGCTTTATGTTCTATTCCTCGGGCACCACGGGCAAGCCCAAGGGCATCCTGCGGCCATTGCCGGACGCACCCTTCGGCACGCCGCTACCGATCGAACAGATCATGCAGGCAATGTATGGTTTTGACAGTGATACCGTATTCTACAGTCCCGGTCCCCTCTACCACGCCGCGCCACTTGGATGGACCATGGGTGCGCAGCTGCACGGGGGCACCTCCATCTGCAGCGAGAAGTTCGATGCCGAGCGCGCCCTGGCCACCATTGAAATGTACCGGGTGACTCACGCCCAATTCGTGCCCACGCATCTGGTTCGCATGCTGAAATTGCCGCAGGAGGTTCGCGAGCGCTACGACTGCTCCAGCCTGAAAATGGTAGTACACGCCGCCGCCCCCTGCCCACCTGAAGTGAAGCGCAGCATGATCGAGTGGTGGGGTCCGATCCTGCATGAGTTCTACGGCAGCAGCGAAGGTGCCGGCTTCGCCGCCATCACGTCGCAGGAGTGGCTGCAGCACCCGGGCTCCGTCGGCCGGATCATGGCCGGGGTTCCCCACATTGTCGACGGAAAAGGACGCGAATTGGCGCCAGGCGAGGTGGGCGAGCTTTGCTTCGAGGGCGTGGAGCGCTTCGAGTATCACAAGGATCCGGGCAAGACCGAGGAATACTTTGATGCGCGCGGCTGGGCACATACGGGCGACCTCGCCTTGCTGGATGAGCAAGGGTACCTGTATCTGCAGGGCCGTTCCAGCGGCATGATCATCTCCGGCGGAGTCAACATCTATCCGCAGGAGGTCGAGAACGTACTCGCCATGCATCCGCTAGTGGCGGATATCGCCGTGATTGGCATTGCGGATGAGGACCTGGGGGAAATTGCCCAGGCGGTGGTGCAGCTACGTCAACCCGCTGCAGACCTTGAGGCAGTTACCGCAGAACTGAAGGCGGCCTGCCAGAGACAGCTGGCGCGGTATAAGTGCCCGCGCTCCTTTCGCTACATCGACACCTTACCCCGGTTGCCCAGCGGCAAACTATTGCATCGGTATCTCAACTAAAATCCCCCAGCTACAAAAAGGGCCAGCAAGCTGGCCCGGGAAATACGCTGACCGGAAGAATCAGAATCGGTAGGTGATATCCAGACCATAGCTACGAGGTGCGCCGACACCAGAGCTGTACAGGTCAGCTGCCACACTCAGCACCAGCGGGGAGAGCAGGTATTCCTCGTCGGTCAGGTTCCGTCCCCAGACAGCCACCTCAATACCGTTGTTCAGTGACAGTGCCGCGCGGCCACCCAAGAGGCTCACCGAATCGACAATGCCCGCCTTTGAGTTATCCAACTGCTGCCGGGTTGAAGATGAGTTGGTGTAAAACTCGCCACGATAGGAGTAGTTCAGGTCAAAGTCCCAGGTACCAAAATCTGCCGGCTGACGGTAGTTGACCCGCAGCGTGTACTCCTCATCAGGTACCGAGTTGGAGTAGTCCGCGGGATCCTCGTAGGACCAGTCGATCGCAGCCGCGGTACCCGTGACCATCCACTGTTCGTTGATAACCCACTTCACCTCCAGCTCCACCCCATCGTAGTCCGCTTCACTGGTATTGGAAACGAAGGTGGTGAGACCAGCCGGAGTACTGAGCAAATTGGAGCGCTGAATATCGGTGTACCAGATGTGGTAATAGGCGGCGTTCACCTGCAGTGCATAGTCGAAGAAGGTACCTTTCAGGCCCAACTCAAAATCAGTTGCCTCCTCAGGCTCAAACGGCGTGAAGGTATCAATCACCGTACCGTCTTCCAGTTCCACCAGACCCAGTCCGCGCAAATTCTGCCCCCCCGACCGGCTGGAGTTGGCGGACTTGGCGTACACCATGACGTCCTCACTCAGGTCCCAGTCCGCTCCGACCGTCCAAGAAACAAAGTCATACTTTTCCGAGCTGCTCCAGGTACAGTCATCGAGATTGACGTTGGGCGCGGCATTGACGTCGAAGCGGCAGGCGCTGGTGCCATCGCGGAAGAACGAGCGAGCCTCAACACTGACCGGCTTATCGTCTTCCGTATAACGCACTCCCGCGGTCAGCCCTATTGTGTCTGTCAATTCATAATTGAGCGACACGAATGCAGATTTGCTCTCGTTCTGATCGATAGTGCCGTTGTAGGTCCCGTTCAGCAAGGGCCGCCCGGTGGCCAGGGAACCCAGGTAGCCGTTGATACCTCCCGAGTTGGAAAAGTCGATCCCCTCTTCCTCAAAGTAATAGATACCGGCCAACCACTCGAGACGCCCTTCCAGTGCCTCACCACTCAGTTGCCATTCCAGCGAGCGCTGTTCTGCATTTTGCGCAAATGGCTCCACAAACCAGTTCAGTGGCGCAGCGGTGCCATCCACATCAGAAATGAACGAGGATTCCATGTCACGCCAGCCCAGCACCAACTTGGTCGCAAGAGTGTCGTTGAGATCATACTCAATCGTGAGTGATGCGGTATCGGTCTCATTCCAGGACTCTTGCAGCGCATTGACAACACCACCGTCGTAGATGTCATCCAGGGGAGGAACGAATGCATTAGCCGCCAGAGCGCCAAAGCTGGGCAATGGGCGCACCGCATTGATCAGCAGGGCATTGGCGTAAAAATCGCTTCTTTCATAGGCGAACAGCACGTTGGTGCGGTCATCTGGCTGCCAGTTCACGCCTAAGCGGAACATCTCCATATCGCTCTGACCGGCATCCTTGCGCGCCTCCTCAAAATCCATGTAGGGATTTCCGGGATACAGTGCCGGCAAGCCAGGGAAAGCGCCACCCAGTTCCGGGCCTGCGGGCTTCACCAGCACCGATCCAAAGCCATCCTTGGTTTCATCAGAGAGCGCTGTTAGGCGCACAGCGAGAACATCTTCGATCAATGGAATATTGACCGCTCCACCCAGGCGCTGCTGGTTGAACTTGCCGTAGGTACCGGTGACGAAGCCTTCCACCTCGCCAGAAACCTCTGGTTTGGCGGTAATCAGACGAATCGCGCCGCCTGTGGTGTTGCGTCCGTACAGCGTTCCTTGTGGCCCCTTCAGCACCTCAACACGCTCGAGGTCAAACATGCTGGCGCGGGTCCCCGTAGTACGGGCAAGGTAGACATCGTCTATGTACCAACCAACCGACGGGTCCAGCGTGGACAGTGAGTCCGCCTGAACCTGACCGCGGATAGTAGTCTTTAAGGAAGACAGGTTGTTGGCGGCGTTGGGTTCAATGAACAGGCTAGGCGTAAACGCGGCCAGGTCGGAGGTCTGGGTCATGTTGTAGGCCGCCAGGTCCTCTTGGCTGAAAGCGCTTACAGAAACAGGAATATCCTGCAGCGACTCCGTGCGCTTTCTTGCCGTGACGACGACTTCCTCCAGCGCGAAACCGCCCTGCGCGTTGACCAGGATAGGTGTGCCGGTGGCACCGATTGCGGCAATGGTGGCAAGTGCGAGCTGCTTCTTTAACATGATGTCATACCTCTGCTGGGAGCGTGTTATTAATATTGGTCAGCCCGGTGCTGCATTCAGTTTCACATCATACACCAAGGCGGCTATATATATAACTAATTAAACCTAATTTCCGCTATTCGCCTGCGATCTGCAAGTCGCATTAATGACAGGTGTTGCAGGCAACCCGGGGGATGACCACCCTAGGAAAACGCTTGCTACAGCGGGTTTTCTCCGGCCAGCTGGCTCATCCGGATACAGTGGCAGGTCGTGACCAGGCCACAATCGCATTCGGCGCCACTTGATGCCGGAGCTAGGACGGTGTCTTGTTGACGCGGGTCAACAGCAAGGTCAAGATGGCCGCAAGCGCCAGTACGACATAGAGTATGTATCCAACCTGAGGCAAGGTGGCGGCCATACCGTCCAAGCGGGAGTCCGCAACCAGCTCGGCATAGTCAACACCCAGGATCACCAGCTGCGTATGCAGCTCCGGCGGCACACTGGCCCCGGAACTGGCCAGGGCCTCGGCCAAGGCGGGCAGATAGTCATCGTTCAGGCCCAGGCCGGCTGCACGGACTTCAAGGGTCTCGGAAGTCCTGCGGGCGAGAGTCGCGCCGTACAGCGCCAACCCGACGGAGACCCCGGCCGGGGTACCGAAGTCTCGCATCATGGAAAACATGCCACTGCCGGCTCCCATCTGCTCCCGGGGTACCGCACCCAACGCTATCTTGGTGATCGCCGGACCCTTCATGCCCTGGGCCAGACCCAATACCATGGCAATGGCACAGACGATCCAGATTGATGTATCGAGCCCAATGGTGGTGTACAGGAAGAGACCGCAGAACATCAGCAGGACAATTCCGATAATCACTGTCTTCTCGGCAAACCAGTCCACCAGCTTGCCGCTGATGAGTCCCGCCAGCATGCTGGCGCCGTAGGCAAACATGTTCACCAGGCCAACCTGGGATGCACTGCCCCCGGGGCGATCGTTGACGAAGAACGCCAGCGAGTAGATGGTCCCGCCGTAAACAATCAGGAACAGCAGGTAGATCACGCCCGGGACAAGAAAATTGCGCTGGCGCAGGATGCCGATATCCAGCACCGGAGAAACGGAACGCTGCTGTGAGTGCCACAGCAGGATGAAGCCACCCACTCCACCTGCAAGTGCCAGCAGTGCCTGCCAGGACGCGAAACCGAAATTGCTGATCCAGGTGGGAACGGACAGCAGGGCCCCCACACTCAGCAGCAACAGCAGCATACCCGGCCAGTCCAGCCGCCAGGGCCGGTCATTCCGCGTCGTCTCCGGCACTCTCCAGGCCACCAGCGCGAGGCCCAGCAAGGCTAGAATACCGCTGACCCAGTACACGGAACGCCAGCCCAGATGATCAATCATCAAGCCGCCAATAATGGCCCCGGTGGTAGCCCCCAGAGACATTGAGAACACCATCACGCCCAGTGGCATGCCGCGCTTCTCCTGGGGGAACAGGTAGGCGATATAGGACAGAATTACCGGCAGGATGCAGGCCACGGAGATGCCTTGGAAAAACCGCGCCAGAATCAGCAGCGTGAAGTTGGGAACGGCAGCAGCAGCGAACTCGGACAGCGAGAACATGGCAAGGCCAACCATCAGTATTCGCTTGCGACCGTAGCGATCCGCCGCCCGGCCGAATACCGGGCTGAATACCACCAGCCCCAGGTAGTACACCAGGGCAATGAGTGCCGAGAGCCCGGCGGAGACACCAAAAAAGTGCGCAATGGTGGGAATCGCAGGTGCCTGGAAGGCGGCGGCTTCAATGGTTATGAAACAACTGACCAGCAGAACGATGTAAGTCGGCCAGGGGCGGGCAAGCTCCACCGCTTCGCCGGGAGGAGATGCACTTGAGGTCTGCAACATGGTCCAACATCCTGCTTATATGATTGTGAGGGCTCCCGCCCGCTATTCAGCTGTTGACCGGGGGAAGTACCCCACGAGACAAACGAGAGCCACCGTCAATAACAATACTCTCGCCACTGATGTAACCCGCTTTTTCCGAGGCGAGGAAGACCGCCAGCTCGGCCACTTCCTGCATGCGTCCAGCGCGGCTGATCGGAATGGTTGCCGCAAGCGCCTGTTGCTGTTTGCTATCAAGACGCTCGCGCATCCGATCAGAGGCGATCAGGCCGGGATTGATGGTGTTCACCGTGATGCCGTCTTGCCCCGCCTCCAGCGCCAGGCCGCGGGCAAAGGCATCGAGTCCGGCCTTGGCGGCACCGTAATGAGCCATGCCCGGAATGGCGGTATAGGATCCCGCAACTGAGGAGATAAAAATAATCCGACCCTCGTGCGCAGCCGCCAGCAACGGCAGTGCCGCACGCGACAGGTAGAACGCCGCATACAATACCGAGTGGATGCTGCGGTCAAATTCCTCATCCGCAAGCTCCGCTACCCGGGCATGGGGAATATCGGCCGCACAGTGTACGAGTATATCCAGGCCGCCGAAGGTGTCGTGGGCACGGGCAACAATCGCCTCGCAGTCTGCCTTGACCGTGACATCGCAGGGCTGCAGCACCGCTTGCTGACCGCGGGCGAGAAACTCTGAGAGCGTGGCGTCGCCATGGCTAATGGTGCGCGCACCGAGCACGATTCGCGCGCCCTCTTCCGCCAAAGCCTGGGCAATGGCCTTGCCCATGCCGCGGCCTGCTCCCGTTACCACTGCGGTTTTGCCAAACAACAGATCGCCCATACCACTACCCCATACACAGTGGGGGAACTGTAATCAGCGCGGGCAAGCGAGGCCAGCAGCCGACCGCTAATGCGATTGTTGGCCGGCACCCTGTTCGTAGGCAGACGGTGGATAGCCAGTCCAGGTCTTGAAAGCCCGCGTGAAAGAGCGCGGCTCAGAATATCCCAGTAACGATGCAACCTCTGCCACGGTCTGCCCTTGGCTGAACAGGCGGTCGATGGCCACGCTGCGGCGAAACTCGTCCAGCAGATGCTGGTAACTGCCACCCTCTGCCTGCAGCTTGCGCCGCAGGGTCGCGGATGAGACGCCAAGCTCCGCTGCCATGGTATCCAGACTGTGGTGCAGGCAACCGCTGTCCAGTGAGTAGCGCAGGATGCCACGCACCGTTGCGGATATGCTGCCGTCGTCTACGGGCCAGTGCAGAATACCCGCCCTGACATCCGCCACGTGGACCCGCCAGTCCGCCGCTGTCCGCACCAGCGGCAAATTGACATAGTCCCGGCTTATCAGCATGGCTACCCGACCGGTATCGCTGCGCTGCTTCGCGCGAACAAGAGACGCCAGGCCCGGACCTGGCAGCATCAATGCCAAGGGTATCTCCAGACTCTGGACCGGCACCAACAAGCCTACAATCCAACTCAGGGTACGGTGCCATGAGAACAGCAGGTAATCGATCAGAAAGGGATGGGTGGCCATGTTGGTTCGCGGGGTCATTACCATCGCCAGGTACTCCCCCTCGTTACGGTACTGGCATTCCAGGCCCTCCAGCAGCACACCGTAGAAACGCGCACTCATCTCGCAGGCCGCGCCAAAATGAGCACAACCAAGCAGCGCCTCCACCATCAGGGAATGGGAGTCCAGCGGGATCTTCCGGGCGTCGAGCCCGAAGCAGCCGTCGCTCTGGTGACCCGAGGCAGCAGTCAGTACGGCAACGAACTCTTGCACCGGCACTCGCTCCCGGGTCTGTTGCCAGCGCGGAAATGCCGAAGCATGACGACCCGTGGCCGCCGCAAGCGACATCCCCCGGGAAGCCCAGGCCACTTCCAGCCAGTCCAGCAGATTGCGGTAGAGATCTCCGTTTTCAATCGCCATGCCGATCCTGCAGCCCAACTCGTGAGCATATTTGTGAGCATCGCTGCCTGCTATTGTCATTCGCTTGTTGCAGCACAAGGCATATAGTTAACCTATTTGCAGCGGACCACAAGAACCAGCCATGAAAACACCCGCCACAGAACTGCTCAATATCGAGCTGCCCATCTTTGCATTTTCCCACTGCAGGGATGTCGTCGCGGCAGTGTCCAAGGCCGGCGGCATGGGGGTGCTGGGGATCTCGGCATTCACTCCAGAGCAGCTGGAAGAGGAGCTGGCCTGGATTGACGCCCATGTTGATGGCAACTCCTACGGCGTCGATATCCTGATCCCCAACCGCTATGACCAGGCCGCCTCCCAGCAGATGACCCTCGACAAGGTCCGGGCGCGGGTGCCAACGGCACACAGGGAATTCAGTGATGCGCTATGCGCCAAGGCTGGCGCGGCGCCGCTGACAGCCGAAGGCGAGGCCCAGCTGGCAGACCATATTGGCAAGATCCACATGACGCCGGAAACCGCCGAGGAACTGGTGGCGGTAGCCCTGCGCCACCCGCAGGTAAGCCTGCTGGTGAATGCGCTGGGGACCCCGCCGCGGGAACGCGTTGCTGAACTGCACGCCCGCGGCCTCAAGGTTGGGTCACTCATCGGCAAGGTGGAGCACGCCGCTGCACAGGTGGAGGCCGGGGTAGACCTGATCGTGGCGCAGGGTTCCGAGGCCGGCGGTCACACCGGCAGGATCAGCTCAATGATCCTGTGGCCCCAGGTCATCGGAACTGTATCCCCGGTCCCGGTGCTGGCGGCGGGCGGCATCGGCAGCGGTCGCCAGATGGCTGCCGCCATGGCCATGGGTGCAGCGGGCATCTGGTGTGGATCCATCTGGCTGGGCACCGCGGAGAGTGAACTGTCCACCGCCATGAAAGCACGCCTTTTCGAGGCGCGCTCCGATGATGCCATCCAGTCGCGCTGTCGCACCGGCAAACCCTGCCGCATGCTTCGCAGCAAGTTTACCGAAGCCTGGGATTCGGCGGATGCGCCACCGGCGCTGCCCATGCCAATGCAAACCATGGCCGTGGCCGAAAGCCTGATGCGCATTGAGCGCGCCCACGCCGACGATTACCTGACCTATCCGGTGGGCCAGTTGGTCGGGGACATGCAGCATGAGACCAGCGTGCGCCAGGTTATCCAGGACATGCTGGCGGATTTCATCGATGCCAGCGAGCAACTCAACAAGCTGCTGGCCAGCGCCTGACACAGGAGACGATCATGAATCTAGACCTCAACCCCGACCAGGAATCCTTCCGCCAGCGCGTCCGCAAGTACATGACCGAGGTCATGATGACACCGGACTTTGTCGCCGAGCTGGCGCAGCGTGAATTCAGCCATGGCGGGGGCCCGGTCTACTGGGAGAAACTGCGCCAACTGGGGGCGGACGGCTGGATACGGCTGTCCTGGCCGAAGGAACTGGGCGGCGACGGCGCCGATGCGATAAGCCAGTACCTGCTGGTGGATGAAGCCAAACGCGCCGGCTTCCCCTGGCCCCAGCTCTCCGCCAACTCCATAGGCCCGGTGCTGGCGCGCCACGCTCAGGACGCTATCCGCGAGCGACTGGTAACGGAGATACTGAATGGCGACAGCTACCTCGCCATTGGCTACTCGGAACCTGGCGCAGGCAGCGACCTCGCCGCTCTGAAAACCCGCGCCGAGCGCGACGGCGACGATTGGGTGATCAATGGCCAGAAAATCTGGACCAGCTGCGCCAACTTTGCCCAGTACATCTGGCTCGCTGCTCGTACCGACCCGGACCCGGCGTCCCGACACAAGGGACTGACCGTCTTTCTGGTACCTACCAACACGCCGGGCTACTCGCACACCTTGATCGAAACCATGGGCGTGACCACTACCGCCACCTACTACGACAACGTGCGCATCCCTGACACCTGGCGTATCAGCGGAATCAACCAGGGCTGGTCGCTGATTACCGGCCAGCTCAATATCGAGCGTCTCTCCCTGGCGAGCTATGGCCATGTCGCCAAGCTCTATGACCAGGTCCTGCAACTGCTGCAAGCAGACGCTGCCTGGCAGCCCCTGCTGGAGCTCCCCTGGGTGCAGCGCAATCTGGCCTGGTGCCACGCCAGGCTCGAAGCGCTTCGCGTGATGTGCCTGCAGGCTGCCTGGCGCATGGACCAGGGCAGCACCGGCATGGTCGAGGCATCGACCTGCAAGGTCTACGGCTCCGAGCTGTTCGTTGAAGTCTGCCGCCGACTGGGAGAGATCCTCGGCACCGCTGGCGCCCTGCGCAGCGGCAACGCTGCGGCTCTCGACGGCCTGATCGAGGCCTGGTATCGCAAAGGCTCTGTGCTGACCTTTGGCGGCGGCGCCAACGAACTGCAGCGCACCATCATCGCCAATGCCGGCCTCGGCCTGCCACGCTAGAGGAGATCAACGTGGATTTTTCCCTGAACGACACCCAGCAACAGGTACAGGATCTGGCACGGCGCCTGTTTGCCGACTTCTGCACCCAGGATCGCCTGCGCCAGGTCGACCTGGAGCAGGACCGTTTCGACCCGCAGCTGTGGCAGGAAGTGATCGCGGCCGGCCTGCCCGGTCTCGCCATCGACGAACAGTTCGGCGGTATGGGGCTGGATCTGGAAACCCTGTTACTGGTGCTGACTGAGGCGGGCCGTTATGTCGCGCCCCTGCCACTGCTGCCTACGCAGGCAGCGGGCACGATACCACTGCAGTTATTGCCATCCAGCGCTGACCGCGACAAGCTGCTCAACGAGATCGCGGCAGGGCGCGCGCTGCTGGCGCCCGCCTTACAAGCCGCTGAGGCTGGTGCAAGACCGACCAGCGGTAGCGCCAGGCACAGCAGCATCTGCAGCAACAACGACAGCGGGGACCTGGTTCTGGACGGTAGCCGACTGCTGGCGCCAGGTGACAGCTGCATCACTCACCTGTGGACTGTCGCAGACTACCAGGGTGAAACCGCCATCTGCCTTTTTGCAGCGGATGCGCCGGGTGTGGAACGCAGCCTTAACATCACTACCAGCGGCAATGCCATCGCCACTATGACACTCGTTCAAACGCCCTGCCGTTTACTGACGACGGACGGACCAACCCTCGATTTTTTGCGCCGGGTTGAATGGCTGTTGGTGCTTGGCAACAATGCAATTGCCATAGGGCTTTGTGAGCAGATGCTGCAGCTGGCGGTCGACCATTGCAGCGAACGAGTACAGTTTGGCAAGCCGATAGCCACTTTCCAGGCAGTTGCCCACCGGCTGGCCGATTGCCACATCGACCTGGAGTGCCTGCGCGCCACCCAAGCCCAGGCAGTGTGCCATTACGATTCTGCCACAACCGACCCGGTCACCATCGAACAGGCTGTCCTGAGCGCGCGCATCAATGCAGTGGAAGCCCTGCACCGCATCAGCCACGCCACCCAGCAGGTGCATGGCGGCACGGGTGTGGATCGCGACTATCCCCTGTTTCGCTACTGCCTGTTGGCCCGGGAGCTGGAGATGGCAAGCCCCCACGGCGCCAGCGCGCTGGAGAGCCTGGGTCGCACCATCGCTACCGTCACTTGAAGGGCACCACGGAAACGCGACTGGGGCGGCACGCAGGCAGGGGCTACACTGCAGGTTCGACGCTGGGAGGAAACGATGACGGAGCAACCGCGCACACTGGACCTGGATGACTGGCCGCTGCCGGACAACTATCTAGCAGCGGTCGGCCGCATCGCGCTGCTGTGGGAGCGCCTGCAGCAGCTGCTGAGCCTGGCTAACGCCAATCTGGCGGGGTTCAACAGCCTGGGAGACGCGCGGGTGGATACGGTTTTCACCCGGGGCAGCTTTGCACAGCGCCTGGCGTTACTGGAAGACCTGTGCCAGACACTTCTTCCACAACACCCGGGACTGGCCGATTACCATACTGTTGTGGAGGAACTTCGCGGCGCCGAGACGCAGCGCAACGAGTATCTGCAAGGAGCTATGGCGCCCAACCCGGCGGACGGCACGGTGGAAATGGCAGTCACCACGGGTGATGCGCACAGCTCCCGGCCAGTGTCACTGGCTGAACTGCAGCAGGTAGCGGTGGGCATCGACGCCGCGCAACATGCGCTGTACAAGCTGGTGATGGCGATGAGCAAACCTTCGTCCACCTGGCACAGTGACTGAGCGACAATGCCCCGCGATCAGTACTGAGCGCGCGGCAGCCGCACCACCAGGCCGTCCAGCGCCTCAGTGACTTCAATCTGACAGGACAGACGGCTGTTGTCCCGGGGCTCCAGGGCGCAGCCCAGCAACCCCTTCTCCATGACATCGGGCTCCGGCAATTGCTCCAGCCATGCCTCGTCCACATAGCAGTGACAGGTGGCGCAGCTGCAGCAGCCGCCGCATTCGGCGAGGATGCCGTCTACACCGTTGTCGACCGCAGCCTGCATGACCGTGGTACCAACCGCGGCTTCCACCTCGAACTCACCTCCGTCATGCTGAATGTAATGTATCTTTGGCACAGTTTTTTGCTCCTCAAAAAGTACGCACCTACAGGCGCATGATCCAGCCGCCGTCAATACTGAGCGTCTGCCCGGTTACCCAGTCGCTCTGGGATGAGCACAAGAACAGCAGCCCCCCCACCAGGTCTTTCGCCTCACCGAGTGTTTTCAGGGCTACCGCGTGGGACAGCGCGGCCACCAGCGCGTCGTCATGGTGGCGGGCCTCATGCCCGGAACTGGTATTCATGTGCCCCGGCGCAAGCGCATTGACGTTGATCCCGGAGGAACCCAGCTGCTTGGCCAGGCTGGTGGTCAGGCTGACCAGGCCCAATTTCGACACACCGTAAACCCCAGAGGGGATGAAGGCACCGCCGGAGCTGACGTTGACTATCTTGCCGCGACCCAACGCCTGCATGTGCGGCACCGCCGCCCGAATGGTGCGCAGGGGTCCGGTGAGGTTTACGTCCATTACCCGGTTCCACCAGGTGAGATCCAAAGCCAACGGATCCATGGTCGGAATTTCCTTCATCAATGCAGCGGCATTCACCAGTATGGTCACCGTACCAAACCGGGACATCGACCGCTCAAAAGCGTCAGCGACGCTCTCCTCGGAAGTCACATCCATCGCCACCCCGAAGGCCTGCAAGCCCTCGTTCTGCAGCTCTTCTGCCTCGGTTTCTGCCTTGCTCCCATTGAGATCGGCCAAAACCACACTGGCGCCTGCCTCTGCCAATGCCCTTGCGAATACCGCCCCGAGATCGCCTGCCGCACCGGTGACCAGCGCGACTTCCCCTGCCAGGAGTTGTTTCGTCATGCCTGCAATTCCTTGTCGATGTTATGGAGTGAAAACTCAGCCGAGGATGCCGACCGTTTTGTAGTGCAGATATTCGTCGAGACCCGCGCGGCCACCCTCTTTGCCGAAGCCGGAGATACCGACGCCGCCGAACGGTGTATGCGCATGAATCTGAAAGGCGCCGTTGACGTAAACGCCTCCGGCATGCAACTGCTCCGCCAGCCGGTGGACGCGCGACACATCGCGGGACTGGATATAGGCAGACAAGCCATACTCGGTGTTATTGGCAATCGCCACCGCTTCCTCTTCAGTAGTGAACTTCATCACACACAGCACCGGACCGAATATTTCCAGCTGCGATATCTCGCTCCAGGGGTCCACATCGGCAATAATCGTGGGCTCGATGAAATAGCCGTTCGCAAGCTCACCACCACAGCGTTTCCCGCCCAGCAATATCCGCCCCGCATCTTCATTGCGCACACGATCCAGCATTGCAGTGATACGATCACAGGCTGCGGCGCTGATAACAGGCCCCACCTGCACACCCTCCTCAAGCGGATTGCCGACCTTGTATTCACGGGCAATGGCCACGATCCGCGCCAACACCTCGTCGTAGATATCGTCATGTACCAGCAGACGTGTGGGAATGGCACAACCCTGCCCGGACAGTATGCCGATGCTGCCGCGAACCGCCTCTTCACAAGCACGGTCGAGATCTGCATCCGGAAACACCAGACTGGCCGACTTGCCACCAAGTTCCATGATGGTGGGCTTGATCTGTTCCGCACAGGTGGCCATGATCTTGCGCGCGGTGACGGGACCGCCGGTGAAGCTGATCAGCCGCACGCGCTTGTCCTCACACAGTGCCTGACCCGCTTCTGCATTACCGGGAAACAGGGACAAAACGCCATCCGGGATACCCGCTTCGGCAGCCAGTCGGGCAAACAGGTCCGGGGCAAAAGGGGTGATCTCGGCGGGCTTTACCACCACGCAATTGCCGGCTGCCAGTGCTGGTGCAACTTTCATACCCAGGGAGATCAAGGGACCGTTCCAGGTAATGATGATGCCGACCACTCCGATGGGCTCTGGCACGGTGTAGGAAAACTCACCACGATTCTTGATCGTTCCCAGTACTTCGCCTGTCAGCTTGTCGGCCAGACCGGCATAGTAGCGGAACCACTCCGCCGCCAATTGCACGGCATAGCCACCGAAATGCAGGGGCGAACCTCCATCCAGCGTGGTCAGCCGGGCAAACTCCTCGGTGCGGGCTTCAATCAGATCGGCAAACTTGAGCAGGATCTGGCGCCGCTGCGAGGGGTTCATCCAGCGCCATTCCTGAAATGCTGACTGGGCTTTCGCCACAGCTTTCTCCACCTCTGCCCTGCCAGCCAGCGGTACCGAGGCCTGCCATGCACCGGTCGCAGGATTGTGATGCTCGTGCACACCACCCGACGCCGTGGCCAGCCCCTCTTGTCCTACCCAGACTTTCGCTCCCAGAGCTTGCGACATGACAGTTTCCTCAAAGCACATAGTTGAACAAGACCGTGGCGGGCTTCAGCTTCGACTCGGCCAGACAAAATTCAGTATATGCAAAAAAGCATTTGACATACAATAGTGTATTTGAATACATTTAGGTATGCGATTTTTTCAAAGCGGCCTCTTATGCCACGTCTGACACGGGACCAACAGCGCGAACAAACGCGACAACGCCTGCGGGACGCGCTGGTCACGCTGGTTGCGAAGCGGGGCTTCACCGGCGCCACCATCGATGCGGTTACCGAAACCGCGGGCTACAGCCGCGGTGCCTTCTATGCCAATTACAGCAGCAAGGAAGAGCTTCTGATCGATGCGGCACTGTTGCGTCAGCAGGAGGAAGTGGACTCCTGGATACAGGCAATAGAAGCCTGTGACTCGGTGGTCAGCTTGCTGCCCCTGCTGGAAACGCGCTTTGCGCAATTCATTGCCGATAGCCGCTGGAACCTGTTTGTCATTGAGCTACGCCTGCAAGCCCGAAGAGACCCGGCCTTTGCCATCAGCTATAACGAGGCATCCGATCGCGTCACCCACCGCGTGGGGGAAATGCTGGAGAAGCTTTTCCGCAAGGCTGGAGTAACTCCGCGCCTGCCATTGCGCAAGCTCGTACCCATGATCGCCGCACTGACGGTGGGACTGGCCCTGGGCGATGCTCTGCAAGACCACAAACAGCGCATGGACCACCAGCTGCTGATTCTGTTCCTGGCAGACCAACTTGGTCTCGACTACCCGTCCTGAATGCAAAATCAGCTGAAAATGCCGCCGTAACCAGGAGCCCGATGATGACCGAAGCCAATCAACACGCGCTGCACAAAAATGCCCTCGCCATGCTGGAGACCGCGGACATGGCCTTGGCACATGCGCCGAACCTGGCAGCGGATGGGCCCTGGCATGATACCGACGTGACACCGGCGTTCCTGCAGGAAAGCCTTGCCCACAATGTGCCCGGCGCCGTACTTGAGCACGGCACTCTGGTCGATTCCCATGACGGAATGACACAGCGGCGTCTCTGGAAACTCGACTGGAACCGTGCCGGCCGTGATGCAGGTTTACCCGCTGCCATCTTCGTCAAGGCGACACCCGAGGAACCTTACCTGCGGGAAACCCTGTCGCTATTACACATGGCGGAAAACGAGGTACGGTTCTACAACCAGCTGCAGGCGGAGCTGACAGAGATCAGCCCCAGGGCCTGGTTCGCCCAGTTTTATCCCGGTGGCCGCTTCCTGTTGTTGATGGAAGTGCTGGAGGAGCGTGGACTGAAGCCATTCTGGCAAGCCGACGACTGTCCACTGGAGCATGCGCAGGCAGTGCTCACCGCACTCGCTCAAATCCACGGCCAGTACTGGGAGACACCGCGCTTTGCCTCCGACCTTGCCTGGGTCCGCCCACGCACACTGCGCTTTGGTTTCGAATGGCATCAGCGCTCATTCCACACCGCCCGCCAGCAGTACCTGCAGAGTGAGGCGGGCCAGTCGCTGCCCGCTGACATTCGCGAGCTTGTGGCGCTCTGGGACAAGAATGATCGCGCCGTCTACAGCTACTGGGAGACCCTCCCCGCTACCGTACTGCATGGGGACAGCCATCTGGGGAATACCTACTCAGCACCGAACGGAAGCGCAGGATTTTTTGACTGGCAGGTGATGTACCGGGGTCACGGACTGCGCGATGTCGTGTATTTCCTCATGACTGCACTGGACCCGGAAGCTCGTGAACAGCATGAGCGGGCACTGTTCGACCACTATCTCGCCGAGCTCGCCGGCCGCGGGGTGACACTTGAGCCGGAGCCGGCCTGGCGGGACTACGGCCTGTTCAGCCTGGATTCCCTTGACGCGCATATCAAAACCGTGACTCGTGGCGGCTACGGCCACGGCGCCAAGGGTCTGGACAGGGCAAGGGAAAACCTGCTTGCTGTCCTGCTGGAACACGATGTTCTGGGTTTGCTCAAGGATGTCATCAACAAAGGAAAACTGTCATGAACGCACCCGCCCATGTACCCGCCGAGCTCATCTACGAATTCGACTACCTGACCGACACTGCGCTGCTCACCGATCCCCATCAACGATTCGCCGAGTTGGGCGCCCGCTTCCCGGGTGGCATTTTCTACAGCACCGCCAACGGCGGTCACTGGGTACTGACCAGCTACGAACGGTTCTGCGCGGCAGCCAGGACCCCTGAAATATTTTCCAGTAACAAGGTCAATATCCCGCCTACAGAACAGCCCTTCCTGCTGATCCCAATCAATATCGATCCTCCCGAGCACGGGCATTACCGGGCGGCCATCGCTCCGGCATTCGCACCCGCCAAAATGCGAACCATGGAGCCCGCCATTGAGGAGTTGTCACGCGAGCTGATCACTGCAGTGGCGCCAGATGGTCACTGCGAATTTGTCAGCGCAGTTGCCGAGCCCCTGCCCATCAGCATTTTCATGCGCTGGGTTGGCCTGCCCCTGGAGCGTCGCCTTGAATTCCGCGACTGGGCTGTCACCGCCCTGACTTCCACTGAACCGCCAGTACGCATGGAGAACATGCTGAAGATCACGGAGTTCATGAGCGAAGTGATTGAGGAGCGGCGCCAACATCCGGGGGACGACATCATCAGCAGTCTGTTCAGCGCCGAAATTGACGGCCGCCCGCTCAAGACCGAGGAAATCCAGGCCTATTGCCTGCTGTTCTTCCTGGCGGGCCTTGATACGGTAGTCAACGCCATGTCCTTCGGCGCGCGGCATTTGGCCACAGACCATGATCTGCAAGCACGCATTCGCAACAACCCGGATATCGTCCCTGCGGTGGTCGAGGAAGCGCTGCGCCGCTACAGCTTTGTGAACACCGCTCGTGTGGTTACCCGCGATTACGACTTCGACGGCATCCAGCTGGCCGAGGGTGACATGGTCATGCTCAGCGAGGCAGCGGCTGACCTCGACCCCAACGCATTCGAGAACCCACAGGACTTTATCCTCGACCGCAAGGGTCCGCGGCATGTCGCCTTCAATACCGGACCGCACGCGTGCCTGGGAGCGCACCTGGCTCGCATTGAGTTGACGATCGCCTATCGCACGCTGTGCCAGACCTTGCCTGCGTTCTCACTGTGCCCGGACCGACCGGCCGTGTTCACAGGGGGCTCGGTTATGGGGCTGCGTGAGCTGCACTTGATCTGGTAAAGCGCGGTAGCCAAGACGGCGCGCACTCTCCGCCCCCAGATCTCCGCAAAAGGACAGCCGGAGTCAGGCTGGTGCTGGCGATGAGTCAGATGCAGGAAATTGGATTTCGAGGCTCTCTTCGGAAAACGCAAAACGGTTGCCGATACCATAGGAGCGGACAAAGATATTCGCAGCCAGCGGATCCTGGGCCAGCATACCCTGCAACGTCTCTGCATCCTCGGTCAGCGCAACGAAGCGAGCCCCACCCAGATGCAAGCGGCCGACCACAATCGCGGTGACCGGTCGATCTTTCTGGTAAAGCACCGTATAGGTCTCAACGCCTGCCCAGCCTTTCGGGGATTCGTTGAACTCAGGCACCGGCAGGGCGTCGATTTTTTCCTGCAGGTCGCGGCTGGCCCACGCCCGCCAGCGCTCGGGTGCTGCGGTGGAATAGACACCCACCGAATGCTTGGACAGGTAACCGCCATTGGCGCCGACGATACCGAAGCTGCCGGGGTCTGCACGCAGCTTCTCCACCATGCTGGCAATACCGTGCATAGAGTAATTGTTGCCTGGACCACCAAAGAAAGGCAGACCACCGGTAACCGTGAGACCACAAGGATCGTCACTCGCTATGTCCAGGGCGTCGCAGGCAGCGAATACGGCAATGGGAAAGCAACTGTAGATTTCGAGATACTGCATGTCATGAATGGTCTTGCCCGCGCGCTGCAGGGCGTTGTTGTAGGCCAGCGCCAGCGCCGGCGATGCCCCCAAGTCCTCCCGGTCCAGTACCCCCTGTTCGCTGACGTCAGCGTAGCCGTGCAGATAAACCCACTTGTTTTCGGCAATACCCAGCTCACGTGCCAGGCCCACGGAAGTGAGCACCACTGCTGCGCCCTGATTGACCCAATCCCTGGCGACCATGGCCTTGGTGTAGGGATCCGCGATCAGCCGATTGCGCTCGCCGGTCTCGGCTATATCCGCTGCGGTTAACGCCTCGCGGGACATCGCGTAGGGATTGTCTGCGGCGACTCGGGCAAAGCCAGAGAAGAGCTCACCGATGCATTGGCTGTAGTCTTCCCTGGATAGCCCCAGCCGCGACCGACGCGCGTGGTCCAGCAAGGGATACACAGTGGCAGGCATCTCCATCTTGTGGTCAGTCATGTGCCGCGTTTTCAGCTGGGCTGTACCACGACCCCGGTCTTCCAGCGGTCCCGGAACAGACTCGCTCCAGTCCAGTCGCCGCCGCTCCGCCTGCGCCTTGCGCTGAGTGGCGATGGCTTCCGCCCCCACCAGCAGCGCGGCACGGCAGTTGCCCAGCGCAATCTGTTCACTGAACTCGCCCACCAGCTTCTGGGGCTCGTCGCCGCAGGCGGGTGAGTATACAAGCCGCGCAGGCTCACACCCCAGACGGCGCGCTACCGAGCCCGGGAAGTTGTCACTACCGCCGAAGGGCGCCATGAACTTGCGCATTGGCGGGGCCACCGAGTCACCGACTGTACGTACGGCGGCAACAACGTCCAGGCAAGCCAGCAGTTGCTCGCCGGCACCGGCGTCAGCCAAAGCTCTCAGCGCCGCATTGGTTGCCAGCTCTTGGGGCGACAGGCCGCGATACTCGGGGTCATCCAGGTGTTCGGTAAATTGGCCGACGCCGACCAGGACCGGTGTGTTGTCCATAGGCATGCTCTCTACTCCGCAGGTCAAGTGGCTGGCGCTTTCGTTGCTGCAGCGCGGGCTTACTTGGGCGTGAAGCGAATACCCGCATCAAGGCGGATGGTCGTCCCGTTCAGCATTGGATTCTCAATGATGCTGCGAGCCAGCAGTGCGTATTCATGTGGCTGCCCCATGCGCTTGGGAAAGGCCGCGTCCCTGGTCAGGTCGGAAGCCATCTCCGCCGGAATCCCTTTGGTGATGCCGGTGGCGAAAAGGCTGGGAGCGATAGTCATGACCCGTATTCCCAGACTACCAAGGTCCCGCGCCATGGTCAGGGTCATACCAGAGACACCCGCTTTCGCCGCCGAATAGGCCACCTGGCCAATCTGCCCCTCAAAAGCTGCGATAGACGCGGTGTTGATGATCACCCCACGCTCGCCGTCCTCATTGGCTTGCTCCGCCCGCATGATATCCGCCGCGATGCGCGAAATATTGAAGGTCGCGTTAAGACTCAGGTCAATGACCCTGCTGAAATCCGCCATTGGGTGAGGACCCGATTTGGACAGGGTGCGTTTAGCGATACCGCCGCCGGCAGTGGTCACGACAATATTGAGCCCTCCAAGCTTGGCCGATGTGTCTCGCAGGACCTGCTCCGTCTGCTCATAGTCCAGAATATTGCAGGCGGCGAATGGAATGCCAAGGCCCGCGGCCAATTCGGCACCGTTCGACGTTTCCAGATCCAGTATCGCGACTCTGGCGCCTTGCTTTACAAGCAATTCGACAGTCGCCAGCGCCATACCCGAAGCGCCTCCAACAACGATGGCCTTGCTATTCTTGATATCCACATTCACTCCCGATTACAGAAGAAACAGGCTGCCTTTATAGCACTGCGCGCGACCCCCGCCCAATCGCATTAGGACTGTGGGACAAGCCTGAAATGCGACTGTACTTCGCGAGACCAGGCCCACAGAATCTTTATATCAGCGCTTCATGCCGCGCGCATTTTACTTCCAGTATTGTGTGGGGCAGGGTCAGCGAAATAAATACGCGAGGTAGCAGCATGCCCATGAACTTCGGTGATCTATACGATCGTGTCGACAGTATTCTGCAGCCTGAGGTTCCAGTCTTTGTCGAAGAGGATGACGCCGGCACTTGCCGCACGGTATATGCCGGTGAGTTCAAGTGCCGCACCAACAACCTGGCGCAGCAACTGCTTGCGTTGGGCGCGCGACCTGATGACAAGATCGCCATCTATCAACGCAACCGGGTGGAGTACATGGAAACCGCCGTCGCCGCCTTCAAGGCCCGGCTGGTTCACGTCAACGTCAATTTCCGCTATCGCGAGGACGAACTGTATTACCTGTTCGACAACAGCGATACACGCTTCGTTGTTTACGATGCCGAGTTTGCACCGGTGCTGGAAAACATCCGTGCGCGCCTGCACAAGGTCGTGGCATTCATTGAAGTCGGAGCAGCGACCGCGGATCTGGAGGGTGCGCTCGCCTACGAGAATCTCGTGTCTGCTGGAGATGGCAAGCCCTTGCAGATCCAGCGCTCGCCTGAAGACCTGATTTTCATCTACACCGGCGGTACCACCGGCCTGCCCAAGGGCGTCATGTGGCAGCACAAAGCCCTCTGGAACATGATCGGACGGAATATCAAGGATCCAATGGGAACCATTCCGCAAACACCCGCGGACATGCCTCTGACCCCGAGCGGCAACCAGGCCTCCATGATTACCGTAATGCCGTTCATGCACGGAGCAGGCCTTTACTCCAGCATGAACTCCCTAGCGTATGGAAACACCAATATCATCATGGCCACACGGGGCTTCAATCCACAGCGTGTGTTGGAGTGCATCGAAAGGTACCAAATCCGGGTTTTGACCATCGCCGGAGACGCATTCGCCAAGCCACTGGCCGATGCCCTGGACGCACACTCTGGCAAGTTCGACCTCTCCAGCCTGATGGTCATCAACTCTACTGCGATGATCTTCAGCCCGGTAAACAAACGCCGCATAATAGCTCATATCCCCGATGTGGCCATCATGGACAACATGGGCTCGTCAGAATCCCCCGGATCTGCGACGGCCACCACAACCAGGGACAGTGATCTCGACAACAAGAACATTGTCATGAAACTGAAGCCCAACGCCAGAGTATTCACGGAAGATCTGCGCGAAGTGAAACCCGGCAGTGGCGAACAGGGCTTTCTCGCAGTAACCGGCGACCTCCCCGTCGGCTATTACAAGGACGATGCGAAGACTGCCGAAGCCTTTGTGACAGTCGACGGCGTACGCTACGCCAAACCCGGTGACTGGTGTGAGTTGCTCGCAGATGGCACGATCAAATTCCTGGGACGCGGCAATATCTGCATTAACACCGGTGGTGAAAAAGTCTACCCGGAAGAGGTAGAGGCCACACTGAAATCACACCCTCTGGTGCACGACTGCCTGGTAGTCGGAGTCCCCGACGAGCGCTGGGGCCAGGTTATTACCGCAGTTATCGAACCGAAGCCGGGCTCGCAACCAACACCAGAGGCACTGCAGGCGCACGTGCGCGAACATCTCGCCGGCTACAAGGTACCGCGTCACATTCTGACCATCGATACCATTGGCCGCGCGGCCAGCGGCAAGGCCGACTATCCGCGGATCAAGGAATGGGTCCTTACGGCGCTCGACTAGAGTAGACTGCTGCCGCAGGCACCGCACAGCGTACCAAACCGGGGAGGACTATTGATGGCCCAGAACCCCGCGCGGCCGATACACCTCCTCCAATCGGGCCAGATCTTCCGTGGTCAGTTCAATCTCCAGTGCCACAACCGCATCCTCGCGGTGCTGCATCTTACTGGCACCAATAATGGATGACGGAATCTCTGGCCTGGCCAGTACCCAGACCAATGCAAGCTGCATGGCGGGCAAGCCCGTGTCTATCGCCACCTCTTGCAAACGTTCAGCAACGGCAAAGTCGGCGTCCTGTTAGTAGAGACGTTGCACAAGCTTGTCTGCGCCGGCACGCGCCGTATCGCGGGCCCTGTCTCCACCATTGCCAGCGAGGCAACGTCACGAAATCGCACTTGAATTGCCATAACCTAACCGCGGTAAAGTGGTTACAGTGTAACCACAAACCCCGACACGCGCTGACAGGGATTTTTGTCGCCCATTGGTCTGTACCTTCCGCCCTGCAACGCAGAGCCGTCCTGGTTTCGCGGGCAGAGCTGCTTGATTTGGTAGTTCAGGTCTCTCACGGTGTTTTATCTGTCTCGGTTAGTGTTTCTGATCAGGCAGGGGGACTAACCCACCGCATCCGGAAACCGGCAAGGATCACGGGACACCACTCCCTTACGACCTGAATGCGCCTGTAAACAGGCTACACAACTGATCTCCTGGGGGAGATCGCTGTCGTGTATACACACGTGGCCCCAGGGGGCCGACTGATAACGGGTGTGACATAAACACCTCCTTTGAGTTAAGCGACGATCTGTCGCGATGTGGATCAAATCGTTGCCCCGAGACTCTGTAGGCAAGCCTGGAGAATGCCGGAGACAACGAGGGACTTGATGGAAAGCACCGACCTGAGTCGATGGCGTGGAGAATGGACTGACGACCCTGGGGTCGGTGCGCCGAGTACAGTCCTGGACGCACAGGCCCGTTGTAACCGAACGGTCGAGGGCGGGCGCCCTCTGTGCCACTGATCCGCAGTGGCCACGGGTATTTCGGTCTACGGCGGGTATTCTAGGAACCCGTCACGCGCGCGTCCTGCCGAAAAGCGGCCTGGCGCCGGCGTACTTTCGGGGCTCCGAGCCCTCGTCACTACCCCGCTACGCTATGTAGTGACGAGGGCGCATCGGACGGCACAACGCATCCAAGGGGGACAAGAAGAGAAGAGCAAATGGCCAGTACGCAGGATAACCCGTCATCGCCGGGCGCGTGTATGGCCACACGGTAGGACCGCGCGACTTGGCGCAACGGAATACGACGCCTGTGCCAAGGGAAAGCCCGTCAGGCCCCGACGGACTAAGTGGTGCCACTGGCACCACTTAGTCATCCAAGGGCAGGCGGGGTTTTTGGCGGACAGTACGAGATGGTGGCCCGAAAAGCCTATGGGTCCAAGAATTTTGAGAATTACCGGCTGAGGGTGCTGACCCATTGTGGATGGGCGGTGCGGCGTTCCGATGGCATCATCCACAGTGGGTAGAGCCGCAGTATGTTGGTATTTTTGTTGGTAACTATTTCGGTATGGATTTTTATCTAATTAAATCAACAGCTTACTTTCCATAATGGCGGTGAGGGAGAGATTCGAACTCTCGAACGGTTGCCCGTTACACACTTTCCAGGCGTGCGCCTTCGACCACTCGGCCACCTCACCGTGAGGGCGCGGATAATAACATAACCGCTAGCGCTTGCCAGCGTTTTAGCGGCAGTTTGTTCTACCGCGTTGACGTCCTCGCTAGCGCCAACCGCCCAACACCGCACCCATCGCGGTGAGCGCCACCACCCAATAGCCCCCGTTTATAAGCAGGTACGACCAGGGGCGTTGCTCGAACAGCGTGATAACCCCCGTGGCGAAAAACAGCCAGCCAAACCCTGTAAGAAAGCCGTAGAGCGTGCCGGTGGCCAGAGTCACGCCGGGTGCGGCCAGAAACCGCTCCAGGCAGAGCGCCATCACCAACAGGAAAACGAAGGCGAGGCCAAAGATTCTAGCCTTGTTTCCACTGTTTACCTGCGCCTCGGTCAGGCCGGCAGCCCGCATCCACGCGGCACCAAACAGCAGGGGGGAATACCACAGGCCGCCGATCACAAACGCGGTGAACGTGGCGACCAGAACGGCGAGAAAGTGAACAGGAACTTCAGCCATGTCGACCTCCAATAAACGTTGATTTTGTTGTTGTTGTCGCACAACTGTTGCCGAGGGCGGCGCTGGAGTCAAGACCTGCCTGGGCGGCCATAGCGGCGGCCCCCAACACTTGCAGGAAAAACCACTGCGCCTGTGCGCTAAGCGCGGGTTCTGGTGCTACTGCCGCGCCAAACGCAGCCACGGCGGCTCGCCGCCACCGCTGCTGCGAAATGGATTGATGTCCAACCCACCGCGGCGGGTGTAAAAGGCCTGCAGGTGTAGAAATTCGGGGTGGCAGGCCTGTTGGAGGTCGCAGAAGATACGCTCCACGCACTGCTCATGGAAATCCTGATGTTCGCGATAGGCCAGGATATAGCTGAGCAGCGCCGCGTGATCCAGTGCGGGCCCGCGGTAGTGCAACCACAGCGTTGCCCAATCGGGCTGACCGGTTACTGGGCACAGAGAACGCAGGAGGTGACTGTACAGCCGCTCCTCCGCCACATTTGCGGGCGCGCACTGCAGCATACTGGCGTCGGGCTCCCGCCGGGGCCAGCGCCCGGCAGCGCTGTCAATGCACAACCCATCGGGCTGAGCGCCCGTCAGAGCAGGGTCATCGGGGGCGAATACTGCCAGCGCAACCTCACCGCCCGCGGCGGCACTGACATCCCGCACAATACAGGCCAGGGCGGCAGCCTCATCGTCAAACACCGTGTTGTTGAGGGAATTCAGATACAACTTGAAAGACTTGGACTCCACCAGGTTCGGCGTGCTGGCGGGAATGGTGAAACGCCCTACTCTGGCCAGCGCCTTGTCCTGGCTATCCAGCCAGGACAGCTCGTAGGCATGCCAGACGTCAATGCCCTCGAAGGGAAGCTGCTCGGTCAAACCCAGCGCAGCGCGCCCTTCGCGGCGGGGGATGGGATAAAGCAGTTCCGGCGCATACTGGGTGGCTGCGGGTACCTGCTTGCCCAGCAGCAGCGCTTCTGAGTCCAGTGCCACGGCTTACTGCCGCAACCGTTTACCGGTATTCAGCAGGTGCATGCTGTAGCACCAGGCCGCGACGGTGAACACGGCAATCATGCCAAAGGCCACACTGAGACTGACGTCAGACACACCGAGCACGCCATAGCGAAACGCATTCACCACGTAGACCAGCGGATTGAGCTTCGATACAGCGGCCCAGAAATCAGGCAGCAGGTCCATCGAATAGAACACACCGCCCAGGTAAATCAGCGGCGTCAGCACAAACGTTGGAATAATCGAGATGTCATCGAAGTTGTTGGCGTACACCGCGTTGATAAAACCCGCGAGCGCAAACAGGATGGAGGTCATCAGCACAATGATCACCACGACCGCAAAGCTGTGCATGTGCAGGTCGGTGAAGAACAGCGACACCAGCGTAACAATAACCGCAACCAGCAACCCCCGGCTCACGCCACCAATCACATAGCCCAGCAGAATAATGTAGTTCGGCGTGGGCGACACCAGCAGCTCTTCAACACTGTGGTTGAATTTGGAGCCGAAGAAAGACGACACCACATTGGAGTAGGAGTTGGTCACAATGGCCATCATGATCAGGCCCGGCACCACGAACTGCATGTAGGTGAAGCCGCCCATGTCACCGATGCGCGACCCGATCAGCGAGCCGAAAATCACGAAATACAAGGACATGGTAATCGCGGACGGCAGCAGTGTCTGGGTCCAGATACGCAGGTAGCGCTTCACCTCCTTGCGCAGGATCGTGACCAGGGCGACCCATTGTTCCTGAAAATTCATTGCGCACCCTCCACCAGCCGTACAAACATCTCTTCCAGCCGGTTTGCGCGATTGCGCATGCTGCTGATGCGAATATCGGCCTGACTGAGCCCCGCAAACACCTCGTTGATATGCTGGCCCTTCTCGACTTCTATCTCCAGCGTGCGCTCATCCACGCGCCGCACACCAAACCCTTCGATCTCCACCACGTCGGGCAGCTCGTCCACCGCATCGAAGATGAACACCTCGCGATGCAGCCGGCGCAGCAGGTCGCGCATGGAGCTGTTTTCCACGATCTCGCCGTGGTTGATGATGGCGATATTACGGCACAAGGCCTCGGCCTCTTCAAGGTAGTGCGTGGTGAGAATGATCGTTGTCCCCTCCTGATTGAGTTTTTGCAGGAAGTCCCACATGGAACGGCGCATCTCGATATCCACCCCGGCCGTGGGCTCATCAAGGATCAGCAAGCGCGGATTGTGCACCAGGGCACGGGCAATCATCAGTCGCCGCTTCATGCCACCGGAGAGCATGCGCGAGGGCACATGACGCTTGTCCCACAGGCCCAACTCACGCAGATATTGCTCAGCGCGCTCGCTGGCCAGCGCCTTCGGCATCCCGTAGTAACCCGCCTGATTGACCACAATGTCGAACGGCTGTTCGAACATGTTGAAGTTGAATTCCTGCGGCACGATGCCGATATTTTTCTTGGCCCCGGCAAAGTCCTCGTCGATATCAGTACCGTATACCGCCACCCGGCCCGCCGTTTTTGCCACCAGCGAGCAGATCACGCCAATGGTCGTCGACTTGCCAGCCCCGTTGGGGCCGAGCAGCGCAAAGAAATCGCCATGCTGCACTTCAAGGCTTATGCCTTTCAGGGCCTGGAAGCCGCCGGCGTATTGCTTGGTGAGATTTTCAATGGTCAGTGCTGGTATCATGCCGCCTCGGTATACCCACGGGAGAATTCAAGCGCTGCATTGTACCTGCAATCGCCGCACTGAACGAGACGATGGACGACACGCAATATTTACAGCACTGCCGCGGGCTCTGGCGCGAGTTCGCAACGACCCTCAATCAACGCACAGCAGGCCTGGATTCGGAGAACCCGCTGCGTGAGCTCGCCGATGCCTGCTATCGCCTGCCCGATGAGGCGCTGTATATCCAGGGGCCGCCGCTGGTGATGCGGTTGTTCACCCACCAACCCGAGTTTGCCCCCACGTTTCCGCGCACACTGCTGTGGTTTCTGGGCGGCGATTGCCTGCACGTGCTGACCGATGAGGAAATCGCGACTTTCCAGGCGCTGGATGAAGCGCGCCTCGAGGCGGCCGCTCGCGGCGAGCTGTTTGACTATCAGGGTAACGCCGCCGCACGCCTGCAACTCACCTAGCCAGCCCTCTGCCCCCGCGAGATCGCAAAAAGTGCACCTTCAGGTATTGACGTCTTCTGGCTCTCTACCTACAATGCGCGCCTCTTGATTGAGAGCCTTTGCGTCCCCTTCGTCTAGTGGCCTAGGACACTGCCCTTTCACGGCGGTAACAGGGGTTCGAACCCCCTAGGGGACGCCACTCTCTCACACTCAAGAGCTGCGGGAATAGCTCAGTTGGTAGAGCGCAACCTTGCCAAGGTTGAGGTCGCCGGTTCGAACCCGGTTTCCCGCTCCACTCTGCAACACCAACAATCTTCTCAACCCGCTCATCGCTGCCTACTGTTTGGTAGAGTGCAACCTTGCCATGGTTGAGGCGGGGCGCGTAGCCTCGCCGGTTCGAACCCGGTTTCCCGCTCCACTCTGCAACACCAACAATCTCCTCAACCCGCTCATACCACGACTGCGCCCAGAGCCTTCACCCACTCGACCTGGTCGGAGTTGGCTGCCGCCACCAAACTTCCCGCCAGTTCCCGCCGCACGGGGTAGGTTTTGCGCAGCTGGTCAAACGCGTGACGCGCCTGCTCCACAGGTGCACCAAACACAACCTCGCGCAGGCGACTGTCGTCTGCGTGGATGTCATAGCGCGCCGCGCACAGCCAGCGCAGCACGTCCACACCGCGTAAATGCGGCGGTAATTGCAGGGTTTCAGGCAGCACGGCGGTGAGGGGCGATGCCTGCTCTTGCGCACGCAACTCCTGCTGCAGCGCCCGGGCCAGTTGCCGGGTCGCCGTCAGTTTGGCATCCAGACTGTAGCCGGCGATATGCGGTGTACCGATATCGACGCGCTCCAGCAGTGCCGGCGACACCTCCGGCTCGAATTCCCAGACATCCAGCACGCAGCGCGGGGCATCCGACGCCTCCAGCCGCGCCTGCAGTGCAGCGCTGTCGATCACCTCCCCCCGGCTGGCGTTGATAAGCAGGGAGCCGGCACCCAGCTGTGCGAGTTGCGTGTGGCCCAGCAGGTGGTAGCTGGGCCAGGGCGCGGCGCGGGTGAGTGAGGTGTGCAGCGAGACCACATCGCACGCCAGCACGCTGGCCAAAGGCGCCGGCTCAGGCACCGCGCCCGCTGGCAGCCAGGGGTCATACTGCAGGCTGGCAATTCCCAGCGCTGTCAGGCGCGCCCGCAGTAACTGACTGACGTGGCCATAGCCGACGATACCGGCACGGCCTCCGGCGAGGAGCCGCTCCAGCACCCCGGGTTGCGCCGCAATGGCTGCCAGCACGTATTCCACCACCGCGTTGGCGTTGGCACCGGGGGCTGCCGCAAAGGCGATACCGGCCGCCCGCAGCCAGTCGATATCCACATGGTCCAGCCCCGCGGTGGCACTGCCGACAAATCGCACCGGGCTGTTGCGCAATAACGCCGCATCGACGCGTGTCACCGAGCGCACCAGCAGTACATCCACCACGCGCAAGTCCGCGGCGGTAATCCGGCGACCCTCCACCGCTCGCAGTTCGCCCATATGACCGAAGCAATCGTGCAACCCGGGAATATTCTGGTCGGCGAGAATGCGCATCAGCGGGGATCAGCTGAGGGCACCGCCGTTGCCCTCACCAGCGCCGGCGTCAGGGCGCCTCGCTTGTCGAACTCGACCTGCAGCGCGCGGAAAAATACTGCGGCGCGGCGCGGCAAGGTGGCTCCGGCGAGGCGCAGGGCCTCACGACGCACGGCGGACTCGAAGGCGCTGTGGTCGCCAGCCTCCCCGACCTCTGCCGCCAGATTGTCGGTACTGATCCGAAAGGGAAAGCCACAGGCAATGGAAAAACACCACTCCAGTGCCTGTGGCCGTACCTCTACCGACTCGAAGGCGGCCTGCGCCGCAGGATCACGGCCCTCCGGCGCATACCAATACCCGAAATCCACCTGTTGCCTGCGCGCGGCACCCGCAATGCACCAGTGCGCGGTTTCATGCAGCGCGCTGGCAAAGTAGTCCTCGCGAAACCAGAGCCGATGCGGTTCACCCGGTTGGGTCGACGGCGCATACAGCGGCTCGTCTGCACCGCCGCACAACAGCGTGTTTTCAGACTGCAGGAAACACTGCGCGAACACACGCTCCACGCGGCGGGCACAGAACACGGGCGCGTGGGCGCGAGAAGGCTGGGTGGTGGACGCCATCAGCTGCCTTTGCGCAACAGGAACAGAAAGTTGCCGGCCTCCTCCGTCTCGGAGAGCAGTTCATGGCCGAGAAAGGAGCAAAACTTCGGAATGTCGCGCTGCGTGGTGGGGTCAGTCGCGACCACGCGAACCGTTTCGCCCACCTGCATGTCGCGAATACAGTTGTGCAACAGCATGACCGGCTCGGGGCAGTACAGCCCGCTCACATCCAGGGTGTGGTCTGCGGCGCCGGTCACGACAGCACCCCGCCGGACAACAAAACCCGGGCGCTGTCACGCGGCAGCAGGTCCCAGGTTTCACTGTCGCCGTCATACAGCAAGACGAGCTCGCCAGTGTCCAGCTGGCCACGCAACTGCTGCACTTTGGCGCCCAGGCTCAGCTCGCGGTCGCCGTAATCGGTACCATCGCGACTGGCAAACTCCTCCAGCAGCGCGCCCAGAACCTCTGGCGACAGGCGGGAAGGCGGTATCTCGAGCAGGTCAGCCAAGGCTCACGCCGGTTTGACGAAGCGCAGGGTCATGCGGTCGCTTTCGCCGATGGCCTCGTACTTGGCGCGGTCTTCTTCAGCGCCGCGCAGCGCCGGCGGTAGTGCCCAGACGCCAGCGGCGTGATCAGCTGTATCCCGCGGGTTGGCATTGATCTCACTGCGCGCGTCCAGCTTGAAGCCGGCTTTCTCTGCAGCGGCGATGACATGCGCTTCAGTGACATAGCCGCTCTTCGCCATTGCCGAGAGGTCATCACCTGAAGGCGCGCGATGCTGCACAACGCCCAACGTGCCACCGGGCTTGAGTGCCGTGAACGCGGCGGCGAGCGTTGCATCGAGGCTATCCATGCGCATCCAGCTGTGGATGTTGCGGAAAGCAACCACGAGGTCAGCGGAGCCCGCGGGGGCGACGGTGGTCTCTGCCGGTGGCGCCAGTTGTGTCACAGTGACAGCGCCGTACAAATCATTGTTTGCGGCGAGCTTTTGCAGGAATCCGCCCAACGCGTTGCGGAAATAGCCATTGGACGAGATATTCATGCCGAAATGTGCCGCGTAGAGCTGCCCGTCCTTGGCCACCAGTGGCGCCAATACCTCGGTATACCAGCCACCACCGGGCGACAACTCGACCACGGTCATGCCTTCCTTGAGGCCAAAAAACTCCAGTGTCTCGCGCGGGTGACGGGAGCTGTCCCGCGCCTTGTTCTCTGCGGCACGTTGCTCGCCGTTCAGGGCGCTCTCCCAATCGAGAGCAGCATGAGCCGGAGCCAGGGCCACAGCCAATAACAGTGCCAGTACATATTTCATGGTTGTTTCCTTCTGCCACATGGGGTTGCGGGTTAATATACGGGCTGTGGCAGTGAATGTGGAGCCTGATTGTGCAATCTTCTTTTATCGTAACCTTCATTGGGGACGATCGCCCCGGCCTCGTCGAACAATTGTCCAGCGCGATTGAGCGTTGCGGCGGCAACTGGCAGGAAAGCCGGCTCTCACAGCTAGGCGGCAAGTTTGCGGGCCTGGTGCTGGTTACCCTGGCGGAGGACGCCGGAGATACCCTGGAGCAAGCGCTCAAGGGCCTGGCGAGCAGCGGCATCAGCGTGCGGGTCACACCCGCGAGTGTCGCCGCGGCACCCGCTGCGGGTCAGCGCATCACCCTGGCAGTGCTCGGGCCGGATCGGCCCGGCATTGTGCGGGAGATTTCACGTGCGCTGGCGGCAGAACAGGTCAATGTCATCGACATGGAAAGTGAAGTGAGCAGCGCGCCGATGAGCGGTGAGCCCCTGTTTCGCGCGGAGATACTCGCGGAAGTACCCCAGGGCGCATCGCAGGAGGCCCTCACCGACGCGCTCGATGGCATTGCAGAACAAATGACCCTGGAGATAGACCTGGGGGCCAATTCAGTCGCGCGTTGACAGGCGACGCAAGCCAATCCACAGCGCGGCCGCGAGGGCCGCTGCGAGCACCAGCAAGCCAACCACCGTCAGCGTCATCAGGAACATGTCCCAGATGCGCTCGGGGGGAATGTCGAAACTGTCCACCGCACCCCATACCAGAGCCGCCATGGCCAGCAACCCGAGAATAAGCGTGCGTAGATAACGGCGTCTGGAGCGTGCCATGGCAGCGCCTAGCGCGACGATGCCGGTGCAGGTGCCGACGCGGGTAAAACGGGCGTGGTACAGCTCACATCCATGTTCTGACCGCGGTGACGCAACACATGGTCCATCAGCACAATCGCCAGCATCGCCTCGGCGATAGGGGTGGCGCGAATGCCGACACAGGGGTCGTGACGCCCGTGGGTCACCATCTCCATCGCGGTACCTGCGGTGTCGATGGTCGCACCGGGCTGGCGGATGCTGGAGGTGGGTTTCAGCGCCAGGCTCACGGTAATATCCTGTCCGCTGGAGATGCCGCCCAGCACGCCGCCGGCATTGTTCCCGACGAAGCCCTCCGGCGTCAGCAGGTCGCGGTGCTCACTGCCCTGCTGCTCCACAACCGCGAAGCCGGCACCGATTTCCACGCCCTTGACCGCGTTGATACCCATCATGGCATGGGCAATATCGGCGTCGAGGCGATCGAAGACCGGCTCTCCCAACCCAGGCATCACGCCGCTGGCCACCACGTTGATGCGCGCGCCAATGGAGTCCCCGCGCTTGTTCAACGCCGCCATGTAGGTTTCCATTGCACTGACTTTTGACGGGTCGGGGCAGAAAAACGGATTGCTCTCCACGCTGTCCCACTGCACGGTTTCAGCGCGAATGGGGCCCAGCTGGGCCAGATAGCCGCGGATAACAATGCCATAGCGTTCGTGCAGGAATTTGCGCGCGATCGCTCCGGCGGCCACGCGCATGGCGGTCTCGCGAGCCGATGAGCGCCCGCCGCCGCGGTAATCGCGAAAACCGTACTTCTGCTGATAGGTATAGTCTGCATGTGCCGGACGGAAGGTATTGGCGATGTCTGAGTAGTCCTTGGAACGCTGATCAGTGTTGGCGATCAGCAGGCCAATGGAGGTACCGGTAGTGCGCCCTTCAAACACCCCGGACAGAATCTGCACTTCATCCGCTTCCCGCCGCTGGGTAGTAAAGCGTGAGGTGCCCGGCTTGCGCCGGTCCAGGTCGCGCTGCATGTCTGCCGTGGTCAGGCTCAGCCCCGGGGGGCAGCCATCCACGATGCAGCCCAGCGCCGGACCGTGACTTTCACCGAAGCTGGTCACCGTGAACAGCTTGCCAAGAGTATTGCCAGACATGGTTAACCAACCTCCGCCAGAAACGCGCCAGTATACGCTATCAGGCCGCGCTTGGCCGACTTTCAGGCAGTTCCGCCGCGCTCAACACGCACACACCGTGGCCTCCGTGCTCGAATTCGATCCAGGTGAAAGGCAACTGGGGAAATACAGCCTCCAGGGCCTCCCAACTGTTCCCGACTTCGAGCACAAGGAGGCCGTGGGGCTGCAGGTGAGCTTTTGCCTGCATCAGAATCCGCCGTGTGACATCCAGCCCGTCTTCACCCGAGCCCAATGCCAGTGCTGGCTCGTGGGCATACTCGGCGGGCATCTCCGACAGGTCGGTGGCATCCACGTAGGGCGGGTTGGTCACAATGATGTCATAGCGCTCACCTGCCACAGCGTGAAACAGGTCGGACTGCCGAATGCGCACCCGCTGTTCCAGCCCCAGGGCTCGCGCGTTGACCGCGGCCAACGCCAGGGCGTCGGCGTCCAGATCCAGCAGGTCGACCTGCGCCTCTGGCAAATACCATGCGCTGGCAAGCCCGATGCAACCGCCACCGCAGCAGAGATCCAGAATACGGGCAGGACCGGGACCCCGGTACCAGGGCTGGTAACCGGCGCGCAGCAATTCCGCGATCGGGGAGCGCGGGATAATAGCGCGGGGGTCGCAGTGCCAGCGCAGCCCGGCAAACCAGGCTTCGCCGGTCAGGTAGGGCAGCGGCATCCGTTCGGTGACTCGGCGGTGCAGGAGGTCAGCTGCTGCACTCGCCTGTGCGCTGGCAAGCGGTAGCGACAACACGCGGTCGTCACTGTCTGCCGGCAACTGCGCGCACCACAACACCAGTTGCACAGCCTCATCCCAGGCGTTGTCGGTGCCGTGGCCATAGTACGCCGGGGAAGCTTCCAGCGCGGCGGCTACCGCCTCGAGCGCTTCACCCACGGTCGCCGCAGCGGCCACGGCCTGTGTCGGTGTATTCTGCATGCCGCGAGTGTAAATCATCCACCGCAGCTGCAATAGTCTCGCGCACCCCCCTAACCCCATACACGGGCCTCCAACGGCGGCAAGTCGAACGCCAGCAGGTTTGCCTTCGCCGGGGCCGGTTGCTACTATCGCCGGCCGGCCGCAGGGCGGGTAAACAAGGGGAAACAACGCATGGAACAAGAGTGGGCCAGAATCATCGAGGCGATTGGCGAAGACCTGTCACGCCCCGGCCTTGCCGACACACCGAAGCGGGCAGCCAAGGCCTTCGAGTTTCTAACGCGCGGCTACCATCAGTCTGTTGAAGATGTAGTCAATAACGCCCTGTTTCCCTCCGACTCCAGTGAAATGGTTCTGGTACAGAACGTTGAGCTGTACTCGCTCTGTGAGCACCACGTACTGCCCTTTATCGGCAAATGCCACGTAGCCTACATACCCACCGGCAAGGTGCTTGGCCTATCCAAGGTCGCGCGTATCGTGGATGTGTTCGCGCGGCGCCTGCAGATTCAGGAATCCCTGACCACGCAGATTGCGCAGACCATCATGGACGTGACGGAAGCGGAAGGTGTGGGTGTGATTATCGAAGCGCAACACATGTGCATGATGATGCGCGGTGTAGAAAAGCAGAACTCGGTGATGAAGACCTCGGCGATGCTCGGCAGCTTCCGCACCGAGCAGAAAACACGCGACGAGTTTCTCTCGCTGTTGCAGCTCGGACGCTAGAGCAGCCCCTCGCCGGCTTCCGGCGCCAGGGTAAGAACGTCCACATGCAAATACTGGCGGTCCGCCGTGCGCGCGCCGCTGTAGAGCAGCACGCGGTAGGCGCCCTCGGCACCCTCCACCGCATACACGCGATAACTCTGGTCGTCTGCGCGGCCATACAGCAGACGCTGACCAAACACCCGGTTAGCCCACTGCGAGCCCGAACCGCAGGCGCGGCCGTCACAGGCAAATAAACGCGTGGCAGTGCCCTGCCCGGCCAGATTACGCTCCAGCCGCTTGAGCACCTCGCGCGATGTGAAGCCATCGACAATCTGCCAGGTGGCGCGCTGCAGCTCACCGTTCATACGCACACTGTCGCGAAACACCCAGGCCCCCATGGATTTCTGGATGGGGCCAAGGCCTATCTCGTGGTCTCTCACCACTTCAGTTGAGCGCGCAATGGACAGGGCGTGAGGAAACGATTCCAATTCATCCAGCAAGGCCTGGGGGCTGTAATCAGCGGCCCGTGTAGCACTGGCGCCGACAGCCACAACACAGGCCATTAGCCAGAACGCCACTCTGCAATGTTGCACGAAAGACTTCAATCCTCTCTCCTCGCCCTGTGCGCCGCGCGCAAATCGCCCACCGCAAATTCGACATCACGCGCCTGCTCGCTGGACATCATATCACTGAAGATCTCCGATACCGGGCGCTGCTCATACAGAATACCGAACAAACCATTGACCAAAGGCATGTGCACACAGCGCCGGTCTGCTTCGGCCTTCAACAGTGCAAGGGTATTGATGCCTTCCGCAACCTGGTCCATATCCGCCAGCACGGCATCCAGCGGCTGCCCCTTGCCCACCGCATAGCCGATCCGGTAATTGCGCGACAGCGGCGAGGAGCAGGTGACGAAAAGGTCACCCACCCCGGACAGACCCAGAAAGGTCAGCGGGTTGGCTCCCAGCTGCACCGCGAACTGCGACATTTCGGCCAGCGCTCGCGTCAGCAGCATGCCCACCGTATTTTCACCAAACGACAAGGCGGCCCCCAGGCCGGCGAGAATGGCGTACACGTTCTTCAGCGCACCACCCAGTTCTACGCCAAACATGTCCTGCGAGGCGTAGACGAGAAAGCGCTCGCTGTGCAGCAGGTCGTGCAATGCCGTGTTCAGTGCATCGCTGTCGCTGGCGACAACCGAACCCGTCACGTGCCCGGCCGCGATTTCACTGGCCAGGTTGGGGCCGCTGAGTACCGCACGCGGATTGTCCGGCGCCTCGGCACGCAGAATTTGGCTCATCAGGCTGAAACCACCGGGTTCAATGCCCTTGGTCAGGCTGACCAGGCAGGTGCGTGACGCAACGAGTGGTGCAACGTCCCGCACGATCTGGCGAAAGGAGGCGCTCGGCACAGCGACGAACACAGTATCGGTGTCTGTCACCGCATCCGCCAGCGAGGTAGTGGCCCGCAAGCGGCTGTCCAGCCGGTAACCGGGCAGATAATCGGTGTTCTCGTGGCGCGTATTGATCTGCGCAACGCGTTCCGCGTTGCGCCCCCAAAGGGCGACCCGGTGCCCGTTGACAGCAACCAGGTTGGCAATCACGGTTCCGAAACTGCCCCCCCCGAGAACGGCAACCCGGTGTGAACGAGGCATGACGTACTCCCTATTCTTATGCGCTCCAGCTTGGCAGCGTAGAGCGGGCCTGGCAAGCGCCGGGCCCGCGACGGGAGATCAGCCCTTGCTCAATTGCAGCAACAGACTGTTGAGGCGGCTGACGAAGCTCGCGGGGTCTTCCAGCTGGCCGCCCTCCGCCAGCGTCGCCTGATCCAGCACCACGTGTGCGAGATCACCGAAGCGGGCTTCGTCCTGCTCTGCGTCCAGCATTTGCAGCAGCGGGTGCGAAGGGTTGATCTCCAGAATGGGCTTGCTGTCTGGCACCGGCTGACCGGCGGCTTCGAGAATACGCTTCATCTGTGCGCCCATATCGAAGTCGCCCACCACCAGGCAAGCCGGTGATTCCGTGAGTCGTGCCGAAGCACGCACTTCCGCTACCGCATCGCCCAGCACGCTGCCCAGCCGTTCGACCAGGGCTTCGCTGGTCTCCTTCAATTTCTCCTGCTCGGCTTTCGCCTCCTCGGAATCGTCCTCCAGGTCCAGCGCGCCGCGCGCCACATCCTGCAGTTTCTTGCCGTCAAATTCCTGCAGCTGATTCATCAGCCAGTCGTCGACGCGATCGCAGAGCAGCAGCACTTCAATGCCCTTCTTGCGGAACACTTCGAGATGCGGGCTCTTGCGTGCGGTATTGAAGTTCTCCGCCACCACGTAATAGATTTTCTCCTGCCCTTCCTGCATACGGCTGACATAATCCGCGAGCGATTGATCCTGCTCGGGCTGGTCGGTATGCGTGGTGCTGAAACGCAGCAAGCCGGCAATCTTCTCCCGGTTGTTGAAATCTTCCGCGGGGCCTTCCTTGAGTACCTGCCCAAATTCTTTCCAGAAATTGGCGTAGTCATCACCCTCCTTTTTCGCCAACTTGGCCAGCATGTCGAGCACGCGTTTGGTCAGGGCGCTGCGCATCGCGTCAACCGCACTGTCCTGCTGCAGAATCTCGCGCGACACATTCAGCGGCAAGTCGTTGGAATCAACTACACCTTTCACAAAGCGCAGATACAGCGGCAGGAACTGCTCGGCGTCGTCCATGATGAAGGTGCGCTGCACGTACAACTTGAGGCCGCGGTTCATGTCCCGATTCCACAGGTCGAAAGGCGCACGACGCGGGATATACAGAAGGCTGGTGTATTCCTGCTTGCCCTCGACCTTGTTGTGGCTCCAGGTCAAAGGTTCGTCGAAGTCGTGGGAGACGTGGCGATAGAACGCCGCATAATCCTCATCGCTGATCTCCGTGCGCGGCCGTGTCCACAGCGCGGTGGCTTCGTTAACCGGCTTGTATTCCGGCTCGGCGGCCTCCTCCGCGGACTCCTCCTCGGCCTCGTTGCCAGCAGCGGTTTCCAACATCATCACCGGCACCGAAATATGGTCGGAGTACTTCTTGATGACGCTGCGCACGCGCCAGTCATCTGCAAACTCGCTGCAGGCGGGTTTCAGAAACAGGGTGATGGTGGTACCGCGGCTCTCCTTGCTACGCGCCTCAATGGTGAATTCGGCCTCACCGTGGGACTCCCACAGCACGCCGCTGTCATTCTCGGCCCCCGCCTTGCGGGTATGCACTTCCACCCGGTCGGCGACGATAAACGCGGAGTAGAAGCCCACACCGAACTGGCCTATCAGCTGCGAGTCTTTTTTCTGGTCACCGCTCAGGTTTTCGAGAAAGGCCGCCGTGCCGGATTTGGCGATGGTGCCGAGGTTCTCGATCACCTCTTCCCGATTCATGCCGATGCCGTTATCGCTGATGGTGATCGTATTGGCGTCCTTGTCGACGTCCACACGCACTGCAAACTCGCCCTGCCCCTCCAGCAACGCGTCATCCGCAAGGGCGGCAAAACGCAGCTTGTCGATGGCATCCGAGGCGTTGGAGATCAATTCGCGCAGGAAGATCTCCTTGTTGCTGTACAGGGAATGAATCATCAGGTGCAGCAGTTGGCGCGCTTCGGTTTGAAAACCAAGAGTTTCTTTCTTCACATCCGCAGTCATGGGTCCCTCGCGAGTAGTGACAGGTAAATGAGTGTATTGCCGTGGGCAACTGCAGAGGTGGGGGCTAAGCGCTGGCATTTCAAGTCAGGCTAATGCATATTAGCCTCATAACAATCAGGAGCGACGGTATGAACCCGACCACCCACCGCTGGCCGCTTGCCCTCGGGCTGTCTTTCTCACTTCTCGTCGGTTGCAGCGATGGCAGCGATGGCGTGCCTGCACCGCCGGAGCCACCACCGCCGGTAGAGCCAGACTACCTGCCTATTGCCCAACCCGAAGTGGCCGACCCGCCGGATGAAGGCGACCTGTTCCTGCTCTCCACCACATTTGATTTGGCTGATGTCGGCTACCAGCAGCGCGAGTATTTCCTCTCGGGCACGGCGACCGCGTTCGGCAACCTGAACGAATTGACCAGTGACGGCGTCTGGGAGGCCGAGCCCGCGAGCAGCGCCGACTACCGCACCCGGGTGGTGGTCTATCGCCCGATTGATGCGGCGGATTTCAGCGGCACCGTGCTGGTGGAATGGCTGAACGTTACCGCGGGCTTTGACACGGGCCCCTCCTACGGTTCCGGGCATGTGGAAATGCTGCGCCGGGGGCATGTGTGGGTCGGTATATCGGCACAGCGTGTCGGCATAGAGGGCTCTTCCGGCACACCTGTGGCACCGCTGAACCTCAAGGCCGTGAATCCGGCGCGCTACGGCTCGCTGGAACACCCTGGCGACAGCTTCTCCTACGACATGTTTTCCCAGGCGGCACAGGCTCTGCGGGAACCGGCCGCTGTCGACTTGCTGGAAGGCCTTGAGGTGCAGCAGATGATCGCATTGGGGGAGTCCCAGTCCGCCGGGCGCCTGATGACCTACATCAATGCCATCCACCCGCTGTACAACACCTTCGACGGCTACATGGTGCACAGCCGCGGGGACGGCAGCTCTCCCCTTTCCCAGGAGCCTGAAGCCGAGATCCCGACGCCAGAGAGTGTACGCGTACGGGAAGATCTGAACGTGCCGGTTTTCAACTTCCAGACCGAAACGGATGTCCTGCTGTTGGGCGCCATCAATGACCGCCAGCCCGACAGCGACAATTTCCGGCTGTGGGAGGTCGCCGGCACCGCGCACGGTGACTACTACTCCTTCATTATCGGCCGCGAAGACACCGGCACCGATCCACGCTTCCTGCTGGTTGAAGAGGCCAATGGCATTCCCGGCTTCCTGAACTGCGCGCGGCCTGTGAACGCCGGCCCTATGGCCTGGGTTTTCAGTGCGGCATTGCGCGCACTCGACACGTGGGTGCGCGACGGTACCCCGCCACCCACGGAAGAGCTGCTCAGCGTGGACGACAGCAACAGCGCCTTCGTCAAGGATGAACAGGGCAACGTGCAGGGCGGTGTGCGCACACCCTGGGTGGATGCACCGGTCGCTGTGCTCTCGGGGGAAGGTCAGGAGGGAGACCGACTGTGCTTCCTGTTCGGCACCACTGTGCTGTTTGATGCCGCACAAATGGCCGCACTCTATGTGGACCAGGCGGGCTATGAAGCAGCGGTCGCGGAATCACTTGACCGCGCACTGGAGGGCGGATTCCTGCTCCCCGAGGACGCGGAGCGCATTCGTGCCGTGGCGCCGCTGCAGTGGCAATCTCAGGTGCCGGGCGACTGATCACGCAACATACAGACAAAAAAAAGCCCGCACTAAGCGGGCTTTTTTCTTGCTGGGGAAGGCGACTACCAAGCCACCAACCCCTGATACAACGGCTTATTTCCAGCCAGTGACCTCGGCGAGGGCCTTGCCGATATCGGCCAGGCTACGCACGGTCTTCACCCCGGCATCTTCCAGTGCAGCAAACTTCTCGTCTGCTGTACCTTTACCGCCAGAGATAATCGCGCCCGCGTGGCCCATACGCTTGCCTTTCGGCGCGGTAACGCCAGCAATGTAGGACACAACAGGCTTGGTCACATTGGCCTTGATAAAGGCCGCTGCCTCTTCTTCGGCGGTGCCGCCAATTTCACCGATCATCACGATGGCTTCGGTCGCCGGATCCTTCTCGAACATCGCCAGGATATCGATGAAGTTGGAACCGGGGATAGGATCGCCACCGATGCCAACGCAGGTGGACTGGCCAAAGCCTGAGTCCGTGGTCTGCTTGACGGCTTCATAAGTGAGTGTGCCTGAACGCGACACAATGCCCACTTTGCCGGGCAGGTGGATATGGCCCGGCATGATGCCGATCTTGCATTCGCCGGGGGTGATAACACCGGGGCAGTTGGGGCCGATCAGGCGCACGCCCAGCTCATCGCACTTCACTTTGCAATCGAGCATGTCGAGGGTCGGAATACCCTCAGTGATGCAAACGATGAGCTTCACGCCACCATTGGCCGCTTCCAGGATGGAGTCCTTACAAAAGGGCGCCGGCACGTAAATCACTGACGCATCGGCCCCGGTGGCCGCTACGGCTTCCGCCACAGTGTTGAACACGGGCAGACCGAGGTGGGTCTGGCCACCCTTGCCAGGCGTTACGCCACCGACCATCTGGGTGCCGTAGGCAATCGCCTGCTCGGAGTGAAAGGTGCCCTGGGAGCCGGTGAAGCCCTGGCAGATCACCTTGGTGTTCTTGTCAATCAGAATACTCATTTCAGGCGGCTCCTTCAGCTGCTTTGACTGCCTGCTGGGCAGCATCGGTGAGGCTGGTAGCGGCGATGATGTTCAGGCCGCTGTCGGCGAGAACCTGGCGACCGAGCTCGGCGTTGTTGCCTTCCAGGCGCACAACAACCGGCACCTGCACCCCAATTTCCTGCACGGCGCCGATCACGCCTTCCGCAATCAGGTCGCAACGCACGATACCGCCGAAGATGTTGATCAAGACGGCCTTGACCTTGTCGTCGGAGAGAATGATCTTGAACGCTTCAGAGACGCGCTCCTTGGTCGCGCCGCCGCCCACATCGAGGAAGTTCGCCGGTGCACCACCGTGCAGCTTGACGATATCCATGGTGCCCATGGCCAGGCCAGCACCGTTGACCATGCAGCCGATGTTGCCATCCAGAGCGACGTAGTTCAGTTCCCACTTGGCGGCGTGCGCCTCACGGGCATCTTCCTGCGAAGGGTCGTGCATCTCGCGCAGCGCGGGCTGGCGGTACATCGCATTGCCGTCAACGCCCAGCTTGGCGTCCAGGCAGTGCAGGTTGCCCTGGTCCGTGATCACCAGCGGGTTGACCTCGATCAGCGCCAGGTCCTTGTCCTTGAACAGCTGTGCAAGGCCCATGAAGATCTTGACGAACTGCTTGATCTGGTCGCCCTGGAGGCCCAGCTGGAAGGCCAGTTCACGGCCCTGGTAAGGCTGGGCACCGACCAACGGGTCGATAATGGCGCGCAGGATTTTTTCCGGCGTTTCTTCCGCAACTTTTTCGATTTCCACGCCACCTTCAGTGGAGGCCATGAAAACGATGCGACGGGTAGCGCGGTCAACCACCGCGCCGAGATAGAGTTCCTCGGCGATATCGGTGCAGGTTTCGACCAGGATCTTGCTAACCGGTTGGCCGCCTTCGTCCGTCTGGTACGTGACCAGATTCTGGCCCAGCCACTTGGCAGCGAAATCGCGCACTTCGTCAGTGGTTTTCACCAGCTTGACGCCGCCCGCCTTGCCGCGGCCGCCCGCGTGCACCTGAGCCTTGACGACCCACATGTCACCACCGATGGTCTCCGCTGCCTTGACCGCCTCTTCCGGCGAATCGACAGCATACCCCTTGGATACGGGCAAGCCGTACTCGGCAAACAGCTGTTTGCCCTGATACTCGTGAAGGTTCATGCTTTGTCCTGTGTGTTGCTTAGTGTCCTGGAATGCGCCCTAACGGCCCATACCCCCCAGTGCCTCGTCTGCGCCAGAATAGGTTTTATGCGCGCGCGACCGGGCAAAGTTCATTTCCGAGGCTTGCGATTGGCGATGTGAATGGCATGACCATGCACCGCCAGGGCGGCCTCGTGTACTGCTTCCGACAAAGTCGGGTGTCCAAAAACGGTCAGCGCCAGATCTTCCGAACTGGAGCCGAATTCCATGGCAATCACCACCTGCTGAACCAGATCGGCGGCGGACGGGCCAACAATGTGGCAGCCCAGCACCCGATCGGTCTCGGCATCGGCGATGATCTTGACCATGCCATCGGTGTCATTTGCCGCGAGTGCACGTCCGCTGGCGGCAAACGGGAAAACACCCACTTTAAAGTCTACGCCGTCTGATTTCAGTTCCTGCTCGGTGCGCCCCACGGCAGCCACCTCAGGATGCGTATAGATAACAGACGGGATGCAATCGTAATTCAGTTGCGCCTTCTTGCCGGCGATACGCTCCGCCACCATGACGCCCTCTTCCGAGCCCTTGTGCGCAAGCATGGGGCCGCGCACCACATCGCCCACCGCATACACATGCGGCGCTTCCGTTGCGCAATAGTCATTGACGTATATGAAGCCGCGCTCGTCGAGGTTGACGCCACAATCCGTCGCCAACAGGTCTTCCGTGCGCGGGCGGCGGCCGACAGACACAATCAGCTTGTCGAACACCTCCCGGTGTTCGCCATCGGCATTGGTAAAGGTGACCTCCACTTTGCCGCCCTTCACTTCCGCACCCGTCACCCGGGTGCTGAGGCGAATATCGAGCCCCTGTTTCCGGAAGATCTTGCCGGCTTCCTTGGCAATCTGTGCGTCCATCATCGGCAGCAGATCATCCAGTGCCTCCAGCATCACCACTTCGGAACCCAGGCGTGCCCAGACGCTGCCAAGCTCGAGGCCAATGACACCCGCGCCAATGACGCCAAGCCGCTGCGGTACTTCACTGAATTCCAGTGCGCCGGTGGAGTCGACAATGTACTCGTTGTCCACCGGTGCCGGCGGTATGGCGATGGGGCTGGACCCTGCCGCAATGATGATGTTCTCAGCCTCAACGACGCTGACCTTGCCGTCCTTGTCCGTCACTTCAACCTTGCAGCCGGCGAGCACCTTGCCGCGGCCCTGGATGCTGGTGACACCGTTGTGCTTGAACAGGCCGGTAATGCCCCCGGTGAGCTGGTCAACGATTTTGGTCTTGCGCGCCATCATCGCCGCAATGTCCATACGCGGCTCGTCGATGGCGATACCGTGCAGGCTGAAATGATCCCGCGCTTCGACAAACTTCTGGCTACTGTCGAGCAGCGCCTTGGAGGGAATGCAGCCCACGTTCAGGCAGGTGCCACCCAGGCGGGTCTTACCTTCCGTATCCACCCATTGTTCAACACAGGCCGTGGTCAAGCCGAGCTGGGCCGCTTTGATTGCTGCCACATAGCCGCCGGGGCCTGCGCCTATTACCACTACGTCGTATTTGTCAGCCATTGTCTTTCCTATTCCCGTCGAGTGCTTACAGCTGCAGCAGAATGCGGGCCGGATCTTCGATCAGGTCCTTGACTGCCACCAGGAACTGTACCGCCGTCTTGCCGTCAATCAGGCGGTGATCGTAGGACAGCGCGAGGTACATCATGGGCAGTATCACCACTTCTCCATCGACGGCCATGGGCCGCTCCTGGATTTTGTGCATGCCCAGAATACCCGTCTGGGGGGGATTCAGAATCGGTGTCGACATCAGCGAGCCGAACACGCCGCCGTTGGTGACGGTGAACGTGCCGCCGGTCATGTCATCAATCGTCAGCTTGCTGTCGCGGGCGCGCAGGCTGAGGTCGCGAATGGCCGCCTCCACATCTGCCAGGCTCATGAAGTCGGCATCCCGCAACACCGGCACCACCAGTCCGCCGGGCGCGGAGACCGCGACACCGATGTCCTGATAGCCGTGGTACACCACGTCGGTACCATCGATGGACGCGTTGACTTCGGGGAATCGCTTCAGCGCCTCGCAGCAGGCTTTGACGAAGAAACCCATAAAGCCCAGGCGCGTGCCGTTGTGCACTTTCTCGAACTGCTCTTTGTATTTCTCGCGCAGGGCCATGACGGGGGCCATGTTGACCTCGTTGAACGTGGTCAGCATCGCGGTGCCGTGCGTGGCTTCCAGCAGGCGCTCGGCAATGCGGGCACGCATGCGCGTCATCGGCACGCGCTTCTCTACGCGCTCACCAGTCGGACCGGCGGGCACCTGCGGCATGCTGTCTTTGCTGGCGCTGGCCTTGGCCGGGCTGGCGGCCGCTGCAGGAGCAGGTGCCGGCTTGTCTTTCAGGTGCGCCAACACGTCTTCCTTGGTGATACGACCGCCCTTGCCCGTGCCGGCAATGCTGGCGGGATCGAGTTTGTGCTCGGCAACCAGCTGACGCGCGGCAGGACCCATCAGGCCATCTGCCTCATCGCTGTCCTTTTCATCGGCGCTGTCGGCGGGTTTGTCGGACGCCTTGTCCGCCTTTTCCGCCTTGGGTGAAGCGCTCGCCGACGCGCCCGCTTCCAGCGTCGCAAGCAGCTGCTCGCTCTGGATGGTCTCGCCTTCGGCTGCATGGATCTTGCTGATCACCCCGTCCTCCGGAGCCACCACTTCCATCACCACCTTGTCGGTCTCTATCTCCACGATCAGTTCGTCGCGAGAGACCGCCTCCCCTTCCTGCTTGTGCCAGGTGGCAATTTCCCCGTCGGCAACGGACTCGGGGAATGCTGGGGCCTTGATTTCGATAGCCATTTCGGTTCCTTTGGAAAGTGCTAGTTCTGGTTCTCTTCGAGCCAGGTCGGTGCCAGGGCATCGTTGATAAACGCTTCCTGCTGCGCCAGGTGCAGGGCCATATAGCCCGCCGCCGGTGCCGCTGAGGGTTCCCGACCCGCGTAGCGCAGATACACATCGGGGTTATGGGCATACATCACACGCCGCATGTGATGCTGGCTGGAATACCAGGCACCCTGATTCTGGGGTTCCTCCTGGCACCAGGCGGCGTCGGTGACATTGGGGTAGTTACCGAGCACCTGCAGCAGCTCTGCCTCGGGGAACGGATAAAGCTGCTCGAGCCGAACAAGTGCCACATTCTCAAGGCCGCGCTCGCGGCGAGCGGCCAGCAAATCGTAATACACCTTGCCGCTGCAGAGAATAAGACGGGTGACCGCGGCCTTGTCGAGGTCGTCGGAGTCATCCAGCACGTTGTGGAAGTGCCCGTTCGCGAGATCCTCCAACGAGGAGACGGCTTCCTTGTGCCGCAACAGGCTCTTTGGCGACATCACCACCAGCGGCTTGCGCAGCGGCCGGATGGCCTGACGCCGCAGCATGTGGAACACCTGCGCCGGGGTGGTGGGCACACACACCTGGATATTGTGCTCTGCACAGAGCTGCAGAAAACGCTCCAGACGCGCTGAGGAGTGCTCCGGGCCCTGCCCCTCGTAACCGTGCGGCAGAAGCATGGTGAGGCCGCAAAGACGCGACCACTTGTGCTCACCACTGGTAATGAACTGGTCGATCACAACCTGCGCGCCGTTGGCGAAGTCGCCGAACTGCGCTTCCCATATCACCAGCCCGGTGGGTGACGTGGTGGCATAGCCGTACTCGAAGGCGAGCACCGCTTCCTCTGAAAGCAGTGAGTCGTAGATGTCGAAAGGGGCCTGTTCATCGCTGATATGCTGCAGGGGCACGTAACGAGAAGCATCCTTCTGGTTGTGCAGCACTGCGTGACGGTGCGAGAAAGTGCCACGGCCGACGTCCTGACCTGTAAGGCGCACGGGGTACCCCGCCTGAAGCAGGCTGGCGTAGGCCAGGGTTTCTGCGGCGCCCCAGTTCAGTGACATGGCGCCCGCCGCCATCTTGCGGCGGTCCTCAAGAATCTTGCTCACCTGGCGCTGCAGGGGGAAGCTGGGCGGCGGTGTGTTGGTCAGTTGCGCCAGCTGCTGCAGTGCATGCATGTCCATGCGGGTATCGCAGTGCAGCGTCCATTCATGGCCCAGATAGGGATTCCAGTCAACAAAGAGGCTGACGTTGGGCTCGGACACCAGGCCGCTGACCAGTGGCTCGCCCCGGTCCAGCGACTCGCGGTATTCATTGACGAGGTACTCGTCTTCCTCGGCACTGAGGACACCGTTTTCAACCAGCTTCGCCGCGTAGAGGTCGCGTGTTGTCGACTGCTTGCGAATGCGCTCGTACATGCGCGGCTGGGTCACCGAAGGCTCATCAGCCTCGTTGTGACCGCGCCGGCGATAGCACACGAGATCGACCACCACGTCGCGCTTGAACGTGTTGCGGAAATCCACCGCCAGCTGGGTGACGAAGTGCACCGCCTCGGGATCGTCCGCGTTGACGTGAAAAATCGGCGCCTGCACCATTTTGGCAACGTCAGTGCAGTACTCCGTGGAGCGCGCATCCTCGCGATCACTGGTGGTAAAGCCCACCTGGTTGTTGAGCACGATGTGCAGTGTGCCCCCCGTCTTGTAGGCACGCGTCTGGGACATCTGGAATGTCTCCATCACCACGCCCTGCCCGGCAAATGCCGCATCGCCGTGGAGAACCACCGGCACAACGGTATCCCCGGCCGGGTCTTCGCGGCGGTCCTGCCGCGCGCGCACGGAACCCTCTACCACCGGTGACACAATCTCCAGGTGTGAGGGGTTGAATGCCAGCGCCAGGTGAACCTCGCCCCCTGAGGTCATCAGGTTCGAGGAAAAGCCCTGGTGATACTTCACGTCACCAGACTTGTCGTAGACCACGCGCCCCTCGAATTCGGCAAACAGATCCGAGGGCTTCTTGCCGAAAATGTTGATCAACACGTTGAGGCGGCCGCGGTGGGCCATGCCGATGACAATTTCCTTGGCACCATAGGAGCCGATGCGCTGGACCATCTCAGAGAGCATGGGGATGAGCGACTCACCGCCCTCGAGGCCAAAGCGTTTGGTACCCGGGTATTTCGAACCAAGGGACTTCTCCAGCCCCTCTGCCTTGATCAGCCGGCGCAGGATCTGCTTGCGTATATCATCGGAAAAAGCCGGTGCGGAACGCACGGACTCCATGCGCTTCATGATCCAGTGACGCTGCTCGGTATCCACGATATGCATGAACTCGGCACCGATCGTGTTGCAATAGGTCGCCTCCAGCGAGTCGACGATCTCGCCCAGAGTGGCATCGGCCTTGCCGATGTACATGCTGCCGGTCTGGAATACCGTGTCCAGATCTGCCGCAGACAGCTGGTGGAACGACAGGTCGAGGTCCGGTACGGGTTCCCGCACGTGCAGGCTGAGCGGATCCAGGCTTGCCTTCTGGTGACCACGCTGGCGATAAGCGGATACCAGCTGTACCACCTTGACCTGCTTGCGCTCGTACTCGGTGGCCTGGGAGTCGTGGGCCACGGTCGCTTCCGTGCGCACCCGCATCTTGCTGATCTGCGCAAACCGGTCGCGGATGGTGGAATGCGGCACGTCCTGCATCTGCGCCACAGAAGAGTTGACGCGAGGCAATTTGTCGAAGTAATCCCGCCATTGTTCCGGAACGCCGTTGGGGTCCCGGAGGTAGGATTCGTACAAATCCTCTACATAGGTGGCGTTGCCGCCGGCAATATGGGAGCTCCTTTTCAGGAGCTCCATCGGACTCTCTTGCATCATGCCCTTCCGGGATTGGATTAGGCCGGTGGTGTTCCGGCTGATAGCACCGCGTTCGTAATCAGGTTGCCCGAGTCAACAGCATAGTACGAATGTGACCAATAGCCCGCGTCGGGTTCAAACCCTTGGGGCACACATTGACACAGTTCTGGATGCCATGACAACGGAAAACACTGAACGGGTCGTCCAGGCGCGACAGGCGCTCATCGGTTGCCGTGTCGCGGCTGTCAGCCAGGAAGCGATAGGCCTGCAGCAGGCCGGCCGGGCCGATAAAGCGGTCCGGGTTCCACCAGAACGAGGGGCAGCTGGTGGAGCAGCAGGCGCACAGGATGCACTCGTAGAGACCGTCCAGCTTGGCGCGGTCCTCCGGGGACTGCAGGCGTTCAATTGCCGGCGCCGGCGTGTTGTTCTGCAGGTACGGCTGGATCTTTTCGTACTGCGCGTAGAACATGCTCATGTCGACCACCAGATCACGAATCACCGGCAGGCCGGGCAGTGGCCGCACCACCAGCTTGTTGTTCTTCACCGTGGCGGACAGCGGCGTAATGCAGGCCAGGCCATTTTTGCCGTTGATGTTGAGCCCGTCGGAGCCGCACACACCCTCGCGGCATGAGCGACGATAGGTAACCGAGCTGTCCTGTGCCTTGAGCTGCTCCAACACGTCCAGCACCATCAGGTCCTTGCCTTCGGTGTCGAACTGGAAATCCTGCATGTAGGGCTGCTGGTCGGTTTCCGGGTTGTAACGATAAATGCTTACTTGCAGCATGTTAGTGACCTCTGGGTAGCTACACAGTCTTAATACGTACGGGCTTTCGGCTCAAATGTGGGCACGGTGCGTGGCTTGAAGTTCACATCGCGCTTGCCCACTCGCTTGTCTTCCGGGTAATACATGGAATGGCAGAGCCAGTTTTCGTCGTCGCGCTCCTGGAAGTCGTCGCGGGCGTGCGCGCCGCGGCTCTCCTTGCGCTCCTCTGCGGTAATCGCAGTCGCTTCGGCCACTTCCAGCAGGTTCTGCAGTTCCAGTGCCTCAATACGCGCCGTGTTGAAGGTGCTGCTGCGGTCGGTCAGGGCTGCGCCTTCAATGCGGCCGCGCAGGTCAGCCAGCTTGCGAATACCATCCTGCATGAACTCGCCCTTGCGGAATACGCCGAAGTGGTTCTGCATGACGTTCTGCAGCTCCTTGCGCAGGTCGGGGAACTTCTCGCTGCCGGTGGCCTCGTCGAGGCGGCGCAACCGGGACATGCCCTGCTCGATATCGTCCTGGGAGGCATCGCGCATCTCGATACCTTCGCGCAGCGCATTCTCGATGAACAGGCCTGAGGCGCGCCCGAATACCACGAGGTCGAGCAGTGAGTTGCCGCCCAGGCGGTTGGCACCGTGCACAGACACACAGGCAACCTCGCCACAGGCGTAGAGGCCCGGGATGATCTGGTCGTTACCCTGGGCATCCACGGTCAGGGCCTGGCCGTGCACGTTGGTGGGGATACCGCCCATCATGTAGTGGCAGGTAGGCACGACAGGAATCGGCGCCTTCACCGGATCCACGTGCGCAAACGTACGCGACAGCTCACAGATACCCGGCAGACGCGACTCAAGCACTTCCTCACCGAGGTGGTCGAGCTTCAGGAACACGTGGTCCGCCTCAGGACCGCAGCCGCGGCCTTCGAGGATCTCGAGGACCATGGAGCGCGCAACCACGTCCCGGCCGGCGAGGTCTTTGGCGTTGGGCGCGTAGCGCTCCATGAAACGCTCGCCATCCTTGTTGATCAGATAGCCACCCTCACCGCGGCAACCTTCGGTGACCAGCGTGCCAGCACCGTAAATGCCGGTCGGGTGGAACTGCCACATTTCGATGTCCTGTACCGGGAAGCCGGCGCGCAGCGCCATGCCGATGCCGTCACCGGTATTGATGTGGGCGTTGGTGGTGGAGGCATAGATGCGCCCTGCGCCACCGGTCGCGAAGACGGTCGCCTTGGACTTCACGTACACCGTTTCACCGGTTTCCATGCAGATGGCGATAACGCCTACCACAGCGCCATCCTGGTTCTTGACCAAATCGGTGGCATACCACTCGTTGAAGAACACGGTGTTGTTCTTCATATTGCCCTGGTAGAGGGTATGCAATAACGCGTGACCGGTGCGGTCAGCAGCCGCGCAGGTGCGCGCCGCCTGAGTGGGATCGTCCGGCCCCTTGGATTGGCCACCAAAGGGGCGCTGGTATATGCGCCCCTCTTCCGTACGGGAAAACGGCAGGCCCATGTGCTCAAGCTCGAAAACCGCTTCCGGGCCCACGCTACACATGTACTCGATCGCGTCCTGGTCACCGATGTAATCGGAACCCTTGACCGTGTCATACATGTGCCAACGCCAGTCGTCGTTCGGGTCGGCGCTGGCTATAGCGCAGGTAATGCCACCCTGCGCAGACACCGTGTGAGAGCGCGTGGGAAACACCTTGGAAATCACCGCGGTCTTGTAACCGGACTGCGCCAGTTGCAGCGCGGCCCGCATGCCGGCTCCGCCGCCACCCACAATCACGCCATCAAAAGAAATCGTTCGCAATGCTGTCATAACTCAATATCCCCAAAGGACTTGCACGCCCCAGACCACGTAAACAAAAAGCACCAGCGCAATCACCAGCTGTGACGATATACGCAAAACATTGCCCGTTGTTCCCATCATACGCTCGGTCAGGTAGTCAGTTACCACGGACCACAGACCAATCCAGGCATGCGCCGCCAGAGACAGTAGAGCCATGAGGCTGAAAACGCGCACCCAAGTCTGCTTGAAGAGGGCGCTCCAGCTGGCGTAGTCGACGCCGTTTGCCACAACCGCAGCGATAAACAGGAAGTAAACCAGCAAAATAACGCCGCTAACGCGCTGCACCAGCCAATCGGAAGTGCCTGAGCGACCAAAACTCGTAACTGCAGTTACCATATCAAAACCCCCGCGAGCAGAATCAGGACTACCGACAGGCCAATCACGAAGCGGGCCGCCAAAGCGCCACCCTCAAAGCTTTCACCTATGCCGAAATCCATAAAAATGTGCTTGATACCGGCCAGAGCGTGATAGATCAGGCCTGCCACTATCGCCCAGAGAATCAACTTGGCCAGCGGGCCGGTCAGCACCTCCTGCAATGTGGCAAAGTCCTCGGGGCTGCGCAGGCTCATGTCGAGTGCCCACACCAGGAAGACCATGGCGAAAAAGAGAAAAACACCGGAGGCGCGATGGGTGATCGAAGCCCATGCGGTTATGGGAAGCCGCATGCTGCCGATGTCCAGGTTCACGGGACGTTTGTCTTTCACAGTTCAATTCCACCGTTGCGGACGCCACAAAGGGCGATTAAATGGGGCCAGCCGGGGCGGCTTGGCGCTGCTGCTTTTCGCAAAAAACGTGCGGAGAAAGCGCGCAGAATTATAGAGGGATGCGTTTCTAATTACAAACCTGTACCCGCAGCGGGCAGGCCCGGCAAGCAAGTCGCGAACGTCGCCGATCTTCGGGTTTCGTGATCCGGGACTTTAGCGACCAAAAGGCTCAGGATGCTGGCAAATAGCCCCAGATCAATTGACAAAAGCTGTCGAGACTTTATAGTTGGGCACCCCACAGAACCACATCGCAGGACCTTTCATGAGCGACAAAAAAGCAACCCTGAAAGTAGACGGGCTGGACGAAACCATTGAACTCCCCGTGTACTCCGGCACCCTCGGTCCAGACGTGATCGACGTGGGTGCACTCACTTCCAGGGACATGTTCACCTACGATCCGGGGTTCGTCTCCACCGCTGCCTGTGAGTCGCAAATCACCTATATTGATGGCGGCCAGGGCGTACTGCTGCACCGCGGCTACCCCATCGATCAGCTGGCCGAACACAGCGATTACCTCGAGACGTGCTACCTGCTGCTGTACGGAGAGCTCCCGACCGCTGAGCAGAAAGAGACCTTCGTCAGCACGGTCAAGCGCCACACCATGGTGCATGAACAGATCCGCACCTTTTTCAACGGCTTCCGCCGCGACGCGCACCCGATGGCCGTCATGTGCGGCGTTGTCGGCGCTTTGTCCGCCTTTTATCACGACTCGCTGGACATCTCCGACGAGCACCACCGCCAGGTTGCGGCATTTCGCCTGATTGCGAAAATGCCCACGCTCGCCGCCATGAGCTACAAGTTTTCTATCGGCCAGCCCTTCATGTATCCCGACAACAACATGGGCTACGCGGAAAACTTCCTGCATATGATGTTCGGCAACCCCTGCGAGCCCAGCAATGTGAGCCCGGTTCTCGCGCGCGCCATGGACCGTATCTTCCTCCTGCACGCCGATCACGAACAGAATGCCTCCACCTCGACCGTGCGCCTGGCAGGCTCCTCCGGCGCCAACCCGTTTGCCTGTATCGCCGCGGGTATCGCTGCACTCTGGGGCCCTTCACACGGTGGCGCCAACGAAGCGGTACTGGAAATGCTGGAGGAAATCGGTGATGTATCGCGAATCGATGAATTTGTTTCGCGCGCCAAGGACAAGGACGACCCCTTCCGCCTCATGGGCTTCGGTCACCGCGTCTACAAGAACTTCGACCCACGTGCCAAGGTGATGAAAGAAGCGGCGGACGATGTACTGGCGGAGCTCGGCATTGACAACGATCCACTCCTGGCCATTGCCAAACGCCTGGAACAGATCGCGCTGGAAGACCCTTACTTCATCGAGCGCAAGCTCTACCCCAACGTAGACTTCTATTCCGGCATCATTCTCAAGGCCATCGGCATCCCCACCAGCATGTTCACGGTGATTTTTGCCGTCGGCCGTACCGTGGGCTGGATTGCACACTGGCACGAGATGATCAGCGGCAGCTACCGTATCGGTCGCCCGCGCCAGCTCTACACGGGTCACCCGCAGCGGGACTTCGTCGCGCTGGACAAGCGCGGCTAAAGCCCGCTGCCACCCCGAAAAAGGCCGCCCTCCTGCGGCCTTTTTTGGTTACACTCTTCCATTAACGTCACGCAACAGGAAATCCGTAGGTCATGAGCGAGGTTGTCATCAGCGGCACCGGGCTATTCACGCCCACGCAGTCCATCAGCAACGCTGAACTGGTCGAGTCATTCAACACCTGGGTCGCACAGTTCAACGCGGAAAATGCCGCTGCTATTGCCGCGGGTGAGATTGCACCCATGCAGCCCTCCTCCGCGGAATTTGTGGAAAAGGCCTCTGGCATCAAGTCGCGCTACGTGATCGACAAGGCGGGCATTCTCGACCCCCAGCGCATGGTGCCGAGAATTCCGGAGCGGCCCGACAGCAGCCCCTCCGTGCAGTGCGAAATCGCCGTTGCCGCCGCGCGTGAGGCCATGGCCCAGGCCGGCAAGCAGGCAGCCGACATTGATGCTGTGATCGTTGCCTGCTCCAACCTGCAGCGCGCCTACCCGGCCATCGCTGTGGAGGTGCAGGACGCACTGGGTATCGAAGGCTTCGGCTTTGACATGAACGTGGCCTGTTCATCGGCCACCTTCGGAATCCAGCAGGCACGCGACAGCATCAACGCCGGCAGCGCGCGCTGCGTGCTGATTCTGAACCCGGAGATATGCAGTGGTCACCTTAACTTTCGCGACCGCGACTCACATTTCATTTTCGGCGACGTGTGCACCGCGATTATTCTGGAGCGGGCTGACAGCGCCTCCGCCAGCGAGACTTACCGTATTCTGGACAGCCGGCTGCAAACACTGTTTTCCAACAATATTCGCAACAATTTCGGCTTTCTCAACCGCGCCGCTGAAGAGGGTGTAGGCAAGCCCGACAAATTGTTCGTGCAGGAAGGACGCAAGGTGTTCAAAGAGGTCTGCCCGGCCGTAGCGCGGCAGATCAGCGAGCAGCTGCAACGCCTGGACATCGCCCCCGAGCAACTCAAGCGCCTGTGGCTACACCAGGCCAACCTGAGCATGAACCAGTTGATTTCGCGCAAGGTGCTGGGGCGCGACGCAACGGCGGAAGAAGCCCCCACCATTCTGGACGAATACGCCAATACCAGCTCGGCCGGCTCCGTCATTGCCTTCCACAAACATCGCGCAGACTTTGCCCCCGGCGACCTCGGCGTGCTGTGTTCCTTTGGCGCGGGTTACAGCATTGGCAGCGTTATCCTGCAGCGCCGCTGAACTGTTCTCCCGCACCCTGAGCGTGCGAGGCGGCTCTCGCCGCCACGGCGCGACCAGTCTAGGCGCTATCGACGGCGAGTAACTCCGACAGCGCCTCAAGCAACGCTTCGCACTGGGCATCGGTACCCACGCTGATACGCAGGAAGCTCGAGATCCGCGGCTTATTAAAATGCCGCACGATGATCCCGCGCTCCCGCAGGGCCAGAAACAGCGCCTGCGCATCGTATTGCGGTGCTGGTGCAGCAAACACGAAATTTGCACTCGAGGGCAACACCTGAAAGCCGAGCTGCTCCAGCCCGGCGGTAAGGCGGGAGCGGCTGGCAATCACCTTGTCGCAGGAGGCCCGGAACCACTCTTCATCCGCTAGCGACGCCAGCACAGCGCGTTGTGCCACGGCATCCACCGGGTAGGAATTGAAGGAATTCTTGACCCGTTGCAGGCCGTCAATCAAGTCCGCGTGACCAAACGCCACACCCACACGCAAGCCGGCAAGTGCCCGCGACTTGGACAGGGTTTGCACCACGAGCAGGTTGTCATGCTCGTTCACCAGGGCCACCGCCGACTCGCCACCGAAATCAATGTAGGCTTCATCGACGACCACCACGCTGTGGGGATTCGCCTTCAGCAAGCGACGTATGTCACCAAGCCCCAGCAGCATACCCGTGGGAGCATTGGGGTTGGGCAGGATAATGCCGCCGTTGGGCCGCGCATAATCTTCAACCGCAATACTGAAATCATCACCCAGCGGCACACACTCGCCGGCGATGCCGTAGAGATCACACCACACAGGGTAGAAACTGTAGCTGATATCCGGAAACAACAGGGGCGCATCGTGTTGCAGCAAACCCATGAACACATGCGCCAGCACCTCGTCCGACCCATTGCCCAGGAATACCTGTTCCGGCTGTAATCCCGCTGCGCTGGCAAATGCCGCGCGCAGCGCTACGGACTCCGGATCGGGGTAACGCCGCAAGGCATCGCCATCCACTTCGTGAATGGCATCCAGCACACGTGGCGACGGTGGGTAAGGACTCTCGTTGGTATTGAGCTTGATCAGACGGGGGTGCCGCGGCTGCTCGCCGGGCACGTAAGGCGTGAGACGCCGCACCACGTCACTCCAGTAACGACTCATGAGCAGTTCCGATAAATGGCGTCCCCTAGGGGGTTCGAACCCCTGTTCCCGCCGTGAAAGGGCGGTGTCCTGGACCACTAGACGAAGGGGACGCAGACGCATCGGCCGAAATGCCGAGGCCCATATTGTAATCAAGCCACGCCGGGCAACGCAACGCGATTGCACTGGCATGGCACCAAAAGCGTATAGCCCCCCGTGTCGCGCCAGGCGCAGCCTGCGGGGATCAGTACTTGAAGGATGTGTCGAAGATCACCCGGTCATAATCAATCGGGTCATCGAAGCGACTGCTCAGGGTTTCGTTGTCGATGAACAGCGTCAGGCCAACGTGCCACTGCTTGTCCACTGCAAACACGGCACCGAGCTTGTGACCGCGCACATCCGTGCCACCGCCACCGATGTTGGAGTCACTGAGCAGCGCCAGCAGGGAGTCCGCCTCGATCGACGCGAACTCGTAGGCGACCTGCCAGCTGCCCGCAGCGCTGGCCTTGCCCAGGCGCGCGCCGGCCGACCAGGCGGTATCCTCGTCGTCTGCATCCAGGTTCTGCGCGTAGTGGCCGTACACGGCGGCAGGCATACCCAGGCCATCAATATCCAGTGTCGCAAAGAGTTCAAGCTCTTCGTAGTTGTTGTCGTAGGTACAGAAGGTGAGCAAGATCGAGTCACAGCTGAAACTGTTGCCAAAGAACACGTCGGAGCTACCGTAGTAGGTGTTCTTGCCCTTGACCGGCATATCGATATAGCCACCACCCGCCGTCAGGCCGAGGGTCTCGCCCAGTGCCAGGGTAAAACCGGACTGTACACCGTAGTAGAACGCGCTGTTGGCGCGCACGCTGTCACTGTCGAGCGCGTGTGCAACGGCATTCACGAACACCGCGTCATTCGCCCAGCCCAGGGCAATACCCTCTGGCGTGTAATCCGAGTCCCAAAGCAGCCCCGAGCCCTCCGGACGATACATGGGGTTTTTCATTTTACCCACAGTCGCGTAAGCGCCCGTGAAAGGCCGCCAGGTCGCCCAGGCCTGATCCAGGTACAGGTCCTTGCTCTGACCGCCACCGCCCAGGGTGGCGTTGCCGGACACCGGCGAATCATTCCCCGCCGCCACTTTCAGCCCAACCTGCACATCCTGTGGTAGCTGTGCAACAAACCCGGCCCGCGCTCGCACACGGTGACGCGTGCGCACAACGCGCTGGCCGATATCGATTTCTTCGTAGCGGTAACGGAAGTCACCGGAAAACTGCAGGGTATCCTCGGCACCCGTGGGCGCTGCGCGCAGCGGCACCGCTGCCACCTGCTCCCGGGTGAGGCGAATCTCGGACACGGCATTAGCGGTATTCTCGCGCAGCTCCGCGTTCTCTTCTTCCAGCGCCGCCACGCGGGCCATCAGGCCCGCCATCTGCGCCTGCAGCCGGGCAAAGTCGGCCTCGCTGACCGCCGCGACAGCGGTTCCGGGTGAAACCACAGAAGCAAGAGATGCGGCGGCGACTGCCAACCCCAGGGAGAGTCTGTTCATGATTGTTCCTCGTCTGCCTGTGCATGCGCCGCCGCGCATGACACTTAAATGTCAATATTATGCGATTTTTATGACATTTTCATGACAACGGCGAAGTCTTGCGCGCAGAGGGAGCGAACTACTGGTGCTCTTCAACCTGCGCTACAAGGTCATCCGGCTCTACATGACGCACGTCGAGGCCGCGGACCAGATAGATGACATGCTCAGCGATGTTGCTCGCGTGGTCACCCACTCGCTCGAGGCTACGCAGAGACCACATCTGACCCAGTACAGGACCAATGGTCCGCGGATCTTCCATCATGAAGGTCACGAGGCTGCGCATGGCACTCGCGTACTCGGAGTCGACCTCCCTGTCCGCGATGACCGTCTGCACCGCCATATCGACATCCAGGCGGGCGAACGCATCAAGTGCCCGTCGCAACATGTCGCTCACGTGATTGCCGATGTGGCGAATCTCGACGAAGCTGCTGGTGTTTGCAGAGCCGTCTTCCGTTGCTTTCACCGCCTGGCGCGCAATCTTGCTCGCCTCGTCACCGATGCGCTCAAGGTCGGTTGTGACTTTGGATATCGCCAACACCAGACGCAGGTCGCTGGCGGCGGGCTGGCGCCTGGCGAGAATACGTGAGCACTCCTCATCAATGTTGATTTCCAGTTCGTTGACCTGTTCGTCACCGGCGATGACCTCTTCCGCGAGGCCGCTGTCGCGATTCAACAGGGATTCAACCGCCTTGCCAATCTGCTGCTCTACCAGCCCGCCCATTTCCAGCAGGTGGTTTTTGACTGACTCCAATTCGGCGTTGAACTGGGCGGAGATATGTTGCTTGTAACTGTCCTGATGGAGCATGGCGTTGTCCTCAGCCGTAACGGCCGGTGATGTAATCCTCGGTCTGCTTCTGTTCCGGGTTGGTGAACAGAGTATCGGTATCGTCGTACTCAATCAATTTGCCCATGTACATGAACGCGGTCATATCCGACACGCGAGCAGCCTGTTGCATATTGTGGGTGACGATCACGATGGTGTAGCGCGACTTCAGCTCATAGATCAGCTCTTCGATCTTGAGCGTGGAGATGGGGTCCAGTGCCGATGCCGGTTCGTCCAACAAGAGCACTTCCGGCTCCACCGCAATGGTGCGGGCAATCACCAAGCGCTGCTGCTGACCGCCGGACATGCCCAGCGCGCTCTCGTGCAAACGGTCCTTGACTTCATCCCACAGGGCCGCTGCGCGCAGGGATTTTTCAACCACCTCATCCAGTACACGTTTCTTGTTGATGCCCTGGATACGCAAGCCGTAAGCCACATTTTCGTAAATGCTCTTCGGGAACGGATTGGGTTTCTGGAACACCATGCCGACACGACGGCGCAACGCGGCCACGTCAACGCGGCGATCGTAGACATCCTCATTGTCCAGCAGCAGGCGGCCCTGCACCCGGCAGCCATCCACCAGATCATTCATGCGGTTGATACAGCGCAGCAGGCTGGACTTGCCACAGCCACTGGGGCCAATAAACGCCGTTACCCGCTGACGGGGTATCTCCAGGTTGATATCAAACAGCGCCTGCGAGTTCTGGTTATAGAACAGATTGAGGTTTTCCATGCGCAGGCTGGTTTCCGCCGGCCCTGCCGGGCCCTCAGATGGCGCCTGATCACGTTTCAGTGCCTGAATATCCAAAGCGTGGGTTTGCATGACAGGTTCCTGTTTAGTGTTCGAGTGACTTGTAGCGTTCGCGCAGCCTGTTGCGCAAACTGACGGCGGCCAGATTGAGCAGGGCGATAATCAGCACCAGCAACAAGGCTGTTGCATACACCAGCGGGCGCGCTGCCTCCACGTTCGGGCTCTGGAAGCCGACGTCGTAGATGTGAAAGCCCAGGTGCATGAACTTCTGGTCGAGATGCAGGTAAGGGTAGTTGCCGTCCAGCGGCAGCGTGGGCGCGAGCTTCACCACGCCAACCAGCATCAACGGCGCGACCTCCCCTGCCGCCCGGGCAACGGCGAGAATAAGGCCGGTCATCATGGCCGGGCTGGCCATGGGCAATACCACCCGCCACAGCGTTTCCGCGCGGGTGGCACCCAGCGCGAGAGAACCCTCGCGTACGGTGGAGGGAATACGTGCCAGCCCCTCCTCAGTCGCCACGATAACCACCGGCAGCGTGAGCAACGCCAGGGTTAACGATGCCCACATGAGACCCGGCGTGCCGAAGGTTGGACGCGGCAGCGAGGCGGGAAAAAACAGCTGGTCCAGCTCGCCACCCACAAAGTAGACAAAAAAGCCCAGGCCAAAAACACCGTAAACAATCGAGGGCACCCCGGCCAGGTTGTTCACTGCCACGCGTATGGTACGAGTGACAAAACCCTGACTGGCGTACTCGCGCAGATACACCGCCGCCACAACGCCGAACGGCGTGACGATGATGGACATCAGAATCACCATCAACACCGTGCCGAACATGGCCGGGAACACCCCGCCCTCGGTATTGGCTTCACGCGGCGGCTCGGAGAGAAACTCCCAGAGGCGCTCGACATACATCGCCATCTTGGCGAACACGTTCATGGCATTGGGTTGGTAGGCACGCACCACCTTGGCGATGGGCAAGGTAACCACGCGACCATCAGCCAGCTCGGCGCTATAGCTGTGGTCTTTTATGCTGTCGTACAGTGTGTAGAGTTGCTCCTGCAAAGCGCGGAAACTGGCTTCCTGTTCTGCGCGCTTGCTCGCCAGGTCGGCCTGGGCCGCCGCATCGAGGCGCCCCTCCAACTCAAGCCCGCGCTCGCGCAGGCGCAGGCGCTCCAACTCGTAGTTGATGGCACCAATCTCGCCCTGCTCGATCTCGTGGATTTCCTCGCGCACGGCAACGGTGTCGACAATCAAGGCCTGCATTGCCTCCAGGGTCGCCGCTTCGCCGTGCTCAGCTACGGTCACCGGGTCTTCGCCGAACCGGCTGACAGCGCGCAGGTAGCCGTAGAAGTTGCCCCACTCAAGGCGTTCCACGACCAACACGTCGAGAGGATAGCGGCGGGGGCCGAACTGCTCATCGATAAGCCAGGTGAAGTCCGTGCCGAGAAAATCGCGGTTGCCCTGCTTCATCAGGGTACGCTGATAAAACGGCCCCGGACCCTGCAGCTCAAAACCGGCCTCGCGCAACTGTGCACCCGGGACTTCGACCTGTTCGACGACCTCGCCCAACAGCTCACGAGTCTGCCCCTGGTAGCTGACGGAGACCGCCAGCACATCCGCCGGCCAGAAGTGGCTTAGTCCGCGCACAGCCAGCAGTAGTAGCAGCCCCACCACCGCAATCACACTCACACTCACCGCGGCGCCGTTAAGCCATATCAGCGGATCGCCGCCGCGCAACCACTTGCCCACACCGGGAGCACGGTCGCTGTGAAGTTCCTGCTCGTTGATCATCCTGTTCATCAAAGTGACCCGTACTTGATGCGCAACCGCTGCCGAACCAGCTCGGCCACGGTGTTAACCATGAAGGTGAACATGAAGAGCACAAAGGCAGCCAGGAACAGCACACGGTAGTGCGTGCTATCCACTTCGGCTTCCGGCACTTCCACCGCAATATTCGCCGACAGCGTACGCATGCCTTCAAAAATATTGGCATCCATGATCGGCGTGTTGCCCGTCGCCATCAGCACGATCATCGTCTCACCCACCGCGCGGCCCAGGCCGATCATAAGGCCGGAAAAAATACCCGGACTGGCCGTGGGAATCACCACACCCACCAGGGTCTGCCAGGGGGTCGCTCCCAGTGCCAGGCTGCCATAGCTCAAATGCTTGGGCACCGAGAAAATCGCATCCTCCGCAATCGAGAAAATAGTGGGGATAACGGCCATACCCATGGCGATACCGACGACCAGCGCGTTGCGCTGATCAAAGGAGATGCCCAGTTCCGTGGTAATCCAGCCGCGCATGTCACCGGCAAAGAACCACAGTTCCAGCACGTCGTTACTGGCGAAACTGGCGTAACCGATAAACAGAACCACCGGAACCAGCACCGCGGCATGCCAGCCGTCGGGCAAACGGGCGCGAATCGCCAGTGGCAGGCGCGACCAGAGAAAGGCGAACAGGATCACGCCAACAGGCAGCGCCAGCATCAGGGTGACCACGGCTGTCAGCTTGTCTTCTATCAGCGGTGCCAGCCAGAGGCCGGCGAGGAAACCGAGAATCACGGTGGGCAGCGCTTCCATAAGCTCGATCACGGGCTTGACCTTGCGCCGCAGCGCCGGCGCCATGAAATAGGCCGTGTAGATGGCACCGCAAATCGCCAGCGGCGCGGCAATCATCATGGTATAGAACGCGGCTTTCAGGGTACCGAAGGCGAGCGGCGCAAAACTGTACTTGGGCTCGAAGTCATTGTCTGATGCGGAGGACTGCCATACGTGAGCCGGCTCATCATAACTTTCGTACCACACCTCGCTCCACAACGCCGACCAGGAGACATCCGGGTGTTCGTTATCGATGTGCCAGCTGCGCAGGCTGCCATCGGCGTCCACCAGCAGCAGCGCGTCAGCACGCGGGGAGATAGCGGCTGCACCCGCGCCCAGAGGCAGTGCACTTTCACTCAACAGGCGCCGATGCGACGTGGTGTGATAGATCTGCACCTCGCCCTGCCGACCCAGCGCCACAAACCCCTTGCGGCGATGTTCCGGCAACAGCGTGGCGATGCTGACACCATCCGTATCAAATTCGCGAACGCGCTGCAGGCGGTGTCCACCCTCCCCGTCGCGGACCATGAAATACTGCACCAGCTCGGCACGGTCAGAGGCTGCAAGCAGGGAAATGCCGCCCAGCAGCATGGCGCTCTCGCTCAACTGACCGCCGCCGGAAAACAGTTCACCGCGGCTCGCCACCTCAAGCTTGCCCGTCCCGTCACGCTGCCGCAGGTTGATAACGGCGAAGCCACCCTTGCTGTCGATGTGGTAGAGCCAGTGCAGGTTTTCGTCGATATGAAAATCCGCCGTCTCGCCTGCGAGTGTTGGCAAAGGCAGTATTTCCAGGTCGAAATTCACCTCGCCGGTGAGGAAGTTTTCCGAACGGTTATAGCGCTGAGCGTGCAGGGCACCTGCGGCGTCCTGGGCAACAACCAGCAGCGCATCGTCATTGTCACCCAGCGCCAGCTTCTGCAACGGGCCCTCGCCGATGCGAATGGCAAGCTCCGGATACAGACGCTCAACTCGCGGCGTAATCAGGCGCTCCCCACCCGGGTAACTGAGGCGGTATTCATGCGCGTGCACAGACACCGCGCCCGAGGTGTGGGCAACTGCCAGCAAACGCTTGCCTGCGCTCTCTTCTGCCACCGCAGATACCGGACCCAGGTCAGTGGCCAGGTCCGCTTCGAGCACTACGCGCCCGCTATCCAACTGGAAAAAGCTGCCGCGCGCATCGGCAAATACCGCAAAGCCCATTTCCGTCTGCTCTTCCACGGCCAGATACAACGGCGCGGATGCAAAGGGTGAGGCCACCTCGGAACGCTTCTCTATCGAGGCATTGCCGAACAGGGGCAGCACCTCGTAGAGCAGGTAGAAGAAAATCAGCAGGATGGCGACCAGTACGCCAGCGCCGCCTGCCGTGACAGACACGGTGGCGGCGCGATCCTTGAAATGCCTCCAGCGGGGTGTGAAGGGAGACACGTGTTCGCTCAATTTAGTCAAGACAGAATCACTCGATCGGCGATTGTCGGCACCAGCCAGGCTGCAGGCAGCCTGGCCTGGCGATTCTCATACCTTACAGGCCCAATTGCTGACTGTAACGGTCCACGACTGCCGCGGGCAGAGGAATGTAACCGTCTTTCAACACAACATCCTGCCCCTGGCGCGAGAACACCAGCTTGAAGAACTCGCGCTCCAGTGGCGACAGCGGCTTGTTCGGGTCCTTGTTCACATACACATAAAGGAACCGCGCCAGTGGGTACCTGCCATTGATGGAGTTTTCCGCATCCGCCTCGACGTAGGCGCCGCCCTCGTCCTTGCTGATGGGAACCGTGCGCACGCTGGAGGTGCGGTAGCCGATGCCTGAATAGCCGATGCCGTTGATGGAGGTGGACACCGACTGCACCACTGAGGCCGATCCGGGTTGCTCATTGACACTGTTCTTGAAGTCGCCTTTGCACAGTCCAACGGTCTTGAAATAGCCGTAGGTACCGGAAACGGAATTGCGACCGAACAACTGCATATCACGGCCTTCCCAGGCACCGCCAAGGCCCAGTTGCCCCCACTGGCCAATATCCTGCGCCGCTCCGCATTTGCGTGTAGAGGAAAATACGGCGTCCACCTCGGCAATCGACATACCCTCGATCGGGTTGTCCTTGTGCACGTACACCGCAAGCGCGTCGATAGCGACCGGCACTGCAGTCGGCTTGTAGCCGTACCGTGTTTCGAAGGCCTCGATCTCCTTGTCGCGCATGTCACGGCTCATCGGGCCGATATTGGCTGTGCCCTCAGTCAGCGCCGGCGGCGCCGTGGAAGAGCCTGCGGCCTGAATCTGTATGTTGACGTTGGGGTAGGCGCGTTTGAAGTCCTCAGCCCAGAGGGTCATCAGATTGGCGAGTGTATCGGAGCCGATGCTGGAGAGGTTACCCGACACGCCACTGGCAATTTCGTAGTCCTTGAGACCGGGATCCAGCTCCGCCAATGCAACCGGCGCCATGCCCAAAACGAAAGCGCTGGCTCCCGCCACTGCTACCGACTTTCTCAGCCACTGTTTGATCGACATAAAGCACTCCTGTGTATAGCGGAATTGGACGGGGCACACAGTACCGCCAAGATGTGACACTATTATGACAATGGCATGTCGGGACGCACGTCAGCGCCGAAATGCCAGGGTAAAGGTACTGCCTTTGCCCAGTATACTGGTAATGCGCAGCTCCGCACGGTGCCCCGCAGCGATGTGTTTGACGATCGCCAAGCCCAGCCCCGTACCCCCGGTCGCCGAGGAGCGGCTGTCGTCAACGCGGTAGAAGCGCTCTGTGAGCCGCGGGATATGCAGGGCATCAATGCCAATGCCCTCGTCCTCTACCGCCAGAAGCAGCTCATCGTCACGCTGCCGCCACGAAACTGTCACCGAACTGTCATTTTTGCTGTACTTGAAGGCGTTGAGAATGAGGTTTGAGACCGCACTGTGCAGCTCACGGTAGTCACCGGGGATCTTTTCCCGGGTGTCCAGCTGCAGCGACAGCGTGCGCTCGGGGTACAGGGTCCTCAGCTCATCCACGAGTTCCTGCAGCAGGCCCGCGATATCGACCTGCTCGCGCCGGGCCTGCGTGCGCACGCTCTCCAGCCGCGACAGCCAGAGCAGATCCTTGAGCAGGCTCTCCATGCGCTCGGTCTGCTGTGACATCTGCTCCAGCGGGCGCCGAAAGCGTGCCTCAAGTTGCTGCGCGTTCGCCAGGATCATCTCGAGGTAACCCTTGATGACCGTCAGCGGCGTGCGCAGCTCGTGCGATACGTTACCGACGAAATCGCGCCGCATCTGCTCCAGATGCGCCTCCTTGGTCACATCGCGCACGAAAACGAGGCGGTCACCGTTGCCGAAAAGCGTGATGGCAAACTGCAGCGTCTGCTCGCGCTCTCCCTGCATGCGCAGTTGCAGCGGGTCATCAAAGGCACCCGCAATATAGTAGCGGTGAAAGGCGGGCAAGCGCACCAGGTTCAGCAGGGCCTGGCCGCGGTCTGCCGGGTAGCGCAGTCCCAACAGGCGCTGCGCGGCCTGATTGCTCCACTCGATCGAGCCGGCGGCTGTGATCATGATGGCGCCATCATGCATTGATGACAGTGAATCCTGCAGGTAGTCCAAGCGTGACCGCAGATCACTCTCGCGCTCCCTGGCCTTGCGCTGCAGCTGGTAGAGACGATCGTACATCTCCCCCCAGAAACCCAGCGCCTCCGGGGGCTCAATGGCAGGGTCCTCAAGCCAGCGCAGCAAGCGGCGCATCTGCCACAACCAACGCATGGCCAGCACAATCAGCGCAACGGAAAGTAACTCCCAGGGCAGGCCCAGCGGCCAGCCCACGGCCAGTGCCACGGCAACCAGCACAACCAGCCGGCGCAGCTCTGCCAGCCAGGCAACCTGTGGACTCACCGCGCGGGAACGCCGCGGGCAGAGAAGCGATAACCGGTACCGCGAACGGTTTGCACAAGGTCACTGTAATCGGCCTGGGGGGTTTGCAGCGCCTTGCGCAAGCGGCGGATATGCACGTCCACCGTGCGTTCCTCAACGTAAACGTTCGCGCCCCAGACCTGATCGAGCAATTGACTGCGGGTATAGGCGCGCTCAGGGTGTGACATGAAAAACTGCAGTAGATTGAATTCCGTGGGCCCCATATCGACCGGCTCATCCAGCAGGAAGATACGTCGGCTTTCGCCATCGAGTACCAGTTCCGCCACCTGGATGCGATCCTGCTCATCCCCACCCGCGGAGCGACGCATCAGCGCCTTGATGCGGGCGATCAGCTCACGCGGCGCGAACGGCTTGGTAATATAGTCGTCAGCGCCTACATCGAGGCCCTGGATGACGTTGTCTTCAGCAGTCTTCGCAGTCAGCATGATCACCGGCACGTCGCGGGTGGTATCGGTGCGTTTCAGGCGCCGCAGCAGCTCCAAGCCGCTGCCGCCGGGCAGCATCCAGTCCAGCAGCACCATATCGGGGCGCTCGTCGACGATCAAGGTGAAGGCATCCTGGATATTCTCCGCTTCCAGACAGCGGAATCCCGCGATTTCCAGCGCCATGCGCAACATGTCGCGAATGGCAAACTCATCATCAACAATTAATACCTGACGTTCATTCATTGGTCACATTGTCCCCTCATTCGCACTGGATAGTGCGTATTAGATGAGGAAATTGTGACAATAAAATGACGATAGCCCCTCTGTCACGGCTTTTCCGCCGTCTCAGAGGGGCTTCTGGCGAAATTCCTGCCTAACGCAGGCTTGCGTTGATGTTCGCCAGCACCTTGTCACCGGGGCAGAGATCTTGCTCGGTCAGGCTGTTCAGCGGACGGCGCGAGGTTTCCATGACGTCGTGCAAATCCCGAGAGTCCTTGTCCATGTAAATGAGGCCCGTGAGTATCTGGCCCTCGGCGCTGTGTTTCTGCAGCGCTACCATGGCGGACACACGGTCGAACGGGTCCAGGTCCGGGGCTAGCTTCTCCAGGTGCAACACGGAGCCATCGTGCAGCGTGACGTCCTGGGTACGGCCTGCCGGATAGCTGGCGGTGATTTCCTCGCGCATTGGCACGAAATCCACCGTACCGGTAGCTTCAGCATGTTCACGCACGAAATCGTAGCTCTTGGTAGAACCCGGGTTGTTGTTGAAGGTTACACAGGGCGAGATGACATCAATCAGCGCAAAGCCGCGATGCGAGATGGCAGCCTTGATCAGCGGCACCAGCTGGCCCTTGTCGCCGGAAAAGCTGCGCGCCACAAAGGTGGCCCCAAGCTGCAGGGCGAGGCCCGGCAGGTCGATGGCGGAAAAGGGGTTCGGGTCGCCCTTCTTGCTCGCCGACCCGGCATCGGCGGTGGCTGAGTCCTGCCCCTTGGTCAGCCCGTAGCAACCGTTGTTCATGACGATATAAACCATGTTCAGGTTGCGCCGCACCGCGTGGGCAAACTGCCCCATGCCGATGGATGCCGTGTCGCCGTCGCCGGAGACACCCAGATAGAGCAGATCCCGATTGGCCATATTGGCACCGCTTACCACCGAGGGCATGCGCCCGTGCACGGAGTTGAAACCGTGAGACTTGCCCAGGAAATAGGTGGGTGCCTTGGACGAACAGCCGATACCGGACAACTTGGCAATCCTGTGCGGCTCCAGCGCCAACTCGTGGCAGGCGCGCACGATGGCACCGGATATGGAATCGTGGCCACACCCCGCACACAACGTGGAGATGGCGCCTTCATAGTCGGCCCGCGTGTAGCCGAGCGTGTTGACCGGCAGATCCGGGTGACGGAATTTGGGAAGCTGATAGCTCATGAGCTGATCTCCGCGCCGGCGACCACGCGCTCGCGACGCAAGGGGGTAACGTTGTAGCCGGGCATCTGCTGCAATATCTGCTTGCGAATATTCCGGGCACTGATGGGATTGCCGTCGAAACAGAGTACGGACTTCAGTTTGTCCGGACCCAATTCAAACTCGGCCATAAGCAGCGTACGTAATTGCGCATCGCGGTTCTGCTCAATGACAAAAACACGTTCGTGACGCGCGATAAAGTCCGCGACTTCGTGGTTGAAGGGGAAGGCTCGCACACGCATGGCATTCAGCGGCACGCCGTCTTCGGCCAGGTAATCGCGGGCCTCCATCGAGGACTCTTCGCTGGTGCCGTAAAACAGGATTGCGGTATCAGTGCCCTGCTCGCTCTGTGTTTCCACCGGGCGCGGCACCCATTCCTTGATGGTCTCCCACTTCGCCATGAGGCGATGCATGTTCTTCTCGTATTCCTCGCCCTTCTCGGTATACACCGCATATTCGTCGCGCGAGGTACCACGGGTGAAGAACGCGCCTTTGTCCGGGTGGGTACCGGGAATGGTGCGATAACAGATGCCGTCGCCATCGACGTCCAGATAGCGTCCGTAGCGTTCCATTTCTTCCAGTTGCTCTGCATTCAGAACCTTGCCGCGGTCGTAGCGACGCGCATCGTCCCAGGTCAGTGGCGGCGACATATTGTCGTTCATGCCCAGGTCGAGGTCGGTCATGAGAATGATGGGGGTTTGCAAGCGCTCCGCCAGATCAAAGGACAGTGCGCCGAAATCGAAGCACTCCCTGGGTGTGGACGGGAACAGCAACACCTGCTTGGTGTCGCCGTGGGAAGCATAAGCGGCGGACAATACGTCGGACTGCTGCGTGCGGGTGGGCATACCGGTGGACGGCCCTGCTCTCTGCACGTCAAACAGCACCGTGGGAATTTCGGCAAAGTAGGCCAGGCCGAGGAACTCGCTCATCAGGGAGAGGCCCGGGCCACTGGTGGCGGTGAATGCCCGCGCGCCATTCCAGCTTGCACCCACCACCATGCCGATGGCGGCCAGCTCATCTTCCGCCTGCAGGATCGCGTAGTTCTTGCGCCCCGTGCCCGGGTCAATGCGCAGCCGTTTGGCGTAGCGATCAAAGGCATCAACCACGGATGTGGACGGTGTGATCGGATACCAGGCCGCCACCGTGGCGCCGCCGTAAATGGCACCCAGGCCAAGGGCAGTGTTGCCGTCGAGTAGGATATTGTCGCCCACCTTGTCAGAGGCGCGCACACGAATGCCAAGCGGGCAATCGAAGTGTTCCTGGGCGTACTGGTAGCCGAGCTCGAGCGCGTGGATGTTGGGCAGAATGAGCTTGTCCTTGCCCTTGAACTGGTCTTCCACCAGGCCCGTGAGCACGGCGAAGTCGATATCCAGCAGCGCTGCCAGCGCCCCCACGTAGATCACGTTGCGAAACAGCTGGCGCTGTCGCGGATCCTCGTATTCCTCGTTGCACATACGCGTGAGTGGGATGCCGATGATGTTGACATCATTGCGCATCAGGCGCAGGTCGAGGGGCTTGGTGTTGTCGTAGATGAAGTAGCCGCCCGGCTCCACTTCCTTGATGTCCTGCGGCATGCTCTGTGGATTCACCGACAGCATGATATCCACGCCGCCGCGGCGGCCGAGGTAGCCGCGCTCACTGACGCGCACTTCGTACCAGGTCGGCAGGCCCTGGATGTTGGAGGGGAAAATGTTCTTGGGGCACACCGGCAGCCCCATGCGGAAAATAGCCTTGGCAAACAGGTTGTTGGCGCTGGCGCTACCGGTGCCGTTTACGTTGGCGAACTTGATGACGAACTCATTGACTGATTGCAGCGCTTGCATGGTTTATTGCCCCGCTTTGGTGACGCTGTAGAGGAATTTCTGCATGTCCCAGGCAGAGGTTGGGCAACGCTCGGCGCACAGGCCGCAGTGCAGGCAGACGTCTTCGTCCTTCACCATGACCCGCTTTGTCGGCAGTTCTGTCGAGACATAGAGATCCTGGGCAAGATTGCCGGCCGTCGCGGTCAAACGCGTGCGCAACTCGCTTTCCTCAGCATTCTCAACAAAGGAGATGCAGTCAGTCGGACAGATATCGACACAGGCATCGCACTCAATACAGCGCGGGGTATCGAAAACAGTTTGCACGTCGCAGTTGAGGCAACGTTCCGCTTCCTTGAAGCCGGTGCCCTGGTCGAAACCCAGCTCCACCTCCAGCTTGCGATTGCGCAGCGTTTCCTCCAGTGGCGCCATGGGTACGACAAACCGTTTGTCGTTCTCGATCTGGTTGTCGTAGCTCCACTCATGAATGCCCATTTTCTGGCTGAGCAGGTTGGTCATGGGCGCCGGACGGTTGCTCACAGGCTCCGCCTTGCAGAACAGGTCGATACTGATGGCTGCCTGATGGCCGTGCGCCACTGCCGTAATGACGTTTTCCGGACCAAACGCCGCGTCACCGCCGAAGAATACCCGGGGATTGGTGGATTGGAAGGTGGCCTTGTCGACGACGGGCATATCCCAGTTGTCGAACTCGATACCGAGATCGCGCTCAACCCACGGGAAGGCATTGTCCTGCCCGATGGCCATGAGTACGTCATCGGCCTCCATGAACACGAGGTCCTCGCCCGTGGGCACCAGGCTCCGCTTGCCGTTTTCGTCGTAATGCGCTTCGACCTTCTCGAAGTGCATGCCCTTCAGCTTGCCATTCTCGACGACAAATTCCTTGGGCACGTGGTTGTCGTAAATGGGGATGCCCTCGTGCATGGCATCCTCCTTCTCCCAGGGTGATGCCTTCATGTCGGCAAAGGGGCTGCGCACCACCACGCGCACATCCTCGCCACCGAGCCGGCGTGAGGTACGGCAGCAATCCATTGCCGTATTGCCGCCACCCAGCACCAGTACCCGCCTGCCGATTGCACTGGTGTGCTCAAAGGCGACGCTGGCCAGCCAGTCGATGCCGATATGAACCTGTTTCCCGGCCTCCTCCAGCCCCGGCAGGTTAAGCCCTTTGCCGCGGGGAGCTCCCGTGCCGACAAAGACCGCATCATAGTCCTTGTCGAGCACACTCTTCAGGCTGGTGACTTCCGTGTTGAACTGCGTCACCACGCCCATGTCGAGGATGTATCCCACTTCCTCGTCCAGGACCGAAGCCGGCAGACGGAAAGAGGGAATCTGGCTGCGCATCATGCCGCCGCCGGCAAACTGGTTGTCGTAGATGTCGATGTCGTACCCCAGAGGCATGAGGTCCCGCGCCACCGTCAGGGAGGCCGGGCCGGCACCAATCAGGGCAATGCGTTTGCCGTTCTTCTGGGCCGGAATCTGCGGCAGGCGCGCGCTGATGTCGGTTTTGTTATCAGCCGCAACACGCTTCAGGCGACAGATAGCGACCGGCTCCTCACCCTTGGCGATGCGACCGCGGCGACAGGCCGGCTCACAGGGCCGGTCGCAGGTGCGCCCCAGGATGCCGGGGAACACGTTGGACTCCCAGTTCACCATGTAGGCGTCGTCGTAGCGGCCCGCGGCGATCAGACGGATGTACTCCGGAACCGGCGTATGCGCCGGACAGGCATACTGGCAATCGACAACTTTGTGGAAGTATTCGGGATTCTTGATATCAGTAGGGTTCACAGCGAAGACCTGTTTTGAACGTTAGGTAGCGGGCTCGCGACCATGACGGCACACGCCTGAAGTGTGTCATAAAGCGCATTCCTTTGCATCACCACGCGCCCCCATTTGCGCCCCGGGGGCTGCGTTATGAGGTGTTTAACGCTGCGCTGACAGCATTATTGAACCACCAGCGTCCCGGCTCAGAACCAGCCAAAGAGACCGCGCCCACGTGGCAGGGAGTCAGCGCAACCGTTCAGCTGCACCGTATACTGCGCAGCGCGATCGCGCACCTTGGTGGCGACACGCAATAGCCAGCCCTTGTCGCGATAGCTGCCGCGGTTATAGCCTCCATGTCCTTCGTGGTACGCCAGATACAGACGGTAGGCGTCGTTCTTCGCGATGCCACTGCGATGCAGCGACTCGTTATTGTACCAGCCGATAAAGTCCATGGAGTCACCGAAATCATCGCGGTCCGCGCCATAGTGACCGGTGCTGCGCTCATAGGCTTTCCAGGTTGATTTGATGGCCTGGCTGTAACCGTAGGAGTTGGATGGGCGAAAACCGGGAATGATGCCCAGAATACGTGTGCGCGGTGGTTTTGCCTGCGCAACGAAGCGCGACTCCTGATGCATGATCGCCAGCATCACCGGCACCGGGCTGCCCCATGCCTTCTGCGCCGCCAGCGCATCGTCATACCAGCCATCTTTTTCGCGGAAAATACTGCAGGCGTTGTCCACGTTGCCGGGCGGCGTTGTGGCGCAGGCGGGTACCAAGAGCAGCAGCAGATACGGCAGAAGGCGTTTCATAGCATCACACCGTGGGAACGCAACAGGGCCAACAGGGCCGCCTCATCGATCACCGGAATATTGAGCTCTGTCGCCTTGCCCAGCTTGGAACCGGCACCGGGCCCTGCGACCACGGTTGTGGTTTTTGCCGACACACTGCCCGCAACCCGCGCACCAAGTGCCTCCAGAGACGCCTTGGCATCGCTGCGCCCGAGGGACTCCAGCTTGCCGGTCACCACCCAGGTTTCACCCGCCAATGGCAAGGCTTCTGCCGGCCGCACCTCGAGATCGGGCCAGTGCACACCGGCATCGCGCAGCGCCTGCACCACGGCGAGACTGTCCGCGGAGTCGAGAAACTGTCGCAGGTGGTCGGCGACCACGGGGCCCACATCAGGCACCGCCAGTAATGCCTCTTCACTCGCCGCGGCGAGCGCTTCCCAGCGGCCAAAATGGCGCGCAAGATTGCCGGCGGTGGACTCCCCGACTTCGCGAATACCCAGCGCATAGATAAACCGCTGCAGTGTGGTCAGCTTGCTGTCTTCCAGCGCCGCGAGGAGATTGTCCACGGATTTCTCCCCCATGCGCTCCAGCCGCAGCCAGGCCTCTCGCGGCAGCGTGTAAAGGTCCGCCACGGTATGCACCAGCCCCTGGTCGACCAACTGCTCGACCAGCTTGTCACCCAGACCTTCCACATCCAGCGCACGACGGGACACGAAATGGCGGATTGCAGCTTTCTGTTGGGCCGGGCAAACCAGGCCGCCCATGCAGCGCCACACAGCCTCGTCGTCGGCACGCTCAACCACCGAGCCACACACCGGACAGCGCTCGGGAAAGACCACGTGGCGTGCGTTGGCGGGGCGCTGCTCGCTGACAACAGCCACCACCTGGGGGATAACATCGCCAGCGCGACGCACGATCACGCTATCGCCGATGCGCACGTCCAGCCGCTCCACTTCATCGGCGTTGTGCAGTGTGGCATTGCTGACGGTCACACCACCGACGAAAACCGGTTCCAGACGCGCGACCGGCGTGATGGCGCCGGTGCGGCCCACCTGAAACTCCACGGCGAGCAGCCGGGTCATTTCTTCCTGCGCCGGGAATTTGCGCGCGATGGCCCAGCGCGGTGCGCGCGACACGAAGCCGAGCCGCTGTTGCAGGCCGAGGTCATTCACCTTATAGACGATGCCATCAATGTCGTAGGGCAGTTCGGCGCGCCGCGCCGCAAGCGCCACATAGTAGGCTTCACAGGCTGCAATCCCGGTCACCACTTTCGATTCGGCGTTGATGCGCAGGCCCCAGCCGTGCAGGCGCTCCAACACCTCGGAGTGACGGCCAGGCAGCTCGCCGCCCTGATACAGGCCGACACTGTAGCAACACATCTGCAAGGGACGGCGGGCCGTGATACGGGCATCCAGTTGACGCAGGCTGCCCGCCGCTGCGTTGCGCGGATTGACGAAGGTCTTCTCGCCGCGCTCGCGCGCTTCCCTGTTCAACTGCTCGAACCCGGCGCGGGGCAGGTAGATTTCGCCACGCACCTCGAGCAGTTCTGGAAAACCACTGCCGCGCAAGCGCAGCGGCACCGAGGCGACAGTGCGCACATTGTGCGTAATATCCTCACCGGTGCTGCCGTCACCCCGAGTGGCGCCACGCTGTAAGCGTCCTCTACGGTAGAGCAGGCTGACGGCGATACCATCGAGCTTCGGCTCACAGGCGAACTCCAGGGCATCGTCCGCCTCGCGCCCCAGTCGATCCAGCAGCCGCCGATTGAAATCCGCAAGCTCCCCGGCGTCGAATGCGTTTTCCAGCGACAACATGGGGACCTCATGCTGCACCTGGCTGAACTGGGCGAGAGGGGTGGCACCCACCCGCTGTGTAGGCGAGTCGGGCACGCAGAGATCGGGGAATAGCGTTTCGAGTTCGCGCAGACGCTGCATGCAGCGATCGTATTGCGCATCCGGCACGCTGGGGTCGTCCAGCACATGGTACTGGTAGTTCCAGTCGTCCAGCTGCTCACGCAGGCGGACCGCTTCTTTGCCCGCTGCAACCGCGTCTGCCATGTACCTGAGCCCTAGCGCGCGTGGGCGAGCATACGGCGTTCGAGATCGCGGATCTGCTGCCGCGAATGCTCCAGCGTCTGCCGGGTCAACGCACTGCGGGTTTCATCCAGCACGTCACCCTTCAGGTTGTGGGCCACGGTCTGCGCTGTCTCCAGCATGTAGTCAAAGGCCTGCATCATGTCCACAGGGCCCGGCAGTGTGACGAAAAAGACCAGCCCCGGCGTGCTGAAATCGGACATATTGTCGATGTCGAAAACACCCGGCTGCATCATGTTGGCAACGCTGAACTGTATCGGCCCGCGCCCCGCCTCCTGTTCGTGACGATGAAAGAAGCTCATGTCACCAAAGCGCAAGTCGCAGGCCAGCAGGATGTGCAGTATTTCGTCGCCGCGGAAGCCTTCGGGATCACGCGCCACTACGTTCAACATGAAGACTTCCGGCTGCACGTCACGCGGCAGCCGGCCCGGCTCTTCGCTGGCGGACAGCTCCCGCTCTTCGGCGTCCAGAGCATCCAGCCAGTCGAGGTTCTCGGGCTCATCGCGGCTACTCAAGCCACTTACCAGGCCATCGTCCGGAGGCTCCGCTTTTGCCGTGCGTTTGCGCGCAGCGCGGCCCCGGGTCGCGCGCGGCTCCCCGGGTGTTCCGTCAGCCGAAGGGCGTCCAGGGGCTGCATTCGCTGGATGCTCATCGGTGGCATCGGAGGCCTGAGGTGATACAGCCCCGGCATCGCTGGCCTTGTGCTGCGCCTGCGCATCCAGCAGGTCTGAGCGGTGCACCACGCGGGCGCCGCCGTTGGGCAGCTCGCGGAATACGGCAATATCCGGCTCGCCGGTGCCCTCCCCCTCTTCGCCAACCAACTTGATGCGCACGGCCGCACGGCGCTCATTGCGCACCCGCCGCCAGGCATCCAGCAGCACCGCCAGAATCAGCAGCACACCGGCAATCACCATCCAATCGCGTATCGTCAAGTCCATCACAGCTGCGCCCGCTTCCTCCGCTTGTCCTAACTCGCCGCCAGTTCCGCTGCCTCTTCGACATCCACGGTAACCAGGCGTGACACGCCCGGCTCGTGCATGGTGACACCCATCAACTGATCCGCCAACTCCATGGAGATCTTGTTGTGGGTAATATAAATGAACTGCACTTTCTCGGACATTTCCTTGACCATGCGTGCGTAACGCCCGACGTTGGCATCGTCCAGCGGCGCGTCCACTTCGTCAAGCATACAGAACGGCGCGGGATTCAGTTGGAAAATCGAAAACACAAGGGCAATGGCGGTCAGCGCCTTTTCCCCGCCTGACAGCAGGTGAATGGTGCTGTTCTTTTTCCCCGGTGGGCGCGCCATGATGGTAATGCCGGTATCGAGCAGGTCGTCCCCGGTCATTTCCAGATAGGCATTGCCACCACCGAATACGCGGGGGAAGAGGTCCTGCAGGCCGGAATTCACCTTATCGAACGTGTCGCGGAACCGGCTGCGCGTTTCCTTGTCGATTTTACGAATGGCGGAGGCGAGTGTCTCCAGCGCCGTTTCCAGGTCCTCGTTCTGGGCATCGAGGTAATGCTTGCGCTCGGACTGCAGGGCATATTCATCAATGGCCGCGAGGTTGATCGGCCCCAGCCGCGCCACCCTGGCCCCCACACGTTCAAGGGCAAGCTGCCACTCCGTTTCCCCGGCGCCCTCGGGCATATTCGCCAGCACCGTATCGACGTCCTGCTCCAGTTCCCGCAGCTGGCGCAGCACGTTCTCCCGCTGCACCTGTAAACCCTGCTGCTGCAACCGCTGCTGCTCCAGCTCGGCGCGCACGCCCTGCGCTCGCTGCTCAATGGCGGCACGCTGCTGCTCGGCCTGGCGCAGGGCATGCTCCACCTCGGCAACCGCCTGGCGCGCCTGGGTCAGCTCGGTCTCGGATGCCAGACGCAACGCCAGCTGCGCTTCCAGCTCGTCCTGCAACGCCACTACCGGGTCGTCGCTTTCCATGAGGCTGCCCTGCAGGGCCTCGCGGCGCTCCTGCAGCTGGGTGACCTGGGAGCGGGCCCGCTGCATGGTTTCCGCCACGCCCCCTAATTGCGTCTGCAGCGACTGGTGACGCATCGCTGACTGGTGGGCCGCATCCTTGTCGTGACGGGCCCTCTGGCGCACGCTGTCGAGCTGATTGCGCGCCGCATCCCGGCGCGCGAGCAACTCCTCGCGCTGGCGCGAGTCTGTTTCCATGCGCTCGATGGCCTCTGCCAGCAGCAGGCGCGCCTCCGATACGGCCTCCTGCTCCTGGCCGAACTGCCCGCGGGTGTCGCTGATATCCGCGGCAAGGCGCTCACGGCGCGCGCTGATCTGTTCCAGCCTGGCCTGCTGCGCCGACAGTGCAGCGCGCAGCTCCGCGTGCTGCCGCGACAGCTGCTGCTGCTCGCGCTGGCTATCCTGGCGCTGGGCTTCCAGACTCTGCTGCTGCTCGCGCAGGCCATCCAGCGCGCCTTCGAATTCGGTGACCTGCTGCGCCGTGGCTTCGACTTCCAGCAACAGCCGCTCGAGCTCCTGCTGGCGCTGGATCACGCCGCCTTCCTGCTTGCCCGGGCGCGTCACTCGCAGCCAGTCGCGGCCCAGCCAGATCCCGTCCGCGGTAATCACCGACTCACCCGCACCCAGGCTGGCGCGCAGCTGCAGTGCAGCGGGCAGGTCTGCTGCCACACGCACACCCGCCAGAAGGCTCGCAGCAGCGGCGCTGCCATGCACATGTGAGGCGAGGAACTGCGGCCCCGGGCTGCCCTGTGCAGCACCACTCTCCACCAGGCTGACCTGGCCCTGCTCCAGCGCCTGCAGGCAATCAGCGAGGTCACCCAGCTGCTCGACACAAACAGCCTGCAGGTAATCCCCCAGCGCGGTTTCCACCGCCTGCTGCCAGCCTTCGTCCACCTGCAGGTTGTCCAACAACCGCGGCCGCGACTGCAAGCCCTGGGCGGCAAGCCACTGGCTGACGCCCTGGTCGCGATCCTCCGTAGCCGCCTGCTGCAGCGCCTCCAGAGACGCCTGGCGACCGCGTAGCTGCTGCAAGCGGGAGCGGCTTTCGTTAAGTTGCCCTGACAGTCGGCTCTCTTCCTCGCGCGCCGCCGCAAGTTCCTCCACGCGCTCATCGCTGCGCAGTTCGGCTACCGCCATCTGCTCTTCCAGCAGTGCGATCTCCTCGGCAGCGGCCTCGAGGTTGGCGTCGTCTTCGCCTACCACCAGCCCTGCGCGCTCCTCTTCAAGCTGCTGGACGCGTCGCTGCAGACGCTGTTGCGCTTGTTCCAGGTGCTGGATACGCGACTGCTGCACTTCGGCCTGCTGCCGTGGCGCCGCCGCCTGGTGGTTGAACTCATCCCACTGCTGCTGCCAGTGCAACATGGCGTCTTCGGCTTCCTGCAGCGCGCTGGCGGACTCCTCTTCAGCCGCCTGCAGCAACTCCAGTTCTGGCGCCAGCTCTTCCAACTCCAGCTCCCAGGTTGCGAGCTTGTCCTGGTCCTGCTGCAAATGCGCCTCTGCCTGCTCCAGGCTGTCCAGCGCCTGGCGCAGGTCGGCATGCAGCTGCTGCGCGCGCTCCTTCTGGAACTGGATGGCCTGCTCCAGACGGGCCACTTCCGCGCCCAGCGCGTAATAGGTGGCCTGCACGGCATTGAAGCTGTCGGTACGATCGGTGTAATCCTGCCGGTGCTGCTCAATGCCGGTGTCCACCTGCTGGTGTTCCGCATTCACGGCCTCCAGCCGCACCTCGAGCTCACCAATCGCCTGGCCGCAGCGGCCGGCCTGGCTGTCCAGCTGCTGCCACTGCAGCGCGTGCAGCTGTGCTTTCAGGGTGCGCTCTTCAGCCTTGAGTTCACTGTACTTTTCCGCCGCCTGCGCCTGGCGCTGCAGGTGCTGGAGCTGACGTTGCAGCTCGTCACGCAGGTCCGTGAGGCGCTCGAGATTCTCCATGGTGCGGCGCATGCGGGTTTCGGTTTCCCGACGCCGTTCCTTGTACTTGGAAATACCCGCCGCTTCCTCGATAAACACACGTAAATCTTCCGGACGGGACTCGATCAAGCGGGATATCATGCCCTGCTCAATGATGGCGTAGCTGCGCGGCCCCAGGCCCGTGCCGAGGAAAATATCGGTGATGTCGCGCCGCCGACAGCGGCTGCCGTTGAGGAAATACTCCGATTGCGCCTCGCGGGTGACCAGGCGTTTGATGGAAATCTCGGCATAGCTGGCGTATTCACCACCCACACCACCATCGCTATTGTCGAACACCAGTTCGATGGACGCTTGCCCCACCGGTTGGCGGTTGACTGAACCGTTGAAGATGACATCGGTCATCGATTCGCCGCGCAGGTTCTTGGCAGAACTCTCGCCCATCACCCAGCGCACGGCGTCGATGACGTTCGACTTGCCACAGCCGTTGGGCCCCACCACGGCACACATGTTGCTGGGGAAGTTGACGGTAGTGGGATCGACAAACGACTTGAAGCCGGCGAGCTTGATGGATTTTAGTCGCATATCACTTTAAATTTGTATTGTATCTTAATGTTTTATATAGCATTTATGCCCGAAAACCCGGCTTGACTGCCACCCCGATAACACTAGATGTAGTGTACCCAACTTCCCCCGGCAACACTATGCCTGAGGCACTTAATGTGGCGTCACCCCTGGCGGGGCTGCAGGGTGATGAGCTGCGGTTCTTCAGAGAGGGAGGGCTGCAACGGCCCGAGGCGACCAAGCCAGGTGGCGTTCTCCTCGCCAGGGGTACCCGCCGGAGAGACCTGCACCAGCACCAGGATTTCGCCCGCCGTCGAGAGTTTCTGGCCCGCCATGGTGCTGCTGTCGTCCAGGCGCAGGGTGGCCGGCAGCTGGCTGGCCGCCAGGCGCTGCGCCGCAATCGGCATGCGGCTTTCGCTGCCTGCAGCGCGCGCGAGCACGAATACGGTGTCGGAATCAGCCAGCGACGCGCCCTCGGGCAGGGTTACGGTGACCGTCACGCCAGTGCTCGGGGCCGCCACCTCATCGGTGGGGGTTACCGCTTCACCCAGTCGCTGACGCGCCTCATTGATGACGCCGGCAATCAATTGCTGTCCCTCACTACCGGGGGCCTCCATGACAATCAGGCGCTCCCAGTACTGAATAGCAGCGCGGAATTGCCCGCGCTCAAACGCCGACATGCCCAGCAGGCCCAGGGCCGTGCGCTGCTGCGGATCAATGGCCAGCGCCTGCTCCGCACGCGCCTGCGCGCTCGGGCTGAGCGTGCGCCCGTCCGCCAGGAACCTGGCCTGGGCCGAATAGGCCAGGGCCTGCGGGTCCTCCGGGGCGGCCTGCACCAGACGATCGTAGGTTTCCGCGGCCAGCGCATAATCGCCCTGCCCCATCTGATAACGACCCAACAACGCCAGGTAATGGAGATTGTCCGGGCGCTGCACGGCGCGCTCCTCGATCGCCACCATCAGCTCGCTGAGCTGCGCCTCTGTCGGTGTTTCGCCCAGATCGCCGAGCTGCTGTGCAATCCTGACATCGGTCACCGAACCCAGCTGGTAATAGAGGACTGCGGCCATCACTGCGACAACCGGCACGAGCGCCCACAGCGGAAACGCTCGGCGCGCAGGCTCCTCGGTTGCAGCGGCTGCCAACTGACCCTGCTGGTCTTCCAGCAAACGCAGCTGGGTATCGGTTTCCAGATCTGCTTCCCCGGCATCCGCCAACTCCGCGCGACGCAAGCGGTACCAGTCGAGATTGGCCTGCGCGCCATCATCAACCGGGCGCCTGGTTGCCCAGCCGGGGAACAGCAGAAACAGGCCACTGAGCACAACGAGGCCGGCACAGGCGAGCAGGAATGTCGTCAAGCGTCTTTCTCCGAATTCTTGAGCAATGCCGCCAGCTGTGCTTCGTCGTCCGCGGTGAGTGAGCCGCCGCCCTGGCGCCGACCGCGCAGTATCAATAGCAGACCGGCCACGCCCGCCAGCAAGAGCAACAGGGGAGCCAGCCAGAGCACAGCAGTCACCGCGTTGAACGCGGGCCGGTAGCGCACGAACTCGCCGTAGCGGGCAACCATGAATTCCAGTATCTCTTCATCACTGGCCCCGGCCTCCAGTTGCTGGTGCAGCAGGCGCCGCAAATCCTGCGAAATTGGCGCATTGGAATCGGCGATATTCTGGTTCTGGCACTTGGGACAGCGCAACTCTTCACTGAGCAGCTGATAGCGTGCCTCCAGTGCCGGCGTGCTGAATTCGTAGGTTTCTATCACCGCTGCGGCGTACGCACTCAGTAACAGCATTACACCCAACAAGGAGGCGCGCATTCTCATGGCTCCTGTGCCATGGCCAGAACCTCGCGCCACAGCGGCTCCAGGGTATCGCGCCATACGCGGTCATCGATCACGCCCACATGCCGATAGCGGATCACGCCGTCAGCGTCCACCAGGTAGGTCTCCGGGGCGCCGTAAACACCAAGGTCCACCCCCAGGGAGCCCTCGCGATCAACGATATTGGCGCGGTAGGGGTCACCGAGCTCTTGCAGCCAGCGGCGCGCGGCCTGGTCTTCGTCCTTGTAGTTGATGCCGTAGATGGGAATGCCAGTGTCAGCCAGTCGCTGCAGATACGGATGTTCCGCGCGACAGGAAATGCACCAGGTGGCCCAGACGTTGAACAGCGCTGGCTCGCCAATGACATCGTCGCGTGTGAGCGCGCGCCCATCCGCCAGCGCGGTCAGGGAAAATGCCGGCAGGGGCTTGTCGATGAGTGCTGAGGGCAGCTCCATCGGGTCCAGCGACAAGCCGCGATACAGAAACCCCGCCAGCACCACGAAGATCACCAGCGGCAGGAAAAGCTTAAGCCTGGGCGCCACGCACACCCCCTTCACGCAGACCTTCACGCGCCACTGTGCGCTGGCGACGGTAGCGCTTGTCCGCCACCGTCATGAAACCGCCCAGCGCCATCAGCAGAGCGCCTGCCCACATCCAGCGCACGAAGGGCTTGTAGTGCAGACGAATAGCCCAGGCGCCATCGACCCCCACCGGCTCACCCATGGCGACAAACAGGTCGCGGAACAGGCCGGCATCAATGGAGGCCTCCGTCATCACGCTGCCGCTGGCCAGGTAACGGCGCTTCTGCGGGGCCAGGCGCACCACCTCGCGTCCGTCCCGATAGACCACAAAGCGCGCTTCGTCGGCCACGAAGTTCGGGCCCTGCACAGCGCCCACATCAATAAACCTGAACTCATAGCCGGCGAGAGTGTCACTTTCGCCCGGGCTCATTTTGAGGTCGTGCTCGATCGTGTATTGACTGGTAAGCACCACGCCGATAATGGTCGCGGCGAAGCCCACATGGGCGATCACCATGCCCCAGTAGCTGGGAGTGAGGCGGCGTAAGCCCGCGCCCAGGGAGGCACTGTTGCGAACCCGGTTGGCTAGATCGCGCAGCAGGCCAACCACCAGCCAGCCGGCAAACAGGACCGCAAGCGCCACCCAGAGGTTGTAGTCGCCGGTGTGCAAGAGGGGCAGCGTCAGCGCGCAGGCAAGCGTGACCAGCCCCGGCACCAGCAGTTCCGCCTGCCAGCGGCGGACACTGTCACGCTTCCAGCGCGACAGCGGGCCAACGCCCATAAACGGCACCAGCAATGCCATCAGCGGAATGAATACCGCGTTGAAATAGGGGGGGCCCACCGAGTACTTGCCCTGCCCCAGTGCATCCATCAACAGCGGAAACAGGGTGCCGAACAGCACCGTCAATGTGGCGACCAGAAACACCACATTGTTCACCAGCAACAGCGATTCGCGGGAAATCCAGGTGAAACTCACGCGGCTGGCCACGGCCGGGGCGCGCAGCGCATACAGCACCAGTGAACCGCCGGTAACAATGCCCAGAAATACCAGGATGAACATGCCGCGGGCGGGGTCTGTGGCAAAGGCGTGCACAGAGGTCAGCACCCCGGAGCGCACCAGGAAGGTACCCAGCAGGCTCAGGGAGAAGGCAAAAATGGCCAGCAACACCGTCCAGCTCTTGAACAGTCCTCGCTTTTCCGTCGCCGCCAGCGAGTGCACCAGCGCAGTACCCGCCAGCCAGGGCATAAAGGAAGCGTTCTCCACCGGGTCCCAGAACCACCAGCCGCCCCAGCCAAGTTCGTAGTAAGCCCACCAGCTGCCCAGCATGATGCCCAGGGTCAGAAAGGCCCAGGCGACATTCGTCCAGGGCCGCGACCAGCGTGCCCAGGCCGCATCCAGGCGACCGCCGAGCAAGGCGGCGATGGCAAAGGCAAAGGCCACCGAAAAGCCCACATAGCCCATGTACAAAAGCGGCGGGTGGATGATCAGGCCGAAGTCCTGCAGCAGCGGATTCAGGTCCTGACCATCTGCGGGTATGCCCGGCAGCAGGCGCGCGAAGGGGTTCGACGTGAACAACGAGAAGGCGAGAAAGCCAACGCCGACAAAACCCATGACGGCCAACACACGCGACAGCATCACCAGCGGCAACTGCGGGCTGAACACGGCCACAGCGCAGGTCCAGAGGGCGAGAATGAGCGCCCACAGCAACAGCGAGCCCTCGTGATTACCCCACACCGCAGAGAACTTGTAGTACCAGGGCAACAGGCTGTTGCTGTTATTGGCGACCACCTCTACCGAAAAATCGTCCTGCAGAAAGGCCCAGGTGAGGCAGGCAAAGCTGAGCGTGGTAAAGACCAGCACGCCAATCGCGAGATTGGGGGCCAGCGCCATGGCGGTGACGTTGCGCTGCCAGCTACCCCACAGCGGAATCGTGCACAACAGCACGGACAGGCAAAGCGCCAGGATGAGGGCGAAGTGACCCAGCTCCGGGATCATTGGCCATACCCCTGTTCACCGCTCTGCTCTGCCATGCGCGATTTAGACGCCTCCAGTGCCTCCGCAACCTCCGGCGGCATGTAGTTCTCATCGTGCTTGGCCAGCACTTCCGACGCCTGTAACACGCCGTTTTCGTCGAGTTTGCCCGCCGCGACGGCGCCCTGCCCTTCATCGAACAGGTCCGGCAGGATGCCGGTGTAGACGACTGGCACAACGGCCTCGTAGTCGGTCACCTCAAAGCGCACTTCCAGGCTGCTGTCGCTGCGCTGCACACTGCCCTCAACCACCATGCCGCCCACACGAATGTTCTGGCCGACTGGCGCGAGCCCGGCGGCCACTTCAACAGGGGGATAGAACAGATTGATATTGCCGCGCAGGGCGTAGGCCATGAGGCCGATCGCGGAACTGGAGAAAACAACAAGAAACAACACCAACCACAAACGCTGCTTGCGAACCGGGTGCATCACACCTCCTTGCTGGCGCCGGGCGGGTTACCGCCCTCGCTGCGCCGAATTTGCCCCTCGAGCTGGCGCAGGAACCGCTGTTCCCGCCGCCGGGGTGCGTAGACCATCAGGGCCACCACACCAATTGTAATGAAGTAGGCAGACCAGACAAACGCGCCGTGGCCATCCATCTGCAACGCTGCTGCCAATGAGTCGAAGTACATCAGCCTGCCGCCCCCTTGTTGGCCAGTGCCTTGACCCACGCGGTACGTTGCTCGCGCTGCAGGATTTCCACCCGCATGTTGAGCAACAGGGCACAGGTGAACAGGCAGTAGAATGCCGTGATCATAAACAGCAGCGGATAAAGCATGCTGGGGTCAATCGTGCTGCCGCCAGTGAACTTGATGGAGGCCGGTTGGTGCAGGCTGTACCACCAATCCACCGACTTGTAGATGATGGGAATGTTCACCGTGCCAACCAGGCTGAGTATCGCGCAGGCCTTGGCGGCAAGGGCTTTGTTCTCGTAGGCTTCGTACAGCGCCACAACCCCGAGGTAGAGGAACAGGAGGATCAGCATCGACGTGATGCGTGCATCCCACACCCACCAGGTACCCCAGGTGGGCTTGCCCCAGATGCTGCCCGTTACCAGCGCAACAAAGGTCAGGGCCGCGCCGATCGGGGCACAGGCGCGCATGGCGATATCGGCCATTTTCATACGCCAGATCAGGCTCACCGCGCCAGCTATGGCCATCACGTAATAGCCAGCGAGAGCCACCACGGCCGCAGGTACGTGAATGTAGATAATGCGGTAACTATTGCCCTGGCGGAAATCCGGTGCGGTAAACAACAATCCCCATATCGCGCCGCCGATCAATGCCAGCAGGGTAATCGGCAGAAGCCAGCGCAGGATGGACCCGGACAGGCGATAGAGCCAGGGCGGGGAACCGAATTTATGGAAGAGCGTCCACATGGCGCGCGATTATACAGCGACCGCGGCCCCGAACAATCCAAATCAGACGAAATCGCTCAGGTATCGACACTGATACGCAAACCCGCTGCAATCGCCATGGGGGCCAGCGCGATTGACATGCACAGCAGCGCCCCGAGAATCGCCAGAAAAGGTCCCGCCGGATTGCCATTCAACGCCGCCTGCACGGCGCCACTGCCGAAGATCAGCACCGGCATGTAAAACGGCAGAATCAGCAGGGAAATCAGCATGCCGCCACGCTTCAACCCCACGGTCAGCGCGGCGCCAATACCCCCGATGAGGCTGAGCACGGCGGTACCCAGCAGGAGGCTCGCCGCGAGCGCGGGGATGGCGGCAGGCGCAAGGCCCAGCATCAGCGCGAATAAGGGCGAAGCCAACCCCAACAGCAGGCCAGTGAGCAACCAGTGCGCCAGCACATAGGCCAGCGCCGAGAAATACAGCGGCTGAGGTGCCAGCAGCAACTGCTCCAGGCTACCGTCCTCAAGGTCACTGCGGAACACCGCATCGGAGGTGAGCAGGTTCGAGAGCAGGGCCACAATCCACAGGATACCCGGGGCAAACGCCGCCAACGTGTCGGGCGCGGGCCCCAGGCCGAGGGGGAACAGCGCCACGACCATGGCAAAGAACAGCAGCGGATTACCGAGCTCTACCGGCCGGCGCAGCCCCAGCACCAGTTGTCGGCGCAGCAGGCGCAGGCAGAAGGTGGCAGTGGCCGCAGGAGTCATTGCAGAGTACCCGTGGCGAGGTCCAGCCGCAGCAACGGATAGGCCAGGGTGACCGGCTGATGCGAGGTCAGGAGCACGGCACCGCCCTGCTCCAGGTGCTGCAGCAGACGCGCCTCCAGCGCGCCAACGCCCGCCCGGTCAATGGCCGTGAAGGGCTCGTCCAGCAGCCACAGCGGTGCCCGGGACAGGTAGAGCCGGGCGAGATTGACGCGGCGATGCTGGCCGGCGGAGAGCGCGTGGCTGGGCACGTCCTCGTAGCCATACAGGTTGACCGCTGCCAGCGCCGCGTCGATCTCTGCTGCGCTGAAACCGGCCTCCCCCGCCACATGCCAGGCGAGGTTTTCCCGCGGCGTCAGCAACCCCTTGACGGCACTTTGATGACCGAGGAACAGCTGGGGTGCCCTGTGCTCAACACGTCCGGCAAAGCCGTAGCGGGAAAGCCCGGCAAGAATGCGCAGCAGGCTGGTTTTGCCGGCGCCGTTGGCGCCCTCTATCTGTACCAGCTGACCGCGCAGCAGCTGCAGGCTTATGCCGCTGAACAGCTCCCTGCCACCGCGCTCCAGGCTCAACCCGGACGCGCTGAGCAACACATCATCTGCCGCGCCGCCGTCTGTCACCTAAAGGTTGACGACACGGATCGCGGGCAGGTGCAGGTCGCGGTCGACCTCGGCGCGCAGGTTGCTGAAATCGAACAGGGCGGTATCCGCCAGCTGCGAGGGGGCCACGTTGCAAATTCCGCGGAAAATGGTTTCTGTGCGACCCGGGTACTGGCGCTCCCAGTCCGCAAGCATCTGCTTGATCTGCACCCGCTGCAGGTTCTCCTGGGAACCGCAGAGATTGCAGGGAATGATGGGGAACGCCTTGTAGTCGGCGTAGGCCACCAGGTCTTTTTCCTTGCAGTACGCCATCGGCCGAATGACCACGTTGCGCTTGTCATCGCTGAGCAGTTTCGGCGGCATCGCTTTCAGGCTGCCCCCGAAGAACAGGTTCAGGAACAGGGTTTCGACGATATCGTCACGGTGGTGCCCGAGGGCGATTTTGGTGGCCCCGATATCGGCGGCGAAACCGTACAGGCTACCCCGCCGCAGGCGCGAGCAAAGGCCACAGGTTGTCTTGCCCTCGGGGATCACCGAGCGCACCACGCTGTAGGTATCTTTCTCCAGGATGTAATAGGGCACATCCAGCGCTTCCAGGTAGGCCGGCAGCACGTGCTCCGGAAAGCCGGGTTGCTTCTGGTCGAGGTTGACCGCTATCAGTTCGAAGTCCACCGGTGCGCTGCTGCGCAGGGCCAGCAGCACATCCAGCATGGCGTAGGAATCCTTGCCCCCGGACAGGCACACCATAACCCGGTCACCGGCTTCAATCATGGTGTAGTCGGCGATGGCATTGCCCACATTGCGCCGCAAGCGCTTCTGCAACTTGTTGAATTCGGTTCGTTCTTTTCTGGAAAGCTCGCGCACTAGCCGCCTGCCACTGATCACCCGGAAGCGGCGCATTTTACAGGTAGCGGCTTGTTTTTTCACCCGTTTCACTCGACAATATGGCCCCCTTGTTTGCCATCCACCCGACCCTTGAGGACTCCCTTCCCATGAAAGCACCTGTTCGAGTGACCGTTACCGGCGCCGCCGGCCAAATTGGCTACGCGCTGCTGTTCCGTATCGCCTCCGGCGCCATGCTGGGCGACGATCAGCCCGTGATCCTGCAGTTGCTGGACATCACGCCGGCCATGGAAGCCCTCAACGGCGTGCGCATGGAGCTGGACGACTGCGCGTTCCCGCTGCTGACCAACATCATCTGCACCGACGACCCCGCGGTCGCCTTCAAGGACACCGACTACGCCCTGCTCGTGGGTGCACGCCCCCGCGGCCCCGGCATGGAGCGCAAGGATCTGCTGGAAGCCAACGCCGCCATCTTCTCGGTGCAGGGCAAGGCCATCGACGCGCACGCCAGCCGCAACATCAAGGTGCTGGTGGTGGGTAACCCGGCGAATACCAACGCCCTCATCACCCAGCGCAATGCGCCGGACATCAACCCGCGCAACTTCACCGCCATGACCCGCCTGGATCACAACCGTGCCATGACGCAGATTGCCCAGAAGACCGGGAAAACCGTCAATGACGTGAAAAAGATGACCATCTGGGGCAACCACTCCGCCACCCAGTACCCCGATCTGTTCAACGCTGAAGTCGATGGCAGCAAAGCCATCACCCTGATCGACCAGGCATGGTACGAAGGCGACTTCATTCCCACGGTGCAACAGCGTGGCGCGGCAATCATCAAGGCCCGTGGTGCGTCCTCTGCCGCCTCTGCCGCCAACGCCGCCATCGACCATATGCGCAGCTGGGCGCTGGGCACGGAAGGCGACGACTGGGTCTCCATGGGCGTTTATTCCGACGGTTCCTACGGCATTGCCGAGGGCCTCATCTACTCCTTCCCCTGCCGCTGCAACAACGGCGACTGGGAAATCGTCCAGGGCGTTGATGTCGGCGACTTCAGCTGCGGCAAAATGCAGGCCACCGAGCAGGAACTGGCCGAGGAACGCGATGCCGTTGCGCATTTGCTGCCCTGAATGACGGCTTCTGAACCGCAAGCCGCCCGGCAACGCAGCTACCATCACGGTAACTTGCGGGCGGAATTGCTGGATTCGGCACTGGAGCAGCTCGAGACTGCCGGTGCCGACGCGTTGAGCCTGCGGGCGCTCGCCCGCGGTGTCGGCGTCTCGCAGACGGCACCCTACCGACACTTCAACGACAAAGGCGACCTGCTCGCGGCGCTGGCGGCGGTCGGCTACCGGCGCCTGCTCAACGATTTGCGTCAGGCTGCGGAAGACACCGGCGATTGTCCTGAGGAACAGCTGCATGCGCTCGCGAACAGCTATGTGGCCTATGCCGGCCGCTACCCGCAGATGTTCAAGCTGATGTTCGGGCCCTCGGTACAGCCCGCAGAAACCTACCCGGAACTGCGCGAGGCAAGCCGCGATACCTTCCAGCAGGTGCAGTCCATCCTCCAGCACGGTATCGAGCGCGGCACCTTCCGTGAACTTGACCTCGCCTACCTGACCAACGCGGCCTGGGCTGGCATTCACGGCCTTGCCACCCTGCTGGTTGACGCCCCCCAGCTGTTCCGGCGCCACATTGACCTGCAGCGGCAAATTCAGCTGAGCGTGCAAACCTTTATCGACGGCATCAGCACGCACTGATCCGTGAGCGCAGCGCCTAGAGCTCGCGCAGCACGGCCAACGGCGGGCTGGAAACCACTTTGCGGCAACTGAACACACCCAGGCCGGCAATCAGCAGCGCGCCACCCCCAATACCCACCGGCCACACCCAGGGCGAAGGCGCATAGTCCATGCCCATGACCTGAGCCTGCAGGATATACACGGACAACTCTGCCCCCACGGTGGCGAGCACGCCGGCGAACACACCCAGCGCGGCAAACTCGATCCACAGGCCACCCAGCACCAGGCGGCGGCGGGCACCGAGGGCGCGCAGGATCGAGCTTTCATGCATGCGGGCGTCCACACTGGCCTGTACACCTGCTACCAGAACCAAAGCCCCGGCGGCCATGATGACCGCGAGCACCAGCTCCACCGCCGCGGACACCTGGCTGACTATGCCGCGAACCTGCGCAACCACCACATCCATCTCAACCACCGTGACCGTGGGGAACTGTCGGATAAACCCGTTCAGAAACGGTTTCTGCTCCGGCTGAAGATAAAAACTGGTCATGAAGGTAGCGGGATACGGGGCCAGCAGGCGGGGCGGAAACACCAGCCAGAAGTTGGGATTGAAAGATTGCCAGTCGAGCTCACGAATGCTGGTGACCGTGGCCTCGAACGGCTCTGACCCCACCTGAAAGCCGATTCTGTCACCCAAACCGACACCGAAGCGCTCGGCAAACTCGACTTCGAGCGACACCTCGGCGGCATCGCTGCGCGGTGCCCACCAGCGGCCTTCCAGCAGGCGGTTATCCCCGGGTAACGTATCTGCCCAGGTGAAATTGGCTTCGCGCTGACGGCGCCCCTCTTCGGGGTCATCCGTCTGCGGTAGGGCCACTCCGTTCACCGACAGGATACGCCCGCGTATCATCGGGTACAGCGGCGCCCCGGGAATATCGCCGCTGCGCAGCAGTTGCTCCACGCCCTGCACGTCTTCAGGGGCAATATTCAGGGCGAAATGGTTGGGGGTATTCTCCGGCAGCTGGGTTTGCCAGGCATCTATCAGCGATGTGCGCACCAGCAGCAGCACGAGTAGCAGCATGATAGCCATGGCAAATATCACCACCTGCAGCGCATTCGCGGTGCCGCGCCGCTGCAGGCCCGCCAGCGCCAGACGCCAGATGCTGCCGGCGCTCATACCCACAAGGCGGCCACCGCGCAGCAGTGTGAGGGCCAGGCCAAGCCCGAGTAACACAGTGGCGGCCAACCCGCTCAACACCGCGAGGGTGATTTTCCAGTCACCGCTGTACCACCACATGAGGCTGGATACGGCGGCCAGGCCCACCGCGTAATCAGTGAGGGTGCGTCGCTGTTCCTGCGGCATATCGCGACGCAGCACACGCAGCGGGCTGGCCTGGCTCAAGCGGCGCAGCGGCGGCCAGGCGAAGCACAGCAGGCAGACCAGCGCGGTGGCGGCGCCAATGCCGTAAGGACGAATGCCCGCAGGCCCGGGCGCCACCGGCAACTGGTCGCCGAACAGGTTGAAGAAAGCTGACTGCAACGCCCAGCCCAGCGAGCAACCCAACAGCGTGGCCAGCAAACCCAGCAGGAACAGGCTGCGACCGTAGAGACGTGTGATGCTGCCGGACGTGGCGCCAAGGCTTTTCATGATGGCGACATAATCGTTGTGGCGCTCACTGAAGCGACGAGCGGCCAGCGCGATGGCCACGCCGGCGAGCACCACGCCCAGGCTGCCTGCCAACAAAAGAAAGCTCTCGGCTCGCTGCAGCGCCTCGCCGAGACCTGGCTGCCCCTCGTTCACATCCAGCAGCCGCTGCCCTTCGCCGAGCTGCGGTTGCAGCCAGCGCTCGAAGCTCTCGACGGCGGCGGGCTCCCCGGCATACAGCTGTCGGTATTCTACCCGGCTGCCGGGTTGTACCACGGCGGTCGCCGCAATATCGGCGTAATGCATCAATACACGCGGCCCCAGGCCGAGGAAAGAACCGCCCTGGTCAGGCTCGGTACGCGCCGCCGCCACGACCCGAAACTCCGCCTCACCCACCGCCACGGTGTCGCCTATCGCAATGTCGAGCAGCGGAAACAGCCGCGAGTCCAGCCACACGGTGCCGGGTTCGGGCCCACGGCCACCCGTGATCAAGTCACCGAAGGGCTGCTCGCTGTAGCGCAGCTCTCCGCGCAGCGGGTAGGCATCGCTCACTGCCTTGACGGAGGCCAGCACCATGCCCTCCTCACCCGCGTAGACCATGGAGGGAAACGTGAGGACCTGTGCGGTACCGAGGTCTCGACGCGACGCCTCCTGCAACCAGTCCGCCGGCGCCTCGCGCCCACTGCGCACCACCCGGTCTGCAGCGAGGAAGCGGTGGCTTTCCTGCGCCAGAGCCGTTTGCAGGCGCGTGGTGAAGGCGCTGATGCCGGAAACCACGGCAACCGCCAATACCAGCGCTGCCACCAGAACACCCAGCTCGCCGCCACGCCAGTCCCGCGCCAGCATGCGCGTTGCAGTCATCGACATGGCTCAGTCTCCGTCGACCAGGGCGCCGGCTTCCAGGCGAAACCGGTGCTGGCAGCGCTCCGCAAGGCCGAGGTCATGGGTCACCAGGACCAGGGTGGTATTTTGCTCGCGGTTGAGTTCGAACAGCAGGTCAATGATGTGACTCCCGGTTGCGGTATCCAGGTTGCCCGTGGGCTCATCCGCGAACAGGATCGACGGCGTGTTGGCGAAGGCGCGGGCAATCGCCACCCGCTGCTGCTCACCGCCGGACATCTGCCGCGGGTAATGCTGGATACGCTCCCCCAGGCCCACCCGCTCGAGAAAGGTCTGGGCCAGCGTCAACGCCTTGCCCTGCCCCTGCAACTCCAGCGGCAACATGACGTTCTCCAGCGCAGTCAGGGCCGGCAACAACTGGAATGACTGGAACACGAAGCCGACGTGCTGCCCGCGAAACAACGCGCGCTCATCCTCATCCAGCGCGCTGATGTCGGTGCCGTTAATGACCACCCGGCCAGCACTCGCCTCGTCCAGCCCGGCCAGCAAGCCCAGCAGTGTCGATTTGCCGGATCCGGAAGCACCGATGATGGCCACCGACTCCCCCGACTTGATTTCCAGAGTGATCCCTTTCAGTATCTCCAGCTCGCTGCCCGCCATGGGCACCCGTTTCTGGAGATTTTCAGCCTTGATCATGTCGCGATTCCTTTTCGCACTGATACGCACTTCACGCGCCGCCGGATTGTGTCTGCTGCTGGCAATGCCGCAGTCGGCACTGGCGGAGAAAGCCCTGCTTGTGTTGGGTGATAGTATCAGCGCCGCCTACGGCATGTCTCTGGAACAGGGTTGGGTGAGCCTGCTTGCCGCACAACTGCGCAGCAGCCACCCCGAGTACACGGTGGTCAACGCCAGCATCAGCGGCGAAACCACGGGTGGCGGCCTGCGCCGGCTGCCAGACCTGCTGGCGCAACACCGCCCGCAGGTGGTGGTGCTGGAGCTGGGCGGCAACGATGGCCTGCGCGGCCACCCACCCGTCCGGATTCGCAGCAACCTGCTGCGCATGGCGGAACTGGCTGAAGACAATGGCGCCAAAGTGTTGCTGCTGCCCATGGAGATCCCCCCGAACTACGGCAAGCGCTACACCGCTGCCTTTCGGGAGAGTTTCGCCGCCGTGGCGCAACAAACCGACGCACACCTGGGGCCCTTCATTCTCGACGGTATCGCCACCGATGCCTCGCTGATGCAGGATGATGGCATTCACCCCACCGCCGCAGCACAACCCCTGCTGCTCGACAACATCATCGCAAGCCTGCTGGAGATTCTGTGACCGCAACAGCACCCGACTGGATGCAGCTGCAAACTGCCGACGCCGCGCATATCTGGCACCCCTACGCATCCGCCATTGATCCGCCTGAGGTCTACCCTGTGCGCAGCGCGCGCGGGGTGCGCCTCACCCTCACAGACGGTCGCGAGCTGATTGATGGAATGGCGTCCTGGTGGTGCGCCATCCACGGCTACAACCACCCGGTACTGAACCGGGCCGCGCAGGCTCAGCTCGAATCCATGTCGCATGTCATGTTTGGCGGCCTGACCCACGCCCCGGCCGTACGTCTGGCACAGCTGCTGGCGGAAATCACGCCCCCTGCACTGGAACGGGTGTTCTTCAGTGACTCCGGTTCCGTGGCCGTGGAAGTCGCGCTGAAAATGGCCATCCAGTACTGGTACTCGACCGGCCACCCGGAAAAGCAGAAATTCGTTGCCCTGCGCAACGGCTATCATGGCGATACGTTTGGCGCCATGTCCGTGTGCGACCCGGTCACCGGCATGCACCACTTGTTCGGCGATGTGTTGCCGCAACACCATTTTGCCCCGGCACCGACCACGGCCTTCGGGGAAACCTGCGACGACAGCGCGATGGCCGCCATGGAGGAACTGCTGGCGACCCACCATCGGCAGCTGGCAGCGGTGATTGTCGAGCCGATCGTGCAGGGTGCCGGCGGCATGCGCTTCTACTCGGCGGACTATCTGGTGCGCCTGCGGGCGCTCTGTGATGCCTTCGACGTGCTCCTGGTGTACGACGAAATCGCTACCGGCTTCGGCCGCACCGGCAAACTTTTTGCCCTCGAGCACGCCGGTGTGGAGCCGGACATACTCTGCCTGGGAAAAGCGCTGACAGGTGGCTACATGACGCTCGCGGCCACGCTGTGTACCCGCCGCATCAGCGACGGTATCAGTGGCGGCGAAGCCGGGGCCTTCATGCACGGGCCGACCTTCATGGGCAACCCGCTGGCCTGTGCGACCGCCGTGGCCAGCGTGGAATTGCTGCTGTCACAGCCCTGGCAGCGTTGTGTGCAGCGCATTCAGCGCGGCCTCGAGAGCGGGCTCGCGCCGGCGCGGGACCTGCCCGGCGTCACGGATGTGCGCACCCTGGGTGCGATCGGTGTTATCGAGCTTGCGGAGCCCGTGGACATGCGGAAAGTGCAGCCGCTGTTCGTGCAGCGGGGCGTCTGGGTGCGGCCCTTCGGCCGGCTGGTTTACTGCATGCCGCCCTACATCATGCAGGACGAGGACCTGGCCACACTCACCTCGGCCATGGTGGCTACGGTCGCCGAGGTATGCGCGGCACGGTAATCCTCAGGGCATAAACTCGCCAGCCTGTTGCAGACGCTCAAGCACCGTGCTGCTTGCATCGCGCACGGCGGCCCAGTGCTCCAGGGCATCCGCGAAGCCACAGGCATACTGGCGGAAGCGCTGCAGCAGCTCTGCCTCGCTACTGCCCGCTGGCACGCCCCGCATCATAACCGGGGACTGCTGTTCCGCCAGCAGCGCCTGTATTTCCCCCAGGGCGCGCTGCAGATAGGCCTGCCAGGCCTCAGAGCCCACCTGTACCGCTTTCTGCTGCTGGTTGCCGATCATCCCCAGTTGACTGGCGTGGCTGTGCGCCACCTCGGTGCGAAAGTCCAGTAACAGGTCGCGGTCCGAACGCGCCGCAATCCGCCGTGCATCCTCCGCCACATGGCGCAGGCGCAACAATGGGCCGGAGGCGTCCTTGTAGTCGATATGGTCGGTGAGGTAGCGCGCGAATAATGGAATACCGCCAGTGGCTGCGATCGGTTCACGGATACTGAAGTGGCGCTCTTCCAACGGCATGTGTGGCACACACCAGGGGTACTCCAGCGAGCAGGCGCGGGGATGGATCGCCTCCACCATGGCCCCGAACAGCCGATCCTCGCCGCGGAAAGCCGGGAAATACGGTGGCAGGAGAGCTGTGTTGTCCAACCCTGTCATCTGCGACATCGACGCCACTTTGATCAGCGACAGACGCGGGCTTCCCAGCCAGTTGCAGCGGTTCTCGATAATGTCCACCAGTGATGCCTCCTGCCCCAGCAGCCGGGTCAGGGAGGCGTCCTGCAGGGAGAGCACCCAGTGTGCGGATGACGTACCCGGGTCACCCCAGGAGCCACTCTGGGTCACCAGAATCGGCGCGTCTGCCTCCAGCACGCTGGCCAGCGAAGCGTTAACGCCCCGCAGCTGCTCCTCCGCCAAGCCGCCCTGCCCCGCCGCGTCCACCACGGCGCCCACAGTGCGCCCCAGCAAACTGGCGTGGCCGCTGAGGGGGTCGAAGTCCGCCGGCACCGCGGCTCGGGCGAGCTCGTCCCGGTCCGCAAAAAAAGCGGCCTGGCGCGAGGCCATGCCGCCAATGGCCAGGCCGGGTTCGGTCACCGGCGGCAACAACGCCTGGCAGAGCACATCATCATCCATGATGATGGCGCGGTAGCCCACCGACAGCAACAGGCACAGCGTACGTGCACGGCCATAGGTCTTGTGGCCGGACCACTGGGCAGGATCGAGTAGAAAACGCAGGCCGTTCTCGGCTGCGGGCTGCGCGGCAATGAGCCCGTTGAGCAGGGCGCGTTGCGCCTCCTCCCCAACGTAGTGCATGTCGGTGGGGCTGCGTGTATTGAAACCGGCCACCAGCTCCCGGTTGGCAGCGCGGCACTCGGCCTGGCGCGAGTCGTCGACAAGGAAGAGCGACTCGTGACGCGATAACTTGCCGTTGCGCAACAGCGACTCCAGCAGGCGCTCCACCGCAGCAGGGCGATCACAGGTAATCACGAAGACACGCGTGGGCGCGGGTGCCCTGCCAGCACCTCCCGACAGACGTGCGGCAGCATCCCCGGCCCGCAACAGCATGCCGTTGGCCAACAGACCCTCCAGAGCCTGCACCGCCAGCTCTGGACGCCCCTGCAGTTCCGGGCGTGTTGCCGCGAGTACACTGGCATGTTCTTCAATGGTGCGAAACGTTGTGCAGGTGGTGAGGCCCTGCACCACCTGCGGCGACATCATCAACTGGCGATTGTTGTCCCGATTGATCACCAGCACCGCCGTGTCGCTTATGCGTACGAGTTCACAGTTGGCAAAGGCGACCAATGGTGCGTGGCTGGAAGAGACTGCTGGCGTAACATCAGTGGACATGGCGAACTATCTGACTCCGGAAATGAGCGCGGAATTCTACCAGAGTCGATCCCGACATGGCCCGGATGCGCAATAATACCGCCAGACGCGCCGGGTCACGCGGCAGGAAGCGCTGCAATCGCGTATACTACACGGTCATTCTGCTACCGTTCACCAGCCACAGTCATGTCCAACAGCCACAGCCCACAGCCCCTGTTTTCCTACCGCAAGTACTGGGCGGAATGCTATGGGGCAGCCCCGGAGCTGCCGATGTCCCGCGCGGAGATGGATGCGCTGGGCTGGGACAGCTGCGACATCATCATTGTCACCGGCGATGCCTACGTGGATCACCCCAGTTTCGGCATGGCAGTTGTGGGCCGCACACTGGAGGCGCAGGGTTTCCGGGTGGGCATCATCGCCCAGCCGGACTGGACCAGCGCAGAAGCGTTCACGGCACTGGGGCGGCCCAACCTGTTTTTCGGCGTGTCTGCGGGCAACATGGATTCCATGATCAACCGGTACACGGCCGACCGCAAACGACGCAACGACGACGCCTACACACCGGGCAACGTGGGGGGCAAACGCCCCGACCGCGCGGTGATCGTATACAGCCAGCGAGTGCGTGAGGCCTACCGGGATGTGCCCCTGATCATCGGCAGTATTGAGGCCAGCCTGCGACGCATTGCGCACTACGATTACTGGAGCGACAAGGTGCGCCGCTCCATTCTGCTCGACTCCCAGGCCGATCTGCTGCTCTACGGCAACGCGGAGCGAGCCCTGGTCGATGTTGCGCACCGCCTCGCCGCCGGCGAGCCGGTAAAACAGATTCGCGATGTGCGCGGCACAGCCTATGTCTGCAAGCGCCTGCCTGAGGCCTATCGGGTCATAGACTCCACCAGTATCGACCTGGTCGGCCCCATCGACCCGCCAGTGAACCCGTATATAGACACCAGCAGCCCCGCCTGTGCCGACGCCTCCGAGGCCGGTCAGAGCGAGGCACTGGAGGTGGTACCGGTGCGCCTGCTGGACCGGCCCGAGGCGGACGAGCAGGCGGTCATTCGCCTGCCCGCCTACGAACAGGTGCGCGACGACCCGGCGCTGTATGCCCACGCCTCGCGCATCCTGCACAAGGAAACCAACCCCTACAACGCACGGCCTCTGGTGCAGGCCCACGGCGACCGGGATGTGTGGCTGAACCCGCCACCCATCCCGCTGGAAACCGAAGAGCTCGACCTGGTTTTTGAGCAGCCCTACACACGGCTGCCCCATTCCAGCTATGGCGATGCGCGCATCCCGGCTTACGAGATGATCCGCCACTCGGTGAACATCATGCGCGGCTGTTTCGGCGGCTGCACTTTCTGCTCCATCACGGAACATGAAGGACGCATCATCCAGAACCGCTCGGAGGACTCGATCATCCGCGAGGTCGAGCGTATTCGCGATACCTCCAAAGCCTTTACCGGCGTTATTTCCGACCTCGGCGGCCCCACCGCAAACATGTGGCGCGTGGCCTGCAAGAGCAAGACCATCGAGGCTGCCTGCCGCAAGCCCAGCTGTGTGTACCCCGGTATCTGCAAGAACCTGAATACCGATCAAACCCCGCTTATCAGCCTCTACCGGCGCGCCCGGGCCGTGAGTGGCGTGAAGAAAGTACTGATTGCCTCGGGGCTGCGCTATGACCTCGCGGTGGAAACGCCCGAGTACGTGGAGGAGCTGGTCAAGCATCACGTGGGTGGCTATCTGAAGATTGCCCCGGAACACACGGAAGACGGGCCTCTGTCGAAGATGATGAAGCCCGGCATGGGCACCTACGATCGCTTCAAGGCCATGTTCGAGCAGTACTCTCAGGAGGCCGGCAAGCAGCAGTACCTTATTCCCTATTTCATCGCCGCACACCCGGGAACCCGGGACGAAGACATGATGAACCTCGCCCTGTGGCTGAAGCGCAACAAGTTCCGCGCCGACCAGGTGCAGACGTTCTACCCCTCGCCCATGGCCACCGCCACCGCGATGTACCACAGTGGCAAGAACCCGTTGAAACGCGTCAGCCGGCAGAGCGACTCCATGCCCACCGTGCGCAAGCTGTCGCAGCGTCGCCTGCACAAGGCCTTCCTGCGTTATCACGACCCGGAAAACTGGCCCGAACTGCGCACGGCGCTGAAGAAGATGGGCCGGGCTGACCTGATCGGCAATGGCAAGCTGCACCTGGTACCGCCCCGGCAACCGGCCAAGCGCCACGCCACCGTCCCCGCCGGCACCCGTGCCTTCGCCACCCAGCACAATGGGCTGCCACGCAACCCGGCGCGACGCAAGCGGCGCTGAGGCAGTCCCGGGGCTGCCTCAGCGCCCCGTAGACCGCCGCCAGGCCGGCATTACACCGAAACAGGACACTCCCGTGAGCACTGAATCCTTTAGCGCACTGCCGCTGCACCCCGACCTGCTGGCCAATCTTGACTCGCTGGACTACCACCGGATGACGCCGATACAGGCAAAAAGCCTGCCGCCGATTCTTGCCGGGCGGGATGTCATCGCCCAGGGTAAAACCGGCTCGGGCAAGACCGCGGCTTTCGGGCTGGGGCTGCTGCAACAACTGCAGGTCAAGCAGTTTGCGGTGCAGGCGCTGGTGCTCTGCCCCACACGAGAGCTTGCCGACCAGGTCGCCAACGAATTGCGGCGCCTGGCACGCAGCATCCACAACATCAAGATCCTCACCCTCTGTGGCGGCGCGGCCTTTGGCCCGCAGATTGGCTCGCTGGCACACGGGGCGCACATCATTGTCGGCACGCCGGGACGCATTGAAGAGCACTTGCGCAAAGGTACCTTGAAACTTGCGGAGCTGCGCACCCTGGTACTTGACGAAGCCGACCGCATGCTCGACATGGGGTTTCAGCCGTCGCTGGACGCCATTCTCGAGTACGTTCCCGCACCGCGGCAGACCCTCCTGTTCAGCGCCACATTTCCAGCGGGGATTGCCGACATCGCACAGCGCGTGATGCAGGAGCCACTGCAGGTGCAGGTCGAATCAACCCACGACAGTGGCACCATCGCCCAGGCTTTTCACCGGGTTGCAGACGACGAGCGCCTGACCGCGCTGCGACTGCTCCTGTTACAGCAGCGGCCCGATTCCGCCGTGGTGTTCTGCAACACACGGCAGGAGTGTGCCGCCGTCGCCGGCGAGCTGCGCCGCAGTGGCTTCAGCGTGCTGCCCCTGCACGGCGATCTGGAACAGCGCGACCGTGACCGCACCCTGGTGCAGTTCGCCAACAAGAGCCTTTCCGTGCTCGTCGCAACTGACGTGGCCGCGCGCGGCCTGGACATCGACGCACTGGACGCGGTGATCAACTACCACATCCCGTGCGACCTCGACGTCTACATTCACCGCATCGGCCGCACCGGGCGTGCGGGCAGGCATGGTCTGGCCTGCACCCTGTTCAGCGAGAAAGAGCAGCACAAGCTGGCGAAGCTCGAGGCACTGCTGGAGCAGCCCATCGCGCCCAGTGCGCTACCGCCGGCGAGCGTGCTGGAACAGCCAGACTACAAACCGCCCATGGTGACCCTGGAGATTGGCGCGGGCAAGAAGCAGAAGTTGCGCCCGGGGGACATTCTCGGCGCGTTGACGGGAGAAAACGGCATTGACGGTGCCGCCGTGGGCAAGATTACCCTGCAGGACAACTGTGCGTTTGTTGCGGTGGCGCGCGCCGCCGCCGGCGATGCCCTGTACAAACTTCAGCAGGGCAAGCTGAAGGGCCGCAGCGTGCGCGCCCGTGCGCTGGACACACGCGCCTGAATCGCGGCGTTATCGCACGCACACACGTTGCCGTGATGGCGCTTCAAGGGCCCGCGTGACAGCGGCTGACAAAGTCACCCAACAAGCGGAACTCGGCCCGGCGCGGTGTTTTCCGCCGCCACATCAAGCCGATGCTGCGCGCGACATTGCGCTCGCTGAACTCGCTGATGCAGACGTTGGTGCCCGAGAGTATATGGGCATCCAGGGCCATGCGCGGCAACAGGGTAATGCCGATGCCGTTTGCCACCATTTGCACAATCGTATTGAGGCTGGTGGCCTGGTAAGGCACCGACACATCGGAATCGCGCAGTTTACAGGCCTCCAGTGCGTGCTCACGCAGGCAGTGGCCATCCTCGAGCAGCAACAGCCCCTCGCCTTTCAACTGCGCCGTGCGCACCACAGGCTGCCCCGCCAGTACATGGCCGGGCGGACTGGCCAGCAGGAATTCATCGCTGAACAGGGGCATGGTTTCCACACCCTCCGCCGGAAACGGCAGCGCTAGCAGCAGTACATCCAGCTCACCGTGATGCAGCGCCGTGACCAGGTGCTGGCTGAGATCCTCGCGGATAAACAGCTGAAATGCGGGGTACTGTTCACGCAGACGGTTGAGCAGCCGCGGCAGGATGAACGGCGCCACGGTGGGAATTACACCCAGGCGCATTTTGCCCGAAAAAGGTTCGGCTGCCGCATCGCACAGGGTCACGAGGTCTTCTACATCGCGCAGCAGATCCTGGCTGCGGCGCACCACATCCTCGCCCAGAGTGGTCAGCAACACCTGCCGGTTGTTGCGCTCCACCAGTGACACGCCGAGCGTGTCCTCGAGCTCCAGGATACCCGCACTCAACGTGGACTGGCTGACATGGCAGGCCTTCGCCGCCTGGCCAAAATGGGCGTACTCAGCCACCGCGCAGAGGTAGCGCAACTGCTTCAATGTCGGTTGTCTGCTCATGCTCATTCAATCGCTTTTCTCGATCAGATTTAACCACTTTTCAAGCTGGACGAATAGCAACCGATAGCCTAGTTTATTAACACCGCACGTCAGTGTCGGCACTCTATCGCCAACAGGAGAAACGCCATGTCCTTGAAAGGCAGTCAAACCGAACAAAATCTCAAAGATGCGTTTGCAGGTGAATCCCAGGCCAACCGTCGCTACCTGTATTTTGCGGCCAAGGCTGACGTCGAAGGCTACAACGATGTGGCGGCGGTATTTCGCTCCACGGCGGAAGGCGAAACGGGCCACGCACACGGCCACCTTGAGTATCTGGAGGAAACCGGTGATCCCGCCACGGGCCTGCCCATCGGTGCCACCGCCGACAACCTCAAGGCTGCCATTGCCGGCGAAACCCATGAGTACACCGACATGTACCCCGGCATGGCAAAGACAGCGCGCGACGAAGGCTTTGATGAAATAGCCGACTGGATGGAAACGCTGGCCAAGGCAGAGCGCAGCCACGCCAACCGCTTCCAGAAAGCACTGGATACGCTGGACGCCTGAACCGGCTGCCGGGACCTGCCGACGCCACTCTGGCTGTACCTGAGAACGGGTTCGTGGCGCCCCTGCGAACCCGTTTTTCGTGATCGCCCGCAGACGAGGAATTCGCCGTGAGAGAAGGAAGCCTGGAAGCCCCCATACGACACCCGGTTGCATGGCGCTCGGATGACTTCTGGGATCAGGCCAAACTCGACGCCGAACTGGAGCGCGTCTACGACATCTGCCATGGCTGCCGGCGCTGCGTGAGCCTGTGCGACAGTTTCCCCACCCTGTTCGACCTTGTCGATGAATCCGAAACCCTGGAGGTGGATGGCGTTGCAAAATCCGACTACCACAAGGTGGTCGAGCAATGTTACCTCTGCGACCTCTGTTACATGACCAAGTGCCCCTACGTGCCTCCGCACGAGTGGGCGGTGGACTTTCCTCACCTGATGCTGCGTGCCAAAGCCAACCATTTTCGCAAGGAAGGCGCGCGACTGCGCGACCGGGTCCTCACCAGTACCGATCGTACCTTCGGCCTGGCGACCATTCCGCTGGTGGATATCACGGTGAATGCGCTGAACAACAACAGCACTTTTCGCCGGGCGCTGGAGTCGGGCTTTGGCATTCACCACGCAGCGCCGCTGCCCGCCTTCAGCAGCAACACCCTGCGCAAGCGGGTCAAGCCCCTGGTACGCAACCTGGCGCCCGAGGCGGTGGGTGAAACCACCGGTAAGGTCGCGCTTTATGCCACCTGTTATGGCAACTACAACAGCCCGCACATCGGCGAGGATTTCGTCAGGGTCTTCCAGCACAACGGCATCCACATCGATATCGTGCCCAAAGAGAAATGCTGTGGCATGCCCAAGCTGGAACTGGGCGACCTGGATTCGGTGGAAAAGCTGCAGAAAGCCAACATCCCTGTGCTCGCTAAACTGGTAGACGAGGGCTACGATCTCATTGCCCCCATTCCCTCCTGCGTGCTTATGTACAAGCAGGAACTGCCCCTGCTGTTTCCCGAAGATCCCGACGTGCAGAAAGTGAAACAGGCCTTCTACGACCCGTTCGAATATCTCTGGCTGCGCCACAAGGGTGGCGCCCTGCAGACGGAATTCCCCAACGCGATGGGCAATATCGCCTATCAGGTAGCCTGCCACCAGCGGGTGCAGAACATCGGTCTGAAAACCCGCGACGTATTGCAACTCGTGCCGGGGACGGCCGTCACCGCTCAGGAACGCTGCTCCGGCCACGATGGCACCTATGCGATCAAACAGGAAACCCGCGACAAGTCAGTCAAGATCGCCCGACCTGTGGTACGCAAGGTCGATCAGCAGGCAGCGGACCACTTCACAAGCGACTGTCCGATGGCGGCTACGCACATCGCCAACCTGTCAGACACGGTGGAACGGGCAGAACATCCCATGACCCTGCTGCGCAAGGCCTACGGCCTGTAACTGGAAGGAGAGATTTATGCGCCCGTTGACACGTGCAGACCTCTGGTCACTGGAAGAGTACGCGGTGGAACGCCCCCGGTTTCGCAGCCAGGTACTCGAGCACAAGAAAACACGACAACTCTCGCTCGGTGAGCACGCCCGCCTCTACTTCGAGGATGCGCTGACCATCAAATACCAGATCCAGGAAATGTTGCGCATTGAAAAAGTGTTCGAAGCCAGCGGCATCAATGAGGAGCTGGAGGCCTACAACCCGCTGATTCCAACTGGACACAACTGGAAGGCCACCTTCATGCTTGAGTACGCCGATCCTGTCGAGCGCGCCCGCCGGCTGGCGGAAATGATCGACATAGAAGACAGGGTCTGGCTGCAGGTGGGCAATGGCGAACGTATCTATGCCATTGCCGATGAGGATCTCGAGCGTAGCAACGCGGTAAAAACCTCGTCGGTGCACTTCATGCGCTTCGAGCTGTCCCCCGACATGATCACCGCCGCCAAACGCGGCGAGCCGATTCAGGCGGGCATCGACCACCCTGCGTACCCCATAGAGGGGTTCACCATCGAGCCCGGCATACGCGAGGCGCTGACCGCCGACCTGGCTGACAACGCCGTTCACTGAAGCACGGCACGGCTGCTCCCGGTCTCAACCGCTCTCTGCGCGCTTGCGGGTCAGGTGCGTGGCAACGGCAGTCAGCGGGTTGTCTGGCCAGGGGTGCTTGGGATAACGCCCCTTCATTTCCTTTTTCACCTCGGGGTACACATTGCGCCAGAAGGTGGCCAGGTCCTGTGTCACCTGCAGAGGCCGGCGCGCAGGCGACAGCAGCTGCAGTTGCAGGGGTTGCAAGCCGCCGGCGATACACGGGGTGTCCTCGCAGCCGAACATCTCTTGTAGCTTCACCGCCAGCACGGGTGTGTCGCCTGTGTAATCAATGCTGATATTGTTGCCGGAGGGCACTTTGATGCGCTCCGGTGCCAGCCGCTCCAGTTCCCGCGGCAGGGGCCAAGGCAGCAGACCGGCGAGTATGCTGCGCAGATCAACGCGGCCGAAGTCGGCCAGACGTGTAACGCCACCCAGATGGGGCAACAACCAATCGTCGATCGTAGCCAACAGGCTTGCATCGTCCAACGCGGGCCACGGCGCATCCGGGCGCGCTGGTTGCAGGTGCCGCAACAGCCTCACCCGCGCTCGCCATTGCTCCAGCCACGGCGTCCATGGCAGCACCTGCAAACCGCGCCTGTGCAGCAGTGCCCGCAATGCCTCATCTCTGGCACCGGCTGGCACCACTGCGAGGGTTTCGCGCTGCAGCAGCAGCTGGCCTACCTGCCGCCGGCGTTCAGCAACAAACCGCTCTTGGCGATCATCCCATTCCACCCGTTCCACAACCCGGACCAGCGGCGCCAACACATCTTCAAAGCGCACACTGTCCAGTGCGGCAGCGGCATAAACACGGTCACTTGACTGGCCCTGCACACCGCCCAGATCCGCTACCGCCAACCAGCGTGCAGCGGCCAGCGCGTCCTCCGGCGGCAGGCTGGCGCTGCGGCCATTGGCCAGCTGAAAAGCGCCCGGCGCAGCGCCCGGCCGGGCGCAGGCAACCCGTTCCGGCCAGGCCAGCGCGATCAGCACGGCCAGTTGCCCATCCGCCGAAAGGGATAGCGCCCCCACCTCGACTTCATGCGCACCCGGCGCTGATCCATGCTTGCGCGCGAGGCTGGTATAACGCCGTGCCTGTTGCCAGGTGCGCTGAAACCAGGCGCGCAGCGGCGCTTGTCGGGGCACCTCTCCCCGCAGGCACGCCAGCGCAGGGCTCAGGTCCACCCCCTCGGAAGAGAACGGGTTGCGCTCGGCGAGCAGCGCCGCGAGTAACGCTGCGGTTTCGGCCGCGCCCATGTCGGCCCCGCACAGCAACATATGACCCAGCCGCGGGTGCAGGGGCAAGCCGGCCAGCTGCACACCGTGCCGGGTCAACTGCCACTGCCCTGAGTCACGCACAAACGCCGCCGCGCAACGCTGCAATACCTCCAGAGCCTGCTGCCAGTGTGCCGCCGGCGGGGTGTCCAGCCAGGCCAGTTCCGCGGGCGAGCTCACCCCCCAGGCCAGCAATTGCAGGGCCAGCGGCGCCAGGTCGGATTGCAGTACCTCGGGAACCCGCTGCTCCGGCAGCGCGGCATACTGATCCGTACTGTACAGCCGCAGGCAATAACCGGGGGCCAGGCGGCCGGCGCGGCCAGCCCGCTGAGCCGCGGACGCCTGGGAAATTCGCCGCGTGGCAAGGCGTGTGGTACCCGTGGCAGCGGCAAACAGCGCCTGTCGCTCCAGCCCGCTGTCTATCACCGTGGTAACCCCCTCGATGGTCAGGCTGGTTTCGGCAATGTTGGTCGCCAACACCACCTTGCGCCGCCCGGCATCACAGGGGTCAATCGCTGCCTGCTGCTGGGCCAGGGAAAGGCCCCCGTGTAGCGGCAGTGTGCGCACATCCTCTGGCACATGGCCGGCAAGCCGGCTTTGCACACGGCGAATCTCCGCCTGCCCGGGCAGGAAAACCAGCACACTCCCGGCGCGTTCCGCGAGTACGCGCTGTACACCCCGCACTACCGGCCCCTCAACAGGCTCCGTACTGGACAGGCCCGCGCCATATTCGATGTGCACCGGAAATTGACGCCCCGGGGACACCAGCACGCATGGCGACTGCAACAGGCCCGCCACCGGAACCCCCTGCAGGGTCGCCGACATGACCATGATGCGCAGCGGCACGTCATCGCGGAAAAGCGCACGACTCTGCAGAGTGAGGGCGAGGCCCAGTTCGGCATCGAGATTGCGCTCGTGGAACTCATCGAAAATAACCAGCCCCACACCGGACAGACCCGGGTCTGCCTGCAGACGGCGCGCGAGCACACCTTCGGTGATGACCTCCACGCGTGTGGCTGCGCTGACCCGGCTTTCCAGACGCATGCGATAGCCCACCCGCTGACCCGTCGTCTCACCCAGGAGCTGTGCCATACGGGCGGCCGCTGCGCGCGTGGCAACGCGTCGTGGCTGTACCAGGAGAATCGATTGCTCTGCCAGCCATGTCTCAGAGAGCAGGGCCAGTGGCACCAGGGTGGTTTTGCCTGCCCCGGGCGGCGCCTCCAGCACCACGTCACGGCCCGCCGCCAGTGCCTCCCGCAAGGGTGGCAGTACGTCGGTAACGGGTAGCGCGGGCAGGTTCAGGGCTGGCATCGCGTCATGGTAGCTGAGCACGCCGGGCTGGCCAATGCTGGTGCGCAGCGCCGATCACTTGCACCGCCCTGGTGCACGCAGCCTGGTTCAGGCGTGGCTGCACACACGCCTGCATCGCACTGTCACGCCAGCTTCAAGCCTCCGTCATGCCTTTGTCACCGCCAGGAGGCACCCTATAACGCAGATGGCAGGCTTATTGCAGCAAGTATTGCGGCACACAGTACCCCGGTTGGCACCCGACTGACGACGACTGCGGTACCCGCAGAGGAGTAGCAGGCATATGAACACCCTGGTGATGCGCAATGAAGAGAACGCGCCGGCGCTGCAGCGCAGTTTGCCGGACCTCGAGTCGGTACTGCGCACGGCCCTCACCGGCCAGGCCGTGGCAGCCACATCCCTGCTGGGCACACTCGCTGCACGTTTCGGCGGCTCGTCACGAGGCAATGCCAATCGCATTACCCAGCTATTGGGTGACCTGGGTTGCGGCTTCGCCGGGCTGGAGCTGGATATCGATGGTCCTGAATTTCTGCGCCAGCGCGGGCCGGTGATCTATGTGTTCAACCACCAGAGTCTCCTCGACGCGATGATCCTGGCGCGGCTGCTGCGGCGCGACGTCGTACCGTTCTGCAAGCAGGAGATGGCTGGCAAGCCGCTGCTGGGCGCCCTGCTGGCCAACGCCGGTACTATTTTTGTTGATCGCGATGCGCCGGACCAGTCCGCGGTGTTGCAGGCAGCGCAGGCTGTGCTTGCCGACGGTCGCTCGCTGGTGATTGCGCCGGAAGGCACCCGCAGTGCCAGCGGCGCCCTGCAGCCGTTTCGCCACGGCGCCTTCTTTCTGGCAAAAAAGGCCCGCGTGCCCATTGTGCCCATCGTTCTGCACAATGTTCACGATGCCCTGCCGAAGGGCGGATTGCTGCTGCGACCGGCTACCGTGCGGGTTTCTGTTCTGCCCCCTGTCGCGCACGATGCCGAGCGCAACGTACGCGGCTTGTGTGCACAGGTGGAGGGGGCCTACCGCAGCCGGCTCGGCCAGCCACACCGGCCACAGCTGGCCTCGGCTGGCTGATTCAACTGCGCTGATTGGCAACCCATGCGTCCATACGGCGCTCCAGGGCATCCAGCGGAATCGCACCCGCGCCCAGCAGATGGTCGTGAAAAGCGCGAATATCAAACGCGTCGCCCAACGCATCTTCGGCGCGTTCACGCAGCGCCAGAATCTTCAGCTGGCCAATCTTGTAGGCCAGTGCCTGCCCCGGCCAACCGATATAGCGGTCAATTTCGTTGACGATATCGGCTTCGCTCTTGCCCGCATGCGCCGTGAAGTAATCGATGGCTTCCTGCCGGCTCCAGCCAAAGTAATGAATGCCGGTATCGACCACCAACCGCACCGCACGCCACATATCGTAAGTCAGCTGTCCGTAGCGTGAGTAGGGGTCGGTATAGAGCCCCATCTGATAGCCGAGCCGCTCGGAGTAAAGGCCCCAGCCTTCGATAAAGGCCGTCTCCCCTCCCGTGGTACGAAACAGGGGCAGGCCCTCGAGCTCCTGGGCCAATGCGATCTGCAGATGGTGGCCTGGCACCGCCTCGTGTACGGACAGGACTTCCATTTCGTACTTCGGCCGCACTTCGGGGCGATACAGGTTCACGTAGTAATAGCCGGGCTGGGTACCGTTGGCTGCTGGCCGGCTGTAGTAGGCAGTTGTTGTGTCGGGGGCGATGGTATCCGGGATCGGGCGCACACCGTAGGGCATGCGCGGCAACTTGCCAAACAGTTTTACCAGCTGCGGATCAAGGCGCTTGGCAATGGCCAGGTAACCCTCGAAAAGTGCCTCCGGGCTGTTGTAGTAGAACTGCGGATCCGAACGCAGGAACGTATTGAAAGCCTGCAGGTCTCCCGCGAAGCCAACACTGCGTTTTACGTCCTCCATCTCCTCCAGCAGGCGCGCCACTTCGGCCTTGCCGACTTCGTGAATGGCCTCTGGCGTCATGTCGGTGGTGGTGAAATAGCCTGCGAGGAAGCGGTACAGTGCTTTGCCTTCGGGCAGGCTGCCAATGCCCGGCTGTTCGCGGCAGGCAGGCAGATAAGTGGCGAGGAGAAATTCGCGGAATTCAGCCAGCGCCGGATTCAATCCCCGCTCGATCACCGCACTGGCCTCGCGCCGCAACTCAGCCATCCGGGCTTCATCAAGCCCCGCGGTGGCGCTGTTGAACGGTTTGTAGAATGGGCTATCCTCAGGTTCGCCCGCCAGCAAGCGGTCGATTTGGGCGGGAACACGTTCCATGACGACGCGCGCCTGGGTGCGCTCCTGGCGAATACCCTCCTGCAATAGCGCGCGGTAGTCAGCCAACAGCTGCGGCAGCTGCTGCAGGCGTTGCAGCCAGTCGCGGTAATCGCGCTCGCTATTGAAGGTCACACGCTCCTGCAGGGTGTGCAGGTGTTGCGGTCCTGAACGCATATTGATCGGCATCAGGTAGAGGCCAAGGGCGTATTCACTGCGCTCGCTGCGCAAGCGCCGCAGGAGCATGGCATGGCTAAGCTGCTGCTGCTCGTTCAGGGCGTCAACATCCACCGCTTCAAGCTGCGTGAGAAAATCAGCACGCTGTGCGTCGCGCTGTGCGTGCGCTGCCAGGCCCATATCGCCCCAGCGGTCATTGGCACCGGTGTCCCCGAGGTAGGTGCGCAACTGCGGTGATTGCTCGAGTGTCCAGGACCAGTGGGCATCCACTATTGCGTTGAACCTGTCGGCCGGGGCCGCAACTGCGCAGGTGGCACCCAGCACGAGCAAGGCAAAGAGTACAGATTTCATGTCGGCCTCCTGTCCAAAAGGGGAATCATACCTGCACCAGGCGCAGTGTGTCGTGGGTGCTCACGGCAGGCCTGGCACCCTCCGCATCGCCATAGACGCCATCGCTGCGCACGTCCTCCGGCACTCGTGCTAATCTCTGGACGGGTCTTGCCAGCGTTTGCTGCGCCTATGGCGTTAGGGGTATTGATGATTTGGTTGAGCTGTATTGTGACCGCTGCAGCGCTGCTTGTTGCAATGCTTGTTTGCTGGCGGGTGCGTGAACAGAAAGCGGAAAACAACGCCTGGCGCGAACTCGCCGGCATACAGTACGACGCCGGTGAAACGTTCCAACCCGCGATGGTCGCCGATCTTCCCGAGCCGGCTCGGCGTTACTTCAACTTCACTATTCAGCCCGGCACCAAGCTGGTGCAAGCGGTCGAAATCGACATGACCGGTGAGCTGAGCCTGGGCACAGCTGAGGAGCCCGCCTACCGCCCCATGAGCGCCCGCGAGATTCTCTGCCCGCCCTGCGGGTTTATCTGGTCACTGCGGTGCGGAGCCATCAGCGGCACTGAGGGCATTCTGCACGGCGCGTCCTGGACCCGTTTCTGGTTGTTGAGGCTGCTGCCCGTGGCGCGCGCCGGCGGGCCGGACCACCTGCGCTCGGCGTTTGGCCGCCTGGTAGCCGAGAGTGCCTTCTGGGCACCCGCCAGCCTGCTGCCCGGTGCCGGCGTAACCTGGGAGGCTCTCAGTGCCAACAGCGCTCGTGTGACCCTGACGGCAGGCCCCCTGATGGCAGGCCCCCTGATGGCAGGCCCCCTGCAACAGTCCGTGGAGATTCACGTGGATGCACAGGGTGCGCCCGAGCGCGTCATCTTCCAGCGCTGGAGCAATGCCAACCGCGATCAGGCGTATCGACTACAGCCCTTCGGCGGTGAGCTTTCCGGATTTCAACAGTTCGATGGCTACCGGCTACCCACGCGCGTGGTCGCAGGCAACCACTATGGCACGCCGGACTACTTTCCGTTTTTCAAAGTGACCGTCACGGATGTGCGCTTCCCTTGAACGGAGCAACATGCCCATACCACGCGCTACCCGCAAGGGGCAGGCCGGTGCGGGCAGCGCGGTAACGCGCAAGCAGCGCGTCAGTCCTGCGGCAGTACGAGGTATTTCTCACCCGTCGCGCGGCGATTGTAGGCTTCTATCGCGTCGACACTGAGCGCCTCGGCCAGCGTGACCCGCCGCGTGTAATGGCTGGCAAACGTCGTTTTGATTTCCGCCGCCACCCGCGCACGCATCTCGCCCACCTTCTGGTGACCGGCTTTCTGCAAAAACAGGGGCAACAACCAGCCGCCAATGTTCCACGCGAACCCGAAATTGCGCGTCAGCACCGTGGGGCCCAGATCGAGGGCGCCATAAATATACAGCTGCTTGAACGTGTTGGACCCGTAGCGGTTGTACTCGGTCATCTTGCGCGCTGCGACCGCCTCCATGCTGTTGAGGATGGTGCCGCCCAACTTGCCGCCACCAATGGCATCAAAGGCAATTGTTGCATCCGTGGCGTCCAGCGCTGCCAGCAAATCCTGCTGGAACGATTCGGACCCGGAATTCACGACGTACTCTGCTCCCTGCGACGTCAACAGCTCACTCTGCTCGGTTTTGCGCACAATATTCACCAGCGGAATGGCGTCAGCCTGGCACAGCCGGTTCAGCATCTGCCCCAGGTTCGACGCGGCCGCCGTGTGCACCAGCGCCTTGTGACCCTCCATGTGCAGCGTTTCCACCATGCCCAGTGCCGTCATCGGGTTGACGAAGCAGGACGCACCCTCAGCGGCTGATGTCCCATCATTCAGCACCAGGCAGGCGTGTGCGTTGACACAGCGATACTGGGCAAACATCTCACCGCCAAATGCGCCTACGGTTTTTCCCAGCAGGGCCTGAGCGGCATCGGAGCTGCCCGCGGCGACCACGGTACCGGCGCCCTCGTTGCCCGCCGGCAGCGCCTGCCCCAGGCGCGCCTGCACGAGGCGCATGGCCGAGGCCGGAATATCTGCGGTGATGACCGGACGCTCAGCACTACCGCTATTGCGTGCGGTGCTCATGTCGGCCGGCCCGAACAGCAGGGCGAGGTCGGACGGGTTGATGGGCGCCGCCTCCACGCGCACCAGCACTTCGTCGGGGCCCGGCTGCGGTAGAGGCACGTCCTCCAGCCAAAGCGTCAGGGTGTTGTCATCGTTCACGCGCGTACGCAACTGCAATCCGGTATCTGCCATGCGGGTTTCCTCTCTTTGTAGGCTGGCAACGATCGGGCACTATAGCGGATACTAGAGACAAGTGCTTCACTCCCCGCCACCAGGGCACCGGAACACCAATCGATGAATACGCTGCAGGAACTGACCCGCATTGTGCAAGCCGCCGCCCAGGCGGACCAGACCGAAGACCAGGTAAAGCTGATCGTGGAAGCGATCCACCGCGCGATCGCGGTCGATGTCTGTAGCCTGTACATTGCCGCAACCGATGGCGCCATGGTACTGGTGGCCAGCCACGGCCTGGACCAGCAGGCCGTGGGCTACAGCCGCTTGCCCGCGGGCCGCGGCCTGGTGGGTCGCGTGGCGCAAACGCGACACCCCATCAACGTGGCCGAGGCCGCGTCGCACCCCGATTTCTGCTATCTGGCGGAAACCCGTGAAGACGAATTCATCAGCTTCTGCGGGGTTCCCGTGGTGCGAGCCGGTGCCGTTATCGGCGTGCTGGTGGTGCAGTCTCGCGAAGGCCGCCTGATGTCCGCGGATGAACAGGCGTTTCTGGTGACGCTATCGACCCAGTTGGCTCTGGTACTGCCTCCCGAACCGCTCGCCGTGCATGCGCCGGCCAACGCCGTGCGGCGGGTGCGGGGCGTGAAGGGTGCGCCCGGCACCGGCATCGGCAACGCCTGGCTGTGTGAGAACGTCGACCTCTACGCCGTTCCCGACCGTCCCTGCGAAGACCCCGCCGCCGCGATCAGCGAGTGGCACCAATTGCTGGCCAAAGTGAGCGATGACGTCGAGAACGAACGCAGGCAACTGGGTGAGCAGCTCTCGGAAGGGGTCAGCGCGGTGTTCAAGGCCTACCAGATGCTGCTCAATGACCCGGGGCTGCGCCTGGGTGTCGAACAGGCCATCGCAGGTGGACAATGGTTACCCGGTGCCCTGCGGCAGGTCGTGCATCACTACGCCGAAGTGTTCCTGGCCATGGAGGACCCCTATCTGCGCGCGCGCAATGAAGACCTCCATCACCTCGGCAACAAACTCTACCAGTCCTGGGCCGGTGCCAGTGGCAATGCGCCTGCCGACGATCACGGCCCCCTGGTGCTGGTTGGCGCCAAGGTGAGCGTGTCGGATATCGCCGCCTGTGACCCACTGCGCCTCGCGGCCATCGTCTGCTACGAGGGGTCGAGCCTGTCACACACGGCGGTGCTGGCCAACGCGCTGGGCGTACCCGCGGTCATGGGAACCGGCAAGTTGAAGGGCATTGACGACGGCAGCCCCCTGATTGTGGATGGCAATACAGGGCAGGTCATACTCTACCCCAGCCCCTCCATCCGGCTGGAATTCGAGCGGCTGCAGCGCGCCGAACAGGCACTGAAGGGGGAGCTCGCGAGCCTGCGGGACGAGCCAGCAACCACGACGGATGGTGAACGGGTGCGACTCATGGCCAACACCGGCCTGCTCGCGGATATTTCGCCGGGGCTCGCCAACGGCGCCGAAGGCATCGGGCTGTACCGCACCGAAATGCCTTTCATGATCAGCGAAACCTTCCCCTCGGAAGAGGAGCAGCTGAATATCTACCGGCAGGTGCTGGACGCCTACCGCGGGCGGCCGGTCTACATGCGTATCCTCGATATCGGTGGCGACAAACCCCTGCCCTACTTCCCGATACATGAAGAAAACCCTGCTCTTGGGTGGCGCGGCATCCGTTTCTGCCTGGACAACAGTTCCCTGCTGATGACTCAGGTGCGCGCCATGCTGCGCGCTGCGGAGGGTGGCGCAGACCTGCATATACTGCTGCCAATGATCAGCAACAGCGGGGAAATTGCCGCTTTCGGGGGCGTCCTGAACGATGCCCTGCAGCAGTTGCGCGATGAGGGCGTTGACGTCCACCGCCCCAAGGTGGGGATTATGGTGGAAGTACCGGCGGCCATATCACTGCTGCCGGCCTGGGCAAACAGGCTGGATTTCATCTCCATCGGCTCCAACGACCTCAGCCAGTACCTGCTCGCACTGGACCGCAACAACCCACGCGTGGCGGGTGCCTACGATCACATCCACCCTGCAGTGCTGCAGGAAATAGCGCGTATTACCACCCACGCCCATGCCGGCGGGCTGCCACTCAGCCTCTGTGGCGAGATGGCGGCGGACCCCGCCGCGGTGGTATTTCTGCTTGGCATCGGTATTCGTACACTGAGTATGAGTGCGTCCAAGCTGCCGCGAATAAAGTGGTTACTGCGCTCAATATCGGCCCGGGATGCCGCAGACCTCGCGCAGCAGGCCCTCACCCTGGACAACAGTGCTGACATCCGCGCGCTGCTGGAGGGTGCGCTGCATCAACGCGGCCTTGGGCGCCTGCTGGGCAGTGAATGATACAATCACGCGTTCACGCTATCGGGAAAACACATGACGGCTCTGGACAAAGACAACCAGCCCCTGGCTGGCGAACGCCTGCAACGGCATATCGAGCGCGCGCTGGCACTGACTGAAGTACCGCAGAGCCGTGACCTGCAAATTGCCTACCAGCTCATCAAACGCCTTTTCCGGCCGGTGGTCAGCGGCGTAGAGCACATTCCCGATAAACCGTGCCTGTTCGTGGGCAACCACAGCCTGTTTGCCCTGGACGGCATGATTGTTGTTTCGATTCTGCAACAACAGTACGGACGTTTCCTGCGCCCCCTGGGCGACAAGTTTTTGTTCACGCACCCATCACTGGAAAATGCCTTGCTGGCACGCGGTGCGGCCATGGGCCACCCCGAAGTCTGCCGCGCGCTGATGGCCCACGGGCAGGACCTGCTGGTGTTTCCAGGCGGCGCGCACGAGGCCGTGAAGCCCAACCGGCTGCGCTACCAGCTGCAGTGGAAGGAGCGCTTCGGCTTCATTCGCATGGCCGCGGAACACGGTTACACGATCATGCCCTTTGGCATCGTTGGCCCGGACGAGTTCTACGACCACCTGATCGAGAGCGAAGCCCTGCCCGACTCACTCCCGGGCCGGCTCTTACAGCGCGTGGGCCTGCTCACCGACGATACCCGCGGCGATGCCCTGCCCCCGATTGCGATGGGCGCACTCGGCAGCCTGCTGCCAAAACCCCAGCGCTGTTATCTGGGCTTTGGGCAGCCGGTCAGCCTCGCGGCCTACACCCGGCGCAAACCGGGCAAGGTGCAACAGCGCAAAATTCGCGACCAGATTGCCGGTGAGATCGAGCAGCAGCTGCGCGAACTCCTCCTGCTGCGGGAGCAGCAACGCGGGGAGAACAGCCTGCTGCGACGCATCCTGACGCTGTAACAGGCAGGCTGCGCTAGTCCGCCATCACCCGCGCCAGCCGCGAGGGCTTGCGCCAGGTCGAACCGCGCAGGCGCAGCAGGTAGACCACCGCAAGGGCAAGCAACATGGCCACAAAGCCCCACCAGCTTACCAGCGGCCCCACCTCGAGATGCTTGATCATCACGTACTGGGCGACCAGCATCAGCACGTGCAGGCTCATTGACGTGTTCATCAGCCAGCGGGTGTCTCCAGCGCCACGCAGCACACCGCTGCAGACCAGTATCACCGCATCGGCCACTACATACGTGGCCATACCCAGCATCATGCGCGCTCCCAGGCTGGCGATTTCGCTGAAGTCCTCGCCGGGCGTGGCGAACACCATCATCAACTCGTAGCGAAACAGCACAAAGAACAGCGCCAGTACCACCGAGAATCCCAGCGCAATGGTGAAGCCCGCGGCGATAAGCTGGCCCGCTCGCGTCATATCCCGCGCACCCACATAGCGGCCAATCATGCTGGTGATCGCGATATTCAGGCCGATCAATGGCACGTAGTTGAGCATATCCCAGTTGAAGACAATGGCCATGGCCGCACCTTCGGCAATGCCGTAGGACTGGAATAGCAACAAAAAGAAATTGAACGTTGCAGCGCCGACAAAAGTCTCGAAACCAGAGGGCAGGCCCAGCCGCACGTAGCGACGCAGAATGCCCGGATCAAAGCGGAACGAGTCGGCCACGTGGAACCGCTCGCGGTGAATACGATTGAAGTAAAAGGCTGCGTAGATCAACAGGCTGCAGGCCGTGGCAATCACCGTGGCCAGCGCCGCTCCACGGATGCCCAGCTCCGGGAAACCCAGTTTGCCGAAGATCAGCGCCCAGGTCAGCGGGATATTAATGAGCACACCCAGCACATCGGTAATCATTACAACGCGGGTTTTGCCAATGCCACAGAAGTACCCCGCGACACAGGCCTTCAACAACGCAAAGAACGCGCCGCTCATCATCACGAAGTAGTACTGGCGCTCCAGAACAACCTGTTCGGGTGGATGGCCCATGGCGGAAAACAGCCCACCCATGCCCCAGGCGATAACCAGCAGCAACGGCTGACACGCCAGCGCCATGATCGCGCCCTGGGTGAGTACGCGCGGGCATTTTTCCAGTTGCCCGGAACCGTAGTACTGCGCCACCAGTGCCGTGGCGTAGGACATGATGCCGATGAACAGCGACACACTGACGAAAAAGGTGACACCGCCACCCAGCGCTGAGGCGATATGCAGGGCGTCAATGCGGGATAGAAAAAAGCGGTCGGTGAATACCATGAGCGCGAACGCGCTCTGCGACACTACCATAGGTAGCGCCATGCGGAGCAATTCGCGTGTTTGACCCGTGCTGAGCATTACCCTCTCCAGCGGTGCATACGCGATGCCCGCCGCTGACTCAGCGCGCGACTGCCTGCTACCTCAGGTACCGCGCCATGGTCAGCTTCGCTTGCAGAAAAAGGCTGACATTATAGGCTCCGGCTGTTGAAGTGCCAGTGCAGGGATGGGTAAAAAGACCGGCGGCAGATCGGCGCGACGAACGCCAACCTCCCGAGTGCCGGTAGCGCCCTAGCGTTTGGGGATGCCCAGGGCGGCGAGGTTTGCCGCCATATCCTGCGCCGCGGTGGCGGGGCTGATGGAACGGTCGATCTTGAGAATAGTCCCGTCAGCGCCAATGTAGAACGTATGGCGTTTGGCGAACCCCATCATGGCCAACACGCCATAAGCCTCCGCGACCTGTTTGTCGGGGTCACTCAGCAGCGGGAAATCCGCCTCCGTCTCCTCGGCGAAGCGACGATTTTCTTCCACCTCATCCACGCTGGCCATGAAATACGTCACATCGTACTCGCGGATGAGATGGCCGTTTTCGGCCAGTGACTTGCACTCCACGGTGCAGCCCGAGGTGAAGGCGCGCGGATACCAGGCCAGCACCACAGCCTGCTTGCCCTTGAAATCGGCCAATGCATGGCGTTTGCCATCACTCCCCAGCAAGCTGAAATCGGGGGCGGGATCGCCCACCGCCAACTCCTCGGCCATGGCAGGCACCACACAGGCAAGGGCCAGCAGCAACGTGAATGATCGAATGATGTTCATGTGGACTCCAGTGTCAAGGTTGGGCGCGTTTCCCTGCGGACAAACTCCGTAGTAAGGTACGCGCCTGTTAGCGGCTGGATCACCGCAGCACAGCATCCGCCGCTCTGTTGACGCTGACAACCCCGGATATTGCCATGCCCAGCCTAACCCGAACACTGTGTTTTCTGCTACTCGCCAATGCACTGGCAGCCGCCACGTCCCAGGCACGGGACGAGAACAGCTGGCGTGTAAACGCCCCCGATTTCTCTACACCCGCCACCCGCGCCACGATTGACGTGAACGAGGGTACCTGGATGAGTATTGACGTCTCGCCGGACGGCAAACACATTGCGTTTGACCTGCTTGGCGACCTGTACGAAATCCCCATGGAAGGTGGCCCCGCAAAACCACTGACCAGCGGCTTCGCTTGGGACATGCAGCCCCAGTACAGCCCCGACGGCCGCCATATTGCATTTACCTCCGACCGCGACGGCGGGGACAACCTGTGGGTGCTGGAGCGCGCCAGCGGCGAACTGCGTCAGGTCACTTTCGAGGATTTCCGGCTGCTCAACAGCCCGAGCTGGAGCCGGGACGGCAACTACCTTGCTGCGCGCAAGCACTTCACTACCTCGCGCTCGCTTGGCACCGGCGAAATCTGGCTGTATCACCTCGGCGGCAGCGAGCAGAACAGTGGGCAGATGCTGGTTCCCCGCCCCAGCCCGACCTTCCAGAAAGAGCAGGGTGAACCGGCCTTCAGCCCCGACGGCAAGAGCCTGTACTTTTCGCTGAACACCACCCCCGGCGATACTTTCATCTACCACCAGGACAGCAACACTGAGCTGTTCCAGATTCGGCGGCTCGACCTGGCAACCGGTGATATCAGCACAGTTGCCGGCGGGCCGGGCGGTGCGGTCCGCGCCACCCCGTCGCCGGATGGCAAGCGCCTCGCCTACGTCAAACGGGTGCGCGCGCAGTCGCGACTTTTTGTGCAGGACCTCGCGACCGGCACCGAGCGCATGCTGTTTGATGGCCTTGACCTGGACATGCAGGAAACCTGGGCGGTGCACGGCCTCTATCCCACCATGGAATGGACGCCAGACAGCCGCGATATCGTGTTCTGGGCGCAGGGCAAGCTCTGGCGCCTGAATACTGCCGACGAGTCGCTGGCCGAAATCCCCTTCGAGGTCAGCGGCAGCCGCGACATCTATCCCGCCGTGCGCTTTCCGGTAAAGGTTGCTCCGGAAGAATTCGACACCCGCATGGTCCGTTTTGCCACGCCTTCACCGGACGGCAAAGCCGTTGTGTTCGAGTCTCTGGGGCGCCTGTACGTGAAACGTGGCGACAATGCCCCCCAACGCCTGACGAACGGTGACACAGACGGCTTCGACTACGCACCCGTGTGGAGCCCCGATGGCCGCGAAATACTTTTCCTGCGCTGGAGTGACAGCGAGCTCAGCCGCATTTATCGCGTGGCCGCGCGTGGTGGCAAGGCGCGTGCACTGGACCACCCGAAAGGCCAGTATACGGAGCTTGCTATCGACCGCAGCGGAGAAACCCTCGTCGTGCGCAAACTTGCCGGCAGCGCTCTGCTCAACCCCGAGTGGTCGGTGCAGCCGGGCCTTTATCTGGTCGAGCGCAAGTCCGGGGACATGCAGTTTGTCAGTGCGCGCGGTGAACACCCGCACTTCGGCCCCGATGGCCGCCTGTATGCCCAGGAACGCGCCGAAAGCGCCAGCGGTCGTGGCAGCAGCACCGCCAGCACGGTGCTGATTTCCATGTCCCGCAGTGGCCACGATGTGCAGCAGGTGGCCAGCGCGGAGCTGGCCACGCGCATCCAGCTCGCGCCCGACGGACAGCACATTGCCTTCATCAACGGGCATCAGGTGCACCTCGCGGCAACCGCGCCCAGCGCGGGTGAAACACTCATCCTTGACGCGACCAAACCCGCGTTTCCCACCTTGCGGCTGAGCCGTGTGGGCGGTGAATACCTGGCGTGGAATGCCGATGGCAGCGCCGTGAGCTGGAGCACCGGGGCTGAATTCAAAACTGTGCCGGTGGCCGACGCCATGCGCCCCGGCTTCAGCCCTCCGCAGAGCGGCACCAACCTGAGCATGCGCGTCGCTGCGGCCCGCCCCGACACGCGCCTGGCGCTGACCAACGCGCGGGTTGTCACGCTGAATGCACAGCGCGACGTGATCGATAGCGGCACGGTGTTGCTGGAAGGCAACCGCATCCGCGCTGTGGGCGACAGCAGCCTGGCCATCCCCGATGGTTTCCGCCAGGTTGATCTCGACGGCAAAACCGTAGTGCCCGGCTTTGTCGACATACACGCACACGGCCCCTATGGCCGTGCCGACATCATTCCCCAGCAGAACTGGGATCTGCTGGCTCACCTGGCACTGGGCGTTACCACCGTGCACAACCCGTCCAGCCAGGCCTCGCTGGTATTTGCTGCCGCCGAATACGCCCGCGCCGGACGCATCCTCGGGCCGCGTATTTTTTCCACAGCAGAGATCATCTACGGCGCAAAATCCACCTACTACGCCCCGGTGGAGACACTCGACGATGCCCTGGCACACGTTCGCCGGCTCAAGGCCCAGGGCGCGGTTACCGTCAAGAACTACAACCAGCCGCGCCGCGACCAGCGCCAGATGGTGATTGAGGCATCCCGCCGCGAGGGTGTGATGCCCGTGGCAGAGGGCGGCGCGCTCTACCATATGGACATGAACCTGATTGGAGACGGCATTACGGGAGTCGAACACAACGTCCCCACCCTGCGTCTCTATGACGACGTACTGCAGTACTGGCGCCAGAGCGAGGCCGGCTATACACCCACCCTCGTGGTGACGTTCGGTGGCCTGACCTCGGAAGACTACTACTACCAGGACACCGAGGTGTGGAAGCACCCACTGCTCGCCAATTTCGTGCCGCCGGCGGTGTTGCAACCGCGGTCAGTGCGCCGACCAATGGCACCGGAAGCCGACTATCGGGACGATGATGCAGCGGCGGCGGCCAAAGCATTGCTGGACGCCGGCGTACTGGTCAACACCGGTGGTCATGGCCAGCGCGAGGGGCTGGCCACACACTGGGAGATGTGGAGTTTTGTACGCGGCGGATTCACGCCCATGGAAGCGCTGGCCGCGGCTACCATCAACCCGGCACGCTACCTGGGTATGGATGCCGACATCGGCTCGCTGGAGCCCGGTAAACTGGCTGACCTGGTGATTATCGATGGCAACCCGCTGGAGAATATCCGCCACACCGACCACATCAGCCACGTGGTACTGAATGGACGCGTGTACGCGGCGGACTCGCTGTCGGAAGTCTTCACCGGCGACAGCACCCTGCAGCCCTTCTACTGGGAGGCCAAGCCGGAATCGGCGATTCGCTGAGACCCGTCGCGCTCAGGCAGAGCCGGATGGCGCGCCAGTGCGCGCCAACATCCACTCTGCCAGCGCCTGGCGTGCTGCGGCGGCACTGCGCGGCTGGCGCAGCGCAGCAAACCAGCGCGCCAACTGCCGGCGCTCCGCATCGCTGACATCTGCCAACAGCGCCGTATCCAGTTGCAAGGCACTACGGTCAGCGTGGGTACGGCTGCACAGGCGCTGTTGATGCAGTAGCGCCCTGCCCAGCAGAACAAACGGAAAATTGGGGTTGCGCGATGGCCCGTAGCTGACCAGTTTACCGCCACTGGGAATGCCCTTGACCCGCAGCTGCGCGATTTCATCGGCGTAGCGCAAGGCCGCTACGCCACCGGACGCGGCACCCAGGGTGCCGCTGATTAGCGTTCCCATGCCCCCGGTAAGCCCCGCCGTCATGCCATCCAGCGCCAAGCCGGTGCCGCCGCCGAGCAGCGCACCCGCCGATGCGGCCACGAGCGTCAGCGCGCGGCGGTCCAGCCCCCAGAGGTACCACTGCTCCACGTTGAACAGTTCGGAAGCCTCCAGGTCGATATCCAGCTCACTGCGCTGCAGGCGATGATAGTGATACACCTCCTCCACCTGACGCCGACAGCGGCGCTCGCGCGCCTGCAGCTCGTGTTGGTAACGGGTGAACAGCAGGTCCTCGACCGGCTTTACCGGCAATCCCTCCGGCACCCGCTGCGACAACTGAAATGTCAGCGCATCGGCAATCCACTCGGTAATCAGGGACGCCGCCTCACGGTGCTCGCGGCCGCGCTCACTGCGCAAGACTGCCACGGCGCGGTCCAGTGCCTGTCGCCAGTGCTCGTCCAGATGCCCGAACAGCACCAGCAGCTCCAGCTGCTTTTCCGCTTCGGCGCGCTGCGCATTGAACAACCGCACCGTCTGGAAATACTGCCCCAGCCCGGCCTGCCACTGGGCCACATAGTCTTCATTGTCGATGGGGTTGATCAGCGCCAGGCTGGGGCGCCCGGTCCAGCGCAGAATTTCCATTTCCGCTTCGTAGTCCGCTCCGAAGGGCACCGAGCCATCGACGACATAGATGATACCGGCGCCATCGACAATGGGCTGCAGCAGCGCGCACTCGTCGTGAAAGCGGGCATCGCCGCGATGTTCGGCGACAAAATCGCGCACCGCCCGTGGTCTGCTGGCAGCATCCTCGGCGTGTGCGCGCAACCAGTCGAGTACGGCGCGCGCACGCTGGATGCCGGGCGTATCCACCAGTGTGTAAAGCGTTTCGCCATCCACGCGCATGGGGAACTCACGCGCCTCCCGGGTCGAGCCCGCGCGGGCTTCAATGCCCACTGAGTCGTCTCGCGCCAGTGTGGCGACAATACTGGACTTGCCTTTATTGGGGCGCCCAACCACCGCAAAAACCGGCACGTTCACGCGGCCACCACCGGGTTCAGCAACTGCACATCCACGCCCTCAAAAGGCAAGCCGCGAGCAAACAGGCGCCAGTCCTCCACCTTGCGATGCGGCAGCGGACGGCCCGGCAACGGCACCAGTAGAATGCTGCAGCGGCTGACCGCGGACAATGGCTCCAGCAGGTCTGACAGTTCCGCGACCGGTGGCTCCCAACCTTTCACCGCCAGATAAAGCCGGTCGATATCCTGCAGCGGCAGCGCCGCGAGCGTACGCTGATCCGCGGCAAGGTCGCCACTGGCCAGGCTCGCGCTCTGTGCCGGTTGTCCGTCAGCCAACTCTTCATAGCTGGCGGGGGCGCGCTCGCCAAAAGCGCCCGCCACTTCCAGCAACAGTGCCCGCGGCCAGGCAGCCCTCGGGACCTCGTCGCGCAGACCGCCACTATCGGTGCTTTCAGCAGCCGGGGGCATTGCATCTGCCGTGCCGCCAGTGGCGACCAGGGGCGCCTGCATGCGCGCCAGTACGCGTTCGACTCCCGGGTAACCCAGCAGGCTGGCAATCAGCTGACGCCGGTACAGCCAGCGCGACAACGCATAGAGACACACCCGTGGCAGCAGGCTGTAAACGAGCAGGCAGAGCAACAGAAAGCCCCACCAGCCACGCATGCGCTCCAGGCGCTGCGCATCCAGCACCTGCAGGGCGGCGTGATAGCGGCTGGCGCGTAACAGTTCCGGATCGATGGTTGCCCCCGGCAGCAGTTCCCGCCAGGGGCGCGCAAGCGAATTGACCAACCACTGCATGAATTGATCGCTGAGGGGGTAGGTAGAGCCCCACACGAAAACGTAGTTATCCACCGCGGGCAAGACAATAAATGCTACCGCCGCGCCCGCGGCGAACAGGGCACCTACGGTCTGCCCGTGGCGTAAAAACAGCAGGCGCAAAAGCGGCTGTGCTTCACGCAGCGCCCGGCTATCCGGCCAGCGCCGGCGCAACACCCAGCGCATGGGCTGTACCGGCGACGCCGGCGGCACGCGGCCGCGCAGTAACTGAAGCAGCGCAAGCAGGGAACCGGCCATCAACAGCCATTGCAGCCCAACAAACAGCAGCAGCCAGAACAATACATTGACCAGCGCCTGGGTGCTGCCGAGCAATAAACCCGCCATGGCACCGAAACCGGCGATCAGCGCGAGCACATTCAACAGTATCGCCGGATTGGCCCCGCCGGCCCAGGCGGGCTGGTGATGCGCCTCGGGATCGACAGCGTGCAGCCAGTAGCGCAGCCGTTGCCAGTCACCCTTACCACCGCAGCCCTGGCCAATCTCCCGGTCGCGCTGGCGCAGCTGGTCCAGCGGCAGGTCCCGGTCGTGTTGGAGCTGACCGGCAAGGTGGTAGAGATCACTGATGTCGGGAGACGCGATGGCCATGTCCTCGGTATTCGCTGGCTGCACTGAGGTGTACGATACAGGCAATTCACCCTGAACGGGAACAGGCATGACTGCAACACACTCCGACCCCTGGCCTATCCGCTGGGACCTGTTGGTGCGCTACCGTTACATCGAAACCATTGCACTGTGGGAAGGTCGGCTGACCACCCGCCACCTCTGCGAGACATTCGGCATAGGTCGCCAGCAGGCGAGCAAGGATATCAATCGCTACATCCGGGATATCGGCCCCGGCAACCTCGTCTACGATGCATCACTCAAAGGCTACATGCCGGCACCGGAGTTCCGGCCGCGGGTAACCGAAGGTGTTGCCGACGAATACCTGCACCTGATGGCGCGCAACAATGAATTGTCCAATGTGTTTGAGTCGCTGGCACTGAACGTGGCGAACATCGAGGTGCTGCGGGTGCCGGTACGCGATGTGCGCCCCGAGGTACTGCGCCCCATCATGCAGGCTGCGCGCCAACGCAAGCGTCTGGAGGTGGACTACGTTTCCCTGCACAATCCCGACCGGGAGGGGCGAATCATTGTACCGCATACGCTGGTGTTTACCGGCTTGCGCTGGCATGTGCGCGCCTGGTGCGAGAAGAACCAGGCCTATCGCGACTTTGTGCTCAGCCGCTTTCGCGACATTCCTGAAATACTGGATGATTCCAGCCAGGGCGTGGAAGAGGATGACGACTGGAACACCCACGTGACCTTGCGGGTTGTGCCCGACCCGCGTCTGAACCCTGCCCAGCAACAGGTTGTAGCGACCGACTACGGCATGCAGGATGGCGCTCTGGACATTACGGTGCGCGGGCGGCTGGTCCCCTACGCCCTGAAACTCCTGCACATCGACCCCGAACCGGCACTGGGAGACCCCATGGCGCAGCAGATCGTGGTGGAGAACCGGGCGCAACTGGCGCCCTGGCTGTTCAGCGCAGGGTGAGGATGATTTTCCCGATGTGGGCACTGCTCTCCATGAGCTCGTGGGCCGCCGCCGCATCCTGCAGCGGGAATGTTGCGGCAATCACGGGGCTGATATCACCGCTCTCCAGCCGCGGCCAGATGTGCTCAAGCAACTGAGAGGCGATGGCTGCTTTTGCCTCGGCGGACTGTGGGCGCAAGGTCGAGGCGGTGAGCGTCAACCGCTTCAGCAATACCGGCACGAAATTGACTGCAGCCTCAAACCCGCCCTGGAACGCGATATTCACGATGCGGCCATCGGTAGCGGCCAGACGAATATTGCGGTTGATGTAATCGCCACCCACCATATCCAGGATGACATCCACTCCGGCACCACCGGTGCGCTCCTGCAGCACGGTTTCGAAATCGTCGTTGCGATAGTTCACCGCATGGTCAGCTCCGAGTTCTACGCAGGCAGCGCATTTCTCGGCGCTGCCTGCCGTGGCGTACACTGTCGCCCCCATAGCACGCGCCATCTGAATGGCACTGGTGCCGATACCCGAACTGCCACCGTGCACCAGCAGGCTCTCGCCGGCCTGCAATCCCCCGCGCATGAACACATTGGTCCACACCGTGAAGAAGGTTTCCGGCAGGCCGGCGGCGGCAACAAAGTCCATGCCCGCGGGCACAGGCAAACACTGCCCAGCCGGCGCCACGGCCTGCTCCGCGTAACCGCCGCCATTGGTCAACGCACACACACGGTCGCCCACCTGCCAACCGGTCACGCCCGCACCGACAGCTGCCACCTCACCCGCAACCTCCAGCCCCGGCAGGTCCGAGGCGCCGGGGGGCGCCGGGTAAAGCCCCAGGCGCTGCATCACATCGGGCCGGTTGACCCCGGCCGCAAAAACGCTGATCAGCAATTCACCGGCCCCGGCAACCGGCGCCTCCCGCTGCGCCGGTTTCAATACAGCCGGTGCCCCGGGCTCACTGATTTCAATGCACTGCATAGAAGACTCTGCTCCGAAGGTTTAAGAGGTGAATTTCTTCATGATATCCACCGGCAGTGGGAAAACAATGGTCGAACTCTTGTCGCCGGCAATTTCCACCAGGGTCTGCAGGTAACGCAGTTGAATGGCTGATTCTTCCGTGGCCAGCATCTTGGCGGCCTCCGCCAGTTTTTCGGCTGCCTCTGCCTCGCCCATGGCGTGAATCACCTTGGCGCGCCGTTCGCGCTCCGCCTCCGCCTGCTTCGCAATTGCACGCACCATGGACTCGTTGAGATCGACGTGCTTGATCTCCACATTGGCCACTTTGACACCCCAGGCTTCAGTCTGTTTGTCGAGGATGGACTGGATATCGTCGTTCAGGCGGTCTCGCTCGGCGAGCATGTCATCCAGGTCATGCTGGCCCAACACCGAACGCAGGGTGGTCTGGGAAAGCTGGCTGGTCGCCTCCAGGTAATTTTCCACCTGAATGATGGCACGCTCCGGATCCACCACACGGAAGTAGATCACGGCGTTGACCTGCACCGACACGTTATCGCGGGAAATCACGTCCTGCGTGGGCACGTCCATTACCAGCGTACGCAAATCCACCCGCACCATCTGCTGCAGTACCGGAATGATCACGATCAAACCGGGCCCCTTGACCTTGTAGAAGCGGCCCAGCATGAAAATCACGCCGCGCTCATACTCGCGCAGCACCCGGAACATCGACAGCAACAGCACTATCGCCAGCACGATGAAAACGGCACTGAACATCTCGATCTCGAACATCAGGCTTTTCCTTCTGAGTTGATTTCTGTCGACTGTCGGCGAACCACTGCCGTCAGCCCCTCAATTGCCAGCACAACCACTGGCACATCCGCTTGCAGGGGCTCATCGCTGCGCGCATGCCAGAGCTCCCCATCCAGCCATACCCAGGCCTCGCCGTCGTGCATGCGTGCCACGCGGGTGCTGATCCCCACCAGCCGCTGCACACCGGTCACCACCGCCCGCTTGCGCGCGCGCAGAACCATCCCCAGGGCAAAGACCAACAGGCCCACACTGAAGACGGTTACCGCCAGCACTATGGGCATCGCCAGCTGATAGGCAGGAAGCGTGGTATCCATCAGCATGATGGAACCGGTAACAAACGCGGCTGCGCCTCCCAGGCCCAGTACGCCAAAACTGGGCGCAAACGCTTCCGCCACCATCAGCGCCACACCGAGCAGGAGCAGCCCCATGCCGGCATAGCTGATAGGCAGCATCTGCATGGCATACAGCGCAACCAGCAGGCTCATGGCTCCGACGATACCGGGCAGGCCAATGCCCGGGTTATAGAACTCGATAACCAGGCCATAAATACCCACCAGCAGCAGGATATAGGCCATATGGGGATTGGTAATCACGGCAAGAAACTCACTGCGCCAGTCCGGCGACTGCTGCACAATTTCCGCTCCCGCCGTGTTCAGCACCCGCGCCTCACCATCGACCTGCACGATTGTGCCATCAACGGTCCGCAATAACAGCGGGAGCGAATCGGCCAGCTGCTCGATAACGCCTGCGGCCAACGCATCCTCCGCCGAAAGGCTAACCCCCTCACGCACGGCGCGCTCCGCCCAGTCGCCGTTGCGGCCGCGCAGCTGCGCCAGGCTACGAATATAGGCAACCGCGTCATTGACCACTTTGCGTTCCATGGCCGTGCCACCTGCACTGTCGGGTGAGGTGGCTTCGCCATCCTGTTCCTCGCCCTCGCCCGGCAATGCAGGCAAGCCACCCCCTCCCAGTTGCACAGGTGTTGCCGCACCCAGGTTGGTGCCCGGTGCCATCGCCGCAATGTGTGTGGCATAGAGAAGATATGTGCCGGCGCTCGCCGCACGGGCGCCGCTGGGGCCCACATAGCCGAGCACCGGCAGCGGGGCGGCCAGCACCGCCTTGATCATGTCGCGCATGGCGCTGTCGAGTCCACCGGGCGTGTCGATACGCAGCACAACGGCCTCCGCGTCGGCGGCGACCGCCCGCTCCAGCGAGCGAATCGTATGGTCCGCGGCCGCGGGGCCAATGGCACCGTCAATATGAATGACCCAGACCTGCGCAGACGCAGCCGGCGCCAGCAAGGCGCAGACCAATGCCAGCAGGCACAGGAGACTGGAGTGATGACACTGAGGAAGCCTGTTCATGGCACCCAGTATAGTGCAACGCGGAACGCTACGCCGAACTGCGGCCGTGCGCCACGCACTAGGGATTCAGCAGCCGCAGCTCACCGTTCAGGTGTACGTCCCGCTGAGGGAAGGCGATGACCAGCCCCTCCTCGCGGAACAGCGCCTCGATCTGGAAACGCAGATCACTGCGGATCATGCGCAGCCCACGCTCCGCGGTGGAGTGCACCCAGAAATTCAGTTCGAATTCCAGTGAGCTATCGCCGAAATTGTCGAATATCACCAGGGGCTCCGGTACTTTCAAGACATCGGGGTGCTCTTGCGCCACGCGATACATCAGGGTCTCGGTAAGTCGCACGTCGCTCTCGTAGGCAACACCCACGCGCACAACGGTGCGTACCAGATCATCCACCAGTGTCCAGTTGGTCACCGTATTTTCCAGCAGCTGGCTATTGGGTATGAGCAAGTGCACACCGTCGACGCGACGGATACGTGTGGAGCGCGTGTTGATCGACTCCACCGTGCCACGTACCTCACCCAGCTCAAGAAAGTCGCCGATCTTGATGGGGCGCTCCCACATCAGGATCCAGCCGCTGATGAAATTGTTGATGATGTTCTGCGCACCGAAACCAAAGCCGATTGCCACGGCGCCCGAGACAAAGGCAAAGGCCGCCAGCGGCACACTCAGCAGGTCCAGCGTGGACATGCCCACAATCGCCATGCCCAGAATGAGATAGGCGCGAAAAGTGAGCTGCACGACATTGGGGTCGATGCTGCGCTTGAGCATGCGTGAACGCAGGAAGCGGCCACTCCACAGCACAAAGAAAATTCCGCCGACCAGCAACGCCAGTACCGTCAGCACCTGCGCCATGGTGATACTGACATCGCCAAAAACGATTAGAGGCACCTGGAGGATTCGGTTAAGCTGTTCCATGCAGAGTTTCCTTGAAGGGTTGCGGATACATGATCAGGGCAAAATTACTCTCTTCGCAAGGGCAGTACCAGACCGGCGACGAAACGTTGATCGCGCTTTGGCGCGAACAGGAGAACAGTACCCTCTGGCTGGACCTGGAAGGCGAACTCACCGCGGACAGGCAGGAGCTGCTCGCCGCACTCAACTGTGACCGGCTGGCAGTGGCCGACTGTGTGCGCACCCGTCACCCGCCGAAAGTCGAGGAATTCGACCACGACACGTTTATCCTCTTTCGCGGCATGACCAGCCTGGACGACGACCTTGAGCTGCAACCCATGCCGGTGGGGATGTGGGTGGGCAAACGGCTGCTGATCACCACGCACCCGGGCACGGCGATCAGTGTAAACCACTTCTGGGACCACGAAGAACAAGAGTTGTTACTGAAGACGCCCAATGTACTGGCGTTGCGCATCCTGCACTATGTGGGCGGGCGCTATCTGGAAAAACTCATGGATTTTGAAGATACCCTCGCCGGGCTGGAAGACGCCCTGCTCACAGACCAGACCGATACCGTGATGAAGGAGCTGGTGGTCTACCGCTCCCGGTTGCGCAAGCTGTTGCGCATTTTCAATTACCACGAGGCACTGGCCGAGCATATTCTCCACAGCGGCACCTCACACCTGGGTTCCGGCAAGGACAAGAGCCATCACGTGCGTCGCGACCTGTTCGATCGCTGCGAACGCCTGCAAACCCTGTGTTCCATGTACTACGAGATCTGCGGTGACCTGGTGGAGAGCCATATTTCCATCAGCTCGCACCAGCTCAACCAGACCATGAAGATTCTCACCATCATCACCGCCATTTTCGTCCCGCTGGGTTTTATCGCCGGTCTCTACGGCATGAATTTCCAGTACATGCCCGAATTGCAATTCCGCTACGGATACTTCGTGGTTCTGGGGCTGATGGCCATGCTAGCGGTGGGTATGCTCACCCTGTTCCGGCGGGTGCGCTGGCTGTGAGCCTGCAATTCCCCCTTCACGGGCAAGGGCTTTAACGCTATTGTTCAGGCGAGAAAGTACTATAACAACAGGTAAATCCTATGCGCCCAGTGAACCTCGCCGATGCCGGCTTCCTGATGATGGAGAAACGCCAGACCCCGATGCACGTTGGCGGTCTGCACCTGTTCAATTACCCCAAGGGGGTCGACCAGCGTGAATTCCTGCAGGAAATTCTCACCGCCCTGCGCACAGAAGAAGAGTATCGGCGCCCGTTCGGTGAGTACGTCACGACCGGCCGCGCCGGACCGTTGCGGCTCTACTGGGAAACTGACGACCATTTCGATATCGACTACCATGTACGACATTCTGCGCTGCCCCAGCCCGGCCGCTACCGCGAGCTCTTCATGCTCGTTTCGCGCCTGCACAGCACGCTACTGGACCGTACCCGTCCCCTGTGGGAAACCCACCTGATCGAAGGGCTACAGAACAACCAATTCGCGCTCTATAGCAAGGTGCACCACGCGGCCACCGATGGCGCCTCGGCGATGCACATGATGAATGCCATGTACTCAACGAGTGCGCGCACCCGGGCACGCCACTCCGCGCTGTCACACGAGGCCTATGAACGCTACAAGTCCCAGCGACTGCCGCCGGCGGCCGGCCGTATCGAGCCCCGGGGACGGGAATTGAAAAACGTGTTGGAAGCGCTGCGCCAGCAGTACGACACCACCACCAGCCTGATGAGTGCATTCCGTCAGTTCGGGGGTGCCTTTTTTGGCCGCAGCGGCAACCTCGCAGTGCCCTGGCATCAGGTGCCCCGCACATCTATCAACACCAACGTCACGGGTTCCAGGCGATTTGTGGCGCAATCCTTTGACTTCGAGCGCGTACGCGGGGTTTGCAAGGCAACCGATGCCACCGTGAATGACGTGGTGCTGGCCATGTGTGCCGGGGCCCTGCGCCGCCACCTGTCCAGCCAGAATGAACGTCCACCGCATTCCCTGAAGGCCATGGCACCGGTGTCGCTGCGCGACGACAACGACCTTGACTCGTCCAATGCCATCGGTTTTATCACTGCTGACCTCGCCACCGATGTGGCTGATCCGGAACAGCGCCTGCGCAAGATCCAGGCCTCCATGGCGGCAGGCAAAGACCTGTTGCGCAGCATGTCGCAACGGGAGGCGACGCTGTTCATGCAGATCACCCAGGTACCCGCGCTGCTCTCATCCGTGCTTGGACTCGCCGGCCATTTCCCCGCTTTCAGCACCGTCATCTCCAATGTGCCGGGGCCGCGCGAGCAGCTCTACTGGAATGGGGCCAGTCTGGAGGGCGTCTACCCCGCGTCCATCGTCTTCGACGGCTTCGCCATGAACATCACTCTGGTAAGCTACCGCAAGCAGCTGGATTTCGGCATTGTCGCCTGCCGCCGCTCCATGCCACAGGTACAGCGCATCATCGACTACCTGGAAGAGGCGTTGGGGGAGCTGGAAGAGCTCGCCGGTCTGCGAACCGCACCACGGCGCAAACCCAGCGCCAAAGCAAAGCCGGCCGCGGCGACCAAGCCCAAAGCCAAAGCCAAGCCCAAGCCCAAGCCCAAGCCCAAAGCCAAAGCTGGCAAGGCAACCACCGGCAGGCAGGCTGCACGCACCGAACCGCCGCGTGCCAGCAAACCCAAACTGGCGGGCACCGCTACAGCAAAAGGATGACCGGGTAACAATGAGTGAGCAGATCCTGATCGGTGGTAACGCCGAGGCACAATGCGGGCTGTTGCCACGCTACGCCAACCGCCATGGCCTCATCGCCGGCGCCACCGGAACCGGCAAAACGGTGACCCTGCAATGCCTGGCGGAGAGTTTCTCCGACCGCGGCGTGCCGGTGTTCATGGCGGATGTAAAAGGCGACCTGTCAGGCATCAGTCAGGCGGGTACACCCCACCCCAAGGTGGATGAGCGCAACCAGCGCATCGGCATTACAGACTACCAGCAGCGCGGCTTCCCCGTGGCGTTCTGGGATGTCTTCGGCGAACTCGGCACGCCGGTACGCACGACTGTGACTGAAATGGGGCCCGCACTGCTCACCCGCCTGCTCGACCTGAACGAGACCCAGGAAGGCGTGATGAACGTGGTGTTCGAGTTCGCCGACAACGAAGGACTGCTGCTGGTGGACCTCGCGGACCTGCGCACCACGCTGGAATACCTCGCCGAGCACGGCTCGGACCTCGGTGCGGGATATGGGGTGGCCAAGGCCTCGGTGAATGCCATACTCCGCCGGCTGCTGGTGCTGGAGCGCGAGGGTGGCCGCGCGTTCTTCGGCGAGCCCTCACTGGCGCTCAGCGATTTCATGCAAACCACCCGCGACGGACGTGGCGTTATCAACCTGCTCGCCGCCAACACGCTGATCCAGAGCCCGCGCGTTTACTCTACCTTCCTGCTCTGGCTGCTCTCGGAGCTGTTCGAAACGCTTCCCGAACTGGGCGATCCGGAGCAACCGGTGTTGGTGTTCTTTTTCGATGAAGCACACCTGTTGTTTCGCGACGTGCCGCGCGCACTGCTGGAAAAAATCGAGCAGGTTGTGCGCCTTATCCGCTCCAAAGGTGTCGGCGTCTACTTCATCAGCCAGAGCCCCAGCGACATCCCGGATGCGGTGCTGGGGCAGCTGGGCAATCGCATTCAGCACGCGCTGCGAGCCTATACGCCCCGGGAACAGAAGGCGGTGCGCGTGGCGGCGCAGTCCTTCCGCGCCAATCCGGCGCTGGACACGGTCACTGCCATTACCGAGTTGGGGGTGGGCGAAGCGCTGGTCTCCATGCTGCAGGACAAGGGTATTCCCGCCCCGGTACAGCGTGTGCTGATCCGCCCCCCCTGCTCCCGTATGGGCCCTGCGACTGCACAAGAGCGCGCCGCTGTACTGGCACACGACCCCAATCAGCGCATCTACGCCAACGCGGTGGACCCGCGTTCCGCTCATGAGGTATTGCGCGAAAGAATCGAAGCCGCCAGCGCGCAACAAGCAGCTGATGCGGCAAAGAAGCGCGACAAATCCACCACCCGCAGTTCGAGTGGACGCCAGAGCACCAGTGAAGCGTTTATCAAGAGCATGGCGCGCAGCCTCGGCTCTGCCGCCGGCAGCAGCCTGGGTCGCAAACTGTTTCGCGGGCTGCTCGGCTCCCTGCTCAAGTGAACCGCCCTCCATCCGCACGAGGGAACTCGCCGCTGGTTCCCGCGGTCTACTGTTGACAATCGCCCTGTCATCGCCTGCGCGCTGCCGCGCGTAACAACGGCGACCTATCTCACAGGAGAGCTCTCATGCGCAACACCGCCAGGCTGGCAGCCACGCTGCTGGTTGCACTCATCACCGCCACGGCGGGCCATGCTCGTTCGGCCTACGCGCCCGGTAACGAAAATCTGGCCGTCGCGACCTTTGCCGGCGGCTGTTTCTGGTGTGTCGAGGAAGGTTTCGAGAAGATACCCGGCGTGGTGGAAGCCGTTTCCGGCTACAGCGGCGGCAAGGAAACCAATCCCAGCTACGAACAGGTCTCCGCGGGCCAGACCGGTCACACTGAAGCGGTACAGGTGTACTACGACCCCGCGGTAATCACGTACGAAGGCCTGGTAGAAGGCTTCTGGCGTTTCGTGGACCCCACCGACAGCGCCGGACAATTCGTTGACCGTGGACGCCAGTACCGCCCGGCCATTTTCTACCATTCACCGGAACAGCAACGTCTCGCACAAGCATCGCGGGATGCGCTGGAGGCCTCGGGCCGTTACGACAAACCGGTTGTAATTGAAATAACGCCCTTCACGACCTTCTACGATGCCGAGGCCTATCATCAGGACTACGCCAGCAAGAATCCGCTGCGTTACAAGTTCTACACCTTCAACTCCGGCCGCTATCAATTCATTGACCGGGTGTGGGGCGACGACCAGACGCTTGATTTCTCGCGTTTCCAGCCCAGCACAAACAGTGAAGGCAAACAGGCCGGCTTCGATCCCGCAACCTTCACGCGCCCATCGGACGCCGCCTTGCGACAGCAGCTGAGCGCAGAACAGTTTCGCGTGGCGCGCGAGGACGGCACCGAGCGCGCGTTCAACAACCCCTACTGGGATGAGAAACGAGCCGGGATCTACGTCGACATCGTTTCCGGCGAACCGCTGTTCTCCTCTCGGGACAAGTACGTTTCGGGAACCGGTTGGCCGAGCTTTACCCAACCCATCGCGGGCGACAGCGTTGTAGAGAAAGATGACAGCAGTTTTTTCATCTCGCGCACCGAGATACGCAGCCGCCATGCCGACTCACACCTCGGTCATGTATTTGACGATGGTCCTGCACCGACTGGCCTGCGCTACTGTATGAATTCGGCTGCCATGCGCTTTATCCCGCTTGAGGAGATGGCCGCGCAAGGCTACGGCGACTACATTGCTGCGGTTACCGGCGAGACGTAACCGAAGCAATGGAGCAGCGCCAACCCCAGCCGCCCCTGAGCAGCACGTCGCCCACGAGCTACCAACGACTGCCCTGGGCACTCTGCACCGCCATCATCCTGCTGCAGTGCAGTTTCTGGGCGGCCGGTGTCAGCGCGGGGCCCTGGAAAGCTGTGCTGGCCGCGCTGGAAATGGCCCTGCTCGGTGGCTTGCTGTGGAACGGCTGGCGCATTCGCAGGCGGGTATACCGCAGCAGCGAGGCACAAGCGCGCTCGCGCGCGGTCGCCGACCTGGCGGTTTTCGGGCTGGCTGTCTGTCTGCTTGGCGACGCCGTGAACCGCAATGTGCCCGCGCGTTTTTACAGCTACGACAACGTTGTACAGCACAGCTACCTGGCGGATTCCGTCTGGTTCTTTTTCCCGGGCTATGCGCTGCTGATCGCAGCCGTGTGGCTGGCAACCGCAGGCCGCGTTAGCCCCTTGTGGCGGGCTCTGTCGTTGGCCGTGGCCGCTGCCGGTGGCGGCTTCGCGTTCAGTCAGGTACTGCTGCCCGGCACTGCGACCTACATCGCCTGGCTGACTGGCGCCTATTCAGTCCTGATTGCACTCATGCTGCCCTGTGCGCTTTGGATCTGGCTGGCGTTTGGCAGCAGCGGCCGCTGGGTGGCGCTTGGTGCGGCATTGGCCACAGCAGCCGATGGCCTGATCGGCCACTTCTGGCTCTACGGCAGTGGTTACTACCCGGGCATCGCCTACGCCAACTTCATGCTCTACTTTGTTTCCCAGGCCCTGCTGCAACAGTTGCCGCTGCTGGCTCAGAACTCGTATTCCAGTACCCCGCGCAGTGTGTAGTCTGCCGTGGTGGCATCCAGTCCCCACACCACGCCCGCTTCCCAACGCAGCGCTTGACGGCTGCCCAAACGGGCCATGCCCTGCAGCATCGGGCCGAGTGCCCGGGTATCCTCGCCCAGGTACAACTCAAGCGCCGGCTCGAGCAACGGGGAATGCCGGTAGCGCGCCTGCAATGCGGCGGCGGTTTCGAACTCGTCTTCGATATCGTCACCCCATTCGTAGATCACACCAAGATTGGCGGTTGCGCTGAAGCGCCCCAGTTCGCGCTCCAATAACAGTGTGGTCGCGTACTCCCAGATTTCTTCGTGCCGGTATTTTTCCAGTTCGAACAGCACGCCGTAATCGAGCAGGAATTCACCCTGCTCCGAGAGTTGCCACAGCGCCTCCAACTCCCAGGCGTCAACGCTGAAGGCACTATCACTGCCTTCGCGCCCTATCAGGTAAGCCTCGGCAAACAGAAATTCCGACACCGCCCGACCCAGGCCCACGCGATGTGTCGACTGACGGGCTTCGACGCTGGACGGTGCGTTGTACGCCTGCACCGCGCGCCACTCCAGCTCCCACTCAAGCTGCTCTACGTAGGGGTGATACACTTTGTCCACAACGCTGCCATCCGCCAGCACCCCGGCAGACAACGAAATGCCCATCACCAGGGATATTCCCCAGCGGTTAATCCAGAACTGCATGTTTCGCCCTCCCCGTACTGCCCCACCACAGCGCAATACCCGCCAGCAGCAGACAGCCCACGTAAAGGCTCACCTGCAGCGGACCGGGGGTCGCTTCGTACCCCAGTACCGCGTAAAGCAATTCGCCCACAAACGACTGTTCACTGAGCAGTGTCGAGCTGTCCCACAGCGGGGCCTGGTCGGGCAGCCAATCGACTTGCTCCAGCAACATCGTGGCCTGCATGATCATCCCCGCGCCAATCAGTGCCAGCGTGGCGCAGCAGGCCGGCAGCGCCCAGCGCTGGGGCACGGCTCGCAGGGCACCGTAGACCAACACGCCAGCGCTGATACCGATCCCCATGCCCAGCGCACTACCTGCCCACACGGCAGCGGCGTGCTCGCCGAGTGCAGCAAAGGCCCGCACATAGATATGAATCTCGGCGCATTCGCGCACAATGGCGCAGGTGATTGCCAGGGTCATCAACAAGGTCAGCCATTGCCGTCGCCCCTCAGCGCTGCAAGCGAGCACAAGAATAGGCAGCAACAGCAGGTACACGCCGGCTTGCAGACTGGCGTTGAGCACTTCCTGGCCAGCACCGTCCAGGGCATCGGTAATCACCGCCAGAAACGAGGCATACAGCGCCACACCAATAGCCGCCAGTGGCAGCGCCAACCAGAGCCAGCGCTGTCCCAAATGTACCGTACGCGCCAGCGCCAACAGTGCACTGACCAGTACCGCTGCCTCGAGCACCTCCCGCAATACGATCACCACCGAATTAAGAAACACGATGACGCCTCATTCAACCACCACCCTGCCCTGCGCCGTGCGCGGGTTGAACTCGCCAAAAAACGGGTAGACACCAGGAGCGAGGGGCCCGATGAAAATATTGGCCTTGTTGCCGCCGAGAATGACTTTTTCGCGATTGAGCTCGTAACTCTCGAACTCCTCAGGGGTCGCGTCGCGGTTGTACACCACGAGCTTGACTTTGGTATTGGCCGGAATACTGATTTCCTCCGGAATGAAAAGATGATCGCGTATCTCCAACTCAATAACCGGCGTTGCTGCCTGCGCCGCATTGACCACCAGCAGACACAAGGTCACTGACAGGTATCGGCAGAAGCTACTCACACGGATACCGCGGTATTGGGAAAGCGCACAACAACCGCCAGGCCGCTGCCCAGCGGGCTATCCGCGAGCTGCACCTGCGCACCGTGCAACTGCACAATATGCTGGGTGATGGCCAGCCCAAGCCCGGCGCCTGATACGTCTTCGCCTGCTCGTGCACCCACCCGGTAAAAACGCTCAAACACACGCTGCCGCTCGCTGGATGGGATCCCGGGGCCGCTATCGGCCACTTCAAGTGTTGGCGTGCCATCGCGGTAGCCAGCAAATACCGTAATTTCACCACCCGCCGGGGTATATTTACGCGCGTTATCGAGCAGGTTGCGTATGAGAATGGCAAGCATTGTTTCATCACCCTGCATCGTCGCAGGCTCACCCTGCAGGGAGAGCGACTGCTGCCGTGCCTCGAATGCCGGCCACAATTCTGCCGTTACCCGCTGTGCCAATGTGTGCAGGTCGGTGGTGTGAAAGTTCGCCGTGATCAATTCCGGCTGTGTGCGTGCAAGGTCCAGCAGCTGTTCGACCAGGTGATGCATGCGTTCGATGCCCTCGTTGGCGTGCTGCAGGGCACTGCTTCCCGCGGGAACCTCGCTTTCCAGATTGTGCAGATGAATCTTCAGCGCGCTGATGGGCGTGCGCAATTCATGCGCCGCATGGGAAGCGAAATGTTTTTCCCGCTGCAGTGCAGCTGCCAGGCGCAGCAGAAGCCCATTGGTAGAGCTGATAACCTGCTGCAGCTCGGTCGGCGGATCCGCGTAATCCAGGGGCGCCAGATCATCACTCGCCTTGCGATTGATCTGCGCACTGAGTTCGCGCAGAGGTGCAAGGCCCCAACCCACCAGCACCCAGATCAGCAGTGCCGCAACCGGCAGCCAGAGCAGCAGGGGGATGACCGACTCCAGCACAACGCTCTCCGCCAGGGTGTGGCGAACATCCGCGCGCTCTGCCACCATTCCCCAGCGCTGCCCGCCCATCGAGACGGTCAGGGTGCGCCAGCGAAAGCCGTCGAAATTGGCATAGCGATAGCCCTCCTCGAACGCAGTAACAGGCGACTCCGGTGCCGCAGCCGAGCGCAACACGGGGTGTTCACCGTCCCATATCTGGAAAACAAACCCCTCCACGCCGCCACCCAACGTTTGCCCGCTGCTTTCACTGGCACCCAGGCCAACGAGAATTTCCGCTGAATATTGCAGCTGCGCATCCAGCAGAGCTTCCGCCTTGTCCATACTCGCGCGATAGCCATTCAGCGCCGCGACGAACGACACCAGCGTGAACGCCGCAACCAGCATGGTAACCAGCGAACGACGAATGGAATTCATTGCCGTGGCACGGTGTAACCAATACCCCGTACGGTCTTGATAAAGTCGTCCGGGAGCTTCTTGCGCAAGTGGTGGATATGCACCTCCAGTGCGTTGCTGCTGACTTCTTCGCCCCAACTGTACAGACGCCCCTCCAGCGCTTCACGAGTCAGCACTTTGCCCACACTTTCCATCAGCGCTTTAAGCAGCATGTACTCGCGGCGCGGCAGGTCAACCGGTTGTACGCCGATCAATACCGTATGCGCAGCCGTATCGAGCGCAACAGCGCCAACCGTGAGGCAGCTGTTGGAAGCAGCGCTGGACAGGCGTCGCTCAATCACCCGCAAGCGGGCGGCGAGCTCCTTTACGTCAAACGGCTTGGCCATGTAGTCATCAGCGCCGCGATCCAGTCCGCGCACTTTATCCTCGGCACCGTCGCGCGCGGTCAACAACAACACTGGCAGGCTGCGATTGGTTTCGCGCAGCGCGCTCAGTACCTGCAAGCCGTCCATGTCGGGGAGGCCGAGATCAAGCACTACCATGTCGGGCGGCTCGGCACGGACTGCAGCCAGGGCGTGGGCTCCGCAAGCGACATGATTCACGGCAAAACCTTCACGGCTTAACGCCGCCTGCAGGCCCGCCGCGAGTGATCTGTCGTCTTCAACCAGAAGGATACGCATGGACTTAGTCTACTCGCCGGCTGCCTTGCCAGCCAGCGCATGGCGCCGAATCACCGGCAACTGTTTCACCAGTGATTTCTCTACCAGAGAAGGAAACAGGCCATTGAGTTTGATGAAAAAGCGCTCCGGCCAACCGACGAAGCGCAGGCCACGGCCCGAGTGCAAGAGCGCCAATAATTCCCTGGCTACGCGCTCCGGTTCATCTACCGCAGTACCCAGCTCCGCGTTCATCGCGGCCGTGGGCCCGGCATTCATCTCCGTTGCCGTGGCTCTGGGTGCCAGGTAATGCAGGGTGACTCCAGTGCCGGACAGCTCCCGACGCAGTGCCTCGGTGAGCCCGCGCAGGCCGAACTTGCTGGCGCTGTACGCCGCGTATCCCGGAAAACCGATGCTACCGAATGCGGAACCGACATTGACGACCCAGCCACCGCGCACCTGCAGAACGGGCAATAAGCCCTGCACCAGAAGCATCGGCACCATCAGGTTCAGTTCCAGCGTCTGACTCCACTGGGCCTCAGTCTGCTCGGCAAACAAACCGAAATGATTCACCCCGGCATTATTGATCAGCCCGTCCGCTTCCTGCCCTGCCGCGATCACGGCTGCGCGGCCCTCGTCGCTGGCGAGGTCGGCCACCACGATGCGATGTCCTTCACCGGGAAGCGTCTTGCTGAAGTCTTCCAGCACCTCGCCATTGCGTGACACCAGGACCAGCGCAGCGCCCGCCTGTGCCAGCGCCCGTGCCGATGCCTGGCCGATACCACCCGCCGCTCCCGTGAGCACAATACGTTTACCTGCAACACTCATAGCGCCCCCTACGCCGCCAGACGCTGTGCCTGATCGGCGCTGACGCTGCGGAACACGTCCGCGTAAAGATGATAGAAAATTCTGGCACAGTGCAGGATCTGTCGCTGGTCTTCAGGCGGCTCAATGCGATTCATCAGGTTTTCGAAGAACTGTACGTGCTCGATATCCAGCGCACCATGGGAGCCCAGATAGCTGAACGCCTTGCGCGGCAGGCCGGTCGACGCTGCGATAGCATCCGCGGCGCTGTCGGCGACACGAATGGATGTACCCTCAAGTACGTGGACCATGCCGAAGAATCCCACCGGATTGACTCTATCAATCACGTGGTAGGCGTAAGCTACCATCAATTCTGTGGCACGGTTGGGCGTGCTCAGGCGGGCGCGGTCGCGGTCGTAGCCACAGGCTTCGATGTCGTTGAGAATCCACTCCTGGTGGCCAATCTCTTCTTCGACGTACTCGGCGAGCGCCGTGCGCAACCACTCCTTCTCCGACGGCATGCGCGAGCCGGCAGCCATCAGCAGGGGCACCGTGTGGCGTACATGATGGTAGGCCTGTACCAGAAATGCGACATAGCGCTCCGTGGTCAATTGCCCCCCCAGTGCATCCTGTACTAGCGGGGTGGCAACAAGCGCCTCCCGCTCATCCCTGGTGCTGTCCTGCAGGGTTTGGAAGAAACCATTGCCTGATGTGTTCATGGTGCCAAGCACTCCTTTTCGGGTAAATAACACTGGGCAAGGCGCGCCGCAAAGTGCTCCGCAATGCGTGCCCGACGGGGCCGCCCATTTTCCGTAAGCAATCCGTTGTCCGCAGACAAGGGGGATGCCAGGCGGATCCAGTCCTGCACGCGGGCGTAGTCCGGTAGCGCTGCATTCGCCGCCTCGATACTTGCGTTGATCTGGGCGTTACTGATGTCCTGGCGCGCAGGGTAAACGAGAGCCACGCAATACGGACGAGCGTCACCCAGTACCACGGCCTGCAACAGACAACCGTCGGCAAGCAGCTCGCTTTCCACCCATTCCGGGGAAATATTACGTCCATAGCTGCTGATCAGCAGGTGTTTGCGCCGACCGGATACCGTCAGGAAGCCCCGGGCATCCAGCTGGCCGAGGTCACCCGTTGCCACCGGCCCTGACTCCCAGCTCGCAGGGTCGCCCAGATAACCCAGAAAGCGATTACCGTCGACCATGATTTCACCGTCTCGCACGCTGACCTTTACATGCGGCAGGACGCGACCACTGCTTCCCGCGTGGTCCGCAGCCGGTGTGTTGAGGCTGACCACTGAGGCACATTCAGATAATCCATAGCCCTCGTACACCGGCAGCCCACCCTCGCGCACCCGATGCAGCAGTTCGGGCGCCACCCGGGCACCGCCCACGGCGACAAAAGCCAGTGCAGGCGGAGGCTGCCAGCCGGCCCGCAAGGCCCGGTCAAACAGCGTAAGCAATTGTGGAATCACAATCAGCGTGTGCGGGTTCCAGCGCGATATTGCTGACAGCAGTCGCTGTGCATCGACACCCGAACTGCCCGCCAACCCCAACTCCGTGGGCGCAGGCAGGATGACGCTGCCACCCGCGAGCAACGGCATATAAACGCCGGCAATATTCTCCAACAGCGTGCTCAGCGGCAGGATCGACAAGTGGCGAGGGGCTGAAAGCCCAACAGCAGCCTGCAGCGACTGCGCCACACGCAAGCACTGTTGCGTCGAGAGACAAACCCCCTTGGGGCTACCGGTGGAGCCGGAGGTGAAGGTGATTTTCGCCGTACCTGGCGGAATCGCGCCACCGGCGCTCGTGGCAAGCGGTGCCATAGTCAACCCGGTGAACAGGGCTTCGTGACGGCTTGCTATGGCTACCCCCGACAGTGCGTCACGTAGTGCGTCACGTAGCCCGGCACTGACCACAATCGCCTCCGCGCCGGACGCCTCCAACACATGCGCACGCTGGCTGGGACTGAAAAATGTCGGCACCGGCACCAGGCAAACACCCGCCACTTGTGCAGCCAGATCAACGCGAACCCAGTTGGGCGCATTGTCTGCCAGCAGCGCGAGCCGCCGGACACCCTGCGCACGTAACGCCCCCGCCAATTGCTCCACGTCATGCCAGAGCGCCGCGGCGCTCACCGTCTCACGCCCGTCATCCAGCACGGTGGACTGTGGCTGCTGCGCCGCGCGGTGCGCCAGTGCTGCAGTGAGTACGTTCACCCGGCGTGGTTCCGGATAGTGGAGGCAAGGGCCGATATCATGGCCGCATGGCGCTCAAGCTCAGCGGCCATCGCCGGACGCGCGCAAGCCTGCTGGTGGGTGAGCAGCATATCGCCGATCATCACCTGCGGGTCACCCTCGTAATAGCGACCCCAGTCTTGCGCCGCGCTACCCAGACGCTCCGGTCGGGCCGGCGCCACGGCCTGCGGCGTAAAACCGCTGCGACGGATAGACAGCCGCACCGCACGATTGGCAGCGAAAGCCAGATAGCGGATGCCGGCCTCATGAATTGCAGCCGTTACCAGTAAATACAGTACAGCGCCCTGCCCCGGCGCAGAGGCGGCCAGATTGCCCAGCTCCAGAATATCGCCGCGACAACTGGCACCGCCGTGCAGCGCATCCACAGCAGCGGTGACTGGCACATCCAGGTACTGCTCGCAAAACAGAGCGCCGTGGTTGCCGCTGCGCAGACCGAGTGCGGCAAGCAGGGTTCCCTTCTGCTCCAGGCTGCAAAGCAGGGGCAGAAACGACAACACGCGCGCATCCCAGGCTGCCTGGAACACACTGGAAATATAACGCTCGATACGCTCACGCCGGGGATCAAGCCCCTCACAAGCATTCAGCACGAAGGGTTCCGTCACCGGCGCGGTGGCCTGCAGTACTGTCAGTGTGCCGCCGCCCAGGGCGTTATGCAGAGAAGCTGTCACGGGCCTACCTCACAATGCTCTCGATGAAAGGCAGTGTGAGGTACGAAACTTAGAGAAAACTTAACACATGGAAGATTTCTCTACTCCAGGGCAGCTTTAGTGTCGCTTGCGCCGCCGCTGCGGCTTGGTTACCGCCGCCGGGGTTTTAGGATAGCGCGGCAACTTGCCACCCGAAAGGTAGCGGTGTATCGACTCCTGTGAGCGGATCATGGCGCCTTTTGCGCGCCGCGGCACATAATCGTTCACCTGATGCTGGTCGATGATGCGCGCCTTGACGTTGTCGTGCCACTGCTGATCGAGAATATCCTGCAATACCCGCTGTGCCGCCGGATCGCGGATGGGGCACAGCACCTCAACCCGGTAGTCGAGATTGCGCGTCATGAGGTCGGCGGAGCCCAGCAGGTAGCGAGGATTGCCACGGTTGTAGAACACGTAGGCACGAGGGTGCTCCAGGAAACGGTCGACAATGCTGATCGCCTCGATGTTCTCGGAAATCCCACGCACACCCGGCAGCAGTGAGCACATGCCGCGAATAATCAGCTTGATCGTTACGCCCGCATCGGACGCCTCATACAGTTTCATCACCAACTGGTTGTCGACCAGGTTATTGCACTTGAGCGTCATCTCTGCGCGGTAACCGGCACGTGCGTTGGCAATTTCCTGCTCTATAAGATGCATGAGACCAGGCCGCGTACTGTGTGGCGACACCAACAGGGTTCGGTAGCGCGGGCGCTTGTAGGTGAACTGCAGGAAGTCAAACACATCGTAGATGTCGCGGCCGATATTCTGGTCGTAGGTCAGCAGGGTGAAGTCGGTGTAAAGGCGGGCGGTCTTCTCGTTGAAGTTGCCCGTGCCGATATGACTGTAGTAGCGCACCTGGCCCTCTTCACGGCGCTCAATGAGTAGCAGCTTGCTGTGCACCTTGAGGCCCGGGATGCCGAAAATCACATCGATACCGTTCTCAGTCAAACGCTGTGCCCAGCTGATATTCGCAGCTTCGTCAAAGCGTGCCGCCAGCTCCACCACGGCGAGTACGCGCTTGCCGTTCTGCACGGCATTGACCAGTGCATCAATTACGCGGGAGACCTTGGCAACCCGGTACAAACAGATCTTGATGGTCGACACGGTGGGGTCCAGTGCGGCCGTCTTGAGCAAATCGATAATGTAGTCGAATGGGTGGTAAGGGTAGTAAAGGAACACGTCCCGTTCGCGAATATTGTCGAACAGGCTGCCCGGCTCGTCCAGGCGCGGCAGGCGAATGGGCGGCAGGGGGCGGAATTCCAGATACTTCGGCCCAACGTTGGGAAAGGACATGAAATCCTTGGAATTGTGGTAACGCCCGCCTGGAATCAGGCTGTCGTATTTACCAAACCCGAAGCGCGAGCAGAGATAATCCAGCAAACGCTGTGGCATGGCGGCGTCGTAGACAAAGCGCACCGCCTCTGCCTTGCGCCGTTGTTTGAGGCTGGTCTCCATTTTGTCGATCAGGCTCTCGGTGATACCGGGGTCGATCTCCAGCTCGGCATCGCGCGAAAACTTAAAGCAGTAGGCCGCCGTTTCGTCGATGTGGAACACGCCGCGAAACATCTGCGGCAGGCAGAAGCGGATCACGTTGTCGAGCGCGATAAACACCTTGCCCGCACGCCCCTTGCGCTTGGGTATCTGCACGAAGCGGTCCAGCCGGTCCGTGGGCACTTCCACTACCGCGTAGTTGTAGTCCTCACCCGAACGTATATCCAGCGCCAGATAGATGGACTCATCGTTCAGTGCCGGGATCGCCTGCCCATCGCGCAACAAAATGGGCTCCAGCTCGGGCAACACCGTGCGCGTGAAATAGGCCTGCACAAACGCCGCCTGCCCCGCGTCCAGCTGGCGCTCGTTGACCATGTAGATCTGGCGTGCCCGCAAATCGCGCAACACCACGTTGTAGGTTTTTTCGAAGTGCTTCTGCAGTTCCACCACCCGCTTGACGATGGCCGCGAGCAGATCCTTGGCGCGCTGTTTGGAGGCGGCATCGGAAACGGTTATCAGCCGGCGCACCTCCGCCACGCGCACACGGAAAAATTCATCCATGTTGTTGGAGAAAATACCCAGGTAGCGCAGCCGCTCGATGACCGGCACGGTTTCATCAGCCGCTTCCTGCAACACCCGCGCATTAAAGGACAGCCAGCTGATTTCCCGCGGAATGAACAGATTCTCGTCGAGGTCCGCCAGCCGTCTCTGCAGGGAATTGTGGGGGTCCGCCATTTCGTCACCTGCCCGCAGGCAGCCTCAATAAAAAGGTGCCAGTCTAGCGCGCCCGCAAGCGCAGTAAAGCCGCTTTGTGGACGCTGTTGATGAAACTTTTATGACAGCCGTTCAGGCGTAGAACCAGTAGGCCACAACAATTGCAGCCACAATGCCCGCGGCGTCCGCGGCGAGCCCGCAGCCCAGTGCGTGACGCGCGCGACGGATGCCCACCGCACCAAAGTAGACCGCCAGGGTATAGAACGTGGTTTCAGTGGAGCCCTGCAGTGTGGCGGCCAGGCGCCCCTGGAATGAATCGACGCCGAAGGTGTTCATGGTATCGATCATCATGGCGCGCGCCCCGGAGCCGGACAGGGGCTTCATCAAGGCCGTTGGCATCGCATCTACCCACAACGTATCCATGCCCAGGGCGTCCACCCCACTCCGCAGCAGCGTCAGCACCTGGTCGAGGGCACCGCTGGCGCGGAACACGCCGATTGCCACCAGCATGGCCAGCAGGTAGGGAATAATGCCGATTGCCGCCTCGAAGCCCTGCTTGGCACCCTCGATAAACGTGTCATAAACGTTGACGGCTCGCCGATGCGCAACCACCAGAAAAAGAACAATCAGGCTCACGATCAGCAGGTTGCTGACAAGGCTGGACTGGCGCTGTAACTCCTCGGCACCGAGCGTCGAGAACCAGCCCACCAACGCCAGCAGCACAGCGAAAGCACCACCCAGAAATCCCAATACGACGGTGTCGCGCAGGCGAATACGTTGCACCCAGGCGGTGACCAGCAACCCGGCCAGCGTTGAGCAGCTGGTCGCTATCAGAATGGGAATGAACACCGCGGCGGGGTCTGCCGCACCCATCTGCGCCCGGTAGAGCAGAATAGTCACCGGGAACAGTGTTACCGAAGAGGTATTAAGCACCAGAAACAGTATCTGCGCGTTCGTCGCCACATCGGGCTGTGGGTTCAGGGTTTGCAGGTCTTTCATAGCCTTGATACCCAGGGGCGTGGCGGCGTTGTCCAGCCCCAGAATATTCGCCGAGAGGTTGAGCGTCATGGAAGAAATGGCCGGGTGACCGCGTGGCACCTCCGGCATCAGCCGCGTGAACAGCGGCGAGAGCAAACGCGCCAGACGATCGACCAGGCCGGATGCCTCACCCACGGCGACCACGCCCAGCCAGAACGCCATCAGGCCGATCAGCCCGATAGCCAGTTCCACCGCCAATCCCGCCATGTCGAACAGGCTGGAAACCATGCGCTGGAACACGGCCGCATCGCCAGCCACCAGCCATTGCACCAGCGCAGCCAGGAAGGCGAGCAGGAAAAACCCGAGCCAGATACGGTGCAGCATCAGCCGGGATGCCGCGCGAGAAAATCCAGCACTCGCTGCGCGGTGGGCTCAGGATGTTCCAGCGGAAACAGGTGCCCCCCCGGCACGCTGTGCAGCTCTGCCTGCGGTTGCAGGCATGCCCAGCGCTGCAGCCCGGCGGCGGACAGAATGTCCGAGTGTTCGCCGCGCAAGCCCAGTGTGGGCAGGCGCAGGCGCAACAGCCGCAGCCACACCAGCGGCAGCGAGGAATAGACGGCGGCCTCCCATGCCGGGGAGTAGGCAAGTTCCCAATCACCCTCTGGCGCTTCGCGTACCCCGGCGCGCATGTAGTGCCACAGTACCTCGTCGGACAAGCCGCTGTAGGCACGTTTTTCGCGGTGGAACGCGTAGGCCTGCTCCACACTGGGGAAACGGTCGGGACGGCCCAGCGCGCGGCGCACCATGGGAATTTTCCGCAGGCGGCCCGGGGGCGTCAGGTTCAGCCCCAGGGCCAGGCGTGTGGGCATGAATACGGGGTCCAGCAGCACCAGGCCACGGAACAGCTGCGGGCGCTTGCGCGCCGCCAACATGGCCACCACGCCACCCAGAGAGTGTCCCATCATCCACACCGGCTCCGTGAAACAGGTCTCCAGTGTGTGAATGAGGTCATCGGCAAACAGCCGCCAGTTGGCGCGCACGGGGGCCGGTTCACGCGACCACAGCGGCCGGTGACGGTAGCCGTGCACGGTGAAGTGTTCGGCGAGCGGTGCCAGCAGGCTCTGGTAGCTGCCCGGGGGATAACCATTGGCGTGTGCAAAAACCAGTGCGTCGCCCCGGCCGCCGAACGATTCCAACCTTTCCTGCATGCTGTATTACGCCTCCCAACCATCGCCTCAAAGCGGCTTCGCCGTGGTGGCGCCAGCCTAATGTAAAACCGCGCGCTTGTCCTGCTCTGCACTGCGACTTACCATGGCAGCCTGCATTTACACAGGGAGTTGCCGATGAAAACCCGTGCCGCCGTTGCCTTTGCCGCTGGCAAACCATTGGAAGTGATTGACGTCGACCTGGAGGGCCCGCAAGCGGGCGAAGTACTGGTGGAAATGATGGCCACCGGCATCTGCCACACCGATGCTTTCACGCTGTCCGGTGATGACCCCGAAGGCGCATTCCCTGCCATTCTTGGCCACGAAGGCGCCGGTATTGTGCGTGAGGTGGGTGCCGGTGTGAAATCGGTAAAGCCGGGCGACCACGTTATCCCGCTCTACACCCCCGAGTGCCGGGAATGCAATTTCTGCCTGCATCCGAAAACCAACCTCTGCCAGGCGATTCGGGAAACCCAGGGCCGCGGGGTAATGCCCGATGGCAACAGCCGCTTTTCGCTAGACGGCAAGCCCCTGCTGCATTACATGGGCTGCTCCACCTTTTCCAACTTCAGCGTCATGCCTGAAATCGCTGTCGCCAAGGTGCGCGAAGATGCCCCCTTCGACAAAATTTGCTACATCGGCTGCGGTGTCACCACCGGCGTTGGTGCCGTGGTCTATCGCGCCAAAGTCGAGCCCGGAAGCAATGTGGTGGTGTTCGGCCTGGGCGGCATTGGCCTGAACGTTCTACAGGGTGCACGCCTGGTAGGTGCCAATCGCATCATCGGCGTGGACCTCAACCCGGAGCGCGAAGCACTGGGACGCAAGTTCGGCATGACCGACTTCATCAACCCGAAACAGGTCCCCAACGTGGTGGAGGCCATTGTCGAACTCACTGGCGGCGGCGCCGACTACAGTTTCGAGTGCATCGGCAATGTCGACGTCATGCGTCAGGCGCTGGAGTGCTGTCACAAGGGTTGGGGTGAGTCCTATATCATCGGTGTTGCCGGCGCGGGCAAGGAGATCGCCACGCGGCCCTTCCAGCTGGTGACCGGCCGCTCCTGGCACGGCGTTGCCTTTGGTGGCGCGCGCGGCCGTACGGATGTGCCGCAAATCGTTGACTGGTACATGGACGGCAAGATCAACATCGACGACCTGATCACCCACACCATGCCGCTGGACGACATCAACCGCGGCTTCGACCTGATGCACGGCGGTGAAAGCATCCGCTCGGTCGTGATTTACTGAGGACGGAGAGACAACAGTGGAGATTATTGCCGAACACCGCACCTTTGAGGGTCGCCAGTTGCGCTTTGAGCATCAGTCGGCAACCCTTGCCTGTCGCATGCAGGGTGCCCTTTACCTGCCGCCTCAGGCCGAGCACGGCCCGGTGCCGGTGCTCTACTGGTTATCCGGCCTCACCTGCACGGATGAGAACTTCATCCACAAGGCCGGTGCCCAGCGCTACGCGGCAGAGCATGGGCTGGCCATCGTCTGCCCCGATACCAGCCCGCGCGGCGACGACGTGCCGGATGACCCGGAGGGTGCCTGGGATTTCGGCCTGGGCGCCGGGTTCTACGTCAATGCCACGCAGGCCCCATGGCAGCAGCACTACCAGATGTACGACTATGTTGACCGGGAACTGCCGGCGCTGGTGGCGGCGAACTTCCCCGTGCAGGCTGAACGCTGCGCGATTGCCGGCCATTCCATGGGCGGCCACGGCGCGCTGGTGCTGGCGCTGCGCAACCCTGGGCGCTTTGCCTCGGTGTCGGCTTTTGCCCCCATTGTGGCGCCCACACAGTGCCCCTGGGGAGAAAAAGCCTTCAGTCACTACCTCGGACCGGAACGCGACAGCTGGGCGCAGTACGACAGCTGCGCTCTGATTCGCGCCGGCGCGCCACAACTGCCAATGCTGGTCGATCAGGGCGAGGCAGACAACTTCCTCGAACCGCAGCTGAAAACCTCACTGCTGGAGGCGGCCTGCGCTGACCGCGGTTTCAAGGCAACGATTCGTCGCCAGCCAGGCTACGACCACAGCTACTACTTCATCGCTTCATTTATCGGTGAACATATCGCCTTCCACGCCGAGGCACTCGCCTCGGCGTAATTGCGGCGTCAGTGCGCGGGGGCGGGATACAGCAGGCTGGTCCAGCTGCGGCGTTCGAAAGGCTTCCAGCCGTCGACCGGCTGTGACAGACGATCGGCCACCAGATACCAGATAGCCGGGTTGAAGGTCATGCCGCAGTGGCTGCCGCGCACCTCGATGTTCTGCGTGAGGGCATGCCCGGCGCGCTGCAACGTCGTCTGCCAGTTCACCACCCCGTCTCCGCGACTGTATATTGCCGTGGTGGGTACAGGGGGTGCGACATGCAGGATACCTTGGTCAATCGGCAGGTCCTCCGGTGGATTGAGGGCACTGAACAGGCGCGCAGGATAGGAGGCGATCATGCGCCCCTCTCCGAAAGGGCTGCCGAGGGAAATCACCTGCCGCACCCGCTCGGGAAAGGCGCGCGCCAGTTCACGTGCAAATATGCCGCCGAGACTGTGGCCAATGAGGGAAATGGGGCCGTCATACCGCTCGGCGAGAAAGGTTATGCGCTCCTCAAGGCTTTCCAGCACCCCTTCACGCGGGCCCAGGTTGCGGCCGAGGCCCCAGCCGTGCACGGCGTAACCCAGTTTCGTGAGGTAGCGGCGAAAACCGGCGTTGTAACCATCGGCCCCGAGAAACCCGGGCAGCACCATCACCGGGTGACCATCGCCGCGCGGCGCTTTATCCAGCAAGCGGCGACTGAGGCCCAGGGTCACCGCTTCCATTGCGGCGCGGTGTGCCTCGGTAAGCGCCAGCAGGGCGTGCGGTGGTGGCACCACCGGCTCAAGTACCAGCGGAGCGCCGCCGTCAAAGGTTTCCATTGCCGTCATGCCACCCACCTCTCGCCAGCGCCCACGAGCGGGACTACTTGCGTAAAAAGAATTACCGGAGGCAGGATAGCGTATCCCTCCGGGGCGGGGGAAGCCCCGGCAAGGGCGACCTAGAGGCGCGATATTTCCCGGTCGAGCTCGTACTGCCTGGAGGTCACATAGCTTTCCATTGCCTCAACACGGCGCAGGGCGGCGTCCAGACGTTCGCGGGCACGGCGCAAGCGCACGGGGCCTGGCTCACTGTAGCGGAAGACCTTGCGCGGGCGGTAGTCGTGATGCCGCTCGTCGTACTCCATATCCACCGCCGGCTCAGGGTCGTCACCAGGGCCACCCGCGCTACCTGCCGCCCTGCCTCGCTGCTGCGGTCGGGGGGCGAGCAGCAACCATGCTCCCAGGTAGGCCCAGAGCGCCAGGGTGCCGGTAAACAACACCGCCGCGACCCACAGCAAACGCACCACCCAGTGCGCCACGTCAAAATACTCCGCCAGGCCGGCACACACGCCGGCTATACGGCGGCTGCGGTTACTGCGATACAGGTTCATCCCCCAGCCAGCTTCGCGCCGCTGCCGGAATCCCCGCTCTGCCGAGCGCCAGTCGGGCCCGTGAGGATTGCGATTGCGCTGATAATTGTCACTCATTGTTGTACTCCTCCTTACGCGGCTGGCGGCCAGACTGCTCGCGCCAGGTGCTGTGGTCTGCATCCAGAATCGTTTCCAGGGCGCCAATACGCTCGGTGAGCCGGTCAACCGTGGCCAGCAGATCTTCCAGGTCCTGCCGGTCCGCCGCATTCAGGCTCTGCGAAGAGCGGTTAACGCTGCGATAGTGCATGGTGATCCAAATGGGGGCCACGATGACCAGAAATAGAATGGTTGGCACGAACATGAATTGCCAGAACTGCATGGGCGGTATCCTCGAACTGTGTAGGGAACCCGGCGAAGCCGACAAGGGCGATCATAGCAGGCATCACGCCTTGGGCTCTGTGCCGCCGGACATTTCCGCTTTCAGGCGCTGCAATTCATCGCTGATGCGCTCGTCCTCTTCCAGCGATGCGATTTCAGCCGCGAGGTCGGGGGCAACGTCCCGGCCCACATCAAGCAGTTCCAGCTGGCTCTCGAGGTTATCGATACGCCGCTCGAAATGCTCGAAACGCTGGAAGGCGGTGTCCAGGGCTTCACGGTGCATCTGGCGCTTGACCTTGATACGCGACTCGACAGTCTGGCTGCGCATGAGCAGCGCCTGCTGACGTGCCCTGGCGTCGGAGAGCTTCTGCTGCAACTGGCCGATCTCGGTGCTGAGCTGGGCGATGTGCTCATCGGTGGCACGCAACTCGGCTTCCACCACCGCGACTTCGTCTTCAATGGCATGCTTTTCCTGCAGCGCGGCGCGCGCAAGATCTTCGCGCCCCTTGTTCACCGCCAGCTTGGCCTTGCGCTCCCAGGCCTCCGCTTCTGCCTGCACCTGCTGCAAGCGGCGCGCCGCCGCCTTGCGGTCCGCCAGTACCCGCGCGGAGGAACTGCGCACCTCCACCAGGGTGTCCTCCATTTCCTGAATGATCAGGCGGATCATCTTCTGCGGGTCCTCCGCCTGATCCAGCAAGGCGTTGAGGTTGGAGTTAATGATGTCGCTCATCCGCGAAAAAATGCCCATGTGTGTTCTCCCCGGGTCGTGCCCGTTTGCCGAATGCCGTGACTGGCGTTTCCACGGCTATCAATACAGGAAGCGTGCCACATCGCCTAACCGACTGTTTTAACTGGAAATTGTTCTCTATCACGGAAAAACCGCGCTGCCAGCTATTGATTTATGAGCTAATTTCACCTTTTATAGGTTTAATTAACCTTATTTAAAGGTCTTTATAACCCATGGCATCAGGCGAGGGCATTATTGGCAGTTCAGGCGCATTGGCCCATGCGCTTGATCACATTTCGCAACTGGCGGGTATCAACCGGCCAGTGCTTGTGCGCGGCGACCGGGGCACCGGCAAGGAGCTGGCCGCTGAACGGCTGCACTTCCTCTCAGCGCGCTGGGCGGCGCCCTTCGTGAAGGTGAATTGCGCCGCTTTGTCAGACACCCTGCTCGACTCCGAGCTGTTTGGTCATGAGGCCGGCGCCTTTACCGGTGCAACACGGTTGCGCCAGGGCCGTTTTGAGCGGGCAGACGGTGGCACACTGTTCCTGGATGAACTGGGCACCATGCCCCTACCGGTGCAGGAAAAGCTGCTGCGGCTGGTGGAATACGGCGAGTTCGAACGCCTCGGCGGTCAGCAGACGCTGCAGGTGGATGTACGTGTGGTGGCAGCCAGTCATGCGGACCTGCGTGCGCTGGTCGCCGAAGGGCGTTTCCGCGCCGATCTGCTGGATCGCCTGAGTTTTGACGTGGTGCACTTGCCGGCACTGTGTCAGCGCACGGAGGATATTCCTGAACTCGCCCAGCATTTTGCCCTGCTCATGTGCAAGGAGCTGGGCTGGGCACTGTTTCCAGGCTTTACCGCGGCGGCGCTGGCCAGCCTGCAGGCACATGACTGGCCGGGCAATGTGCGGGAGCTTAAAAACACGGTGGAACGCTCACTGCATCGCTGGGGTAACGAAGCGAGGCCCGTGGCGGAGATCGTGCTCGACCCGTTTCTGTCGCCGTTTGAGCCCCTGCCAGCGGCACCTGCTCCGGGCGCACCAGCACCCGCTCGAACGGCGACGAGCGAAATCGCCACTCCCGGCATCACGGATTTCGGTGCCCGGATGCAGGCCATTGAACGGCGCCTGCTGCATCAGGCGCTCGCCGATCACGGCCATCATCAACGGCGCACGGCGGAGTCACTGGGCCTGAGCTACGACCAGTTGCGCGGGCTGGTGCGCAAACACAAGCTCAGCGGTCGCCGGCGACGGTCATGCTGAGCGCTGCAGCGGCGCAAAACTGCCCCGGAATCGCTATAGTGTTCCCGTGGTTATGCCCCCGGGGCGGCCTCTACATTCTGCGCTACACTACCGGGCAGAACGCAATGCACACTCTGTACGCACGAGGAACACACTATGGACCTTTCACTGTCGGACCCCACTCTACTGCAAACCCAGGCCTACATCGGCGGTACCTGGGTGGATGCAGATGATGGCGCCACCTTCCCTGTCAGCAACCCGGCCAACGGCGAATTGCTGGTGCGGGTCGCGAAAGTGGGAGCCACTGAAACACGGCGCGCCATTGAAGCCGCCAGCCTCGCCATGGAGGGGTGGAAAGCACAGCCTGCCAAACACCGCGCGGGCGTGCTGCGTAAATGGTTCGACCTGATGCTGGAGAACCAGGAGGACCTGGCCACCATCATGACCGCCGAACAGGGCAAAATACTCGCGGAATCGCGTGGCGAAGTCGCCTACGGCGCCTCGTTTATCGAATGGTTTGGCGAGGGAGCCAAGCGCATTGATGGCGATGTGATACCCGGCCCCAGCGCGGACCGTCGCATCGTCTGCATCAAACAACCCGTAGGTGTCGTCGCCGCCATCACGCCGTGGAATTTTCCCAACGCCATGATTGCCCGCAAGGCTGCGCCGGCGTTGGCAGCAGGCTGCAGCATCGTCATCAAGCCCGCCAGCGAAACGCCGCTCTCGGCGTTCGCCATGGCGGTACTGGCGGAGCGCGCAGGCGTGCCGGCCGGTGTGCTGAACATTGTCGCGGGCAGCTCCTCTGCCATTGGCGGAGAGTTGACCAGCAATCCCACCGTCCGCAAGCTCACCTTCACCGGCTCCACCCCGGTGGGCAAGATGCTGGAGGCCCAGTGCGCGGAAACCATGAAAAAAACCTCCATGGAGCTCGGCGGCAATGCGCCGTTCATCGTCTTCGACGACGCCGACATTGATGCCGCGGTCGAGGGCGCCATTGCCTCCAAATACCGCAACTCGGGCCAGACCTGCGTCTGCTCCAATCGCATGTTGGTGCAACACAGCGTTTACGATGAATTCGTGCGCAAGCTGGTGGCCGCGACCGCTGAATTAGCCGTAGGCGATGGCTTCGCCGAGAACGTCAAAATCGGTCCGCTGGTCAATGCCGCGGCCGTCGACGATGTCGATGCGCTGGTGCAGGCCTCGGTCAACGCCGGGGCGCAGGTCGCCCTCGGTGGCGGCAAGCACGCGCTGGGAGGCTGTTTTTACCAGCCCACCATCCTCACAGACGTCACCCGCGACATGCCCGTGTTCCGCAATGAGATCTTTGGCCCGGTTGCACCCGTAGTGCGTTTCCACACCGAGGCGGAGGCGATAGCGATGGCCAACGACACGGAGTTTGGCCTCGCGTCCTATTTCTACACGCGCGATATCGGCCGTGTGTGGCGGGTTGCCGAAGCACTGGAATACGGCATTGTGGGCATCAACGAAGGGTTGATCTCCAACGAAATGGCGCCCTTCGGCGGCGTCAAAGAGTCCGGCTCCGGGCGCGAGGGCTCCAAGTACGGCATGGATGATTACCTCGAAATCAAGTACATGCTGATGGGTGGCCTGGACCGGTAGGCTGCAGCGCGATGCACCCCATTGATACCCGGCAACTCCGTCATGTCATCATGCTGGCGAAACACCGCAGTTTTCGCAAAGCGGCAGACGCCCTGTTCATCACCCAGCCCGCGCTCACCAAAAGCATCAAGAACCTGGAGCAGCAGCTGGAGGTCTCGCTCTTTGACCGAAAGTCGCAAAGCGTGGACCCAACCCCGCATTGCGACGTGTTGATGGAGCACGCACAACGCATCATGCGCGAACTGGATGACATTCACCACAGCCTGGATGCACTGTCGGACAGCCTGCGCGGCGAGCTGCGCGTTGGCAGCGGGCCGATTGTTGCACGTGGGCCAATAAGTGACGCCGTGGCACGCCTGGTGTCAGAGCACCCCGGGCTCAGCATTCGCGTCGCTATCGACAATTGGGCGGGACTGGTGCAACAACTGCACGCCGGGACGCTGCACCTTATGGTCGCGGACATCGGCGAATTCGAGGGACAGGACGACCTTGAGATCGTGCCCCTGACACCTATCCGCTCTATCGCGGCGTGCCGTCCGGGGCACCCACTGCTCAAAACAGGCTCTGTGCGGACAGAAGACCTGGCCAGCTATTCTCTCGCCCTGCCCTCACTACCGCGGCGCTGGGTCGAGTGGCTGCGCGACAATGCGCCGGACGGGGCAGACCCGGATCTCTTTATCGCCCGGGCCTGCCGTATCTACTGCGAGGATTTCAGCCTGCTGAGCAAAGTCGTGCTGCATTCCGACTTCATCACCTGTGCTCCGGAGCGGATACTGCGTGACAGCGTCGTGGGCGCCAAGCTTGTGGAAATCGACTTTCCGGGCTTCACCGACATCATGGTGCGCCCAGGTATCGTCTATCTACGCAACGCCACCCTGCCACCCGCGGGCAGGGCTCTGATTGACCAACTGCTTCACGGGGAAGCAGCAACCACAGCGTGAACCTGAATCAGCCCTCGCCTGCTGCGGCCACCCTCACGCTGAGCAGGTAGGCGAGCAGATCCTCGGCGTTCGCCTGCTCCAGGCGCTCTGCAAAGCCGGGCATACCGCCCTGGTGTCGCAGGCCGCCGAGCACAATGGCACCAAACTGCGCCACGGTTTCATCGGACATGTGCCGCAGGTCGGGGATGTTGCTGCCGGATACCGCGCGGTCACCGTGGCACATATGGCAGTTGCGCATGAACAGCACCCGGCCGCGTTCAATCGCATCGGCATCTGCCGCTGCCTCGACTGCAAGTGAGACTTGCGCGGCTGCGGTCGATGATGAAGCTGGCACCTGGGTGCGATCACGGCTGGCTGCAACCGCAGGCAGGGCCGCGGTGCCGCCCTGGCGGAAGGCCAGTATCCTGCTGTTGGTGACGGAACCCGCACTGCGACTGGCCAGCTCGCCACCGGTCAGCGCGAAAGCACCACCCCAGCCCGCAGCCACCGCAACCAGCTGTTCACCACCGGCCTGGTAACTGATGGGCGCAGCGACGATGCCGGTTTGCGCCGGGAAGCGCCACAAGCGCTCCCCATTGGTGGCGCGATAGGCGACTAGTTCGCCCTCCGCGTTGCCCTGGAACAGCAGATTACCCGCGGTGGAGAGCAAACCCCCGTTCCAGATGTTATCGTGCTGAATGCGCCAGACTTCGCGCCCCGCAACCGGGTCCCAGGCACTGACATGGCCCTTGGTCAGTTTGCCGAACTCGGCGCGCACCGCCTCATCGTCCGGCATACCGGCCGCTTCCAACGCCACGCCTGTGTTCCAACCCCCGGGGCTGTAGCTGAACTGTTCGTCGCGTGAGTAGTTCATGCCGATTTCCTGCGCCGGGATATAGACCAGGCCGGTGTTGGGGCTATAGCTCATCGGGTGCCAGTTGTGTCCGCCGAGTGGATGCGGCCAGATCAATGCTGCCTCGCCCTGCTCGTAACGCGCCGCGGGGTTTTCCACCGGCCGCCCGGTTTCCAGGTCAACGCGATCCGCCCAGGTTACCTGTGTGTAGGGCTCCGCCGACAGCAACTCGCCGGTCAAGCGGTCCAATACGTAGAAGAAACCGTTCTTCGGCGCCTGCATAATCACTTTGCGCAGTTCGCCCTGCCAATCGATTTCAGCAAGAATCATGTGCTGTGTAGCAGTGTAATCCCAGCTTTCACCAGGTGTGGTCTGGTAGTGCCAGACGTATTCCCCGGTTTCCGGGCGCAGCGCGACCATCGAGGACAGAAAGAGGTTATCGCCGCCGCCGGGACTGCGAATACTGCGATTCCAGGGCGAGCCATTGCCGGTCCCGATATACAGCAGATCGGCCTCCGGGTCATAGGCCATGGAATCCCAGACAGTGCCACCGCCACCGATCTTCCACCACTCACCGCCCTTCCAGGTGTCCAGTGTCATCTCCAGTGCCGGGTGCTCCAATGGCAGGGAGGGGTCTCCCGGGACCGTATAAAAGCGCCACTGCAGCTCACCGGTACGGTAATCGTAGGCGGACACAAAGCCGCGCACACCCAGCTCTGCCCCGCCGTTGCCGATGATCACGCGGTCCTTCACCACACGTGGTGCACCGGTTATCGAGTAGGGGCGATCCAGCGGCGTGGTGCGCGTCTCCCAGAGCAGTTCCCCGTTGCGTGCGTCGATGCCCTGCAGCCGGCCGTCCAGGGTGCCGGACAGCACAACCCCTTTCCAGACCGCTACGCCGCGGTTGACCACGTCACAGCACAGATTCCCTGCCCATTCCCGCGGCACTTGCGGGTCGTACTGCCAGAGCAGGTCACCGCTGGCGGCGTCCAGTGCAAACACCTTGCTCCAGGCGCCGGTGACGTACATCACGCCATCAACCACAATGGGCGTGGCTTCTATACCGCGGTCATCCGGCAGATCGAAGTACCAGGCAAGGCCAAGCTCCGCAACATTGGATTCGTCCAGTTCCTCGAGCGGGCTGAAACGCTGTTCGCTGTAAGTGCGCCCATGGCTCAGCCAGTTCCCCGGTTGTTGATCGGCCTGCTGTATACGCTGGCCGTCAACGGCGGCAACGCTTGCAGGAACTGACGTTGCCGCAGGCTCGGTAGCCTGCTGGCCACAACCGACCGTTGCAACAAACAGCCCCCCCACTACAGCGGCCCTGAAACAGGCCAACTTGCTACCGGATACTGCCATACCGCCCTCGCTTTTTATCAAAAATTATAGGTTGCCTGCACGGCTACCGTTCGCGGGCGCTCCACGAATGCAAAGTAGCTTGTCACCGGCCCGGTGAGCGGCACATCGTTGGCAAAGGTGATGATTTCTTCATCCGTCAGGTTTTTGCCAACCAGCGCGACTTCCCAAGTACCATCCGCGCGGCCCAGTGCGAAACGTGCATTCAGCTTGACGTAGCTGTCCTGCAGCGCGTTGGGATCAAGATCAGGCGCGGCGTAGTAATCGTCCGAGTATATGACATCCAGCGTTGACCTCAACTCCAGATTCCCGAATACAGGCTGTACAAAATCGACACCCAGGGTGCCGCTGAATTCGGGCGTGAACTGGTTGGTGTTGCCGGACCAGTCACAGAACGGCACACCATCGACCACCTGGTTCGGTTGCTGGCCCTTATAGCAGGCACCATCTTCGTAATCCTCAAATTCAAAATCCGTATAGGCAAACGCGCCGGTCAGCCGCAGTTTATCGGTCAGCTGCCAGCGGCCATCCATCTCCAGGCCCTGTGTAGTCGCAGAGGCCGCGTTCTGCACGTCAAAGCCCAGAACGCCGTCGAACACGCTGACCTGAAGGTCGTCGTACTCCGTGCGGAACACCGCAACATTCAGTTCCGCGGCGCCATCCATCAGCCCAAGCTTGGCACCCAGCTCCATAGAGAGTGCCTCCTCTTCCTCGAATTCAAGCGCGGGGCGACCATCGGGCAAGGTGGCCCGGTTGCTACGCGCATCAAATCCACCCGCTTTGTAGCCCGTCGACACGCTTGCGTACAGCATGGCGTCGGTGGCAACGTCCCATTGCAGATTCAACAAGGGGGTTACCACTTCTTCGTCACGCTCACCCCTCAGGTCATGCGGTGTGACTCCGAGGGGCGGCAGCGGCATGCCCAGTTCAGCAAACCCCGACAGCCCCAGCGGGTTGAATACGCTGCCATCCAGATTGCGCGTCACGAGCTTGCGTCCGCCCTCCTTGTCTTCAACGGTGTAGCGTAAACCCAGCGTGGCGCGAAAGTTGTTAGAGACATTCCAGGTGGACTGGCCGAACACCGCCCAGAGGTCGCTGTCGGAAAAAAAGTTCCGGTCCAGCTCTACCGCTACACTGGGCAAGGTGATCCGGGCAGGTTCGGCATAGTCCGTCTCGGATGTCTGGTAGAACACGCCAAGTATGTGCTCAAACGTCTGCCCGAGGGGCGACACCAGGCGCAATTCCTGACTCAACTGCTCGAAGTCCTCTGCCGCCGGAGACTGCACCGTGCTGCCCACACCAAAATCGGTGTCGACCTCCTCTGTGTAATCGTAAGCAGACCACCCGGTGGTCGACACCAGTTCAAACTCACCCAGCTGATAGTTCAAGGTCAGGGTTGCGTTGTCGTAGTTGTTGTCGCTGAATTCCGGGTCCAGCGCGGCCTTGCGCGTAAAATCATTGAGGACCGGCGTAGCGCCACCCGGCGCAGGACTGCCGATGATAATGGAATTGCGCCCCACAGAATTGAACTCACCCGTCTCGAGTTTCAAGTCAACCTGCAGGTTCTCGGTGGCATCCCAGCGCAGCGCGCCGCGTACCACCGTTTCCTCCGTCTCCATTTCATCAAGGTCTTTGGCCACATTGTCGATGAAACCATCGATTTCCCTGTATCGAACTGCCAGACGCCCGGCCAGCGCGTCGGTAATGGGCCCGGAAAGTACCAGGCTGGTTTCAAGCTCACCATGGTCAGGCTCAAGCAGCGCAGAGATACTGCCCTCAAATTCATCCGTCGGTTTTGCGGTGACCAGGTTCAACGCACCCGCGATCGAATTCTTGCCGAACAGGATACTCTGGGGGCCACGTAGAACTTCAACCCGCTCCAGGTCAAAGAAAGGAGCGCGCAACTGCCGCGGGCGACCAAAATAGATGCCATCGACGTAGGTTCCCACCGACTGCTCGAAGCCCTGGTTAACCTGCGAGCCTACCCCGCGGATATAGATATTGGAGCCGATGGCCGCCTCGCTCATGGTGAGGTTCGGCACATACACCTGCAAATCTGCTATGCGGGTGATTCCGGCCTCTCTGAGCTTTTCACCGGACACGGCGTTTATGGATATCGGTACATCCTGCAGGCTCTGGCTGCGCTTCTGTGCAGTCACCACAACCTCTTCCAGCATTTGCGCCGATGCTGTGTTGGTAACACAGGCACAGGCGACCGCCAGCGGCAGGACTTTCAGGCTTTTATCGAATCGGGCAAACATGCGCATCTCCGTTATTGTATGGTTTTGCGGGAACCATACCGGGCCAGTCTGGCTCGCGGAAATGACTAATTGTTATCGGATGCATAACCGGAAGCCGCGAACTCTCCGACCGCGCAAGCCCCGTCCCGATGACAGCCCGGAGCCATTGCGTATACGCTCCCGGCGCTGTTACTGCCGGTCGTCGAAGGCAGCCTCGAGCACCTGATCTACAGTAAAAGAAGCGGGACGCTGACGCGGGGGGAATTCTTCCAGCGTGGCGAGAAACCGCGACAAATGCATTCTCGAAAGTGAAATGAAGGGCCCGGCAATGCGTCCCCACCACTCGTTGTAGGCGTTGGAATCGGTGTCGGCCCGCTCAAAAGGGTCACGACGCAGGTTGAACAACTTGGGAATTCGCAGGGGCACGAACGGATCGCGCCATACGTCGAAGCGGGCGGCTCGCTGCTCGGCGAACACCACTTTCCAGTCGCCAATACGCATGCCGGTCAGCTGTCCATCGTCACTCCAGTAGATAAAGCTCTCCCGCGGACCCGCTGGCGTCTCACCCGTCAGATAGGGTAAAAAGTTGAAGCCATCAAGGTGCACACGATAGTCCTGACCATTTACTCGCATGCCGCGCTGCAATCCTTCAACAACGTCCGGGGCGCCCGCTGCGGCCGCCAGGGTGGGTAGCCAGTCCATGTGGGACATGATCTCGTTGGACACTTTTCCAGAGGGAATACGGCCCGGCCAACGCACCATGGCGGGCACTCGGTAACCGCCCTCCCAGTTGGTATTCTTCTCGCCGCGGAACGGCGTAATCGCGCCGTCTGGCCACGTATTGTAGTGGGGGCCATTATCCGTGGAATACACGACGATGGTATCGTCGCTGACACCGAGTTCATCCAACTGGTCAAGCAAGCGACCAATCAGGGCGTCGTGAGCCACCATCGCATCATTGTAAAAGCCTTGCCCGGAGAGGCCACGCTCGGCATCGGTAATGTGGGTGTAAAAGTGCATGCGCGTTGTATTGAACCAGACAAAGAACGGCTTCTCCTGGCGCGTGGAACGACCGATGAAGTCCGTCGCTGCCGCGAGGAATTCTTCATCCACCGTTTCCATACGCTTGCGCGTCAGCGGGCCGCTGTCTTCTATGCGGCCATCAGCGTGGCTGTGGATTACACCGCGCGGCGTAAACCGCTCGCGGAATTCAGGGTCCGTCGGATAATCGGGGTGCTCGGGTTCTTCCTCCGCATTCAGGTGATACAGGTTCCCCATGAACTCGTCGAAGCCGTGGTTTGTCGGCAAAAACGCATCTTTGTCGCCCAGGTGATTCTTGCCGAACTGGCCCGTGGCATAGCCACGATCCTTGAGCAGTGCAGCAAGCGTGACATCCTCCGGCTGCAAACCGATATCAGCGCCGGGCATGCCGACCTTGGTGAGGCCGGTTCTGATAGGACTCTGGCCAGTGATGAAGGCCGAACGCCCTGCGGTACAGCTCTGTTCGCCGTAATAATCGGTAAAGCGGATACCGTCGCGCGCAATGCGATCAATATTCGGCGTTGTGTAGCCCATCAATCCGTCACTGTAAGCGCTCAGATTGGTGATGCCGATATCGTCGCCCCAGATCACCAGAATGTTCGGCGACTTGGCAACTGCCAGTGTCGGAAGAATACAGATCAAAAACGCAAGCAACGCCCGTGCTCCACGTTGGGTTCTTATTGTCGACATGCTGCACGTCCTTTTCGTCTCTCGGTTTCAAGCCAGATTATAGAGACTGAAATAAAGACGCGCAGACACTTGGAGTCATGCAGCCAATAGCCTTGAGTTATCGAATGTTCACCCGATGCGGGACATGATTGACGGGCCCCTCTCGGCCCCGGATTCAATCCTGCGAGAGGAGCTTCTCATCACTGGCGTACCGCAGCGTGTCGTCCAGCGCCTTGCCCAGCTTGGCCACCAGCTCATCGACCTGCTGGTGCGTAATCACCAGTGGCGGGCACAGGGCAATGCTGTTGCCGCCCATGGCACGCACAATCAGCCCGTGCTCCTGGGCACGCAAGGCGCAGTGGCCGCCTATGGCATTGCCGTGGAAGGCTTCCCGCGTAGATTTGTTGGCCACCAGCTCGAGGGCAGCAATCATGCCCACGCCGCGCACCTCGCCCACCAGCGGATGGTCGACGAAGCGCTGCAGCTGCTGCTGGAAATAGCGGCCGGTGTCGGCGGCACGGGCAAACAGCTGGTCGCGCTCGTAGATTTCCAGCACTTTGGAGGCCACGGCACAGGCGACCGGATGGCCGCCGTAGGTATAGCCGTGGCCGAATATACCGACAGCCGCACTGGGCTCCACCAGGGACTCGTAGATATCACCCGTGACGATGGCGGCGCTGACCGGTAAATAGGCTGATGACAGCGCCTTCGCCAGCGACATCAGCTGCGGCTGAATACCGTAGGTGGTGGCACCAAAGTCGGCGCCCGTGCGGCCAAAACCACAAATCACTTCGTCGTCCCAGAACAGGATGTCGTACTTGCGCAGCACCGCCTGCACTTTCTCGAAATAACCGGGTGGCGGCACAATCACGCCACCCGCACCGTTCACCGGCTCGGCGATAAAGGCCGCGATGGTTTCCGGCCCCTCGGCCTGAATGAGGGCTTCCAGCTCCTGCGCACGGCGTGTGGCGAACTGTTCCTCGGTTTCTCCGGGCAATCCGTCGCGGTAGAAATGTGGCGCACCTGTGCGCAGCACACCCAGCGCATCAAACGGCAGGCTGAAATGCGTGTGATTCGGCACCAGCCCGGTGAGGGAAGCCGCTGCGACCGTCACCCCGTGATAGGCGCGTTCGCGGGCAATGATCTTGAATTTTTCCGGACGGCCAACGGCGTTGAAATGATAGCGCAGCAGTTTGACCAGCGTATCGTTGGCATCCGAGCCTGAATTGCCGAGGAACACGCGCGCGTTGTTCACCGGCACCATGTCCGCCAGGGTATCTGCGAGTTTCATGGCAGCCGGGTGCGTCTTGCCACCGAACAGATGTGAGTAGGACAAGGTGCGCATCTGCTGCGCCGCCGCCTCGACCACCTCCTCGTTGCCGTAGCCGAGGGAGGTACACCAAAGGCCGCTCATACCCTCCAGATACTGCTGGCCGCGGTTGTCGTAGACGTATACGCCTTCGCCGCGCTCAATCACCAGTTGCTCGGTGGCTTTGAGATTGGTGGTGGGGTAGATCATCTGGGTCATGGCGCTTACCTGAAGTTGCTACAGTGCCTTCACTTTACGCTCACCGCAGCGGGTACAGCAATACACGGTCACCAGCCGGCCCTGTTTGACATCAAACTGCTTGGCTTTGTCCACCGCCCATTTGTGGTGACCGTGACGGCACAGTGTGTTGCCCTTGTGCTTTTCCTTCAATGACGGTTTGCGGAAGGTGAGGATATCAGCCACGGCCTGCCCCTAGAGCAGCGCGCGGGCGAGCGCTGCCTGCCACGAGGCATGCCGGCGCCGACGGGCCGAGGCAGACAGGCGCACCGTGAACTCCTGCTGCACTGACCAGATCTTGCGCAGGTCCGCAGGCCCGGCCCACAGGCCGACCCCCAGCCCCGCCAGATAGCAGGCACCCGCCACGGTGGTTTCGATCATCTGCGGCCGAATCAGTTTGCGGCCCAACACGTCCGCCTGAATCTGCATCAGCAGGTTATTGGCGGCCGCACCACCATCCACCCGCAGGGGCCGCATGCGTTTGCCCAGGTCGCGCTCCATGGCCAGCAGGATGTCGGCGTTCTGCAGGGCCATCGCATCCAGGGTAGCGCGCGCGATGTGGCCGCGACCGCTACCGCGGGTGAGGCCCGTGAGGAGACCGCGTGCGTCCGGTGCCCAATGGGGTGCACCCAGCCCGGTCAGTGCGGGCACAAACTCTACACCGCCGCTGTCTTCAACGGATGTCGCCAGCGCTTCCACCTCGGAAGAGCGCCGAATGAGGCCAAGGCCGTCACGCAGCCACTGCACCGCGGCGCCGCACACAAACGCACCGCCCTCCAGGGCGTACACCGGGTCAGCGTTGCCCAGCTGCCAGGCGGCGGTGGTCAGCAGGCCGGAGCGCGACTGCAGCAATTCAGAACCGGTATTCATCAGAATGAAAGAGCCGGTGCCAAACGTGCATTTGGCATCGCCGGCACTGAAGCAGGCCTGCCCGAACAGGGCCGCCTGTTGATCGCCGGCCACGCCGGCAATGGGAATGCCGTCCGGCAGGCCCGGCACGTCGCGCGTGTGCGCGATCACGCCGCTGGATGGCACAATCTCGGGCAGGATACCTTCGGGTACTTCAAACAGCGCCATGAGCTCCTTGTCCCAGCTCAGACGCTGCAGATTCATCAGCGACGTGCGCGAGGCATTGGACACATCGGTGGCGTGCACCGCACCGCCGCTGAGCTGCCAGATCAAATAGCTGTCGATGGTGCCTGCCGCTACGCGCCCGGCGCGCAGTTTGCGGGCGATGCCCGAGGTATTGCGCAGCAGCCAGCGGAACTTGCTGGCCGAGAAGTATGGGTCGAGCACCAGGCCCGACTTGCGTTTTACCTGCGCTTCATGTCCGCCAGCCTTCAGCGTTTCACAGAAGTCGGTGGTGCGCCGGCACTGCCAGACGATGGCGCGGTTGAGCGCCTCGCCATTGTCACGGTTCCACAGCAGCGAGGTTTCACGCTGGTTGGTTATGCCGATGCCGACGATATCCGCCGGCTTGCACACACGTTTGCGCAGCACACTGCGAATACCGCGCTGCACCGAAGACCAGATATCCGCCGCATCGTGTTCCACCCAGCCCGGTTGCGGATAGTGCTGGGGGAACTCGATATTGACGCTGGCGCGCAGCTGGCCCGCCGCGTCCATCAACGCGACGGTGGTACCGGTCGTCCCCTGGTCAATCGCCAGAATGAACGCTGCCATTTCAGCCGCCGAAGCCCTCTACTGCCTTGATCTCGAGGAAATCGGTGAAGCCATGGGCGCCCCATTCGCGGCCGTTGCCGGACTGCTTGTAACCGCCAAACGGTACATTGTAGCCGCCGCTGGCGCCATTGAGATGCACATTACCGGCGCGAATACGCGAGGCGACGCGACGGGCATGGGCAATATCGCCGCTCTGTACATAGCCGGCCAGGCCGTAGGGCGTATCGTTGGCTATGGCAATGGCTTCCTCTTCGGTGTCGTAGGGAATCATTACCAGCACGGGACCAAAAATCTCCTCGCGGGCGATTGTCATGTCGTTGTTGACGTCCGAGAACACGGTCGGGCGCACGAAATAGCCCTTGTCGATGCCCTCCGGCAGGCCGGGGCCGCCACAGACCAGCTTGGCGCCCTCGGCGATGCCCTTCTCGATCAGGCCCTGAATCTTGTTGAACTGCAGCTCGGACACCACAGGCCCCATGGTGGTCGCCTCATTGGCCGGGTCGCCCACCACCACGCTCGCGCTGACTTCAGCCGCAATGGCTTCGGCTTCTGCCAGCTGCGCGCGGGGCACCAGCATGCGCGATGGCGCGTTACAGGACTGCCCGGTATTGGTGAACATGTGCAGCAGGCCGCGGGTAACCGCGGTTTTCATATCCACATCGTCCAGCAGGATATTCGGCGACTTGCCACCCAGCTCCTGGGTTACCCGCTTGACCGTGGGCGCGGCGTTCTGCGCCACCAGGGAACCGGCGCGGGTTGAGCCGGTGAAGGACATCATGTCCACGCCGGGGTGGCGTGACAGCGCAGCGCCCACCGTGGGGCCGTCGCCATTCACCAGGTTGAACACGCCCGCGGGAACGCCCGCCTCGTGCATGATCTTCGCAAACAGGTAACCTGAAAGCGGCGCCACCTCGGAAGGCTTGAGGATCATCGTGCAACCCACCGCCAGTGCGGGTGCCACCTTGCAGCCAATCTGGTTGACCGGCCAGTTCCAGGGCGTAATCAGGCCGCAGACACCAATCGGCTCCTTGAACAGACGGTGCTCGCCGAGGTCTTCCTCGAAATCGAACTCACGCAGCACGCGCAGGGCTTCCTGCAGGTGACCTAGCCCGGCATGTGCCTGTGCAGAGACCGCCAGCGATTTGGGCGCACCCATCTCTTCGCGGATCGCATCGGCCATGTCGTTGTAGTACTTCTCATAGGTTGCCACGCAGGACTCGAGCACGGCAATGCGTTCCTCCCGGGTGCTGTAGCCCCAGGTGTCAAACGCCTTACGGGCTGCCGCAACGGCGCGATCCACGTCCGCCTCACTGCCCAGGGATATGTGCGCACACACGGACTCATCAGCCGGGTTTATCACATCGTGGACCTTCGGCGTTACCGGGTCGACCCACTCACCGTTGATATAAAACTGCAGATATTCGCGCATGGTACTCTCCATTGCTGATTATGGTTGCGCCGTAGTGTAGCACCCGATCGGTGGTCGGCCACTACCCCAGGGGGTTATCATTGCCCCAATCCCGAATTGGAGTACACACAATGCAAAGTGATGAACTGACCCTGTTCCGCGACATGGCGCGTCGCGCCTTTGAACAGGAAATCTCACCCCACTACGAGCAATGGGAAGAAGAACACATGGTGCCACGCGAGCTGTGGCGTACCCTGGGCGCCGCAGGCCTGCTCTGCGCCGATATGGACGAAGCCTACGGCGGCGCCGGCACCACGCCCCATGTGACCCTGATGCTGATTGAAGAGCTGTCGCGCATGGGTTTCGGCGGCTTTGCCTCCGGGTTTGGCATCCATTCGAATATCGTGGCGCCCTACCTGGCGCGCCACGGCACGGAAGAACAGAAGCAACAGTGGCTGCCGAAAATGGTCAGCGGCGATGCCGTGGGCGCGCTGGCGATGACCGAGCCGGGTGCCGGCTCCGATGTACAGGGCATTCGCACCAACGCGGTGCGTGACGGCGACGAGTGGATTCTCAACGGCTCCAAGATCTTCATCACCAACGGTATGCACGCCGACCTGGTGATTGTCGCGGCCATCACCGACCCCGGCAAAGGCGCCAAGGGCACCTCGTTGTTCCTGGTGGACACCGCCCTGCCCGGCTTTGAGCGCGGCAAGAAAATCGAGAAAATCGGCCAGCACGCATCGGATACCGCCCTGCTGTTCTTCCAGGACATGCGCCTGCCCGCCAACGCGCTGCTCGGCCAGGAAAACAAGGGCTTCGCCATCATGATGGAAGAACTGCCACGGGAGCGGCTGGGGATCGCCGCGCAGGCCGTCGCCGCCGCCGAAGGGGCACTGGCGCTGACCGTGGACTATGTGCTGGAGCGCAAGGCCTTCGGCCAGGCCATCGGCAGTTTCCAGAATACCCGTTTCAAACTGGCCGATGTGCGCACCGAGATCGCCCTCAACCGCGCCCTGTATGAACAGTGCGCAGACGAATACAGCCGCGGTGAGTTAACTGCCGACAAGGCGGCGATGCTGAAACTCGCGTCCTGTGAAATGCAGTGCGACACCATCGACGAATGCCTGCAGCTGTTCGGCGGTTATGGCTACACCGTGGAGTACCCCATCTCGCGCTTTTACACTGATGCGCGCATCCAGCGCATTTACGGAGGCTCCTCGGAGATCATGCGAGAACTGGTCGCCCGTTCTATCCTCGGTCGGGCCTGAGCGCTGGTGAGCGACGCGGAGAACGTCCGGCACACGGATGTCATTATCGTCGGTGCCGGTTTATCCGGCATCGGCGCCGCCGTGCACCTGCAAACCCTCTGCCCCGGCAAGCGTGTCACTCTGCTCGAGAGCCGACCGCGCATCGGCGGCACCTGGGACCTGTTTCGCTACCCCGGCATCCGCTCCGACAGCGACATGCACACGCTGGGCTACGACTTCAAACCGTGGATTCACGAGCGCGCGATTGCCGACGGCGCGTCGATTCTGGAATACATCAACAGCACGGCAGACGAGTACAGTGTGCGCGAACGCATACACTTCCAACACAAAGTGCTGCGCGCCCGCTTCAGCAGCGAGACGGCGCGCTGGACGCTGGACGTCGCCGTTGCTGACGAACACGGGGAAACCCGCGAAGAGCACTTCAGCTGCCAGTTCCTCTTGTTGTGCTCCGGCTACTTCAACTATGCCCAGGGACACGCGCCCGAGGTCCCCGGGCAAACCCACTACCAAGGCACCGTGGTACACCCCCAGCACTGGCCGCAGGATCTCGACTACCGGGATAAACGTGTGGTGATTATCGGCTCCGGTGCCACCGCCATGACGCTGGTACCGGCGCTGGCAAAGGACGCCGCCCATGTCACCATGCTGCAGCGCTCCCCGACCTATGTGGTGTCACGCCCCAACCGCGATTGGCTGGCCAACCTGCTGCGCCGCTGCCTGCCCGACCGCTGGGCCTATGCCATCACCCGCTGGAAGAACACGAAGCTGCAGCAGTGGGTGTACAACAAGAGCCGCAGCCAGCCGGAACAGGTGAAGGCGCACCTGCTGGGCATGCTGCGCAAAGCGCTGGGGCCAGACTTTGATATCGAAAAACACTTCACGCCTGCCTACAACCCCTGGGACCAGCGCCTTTGCCTGGTGCCGGATGGCGACCTCTACACCGCGCTGCGCGGTGGCCGGGCGGACGTCGTGACAGATCACATCGACAGCTTCACGGCAACCGGCATTCGCCTGCAGTCCGGCGAGGAACTGCAGGCGGACATCATCGTCACCGCGACCGGCCTGCAACTCGTGGTCATGGGCGGAATCGAGTTTGAGGTCGATGGTGAAGCGGTGGACTTTGGCGCCACCTGGAGCTGGCGCGGCATGCTGTTTTCCGGCGTGCCCAATATGGCCAACACGTTCGGCTACATCAATGCCTCCTGGACTTTGCGCGCCGACCTCACCGCCCGCTTCGTCTGCCGTTTGCTGAACGACATGGCGCGCCGCGGCGCCAGCCAGGTCACACCCACACTCAGGGCGAGCGACCGGGGCATGGCGGCGCGGCCCTGGGTGGATGATTTCAATGCGGGTTACATCGAACGCGTGGTTGACCTGTTGCCCAAGCAAGGCGACCACGACCCCTGGCAGAATTCACAGGACTACCATCGCGACCGCAAGACCCTGCCCGTGGCACCGCTGGATGACGGCAGCCTGGTATTCAGCAACCCGCGAAACGAGGCGCTGCGGCGAGCGAGCTGAGCCGGGCAGTGCTTCAGCCGGGGGCAATCACGCCCTCAGCGGCAAGCTGCACCAGCTCGTCGTCCTCCAGCCCCAGTAGGCCCTGTAGCACTTCACGGTTGTGGCTGCCGAGGTCTCCCCCCGGCCACTCGGTGCGCCCGGGTGTCGCGTCCAGGCGGGGCATAACGGCAGGAATTTTCAACGGCTTGCCGTCTATCTCCACCTGCTCGAACAAGCCCCGCGCCTGATATTGCGGGTCCGCAAGCATGTCGGCTACCGAGTAGATCGGCCCCACCGGCACGCGCGCCTCCTCCAACACATTGATGACGTGCGTCGAGGCGTGCTGGCCACACCACAGGCCCAGTGCCTTGTCGATCTCCGCCTCGTGCCGCACACGGCCTGCGTTGTCCGCGAGCTCGGGGTCCGCCGCCATATCCGAGCGCCCCGCCACCGTCATCAAACGCTTGAAAATGGCATCGCCATTGCCGCCGATCACCACGTACTTGCCATCGTCGCAGTGATAGGTGTTGGTGGGCACGATACCCGTGACGGTCGTCCCGGCCGGTTCGCGCACCACACCGGCGCCATCGTACTCGGGAATCATTCCTTCCAGCAGGTTGAAAACGGACTCATAGAGAGCAACATCGACGACCTGCCCTTCTCCACCCGGCTTCGCACGCTGCAACAGCGCCAGCGTGATGCCCAACGCCGCGTGCAACCCCGCAACGGTATCACCCAGGCTGATATTGGGCCGCACCGGCGCCTTGCCGGGCTCGCCGTTGATATAGCGAAAGCCCCCGAAGGCCTCGGTCACCGATGCATAACCCGGTTTGCTGGCGTAGGGGCCCGTCTGGCCGTAGCCCGAAATTCTCGCATATACCAAGCGCGGATTACGCGCCTTGACCACGTCGGGGCCCAGGCCCCAGTCCTCCATGGCACCGGGACGGAAGTTTTCCACCAGCACGTCGGCACTGTCGAGCAGCTGCAACACCAGCGCCCGGCCACGCGCGCTTTTCAGGTCGAGGGTAACGCTTTTCTTGTTGCGGCCCAGGCTGCGGTACCACAGCGAGGTGCCGTCCTGTACCACGCGCCAGCCGCGAATAGGGTCGCCCGTCGGCGCCTCCACCTTGATCACCTCGGCGCCAAAATAGGCGAGAATGGTGCAGGCGAAGGGCCCTGCCAGCAACTGGCCCAGTTCTATCACGCGCAGCCCTTCCAGCGGCCTCGTTGCACTTGTCACAGCCTTTCCCCCAAACCAAAACCCCAGTATACCCCCACCGCCACCGCGGGTCAGACCGGAACAGCCGCCAGCCCGGAGATCACCAGCAGGGCAAAGCCCGCGGTAACAGACACGATCGACAGCAAGGTGGTCAGCACAATCATGTTGGACGCCAGCGTGCCATCTCCTCGTGCCGCCACGACCATCACAAAGCTTGCTGCGGCGACCGGCGAGCTCAGCAACAGGAACAGCACCCCCAGTTGCATGGGCGCAACGCCCAGTGAGACCGCCAGCACGACCCCAATGGCAGGGCCCACGAGCAGTCGCCAACCCGCCGCTTCCCACGTCACCGAGCCGGCACTGCGCAGCAGGGAAAGGCGCATGGCCGCGCCGATGCTCACCAGCACCAGCGGCAAGAAGCCCTGCGACAACAGCTGACTGACAACGGGTGTAAAACCCGGCAGGGGTATGCCGCATACGGCATATAACATGCCTGCGCCAATGCCCAGCAGCAGCGGGTTGCGCACCAGTCCAACCAGCAGCCCGCCAAGAGAGCGGCTGCCTCCGTGTGTGACCTGCAGCACCCAAACCGCCAGTGCATTGTAGAGCGCCGTCATCACCGCGACCGGCAATGCCGCAAGGCTCAGGCCCTGCTCGCCGTAGGCTGCATGACAGAGCGCGAAGCCGAGTATCGCCAGGTTGGAACGAAAGCCCGCCTGCACAAACACGCCCAGCGTTGCCGGCGCAAAGCCCCGCCAGCGGGCATAGATCCAGCTGAGGCAGAGAGTGAGCACCGTTGCCAGCACCCCCGCGAGCAGGTAAGTGGCACCGCCCATGGCGGCAAAATCCACGCCGGCGGCGCTGATGAACAGCAGCAAGGGCAGCGCCGCATTGAAGGCGAACTTCGAGATGGCCTGCACATGGCGCGGTTGCAGCCAGCCCAGCAGGCGCAGTACCAGGCCCAGCATCACCCACCCGAAGGTGGGCAGGCTGACTGCCGCGGCGGTCAGGGTGAGTTGCCACAGGTTGAGGTCCGGCACGGCAGGCAAATGCGCGGTCGCGCTAGGCCAACTCGCGCAGAGTGTCGCCCAGCGCGTCCAGCAAACTGTCGATCTGGGCCTCTTCAATCACAAAGGGCAGACCCAATTGCACCGTGTCGGCCCCGTAGCGCACATAAAACCCTTTTTCCCACATGCGCATGGCGACCTCGAAAGGACGCCGCGCCGGTTCACCGGGGTAATGCGCCAGCTGCAGCGCGCCGGCAAAACCGTAGTTGCGAATATCCACCACATGGGGAGCGCCCTGCAGCTGGTGCAGGGCGGCCTCGAAATAAGGCGCCATGCGCGCCACACGCTGCGGCAGCTGCTCCTGCTCCAGGATATCCAGCGCAGCCAGCGCGGCGGCGCAGGCGACCGGGTGGCCCGAGTAGGTGTAACCGTGGGGGAACTCGAGCATGTAGTCCGGCCCGCCCTGGGCCATGAAGGTATCGTAGATATCACCTTTCGCAATCACCGCTCCCATGGGAATGGCGCCGTTGGTGAGCTGCTTGGCCACGTTCATGATGTCGGGGACCACACCAAAGGCATCGGCACCGGTCATTGCGCCGCAGCGGCCGAAACCGGTAATCACCTCGTCGAAAATCAGCAGGATATCGTGTGCACTGCACAGTTCCCGCAGCCGCTGCAGGTAGCCCACCGGTGGCGGGATCACGCCGGCAGAACCGGCCATTGGTTCAACGATCACGGCCGCGATATTGCTGGCATCGTGCAGGGCAATCAGCTCCAGCAGCTCATTCGCCAGTTCCGCGCCCTGGCTTGGCATACCGCGGCTGAACGCCGTGCCCGGCGACAGCGTGTGAGCCAGGTGGTCTGCCTCGACCGCAGGCCCAAACAGCTTGCGGTTGGGGCCGATGCCCCCCACAGAAATGCCACCAAAGTTGACCCCGTGATAGCCCTTCGCCCTCCCGATCAGGCGTGTTTTGGCGGGCTGCCCTTTCAGACGCCAGTAAGCACGGGCCATCTTCAGCGCGGTGTCGGCGGCTTCCGAGCCGGAGTTGGTAAAGAACACATAATCCAGCCCCTGCGGAGTGAGGGACTTCACCCGGTTGGCCAGTTCAAACGCTTTCGGGTGCCCGTACTGGAAGGCAGGCGCGTAATCCAGCGTGAGTAACTGCCGCTGAACCGCCTCGGCAATTTCCGGGCGGTTGTGCCCTGCGCCGCTGCACCACAGGCCAGACAGGCCATCGAGCACCCGGCGGCCGCTATCGTCGATGAAATGCACACCGTCGGCGGCCACGATCATGCGCGGATCGCGCTTGAACTGGCGGTTGCCCGTGTAGGGCATCCAGTGCGCCTCCAACTGCGCGCGAGTGAGTTTGTGGTGGGCGGGTGTGGCGGTCATGTCCCTTTTCCTCTCGTATCCTGCCCGCATTCTAGCGCTGTTCCGTGATGTTTAAATGGTGCCTGCGCTCTCAGGCCAGGTTCACAGGTCGAAAACGCTGTCAGCCAGTCTGCCGTGCATTGGATTGCAACTCCCGCTTCCGGCGCTGAAAGCCGTCGAAGAGCCTTCGATGCGCTGTGTATGAGAATTCATCCACCCGCTGTTCGTAGTCCCTGATCCACGCGATGAGCATCGCCAGATTGGCATCCTGCGCCGCAGGCGAGGCATATTTGTGGGGCTCCCAGGGGCGTTGCCTCGCATTCTCAATACAAGTTTTCGTACCCGGGTTGAGAAACACAATTTCAGTGGCGTGAGGTATGGCCAGTTCCAGCAGGTCCGCGTAGCAGCCTTCAATCACCCAACTCTCCGCCGAGTGGACAAAGTCATGAATAGCGCTGCGACTCGCTTCCGGGGAACGCCGTGTCGGTGTCTCGGCGCCGGCCTCCCAGGCGATGGTATCGAGGTCCAGCAACGGGCACCCCAAACTGGCAGACCGCGCCATGGCGAGGGTTGACTTGCCCGAGCCCGAATTGCCGAAGATCACGACCCTGTGCATAAAAACACCTCACTCCGACCAGGAACGCCACTGCACTACCCGTCCGGCAGCTCATCAAACTTGGGCAGATCATCCTGCCAATGATGCCAGGGCGCTTTGGACCCGACATACACATGAAAATCCGGTTCCTTCGCCGTCGCATCGTCCAGCAGCCCCAATCGAATGTTCGTGGTATCCCAGTCGACTTTCTCGTTCAACAAACAGGAGCCACAGCGGCTGCAAAAGGCAACGTGAGAGCCGGGGTACTTGACGTAGTAGCTCATCAACTCCCTACCCTGCACTACGGTTAGTTGCTCTTTTTTCAACCCGCCGAACACCGAGTTCGCTGAGCCGGAAAATTTCTGGCACTCATTGCAGTGGCAGTAACCCGCGTACACGAACTCACCTTCAATTTCGAACTTGACACCACCACACAAACAACTTGCTCTCATGGCCGCATCCCTCGCTTCAGCAATTGTGTAGAACGCCTCACGACAGGTCATCAGAGAAGTGATGATTGACGTCTCGATGATGCGCTTCATCATCTCGTACCGCCAGAACCACGTCTCGCAAGCGAGCATCAGGCGGCAAATCCCAGTACTCAATGGCGATTTCCGGCGCTGCGACGTTTTCGCAAAGGCCACTGTCGATATCAGCGAGGTACTCCGTATAGCTGAAAACAGCTTCTTCCTCGAAGTATCCGACAATACGGTGGGCAGTTCGCGGAGAGCAGAGATAGACGATGAAGTAGAAATTATAGAAGATCCCCTGAGCCATCAGGATGAGAAAGCGTTCGAACCGCGACGGTTTCGCTATTTCAACGAACGTCATCAGGTGCATCCTCTCGTTTTCCGCCTCATTCAATAACGTCTGAATCCATCCCTTATCGCTCTCCATCCTGCGCAGGGCGCGCAAATGCCTGAGGGTTCCTGCCACCATGCCTGGCACTCCCGCAATGGTTTCCAATACCACCGCGCGATGCCCGTACCGCTTTGCAAAGAACATGTCTGCGAAAAAACGGAGAAACCTGGTGAAAACGAGGGCAAATCGATCCGAAATACCGCTGGGTGCATGATGTTTTCTGGGTGGAAATGCTGCTTTCATATCAAGCCCCGAAACCGCCTAGCCTTCGCGCTCAACACGCATCAAACAAAACGCCAGAAGCAAGGTTGCGAGCACGCCCGAGCCTCCAGCAGCAGCGGAGGGTAAAAAAGCCTCACGACCAAACACAATCAAGATCGCATTCGCGATCATGGCGACAACACCCACCAGCGCAGTCAGCCCTCCCAGGGCTTTAGCACCACCGGTCATCTTTGCGATGCCAAAAACGAGTGCTGCAAAACCCAGCAGGAGTTTTGCTGCGTAATAAATCACGAAGGACAAGGCCACAATTGCGCCGGCCAACGGGCCAAGTGCCTCGAGCTGCCCCGCAGCCTCACGAAATGGTCCGAACAGGGTGAGACCTATGCTCACTTGCACTACGTTGAGCAGTGCGCTGAAGACAATGGCAGACCAACCCACGTGATAATGCTTCGCCTGCACCATCGCGGCTCCGGCAAAGGCTGCGAGCAGGGTGAAAAGAAGACATTCCATCCCCCATAACAGTTGCCGTGGAACGCTAACCTCAGCCACGTGGAGCAGAGTATAAAGTACCTGTGTAGCCACCAGCGCCAACAGCAAACCGGACGTAATTTGAACAGTTCGTTTACTGGTAAAGTCCATAGCTTTACCCCTCATCTGCCTGTTTGCGCCACATGCCGATAGCGCTGCAGCGCCGAATCACCACACTATCAAAACATTAGGCGTCAGACAGGTTTATCAAAATATTCTTCGAACGTTGCCACATGAACAGCACCTTCTTCATTCAGTGGAATAAAGCGTGGCTGGCTCTCCAAATGTCCCAGCCAACTTTCAATTGCTGGATATCCGCGTAATTCAAAGCCAGCTTCATTGGCTAATTTTGTATAGGGGTACAGCGCATAGTCCGCAATCGTACATGTGGAAGCCGCGACCCAGGCACTCTTACCTAACCGATTCTCAAGCGTATCAAGTGCCCGTTCTGCCTTGGGCGTTAATAGTTTTATTTGCTCCGAATGCTGGTCAGGATGTTCGGTGAAATTCTTTAGATATCGTATAACGGACAACGTTGGTTCGTGGCTATATTGCTCAAAGAACATCCAGCGAAGGACTTCGGCCTGATTACGACGACCTGCAGGCCAGAGTGATGTGTCGCTACCGAAATAGTACAGGATGGCATTCGATTCCGATAAGACATCGCCGCTCTCAGTAATAATGGCGGGAATCTTCCCGATCGGATTAATGCTCAAAAAGCCGGGTTGACTCGTTTCGCTGCGAACTTGACTGACATCTACGCGAGTGAACTGCTTCTCACAAAACTTGAGAATGAGTTGAACCTTATGCACATTCCCGGATTCAAGGTTTCCGAACAGCGTAATCAAGTGACTTTACTCCGAGCAAGATTGATTGAACGTCTGGCGTCCGGATTGCGCTTCGACCTCGCGTCGCAAGGCCGCGGCTGGAACCGGTGGTCAGGCTACATCCCGTTTAGACGAGAACCCTGGCCATGAACACATTGAACTCTGTGGCGGTGTATTCTCCGAACGAGTCCGCCCACTCGAAGCCATTGCGCAAATAGAGCCCATGGGCGGGTTCGAAGGCCGGGCCAGTGCCCGTTTCAAGAAAAATACGTGAATAGCCTCGCTGGCGAGCCGTGCGAACGATCTCGTCAAGGATGGCTTGCCCGACACCGCTACGCTGAAGCACCGAGCGTGTACGCATCGATTTGACTTCGCCGGTGAGCGGGTCCAGTTCTTTCAATGCTCCGCACCCGGCTAGAGTTCCACTTACCCACGCCGTCCAGAAGGTGACGCCCGGCGATTGAAGGTCTTTGATGGCGAGTGCATTCACGTGGCCCGGCGGGGAATTGCTGCGCATGCCGGAAAGATGCTCGGTGATCAGCTCGTGAACCTCCGCAGACGAGAGGTCATCCTGACGGACGTCGATGCGCACGATGTAGTCTCCTGTGCCGCCTAAAGCAGCAAAAACCGACGCAGCTTGACTGCGTCCGACCCTGAGAACGCGAAATTGATTGAATTTTTAGGTATTGATCTCATATTCATGTACATCAAACGCCTCTACCAGCGAAAATGAATCATTATCGGGCCCTGAGCTTTTGAACTCATCCAACGGGCGACGTGCATTCCACTTCTCGAAAACATTCACCCTGTTAGCATCAATAGGATCTGCCGACACAGAAAAATCTTCGCAAGCATCGAGCTCTCTTGCCTGCGAGATAGCTTCACGGGCTTTCTGGATAAACTCATCCCGCGTGCCAGGCTTTAACGTTAATTTTCCCGCAACAATTATTGCCACGCAATTACTCTCCTAAATACATAACGTTAAGGAAGCAAGGCGCTCAACACCCTGGACGCCAGAGACGGCCAAGAGATGGATGATGCCTGCAAGCACCAGCAAACCAGTGGCAACTTTCTCCATGCTTGACGTTCCTCCCGGTTTTTCCTGTTTCTACACGCTCACATTTCTCGTCCTGTAGTGCAGAACACGCTGGCCTCGGTCACGACAAGCTGGGCCAGAATTAGCCGTTTGTCCGATTTATCTAAAGGCACCCAATTTTCCTCTGGCAACGACAACGATTCAGGCTTGAGGGTTTCCGGGTCGCCAGCGATGTCCGCGCGACGTTCAGCCTCCGTCTTGATGCAAGTTTCAATCTTCTCACTGATGTTTGTCGCTTCTTTCATCCCCCCCAGAAAGTAGTGCAGCTCGGCGCTGGTAAGCTTGCCGTCTGAGTCAAAAGGCGGGTCAGTGAACAGTTGATCACATGCACCGGTGAATAGTGCGCTAAACGTGAGCAAGAAAGCACGCCCAAATCTCAGGCCATTTTTCATTCAGTTGGGTTCCATGTAATAGTGGTGCATTTGAGACTACGTGCGTTTTTGCGGCAGCAGAATTGCTTATTCTGCTGCCAACTTGCCAATCACGTCGCCCACACCGACGCTCCCGGCCTTTATCACTTTGGCATTGACTCCCCGTAAATTCAGCTGTTTCCCCCGTTCAGAGTTCACAAACAACGCGGCGTCCCTGCCGAAACGCTCAATGAACTTTTTGCAACCGAGATGTGGCTCGGCGGTTATCTCGATAACGGCGTCCCCAATTTTCAACTTTGTGCCCGGTGGTAGATTCTCTTTACTGAGATCCAGATCTACATAGAACTGGTCACCGGCCAGCTTCCACCGCGACCTGGACCGAGCAATGAGCGAGATGACTCTGGCATTCATCAGATTGATCTGCACGTCAGGGTGGGCTGACCCATCGGCTGTTTTCTTGTAGCCCCTCGCCGACCAGTTGTCGCCCATCAAGCCCAGCTCTAGGCTCAGCTCGCCTTCAGACACTTCCTCTCTTCCACCGACCTCGGGTCTTCTTACGATCAGTTCTACCGTCCCTTCCAGCCGTGGTGACTGCAGGATGGAAGGCAAACCCTCTACAAGCTCTTGGGTACTCAAAAACACACGTAAATCTGCCTATGTTCGTTACACAGCACGGACGCGCAATGGCAACCGAGGTGTCAGCGGTCTGCCAGGTAGCGACTGGCACCAGAGTTCGGCACTTGGGAAAAACACTGTTTGGCTAGTCATTAATCTCGGCCCGCCAGGGTGGATTGACCCGGTTTTCACCCGCCCAGTACAACTTGATTTTGTTGCCTGAGGGATCTTTGAGCACCGCTTCTCGCCAGAGATACTTTTGATCAGCAGGATCTTGATCAAAACGTATACCTTTTTCCTTTAGTGCTACAACCCACTCGTCTAGATTGCGATGTTCAAAGTAAATTACAGCGCCGTTCGTATAATCACTGGGGTCTAGTGTCAGCGAAAAGGTCGCGCCGCCATCTGGACATTCGAAGCGAGCATAGTGAGGTGTATAGACGATTTGCGTGAACCCCAGTTTCCTATAGAACAGCGTCGCTTCGTCCATATCCCGCACGGGTACGGTGACTTGGTTTAAGTTCACGGGCTCTCCTGACTATGTGCCTAACGCTCGCATTTGCGGCTGGTTTGTAGCGCAGTGGAAAACCCGTGATCCTCACCCAATAAATAGGACAAGAATACTCCAGCGCAACTCAGCGCCACTCCCGTTGTTCTGCTTCAGCGATCAACCTGAGCAATACTGCTTTCACATCGGCCCATTTCATTAATCCTTCATCCAAAAGTATTAAAGGATACTCCGCGACTTCACCCTCAAATATGGCCGAGCCTCTCTTCACGAACTCTGAATCTGCCATGATGGTTGTGACACCGTTTCTTTCCATCCCGACGGTTTCCGCCACAACATAGATTGCATCAATTTCGTCCGAGTGGTCTGAAAGAGACTCGGAGCTTCTAATCCACCATTCAAGCTCATCATAGCCTCTATCATAGACGTACAAATACGTTTCGAATTTGCTTGACGTGAGTACTGGGGATCGCGGAAAAGGAAAGCTCTCCATACACATAGCGCGTTCATTCCTTTCCTCTTCCAGCGCATCAATCATAAGCCAGTTCGTAGACATAACTACAGGCGCACCGAGGCTCACGGAAGATAGGTAAACCAAATAGTCGGACCCGAGCTCCAAGGGTGACTCCGAAACGAACACTTTCTGAGCTTCATTTCCTTTAAGTGCCTCTACAACATCAGCCACAGGCTTGTAGCCACAATCTATGCGTTCTCCATGCTCTTCTAAGAGGAGTCGTTCGCCGCGGACAATTTCAATTCTTCCAACAAACTCCGATATTGGAACAAGCTCTTCTGCGGTCATTGCTCTGATCGTTGTTGCGTAGGCGCTATGCCCGAACACGCACAAAAAAAGAGCTATAATGCCTATCGATCTACTCATAGGAATACCTGCGTGTGCAAATGTAATGCACAAGCTTTTTGAATTTTGTTGCTCTTGAGCTTGCGAACTACCACAAGTAGCACACAAACGCCCCTATTAATGGGCGTGGGTTTAGCCAAGACCTTTATTGCCCTGCTTGTTATGTTTCGTCTTCTTCGATTTCTTTCAAATTCCTTCCAGCGGCATTCTTCCAGCTAGTTAAACCATTGGTATTACCGCCCCTCACTACACTGCCGGCAGTGCTTGGTGAGCCAAATTCAATATCTTTAGAAAACACTAAATGATCATGTTTGGGCTCAAGAGCTGCCTTTTCAATCAGTTCCTCTCGTTTCTTCTTCATCCTTCTCGAAGACGGCCTATGCTCTAGCACGGCCTGAGAGCCAGCAAAAACGACAAATCCATTGGATGTGCGTTTTCCTGTAGCTGTTAAACCTTTTATACTACAGTAAAGCAACTCATCATCGCTTTTCGTTTTCTCAGAAGGAGACTCGAAGTACTTTACGCCGAGAACGGGAAGCAGTTGCAAACACTTTTCCAAGAATACATCCATTTCAGCAGCATCGGATTCCGGCAATTTGGAACCACTGCTTGCTGAGTTCATTAATGCAATCGAGCCATTCGCTAGAGCTTTCTGAATTAGTGCTCCCTCCACATATCGTATGTGTGCTTTGGTCAGATTTTCATCTTTAGAAACAAACACTGTTACTGAGTTCCAGAAATCCTTGCTTGCATGCCCCTTTAGCCGGGACGCCACGTTTTCGGCCTCCCCAATGTACAGAGCATCATCTCCACTTTCTGGATCTACACCTGTCAGAAAGTAGAACCCGGAGCTTGCTAGCTCCTCTCGCTTTAATAAGTCAGAAATTTCGGTGCGAGGCGCAGCGATAGCTTTACCCGACCAGTTCGAAAGCTCCGCAGTCCTTAGTCCGTTCGGGCGTCCATGAACTAAAAATATTTTAATCGTCGCCGCTTGCATTAAGGCTCCTTAAAAAATAACGCCTCAAGAAGAGGCGCGCTGTAGCGCGTCCCTCTTGCTTGATTTGTTATGCTGCGGACTCAGCACTAGCATCCCAGCCTGGAAATACAAGCACAGCCGGATGGCACTTCAGAGCTCTGGCGAGCACCTTGGCACGCTCCACACCAAGATTTACTCGCTCTCTTTCAATAGCGGATATTGTGGACTGTGGAATGCCGGCTACTTCTGCAAGTTGATTTTGGCTGAGTTCTTGTAACTCACGCATAATGCGAACAGATTCCCCGGGAGATACCTGAATTCGGGGCTTGGCTTTACGAAACTCACTCATTATGACTTCCTCCTGTAGTCGTGCGGTGTGACCTCGACTACATATACGTTCAATCGATCTCCTTCGACCTGATAAATCACGCGGTACTGTTGATTAAGACGAGAGGACCGGTAACCATTCCATTCGCCCCGAAGCGCTTCATCTCGAAAGCCCCGTACGAGCTTTAGCCCAGCAGGGCCGGATATCTCGACGATATCTTTCCACTTTTCGTAGCGCTTCTGGAGATCCACCGGGGTCTTGGCCAGTTGTTTGTCCAATTGGCGATGTTCAAATATCGACCACATACCACAAACAGTATATATATCATATTTGGTATGTCAACGCTCGCGCGGCATAACGCTCGGCGCAGCGGCGAGCCACGTAGTGGCGAGTCTGGCGGCCGCGGGCCGCGCATTGCCGCTGCTTGTTAAATGGCCTTGGCGATTTGTTCATGGTTTACGACAACCTTTGAGATAACCTGATCAAGAACGCAAGAAGCCAGCTCCGGATCGAGACCATACTGCCGCGACAACTCTTGAATTCGGGCATGCTGCAACGCCTCACGATCCCCGTCTTTGGCAGGAAGTCCATGGCTGGCTTTGAGATACCCAACCCGATTCGTGACCTTGAAGCGCTCAGCTAACATAGCCACAATCGCGTTATCGATGTTATCGATACTTTTCCTCAAATCTTCAAGTGATTCCACGACCATCTCTTGGGCCATTGGTCCTACCCACAAAAAGTAGACACTGCTACGCGCATTTTCGCTCAAACTCTGCCGGACTGATATTGCCGATAGCAGAGTGCCGTCGTTTCCGATTATAAAATATCTCAATGTACTCGAAGAGACCGGATCGGACTTCTTCCATCGACGCGTATTGTTCAGCGTAGATCAGCTCTACCTTAAGTCGGCTGTAGAAAGACTCCATCACCGCATTGTCCCAGCAGTTCCCCTGCCGGCTCATGCTGGGCAGGCAGCCACTTGATCTGAGCAGATCGAGATATTTCACCGAGCGAAACTGGACTCCTCGGTCAGAGTGGATGATCAGCCCAGGCTTAACCTCTCGACGCGAGAGGGCCATGGTGAGCGTATCCAAAACCAGTTTCTCCGTCATGGTTGTATCCAGCTTCCAGCAAACGATGGTTCGGGAATAGAGGTCCATTACTGTGGCCAAATAAGCCCAGCTCCCTTTAACCCAGATATAGGTGATATCCGTTACCCATTTTTCATTAGGCGCTTCTGCGTGAAAGCGGCGCCGCAGGCGGTTCTCTTCCACATTGATCATCGTTGGGCTGGCCGGACGGTAGTGGAAGCCTTTACCGTTTCGTGCCCGAATACCGCGATAGCGCATGATATTAGCCACAAAGTTCTTCGAACACGGCAGTCCTGCATCCTTCAGTTCATGCGTCAGCCTGGGTGCCCCGTATCGAGCCTTGTACTCGGCAAACAGCTCAACCACCTTACCTTCGATCTGTTCGCGTCGCAGCTGTCGAGCACAGGGTTTACGCTTGTGCCACTTATAGAACCCTGAGCGCGATACCATCAGAGCCCGGCACATCAGCGTAACAGGGTACTGCCCCAGATGCTCTGCGATGACCACGTACTTCACTCCTGGAGCTTCGCGAAGTACGCCGCAGCCTTTTTTAAGAATTCATTCTCCTTTCGAGCATCGCTCAGCTCGCGCTTGAGCCGTCGCATTTCCTCCGACTCTTTCTTGGAATAATCGACGCCGTTTACTGAGTTAAACTGCTTCTCGGAGAGCCTGGTGAACTGACGCCGCCAATTGTAGATCTGGCCCGGATGTAATCCCAGCTCTTTGGCGACGGACGCCGCTGTGCTCCCTCTCTGTTCTGACCGGCGTATCGCCTCCCTGCGAAACTCCTCGGTATATGCCTGCCGCTTCTTGGTCATGACACACCTCCTTCTAGGGGTCACCTAACTATAGAAGGTGTCTACTGATTGTGGGCAACTCGGCCATGGTGTTCCCCACAAAAAGTAGACACCCTAATTAGGCAGCCAAGGCTGCGTTCCTTTCAAACTCGGCCGGGCTGATATTGCCGTTGGCAGAGTGCCTGCGAAGGCGGTTATAAAACACCTCAATATATTCGAAGATACTGGATCTGGCCGATTGAATCGAGTCATATTGTTCCGCGTAGATCAGCTCAACCTTAAGCCTGCTAAAAAAGGATTCCATTGGAGCATTGTCCCAGCAGTTTCCCTTGCGACTCATGCTCGGTCGTGCGTTGTTACGCTGCATATAGTCAATGTACTTCTGCGACCGGTATTGCACGCCGCGATCTGAATGGACAATCAAGCCAGGCTCAATTTCACGGCGACTGAAGGCCATGGAAAGTGCATCAGTCACCAATTTCTCAGTCATACTCGTGTCCAGTGACCAGCCCACAATGCTGCGCGAGTACAAATCCATCACCGTCGCTAGATACAACCACTGATCCTTCACCCAAATGTAGGTGATGTCAGTGGTCCATTTCTTGTTGGGACGCGTTGCGCCGAAGTCACGCCAGAGCAGATTGTCTGCCACGTTGTGCATGGTGAGCGCGTGGGAACCATAGTTGAACGCTTTGCCGTTGCGTGCCTTCAAACCCTGCCTTTGAAGGATGTCAGCGACGTAGTTTGTAGAGCAGGGTATCCCCAGTGCTTTCAGTTCGTCCGCAATGCGCGGCGCACCATAGCGGGCTTTGAAGGTAGCGTAGGCATCCAGAACCTGTCCTTCCATAAACTCACGTCGCTGGGCCTGTTCGCTAAGAGGTCGGTCTAACCAGCGATAGTATCCGGAACGCGATACAGATAGAACGCGGCACATCAAGCTGATGGTAAATTCGTCCCGATATTCTCTGATCAATGCGTACTTCACTCTTGCTGGTTCGCGAAGTACGCAGCTGCCTTTTTTACAAAGGCTAACTCCTTCTCCAGCTCGGCGTTCCTGCGCTTGAGTTTCCGTAGCTCGGCGCTTTCCTGCTTGGAGTAATCCACCCCCGTTACCGTATTGAACTGCTTGTCGGACAAGCGAGTGAACTGCCGCCGCCAGTTGTAGATCTGTTGGGCACTGACCCCCAAATCCCTCGCCACTGATGCAGTGGTTTGCCCTTCCTTCGCAGCGCGATCTACAGCCTCGCGGCGAAATTCCTCGGTGTATGCCTGATGTTTCTTGCGTGCCATGGTAAGCACCTCCTTCTATGTAATCTAACTATAGAAGGTGTCTACGGATTGTGGGTAACTCGGTTACCTAACGCCTTGCATGAGGGGCGCAGTTGTAGCGGAGCCCGAAGGGCGTAGCGAAAAGTGCGTCCCACTCCATGCAATTGTTAGATGCCATTACTCGCAACACTTGCCTTCCTGTATTGGAGGGCATTTAATCGTACCAAAGCTACAAAAAACACAACAATCTCCCGCATTTGGTTTTAGGACCCTTTTGCAGGACTCGCAGTCATAGAAATATTGGCATGCGTCAGTTGGCATGGTTTCTGTTTTTTGATGACCACAGTGGGGGCATGTGATTTCCGATTGAAGCACTATGCCTGTGCTACGCATTGATTACACCTCCTAGCTTCCAAAGTGTTCCAAATGGCAGCAACCATCAGCCCAACCAGCGCAGAGTACAGTAGCCATCCCAGTAGCGAAATGTTGTAAACAACCACCAATGCACCAAAGCACACTACGGTTAAGGCTAATGGCCCGTACTTGCCATGTTTCCGAAATGACAGAAACGCGCCGAAAACTGCCAGCAGGCCGAATATTTGCACGATGTACGCAATGTGCTCGGAGTAAGGCAGTAAAGCAGATAAACCGACTGTGCTGGCAACGGAAGCAAGAAACGGAAGGCAGCAAGGAGCCGCAGCGGCTACCGCTGACACACTACTTCCGACACCACCAAAACTTAGAAGGGATTCTTTCATGGCATGAGACCTTGACTATTAAGACACGGTCAGTGTAAATCCCGTACCTAAGTACGGCGTCAATTCTTTTCTTCGATCAGGCTCTCTATGATGGGGCATCCCTCATAAGGCTTGCGATCTTTGCAACTGGCAACGGCTTGCTCCAAGACAGCTTCGATTTTGGCAAGATCATTCAATTTTTCACGCACCAGCAACAACTTCCGGTTAGCTACGCTCTCGACCTCCGCGCAATCGTATGCTGAAAGCTCAAGCAGGGAGGAAATTTCCGACAGCGTGAACCCAAGCGCTTGAGCGCGCTTGATGAAATACAGACGATCACGGTGAGACGTCGAGTAGTGCCGGTTCTCGCCGTATGGGCGCTCCGGAATATCCAGAAGCCCCCGCCGCTGATAGTAACGAACCGTCTCGACCGAAACTCCTGCACTTTTAGCAAGTTCACCTATTCTCATGATCATGGATGGCGTCTAACGCTGCAAACAGGGGCGCGCGTTAGCGTGTCCCGGCCGCAGGCCCTTGCTGCTTTGCCTTGTTAAATGCAACATCGGCTGATTTTGCCAATTCATTACAAAAGCGTGCTGACTGAGGCCAGCACTGAACATGCCAAAGCTTACCTTCGTATTCATAGCTATGGGCATACTGAACCCCGTACTCTTTTCCGATATCGTTAATAGCGTTTTCATCTTCTATATTACGCTCAACCAGTTCAACAATGGCGAAATTTTCGGAGGGTACAAAGTACGAATTATCAGCGTCTTCTCTGAGATATACGAGATAAGTGGAGCCCAGAATATTGGCAGTATTCATCGAAGGAAACATATTCTTAAAATGAACATACTTTTTCCCATTTCCTTTTAAGATAGCCTTTACGTCTCCACTCAACTCATAGCCTTTATTTGCAAAGTATTTACCGCTCGCAACAGTCACAATCCCTATAAAATCAGAAGAATCCCACAACTGCTCATCAGTCAACCTATTAAGATCAGGTGTTTTTGCATCACAATATAATGAACCTAAAAGAATCAAAAATAGCAGTCTAGTCATACCATTTAACAGCTTATTAGAAAGACCGGACCGTATAACACCCGGCTTGCTAATCCCATAGTTGAATCACCCTTCTGCACGAAAAACCCCCATATTTCATTCACATAGAACCCCACTCCCCCCGGCACCAGCAGTTAGCAAGCCAAAACTAACCCCCTCACCATCAACCCCGACGCCAAAAATCCCTCACGGTTTCAGTGCCTTACGCGCCCTCAAACCCCATCCCATCCAGAGGCCGATGAAAAGACAAGCTAATGCTTATAGCACGCACGCCTAAACATCCAAAACACGCTGTGCGCCAAGTCGCGCCTCACATCACACAATGGACCGGCAGAGCATTCATCTTCCACCCTATTCAAGCTATCCTGCCCCTCAAAATTAATGAGGAAACATCATGCAGGTAAGCAAGCTACTCTGGGTCGCCGCTCTCGGCGTGTTACTCGCCACCAACGCGCACGCGCACTCGGCGGCGGACATTGGTGGAGGCTTTGTCAGTGGCTTGCTGCACCCGGTGCTGGGCTGGGACCACGTGGCGGCGATGGTAGCGGTGGGCTTGTGGGGGGCATTCCTCGGCTCACCGGCGCTCTGGCTACTGCCGGTCGTGTTTCCCCTGGTGATGGCGGTGGGCGGAGCGCTGGGCCTCGCCGGGGTGAACCTCCCCGGGGTGGAAATCGGCATTGCGGCGTCCGCCCTGGTGCTTGGCGCCATGATCCTGCTGGCCGCGCGCCCGCCGCTGTGGATTGCCGGGCTACTGGTCGCCTGCTTTGCCATTTTCCATGGCCACGCACACGGCACGGAACTGCCGGAAGCAGCCAGCCCGCTGGCCTATAGCCTGGGTTTTGTGATCGCTACCGGGTTGCTGCACTTGTCGGGCATCAGTTTTGGTCTGTTGGTGCGCTGGCCGGTGGGCCGCATGGCGGTGCGGGCGGCCGGCGCGCTTATCGCAATTGCCGGGGCCGTGTTCCTCGGTCAGGCCATTTGAGCGCCGCTAACTGGCGCTGCCTGTTCACGGGGGGCGCACTGCTGTGTGCGGCGGTGCCCGCCTGGTCGCACGCGCCCATGCAGGGCATCGGGGAGTTCTACGGCGGCATTCTGCACCCCCTCGTAGTGCCGGCTCATGTGCTTGCGCTGGTGATGTTGGGCCTGCTGGCGGGTCAACGGGGCATGGCTGCCGTGCGCAGAACATACCTCGGCTTTCTGCCGGCACTGATAGCGGGCCTGGCGCTCTCCGGCACGCGCTTTGGCGGCGGCCAGGAGGCGCTGTTGCTGCTGCTTTCGGCGGTGACGGGTTTGCTGGTGGTGCTGCAGTGGCGTTGGCCCATCGCCCTGTTTCCCGCTGCGGGTGCTGCGGTGGCGCTGTTGCTGGGGCTGGACTCCGCACCGGAAGGGTTGGCGCTGGGGCCCTATGTAGCCACCCTCACCGGCACGGCACTCGGCGCCTTCGCCTGCCTTTTGCTGGTGGCGGACCTCAGCGAGCGCGCCGCGCACGGCTGGCAACGCACAGGGCTGCGGGTGCTGGGTTCCTGGGGTGCGGCCAGCGCAACGCTGGTGTATGCGATGCGCTGGCTGGTGCCCTGAGGCCTTAGGCCTCGTTGTAACCGGTAATGGCCTTGGCGGCCTGGTAGGCAAAGGTCATGGCCGGGCCGAGGGTTGAACCAGGCCCCGGGTAGCAGGGCAAGGTGGGCGCGCTGCAGTTGCCAATGGCATACAGGCCGGGAATGATCGAGCCGTCTTCACGCAACACCTGGGCATCCGCGTTACACACCATGCCGCCCTGGGTGCCGAAATCGCCGGGGTCGACTTTCATGGCGTAGTACGGCGGCTTGTCGATAGCTGCCAGGCAAGGGTTGGGCGTGACGCGCGGGTCACCGTAGTAGCGGTCGTAGGCAGAATCACCGCGCTGGCAATCCGGATCGACGCCGGTCACCGCGTACTCGTTCATCTTGGCCACGGTAGCGGACAGGCCATCGGGATCCACATTGATCTTGCGGGCAAGCTCGGGGATGGTATCCGCCTTGGCAAAGAACCCCTCGGTCTCGTAGCGCTTGGGCAATGCCCAGTCGGGCCGGAAGGTGCTGTTGTACAGCGGGCCGACAAAATAGCTGGCGCGGAAGTTGGCATCGAATATCTGCCAGCTGGGGTTACAGGGGTTCTCCTCGCTGTGTTTGGCGAAGGTTTCCTGCTGGAACGCCATGTAATTCTGCGATTCGTTGCTGAACCGCTCGCCTGCCGGGTTGACCACTATCGAACCGGGGTAGGATTTCTCCATGATGCTCAGGCGCGGGATGGTTTCACCGGGCACCGAGATGGTATTGCACCACCAGGCCTCATCCAGCCTGTGCATTTTGGCACCCAGGCGCTGGCCTTCCAGAATGGCATCGCCCGTGTTGTCCAGCGTGCCGGCACTCCAGCTGTGGTCCGTGGGTTGGGGCAGGTATTGTTCGCGCATGGCCTGGTTGTGCTCAAAACCACCCGCGGCGAGTATGACCGCCTTGCGCGCCTGAATGCGCAGGGTTTCACCGTTGCGGGTGACTTCGATGCCGGTTACCACGCCATCTTCATCGATCACACGGCGCATGGGTGTATTCAGCCAGAGGGGAATGTCGCGGTCCTGCATGGAAGCGCGCAGGCGCGCCACGCCGGCACAGCCGGTGGCCAGGCGCCGGTGGTATTTGTCCTTCAGGCGCCAGGGAATATCCGCCACATAGGCCGCAACCAGTTTTACTGCGGTTTTCCACCAGCCGGGCTGCTGGCCAATCAGCAGCGCCGCCTCCACCTGGGTAAAGCCGATCAGGCCACCGAGGTGCATCATCGGGTGGGTGCGCCGCAGGCGACGCCATTCCTCACCCAGTTCGCTGGCCGGAAAGGTTTCCGGCTCCATGGAGCGGTGCCCCACCATGGCACCTTCGAGGTTGGTGTAATAGTCGGGGTAGTGTTCCAGCGTGACGTAGCGCACCCGCGTGCGCTCGTGCAGGAAGTCCACCATTTTGGGGCCATTCTCGAGGAAGGCGTCCAGCTGGTAGTCCGGCACCTCCTCTTCCGTGATCAGCTGGCGCAGGTAGGTGCGTGCTTTCTCTACGGAGTCCTCGGCGCCGGCTTCGCGCGCATAGCGGTTGCCGGGAATCCACACCCCGCCCCCGGAAATGGAGCTGGTGCCGCCATAGAGGTCGGACTTCTCCACCACCAGCACGTCGCGCGTGCCCATTTCGTAGCTGCACAGGGCCGCGGTGAGACCACCGTTACCAGATCCCACCACAACCACATCAAAACTGTAATCCCACTGCTGCGCGCTCATGCCATACCTCATACCAAAGCAACGCACATGGTAGCCCACTGGGAGCCGTTTCCGCAGCAACCGGGGGCGTAACACAGGGCAAGTTCAAGAAATTGTCCGTCGCGGGCACCAACGGCGACCGAATTGGCACCAGCACGTGCTTGCCAGACAGGGGCAAGGCCCTATAGCATGGAATGAACCCCTGCAAACAAGAGAGCGCACCATGAGCAAATCCGTTCTGAAGCCTGTCGCTGCACTGGCATCGGTTGCCGTCCTGGCCTTGTCCCCCCTCGCGTTTTCGCACCTCGACGAAAACGAATTTCACCAGTCCTATCGACAGTCCTACTTTGCGCTGCTGGGCGCAAACTTCGGCCCCATTGGTGCCATGGTGAAAGGCGAAATGCCCTGGAATCAGGAACAACTACAGGGGTTCACGGACGATATGAACGCCGTTGCCTCACTGAACCTGCTGCGCGGCTTCCCCGAGGGATCCGAGAAGGGCACTACCCGCGCCCAACCGGAGATCTGGGAAAACCCGGATGATTTCGCGCAGAAGCACGACGATATGACGAGCGCTGTGAAGGAACTGGCGAGCGTTGTGGAAGGGGGTGACCGCGCCGCCATTGCGCAACAGGTGGGCGCTGTTGGGCAAACCTGCAAGGCCTGCCACGACGAGTACAAGTCGAAAGATTATCTCTACTGAGCGCGCTGTGTGCCGGAGCCGCATCGGCGGCTTCGGTTAGCGTGATGCCGCTACCACATCCGTGGCGGCGGCGGTGCCTGTTGCAACACCCACCAGAAAAGCCCACTGACACCCGCAACCAGCAACACAGCCCGCCACAAGGCCACGGCAGGCTCCTGCCCTTCCCGACCTTCAGCGCGCCCCCGCCACATGGCTTGCAGTAACTTTTCTCCCAACCGCCACTGGTGCCAGGCAACGGCCAGCAGGTGCAGCGCGACCATGGCCATCAACCCGTTGAACGCCCACTCGTGCACCACGCCGAGAAAATCACGGATGTCGCTGTCGACCGCGTAATACAGCGGGCCGTTGAACAGAATCCGGTCGCTGTTGAACAAACCACTCACCGCCTGGGCGAGAAGCAGCGTGAGCAACACCAGCACCGACCAGCCGCCCAGCGGGTTGTGCCCCGCGCCCGCCGGTTCGCGGCCACGCAGATAGCCCAGTACCGTGCGCGGGCCACGCAGGAAGTCACTGAAGCGGGAGTGACGGCTGCCTATCAGCCCCCAGCCCAGGCGAAAAAGCACCAGCACCAACACGGTATAGCCAACCCACTCGTGGCGTTCCATCTGGCCTTCTTCGGCGGTCCACCAGGCCAGTGGCAGCAAGACCACCAGTGACCAATGGAAGACGCGTGTGGGCCAGTCCCAGAGCGGAAAGTGGGAGTGATCTGTGCTGTTGGATGCTCGTTTCATGGTGAATCAGGTCCGATCAGGCAGGGAAACTCGGCGTCAACGCCTTCATATACGTAGCGCCAGCGCTTGTCTTCCAATACCGCCCGGTGCCGAGCGCCAGCACAGTTGCCGTCACCGCTCTCATAACCGGCGTCGCCCCGGAACATGACGAACACCTCGCCATCGCCGTGGCAGAAGCGCGGAAACACCGCCTGCGGAGGACGCGAGCGTTCCACCCGCAGCAGCTCTGCCACGCTGGCATAGCGCGCGATATCACACAGGGTGATGTAGGTGGGCGGCAGCACCCCGAGTTCACCCGCATCGTGCTCACGCACGGCCTGCGCCACCGGCACCCACCGTGCCGCATGAATCTCGCTGCCGTCTATCGTTACCTGGGCGTGTGCCGCCACCGGGGCCGCGTAGATCCAGGTGGAAAACCGCTTGGGTTCCACCACGGGCGTGGTCCAATGGCTGATCAGCACCATATCGTCTGGCGCTGGCTGCAGGCCCGATTCCTCCTGCGCTTCGCGAGCCGCGGCAATACGGGTAGCGCGCTCTTCGTCACCACCGGCCTGCTCCCAGTCGCTCGCTTCCAGGGCGCCACCCGGGAACACCCAGTAGCCACCCGCAAACAGCAATGCCTTGTTGCGCTTGAGCAGCAAGGTTTCCAACCCTTCCGGCCCGTCCCGCAGCAACACCACGGTGCTCGCCGGTCGCGCAGGTGCTTCCTTGGGGTCGACACTCCTGCCCTCTGGCGCATCGGGTGGCACCAGTTGCTCTTCTTTCGACGGCACAGCCTTTACCGCTGGCCGATAAACGACAGGTCGTAACCCAAGCTGCGAGCCCGTTGCAGGGCAACCGGCATATCCTCCGCTGATCGGGTCGCAAGCCACAGGTTGATGGAGCGCGTACCACTGCGACAAAACGCCAGCACAGGCCCCTCGGCATTCTCGAACGTCGCTGCCAGGCCAGGCAAATCGGGGCCGGGGAAGTTCATGCCGTTTACCGGGTAGTACACGTACTCCAGGCCGTTCTCTGCCGCCACTGCGGCAAATTCTGCAGACGTTGGCTGACCGGGCGCCTCGCCGTCAGGCCGATTGTTGATGAGCACCTTGAAGCCGGCAGCTGCAATTGCCGGCACATCGGCGAGGCCCACCTGCTCGGAAACGGCAACGCGGGATGTGACTTCAACAATCTTCATGGCCTGTTCCTCCTGTTAAGCGGCGTCTGGCCCGGCGCGCACACGGTCAAAGCTGTCGCGCAGCAGATCGGCCCAGCGTTTCAGGATGCGATTGAATTCTGCGCGATTGGTCACGCTGCTGGTCCACTGCAGCATGCCCTGGTCGATGCCGCGCCGGCGGTCGACAACCCGCGCCTGCACCTCACCGGTCACACCGTCAACCAGCTCCAGTACCAGCGTCATTTCGCCAGCGGAGGTGGTATAGCTGCGGACGCGGGCCGAGGATTGTACGTCCGGTGCATTGATATCCAGGTTCACAATAGCCGGCTGCAGGATCAGGGTGTCCTCGCCCTCCTGGGGCGCATCCACCAGTGAGTAGGCGGGTGGCTTGAGCAACGCAGCGCGAAATTGTTCATCACACGCCGCGGCCATATCGCTGCGAATGCGGTCTGCATCCTCCTGGCGCAGGCGGGTGGTTACGCTGCGGCTGTCACGGTTCTGGTCGCGCAGCCAGTTCTTGCGAAACGCCACCTCACAATCGGCTACCTGCAGATGCTGGTAGTGCGCAAGGTCTGCACCGGGGCGCACATAGACATCAGCAAAACGGTGCCCGTCCGCTTGGACCAGCCCGTCGTCGGTGACTTCAGGGGTGGTTGCGCAGCCGGCCAATACCACCGCTGCCAGCATGATTACACTTATTGTTAGTCGCGACATGAGTCTCTCCATTCGGGAAGCTGGGCCCGCTTCAACTATAGGCAATCTGCGCGCGCTATACCACCGTTGCGGCGCTCAAATCAGCAGCCCCGACAGCCCGTCCCACAGCAGTTTCACGCCCAGCACGACGAGGAAAAAACTGATCACCCGATAGTAGAATCCAGCGGGCGAGCGTTTTACCAGCGCATGCCCCACCCACACACCCAGCGGTGCCAGCGGCACCAGAATCAGTGAGTACAGCAGGTTCGCGGCAGTGAACTGGCCCAACCAGTAATACGGCACCAGCTTGACGAGGTTGACCACCGCGAAGAACAGGCCCGCCGTGCCGGCAAACAACAACGGTGGCAGACCTTTGGGCAACAGGTACATGGTCAGTGGCGGACCACCCGCATGGATGCTGAAACTGGTAAAGCCAGCCAGTGTGCCAAATACGGCGGCGGGCCCGGCGCGATGCTGACCGCTGGCGCGCCCCGCAAAGCCGAGTAATTGCTGCAGGCCGAACAGCATCGATATCAGGCCCACCAGCACCCGCATGTAGTTGTCGTCCATGGCGCCTGCCGTGAGAAAGCCCAGTGCGATGCCGACCAGAGCCCCCGGCAGCAGCAGCTGCAGCGCGCGACGATCGTACTGGCCCCAGTAGGTGCGCACCACGAAGGCATCCATTACCACCAGAATCGGCAGCAGAATCCCCGCCGCCTGGGTGGGCGACATCACCAGCGCCATCAGCGGTACGGCGAGTATGGCCACCGCGCCGCCAAAGCCGCCCTTGGCGATGCCGTAGAGCAGCACCGCGGGCACACTGACGAGGTAGAACGCGGGGTCGGAAAGCACTGCGCCGGGTCAGGCCAAGAGGCCGAATTCTGCGCCCAGAATGTCGAGAATTTCGCGGCGCGGATCATCACTGCGCGGCAGCGGTCGGCCGGTGATCTTTTCCGCCAGGCCGGTATAGGTCGTTGCAACCTGCTGCAGTACCGATGCCGGCAGCAGCGTGTCGCGCGCCAGCGCGATGCGCTCGGGCATGCGGTCCTTGTTAAGGAGGATATCCGGGTCGGGGAAGTGATTGAGAAGCAACTGGCGAAAACCCTCCTTCGAGTTCTCCACCACCCGCCCATCGCGCCAGGCGGGGCCGTCCCAGATACGCGAAGAATCCGGCGTGCCGACTTCGTCCATGTAAATCATCTGCTGCTCGCCGTCGGCGTTGGTCACGTAGCCGAACTCGAACTTGGTATCGACGAACACCTGGTCGAGTGACGCGAGCTCGCGACTGATCACCTCGAACCCGGCGCGCAGGAGCGACTCATAATGGCCTACGTCAGCGGCTAAACGAAAGCCAAACGCGCGGAAATTATCGACCAGGTCGGTGCGCGCAATATTGACGTCATCCTGCTCGGGCACGCCGGGAATACCCCGCAAAATGCCCTTGGTAGACGGGGTAATAAGCAGCTCAGGCAACGGTTGGTCACGCTTAAGCCCCTCTGGCAGGCGCAGGCCGCAGAATAGCCTCTCACCTTTGCTGTAGGCGCGCCACATGGAACCGGTGATGTACTGGCGGGCGATGGCTTCAATCATCACCGGCCGCGCTTTCTGTACAATCCATACCAGCGGATGCGGTGTTTCGAGAATGTGGCTGGGGGCCAGCCCGTGCTCGCGGAAACGCTGGAACCAGTGGTTGGAAATGGCGTTGAGGGCTGCGCCCTTGCCCGGCACACCGGCCAGGCCTTCTTCGGCCTCCCACAGGCATTCGAACGCGGAAATGCGGTCACTGATGACCATCACGGCGAGCGGTGTTCCCGCCGCCACCGGGTAGTCGCGTTCGCGGATGAGTCGCTCACTGTCGCGCTCTGTGAGCCAGTAAACCGAGCGCACCTTGCCTGAGTGCACCGGGGCCCCCACCCGCAGTGGAAGGTCGTTGTTCACCGCCAACACAGTGTGGGCAAGGCTCATGACAATTTCCCGAGTTGTGCTCCTGCAGGAGCAATCAATTGATGTGCGCGCGACAGGCAGCACGGAACAAGGCGCGATTCTAGCAGAGCAGGCCGGGGGGCGGCACCTCCGGCGCGCCCAGGGCCGCCTGTCACTGAGCCGGCGGTTCCGCTACACTGTTTGGCGATTCATTTCCTGCTATGAGCCCATGAAACAGTATCGCACCCTCCTTTTGCTGCTGCCCGCTATGACAGCAGTGCCCGCAGCGCTGGCCGAAAATTGTGTCGCTATAAGCGATGACCAGGCTCGCTTGGCCTGCTATGACACCGCCGCTGGGCGCAGTGCTCCGGGTCTGCCCGATACCGAGGAGTCCTCCCGCGGCTGGGGCGCGGGCACCAGTGAGCCAGGATTGGAAGAAGAGGCCGTCGAACCCGTCAATCTGGCGGAAGAAGAACTGCTGTTCGGCAAGCGCATCGCCGAGGAAGCAGAAATCACCGGCAATGCCTGGGTGATCACCCCGCATCATCGCAACTACCTGCTGCCCCTGACCTACAGTGACACCCTGAACCGCGATGCCTGGGCCCTGCAACAGCCCGACGAGCCCATGGACCGGCTGGAGGCCAAGTTCCAGTTGAGCCTGAAAACCATTGCCTGGGAGAACATTCTCGGGCGCAACAACCACTTGTGGGTGGGTTACACGCAGCGCAACTGGTGGCAACTCTACAACGAGTCTTCACCCTTTCGTGAGACCAACTACCAACCCGAGGTAACGCTGTCCTTCGCCAACAACTGGCGTTTTTGGGGCTTCACCAACACCCTGTGGGACGTGGGCTTTGTGCACGAGTCCAACGGCCAGGGGGGTGACCTGTCACGCAGCTGGAACCGCATCGTGGCCGGTGCCGCCTTTGAACGCCGCCGCATGACCCTGAATGTGCGCGGCTGGTATCGCATTCCGGAGAGCGGCAGCAGTGACGATAATCCGGATATCGAAGACTACATGGGTTACGGCGACCTCACCGGTATCTGGAAGTGGGAGCAGCATGAGTTTGCCGTACAGCTGCGCAACAACCTGCAGTCGGACAACCGCGGCGCGGTGCAACTGGAATGGACTTTTCCGGTGAATCGACGCTTCAAGGGCTATGTTCAATACTTCAACGGCTACGGCGAAAGCCTGATCGACTACAACCTGCACCAGAGCCGTATCGGTATCGGCGTATCCATGACCGATTTGCTATAATCCCACCTAGCAGTTGCACCGCCTCTGGTTCACTCTGCCGTCCCTGTGGGGACGACATTCGGGGCCACGGCGCGTACACTGCCCCGCTTCTGTCACCACAACTCAAATCACGACTATGACCACACCCAATACCCCCTACGCCATTCTCGGTGACGCCGGCATCCGCCGCCTGTGCGAGGACTTCTATCGCATCATGGATACCCGTGCCGAGGTCGCCGAATTGCGCGCCATGCACGCTGATGACCTCGGCCCCGTGACCGAACGACTGACAGATTACCTCACAGGCTGGATGGGCGGCCCACCCCGGTATGCGGAAAAGCACGGTGGCGTTTGTTTGACCGAGCCCCACGCACCTTTCCACATCGGCCCGAAAATGACCGAGCAGTGGCTGTGGTGTATGGAACAGGCGTTGCAGGAAGGCGGCGCCAGCGACACCGTGAAGGACATGCTGCGTGTGCCTCTGCAGCGTATTGCGCAGGCAGTGCAGAATCGCGACAACGACGACTCACCGCGCAACAACCCGAACATTATTGCCGCAGGATAAGTTATGCACGCTACCAAGACACTGACAAGCGCCCTCCTCGCTGCCCTCTTCGCCTCCGCTGCCAGTAGCGAACCGGTTCTGGAGCAGGTGATCGTCAGCGCCAAACGTATCAGCGAAGACGCCAGCCGGTTGCCCTTGTCCTGGTCTATCGTGGACGACGAGGCGCTGACGCTCATCGGGCACACCCACCCCAACGAAATCATGCAGCAGGTGCCCGGCGCCTGGATAAGCCGCGGCAACGGCCAGGAGAGCCTTACCGCCCTGCGCTCGCCGGTGCTGACCGGCGCGGGGGGCTGTGGTTCATTTTTCGTGGCGGCGGATGGCATCAGCCTGCGCGCACCCGGTTTCTGCAACGTCAACCAGCTGTTTGATGCCAACCTGGAGCAGGCCGGCCGTATTGAAGTTATCAAGGGCCCCGCGGGTGCCAGTTACGGCTCCAACGCCTTGCACGGCGTGATCAATGTTCTCAGCGCCGCCCCCAACCCTGCAGCGGGGCAGCAAATCGCCCTGGAAACCGGCCCCGACGACTATTACCGGGCGAAACTGAGCCTTAACCACGGGGCTGGCCGCCACGCTTTCAGCCTCAGAGGCAATGTGGCCACGGATGGTGGTTACCAGGATGACTCCGGCTACGACCAGGAAAAGCTCACGCTGCGGCACGACTACGCAGGCGACATCTGGAGTATTCGGACCGTGCTGGATGGCGCCAACCTCAACCAGGAAACCGCCGGGTTCATTCAGGGCTTTGAGGCCTACAAGGATGACGACCTGCGCCGCAGCAATCCCAACCCGGAAGCCTACCGGGATGCCTGGTCGCTGCGACTCTACAGTGAGGCCACCCGCGACCTCGGGGACGCCATGCAGCTGAGCATCACCCCGTATCTGCGCCGTAACCGCATGGAGTTTCTGCAGCATTTCCTGCCCTGGCAGCCGGTGGAAACCAATGCCCATGAATCCCTCGGCCTGAGAACCGCGCTGCACGTTGAACAGGGTGCGCTCAGCTGGGTGGGCGGCGTAGACCTCGAAATGACCGAAGGTTCGCTGCAGGAAGTGCAGGCGCAGCCGTTCAGCCCGAATCAACCGGAGGGTACGCATTACGATTACACCGTGGATGCCAGCGTTGGGGCGGCTTGGGCGCAGGCAAACTACGCCTTGTCCGACCGCTGGACACTGGATGGCGGCCTGCGCGTGGAGTACACCCACTACGACTATGACAACAACGGACCCGATGGCTCGGTGTGTGCGCCCGAGGCCACGGCTTGCCGCTTCTTCCGCGTGGCTGACCGCAGCGATAGCTTTACTGACTGGTCGGTGAATGCCGGCGCGAGCTTCCTGCTGCGCCCGGGCCACAGCATCTACCTGCGCGCGGCCAACGGCTTCCGTGCCCCGGATACCAGCGAGCTGTACCGCCTGCAGTCCGGGCAATCGGTTGCCGACCTCGATTCAGAAGTGATGGACAACATTGAGCTGGGCCTGCGCGGCAACAACGGTGCCGGCTTTGGCTATGACCTGTCGCTGTATCACATGAACAAGGATGAGGTGATTTTCCAGGACGCCGACCGCCGCAATGTGAGCGGTGCACGTACCGAGCATACCGGCCTGGAGCTGAGCCTTGACTACCGCAGCAGCAACGCGTGGTACGCCGCCCTCGATGCCAGCGCCGCGCGCCACCGCTATGCCAATAATGCGCTGCCACTGGGTGTGGACGGATCCATTGACGGCAACGATATCGATACGGCGCCACGCCTGTTCGGCAGCGCCCGGGTCGGCTGGGAATTCGCACCGCGACACGGCAGCTCGCCGGTGGCCGAACTGGAATGGGTTTACATGGACGAGTATTACCTGGAGCCGGAAAACCAGTTCAAGTACGAGGGGCACTCACTCCTCAACTTGCGCATGAGCGCCTCGTTGACACGTCAACTGGGCGCCACTCTGCGCGTTACCAACCTGCTTGACGAAGACTATGCGGAACGCGCCGACGTGGGCTTTGGCAACTACCGCTACTTCGTGGGCAGGCCGCGCGGCGTATTCCTCGAGCTGCGCTACGGTTGGGACGCCAGCTAGCGACGCCCTGGCGCCTGGCGGCACATATCGCGGGCCGCCGACACCAGAGCAACGTACTCATCGCATGGCGCCAATGCCCACTGCCTCGCGCACTTGCGCGAGCAGCGGCACACTGTGGGCCCGGGCGCGCTCGGCGCCCCGCTGCAGAACCGCCTCGATTTGCCCGGGATCGTTGAGCAACGCTTCATAGCGCTCGCGCGCGGGCGCCAGCGTATCGTTCACCAGCTCAAACAACTGCCGCTTGGCCTCCCCCCAGGCAATGCCCGCCTCGAAATCCGCTCGCATGCGGGCAGTATCCTCGGCGGATGCGAAGGCAGACCAGATCTGGAATACCGTTGAGTCGTCCGGATCCTTCGGCTCACCCGGCTCGAGCAGGTTGGTCTTGATCTTGTTGATCGCCTTGCGCAGCTGTTTTTCCGGCAGGAACAGGGGAATGGTATTGTGATAGCTCTTGCTCATCTTGCGCCCATCCAGGCCCTGTAGCACCGCCACATGGTCGTCGACCACCGCTTCCGGCAAAGTGAACAGGGGCGCAAAGTTGTGGTTGAAGCGCTGCGCTATATCCCGCGCCATCTCCATGTGCTGGATCTGGTCCTTGCCCACCGGTACGCGCTGTGCGCCAAACATGAGGATATCGGCCGCCATCAACACGGGATAATTGAACAGCCCCATGGTAACGCCGAAATCGGGGTCTTCCCCGGCCTCCTCGTTCGCCTGGGTTGCCGCCTTGTACGCGTGGGCACGGTTCATCAGCCCCTTGGCAGCGTTACAGCAGAGAATCCAGTTGAGCTCGGTGATTTCCGGGATATCCGACTGGCGATAAAACACCGCCCGCTCGGTGTCCAGGCCCAGAGCCAACCAGGTGGCGGCAATTTCCTTGCTGGACTGGCGCACCTGTGCCGGGTCCTGGCACTTGATAAGCGCGTGATAGTCCGCAAGAAAGAAAAAAGACTCCGTCGCCGGGTCCCGGGAGGCGGCAATGGCCGGACGAATGGCACCGACAAAATTGCCCAGGTGCGGCGTACCGGTGGTGGTAATGCCGGTGAGAACGCGTTGTGTTGTCATGAGTTTCCTATCAATGGCCCGGGTTGATTGTAAAAGCGTCGCAGCACGCGGGAAAGATTTGCCGCGTCATCGCGCCCCGCCAGCTCCCTGATCGAGTGCATGGCAAAAGTCGGCACGCCGATGTCGAGGGTACGAACGCCGGTGCCACCTGCGGTAATGGGGCCGATGGTGCTGCCACAACCCATGTCCGAGCGCACCACAAAGCTCTGCACCGGCACGCCTTCTTCCCTGGCGAGCAAACGGAACAGGCCGGCGGTCTCGGCGTTGGTGGCGTAACGCTGGTTGGCGTTGATCTTGATCACCGGCCCCGCGTTCAGCAGCGGTCCGTGGTTGTCATCGTGCCGGTCGGCGTAATTCGGGTGAATACCGTGGGCGTTGTCTGCCGAAATCATCACCGACTGCGCAACCAGCCGGGCCAGCGCGGTTTCATCTGGTACCATACGCCGCAGGGTAGAAAGCAGCATCGGGCCCTGGGCGCCGGCGGTGGACAGGCTGCCGACTTCCTCATGATCATTGCACACCAGCAGGCAGCTCTGCCTGCCATCCGCAGCGAGCAACGACTGCAGCCCGGTGAAGCAGCTCAACAGGTTGTCCAATCGGGCCGAGGCGACGAACTCACTGTGCAGGCCAACCAGCGCCGGAGGCTGTGTATCGTAGAAGGAGAGCTCATAGTCCAGCACCTCCGCTACACCGCAGTCGGGATGCTCCTCCAGCACGCGTTCACGCAACAGTTCGCGAAAAGACGGTAACGCCGCATCTGCCTGCAGCGACAGCACCGGGAGGATGTCTGTTTGCGGGTTGATACTGCGCGACTGATTGGCCTCGCGGTCCAGGTGAATGGCGAGGCTGGGAATCACCGCCAGCGGCCGGCGAAAATCGACCGTGGCCGTGCGCAGGACTCCCCCACCATCCGCAAAACTCACACGCCCGGCGAGCGACAGGTCGCGATCAAACCAGGGATTGAGCAAGGCGCCGCCGTACACCTCCACGCCCAGCTGGAAATAGCCCGCGCGCCGCTTTTCCGGTGTGGGTTTCACCATCAGGCAGGGGCTGTCGGTGTGCGCACCGACCATGCGCATCCCCGCCTCCGGCGGACACTCGGTACCGACGGTAAACGCGATCAACGAACTGTCATTGCGCGTTAAGTAATAACGCCCGCCCGCCTTCAGCGGCCAGGCTTGCTCTGCCGGCAACGGTGTAAAACCCGCAGCCTGCAGGCGAGTGACCAGTGCCTCAACCGCATGGAAGGGCGTGGTCGCAGCGGCAAGAAAAGCCAGCAACTCGCGATTGAATTCATCGACGTGCATAGTCAGTGCGCTCCCAGAAACAGCGTTAACGTAGCCACAGTGTATACAGCACCGCGGCCAATACGATGCGGTAGTAGACGAAGGGCATAAGGCCGACCCTCTCCAACAGACGCAGGAACAAACCAATGCAGGCGTAGGCGGTTACCGCGGCCAGCAAGGCGGCCGCAGCCATCAGCCCCCACTCGACTGCGGCGCCCTCCTGCGCCAGCTGCATGCCTTTCAGCAGGCCGGCACCGGCGATCACGGGTATCGACAGCAGGAAGGCAAAGCGCGCCGCCGTGGCACGGTTCAGGCCCAGCAACAGTCCCGCTGTCAGCGTGACGCCCGAGCGCGACACCCCGGGTACCGGGGCCAGAGCCTGTGCCAAGCCTATAATGAGGGCAATGCCCAGGGTGAGCGTGGCGAAAGACGACGCCAGCCGCGCATGACGGTCGGCCAATCCCAGCAGCAATCCGAACAGCAGCGTGGTCGTGGCAATCACGGGCAAGCTGCGCAGCTGCGACTCGATAAAGTCATCGGCGAGGAAGCCCACCACACACACCGGTACCGTGGCCACCGCGAGATAAAACACCAGCTGCGTGTCCGCATTGGTGCCGCGGCCCCGCAACAGGCCCAGGCAACTCCCCGTCATTGCCAGCAGGTCGCGCCGGTAATACGTCACTACGGCCAGCAGTGTGCCCACGTGCACGGCAACATCAAAAGTGAGCCCCTCGTCCTGCCAACCCAGCACCAGCGAAGGTATAACCAGGTGTGCAGAACTGGAGATCGGCAAGAACTCCGTGACGCCCTGCAGAAAGGCAAGGAACATCGCCTGCAGGATATCCATCAGCTTTGGGGCCCTTGCTCGGCAAGCTTTTTCCAGCGAATTTCATCGCGCACATACACCGGGCAAATGGCCTCAGCCTGTTGCCACGCACCCGCCGTAAACGCCGCTTCGGCGAGCGGCAGGATATCTTCAGCACTGGGTAACACCGTGTCATGCAGCGCACTGATACGCGCCTGAGAGGCGCCCGTCATGTCCGCGTGATAACGCATGCCCCCACCCAGCGCCACAACCTGCTCGGCACCGGGAATAACCAGTGCTTCGGGCCGACAGGCCGCTTCGCTTGATACGGCATGCGGAAGCCCATCCACAACCTGATACAGCGCCCAGTACAATTCGCCGATGTGTGCATCCAGCGTACTCAGCACCCAGCACCCCTCGCCGGCCAGGCCGAGGCGAATAGCGGACTGCACCTGCGCGGCAAGCGTAGACACCGGCAACGCGGGTAACTGTGCGGCGAAACAGATACCCTGCGCCGCACTGGCGGCAATGCGCAGGCCAGTGAAAGACCCCGGCCCACAGCCGTAAGCAACGGCATCCAGACCACCGGGGCCGCCGGGCAGAAGCTCGCGCAGCATACCCAGCAGCAACTGATTGTGCCGGCGCGGCGCGTACTCTTGCAGCACCCGCACCGTGCCGGCGGTCAACAGGGCCACGGAGCAGGCATCGGTAGACGTATCAATCGCGAGAATACTTGTCATAGGGTCCGCTACAGGAGACAGTGACGACAACAGGCTGCATTGCAAAAACCGCTGCCGCCGACCTCAATTATCTCACAGCAAGTGGATAGCCTGAACCTGGGAGGGCCGGAAACCGGTGAATAATGTACCGCAGAACGGGCGCATCGCCGGGCTGATACTCGCCGGCGGCAGTGGGCAGCGTATGAACGGGCGGGACAAGGGCCTCTTGCCCTGGCACGGGCAGCCATTGATCGCACAGGTCGCCGCCAGACTTCGTCCCCAGGTCAACACGCTGTACATCAGCTGTAATCGCAACATTGCGGAATATGCCGGGTATGCCGATCGGGTTTTCAGCGATGCCCCCGGCTACGGCGGTCCGCTCGCCGGTCTGTACTCGCTACCCGCCGCTACTGCGCCTCTGTTACTGCTGACGCCCTGTGATACGCCGCTGGTACCGCGGGACCTTGCCACAACCCTCCTGCAGGCACTGGAGGCGACCCCGCACGCGGACATTGCATACGCCACCGCCGAGGGCAGCTCTCACTACCTGCACGCCCTTTTGCGCCACCGCGCTCTGGCAACATTGCCCGCCTATCTCGCTGCTGGCGGGCGCGCGGTGAAGGGCTGGTACGCGCGCCAACACGTGGTCACCGCCGAGTTCGACGCGGCGTATTTTCTCAACTGCAATACGCCCGACAGCGTCGATTGAGCGACTGTTCCGTGCAGGCAAAAAAACCCGCAGCGGGCAACCGATGCGGGCTTCGACTGACGAGCGCGAATCAGGCGGGGGTTTTAGCCCGCGCCTTACGCTTGGGTGCAGCCGCTCGCTTGGGTGCAGCGGCTTTCTTCGGTGCGCTTTTCTTCGGCGCAGTTTTCTTTGCGGGCGCTTTCTTCGCTGCAGCCCTGGTTTTTTTCACCTGGGTGCCGGCTTTGCGTGCGGCGGCGGCTTTGGGCTTGGCGGTCGATTTTTTGGCTACCGACTTCTTAGCTGCCGACTTCTTCGCTGCGGATTTGGCTGGCGCCTTTTTTGCCGTTCGTTTACCGGCGCGAGACAGCGCCGAATCAACGCCTGAGGCAACGGATTTCTGCCCGCTACGCGCCCTGCCAAATACCGACTTGGCCGCTGCTTCGGCTTTTTTCTCTGCCGCGCGCAACTTTGCGAGCACTTTTTTCTCCACGGCTGAAAGCTTTTCAGCGTCAGCCTTGGCGCGCTCTTTACTCCACTGCCGGGCATGTCGCGCCAGCGCGCGCGCCTTGTCGACTTCTGCCTTGGCGGCGAGCTCAGCCTTCTTGGCCAGAATGCGCTCTTCAGCCGCCACGCGGTGGCCGGCCAGCTGCGCCTCCGCAACCACTTCTTTCACCCGCTGGCGCATGGCGTCCAACTTGCTGCGAGAACCGTCGAGGCGTTTGTTGACACGCTCAACCGCTTTGGTCGCAGATTTTTTTGCACGTGCATCCGCATCGCTGCGCGCCTTCTTGAGCTGGGCACGCGCATCTGCCAACGCCTTTTTTTCCGACTCTACAGTGGCCTGCAGTTTCGCCAGCGCGTCGCGCGCGCGCTTTTCTGCTGCGGCAGAGGCCGATGCTTTTTTGGAGGTGGCAGCCGTTTTCTTGCGTGGCGCCTTTTTGGCCGGTGCCTTGCGTGTGCCGGTTTTTGCTTTCGCCTTGCCCTTGGCCATTGCCATACGCGATATCCCCAACTTTGTGTGAACCCAGAGTTGCAGGCAAAATAGCAATATTCACGGGGGCTTACAACAGTGCATTTGTAACGCGACGCGCGCGCAGCGCGTCGCACGTTATCGTTACAAGCGGGGAAAACACTGTCTGCGAAGGCTCACGCTATCAGCGCAGCGTTGCAATCGCGCAATGGGGCTGACTAGCGACCCAAGGCCGCGAACACTTTGCGGCGGATATCTTCAACGCTGCCAACACCTTCGACACGGTGACAGGCGGGAGCCTGCGGGCCAGACATGGACTGGTAGAACTGCACCAGTGGGCGGGTCTGCTCCTGGTACACCTGCAAACGCTTGCGAATCGTTGCTTCCTTGTCGTCGTCGCGCTGCACCAGCGGCTCACCGCTTTCGTCATCCACACCTGCTTTCTTCGGTGGATTGTGCAGTACGTGATACACGCGACCGGACGCCGGGTGCACACGGCGACCACTCAGGCGTGCAACGATTTCCTCGTCTTCTACTGCAATTTCCACGACATGGTCGATATCAACGCCGGCGTCCACCATGGCTTCTGCCTGCGGAATTGTGCGTGGAAAGCCATCGAACAGAAATCCGTTGGCGCAATCCGCCTGCTTGATGCGTTCCTTCACCAGGCCAATGATGATGTCATCGGACACCAGGCCGCCTGCGTCCATGACTTCCTTGGCTGCCACGCCCAGCTCGGTTTGGGCTTTCACTGCCGCTCGCAGCATATCCCCGGTGGAGATTTGGGGGATACCCCAGGTTTCAGTAATGAACTGAGCCTGGGTGCCTTTACCGGCGCCGGGGGCGCCAAGAAGTATCAATCGCATTCAGATGCATCCTCGAGGTTGTCTTGCAGCTCTAACCCGTGCCGCTGCGCAGCGAAGCAATATGGCCGTACGAATAGGGGCGGTAACCATACACAGGGGCGGGTTATTGCACAAGCCCCGGACGGGGCGCCTCCGGGGGACGAGCGCCGAACTCAGGCGCGCGCTTTGGCCGCCACCCAGAGTGCTTCAAGCTCTTCGCTGGTGAGAGCAGCGAGCCCACGCCCATCCGCCTCGGCTAGCGCGGCCTCCATAACGCGGAAGCGTCGCTCGAATTTCGCCGACGCGGCACGCAACGTGGCTTCAGCATCCAGGCCCAGCCGCCGCGCCAGGTTCACGCAGGTAAACAACAGGTCGCCCATTTCATCCGCCACAGCCGCCGCATCACCCGCCGCCATGGCGTCCTGCAATTCGCCCCGTTCTTCGTCGAGCTTATCCAGCACCGCCGATGCGTCGGGCCAGTCGAAGCCGACCAGCGCGGCCCGCTTTTGCAGTTTCTGGGCACGCGGCAGTGCGGGCAACGCGACAGGCACATCGTCCATGCTACCCCGCTGCGCGCGAGCGGCTCGCTCTTCGCGCTTGATCGCCTCCCAACTGCGCTTGACCTCGGCCACATCATGCCGGGCATCCACACGCCCCTCGATCTCGCCTGCGGCAAACACATGCGGATGACGGCGCAGCAGCTTGTCCACCAGGGTGTGCACAATTTCCTCGAACGAGAAAAGCCCCTGCTCGCGCCCCAGCTGTGCATAAAACACCACCTGGAAGAGCACATCGCCCAGCTCTTCGGCAACGTGGGGGTAATCACCGTGCTCTATCGCGGAGGCCAGTTCGTAACACTCCTCCAGAGTGGAGGGCACGATACTGCGAAAGTCCTGCTGCAGGTCCCAGGGGCAACCGCCCTCCGGGTCCCGCAGGCGCTGCATCACGCGCAGCAGGTCAGCGAGGGTGTAGGGAGTTGTCGACATGGCTCTACTCACTCCGATACCCGGGCAACGGACACCACATTGCTCAGGCGGCTGATTCGTTCCAGCAGTTTTGACAGGGCGCCAAGATCCGGCACTTCCACGGTGAGGCGCATGGTCGCTGTATGCTTTTTCTTGTTGGTCTGGGTGGCGATGGCCAGCACATTGATACGCGCGTTGGCGAAGAGATTGGTGATATCGCGCAGCAGCCCCTGCCGGTCGTAGGCTTCAATGGCGACATCCACTTCGTAGTTTTCACGCGGCGACTCGCCCCACGCCACTTCGATCACCCGTTCGGGCGCGCTCTCCTGCAAGTCCAGCAGCCGTCCGCAATCGCTGCGGTGGATACTCACGCCGCGCACCCGCGTAATGAAGCCGGTGATTGCATCACCCGGCAGGGGCTTGCAGCACCCCGCCATGTGCGTCAGCAGGTTGCCTACCCCTTGCACACGAATCTGGCCGCGCGACAGCGGGTCATTGCCCGGGCGCGCCACCTGCAGCTGGGGCTCTGTACGTTTCTCCACCAGCGACTGCGCCGCATTCAATACGGTCGCATAGACGAGGTCACCGGCACCCACGGCTGCATACATATCGTCGACAGTTGGCATGTGAACCTTGTCCGCGACACGGCGGTAGTCGACGCTGGTCAACGCCAGGCGACGAAACTCACGCTCCAGCAAATGCCTCCCGGCATCGACATTGTCTTCACGCGCCTGGGCCTTGAACCAGTGCTGCACTTTGGCCCGTGCACGGGAGGTGCGCAGATAACCCAGCCCGGACTGCAGCCAGTCACGCTTTGGTACGCCCTGGCGGCTGGTAAGAATCTCTACCCGCTCGCCGGTTTGCAACGTATACGTGAGCGGTACGATGGCGCCGTTCACTTTGGCACCGCGACAACGGTGGCCGATTTCGGTGTGTACGTGATAGGCGAAATCCAGCGGCGTTGCACCGTAGGTGAGATTCACCACATCCCCATTGGGGGTAAACACGTAGACCCGGTCCTGCGCGAGGTCCGAGCTGAACTGCTCGACGACATCCCCACTGTCGCCAACCACATCATTCAAATCCAGCACCTGACGCAGCCAGGCAATCTTTTCCTCGTAGCTGCTCGCCAGGTTCGAAGGCACGTCCGACTTCTTGTAACGCCAGTGGGCACACACGCCCAGCTCGGATTCCTCGTGCATCTGTGTGGTGCGAATCTGTACCTCGAGTATCTTGCCTTCGGGCCCGATCACCGCAGTGTGCAATGAGCGGTAGCCGTTCTCCTTGGGATTGGCGATGTAGTCGTCAAACTCATTCGGGATGTTGCGCCACAGCCCGTGAACCAGCCCCAGCGTTGCGTAGCAATCCCTGATTTCCGGCACCAGGATACGTACCGCACGAATGTCGTACACCTGCGAGAAACCAATACCCTTGCGCTGCATTTTGCGCCAGATACTGTAAATGTGCTTCGCGCGGCCACTGATATTGAACTGCAGCCCCGCCTCCCCCAGCACACGGGTCAGCTCCTCGGCAACGCGGGCGATGTAGCCGTCGCGCTCCAGGCGTTTGCCATCCAGCAGGCGGGCGATCTTGCGGTAGGCATCACCGTAGATGTAGCGGAAAGACAGGTCCTCCAGCTCCCACTTGAGATGGCCAATGCCGAGCCGATGCGCCAGTGGTGCGTAGACATCAAACACCTCGCGCGCGATGGACCAGCGCCGCTCCTCGTCGTTCTTCACGGCTCGAATGGCACAGGTGCGCTCGGCAAGCTTGATCAGGGCCACGCGGAAATCGTCTACCAGCGCCACCAGCATCTTGCGAATATTGTCCTTCTGGCCGTGCTGCTGGCCGAGCACAGGGGAGTCGATCTGGGTTTGCAGGTCACTGATGGCGGCCATGCGCAGTACGCCGCTGAGCAGGTGGCTGACCCCTCCGCCAAACCCCTGCTCCACCTCGTCCAATGTCAGGCGCTCCTCGCGCACGGCGCGGTAGAGAATACCCGCGATCAGGCAATCGGTACCCACGTGTAGCTCTGCCAGAATCAACGCAATGTCCAGTCCCGCTGCGAAGCAATCCGGATCGTGCGCCCAGTCGGATAGATCACGCCCGGGGCGGTCACGGGCTACACGGGCCAGGCGACAGGCCTCCAGCAAGCGATGTTCGTCGTCGTCTCGATGCAGGGTGGGCAGCTGCGCCAGCCAGCGTTCAAGATCGATCTCACCGGTCGGGGTGATATGTGATTGCTCCCGGACTCGAACCATGGTGCGGGGTGCCTCAGGAGGTGGCGAAAACGCCTGTGGAAAGGTAGCGGTCACCCCGGTCGCACACAATAGCGACAATGACCGCATTGCTCACTTCAGCGGAAATCTTCAGGGCCGCAGCGATGGCGCCGCCAGAAGAAACACCGCAGAAAATCCCCTCTTCCCGCGCCATCAGGCGCATATGGTGTTCGGATTCCTGCTGTGAAATATCCAGCACTCGGTCCACGCGGGCGGCGTCAAAAATCGCCGGCAAGTAGGCCTCGGGCCAGCGCCGGATGCCGGGAATACTCGAGCCCTCCACCGGTTGCAGGCCTATGATCTGTATCTCGGGGTTTTGCGCCTTGAGATAGGCCGACACCCCCATGATGGTGCCGGTGGTGCCCATGGAGGCGATAAAGTGCGTAATGCTCCCACCGGTCTGGCGCCATATTTCCGGGCCCGTGCCGCGATAATGTGCCAGCGGATTATCGGGGTTACCGAACTGGTTGAGCACGCGGCCCTTGCCTTCAGCCTCCATGGTCATGGCAAGATCGCGTGCCCCCTCCATGCCCTCCGCCTGGCTGACTTCCACCAGTTCGGCGCCGTAAGCAGACATCGCCTGCTTGCGCTCACTGCTCATGTGCGCGGGCATGATCAGCACCAGACGGTAGCCGCGAATCGCCGCCGCCATGGCCAGGGCAATACCCGTGTTGCCGCTGGTCGCTTCAATCAGCGTATCCCCGGGGCTTATGTCACCGCGCGCTTCGGCCTCCGCAATCATGCTGAGCGCCGGGCGGTCTTTCACCGAGCCGGCGGGGTTGTTGCCCTCCAGCTTGGCCAGCAGGGTATTGGTCGTGGCGCCAGGCAGACGCTGCAACTTCACCAGCGGCGTATTGCCGATGCACTCTTCGATCGTGGGATATTCGGACATGATTCACCGTAACCCGAGGGGCGTGCCAGTATAGCGATGTCTACTGCAGGGCGGCAAACGCCACCACGTAAGCCTGCTCATCGGCAAGTGACAGCAGCACCGTGGTACCGCCGCGGTGCCTGGCCACTTCGGCAGCACCGCCAGAGAGTACAACCCGTGGCGCGCCGAACGCGTCGTGCTGCACCTCAATATCCTGCCAGCTCACGCCCCGACCGATACCGGTGCCCAGCGCCTTGGCGACGGCTTCCTTGGCGGCAAACCGCTTGGCCAGCAGACGCACAGCGTGATGACTCGCCGCATACTCGGCCCGCTCCGCCGGCGTGAGGATACGCTGCACAAAACGTTCGCCCAGACGTTCCACCACCGCGGTAATGCGCTCGATTTCCAGGATATCCGTGCCCAGGGCGATCATTGCTGGCGGCCCGCGTTGCGAAACTGGCGGAACAGTTCCCGGCTGTGCAGCGGCCGCTCACCCAAGTGGCTGGCCAACGCCTGGCGCAACAGGCGTTTTGCCGCCGCACCATACTCGCCTTCATAGTGGCCTGCGGCTATACCCAGCAAATCACCTCCCGCAAAGCGCGCGCCCGACGCCACGGCCGCAGTGTCACACGCTACCAGGCCGAATTCAGCCTGATACTGATACCATCCGTTCTGCGCCACCGGCAAACCACTGTGGCCATCGTGCGCGGGGTCGAAGCCATAGCCCAGTGCATCCAGCAGGCCGAACTCGAAACGCCGCAGGTCGGCATCCACCACCGGTTTGGTGGCGAGACATTCAAGCGTAGCGCCGTAGAGGGCAAACAGCGGTTGTTGTGGATCGTGGCGTTGCAGCAATCGGACGAGTAACTCGTTGAGGTAAAGGCCGCTGAACAGGCGTTCGGCACGCAATGCCGGCAAAGCACCGGCGGCCTCTACCGCCAGCAACGGCTTCTGTTCCGCGCGCCCGGCGAAACTGACCAACAGCGGCCTGAAGGGCTGCAGCAGCGCGGCCTGCGAGCCACCACGGCTGCGTCGCTGTGCGCCGCGGCCAATCAACGACACCCGCCCGTGCTCCGCGGTGAACATGTCCAGCAGCAGGCTGCTGTCACGGTAAGGGCGGCTGTGCAGGAGATAGGCTGGCTGGAGGGAGACACGCATGACGCCACAGGCACCGGTCAGCGATCGTCGTAGCCGAGACTGCGTAGCGCCCGCTCATCGTCGGACCAGCCGGACTTCACTTTCACCCACAGCCGCAACATCACCTTGCTGTCAAAAAGGCGCTCCATGTCGCGCCGCGCCTCGGTGCCGATGCTGCGCAGGCGGCTACCGCCCTCCCCGATCAGGATCCGTTTCTGCCCGTCGCGCTCAACCAGGATCAGGGCCGATATGTTGAGGATGGCGCCGTCCTGCTTGAACTCCTCAATTTCGACAGCGACCGCGTAGGGCAGTTCGTCGCCGAGTTGGCGCATGATTTTTTCACGCACCATTTCAGCCGCAAGGAAACGCTGACTGCGGTCGGTAATCTGGTCCTCGGGGAAAAAATGCGTCGAGTGCGGCAGGCGCTGGCGAATCTCCCCCTCCAGAGCCTCGAGATTCTGCCCGCGCAGGGCTGACAGCGGCACAATTGTCGCCTCGGGCATCTTTTCGGCTAAACCCTGCAGGTGTGGCAACAGCACCTGCTTGTTGTCCAGCAGGTCAACCTTGTTCACCACCAGCAACGTTGGCAGGCCGGCCTGCTGCACACGCTGCAGCACCCACTCGTCCTCTTCCGTCCAGGCGGTGCGGTCGATCACCATGACGATCACATCGACATCGCGAATGGCGCTGCTTGCCGCGCGATTCATGTAGCGGTTGATCGCTCTCGCTTCCACCTGATGCAGGCCGGGCGTGTCGACAAAAATAATCTGACAATCGTCTTCGGTTTTGATACCCAGCACCTGGTTGCGCGTTGTTTGCGGTTTGCGCGAGGTGATGCTGATCTTCTGGCCGAGCAGGTGGTTGAGCAGCGTGGATTTACCCACATTGGGGCGCCCTACAATGGCGACATAGCCGCAACGCAGGTTTCCCTCGGTGGTCTCAGACATTGGACAGCGCCTCCAGCGCAGCTTGGGCGGCGGCCTGCTCTGCCTTGCGACGGCTGCTGCCGCTGCCGGGAAAAGCGCCAGCGGGGGCCGGCAGCACACACTGAATATGGAACTGCTGATTGTGGTCTTCGCCCTTAACAGCCACCAGTTCGTACGCCGGCAACGCCATGCCCCGTCCCTGCAGGAACTCCTGCAACCGCGTCTTGTGATCCTTGCGCACCGTGCCGGGTTGCAGGCCCTGCAAGCGACTGTCAAACCAGCGCAGCAGGCATTCACGGCAGGCGTCTACGCCCGCGTCGAGCAAAATCGCGCCGGTCACAGCCTCCAGCACATCGGCAATGATGGACCCGCGCTGGTGACCGCCACTTTTGCGCTCACCCTGCCCCAGACGCAGGTACTCACCCAGCTGCAGCTCGCGGCCGATCTCGGCCAGGGTGTCGCCTTTTACCAGGCTCGCGCGCAAACGGCTGAGGTCACCTTCCCGGGCTTTGGGCAGGCGCTGGAACAGTGCTTCAGCAATCACGTGGTTGAGGATCGAATCGCCGAGAAACTCGAGGCGCTCATTGTTGGTACCGGACGCGCTGCGATGAGTCAGGGCCAGTTGCAACAGCGCGGGATCCTTGAAGGTATAACCCAACAGACGTTGCAGATGAGCCAGCTTATCCATGCAACATCAGGAGGCGCCGCCGGCGCCCGCCTGAAATTCCAGGTCATCAAAGCGTATAACGGCGTCAACACGACCAAACAGGGGGATGCGCGCTTCGTAATTTGCGTCTATCCAGGTTTTTCCATCTTTGCGAAATACGTCGATCTCGCTGGGCTTGAGGCCGTAAATCTGGTTGGTGTTGAACAGGTTGGCGAGCTTGCGCCGGATGTCGGCGATGGTGTCGACGTCCGGATTATGTTCGTTGGCGACCCGCGTTACCACATCCTTGATCGTCATGTATTCGAAATAGCTGGGGCCCATCTTCAGCCCGCACATGGCGAAGAAGCCGACCATGATGGCGACGGTAAGCATTCCCAGAAAAGACATTCCTGATTGTCTGTGGCGCAATTTCATACCCTCACCCCGCGAACTGGCTGACTTATTGGATGGACCCGACACGACTGAAGCTGGGAATACTGAACAGCGAATCCCAGTGCATCCAGATCGCAAAGGCCTTGCCTACTATATCCCGTTCCGGCACCTGACCCCATACCCGGCTGTCGCTGCTGTTGTCACGGTTATCGCCCATCATGAAGTAGTGCCCCGGCTTCACCACGACGCTGAAGTCGCGCGCCGGGCGCAGCTGGTCTGCCTGCATGAGATGCGGCTCGCCGCCCAGAGACTCCATGCTGACCTGATAGCGCGCTCCCGCTCCGGGCAGCACCGCGAGATCTTCCGTGGCAACCGGCTCTCCGTTCACCGAGAGGCGCTTGTTGCGATAGCTGACCGTATCACCGGGCAGGCCAATCACGCGCTTGATGTAATAGGTGTCATTCATGTGTGGCGGAAAAAACACCATGACATCGCCACGCTGTGGTTCATTCAGGTCCACCACCTTGGTGCGCACGACCGGCAGGCGCAGGCCGTAAGTGAATTTATTCACCAGGATGTAGTCGCCCACTTCAAGCGTGGGCACCATGGAGGAAGACGGAATCTGGAACGGCTCCACGATAAAGGAACGCAACACAAATACCACGAACAATACGGGGAAGAACGAACGCGAGTATTCCACCAGTGCCGGCTCGGCCGCTGTGCTGACGACCTGCGCGTCATAGGCCAAAGCGTCGCGACTCCCCTCCTGCTCCCAGGCCGGAAATTTGCTGCGCAGCGCGTCGCGTCGCTGGCGGCGCTTGGGCGCAAACAGGAGTGCATCCAGCAACCAGATGGTGCCACTGCCAAACACCAGAATCACCAGAATCAGGGGGAAATCTATGGTCATCGTGTTATCCGTCCACCTTGAGCACAGCCAGGAACGCTGACTGCGGTATTTCTACATTACCCACCTGTTTCATGCGCTTCTTGCCCGCCTTCTGTTTTTCCAGCAGCTTTTTCTTGCGGCTGGCATCGCCGCCGTAGCACTTGGCGGTGACATTCTTGCGCAGCGCCTTCACCGTCTGCCGGGCGACGATTTTGCCGCCCACGGCGGCCTGAATGGCCACGTCGAACATCTGCCGAGGGATGAGTTCTTTCATTTTCTCGGTCAACACACGCCCCCGGTGCTGGACGTGGTCGTGATGGACGATAATGGCCAGTGCATCGACACGCTCACCGTTGATCATCACATCCAGGCGCGACAGGCTCGCTGTCTCAAAACGGTCAAAGCTGTAGTCGAGCGAGGCGTAACCTCTGCTCACGGACTTCAGCCGGTCAAAGAAGTCCAGCACAACCTCGGCCATGGGGATGTCGTACACCACCGACACCTGGGTGCCGAGGAACAGCATGTCCTTTTGCGTGCCGCGCTTCTCGACGCAGAGTGTGATGACGTTGCCGAGGTAGTCCTGCGGCACCAGGATATTGCAGCGCGCAATGGGCTCGCGCATTTCCTGGATGTCGCCCACTTCCGGCAGGCGGGACGGATTGTCCACCTGCACGATGTCACCGTTCTTCTTGACCACCTCGTAGATCACGGTCGGTGCAGTAGTAATCAGGTCGAGGTCGTACTCGCGCTCCAGCCGCTCCTGGATAATTTCCATGTGCAGCATGCCGAGGAAGCCACAGCGGAAGCCGAAGCCAAGCGCATCAGACGTCTCCGGCTCGTAAAACAGCGAGGCATCGTTCAGCGTGAGCTTGGCCAGCGCGTCGCGGAAATCCTCGTAGTCGTCGGAGGAAATGGTGAAAATACCCGCGTACACCTGCGGCTTGATCTTTTTGAAGCCGGGCAGGGCTGCAACATCCGGGTGCTGGGCGTTGACCAGGGTATCCCCGACGGGCGCGCCCTGGATTTCCTTGATGCCCGCAACCACGAAGCCCACCTCTCCGGCCTGCAGGATGCCGGTCTCCAGGCGCTTGGGCGTAAATATGCCCACGCCGTCGACCTGGTGCACTTTGCGGGTCGATTTGGGCATGATCTTGTCGCGTTTGCGCAGCACGCCCTGCTTCACCCGCACCAGTGAAACCACGCCGAGGTAGTTGTCGAACCAGGAATCGATGATCAGCGCCTGCAACGGGGCCTCGCGGTCCCCTTCCGGCGGGGGGATATTCTCCACCAGGTATTCCAGCGCATCCTCGATACCCATGCCCGATTTCGCACTGACCAGGCAGGCCTCAGTGGCATCAATGCCGATGATCTCCTCGATTTCCTTGCGCACCTTGTCCGGGTCCGCCTGGGGCAGGTCCATCTTGTTGAGGATGGGCAGTACTTCGAGGCCCTGCTCGATAGCGGTGTAGCAATTGGCAACCGACTGCGCCTCCACCCCCTGCCCGGCGTCGACCACCAGCAGGGCGCCCTCGCAGGCCGAGAGAGAGCGGGACACTTCGTAGGAAAAATCTACGTGCCCCGGCGTGTCGATAAAATTGAGCTGGTAGATCTGGCCGTCGCGCGCCGTGTAGTTCAGGGTCACGCTCTGCGCCTTGATGGTAATGCCGCGCTCGCGCTCAATGTCCATTGAGTCGAGCACCTGGGCATTCATCTCCCGGGCGCTGAGCCCACCGCAGTGCTGGATGAAGCGATCTGCAAGGGTGGATTTGCCGTGGTCGATATGGGCAATGATGGAGAAATTGCGGATGTGGCTGAGATCACTCACTCACGTTGCTCGGTCAGGGTCATTGGGTGCTGGCGAAAAGACGCGCGATTGTAACCCAATGCCCTGCCTGCCGCCATGCCGTTAGCCCAAACGCCAACGGCACGGGGCCGCGCAGGCCGCCGCCTAATCGCGCAGCTTGAGCCCGATAAACAGCGGCGAGCCGCGACGGATCAGGCGCAGCGGCACGGAATCGCCGGCGGACAGCCGCTTTTCGGCGCGCTCGAAACTGTCCACATCCTTGACCGCAGTGGAGCCGAGCATGGTGATGACGTCACCGGGCACAACACCGGCATCCGACGCCACCGAGTCGGGCGCTACCTGACGCACCACAACGCCGCCAGAGAGGCCCAGACGCTCCAGCGCTTCCGGGCTCGCATCGTCCACCAGCAGGCCGAGGCGACCCACTCCGGCGTCGCCGCCGCGTTCATTGCTCAGGGCAAAGCTGTCATCGGCATCCAGCCCGCCGACGGTCACCCGCAGGGTCTTGCGCTTGCGGTCTCGCATCACCTCTACCGACACTTTGTCACCGGGCGTCACCAGGCCCACGACGTGGGGCAGGTCGGCGGAGGTGGAAATATCCTTGCCGTCAAAACGCAGGATCACGTCGCCGGGCTGCAGGCCCGATTTAGCCGCCGGGCCACCCTCGGCAAGCTGCGCCACCAGCGCACCCTGGGGCCGGTCGAGACCGAAGGACTCGGCCAGCGTCTTGTCCACGTCCTGAATGGTGACACCGAGCCAGCCGCGCGTTACCCGGCCCTGCTCCTGCAACTGGGCCACCACGTTGCGGACCACACTCGCCGGTATGGCAAAGGACAGGCCGATGGAGCCGCCGCTGCGCGTGAATATCTGCGAGTTGACCCCGACCACTTCCCCCTTGAGGTTGAACAGGGGGCCGCCGGAGTTGCCCGGGTTGATCGCGACATCAGTTTGTATGAAGGGTACATAGTTCTCGCCTTCCTCGGTGGGCAGGCTGCGCCCCATGGCGCTAACAATACCGGCAGTCACCGAGTAATCCAGGCCGAAGGGTGAGCCGATGGCCAACACCCACTCGCCGACCTTCAGCGCGTCGCCCGTCTCCAGGCGCAGGAAAGGCAGGCCATCGGCCGCCACGCGCAGCAGGGCCAGGTCGGAGCGGGGGTCGGTGCCTACCACTTCCGCCTCGAACTCACGGCGATCAATCATGCGCACCAGCACACTGTCGGCTCCATCCACGACGTGGTTGTTGGTGACGATAAAACCATCTTCAGAAATGACGAAGCCGGAGCCCATGGACATCCGCTGGCGCTGGGGAGGCGCCTCGCCGCGGTATTCGAAAAAGCGCCGCAGATACTCGGGAATCTGCTCCATATCCGGCTGCCCGCTCGCCGCGCGGCCGGCGGGGTGCTCGACGATGATCTTCACCACCGCGGGAGAGCCGGAATCCACGATATTGCTGAAGTCTGGCAGCGACTGGGCGGACAATCCGGGCGCCACCAGGGCAATGCCTAAAAACAACACGGTCGACAGGGTTTTACTGGAAATCATGCGGTAAATCCTTGGTCTGGAAAAAACGGTTTTCAGTGAAGGTGCAGTGCCTGGGCAGGCGAACTGCTGCGCACCGGGGCGCCGGCCAGCACCGGTTGCAGGCGGCGATCGTCGCGGTGCCGCCAGGCATGCCAACGAACCAGCAGCAGCCCGGCGGCGAAACCGACCAACATGCCCACAGCTGCAGCCAGGTCCGACACGGCAGGGAACCAGTGGGAGGCCAGCGCCGCACCGCCCAACAGGGTGAACAGCGGCAGCATGTAGACAATCAACGAACCGCGCACGATCACATCATCGGGAACCCCGATCTGAACCTCGTCATTGATGCGATAGTCCGACAACCGGAACTCACCAGGCAGCACGCGCACCAGGCCGCGCTGACCGTCACGGATTCGGTTGAGCAAGCCGTGGCCGCAGCCTTTCTGCGCGGCACAGGCCCCGCAGGTGCTGCGGCGGATTGTTTCCACCCACAGGCTGTCGGCTTCCAGCGCCACTACTCTGCCGCTCTCAGTCAACATTCAGCGCGCCACCCGGATGGAGTCGGCCACCATCCGCGCCGTGTTCACGGGCACTTCGCCGATCACCGTCACCAGCACCGGCTGGTCGGCCAGATGCATACCACGGGTATAGGACAGCGAGCTGCCGAGACGGGCCAGCCCTTCACCGGGGCGCAGCTCCCGCGGCAACTGCTCCAGAAACACGGAGAACACGGCCAGGCCATCGGTGAAGGTGCGTCGCGGCCCCTCGGGATCGGCGGCGTCTGTGGCGGTGAAGCCGCTGGGTAGCCAACTGACAATCCAGGGAACGGACAGCCGGGCGCCAGTGGCGGGATAATCGGGGTGCGGGTGCGCCGCGGGATGTACGGTGTCCATGCCCGGGCGCGGCGCAAGCGGCTCGCCGTAGCTGAGATCCGCGAACTGGAATCGCTCAAGGGTCTTGTCCCCCCGGCCGAGCGTGCTGGCACGCAACATCAATGCGGTGTCCTGGTCGAGCTCCAACAGAAAACCGTAGCGGTACATATCGCGTGGTTGAATCTCCAGCTTCACCGACTGCCGCCCGGCGATACGCTCGCCGGGGCTGACCTTGAACCGGTAATAGCTGGCAAGGCCGCAGTCGCCCGCGTCTACCCTGTCACCCAGGGTCAGCAGCTGCTCGCCGGGATGCGTGCAATTGAGGGGATGGTGGGGGCGCACGACCTGTGCCCCCTGCCCGGTAAGGCGCGTCAAGTGCTCGGAGGAGTAGCCATCGGCAAGCGAGCGGGCCACCTGAACGACCTGCATGTCGTCGCCGCGCTGCAGCGTCACCACGCCGTGATAAGCGACCTCAGAGCGACTCTTTGCCATGCGTGCCAGCCACTGCAGGGCTTCGGCATCCGCTTCGTTACAGACCGCGCCCTGTGCGGCGACACCGCCAGCCCACAGCATAAGGCCGCAAACAACACTGGAAGCAAGCTGCCGCGCAACGCACTTCACGCAGGCCTACTCCTCTATCTGAGGTACGCGTGCGAAGGGAATCAGCCCCTGTGGGGAATTGAGCGCTGCGTGCTCTGCATGTTCCTGCATATACTGATACATGCGTTGGCGTGCCAGTTCGCGATAGGCCGTACGCGCCGCTGGCTCCAGCTGGGGCACGGCCTGCGCACCATAGCTTGCACGCATGGGCACGGCGCCAAGACTGTTGACGAAGCCCACCGCGGAGACGCCACTGGCTGCCACGGGCGCACTCTGGCCCTCAAGGCTGCCCGCCTGATACAACTGTTGGCCACCGAGCACGACCACCGCCGTCACCGAGGCCGCCACCGCCAGGCTGGCCAGTGGGCGCACCCAGCGCTCGCGCAGGCTGCTGCGGCTGGTTTTCGCGCCCGTCTCGGCCGCAATGGCCGCGCTTACACTGCGGGAAATATCCAGTCGCGCGTGACTCACGGGTTGGCCCGCCATGGCCGAGCGAGCCAGCTGATAGCGCACCCAGGTCTGGCGCAATGCCGTATCACTCTCGAGCTCGCCCAGTACCCGGTGCAGCTCCAGTTCCGTTGCCTCGTCGTCCATCAAGGCCGAAAGAGACTCACGCAGTTGCTCGGTCATTACCCACATCCTCTGCCTGTTGTCCTGATTCATACTGCGTGCGCTCAGATACCTTCACGCCACGCCGTCGATCTGCTGTTTCACCTGCCTGTCTATCGCTTCCCGGGCCCTGAATATCCGCGAGCGGACGGTACCGACCGGGCAATCCATGACTTCCGCGATATCCTCATAACTGAGACCATCAAACTCGCGCAAAGTTACCGCTGTGCGCAAATCATCGGGCAATTCCGCAATCGCCCGGTCAACAACCTGTTTCAACTCCTCACCGAACAGCGCACTCTCCGGCGTTTCAATCTCGCGCAGCGCGCCGCCGCCTTCAAAATACTCCGCATCATCAATCTCGACATCGGATCCTGGCGGGCGCCTGGAGCGTGCTACCAGGTGATTCTTTGCCGTATTGATCGCGATCCGATACAGCCACGTGTAGAAAGCACTGTCGCCACGAAACCTGGGCAGTGCCCGGTAGGCCTTGATGAAAGCCTCCTGCGCTACATCCTGTACCTCATCCGCATCGTGCACATAGCGGCTGATCAGGCCGAAAATCTTGTGCTGATACTTCAGTACCAACACATCAAATGCCCGTGAATCGCCCTTCTGCACCCGCGCCACGAGTTGCTGGTCGGTCTCTGCCGCTGTCACTCCGTGACTCCTTTCCTGCTCAATACCAGCATGTCATTGCTGCGAACCGGCGGCTCGGTAGCGACCACAATCTGTACAATCACACTCACGCCACGATGCCAGTAAGAGGGGCTGTTGCCCAAAAAGTTCCACAATGGTGTATTTCCTTATTCCGGGATACCTCGTTTATACTCGCCATCCCGGTGACCTGCTGTAAGCTGTGTTACGTAAGTTATTGAGCAACATACTATATTTCACATCCTGAGGCAGCAAGCACCCAGCCATGTCCGCCATTTTCCTGCAACACGATGTCCTTGTCATTGGTGGCGGCGCTGCCGGGCTCAGCGCCGCCTTGCGCCTGCCACAGCATTTGCGTATCGCCCTGATCTGCAAAGGCGATCTCAACGAGGGCTCGACCTACTGGGCGCAGGGTGGCATGGCGGCGGTGCTGGATTCATCCGACACCGTGGACTCGCATGTGGCCGACACACTGGTCGCCGGTGCGGGACTGTGCAACCCGGAGGCCGTGCACTTCACCGTGAGCAACAGTCGCGCCTGTGTAGAGTGGCTGGTTGAGCAGGGTGTCGACTTCGACCTGCGCCACGGCGCCAGCAGCGAGTTCCACCTGGCCATGGAGGGAGGCCACAGTCACAGGCGCATTATCCACGCAGCCGATCGCACCGGTCGAGCAATTTCTGAGGTTCTCACCGAACGTGTGCTTGCGGCAGACAACATCGAGGTTTTCCCACACCGCGTCGCGGTCGACCTGGTTACCCGTGAAGGCCGCTGCGAGGGCGCGTATCTACTCGACCGTGAACGCGACCGGGTGGACCTGTTCCAGGCCCGGGCCGTGGTGCTGGCAACGGGCGGCGCCAGCAAGGCGTATCTCTATACCAGCAACCCGGACGGTGCCAGCGGCGACGGCATTGCCATGGCCTGGCGCGCGGGCTGTCGTGTGGCCAACCTGGAGTTCAACCAGTTCCACCCCACCTGCCTGTACCACCCGAAAGCCAAGTCGTTCCTGATTACGGAAGCGATTCGCGGTGAGGGCGGCAAATTGCGCCTGCCGGACGGCAGTCAGTTCATGCACAACTTCGACCCCAGAGCGGAGCTCGCGCCGCGGGATATCGTGGCACGCGCCATCGATCATGAAATGAAGCGTCTGGGGGTAGACTGTGTTTTTCTCGATATTTCACACAAACCCCGGGCCTTTCTCGAAGAGCACTTCCCCACTATCAGCACGCGCTGCATGGAACTGGGCATCGACATCGCGCGCGAGCCGATTCCCGTGGTGCCAGCCGCCCACTACACCTGTGGCGGCGTGGTAGTAAACACCGCGGGCCGCAGTGATGTAGGCGGCCTTTATGTCATTGGTGAGGCGTCGTGCACCGGCCTGCACGGCGCCAACCGCATGGCCAGCAATTCGCTGCTCGAGTGCATCGTTTTCGCCGAGTCAGCAGCCAACGATATCGCCGCCAACATTGCACAATGCCCGCCTCCCCAACCAGCCCCACCCTGGGACGAAAGCCAGGTAACGGACTCCGACGAGGACGTAGTGATCTCACACAACTGGGACGAACTGCGGCGTTTCATGTGGGATTACGTGGGCATCGTGCGCACCAACAAACGCCTGGCTCGCGCCGAGCATCGAATCCGGCTGCTGCAGGACGAGATCAACGAGTACTACAGCAACTACAAGGTCAGCAATGACCTGCTCGAATTGCGCAACCTGGCGATGGTCGCGGAACTGATGATCCGCTGTGCACAGGCGAGAAAGGAAAGCCGGGGCCTGCACTACACACTGGACTACCCCGAACTACTGGAGCAAGCGCGGGACACTGTCCTCACGCCTGCGCAAAGCGAAAATCAAGAACGGCGCTGATGTCTGCACAGTGCGCTGGATAAGAATAAGTTAGCCAATCGCATAACCTGCGATTTTCGAGACCACAGGAGTGTCTATGAAAATCAGTGCCCTGCTGCTTGTACTATTGGGCGCCTGCTGCATCCCCGCGGCGGCACAGCAGCTTCCCCTCGAAGACTTTACCCGCCACGGTGATTTCCTCGATATGAAGCTGTCACCGGATGGCAAACACATCGCCGCACGCGTGCGAAACGAGGGCAAAGTCGGGTTCCTCGTCCTTGAGACCGACACCATGCAGGTGGTGGGCGGCGTCACTTCGAAAGCGGGCGAAGAGATCCATTCGGTAGAGTGGATCAACGACGAGCGTCTTGTGTATCAAAACGCTGAAGAACACATCAAATATGACCACCCCGTGGCAACGGGGGAGCTCTTCGCCATCAACTATGACAACACGCAGCACACGGTTCTGTTCGGCTATGGCGCAGGGCAGGCGTTCAAGGCCTCGCGACTGAACAAGCGTGAAGACTCTATCGCTTCAGCGGAAATCATCAGCTATCTGCCCGAAGACGACCGACGCATACTCATTGCCGAGTACCCTTGGGAACGCCGGGGTAATTACTACTACGCCACCAGGGAAAGGCCCCCCAACATTGTTCTGCTGGACGTGTATAAAGGCCACAAGAAGACGCTTGAGACCCTACCGTATCGGGTGGCCGTGCCACTGGCATCCGATACGGGGGAAGTCAATTTCGTCCGCTACCAGGATGAAAGCGCGCATTTTCGCGCCGCTTTCAGAACCGATCGGGACAGCGACTGGCAGGATCTCTCGGAAGAGCTGGGCAGCGGCTATGTGCCTCTGGCTTTGAGCAACGATGGCAAACGGGTTTTTCTCCAGGCGAACGCAGGGGTTGCGCGGCTTACCACCATGGTCGAATTCAACCTTGAAACGCGGTCGCTGACAACGCTCTTCGAGGGCATGCAGACCGACATTCAGGAATTCCTCTGGGACCCTCAGCTCGAGCGCCCGGTGGTGGGCGTGTCCTACCCGGCGAGACACCAATACCACTATGCGCCAGGAGACAGCGACACCGCGCGCTGGCACCGCATGCTGGCAGCGAGTTTCGACGGGCAAAAAGTTATTCTGGAAAGCCATAGCAAAGACCGCAAACGTATCCTGCTGCACGTTTCGAGCGACACCAATCCCGGCGAATACTACCTGTTCGATACGCAGAGCAAACGCGCATCATTCCTGTGGGCGAACCGATCGTGGCTGGACCCGCGCACTCTCGCGCCCTCAACACCGTTTGCATTCACCACAAACGATGGGGTACAGGTGCACGGCTATGTGACGCTGCCAAAAGATCGCAAAGACGGTGAAACGCTACCGTTTGTCACCATGGTTCATGGAGGCCCACATAACGTTCGCGACTACGCAAACTTCAACAGCGAAGTGCAACTGCTGGCGAATCGCGGCTACGCCGTTGTGCGCGTCAACTTTCGCGGCAGCGACGGCTACGGTGACGCATTCCGGCAGCTCGGCTATCGCCAATGGGGCGGGGCCATGATTGATGACATTCTCCAGGGCACTACAGAGGCGGTCGACAGGTTCTCACTGAATCCGGACAGAGGCTGTGTCTACGGCGCCAGCTACGGTGGCTATGCGGCCATGATGTCCGCGGTCCGTGCACCGGACATGTTCCAGTGCGTTATCGGCTACATCGGGGTGTACAACCTGCACTATGCCTTTTCAGAGAGCGATACGACAGATTCCTTCGGCGGACTGGCCTACCTGAAAAGAGCGCTGGGCACCGACGACGCCCAGCTGAGCGCCTATTCACCCGTAAATCATGCCGCCAAGATTTCCGCGAAGGTCCTGATCATTCATGGTGAACAGGACACGCGGGTGCCGGTGATCAACGCGGAAAAAATGGCGGAACAGCTTACCCTGGCGGGGAACAAGCCCGTTTACCTCAGCTTCGGCCGCTCTGGCCATGGCGTGTTTGACGAAGCCGGGAGAAAAACGCTCTACCAGGCGCTGTTGGATTTCCTGGCGGCACATATCGACTGAACCTGGCGGCGGTGTCAGGCCCGGGCACGGACTGTAATATTGCCGGAAAGCAGTTGACCAGGGGCCTGCCTGTGGGTGTATCTTCCACAACAGGCAAGAGGCTCACGCAATGAAGAGCATACGCAGGGTGACAGGACTTTGGCGATTCGGATTGGCACCCGCATTGCTACTCGCCTGTCTTCTGGGTACTGCTTCGCTCCCGCTTGGTGCCCACGACGACCTCGCCAGCGGCTTTGCCGACAGTGTTGATACGGCAGAAAACCCGATCGCCGAGGACAACAACAGTGAAGCAGCGGCAGCACCGGGCGCGTCAGCGGTAACTGCCACACCCCTTCGCCACGTCGCCGCCATCGGTGAACGACGCCGTCTCGCAACCGCACAGCCCTATCCACCGCACAACCCCAGAGCACCACCTGCCCGCTGAACCTCCACCGTCACGTTTTTTCTTATACGACAGGACGCACGCCTCGCGTGTGCCCAAGGAGAAGTTCAATGGACGCTTTCAAAGCCCTGCACACACTGCCGCTGACCGACGTCAAGCGTATTCACCAGCCCGAGCTGCCGCGCGACCTGCAGCTATCCAGCCCCGCCAGCAAGGCGCTGCTGGACTTTGACTACAACGCCCCGCCGCTATTGGAAAGCAACACCGGTGTCGCTGAAGCGCTCATGCTCCTCGAGCGTGAGCACGCCAGCCTGAAGTTGGTCATTAACATGGATGAGCAGTTCAAAGGCATCATCACGCGCCGGGATCTGGTGTCATCGCGCCTGATGCAGATTGCAGTCGCCAGCGGCAAGGTGCGGCAGGACCTCACGGTCGGCGATGTCATGACCCCGTGCTCAACGCTACAGGGTGTGCGCCACGACCAGGTTCTACACGCGAGCGTTGGCAGGATCCTGCAAACGATGCAGCAGCTCGGTCAGGATTACCTGATGGTGATCGCCAACGATGGCATCAGCCTGCGCGGACTGCTCGATGCGCGACAGATCGCGCGGCGCCTGCATGTGGACTACCAGGACCACACCCAGGCGCGCACGTTTGCGGACATCTGTGAGGCCTTGCTGCACTAGCGGCCCCGGGAAGGCCCTAGGGACCCCCAGCCGCCTGCGCGGCTGCAGCGCGCATCTGCTGCATTTGCTGCATCTGTTGCATGATGCGGTCAATGGTGAAGCTCGCTGTCGGCTGGCGCGGCGGAAACTCGCGGAATGTTGCCAGCCACTTGCCGACCTCCTGCTGTACCGGCACAAACAGCCACAGCTGGTCGGCAAAGAAGCGCGAATACAAACCCGAGTCGATCGAGGTTTCGTAAGGATCGCTGCGCAGGTTAATGATACGCGGGAAGTTCAGTGCCTCCCGCGGGCCGGTCCAACCCTGCATCGCCCAGGCGAAATGCACCTTCCAGTCGCCCCAGCGCAGCGCATTGAAATTGGCGTTGTCATCGAAGTAGAACAGGGTGTCGCGTTTCCCCGGCCCCTCACCCGCCAGCAGTTCGGTCTGGTCGTAGCCATCGAGGTACACCTTGAATTCCCGGCCACCGACGCGGTGCCCGCCAAGCAACTTCTGCTTGATACCCGGCTCACCCGCCGCCGCAAGCAGCGTGGGCAACCAGTCCAGGTGAGAGAAGACGTCGTTGATGACGGTGCCGGGGGCGACTACGCCGGGCCAGCGGATCATCGCCGGAACGCGGAAGCCACCCTCCCAGGTCGAGCCCTTTTCGCCGCGAAATGGCTCCACGCCACCATCGGGATAGGTGTTGGTTTGCGCCCCGTTGTCCGTCGAGTAAATCACGATGGTATCGTCGGCGATACCCATCGCATCCAGTTTGTCCAACAGCTGGCCGACGTGATTATCGTGCTCCATAAGGCCATCGGCGTACAGGCCGTAGCCCGACGCGCCGTCCCATTGCGGCGCCAGGCGGGTCCAGTTATGCATGCGGGTAGCGTTGAACCAGACGAAGAACGGTTTGTCGTCGCGTTGGGCCCTGGTCATGAAATCCAGGGCCGCATCGGTAAACTCCTGGTCGACCGTCTCCATGCGTTTGCGATTCAGAGGCCCCGTATCCTCAATGCGTCCGTCCGCGTAGGAGCGAATAACGCCGCGCGGGGCGAAGCGCTTGCGGAATTCCGGGTCTTTTGGATAAAAATACGTTTCGGGTTCTTCCTCCGCATTCAGGTGGTACAGATTGCCGAGGAACTCGTCGAAGCCATGATTGCTCGGCAGGTATTCATCCTTGTCACCCAGGTGGTTCTTGCCAAACTGCCCGGTTGCATAGCCGTGGGGCTTGAGCAACTCCGCAATCGTCGGGTCCTCCGCCTGCAAACCGATCTCCGCCCCCGGCATGCCCACCTTAAGGAGGCCGGTGCGCAGGGGATGCTGCCCGGTGATAAATGCCGAGCGCCCGGCGGTGCAGCTCTGCTCACCATAGTAGTCTGTGAAGCGCGCACCCTGCTGAGCAATGCGATCAATATTTGGCGTGCTCCCGCCAAGCATACCCTGGTGGTAGGCGCTGAGGTTCGACCAGCCGATGTCGTCTCCCCAGATCACCAGAATATTGGGCTTTTTCGCCGCCGCAGTCACCGAGCAAACACCGAGCAGCAAAACAGCCGCCAGCAGTCGAGTGGTATAACGGATCGGGTTACGCGTGCTCATACAAATCGCCTCAGGTCGAAGAACACGAGCATTAGGGCACGACTGACCACCGTGTTGCCACTGTGCGACCGGGATCCACCGCGGCGGCACAAATACGCAAACCCGCTACCGCGGCACGCCGCAACGCCACGCTGCGGTCGCCGGCACGCACTACGACATGCCGGCGCGCACGGGAATTGCTACAATCCCCGCGCCACATTGGAAGGGAACGCCCCATGAAACTGCTGTTCATCAACCGTATTGCCCTGCTCCTGCCCCTGTGCCTCGGCGCCATACTGCTGCCGCAGGCAGTGACGGCGGACGAAAACACCGCGAGCGCACCACCCGAGGCCGCCGCAATTCCGGAACCCCTGCATGCAGAAAGCCGCGGGCGGGTGCGTATTGACGGCAAGAACATCGACTACCGGGCAACCGCCGGCACCCTGGAAATGAAAAACGATGACGGGGAAGTGATTGCGCATTACGGCTACACTGCCTATGTGCAAGAGGGCGCGGATTCCCGCGCCCGGCCGCTGCTGTTTGCCTACAACGGCGGGCCGGGCTCCGCATCCATGTGGCTGCACATGGGCATACTGGGCCCCCAGCGCACCGTGGTGGAAGACACGGCCTTCACCACGCAGGGGCCCTTTCGCTATGCCAATAATGAGTACAGCATTCTCGACCGGGCCGACCTGGTCATGATCGACCCCGTCGGCACCGGGTTTTCGCGGGCGGTCGGCAAAGGCAAGAGTGAAGACTTCTGGGGGGTGAGCAACGACATCCACACAGTATCCGACTTCATCGCGCGCTATGTCACCGCGAACGGCCGCTGGACTTCACCCAAGTACCTGCTCGGCGAAAGCTACGGCGGCATACGCAGCGGCGGCGTCGCCTGGGACCTGCTCAGCCGCCACAGCATTGCGCTCGACGGTGTCGTGCTGGTGTCACCCTACATGGACTACGTAGCCGGCAATGCGGGCACACCGAACGATCTGCCCTACGTCAACTACCTCTCCACGTATGCGGCGACAGCCTGGTACCACGGCGTCAGCGAGTACCGCCCCGAGACCCTGGAGGAAATGGTGGCGGAAGCGGAGCGCTTCGCCATGGAGGAGTATGCACCGCTGCTGCTGCAGGGGCACGCCGCCAGTGCGTCTGCACGGCAGAACGTGTTGCAGGGCCTGCAGCGATTCACCGGCATCAGCGCCGACTACTGGGAGCGGGCCAACCTGCGCATCGACGAGGCGCGCTTTGCCAAGGAATTGCTGCGCGCCAAACGCAAGACCGTGGGGCGCATTGATTCCCGCTTCGTCGGCGATGCCATCAACCACGTGGCGGAAGATTTTTCCTACGATCCCTTCTTTCCCGCGGTGGGCCCTGCCTTCGTCGCCACCTTCAACGACTACTACCGTGAAGTTGTCGGGGTCAAAACCGACATGGCCTATGTGACTTCCGCGGGCCTGTGGCGGGACTGGAAGCAGGAACACACCCACCCGGGCCCAGTGGGCACGCAACCCGTGGGCAATACTGCGGTCGACCTGGCCTACGCCATGACCCAGAACCCCCATATGCGCGTGCTGGTGCAACAGGGCTACTACGACCTCGCCACGCCGCTGGGTGCCACACGACACTTTCTGCAACATATCGACCTGCCCGACACACTGCGCAACAACATCACCGAGGCCTACTACGAGGCGGGCCACATGATGTACCTGCACCCGCCGTCCATGGCCCGGTTCAAGGACGACCTGGCGAGCTTCATTCGCTAGCGGCGACCTTGCACCAGCCACCAGCGGCGCAGTGCGCGGTAGTCAGCATCGCTGAAATCCGCCGCCCAGAGCCAGAGGCTCTGGCGTCGCTGGCTGCCCAAAGGTATCCACTGCAGCACACAAACGCGCGACAGCAACACGCTGTGAGCGGTGATGGCAATCGGCGCCAGCGCACCGCGCGGCGTGCTGCTCAGCCAGCACTGGCTGCCCTGAATTTCCAGCTGCCAGTGGTAACTGGCGGCGGGCATTCCTGCGCGCGCAACGCCCACCCACAGCGGCAATGCCAGCACCGCGTACAGGCCGTAACCGCGTGCGGCCACTTCGGCAATGGCCAGCAGCAGGCACAGGCACAGCAGGCACCAGGCGGGACGTGGGCGTCGGTCAGTCCAGGTCAGGACGAGTAAAGGTGAGTATGCTGCGGACAATAGCGGCCAACTCCGGGTCGTCGGGCATTTCCCTGCTCAGGAACCAGCCGAACAACTCCTGATCCTCGCAGAGCATCAGTTGCCGGTAGCGCTCGCGGTCGATGGCATCGAGCTGGGGGTAGCACTGGTTGACGAAGGGCTCCAGCACCAGGTCAAGCTCCAGCATGCCGCGCCGACTGGCCCAGCGCATGCGATTGTGTTCTTCCGTGTCGAGCATGACAGCCCCCATGCAGTACGCAAACATCAAAAACCGCTATTATAGCGTGTCGCCGTCACGCAAGGCTAAGCCGTGGCCGTTTTCCATCGCACAGGAGGCGCAGTAGGTACCGTGTCAGACAAGCAGAACACCCACAGCAGCGCCGCAGGGCTGTCCCTGACCCGGCTGCAATCGGAAGCACTACTGGAGGTGAGCGGACCCGATGCCGTGAACTTCCTGCACAATCAGGCCAGCTGTGATATTCGCCAGCTCAACACCGGCCGGGCGTGCTACGGCAGCTTTTGCAATCCGCAGGGACGCGTGCTCGCCGACTTTATCGCCCTCGCGGTCACCGCCGACACCCTACTGTTGCGACTGCAGCGGGATATTCTTGCGCGCACGCTGGAGAGCCTCGGTCGGTTTGCCGTATTTTCCAAAGTCACGCTGCGCGATGCCACGGAGGACTGGCAGCTGTTGGGGCTTCAGGGGGAGAACTGGCAGGCAGCCCTGCGCGAGCACGTCGCCGAAATCCCTGAAGACGCTCTGGACTGGACGGCAGCGCCCGGAACCCTGTTGCTGCGACCGACTACCGACCCGCAGGCGCTTGAACTCTGGGTGCGCGTGGCGGCAGAGGGGGCCCTTGCTGAAGCGCTCATGACGCAAAGCACGTCACAGCCGGACGAAGAAAAGTGGCAAGCCGCGAACCTGCGTCAGGGCATTGCGCGACTGCAGGCAACCACCAGCGGCGAGTTCCTGCCACAACAGCTGAACTACGACCTCTGCGGGCACATCAACTTCCGCAAGGGCTGCTACCCCGGACAGGAAGTGATCGCGCGCATGCACTACAAGGGCAAGGCCAAACGTCGCATGCTGCTGATGACTCTCCCCGCCGACGCCAATCTGCAGGCGGGTGCCCCCGTGTACCGGGCCGGCCAGGACCAGGCAGCGGGTGCCGTGATCAATACGGCACTGGCGAGCGACGAAGAGCGCCTGGTGCTGGTGACAACAACCGCAACAGCCGCCGAAGACGGCCTCTACACGGCCCCCGAAGCCAGCGTCCCGCTGCAGGTGCTGACGCTACCCTATTCGGTACCGTTTGGTTGAGGCGGAAGCTGCCAGTCGACGGGTGGCTGGCCGTGTGCCGCCAACCACGCATTCGCTGCACTGAAATGCCCACAGCCAATAAAGCCGCGGTACGCGCTCAGCGGTGAGGGGTGTGGGGCCGTGAGCACACAATGACGCTCGCGGTCTATCGCGGCGCCCTTGCGCTGGGCGTAGCTGCCCCACAGCATGAAGACAACGCCGCTACGCTCGCGGTTGACCAGCTCCACCACCCGATCAGTGAACTGCTCCCATCCCTTGCCCTGGTGTGAGGCCGCGCGGCCTGCCGCGACCGTCAGTACGCTGTTCAGCAGCAGCACACCCTGATCGGCCCAGCGGGTGAGGCTACCGTGCGCCGGCCGCACGATGCCGAGGTCACGCTCGATCTCCTTGAAGATATTCTGCAGAGATGGCGGCGTGGCAACGCCCGGTCGCACAGAGAAGCACAGGCCGTGGGCCTGACCGGGGCCGTGATACGGGTCCTGCCCAAGAATAACGACCCGGGTACGCTCCAGCGGGGTGTGGGCAAAAGCGTTGAAGATTTCGGCGCCGGGGGGAAAGACCTGCACACCGGCGGCTTTCTCCGCACCCAGAAACGCCCTGAGTTCCCGCATATAGGGCTTTTCGAACTCAGGCGCCAGGTGCTTCAGCCAGCTCGCTTCAAGCTGTATCGAAGCAGACACGGCTCAGTTGCAGGCCGCCATCATCACCACCTGCTCCGGCGGCATAGCGGCGGGGACATCGACGTGCGGCAAGAGCCGTTTATCCCGGGCGTGCTTGCCTGCATCGGCGTTCTCTATGGGCACCAGGGGAATCGCCCGGTTGGCCACGGTGCGCCGCTCGGCGGCTGCATCCCCGTAAAGCGTGGTGCGCAAGCGGGGATTGCGACCCAGTGCGTGAATCCGCGCCTCCATGACATCCGGTGCCCACTCCTGTCCGTGCGCAGCGCCGGCAGCGCGGGTAATGCTCTCGTTCATCAGCGTGCCGCCAAGGTCGTTAGCGCCGGCATTCAGGCACACGTCCACCCCCGCCTCGCCCATTTTCACCCAGGACGTCTGAATGTTGTCGATGAAGCCGTTCAGCACCAGCCGCGACACCGCATGCATCAGCACCGCCTCGCGGAAGGTAGGACCGCGGCGGGCCTTGCCACGCAGGTACATAGGGGCTTCCATGTGCACAAACGGTAGCGGCACCAGTTCGGTAAACCCTCCCGTACGGGCCTGTACAGCGCGTAGCTGCAACAGGTGGCGCGCCCAGTGCTGCGGTTGTTCTATATGGCCGTACATGATGGTGGCTGTGGTACGAAACCCGAGGCTGTGGGCCGTCTCCATCACCTCCAGCCACTGCGCCGTGTTCAGCTTGTCCGGGCAGAGGGTGGCACGCACATCGTCGTCGAGGATTTCCGCCGCAGTGCCCGGTAGAGTACCGAGGCCCGCCGCCTTCAGCTGGCGCAGGTAATCCGCCAGGGTCAGGCCCAGGGTCGCCGCCCCCTGCCACACCTCCAGCGGGGAGAATGCATGAATATGCATATCAGGCGTGGCGGCGCGCACCGTGGCCAGAATGTCCAGATACGTCTGGCCGGTGTAGGCCGGGTGAATGCCCCCCTGCATGCACACTTCGGTGGCACCTCGCGCCCACGCCTCGCGGCAGCGCCGGGCGATCTCCGGGGCGCTGATATCATAGGGCCGGCCGCGCAGCTCTTCCGTGTGCTTGCCTTTGGAAAAGGCGCAGAACTGGCACTTGAAATAGCAGACGTTGGTGTAGTTGATGTTGCGGTTGATGACATAGCTCACGTCATCACCACAGCGCGCGCGGCGCAGGCGATCGGCGGCATCCACCACAAAACGGAACTCCGCGCCCCGCGCCGCAAACAGCCGCACCACATCGGCCTCACCGAGCGGCTCCGCGCGCTCGCAACGTTCCACCACCGCGCGCAGCTCGGATGACACCGCAAAGGCACTCTGCGGCGCCGACAGCAACTCTGCCTCAACCGCTGGCAGCGGCGCCTCTTCACCGGGCACCCAGCCATCGCGCCGCGCAAACCCGCCTGCATCCTGCTGCCTGAGCACCGGGGTTCGCAGCGCCGGGTCCAACCACTGTTCCGGCTGCTGCACATACGCGGGATAGATGGTGAGCCGCTGTTCCAGAAACTTGCCTGCCGCCGCGGTTTCCCGCGCGAGGTGCTCAAGGTGTGGCCAGGGCGCTTCCGGATTGACGTGGTCCGGCGTGACCGGTGAGACGCCACCCCAATCATTAATGCCGGCCGCGAGCAACTGCGGCAACACGCCGGGGCTTAAGTTGGGCGGCGCCTGCAGGTTCATGCTGGCGCCGAAAATAATGCGCGCCACCGCCAGGGTCCAGAGCAGGTCTTCAAGGTCGGGCTCTGGCGCACGGGCCATGAGGGTGCCGGGTTTGGCACGGAAATTCTGGACGATCACCTCCTGCAGGTGACCGTACTGCTCGTGCACGCGGCGCAGCGCAAGCAGGGACTCGATGCGTTCACGGCGCGTTTCACCGATGCCAATCAGAATACCGGAGGTAAAAGGCACGGCAGCCTCACCGGCCAATTGCAGGGTGCGCAGACGTTCCGCGGGTAACTTGTCCGGGGAACCGTAGTGCGGCATCCCCTTCGCACACAGACGCTCGGAAGCGGACTCCAGCATGATGCCCATAGAGGCGCTGACGGGGCGCAGCGCCGCGATTTCCTCTGCGGTCATGCAGCCCGCATTGATATGTGGCAACAGGCCGGTTTCGTCCAGAATGCGCCCGGCCACATGGGCCACGTATTCCAGCGTGGTGGCAAAGCCCATTTCAGCAAGCGCCTCACGCGCGGCGCGGTAGCGCAGTTCGGGCTTCTCACCCAGGGTCAGCAACGCCTCCTGGCAACCCTGGGCAGCGCCCTCCCGGCACAGTGCCAGAACCTCATCCACGCTGAGATAGGGTGAGGCAACCTGCTTCGGTGTCGTCGCGAAGGTGCAGTAATGGCAGACGTCCCGGCACAGTCGCGTGAGCGGCACGAAGACCTTGCGCGAGTAGGTCACCACATGCCCGTGCCCGCGATCGCGCAGCTCACCCGCCAGCGCCACGAGGTCGGGGGTGTCAGTACATTCAGCCAGCGACAGGCAGTCCGCTTCAGAGGGGAGCGCGCCGGTCATCAGATCGGCGCGCAAGGCGGCCAGACCGACGCGCGCCGCAGCACCGCCCTCTGCACTGCTACGGAGACGCGCCGAGGCGTATTGCGCCAGCCAGCCGCGGGTGTGTGCACCCAGCTCGGCAGTAGTCGAGGCGCACAGGCGTTCAATATCCACGGGGGTATCGATGTCACGTGCCAGGCCGGCGCGCAGCAACGCCCCCGCCGCTAGCTGCTGAGCGCGTGCCCAGCCCAGGTGCAGCGCGCAGGAGCCGGTACCGAACGCAAACTGCGGCGCTAGCCGGGCCTTGAACAACATCAGGTTGGTGCCGGTACCAGCTTCGTCGCTGCCGACAAGCAGGCCACTGGCAGCTTCAGGGCGCGCCAGTGCCGCGTCGAGGTCGGCAGCGCCCAGAAATGGCAGGTCGGCGTGCATGACCATCAACAGGGCATCGGGGTCCTGCAATTCCGAACGTAAGCGCTGACAGGCGGCGGTGAGCACCTGGTTCAGTGCCTGCAGGGGGAAAGATGCCATTGCGCCGCCTGCCGCGGAGCCAGCGGCGGCCGCCAGCAAGCCGGACTCCGACCACAGTCGCGCCTTGTTCACCGTCACCAGCGTCGCTGCTTCCGGTTCATCGGAGATCACGGTAATCGAGGCCACCGCAGGGTGTGCCGCCAGAACGGCCAGCACGTCACCCGCCATCGCCAGCACCAGGTCGCGACGCTGTACCGATGCCAACGTCTCAGCGAGACGGCTCTTCGCCGTGTCCAGGCGCTTCAACGGCAGAACCACGTGCACCGGTGTGGTCACAGCAGCTCCAGACAGTCGTTCGCCAGCGCCTGCTTTGCCGCGCGCTCCCGCATGATCGTTGATCTCACCTGCACCTCCATTCCGAGCGCCGCAATCTCTGGCGCCAGTGTAGCGTCACTGTGATCCAGCACAAACGTGGTGACCAGCCCGGGATAGTGCCGCGCGTAATGTTCTGCCACGCCCAGCGCTGTCACCGGCAGACCGAGTTCCGCCAACATCTTTGCCGCAGGCCCCTTCAGTGCCTGACCGGCGACAATAGGTGCCACTGCGACCACTTTGACCGCACACTCTCGCAGGGACTGCCAGAAATTGTCCAGCTGCAGCATGGGGTCGATGCTCACAAAAGGATTGGAAGGACAAATAATCACCCCGGCCAGACTCTCTCCCGTGCAGAGCGCCTTGAGCTCCGGTTGCAGACGGGCCTGATCCACGCCCTGAAAGCGGAAGCCCCTGACCTGCGGGCGGCACTGCTCGCGCACAAAGTACGCCTGGAATGCCAGCTCGCCCTCGTCCGTCTGCACCTGGGTTGGCACCGGGTCGTCGCTCATGGGATAGACGTTCGCCGCCACGCCCAGCCGCCGCGCAAGCTCTGCGGTGACCGCCGAAAGGGAAACACCAGCCGACAGCTGGCCGGCTCGCCAGAGGTGCGTTGCCAGGTCGCGATCGCCCAGCCGAAACCAGGTGTCGCCCTCCAGGCCCTCCAGCGCCTGCAGCACGTGCCAGGTCTCTCCCGCAAGTCCCCAGCCCTGGGCGGTGTCACTGCGCCCGGACAATGTGTAAAGCACGGTGTCGATGTCCGGGCAGATAGTCAGCCCCAGGTGCTGGAAATCGTCGCCCGTATTGCAGGCGATGTGCAGTTGCCCGGGAGGCAGGCAATCGTTCAGGCCGAGGCACAGTTTCGCTCCGCCCACACCGCCGGAGAGCGCCAACACCTGCCCTGCCAGCGGCGTCACCGGAACATGTCCTGTTCGCGAGGCCGCAACAGTGCGCGGGCGTCGCCCGTAGCAGGCCGCAACCGCGCACCGCGGGCCAGCACAACGGGCAGGCCCTCGGCTGCCTGCCCCTGTACAAGAGAGGCCGCGGCGGCCAACTCATCGGCCACGGCGGGCTCCGTCACTTCCAGACGGTTACCAAAACGATCGCAATCACCTATCTGGTTGAACAGCGGGTCGAGCCCCGCACAACCCAGCGCCAGGCCCACAGTCCCCACCCGCCAGGCCCTGCCCGAACTGTCGTTGATAATAATCTGCGGCGCGATGCCGCAGCGAGCACCGAGGGCCTCACGCAACCGCGCAGCGGACGCATTGCAGTCCTGCGGGAGCAGCAGCACGCGCGGGTCAGCGCTATCGTTCTGGATATTGGAGCGGTCGATGCCGGCGTTGGCGTGAACATAGCCTTCGCGGTGCTCGACGATAATCACCCCCTTGCGCACCCGCAAAACCTCGCGGGACTCGCGCAGGATGAGTTCTACCAGGCGGGGGTCCTTGTCCGCCTGCCGCGCAAGCTCGCACGCGCGCTCGCCCGGCTCAACCTCGGCCAGGCGGCGGTAGCGGTTTTCGGCCTTGGAAACGATTTTCTGCGCCAGCACCAGCACATCACCGGCCTGCAGTTGCAAACCGTTGTGCTCCAGGCTGGCGTGAATCAGTGTGGCGAGGTCATCCCCCGGCGCGACTTCGGGAAAGCCCTCCAGGGGAATCAGTTCAAGCCGTGCACTCATCCATGGCTGTCCAGGCCGGAAATCCGAATACCGGCATGGCAGCTGTACTGCTTGTTGATGGTGATCAATACCGAGGTCAGCGCCTCGGCCGCAGCGGCGTTGGCGATCATGCCGGCGTGGAAACCACGCAGACCGGCCGCTTCCACCAGCGTGATAACGGCGGCGCGGGCTTCTTTCTTGTTGCCACACACCAGCACATCGCAGTCCACGGCACCTTCATCCTGCAAATGCGCGGCGGCGACGTTCTGGAACGCCGACACAACATCCACAGTCTCACCCAGCAGGTCCTGGGCAATCTGTCCGGCACTGCCCTCCGGTGGCAACTGCACACGGGCAACGCGCGGCGGCACCAGGGGCACGGTGACATCGATCAGGATCTTGCCTTGCAGTGCCGGCGCGACCAGCTCCAGCGTGCTCTTCTGGTGGCTGAAAGGGACTGTGATCGCGACGATGTCGGCGGCCTCTGCTGCCGCCAGGTTCTCCATCGACTCCACTGCGACCGACACACCCCGCGCCGCCATGACCTCGCGCAGATCGCCGGCAGCCTGTTCGGCTTTCTCTTCTGTCCGCGAGCCGATGATGACCCGATAGCCTGCCTGCGCCCAGCGCCGTGCCAAACCCGTACCCAGATCGCCAGTGCCGCCCAGAATGGCAAGTACCGGCAGAGATTCTGTTGTCATAACTATCTACGTCCTGATTGCTTGGTGGAGAGGCAGGCAGTTCAGCAAAGTCTACCGACGGCGCCTCTGTTTGCCTGAAAATGGCCGCTTGTCCATCGCGGTTTCCCGTTTTTCTGTGACCGGGTTAGGATGCGCGAGGCCGAGGCATCTTAGGCAATTCACACGCCGATCACAAGTTGCCCGCTACGCGTAACAAGGAGCAGTGAACTATGCAGAACCCCATGGATTTCAACGGTCGCGTCGTGCTGGTGACAGGCGGCGGCAAAGGCGTCGGCCGCGGCATCAGCGAACGCTTTATGGCCGCCGGCGCGGAGGTTGCCATCTGTGGCCGTAATCCACCGGAGCAACTGCCCGCTGCGGGCGGGCGCGAGGCCTTTTTCGTCGCCTGTGATGTACGCAAATACGAGCAGCTGGAAGCGATGGTCGATGCGGTGGTGGCCCGCTTCGGGCGCCTGGACGTGCTGGTGAACAACGCCGGTGGCGCACCCGAAGCAGAGGCGGCGACGGTTTCACCCCGTTTTCATGAATCCATCATTGCGCTGAACCTGACGTCGGCGCTGCACGCCGCACAACTCGCCAACCGGGTCATGCAGGCGCAGCCATCGGGCGGCAGTATCATCAATATCGCCAGCGTCAGCACCATCCGACCATCGCCGGGCACCGCAGCCTACGGTGCCGCCAAGGCTGGCCTGGTCAACCTGGGGCAATCGCTGGCGGTGGAGTGGGGACCGCTGGTGCGGATCAATGCCATCATCGCGGGGTTGGTCGAAACCGAACAGTCACACCTGCACTACGGGGATGCTGAAGGCGTGGCCGCGGTGGGCCGCACCATACCCCTGGGCCGGATGGCGGTGCCCGAGGACATCGGCGATGCCTGCCTCTTCCTGGCCTCGCCGCTGGCGTCATACGTCAGCGGCACCAGCATTGCGGTGCATGGCGGCGGAGAAAAGCCGGCCTTCCTGCAGGCAGCCAATACAACCAGCGCCTCATGACGACGCCGCGTAGCCTGACCGCACTCCTGACCGCCTTTACCCTGGCGACAGGCTGCCATGCCGCAAGCGAGGGTGCCCCCACCGGTGTGGCCTCGGCTGACACCGGCACAGCTGCCCAGGGCTGGCCCCACTATGGCGGCAAGGACGCCGGACAGCACGCGGAACTCACCGACATTACGCCGCAGAACGTCAACCAGCTGAAACTTGCCTGGAGCCATCATTCTGGCGACTTCAGTGACGGCAGCGGTGAATGGGGCCTGAGCTCACTGCAGGTGACACCTCTGGTTGACGGCGACACACTCTACTACTGCACCCCATTCGGGCGTGTATTTGCCCTGAACGCCGAAACCGGTGAAGAGCGCTGGGTGTTTGATCCCGAGGTGGAAAACCGCCGCAGCGGCATGTACCCGGTGGTGTGCCGCGGCGTGGCCCTGTGGCGCGCAGGGGAGCCTGCCGAGGCGGCCGCGAGCTGCGGCGTGCGCATCCTCTATGGCACGCGCGATGCCGAGTTGATCGCGCTGGATGCGCGCAGCGGTGAGCCCTGTGCGGATTTTGGCAACGCGGGACGTGTTTCCCTGAAAGAAGATATCAGCGGTGCCGAACCGCTGGTGTACTACCCGACCTCGCCGCCCTGGATCCAGAATGACCTGGCGGTGATTGGCGCGCTGGTTCCGGACAACGAGCGCAAGGATGTTCCCTCCGGTGTCGTGCGCGCGTTTGACGTGCGTACGGGGCAGTTGGCGTGGGCCTGGGAACCGGTCACCGCTGACTACCGCGAGCGGCATCGCGACAGCCTCGGTCGCGCGCGCTACCACCAGGGCAGCCCCAATGTCTGGGCGCCCATCGCTGGCGACCCTGAACGCGGCCTGATCTATGTGCCCACCGGCAACCCGGCTCCGGACCTGTTTGGCGGGGAACGCGATGGCATAGATGCCTACGGCTCTTCCGTCGTCGCGCTGGATGCCGACAGCGGTGACGTGCGCTGGCACTTCCAGACCGTGCACCACGACGTGTGGGACTATGACGTGGCATCACAGCCAACCCTGTTCCGTATTCCCGGGGTCGGAGGTGGACGCGCCGGGCTGGCACAGGCCACCAAGATGGGGCACGTGTTCCTGCTCGACCGACAAACTGGCGAGCCGCTGTATCCGGTGGAGGAGCGTCCCGTGCCGCAGGCCGGTGTGCCGGGTGAGACCCTCTCCCCCACGCAGCCGTTTCCCACACATCCCGGCCCCCTGCACCAACCCGCGAAACTGGGGCCCGAACACATGGACGGACTGGTGTGGCTGGACAAGCTTGCCTGCCAGAAGGAGCTCGCACGCTACCGCTCGGACGGTATGTTCACGCCCCCCAGCCTTGAGGGCAGTGTGCTCTATCCCAGCACCACCGGCGGCATCAATTGGGGAGGCGTCAGCATTGATCCCGAGCGCGGCCTGCTGATCGCCAACCAGATGCACCTGGCAACGGTAGTGCAACTGCTTCCCCGCGCGGAATACGATGCGCTCAACCCGGAGGCAGGGTATCCCCTGGAACACTATGCGATGCAGGGCAGCCCCTATGGCGTGCGCCGTTTCCCGCTGTTCTCGCCCCTGGGTGCCCCCTGCAATCCGCGCCCGTGGGGCAGCCTGACGGCCGTGGATCTGCGCTCGGGTGAGGTCGCCTGGACGCGGCCACTGGGCACCACGCGCGGCCAGGCGCCGTGGCCTTTCTGGTTCGAGGCGGGCTCCCCCAACGCCGGTGGGCCGCTGACGACGGCGTCGGGTGTCATCTTCATTGCCGCTACCACGGACTCGTACCTGCGCGCTTTCTCCAGCGAGACTGGCGAGCAGCTGTGGCAATACGATCTGCCCTACACCGGGAACGCGACGCCTCTGAGCTACCGGGCCACAGTGGGCGGGCGACAATTCGTCGTGCTGGCGGCCGGCGGGCACGGCTGGTCGACAGCGGGGGATGCCATCATGGCCTTCGCGCTGCCGGAAAAAGCGCCCACCACACCCTAGCAACGGGCCTCGGCACACCACACCAGTGCTTGTCGCTGTGTGCTGTGCAGGTATACTGCGCCCAAAAGGTCGCCGTGCGGCGGGAGTTTCCCCATCCGAATCAGAGCTGACATGTCACCTGCCAACCTTAACGCAATGCGCGCAACACAGTTGCAGTGTTATCCGCCGGACGATGGTCAACAGTGGCCGTTGGCCGCGCCAGAGAGGTTCGCTTGAACGCGTTTGACACCTACCGCCAGATCAGTGAACGCGAACTGGAGCGACGCTTTGCGCGTTTTCTGGAGGAGCTCACGGAGAACCTCCTGCGCTCCTCGCCCTCGCCACGCCAGGGCCAGATATCACGCACCCAGGTCACCGATGCCATCGGCATTCTGCAAATCCACCAGCGTGGCATGCTGGCCAGTTTCCTCGGCCACTACCACAGCTTCCACGACAACCTGACCCCGCCCGCCGCCGAGCTGCATCACTGGTGGGATGTAATGGATGAAAGTGGAACGATGGACCTGGTGGACCTACACACCTTCGAGAACTATCTCGCAGTCGACCGCCTCGCCCACGTTGGCGAGGACCTGCACCGCATTGGCATGGAAGCCCTGCAAATCCGTGTGGCAGAGCTGGTGCAGACCGACCCGCTGAAACTGCGCCTGCCCGAGCACGTGGCACAGCTGGCCCGATCACTGCAACTGGTACTTGAGGAATACCGGGTACCGCAACAGCTCACCCAGCGCATTTACGACCAGTTTGCCCGGCACTTCGTGCGCAACCTCGACAGCCTGTACCGGCACTTGAACGACATTCTTGAGCAGGCGGGAATCCGGCCGGACCTTGAGGGTGAGATCCTGGCCAACGGCTCACTGCTGCGCAAGGCGGATGAGCGCCCGGATCGCACCCGCCGGCGCCAGCAGGACGCGGGGCTGGGAGGCAGCAGCGCGAACGGAGGTGGCGGTGCGGAGAGTCGCCCGCAGCAGCTGTACTCATCGGTCATCAACGCACTGAACTTCAAGCGTGAAGTGGAACAGCAGCCGCAACCAGCGGGCGCGGTGCTCGATACCCAGAAGTTGATCAACGCCCTCGCCCAATTGCAGCAGATCGGCAAGTCACCGCAGGCCGCAGCGGGTGAAACCGCCGTTGCGGACTTTTTGCTGGGCCAGACACCGGGATTGAAAGGTGACGCTGCGCTGAGCGCGGAAAACCGCAATCAGCTCGAGATGATCGACAGCCTGTTCGAGACCATTCGCTCGCAACTCGATGTCAGCAGCGAACTGCAGCCGGTACTGAGCGACCTGCAATTGCCGTTGGCGCGGCTGGCGCTCACCGAACCGCAGTTTTTCCTGCAGCCAGACCATCCGGCACGCACGCTGGTAGATAAACTGGCTGCGCTTGGCAGCTCGGCCAATTTCCCCAACCGCATGCTGGAAAGCCGCGTTGCCGAAATTGTAGCGGCTATCGTTCGCGACTATGACGGTGATTCCGCCGTATTCGTTGCAGCACTGGAGCATGTGGAGCGGCTGTCCAGGCAGCAGTCGCAAGCCCACGCGCGCAATATCGAGCGGGTGGTCAAGACCCAGGAAGGCAAGGAAAAGCTGCGCGGCGCACGCGATGCAGTGGAAAATGTGGTGCGCGAGTGCCTGCCCCCGGGGCAGATTCCCCGCATTCTGCAGGAACTGATTGACCACGGCTGGCGCGACCTCATGGTACTGACCCATGTCAAACAGGGCGTGGAGAGCGACGATTGGGAAGAGCAGAGACGCACGCTGCAGCTGCTGACCACCTGGTTGCTCGAGCAGCAGCGTGGCGAGGTCAGTGAAGACCAGAGCGTTGAAAGAAGCCTTGAAGCCGAGCCCTTCATCGACCTGATGGAACAGCAGATCAGCGGTGCCCTGCCCGGCAACGTCTCTATTCAGGCGGTGTTCGATGAGCTGCGTGGCGTGCTTGCCGGCGACATCGCCGTGGACATGCTGCAGCGCGACAGCGAAGCGGACGAGGATACGGACGGCGAGGCACCACCCACGCGCGAGGAACGCCTGGCAAAAACGCGACGGCTGCGCCGCTGGGTGCAGCGCGTCGATACCCTGGGCAAGGGCATGTGGCTGAACTACCGCGACAAGGCCGGGGTCAAGCATCGCATCCAGCTGGCCTGGATCAGCGACGACCGGGAGCGCTTCCTGTTCGTCAACGACCGCGGCCAGAAAGTCGCGGAGTTCAATCAGGTGCAGCTGGCGCGCCAGCTCAGCCGTGGCGCGCAGCCCCCGGCGCCTGCCGATCGCCTTTCGGTTGTCGACCAGAGTATGTACAACACGCTGGAGGACGTGCAGCGCACGCTGAGCTTCGCCCGCAACCACGACCCCCTTACCCGCCTGATCAACCGCGACATCTTCATCGACCAGGTCGGGCGTGCGCTGCGCCACGCGCACACCCACCACTCGCAACACGCCATATTGCTGCTCAACATCGACCGCTTCGGCCTGGTCAACGACATTTACGACCGCATCAGCGGCGACCAGGTGCTGCTTGAATTCTCCCGGCTGCTGGCACAGCTGCACGGGCGCAAAACATCTTCCGCGCGCCTGGAGGAAGACACCTTTGCCATACTGCTGGTGGATGGCAATATCGAGAAAGCGCAGGCACTCGCGGAGCAGGTGCGCAGCGATATCGCCGATGGCAGCGTGGACATTGACGGCGAAAAGGTCAGTTTCACTGTATCGGTGGGTATTGCGCCCATTCAGGACTACAGCCCGGACGTCGACTCGGTCATGGCCAACGCGCAGGCAGCGGTCACCCAGGCCAAACAGCTCGGCCGCAACCGCGTGCACCTGTACGAGGCCAGCGAAGAAACCGTGCGCACCCTGCGCAGTGAACAACGCCGCTCACGCAAGGCACTTGAAGACGAGCTTTCCAGCGAGCGCTTCATGCTGCGAGCTCAGCCTATCGTCAAAACCGCCATGACCGGCGACAGCTCCACCACGCGTCACTATGAACTGCTGCTGGCCATGCGTGACAAGAGCGGCAAACTGAGTTCCCCCCAGAGCTTCATTACGTCCGCTGAGCGTCACGGCATCATGACGTTGGTAGACCGCTGGGTGGTGCGCGAGGCCTTCATGTGGATCAACTCCCTGATGGATGCACAGAAAGTGGTGCCCAGTGTGGCGATCAACCTGTCTGGCGCCAGCGTCACCGATGACGCATTCCTCGACTTCCTGTTCGAGCAGATCTCCGAATTCGGCGTGGGCACCAACCGGCTGTGCTTCGAAATCACCGAAACCGGCACCATCTCCAACCTGGTCAAAGCGGCGGATTTCGTACGCGCCTTCCGCAATATTGGCTGCAAGTTCTCCATCGACGACTTCGGCACCGGCCTCGCCAGCCACAACTACCTGCGTGAACTGCCGGTGGACTACGTCAAAATCGACGGCAGCTTCATCACCGGCATCGACCAGGACAGCAACGACTACGCCATGGCGCGCTCGATCAATGACCTCGCCCACTTTCTGGGCCAGGAAACGATTGCAGAATCGGTGGAGAACGAGGCCATTATCCGCAAACTCCAGGAGATTGGCGTTGACTACCTGCAGGGCTGGGGCATCGGCCGCCCCAAACCGCTCGCAGAGGTCACCCTCGATCTGTCGAGTATCGAAAAATGAATGAGCGGAGTGATCCGCTCGATGTCGCTACGGTAGGCACAGTACCGGCAGCCTACGATGCGCTGGTGGCCGCGCTCTATCGTGGGCCGCTGGAAAATCCGCCCTGGTCATCAGCTCTGCCCCTGCTGCGCGAACTGATCGATTGCCAGGTCGTGTCGCTGGTGTTGCGTCCTCCGGCAGAAGATGACCGCGGTGTGATTCTCAACAGCGTGCGGCCAGCAGCAGACCTGGGGGCAGCAAAAGCCCTGTCGGACCCCGCTGACTGGGAGGTCACGGCCTACCGCGAACAGTTCTTTGCGCTGGACCCCTTCGTCAACCTGCCCCCGGACCGGGTGGTGGCACTGGAGGACATTCTCAGCGATGCGGAACTGGTCGCCTCGGAGTATTACGAGCACTACCTGAAATCTGCCGGCCTGTTCCGCATACTGGGCCTGGACACCGTTGAGCCTGGTGGCATGCTCGCCCGCCTGCGCTTCTCGCGGCGCCACGAGGAAGCCTCGTTCAGTGCCGATGAGCGCGCGGTTCTGGCCCGTATCGCCCCGCACCTGCGCCTCTCCATCCAGCTCTACGCCACGCTCGGGCGCACCGCTTCCGAGCGCAACCTGTATGCCGGCGCCGTCGAGCAGCTGGCGGTGGCCACTATCATCCTCGATGAACAGGGGCGCGTGCTGAGCGCCAACACTATCGCGCGGGCGCTGCTGGAGGATGACAACGGGCTCAGCATACGTGGACAACATCTGGTCGTTGAGAATCGGGACAAGAACCGCGAGCTGCAAACCGCGCTGGAGACCATTATCAAGGCGCTGCACCGCGGCGAGGCCTCGGTGATTCGCGCGCTGCGGGTGCCGCGTGGCGGCGAACGGGCACAGCTGGGCCTGGTACTGCGCCCGGTGCCGGTTTCCGAGTGGGGTGAGGGCCAGTCCAGCCCCTGTGTCGCCGTTTTCATTTCCGACCCGGACCTCAACGAACCGAGCTCCCAGGGCACACTGGGGCAACTGTTCGACCTCACTCCGGCCGAGGCCAACCTCGCCATTCTCCTGTCTCGCGGGCTCAGCCTCGCCGAGGTATCCGAAGCGCAGAACATCTCCCAGCACACTGCGCGTGCCCAGCTCAAGTCCATCTTCGCCAAAACCGGCGTCTCGAGGCAGGCTGAGCTGGTGCGGCTGGTGCTCAAAAGCGTGGCATCACTGGGCTAGTAACCGCTTAACTGCGCCTCGCCACAGAGGTTCAGTAGCCGTTGCAAATGCACTATACTGCCCGTCACGAATCAGGGGAGTTCTGCATGTCCATGCGCCTGCAAGATGTCAGTGAAGCCGCGCCGTTGCGCTCGTGTACCCACGAGTACAAGGTCAATTGCGAAACCTGCCGCCTGAGCCGCATCTGCCTGCCGCTGGCCATCAACCACCAAGACCTCGAACAGCTGGAGAGCATCATCCAGCGCAGCAAGCCCTTGCAGAAAGGCGAGCTGCTCTACCATGAGGGCAGCCCGTTCCAGTCCATTTATGCCGTTCGCTCAGGTGCCGTAAAAGGCTACCGCACCACCAGCGATGGTCGCGAACAGGTTACCGGCTTCTACTTTCCCGGCGAAATCCTCGGCATGGACGGCATCAGCAACAACAGCCACGCCTCCTCGGCACGCGCCCTGGAAACCGCGGCCATCTGTGCCATACCGTTCGATTCACTGGAACGCCTGAGCGCCTCCATGCCCAGCCTGCAACGTCACCTGTTTCAGCTCATGAGCCGGGAGATCACCGACGACCAGCTGCTTATCACACTGCTCAGCAAGAATTCCGCCGACGAGCGCGTCGCCACCCTGCTGCTGAGCATCGCCAATCGCAATGCGCGGCGGAACCTGAGCGCCAGCCAGTTCCGGCTGCCCATGTCCCGTGTGGATATCGGCAACTACCTCGGTCTGACCGTGGAAACGATCAGCCGGGTATTCAGCCGGATGCAGAAAACCGGCGTGCTGCGGGTGGACAACAAGGAAATTGAGATCCTGGATCAGGAAGCTTTGCAACAGGCCGCCAATCTCGCGGCCTGACACATCCCGGTGGACTGAGTCCGCCGCTTCTTGATCTGTATCATGGCCGTGTAACCACGGCCCGGTAGACTTCGCCTGTGCCCGGCACCAGTTAATCTTTGGGGAGAACAACAACACATGATCCAGCACACGATCGGTCTATTGACCAAACCCGGCGCCCAGTGGCGCAGCGTTGCCAACCTGCCGGCGAGCAGCCTGAACATTCTGGTGCTGTATCCCTGGGTGCTCGCCCTGATTCCGGCGGTAGCCTGGTATTTCGGCACTACCGATGTCGGCTGGACCGTCGGCAACGGCCCGGCCATACGGCTGACCTACGACAGCGCTCTGCAGCTGTGTATCCTGTTCTACTTCGCCATGGTCGGTTGCGTTATCTCTGTGGGTTATTTCATCCACTGGATGGCGGGGACCTATGGCGCCCAGACCACCTTTGCCAAAGGCGTCGTTATCGCCGGCCTGACCGTCACCCCCATGTTTGTCTTCGGCGTCGCCGGCTTCTACCCGCTGCTCTGGGTTGACCTGCTGATCGGCGTGGTAGCGGTAAGCTGGTCGGTATACCTGCTGTACCTGGGTATCCCGATCATGATGAATATTCCGGAGGAGCGGGGTTTCCTGTTCTCCACCGCCGTGGTCGGCGTCGGCCTGGTTATTCTGGTGTCCCTGCTGGTCACCACGGTGTTCCTCTGGGATCTCGGCGCCGGGCCAGCTTTTACCGATGTGTAAAGGCATCTATCGAGCGGGCGACCTGCCTGACATTACTGACATTGGAAACAAGACATGAGTGAACTCAACGCTGCACTGGAGCACTCGACCTACAACTACAAGGTCGTTCGCCAGTTTGCCATCATGACGGTCGTGTGGGGTATCGTGGGGATGCTGGTTGGCGTCCTTATCGCCGCCCAGCTCGCCTTCCCCATCCTCAACTTCGACCTGCCCTGGACGAGCTTTGGGCGCCTGCGCCCGCTGCATACCAACGCGGTGATTTTCGCGTTCGGGGGCAGCGCGCTGTTTGCGACCTCCTACTATGTGGTGCAGCGCACCACCCAGGTACGCCTGATTTCCGACAAGCTGGCGGCCTTTACCTTCTGGGGCTGGCAGGCGGTGATCGTATTGGCTGCAATCACGCTGCCACTGGGTCTGAATTCCACCAAGGAATATGCAGAACTGGAATGGCCCATCGACATCCTGATTGCCGTGGTCTGGGTCAGTTACGCCATCGTGTTTTTCGGCACCATCGTCAAGCGCAAGGTGAGCCACATCTATGTCGCCAACTGGTTCTTCGGCGGGTTCATCCTCACGGTTGCGGTACTCCACATCATCAACAGTGCGGCCATTCCGGTCAGCCTGACCAAATCCTATTCGGCCTACGCCGGCACCGTGGACGCCATGGTGCAGTGGTGGTACGGACACAACGCGGTCGGGTTTTTCCTCACCGCGGGTTTCCTGGGCATGATGTACTACTTTGTGCCCAAGCAGGCGGAGCGCCCCGTCTATTCCTACCGCCTCAGCATTGTGCATTTCTGGGCCCTGGTTGCCGTGTATATCTGGGCCGGCCCGCACCACCTGCACTACACTGCCCTGCCCGACTGGGCGCAGAGCCTGGGCATGGTCATGTCCATCATCCTGCTCGCACCGTCCTGGGGCGGCATGATCAACGGCATGATGACCCTGTCGGGCGCCTGGCACAAACTGCGCACCGACCCTATCCTGCGCTTCATGGTGGTCAGCCTGTCCTTCTACGGTATGTCCACGTTTGAAGGCCCAATGATGTCGATCAAGACGGTCAACGCGCTGTCCCACTACACGGACTGGACCATCGGCCACGTGCACTCCGGTGCGCTGGGCTGGGTTGCCATGATCTCCATCGGCTGTATCTACCACCTGATTCCGATCCTGTTCGGCAAGGAGCGCATGTACAGCACCTCGTTGATCAACACCCACTTCTGGATGTCGACCATTGGCACGGTGCTGTATATCGCCTCCATGTGGGTCAACGGCATTCTGCAGGGCCTGATGTGGCGCGCCTACAACGATGACGGCACGCTCACCTACACCTTTGTCGAGTCGGTCGCTGCCAGCTACCCCGGGTACCTTGTGCGCCTGGCGGGTGGCGCCATCTTCTTCGGCGGTATGCTGATCATGGCTTACAACGTCTACATGACCACGCGCAAGGATGTCGCCGCACAGCCCCTGCCCGCTGGTGCCGCACAGGGGAGTCACGCATGAAGCACGAAGTCGTAGAGAAGAACGTTGGCCTGATGATGATACTCATCATCGTGGCCATCAGCTTCGGCACGCTGGTCGAGCTGGTGCCGCTGATGTTCAGCAAGCAGACCAACGAACCCATCGCCGGCCTCAAGCCACTGCCGGCTCTGGAACTCGAGGGGCGCGATATCTACATTCGCGAGGGTTGCAACAACTGCCACTCGCAGATGATTCGCCCGCTGCGGGCGGAGACAGAGCGCTACGGGCACTACTCTGTCGCCGGTGAATTTGTGTATGACCACCCGTTCCTCTGGGGTTCCAAGCGCACGGGCCCGGATCTGGCTCGTGTCGGCCAGCGCTATAGCGATGACTGGCACCGCGCGCACTTCTACAACCCGCGCGACGTGGTTCCGGAATCCAATATGCCTGCCTATCCCTGGCTGTTCGAACGCGAGGTTGATGGCACGGTTACCGGCAGAAAAATGAAGGCACTGCGCACCGTGGGTGTGCCCTACACCGACGAGGATATCGCCGGGGCGGAGGCGGCAGTTGCGGGCAAACTGGAAATCGACGCACTGATTGCCTATGTGCAACAGCTCGGCACCCTGCTGCAAACGAGGCGCTAGAGACTATGGATATCAACGACCTTCGAGGTCTTAGCACTGGCCTGCTGCTGTTCGCTTTTGTTGGACTGTGTATCTGGGCCTGGAGCAGCAAGCGCAAGAAATCTTTTGACGAGGCCGCAAACCTGCCCTTCGCAGATGAGGAACTGAGTCAACGTAGCACGCAGGAGGAAGAAAGGAATGGCTAGTTTCTGGCATTGGTGGATCATCATCCTGACCACCGTCACCATCGTCGGCATTACCTGGATCCTGTTTGCCAACCGCAAGCGCGGCGAAGGCACCACCGACCAGACCACGGGCCACGCCCACGACGGCATCGAGGAGTACGACAACCCGCTCCCCGCCTGGTGGTTCTACATGTTCGTGATTACCATCGTCTGGGCTATCGGCTACCTGATCGTCTACCCGGGCATGGGTAATTACCCCGGGTTGATCGGCTGGACCCAGCTGGAACAGCACCGCGAGGAAGTCGCCGCGGCAGACGAGCGGTACAGCGAGATGCGCAGCCGCTACCTGGCTATGTCCGTCGAGGAAATCGCCGAAGACCCGGCCGTGGTAAAAATGGGCATGCGCCTGTTCGGCAACAACTGTGCCCAGTGTCATGGTGCGGATGGCAAGGGTCGCTATGGCTTCCCCAACCTGACAGACAACGACTGGTTGTGGGGCGGATCGCCCGATGCCATCAAGACAACGCTGTTGCAGGGCCGCCGCGCCGCCATGCCCGCCTGGGCCAGCGTACTCGGTGATGAGGGCATTGCCGCGGCCACCGAATACGTGGTCTCACTGAACGGCCGCACCACCGACCCCGAGCTGGTCGCGGCGGGCGAAAAGCACTACCAGATGTACTGTGCCGCCTGTCACGGGCCTGAAGCCAAGGGCAACGCTGTGTTCGGCGCACCCAACCTGACCAACGGCATCTGGCTGTACGGCGGCAAACGCGAACAAATTGCTCACTCCCTGCGCGCGGGCCGGAACGGTGTTATGCCCGCCTTCGGCGATAGCCTCACCGAGGACAAGATTCACATCCTCACAGCCTACGTGTACAGCCTCAGCAATTGATCGGCCCCGCCGGCCTTCCGCCCGGAAGGCCGGCATCACGACGCCCAGCGTCCCCTATCCTCGGTAATCCAGCATGAGCGACAAACACCTTATCGATGTACAGGAAGTTGCGCCGGCAGAAGTCAGCGAAATGGACCTCTACCAGCGTCGTGAGAAAATCTACACACGCAAGATCGAGGGCTTTTTCCAGCGTATCCGCCTGTATACCGGCTGGCCGCTGCTGATTGGCTACTTTCTCCTCCCCTGGCTGTCCTGGGATGGCCGTCAGGCCGTATGGTTTGACCTGCCCGAACGCAAGTTTCATATTCTAGGCCTGGTGTTCTGGCCGCAGGATTTCCCCCTCCTCGCTTTCCTGCTGATCATCGCGGCCTTCGGCCTGTTCGCGGTCACTGTTTTCGCGGGCCGCGTGTGGTGCGGTTACACCTGCCCGCAAACCGTCTGGACCAGTATTTTCATGTGGATCGAGCAGCGCTTCGAGGGCAGCCGCAACCAGCGCATGCGCCTCGACAAGGCACCCTGGTCGATGGAGAAGCTGGGGCGCAAAGTGCTCAAGCACGGCGGTTGGCTGTTTGTTGCATTCCTCACCGGCATGACATTTGTTGGCTATTTTTACCCCATCCGTGAGCTGCTGCCGGACTTGCTGACCCTGTCAGCTGGCCAGTGGGGTGTGCTGTGGACGATCTTCTTCACCTGCGCCACGTACATCAACGCTGGCTGGATGCGCGAGCAGGTCTGCAAATACATGTGCCCCTACGCGCGCTTCCAATCCGTGATGTTCGATCAGGACACCCTGATAGTGTCCTACGATCCCGTCCGCGGTGAACCGCGCGGCTCACGCAAGCGCGATGCCGACCACCGGGCGCAGGGGCTGGGTGACTGCATCGACTGCAACCTGTGTGTACAGGTCTGCCCGACCGGGATTGATATTCGCGATGGCCTGCAATATGAATGCATTGGCTGTGCGCTGTGCATCGATGCCTGCAACTCCGTGATGGATAAGATGTCCTATCCCAGGGGACTGATCAGCTACACCAGCGAACACCAGCTGCAGGGCGGCAAAACCCACTGGTTGCGTCCGCGCATGATCGGCTACGTGCTGGTGTTGTCGGTGATGGTCGGCCTGTTCAGCTACCGCGTAATCAGCCGGGTACCACTGGAAATGACGGTTATTCGCGATCGCAACGAGCTGTATGTAACCACCATGGACGGCGATATAGAGAACATCTACACACTGAGCCTGGTCAACATGGAGCAGTCCATGCACGAATTCGAAATTGCCATCAGCGGCATCGACGGCGCGGAAATCATCGGTGATACCCTGCATACGCTGGACGGCGGCGAAGTGCGCAGCATCAGCCTGCGGGTACGCATAGCACCCGAGTTACTGCAGCGCCCGAGCACGGAAATCGAATTCACAGCGCGCGCCACGGATCGTGAATCGCTGCAGATCAGCTCCGAATCGCGCTTCATGAGGCCGCTATGAACAGACCGCGGCTGGCCGATGACGACATCCACCCCTGGTATCGCCAGTTCTGGCCCTGGTTCCTGATTGCCCTACCCGCCAGCGTGGTGGTGATCAGCATGCACCTGATCTACACCGCCTACAATCACGCCGATGACCTGGTGGTGGATGAGTACTACAAGGTCGGCCTGGCCATCAACCAGCAGTTGGACCGGCAGGAGAAGGCGCGAGCGCTGGGCATTGCAGCGCGCCTGATGCTGACGCCGGGGCAAGTGACTGTGCACGTGTCCGAGGGCGCGATTAAGGATACATCCCTGGAGCTGGTGCTGTCCCACCCGATTGAATCGGACCGGGACTTCACGGTCGACCTGCAGCGGGTTGGTCCGGGCGTGTACAACAGTGCCCTGCCAGTCCCGGTCGCCGAACGCTGGCACTGGATTCTGCGCGATGGCGCAGAGGGCGCCTGGCGCCTTGATGGTGTGATAGGCGCCGCAGATCTTCTGCAGCAGGGCGTACAGGATACGCCGTGAACCTGTGATGACGGGCGTACAACCCTGCTTCCACTGCGGTGAACCGGTACCGCCGGGCAGCCACTTTGCGGTGGACATAGACGGTATCAGCCAACCCATGTGTTGCCCGGGATGCCGCGCCGTTGCCAGCCTCATCGCCGACAGTGGCATGGGCAGCTTCTACCGACAGCGCACCGCCTACAGCGAGAAACCAGCAAACGACACACCGCTGGCGACACCGGACGAGTACCTCCTGTATGACGACCCCACCCTGCGCGCGCAATATTGCCGACGCGAAAGCGCGGCAAGCGAGCACGCCAGCCTGCTGCTGGGCGGGGTCACCTGTGCTGCCTGCACCTGGCTTATTGAACAGACGCTGCTGCGTGAAACCGGTGTGCAGGACGCCCAGGTCAACCTGCAACAACAGCGCCTGAGCGTGCGCTACGACCCGCAGCAACTACAGCCAAGCCGTGTATTTGCCCTGCTGGAGTCCCTCGGCTACAGCGCGCGCCCCTTCCAGGCCAGCGCCCAACGCGAACAACTGGAACAGGAGTACCGCACCGACCTGCGCCGGGTGGCGGTTGCCGGCATTGGCATGATGCAGGTGGGCATGTTCGGCATCGCCCTGCATGCGGGTGACCTGCAGGGCATTGCCACGGAGCACCAGACCCTGCTGCGCACAGTGAGCCTGCTGGTGGCCAGCTTTGTGGTTGGCTATTCCGCCAAGCCGTTCTTCGTGACCGCCTGGCGACACCTGCGCCAGGGCGCTTTGGTCATGGACCTGCCCGTTGCCCTGGCGATCGGGCTGGCCTTCATCGCCAGCGTCTGGGCAACCGTGACCGGCTCCGGCGAGGTCTATTTCGATTCCGTGGTGATGTTCACGTTTTTTCTGCTTCTGGGGCGCTTTTTCGAAAAACGGGTGCGGCGTCGTCATGCCATCGCCTGTCGCGACGCCGAGAGTCATCTCCCGCTTGCCGTGCTCGTACAACAGCCAGACGGGCACTGGCGGCGCCAATCCCGGCGCCAGGTCCAGCCCGGCGACACAGTGCGGGTGCGCGCTGGCGAAGTCATCGCGGTGGACGGCACGGTTGCCACCGGCAGCAGCGCCGTCCGCGAAGACACCTTCAACGGCGAGCATGTACCGCGCGCCGTAGCGCCGGGCGATGCGGTGTTCGCCGGCACCCTTAACCTTGAAGGCAGCATTGACCTGTACGTCGACCAGCTCTACGAAAACAGCCGGCTGGCGGCGCTACAGAACAGCGTGGACCGTGCACAGCGGGCCAAGCCGGCACTCGCCCGCATGGCCGACCGCCTCTCCGCCTGGTTCGTCGGCGCTATCCTCGTCATCACCGCCCTGACCGGTCTGGTGTGGAGCCAGATTGCACCCGACCAGGTACTGTGGATATGCCTGGCTGTGCTGGTGGTCAGCTGCCCCTGCGCCCTGGCACTGGCCACTCCCGCAGCGCTGACAGCGGCGGCCAGTGCGTTGCGCGCGCAGGGCGTCATTGTGCATGGCGAAAACGCCATCGAGGCACTCGCCCACGCACAGCGCGTCGTCTTCGACAAAACCGGTACGCTGACCCAGGGCAAGCTGCGCCTGGAGACCGTGAGCGCCTGCGGGGAAGTCAATGACGCGTTCCTTACCGAGTTGGCAACGGCACTGCAGCAACATTCCAATCACCCTATCGCCCACGCCTTTACCGGCACGGCGATCACAGGTATCAGCGAGCCCCGTTACATCACCGGCGCCGGCATCGAGGCGAGCTGGAACGGCCAGCGCTACCGCATGGGCAGTGAGCGTTTCTGTCGTGAGCTCGCCCCCACATTGCCCAGTGCACCAAACAATGAACTCTATTGGGTGGCGCTCTGCAGCAGCGACCAGCCCCTGGCCTGGTTCGGGCTCTCCGACCCGCTGCGACCCGAGGCCGCCGAGGTGGTTGCCGCTGCCCGCAGCGCGGGCATGTCACTGGCGCTCCTCACCGGCGACAGCTCCAGCGCAGGGGCCCGGCTGGGCCGTGAGCTGGGGTTCGACTTCGTCGGCACCGGGCTTTCCCCCGAAGACAAGATGCAACAGGTGCGCGCCTGGCAGGAAGCCGGCGAAGTGGTTATGGCAGTGGGCGACGGCCTCAACGATGCCCCCCTGCTCGGCCTCGCAAACGCCTCTTTCGCCGTTGCCAGCGCCACCGACCTGGCCCGGGCGCAAGCCGATTTCGTGGTTGATGACGACAACCTCAACGCCGTTATCCGCAGCCTCGCCAAGGCACGCCAGTGCGTGGGGATTATCCGCCAGAATTTTGTCTGGGCGCTGAGCTACAATGGCCTTGGCATACCCCTCGCCGCGCTCGGCTATATTCCACCCTGGGCAGCGGCCCTGGGCATGTCATTCAGCTCATTGATTGTGGTCATGAACTCGCTGCGCCTGAATCGGGCGCAGCGCTGAGGTAGCAACACCGATGGAAAGCCTGTATCTCCTGATACCCATTGCCCTGGTGTTCTGTGTCATCGTCATTCGCCTGCTGATCTGGGCTATCGACAGCGGTCAGTATGAAGACCTGGACAAGGAGGCATCGCGTATCCTCATGGACGAAGAGCACAACAGCAACCGGGAGGAACACGATGATCGCGGAGCTCGGTAGCGCGTTCGCACTGGGCCTGGCCGGCGCCGGGCACTGTCTGGGCATGTGTGGCGGTATTGCCGCCGCACTGCAGTTAGGTGGTGTGAAGAGTACCGGCATGACGCTGGCCTATCACGGTGGCCGTATCGCGAGTTATACCGCGCTGGGCGCCGCACTGGGCTTTGCGGCCGGCAGCATTGATATCGCAGCGTGGACCATGGCCCTGCGCTACCTGGCGGGCATATTGCTGATTGCCATGGGGCTGTACATAGCGGATTGGTGGCGTGTACTGACCTGGCTGGAACGTGGGGGAGCCATTCTCTGGCGGCCGGTGCAGCGCTGGTCAAGCTCACTGCTACCGCTGCGCCACTGGTATCAGGCGATCGCCCTCGGCTTGTGCTGGGGTCTCATGCCCTGTGGATTGATTTACAGCAGCCTGGCTTGGGCGGCCACCGCTCAGGACGCGGGCCAATCCGCCCTGATGATGCTGTTTTTTGGCCTGGGCACATTGCCCGCCATGCTCGCCACCAGTTTTGGTGCGGGTGCCGTCCAATCAGCCCTGCGCCGCAAGGGCCTGAAGGTCGTACTGGGGCTGTTGCTGATTGTGTCCGGTTGCTGGAGCGTGTACCTGACAGCAGCCCATGCGCAACACAGTACGCACGCCATGCAACATGACGCACCCATGGATCACAGCCAGCATCACTGAACAGAAGGATTTGCGGAAAAACGACCACGGCAGGAACCGCCGCTGGAAAAAACACGGGGGTGAGCAGGCGCGCACCCCCAAAACAGTACGACGTTAGAAACGGTACGCGATGCCGACGTTGTAGACCCAGGGGTCGATGTCCACATCAAACGCAACGGTACCTACATCGGTGCGGATCTTGGCAGTGGTGTCGATATCGATGTACCAGACTGCCACATTGATGGCCCAGTTTTCAGACAGCGGAATATCAACACCCGCCTGGGCAGCCAGGCCGAAGGAATCGTCCAGCGACAAGTCGGCTTCCGTTGCGCCGATCAGGCCATTCAAGGCACCGGCAAGTGCAGGGTCGACTTTCTCATCGTAAATAAAGGTGTAGTTCACACCGGCGCCCACATAGGGCTGCCAGCCTTGCTGTCCGCCGCGCGGATACCATTGCATGCTCACCGTAGGCGGCAGGTGCTTGATTGAGCCCGCGGGAATACCCACGCCATTGACCGTGATGTCGTGCTCGAACGGTGTTGCCGCCAGCACTTCCACGGCCCAATTGTCGGTTAGCATGTAAACCGGAATGATGCTGAGCTGGGTGTCGTTGTCGACAGAAACCCCGGGGAGTACGGTGGGCGGAGCCGTGGGCAACACGATGTTGTCACTGTCCTCGTCTGGCGCCACGGTCACGGCGCCTGCACGCAGTATCCAATCACCTTGCTCGTAGGCAGCAGCGTTGACTGCCATGCCTGCGACCACTGCCGCGAGGGCGAGTTTAGTTACCTTTCTCATGATTAACTCCTTAATGTGGACCAGGGTGTCCATCACCCTGAGCACAGATTAAGGCAGCTTTGGATCTCGGGCATTGATGTCGGTCAACGCCGCGCGCAATGCGCGGCCAGGGAGGAACATCAGGAGGCGAGGCAGATGGCACGGCCGTGGTCGTGGGGTTCCACCAGGGTCGCGTGCAAGCCGCGAATGGCCTGCTCGTAGTCATCGTCGTTGACGATGAACTGGATATCCACCTGACGCATGGACTGGTGAATGGCCAGCACGCTGATATCGTGACTGGACAGGGCCGCGACCGTCCGCGCGAGCAAGCCAGGCACCTGCATGTCACTGCCGATGGCGGATACGATCGCCACCTTCTGTTCACGAATTTCCGCTTCCGGGAACGTCTCCTGCAAAGCCTTCTTGATGCGCTTGACGGTCTTCAGGTTGACGTCGAGGTAGTGGGTCACCGTATTGGCATTGATATCCTTGCCAACGATATGGCCCTTGAAGCGCTGCACGCAACGCAGGATCTCCGTGTCGTAGTGGGCCACGATGCCCGCCATGTCCTGGTCGAACAGCTCCAGCGCATACACACCCCGGCAACCCGCGATGATCTCCACGCACGCCGTGTCGCTGACGTAGTCGCCGGTAATGAGGGTACCGGTGTGCTCGGGCTCGAAGGTGTTCTTCACCCGCAGGGGAATGCCATTCTGGCGCAGACCCTTGGCCGCTTTGGGGTGAATGGCTTCCATACCCAGGTTGGCCAGCTGGTCCGCCACATCGTAATTGGTGCGTCCGATAGGCACTGCGTTGTCTTCACCCACCAGGCGCGGGTCCGCGCTGCTGAGGTGGAACTCTTTGTGGATAATGGCCTCGCGGGCGCCGGTAAGCACGGCGATACGACTGAAGGTCATCTCGCTGTAACCGCGGTCAAACTGGGTGATGAGACCTTCGCTACAGTGCGCATACCCGGTGACAATCGGCAGTTCGTGCTCCAGGTCGATATCGGCAAACGCCTGCTGCACGCACGCGTCCAGGGGCTGACTGCCCGAGCCCTGCCAACCGCTGAGGTCGACAAAGCGCGCGTTCAACCCATCGCGGCGCAGCAAAGTAGCCATGTTCCAGGCACTGTGGACCTCGCCCACGCTGGATAGCATTTCACGCACCGTCACCAGATGGTCTTCCACCGAAAAGTGACCGTGCCCACACAGGCTATGCAGGTCCTCAAGGCATTTGCGGGCATTCTCGAGACGCTCGCCGATGAACTCATTGGCTTCGAGCAATGCCTGGGCATCGGTAAAGAGCTCGGCGTTGACAGCAAACATGCTGTCGCGCACAGCGTCCAGTGCCTCTTCCCAGCTGCGGTCCTGAAAACTGCTGGCGAACAGGCCGTATACGCCGGGCTTGCCATCTTTCTTGTGCTCCAGCAGCTTGTCGGTCATGCCACCATAGGCGGAAACGACGAACACGCGCTGGTAGGGCGTTTCGCCATTGCGCTGACCGAAAACGATGCTGTCTCGAACGGCGGCATAGTTGCTCATTGACGTGCCGCCGATTTTCTCCACGGTATGCTTGTTCACTGCTTCCCCCGTATTGTGCCCGGAGCGCACTTTCGCACTGTGCTCGCCGGGCCCGGCAACCTGTGCGATGTTGGATACCTTACTCACGATACTCAGGCGCCCACGCGCTCGGCATGGAGTTCATAGGCGCCCTCGGCGTTGTGTACCTCCGTGCCATGCAACGGCGGGTTGAACACGCAGGCCATTTTCATTTCCGTTGTGGCACGCAGCTTGTGCTCATCGTGTTTGTCGAGTATGTACAACGTGCCTGGAGCGATGGGATAGACCTTGCCATCCGCCAGTGTTTCCACCTCGCCTTCACCCGACATGCAGTACACCGATTCCAGATGATTCTGGTAGTGCATGCGGAAGTCCGCGCCCGCGTAGATCGTGGTGATGTGAAAGGAAAAGCCCATATTGTCGTCTTTCAGCAGCAGGCGCGTGCTGTCCCAGTTGCCACCGGGATCCTTGATCATGCGGCCTTCACGTGCCGCGGTGTCCATATCTCGTACAATCATGTGAATATCCTGTGTTCTCTGTGAATAGTAATAACGTCAGGCTGCGGCGGCTCCGGCCGCCGCAGAGCACTCAGCTTGCCTTGCGGAAACGATCGTCATCGGAGACGCTGTACTCATCTTCGAAAAAGTCGACGACTTCGGGAATCGCGCCTTCGGAGGCACACACTTCGGCGATGGCCTGCTCAACGATATCAATGCCACGCTTGAGGTTCTCCTGCGAGATCGTGAGCGGACAGAGGAACTTCACGACCTGGTCGTCCGCACCGCTGGTCTCGATCATCAAACCCTTGGCAAAGGCCTTGCGCGTGATACGCCCGGCGATTTCGCCGTTGACACAGTTGATGCCCTGGAACATGCCGCGCCCGTGTGTGCTGAAGTTACCCTCACCATAGCGCGCCACAATCGCCTCGAGCCGCTCCGAAACATAGCGCCCCTTGGCCTGCACGCCTTTCGCGAAGGCATCGTCAGACCAGAACGTGTCGATTGCCGCCTTCGCGGTAACGAACGCCAGATTGTTGCCGCGAAAGGTGCCGTTGTGTTCACCCGGCTTCCATTGGTCCAGCTCCGGCTTGATCAGCACGACCGCAAACGGCAGACCGTAGCCACTGAGCGACTTCGACAGGGTGACAATATCCGGCTTGATTCCCGCTTCCTCGAAGCTGAAGAACGTACCCGTGCGACCACAACCCGCCTGAATATCATCCACGATCAGCAGCATATCGTGCTTGCGACACACCGCCTCGAGGTTGCGCAACCACTCGAAGCTGGCCGCATTGATGCCACCCTCGCCCTGCACCGTTTCCACCAGAACTGCAGCCGGTGCGTCGATACCGCTGCTGGAGTCCGACAGGACTTTGTCAAGGTAAGCGGTGGTGTCGATACCATCGCCCAGGTAGCCGTCAAATGGCATGCGGCTGCTGCCACCGAGGCTTACGCCTGAAGCACCGCGGTGATGCGAATTACCGGTGGCTGCCAGGGAGCCGAGGCTCACGCCGTGGAACCCGTTGGTAAAGGAAATGACGTTTTCCCGACCGGCAATGTTACGCGCCAGCTTGAGCGCCGCCTCTACCGCGTTAGTGCCCGTGGGGCCGGTAAACTGAACGACAAACTCCAGATCGCGCGGCTTCAGGATTTTCTCGCTGAAGGTTTCAAGGAACTCGGCCTTGGCCTTGGTGTGCAGATCCAGGCCATGGCTGATGCCATCCGCTTCGATGTATTCCAGCAGTGCTGTCTTGAAGGCGGGGTTGTTGTGACCGTAATTCAGGGTGCCCGCACCCGCCAGAAAGTCCAGGTACTGCTTGCCGTCTTCGTCGTACAGATACTCGCCCTGGGCACGATTGAACACGCGCGGAAAGGAGCGAGCATAGCTTTGTACTTCGGATTCAATCTCTTCAAAAATTTTCATGCATAACCTCAATGTTGTTGCCGTCATTCATTCTGCGGGTACGGTTTGGGGCAAAGGCCAAAGTCAGCGGGCGACCGCACGCAGATCCGACGCCGTGAGCGGCCCGATTCTCGCGCGGATCTCGCTGTCGTGGCTGCCCTTGAAGTGAGCCTCGCGGTCGAACCACACCTCGCGCGCAAGTGTCGCGCCACGCCGAGTGGCAAAGCCCTGAAACAGGCCCCAAGACGCGGCGTTGTCTTCCGTAATGGTGGTTTCCATGTGCTGTATCCACTCATTCCCCGCGCGGTCCACGATCGCGTCGAGCATGCGGCCGGCCAGGCCCTGTCCGCGGCCACTCTCGCCAACCGCTACCTGCCAGATGAACAGTGTATCCGGGCGCTCGGGAATGCGGTGACCGGAAATGAACCCGGCCACCTCGCCGTCCGCCTCTGCCAGCACCGATGTACTCGCAAAATGAGAACATTGAACGAGGTTGCAGTAAGCGGAATTCGTATCCAGGGGCGGACAGGCCGCAATCAAGTGGTGCACGGCCATGCCATCCGTCGCCGTTGGCGGCCTCAGTGTCAGCTCTTGCGCCATAATCGTTGCCCTCCAATCTTTAGTACGCTAAACATTATACCTCATGAGCGATTTTTATCAAAACCACATTCCTAGGAATTTGATTCATTTCGGCGCAAATTGTGACGTATTGATGAATTTTTTGTTTTTTGTTGCCTAAATATTTACACTGCACTCGAATTGCACCGCTTTGTGGCGGGGCATGTACGCAGGGAATTAACGCCAGAGCGGCAAGCGGAGGTACACTGTGCTGGGTTTTGCTACCGAGAGAGATATCCTTTTGGCCCGTATCGATGAAGTCCTGGTTGCGCTGCGCCGCGTCATCCGCGCCACCGACCTGCATTCGCGGCATCTCGCCAAGACTACGGGCCTGACAGCGCCGCAAATTCTGTTGCTGCAGACCATACGCCAGCGCGGAGAAGTCACCATCGGCGAGCTGGCAACCGATATCAGCCTAAGCCAGGCCACGGTTACCACGATTCTGGACCGGCTGGAAAAGCGCGGCCTCGTCTACCGCAAACGGTCAGACACCGACAAGCGCAAGGTGCACGCACACCTCACACCTCAGGCGATGGAAGTCCTCATCAGCGCGCCCATCCCGTTGCAGGAGCAGTTCAAACGCCAGTTCGATGACCTGCAGGAGTGGGAGCAGACCATGATCATCTCGTCGCTGCAGCGCGTGGCCAAAATGATGGATGCGGAGCACATCGACGCAGCCCCGGTGCTCGACCTGGGCACGCTTGACCGGCAGAGCAACCACTACGGCGCGGACCGTGCAGGCGACAAGGGCAAACCACAGTAGTCACGTGCAGTGCGAAATCTACCTGCGCTCGCACGCAGGCTGAGCGAGAGCTCAACCCTGTATTTCCAGGATTCGGCACCCGGACCGCCGCATGGCAGTCACAGGCGCCCTTTGCAGAAGGGGTAAGGAAGGCGAGCGGTCAGGCGCTCTTGCGGTCGCGTGCCATATCCATGGCCAGGTCTTCAATCATGTCTTCCTGCCCGCCTACAGTGCGACGACGGCCGAGTTCAACCAATATGTCACGCGCCGACAGGCCGTGCTTGGCAGCGCTGCGCTTGGCAAACAGCAGGAAGCTGGAGTAGACGCCGGCCCAGCCCAGGGTGAGTGAATCCCGATCCACCCGCACCATGTGGTCCATCAGCGGCACAATCAGGTCTTCCGCAACGTCCATGGCCTTGAACAGGTCAACCCCGGTTTCAACACCCATACGGTCACACACCGCCAGGAACACTTCCAGTGGGGTATTCCCCGCACCGGCACCCAGCCCGGCGAGCGACCCGTCAATACGGTTGGCTCCCGCGTCTACGGCCGCCAGCGAGTTGGCAATCCCCATGCCCAGGTTGTGGTGACCGTGGAAGCCCAGTTCGGTTTCCGGCTTCAGTTCCGCCCGCGCCAGCGCGATGCGCTCGGTGACATCGTCAGGCAGCATGTACCCGGCGGAGTCGGTGATATACACACAGTTGGCCCCGTAGGATTCCATCAGCTTCAACTGCACCACCAGCTCTTCCGCCGGAATCATGTGCGCCATCATCAGGAAGCCGACCGTGTCCAGCCCGCTGATCTGGGAGGCCATGCTGATATGCTGCTCCGAAACATCCGCCTCGGTGCAGTGCGTGGCCACGCGAATGGTGGAGATCCCGCAGTCCACCGCCATCTTCAGGTGGTCAACCGTGCCGATACCCGGCAACAACAGCGCCGACACCTTGGTCTTTTTCACGGCCTTGCACACCGCCGTCAGGTATTCCTGGTCGCTGGCGGCGGGGAAGCCGTAGTTTACCGATGCCCCGCCCAGGCCGTCGCCGTGGGTAACCTCAATCAGGGGGATGCCGGCTTCGTCCATGGCGACCGCAATGTCCACCATCTGCTGCACGGTGATCTGGTGCTGCTTGGGGTGCATGCCGTCGCGCAGCGACATATCGTGCACCTGAATTTTCCTGCCTTGCAAGTTCATAGTGTCTCTCCTCAGGCCGCTGCCGGCACAAAGCGCCCGGCCAGGATTTCTTCGGCATACATTTCCGCTGTACGCAGGCCTGCCGCCGTCATGATATCGAGGTTGCCAGCGTAGCGCGGCAGGAAGTCGCCCAGCCCCGCCACTTCCATGTAGATGCTCACGCGCTTGCCGTCGAAGGTCGGACCATTCTTCAGCGTATAGCCGGGCACGTACTTCTGCACCTCGGCCACCATCTCGTGTACCGAGCGCGTAATCGCTTCCTGGTCCGGCTCATCTGCCGTCAGGCAGTGGATGGTATCGCGCATGATCAGTGGCGGCTCCGCCGGGTTGATCACGATAATCGCCTTGCCCTGCTGGGCACCGCCAATCAATTCGACGCCTTTGGCGGTGGTGCGGGTGAATTCGTCGATGTTCTTGCGCGTACCCGGGCCTACAGAGCGGGAGCTCACCGTGGCCACGATCTCGCCGTAGGTCACCGTCTGTACACGGCTCACCGCCGCCACCATGGGGATGGTCGCCTGGCCGCCGCAAGTGACCATATTGACGTTCATCGCCTTCGCGGCCACGGCGTCCTGCAGGTTGACCGGCGGCACACAGAAAGGGCCGATGGCCGCCGGGGTCAGGTCCACCATCACGGCACCCTCGGCATTCACCTTGCGGCTGTTGTCCGCATGCACATAAGCGCTGGTGGCATCAAAGCAGATCTGGATGTTGTCCTCACGCATGTGCGGCACCAGGCCATCCACGCCGTCGCAGGTGGTTTTGATACCCATGTCGCGGGCGCGGGCCAGGCCGGGAGAATCCGGGTCTACACCCACCATCCACACCGGCTCGATAACCTCACTACGCATCGCCTTCATCAACAGGTCGGTGCCGATATTTCCCGGGCCAATAATGGCCACCCTGATTTTTTTACTCATTGCTCGCTTTCCACATCGTTGATCCGTTGCTTACACAAACCGGCAGCTGCACTCGCCGATTCCCTCAAGTTCAAGCCGCATGCTGTCGCCCGCCACTACCGGGATCAGTGGCGCCAGTGAGCCCGACAGAATAACCTCTCCCGCCTTGAACGGAATGCCGAACTCGCCGAGGGTATTGGCCAGCCAGGCCACCGCCGTCAGCGGGTTGCCCTGCACCGCACTGCCCAGGCCCTCGGAGTGAAACTCGCCGTTCTTCCAGATGCGCATCTTCAGGTTGGGCAGGTCAAAGTCACGCGGGTCCACGGCATTCTGGCCCAGCACGTAAACGCCACAGGAGGCATTGTCCGCCACCGTATCCTGGATCTTGATCTCCCAGTTGCGGATACGTGAATCCACAATCTCGAAACAGGGCATGATCGCTTCGGTCGCGTCCAGTACGTCCTGCTCGGTGACCCCTGGGCCCTGCAGATCGCGCTTGAGGCGAAAGGCAATCTCGCCCTCGGCGCGCGGCTGTATCAGGTGGCCCGCCACAGGAATATCCGCGCCATCCGGGTATTCCATGGCATCCGTTAGGAAACCGAAATCCGGCTGGAAAACGCCCAGCATATCCTGCACCGGCTTGGAGGTAACACCGATCTTCTTGCCCACCACGCGCTCACCGTCCTGCTCCACACGCCGGCTCAGCATGTGCAGGCTGATGTGATAGGCATCGTCAATGGTGATATCCGGCGCGCGCTCGGTGAGCGGCGCCACGGTGCGGAATTCGCGCAAGGCGCGGTAGAGCTCATCGCCCAGAGCTGTGCGGCCGGCCTTATCCATGGCGCAGGAAGTCCACACATTCACGATTGAAAAGATCCTCGTGCTCCACCATCACCCAGTGGCCGCACTCCGAGACCAGTATCATGCGCATATGTTTCAGATTCTTGGCCATCGCCAGGATGCCGTTCTCCGGCATCATTTTCTCATCCATGCCCCAGAAGCCCAGCACCGGGCACTGGATTTCCGGCAATCGCGCCGTGAGTACAGGAATTTTCATGCTGGCCATAACATGACCGTTCATGATCTGCATGATCTGCATGCGCTCCTCGACCAGCTCGTCCGTCGCGTGGCGGGGGTCGTACATGAGGCCCGTGGCAAACAGGTCTTTCATGACCTCATGCGTAACCGGCTCACCTGAACCAAAGACCTTGAACACCTTTTGCATACCTGGCATCTGCTGATATTCGTGCAGTTCACTCAGGCCACCGGGGGCCATCAGAATCAGCTTTTCCACCAACGCCGGGTGCTGTAGCGCCATGCCCAACGCGACCGCACCACCCAGTGAATTTCCCACCACTGTACAGCGCTCAACACCCGCGCTATCCAGCGTTTGTTTGATGCACTCGACAAAGAAGTCCAGGGTGTGGTCTACGTCGTCAGGCTTGTCGGAAAAGCCATAGCCGATGTGGTCGGGTACGATGCAGCGGTAGCCCGCCTCCACCAGAGCAGGGTAGTTGCCCTTGAAGTTGCTATAGCCACTCGCGCCCGGGCCGGAGCCGTGCAGAAACACGACCACGTCGCCCTGCCCTTCATCGAGGTAGTGAATGCGGTAGCCGTTAGCGCACTCCGCGTAATTGCCTTCGGGTAATAGTCCCTTATTAGCCATGCTGTTTACCCCTGTTACCAATCAGACCGCGAAATCGCGATTTTCTTCGCCGAACAACACCGCGCCCATGTTATCGGCGAAAGGCAGCGAGTTGTTAGCGACATGCGCCTGACTCGCGAGTATATCAAGATGACGGGCCAGCAGGTCACTGCCCACCCGGATACCGCCGCTGCCCGCCGCCTTCAGCATGCGCCCGGACAGTTCCAGGCAGCGGTCGGCCACCACCGCGGAATCGTAGCGATAGCGCACACGGTCCTCCACCGGAATCGGCTCACCGGCTCGGGTGCAGTTCATCATGGCATCAAAGTTGCGCAGCATGGTCAGCTTCATTTCTTCGATGGACCCCTTCACCTCCGCCGCAAGGCGACGCACGGTGGGGTCCGCACTCATGATATTCGGGCCTACGCGGCGGGTTTTCGCCACTTCCACAAAGTCGTCGAGTGCGCCCTGCAGGGCACCCAGGCTGGCGGTGCACACGGCGCGCACAAACACCTGCATGAAAGGCAGGTGATACAATGGTGCATCGTTGACGGCGTTGCCCGGATTGTCGCACTTGTAGCCGTCGATCGAACGGTGGGTGCGATGCTCCGGCACAAAAGCGTCCTCCACGACGATATCGTGGCTTCCGGTGCCCTGCAGGCCAACCACGTCCCAGTTGTCCACGATGCGGTATTCGGTAGCGGGCACGAGGAAGGTGCGATAGTTCATCATGTCAAAGGGTGCATCCGCGGTGGGCACCACGGCGCCGAGGAACGCCCACTGGCAATGCTCGCTACCGGAGGAGAAGCTCCAGCGACCGCTCAGCCGGTAGCCGCCTTCCACTGGCGTAACCTTGCCTACCGGCGCGTAAGAAGAGGAAATCAACACCGAGGGATCCTCGCCCCAGACATCGGCGGCGGCGCGGTCATCAAACACGGCCAGTTGCCAATTGTGCACAGCGACTACTCCAAGCACCCAGGCGCTGGACATGCAGTGCCGCGCCACTTCCAGCCCCACACTGTAGAACACCTGCGGGTCCATCGCGTAACCGCCCCACTGTTCTGGCTGCAACATCTTGAAAAAGCCTGCTGCGTGAAAATCAGCGATGGTCTCTGCCGGTACCTTGCGTTCCGCACGACACTGGGCGGAGCGCGCACGCAACGTGGGTCCCAGCGCGCGCGCCGCTTCAAGCAGTGACTCAGCGCGGGCTGAACCCAGACTGTAGGAATCCGCTGCGGAGAGCGCAGCAGCCGATGATGTTGTCATGGGAACCTCCTTGGAACCTGTTATTGGTATTGTAGGCCGGGCTGGGCCATTCTTTGCTGCAGGCGCCCATTAAACGCCAGTGGCGCCGGTGCATCATCCTTCATTTAGGGTATGCCTACTCGACAACGGCGTCGCCAAAGGTCGTTGGCGGGCCGAAAAATGCCCGGTGCGATGGGGGCTGGTTACCGTTGATATCCTTTACGCCGTAGGCCTCACCGAGTTCGGCACCGATACAGACGGTGCCTGTGTGCGCCATCCTGTCGGGATCGGCCCACAGGGCTGCAATCACCCTGCCGCTGAACTCCGGGTGCTCCGCCGTGGCCACGAGATCGGCGTATTTGTCTGGCTCGGCATCAAACACCTGCCGCGTGCGCTCAGTGAGCAACAGCCCCATCCACAATGAAACAACCGCGACCTTGTGCGGGCGGAAATCCACCGCCATATCGTGGGCCATCTTGTCGATCGCGGCCTTGCCGGCACCGTAGGCGGGGCCGTGCATGTAAATGCGACCGCCAAAGGAGGAGGTGTTGACAATCAAACCCTCTCCGTTGGCCAGCAACAGCGGTGCCGCATACCAGCTGGCGGTATAGTGCGACCGCATGCCCACATCCCACAGCGTGGTGAGGTCTCGGGGTTTTTCCCAGAACGGCCCGGTTTGTGTGAGCGCCGGGTGCAGACTGGTGGCGTTGTTGACAAGAATATCCAGCCGCCCGTGCTCTGCTTTCACCCGCGCGAACAGCGCTTCAACCTCAGCGTCCACACTGTGATCGCAGCGCACCGGCACCGCGGTGCCGCCGGCCGCTTCAATGGCCTGGGCTGTTTCCGTGAGCGAACCGGGCAACGCAGCCTCACCGGCCGCCCAGCTGCGTCCGGTGATGTAGACTGTGGCGCCAGTGGCGCCGAGCGCCACGGCGATGCCCTTGCCGGCGCCCCGGCTGGCGCCTGTGACCACCGCGATACACGCTTTACCCTGTTGCATAACTACCTCTGCTTGCTTGCCCGGCCGGATTGGCCGACCATGCTACTGACCCCGGTCGCGATGACCAAGTACGCAGCGTAGAAGGCTGACCAACATATTGAGCCATTCTGGAAAAAAAGCCACGGCCTGCCTGCTGTGCCTGCAGCTGGCACTGCCCGCAGCTGCGGCAACCGGAAACACAGACCCGCGCCAGCGCCTGTCCGCCGCGTCACCCTTGTGGTTGCGCGCAATCGGCCAGCTGACGGTACCGGGCCTGAAAACCGAACAGGGCCACGCCCGGCATCACACCGAGCGCTGCAGCGCCACACTGATTGCGCCCGCCGGCGAGTCGCAGGCTGAGCTGATCGTCACGGCCTGGCACTGCCTGGAGAGCTACCGCGACCTCACCCGCACCATCACCTTCACGCTGCTGCCGGCCTCTTCCACGCCGCTGGTCATCGGCGCCCGCCCTGTCGCCGATGGCGGCAGCATGGCGGCAGACTGGGCGCTCTTGCGTCTGGAACACGCCGTGCCACAGGCGGAGATACCGGCGCTGGCTTTACAGCCGGGGCCGCCAGATCCGCAACGCACCGTGCTGATGGCGGGCTATTCGCGCGACGCCGGCATGGGCGACCAGGGCAACGTTCTGAGCTACGATCCGGCCTGTCGCATCACCCGCAGCAGTGCGACGCTGGGCTACAGCAACTGTCGGGCGCACAAGGGTGCATCGGGTGGAGCGGTAATTCAGCTCAACGAGCGCGGACAGCCACTACTCAGCGGCATCATTTCCGCGGGCGACGGCCAGCAGGACAGCCGTTTCGTGCCGATTGTGGCACTGCGCAGCGCTTTGCCCATCACGGTCCTGACGCCGGGAGTACAACCTCGCTGATATCCGACGAGCCGCGCTCATACCCTCATGACTCAGTAGCGGTGGCGCGACGCTGGCGCAAGGGCGGTGCGGCGCCCACGTGCTGCTCGCCCCGTTGTGCCGCCAACTCTATCTGGCGCTGGCGCTCGGCGAAACGGGCCTTCTGGTCGTCCGTGAGGCTATCGAAGCACTGCGGGCAACACACCCCCGGCTGATAGCGTCCCGAGGCCTTGTCCGCCTCGGTGATAGGGTGGCGACAACCGTGGCACTGGTCGTACTGCCCCTTTTCCAGCTGATGGTTAACCGCTACGCGGTTGTCGAAGACGAAACATTCGCCCTCCCACGTGCTCTCCTCTTGCGGCACCTCCTCCAGATACTTGAGGATGCCACCCTGCAGGTGATACACCTCCTCAAAGCCCTCCTGCAGCATGAAAGCACTCGCCTTCTCGCAACGAATGCCGCCGGTACAGAACATGGCAACCTTGCGGTGTCGGGACGGGTCGAGATTTTCGCGCACATAAGTGGGGAATTCGCGAAACGAGGTTGTTTGCGGGTCGACCGCCCCGCGGAACGAACCGATGCCGTACTCATAGCGATTGCGTGTGTCCAGCAACAATACCTCGGGATCGTTTACCAGGTCGTTCCAGTCTTGCGGCGCGACATAGGTACCGACCACGCGATTGGGGTCGATGCCGTCGATGCCCATGGTGACGATTTCGCGTTTCAGCTTGACCTTCATGCGGTAGAACGGCATGTCGGTATCGATGGATTCCTTGTGTTCCAGCAACGCAAGCCTCGCGTCACTGCGCAGCCAGCCCAACACGCGGTCGATGCCGGCACGCGGCCCGGCAATGGTGCCATTGATGCCCTCACCGGCGAGCAACAGCGTGCCCTTGACCCCGGCCTCCAGACACACATCCAGCAAAGGCTCTCGCAGTGCGCGGTAGTCGTCGAGGGACACGAAACGGTAGAGCGCTGCAACCACAATATCGGTCATGCCTGCGCCTCCGGCGACGTGGCCTTGCTGCCGCCCAGACAGTCCGGGGAGGTCGGCGCCGAGTTCTCACGTTCCTGCCACTCGCCGGGCGAATAGGTATGCAGGGCAAGTGCGTGCACCGGTCCCTCCAGCTGCGCGGCCAGCAGACCGTACACCTGCTGGTGCCGGGCCACCTGACGCTTTCCTGCGAACGCGTCGCTGACCACTACAACGCGAAAATGCGTCTCCGAGTTCGGGGGCACACTGTGCATATGGCTCTCGTTTGCCACTTCCAGGTGCACAGGTACCAGGCCGGCAGTCAGCTGCTCACGGATTTGTTCTTCAACGGACATAAATACCTCCAAATAGTAGGGGCAATTTTACCCGAGATCGGTCCGTTGCGGTACTCAGTCGCCCCACGGTGCCCTGGTGCGCTAGCGGCTGCGACGACGTGCGCTGCGGTACTGCCCCGGCGTCTGGCCGGTCCATTTGCGAAACGCGCGATGGAAGGCAGAAGGGTCAGTGAAACCCAGCCGCAGCGCCACGTCTTCGATAGAACCGTCGGGGCGATCCAGTGCCCGTCGCGCCGCTTCGCAACGCGCCGCATCCTTCAGCGCCTGAAAGGTGGTGCCCTCGCGCCGCAGTTTGCGCCGCAACGTGGGGGGTGACATCTCCAGCGCCTGGCTGATGGTCTCGAAAGCCGGAACGCCCTGGCTGAAGTCGTGGCCGAGCATGGCGCTTACCTGCGCCGCCACCCGGCCATTACTCTCACGGTCATCCATCAGCAGCAACTGGTAGGGAGCCGTGCGCAGAAAGTCCTGTAGCGAGTGCTCGTTGTGCACTAGCGGCCACGCAAGGCAGCTCGCATCGAAGTACAACAGGTCCCTGGGTTGACCGAAGGTCAGCGGGCACTGAAACAGGTCCGCGTATTTCTCCGGGTTGGGTGGCGCGCTGGCACGAAAGTCCACGCGCTGCAGAGGCAGGGGACGGCCGCAGAGCCAACCGAAGAAACGGTGCCAAAGTGACAAGCCGTATACATCCGCAGCGCCCACCGTAGGCCAGGCCAGAGGACCGTCATGCAGATAGCCGACCCGCGCGGTATCCTCGCTGAAATTGGCGTACAACTGGCTCTGCTCGTCAAAGAAGGTCCGATAGAATTCCGCAGCGCGCAGTATCGCCCCGCCCAGGTCACGGCAGGACACAATACAGAAACACATCATGCGGAATGCGCCCGGCCCGGTGAAGCCGCTGCGCACCACACCAAACGTGGAATCCTGCAGCAGCCGCAGGGCCTGCTGATAGACGCGTGAGTACTCCATTGCGGAGACCTGTTCGCGGTAACCCGGCGCTCCTTCCTGCAGTGGGTTGAAGTCCAGTTCCGCAGCGGCCAGTACCGCCGCTGGATCGTGACCGTGCTCCTCTACCAGACGCAACAGCGTGCGAACAAACCGGCTGGGCAGGTGCTCTGACATTGCGAGATCAAATGCTCCTGAATGGACTCGACCGGGCCGGATGCTACCAGAGTTCCCCCAGTTTGCCATGCTCAGCGCACGGCACGGCAGAAGTCACCCGATGCGGGAACACCGGGGCTGATGGCAACACCCCCTGACTTACCACGCATCGCGGCGCATCACGAAGCCCTTGCGGGTGGTACCATGCTAGCCATCTCTGCGGACGTGAGCCAAGCCGTGACGGTTCCGCGGTGATCTGGAGGCTCCCGCCGGCATCAACAGGCGCAGGGGCATCACAACCACAATAAGACATGGAGTTCATCGGCCTTGTTCAAAACCATAGCTCTGCTCAAATGCAAACCCGGCCTTTCGAGGACGGCGTTCATCGACTACTACGAAAAGCATCACGTTCCCCTGATCCGCAGCCTGCTGCCACAGATCTGCGGGTATCGCCGCAATTTCATCGACCCCGAGGGTGCCTTTATCAGCGAGGGGGCGGCAGAACGCGATTTCGATGTGGTCACCGAGATCTGGTTCCCGGATCGTGCGGCCTATGACGCGGCGATGGCCCTGCACGCCAGGCCTGAGGTCGGAGCGCGCATTGCAGAAGACGAGGAAAACTTTCTGGATCGTCGCTATACCCGCATGTTTGTGGTGGATGAGCACGTGTCCAGCTTTCACTGACGCGGCGCGCGCACCAGCTCTACCCAACGACAGCAATCACGCAGAACGGGAGGAAGGATAATGAGGGATAATCTGCTTGCGGGGCGCAGCGCCATCGTCACCGGCGCGAGCGACGGCATCGGTCGCGCCATGGCCAAACGACTGGCCAGCGAAGGTGCTGTAGTTCTCGTTACCGATATAGATGACAAGCAAGGCGAAGCCGTCGCCGCGGCCATTCGCGACGCCGGTGGCCGCGCTGAGTATCAGCATGTTGATGTCACCCGGCGCGAGGACGTGGAAGGCATGGTAGGCCACTGCCTGGCACACTGGGGTAGTGTGGACATCCTGATCAACAATGCCTACCGGGGTCAGCCCCCCGAGCGCCTGGAAAACAAGTCCGACGAGGACTTTGAGCAGAACCTGCGGATGAATTTCTGGGCCGGCAAATGGTCCATGCTCGCCGCCTATCCGCACATGCGCGAGCGCGGCTGGGGGCGGATCATCAACATCTGTTCACTCAACGGTGTTAACGCCCACATGGGCACCGCCAGCTACAACATCAGCAAGGAAGCCCTGCGCAGCCTCACCCGTTCCGCAGCCCGGGAATGGGCACCCTACGGCATTTGCTGCAACGTGATCTGCCCGGCAGCGATTTCCTCTGCTTTCCGCCGCTTCGAGGAGGCCCAGCCGGAACTCGCCGCCGCCACGCAGGCAGCGAACCCGATGGGGCGCATGGGCGACCCGGAGCGGGACATTGCCGGCGTTGCCGCCTTCCTGGCCAGCGAGGACGCTCGTTACCTGACCGGCAACACCCTGTACGTCGATGGCGGCGGGCACATCAACGGAGTGGCCTGGGTACCCGACCTGCCGGAATGACAAATGCCCGCAGCGGGTCGCCCTCAAGAATGTGCTGCTATGACACAGCAACCGGCAGCTGTTCGAAACGGTACTCGCTGAAATCCGGGTTCAGCATATCTTCACGATACCGTTGCGGCAGCCAGGGATAGATGTTGGGCGTGCCCGTTGCATCCAGATACCAGCTGTCGCAACCGCCGGTGGCCCAGGTGGACTTGCCGATATCCCTGGACATTGCGCGGTTGTAGGCCTCGTAGGCTTCCTGTTTGGGTGCAACCACTGCCACGCCCTCCTGCTTCATCCTGTCGATGATGGCGATGACACAGGCAATCTGGTGCTCGGAAATATCGATCAGTGAGGTGTTGCCGAACACCCCGGTGGGCCCTTCGAGCATGAAGAAATTCGGGAAGCCGGGAAACGTCAGTGCACGATGTGCCCGCGGCGCATCGCGCCAGAACTCCGCCAGCTCCAGGCCATTCTCCCCGGTGACGCGCGTCGGCAGAATGAAATCAGAAACCTTGAAACCGGTCGCCAGCAGCAGGACATCCAGCTCATGGACCTTGTCGTCTGCGGTTTTGACACCCTCAGGTACGATTTCAGCAATCCGGTCGGTTATCAGCGCCACGTTGTCCTGCTGCAACGCGGGGTAATAATCGGAACACATGATCATGCGCTTGCAGGTCGCCTTGTAGTCGGGCGTTAACCTGGCCCGCAGTTCAGGATCGGGAACCTGTTCCTGCAGAAACGCCTCACAGGCATCCTGAACCCGCTGCTGTTGCTTTTCATCACCCAGGGTTGCTCTGGCAAACGTGTATTCCATCAACCAGCGCATGAAGTTTCGGATCGCCAGTTGCAGGCCCGGGACCCACCGCAACATGAAACGCCAGGTGGCAGAATACTTCTTCTGCGGCATGGCGTTTAACCAGTGTGGCGTGCGCTGGAACACATCGAGGTGCGCCACCTCCCCGGCAATTGCCCCGACAATCTGGCAAGCGGTTGACCCCGTACCGATAATACCCACACGTTTACCTTGCAGGGACACATCATCGCGCCAGCGGGCAGAGTGCCACTGCAGGCCTGCGAAACTGTACAGGCCCTTGATTGCCGGGTAAGCGGGATTCACCAGCACGCCGGTGGCCGCAATCACCAGATCGAATATTTCCACATCGCCGTGCTCAGTAGTCAGCTGCCATTGCGGGCCAAGGTATTTCAGGTCTGTCACTCCGCAGTTGAGGTGAATATCCCGCTTCACCTCGTACTTGTCGGCCACCTTGTTCATATAGGCCCAGATCTCCGGCCCGTAGGAGAAGCGGTGTGTCCAGTCAGGGTTGGGCTCGAAGGAATACGAGTAAAAGTGGGAAGGCACATCGCAGGACAGGCCCGGGTAGTGGTTGTCCCGCCAGGTGCCGCCTATTTTCTCCGCTTTTTCGAAACAGGTCAGATCCGTGTAACCCTGTTTGCGCAACTTAATGAGGGCACCGATCCCGGAGAATCCCGCACCGATGATGGCAATGCGGGGCTGACGGCCTTGCGCGGCCCAGGCACCTGCGGGTTCAAAATGTTCCCGTGCAACACTCATGTTCATGGCATGTTCTCCCAGACGGCTTTTCTGTATTCGGCCCAGTCACACAGACCGGTGCAAACTGTTGGGGACTTTACCCGTTGCGGGCGATTTTGCCATGTGGCGAGAGGACAATAACTTTTGAATATCGGCCACAGCGCATCTAGAATCCCAGATTTCCCAGTTTTACTGGGTTCCTAATGGGTATAATGGGCCATGTACGCGACCGACCACCACATCAACGGCATCCGCATCGTGCGCGAGCTCCTGCCGACACTGGGCCTATCCGCAGCCGACAGTCTTTGGCAGGAGTTCCCACTGGATCTTGTTCGGGAAAACGCGGCCTTCAACATGCACCTGCAGCTCAAATTCTATCGCCGGCTGATACAGGTCATGGACGATCCGCTGCTGGGACTGAAGGTGTCTGCCCTCTTCCCTCCCCAGGCCTACGGCATGTTCGGGTACGCCATGATGGCCGCGCCGGACATCCGCACCAGCCTGCGCATCGCCGACCGCTTCGATCGGCTCACCTACACGCTTCAGACCCTGCATTTCATTGAAAAGGACGGTATCGGCATTCTGCAGTTCACCGCCACAGGCCTCAACCTCGACCCTGTGCTGAAAGCTTTTTTTGCCGACCGCGATCTCGCCTCTTCCACCCTGGGGGCACGCAGCATAGCGCTGGAGCAATCGCCGGCAATTCTGAAAGTCACGCTGGAGCACGGCGACAACGGCCACGCCGGCGCGTATGAGGCGTTTTTTTCCTGCCCTGTTGAGTTCAACGCTGCAAGCAACAGTGTTGCCTTTTCCGCGCAACAACTGGACCGCCCCAACCCTTACCGCAACGCGGCGGCCTTCGAAGTCTGTGTCCGCGAGTGCGAGAGGCAGCTTGCGGAACTGGCCAACAGCCGGGACATTGTGGCTCGGGTGCGGAGCGAACTGTTCCAGCGCCCGGGGTACTTGCAGGATATCGAATCAATCGCCCGGCAGATGAGCGTATCGGCACGCACCCTGCGCCGACGCCTTGAGGAAACCGGCACAAGCTTCACCGACTTGCAGCAGGATGTACGCTTTCAGCAGGCACGGGAGCAACTGCGCAACCCGCAGATGTCCATCGCGGAGATTGCCGATATGCTCGGCTATTCAGAAGCCGGCAACTTCACCACCGCCTTCAAACGCTGGACCGGCGGCGTACCCCCCCGCGCCTACCGACGGTCCCTGTCGGTAGGCGCGGGGCTGTGATATAAGCGTAGCCGGTGCAATTTCGAGCACCGGATCTACTGCCGTAAACTCGCGCTACCAAGGAAAACCCCCATGAAAGCCGTACGCTGCCACAACCACGAAATCCATGTCCACGATGTGCCTGCGCCCAGCGGCGAAGGTGTGCGTGTCCGGGTCGCCTCGGCGGGCATCTGCGGCAGCGACCTGCACTTCTGGCAACAGGGCTTTCCCATTCCCTTCACCCTGGGCCACGAAATTGCCGGCATCACCGCGGACGGCACGCCGGTCGCCATTGAACCGACTGTCTACTGCGGCCACTGCGAACGCTGTGTGCGTGGCGACTACAACCTGTGCGTGCGTGGCAGTGAAGCCGTCATGGGCGTGGGCCGCGATGGCGGTATGACCGAAGAGTTGATTGTCCCCGAGAAATGCCTGGTGCGCCTTCCCGGCGGAATCCTGGCCGAGGACGCCTGCCTCGTCGAGCCACTTTCTGTCGCGGTTCGCGGCATCGGCCTGGCGGGTATCAGTAGCAAACACAAAGTGGCGATCATTGGCGGCGGCAGCATCGGCCAGTGCGCGGTAGCGATTGCCCGTCAGGCCACCGATCGGGTGCATTTGTTTGCCCGCCACGACGCACAGATGCGCGCCGGCGAGATCCTCGGGGCGACGCTGGGTGGAGACACCGAAGACTACGACCTGGTCATCGACTGCGCCGGCACCGACAGCGCCATGGCTCAGGCGGCCAATCTCTGTCGTCCCGGCGCCACCATCCTGATGTTGGCAACCTACTGGGGCGGTCTGACCATGCCCGCCATGCAAATGACGATGAAGGAGTTGCGCACGGTGACCTCCATGGCGCAGGCCCGTCAGGGGCTTGTGCGCGATGTGGAAGTTGCGGCCGCCGCGCTGGCCCGCAACCCCAAAATTGCGCCCACGCTTATCACCCATCGCCTGCCGCTGGAAGCTGCGTCAGAGGCCTTTGCCATTGCCGCAGACCGCAGGCAGGGCGCCATCAAGGTCGCTTTCATCCCCTGAGTCGGCGCGACGCCGCATGCCCCTGACCGCACGGGGGCCGGGGTGACTCTTGGTCTGCTGGCCGGCAGCGCCTATACTCGAAGCAGGCAAGCTCAGGCAGGACAGCCCATGGATACCCGCTACGATGTGATGTTTGCAGGAGAACTGCGCGAAGGCCAGGACAAGGCAACTGTGCGTCGTAATTTCGCGCGCCTGTTCAAGGCCGGCGATGCGACGCTGGACAAGCTCTTCAGCGGCAAGCCACAACTGCTCAAGCGCGATTGCGACGCCGCGGTGGCGCAAAAGTACCGTGAAGCCATGGAAAGTGCCGGTGGCAGGCCCATTATCAGGGAGGTGCGCGCAACCGATCAGCCCGCGTCCTCGGGGCTCACCCTGGCTCCCGCAGGCAGTGATGTTCTGCGCCCCGAAGAGCGCGAGCCGGAAGCCCCCGCAATACCCGCACCGGCACTGGACGTTGCCGCGGTTGGCAGCCGTCTTGCTGCACCGCGGGAGCCATCGCCACCCGCCCCGGACACCAGCCATATTACCCTCGGCAACGTCGGGGAGCGCATCCCGAATCTGGAGCGCAGCACTGCGGTTGCACCCCTTGCCGACTCCGGGCTGACCCTGGCAGACCCGGGCAGTGACCTGCGCGATGGGCAAGCACACTCCCCGGCCCCCCACGATGTCGACGTGTCAGCCATCAGCCTGGCCCCACCCGGTGCCGAGGTGCTGGAAGCGCAGTACCGTAAGCGCGACACAGCGCAGGCACCGGACACCAGCGCTATCAGCCTGGCTGATCCACCGCCGGCAGAATAACCTCCACGCGCAGGCCCGGTTCATTGTCGTCGAGCAGAATACGACCGGCATGATAGTGCACGATTGCCTGCACCAGGCTGAGACCCAGGCCATGCCCCGGCTGCTCACCGCGGCTGGACTCCACGCGGAAAAAGCGCCGGAACACATTCTTTCTGTCCAGCGGATCGATACCCGGGCCGGAGTCAGCCACCACAATCTCGTTGCCCTCGGGCTGACGCGATAAACCGACTTCGATGCGGCCACCATCCGGCGTATATTTGATGGCATTGTCCAGCAGGTTGGCACTCATCTGGAACAACAAATCGGTGTCACCGGGACAGGACAGGCCACCGGCCAGCGACAGCTGCAATGCTATATTGCGCTCGTTGGCCACCGGCTCATAAAGCTCAACCACATCGCCCAGCAAAGCGGAGAGATCAACCTCGGCGTGTACCGGCGGACGACTGCCTGACTCCAGCGCAGATATCCGCAACAGAGCATTGAAGGATGACAGCAGGCTGTCGCAGTCCTCGATAATGCGGTCCACCTCATCCTGCCCGGTCGGGTCCAGCCGCTGCCGCAGCTGGCTGAGCTGGTTGCGAATACGGGTCAGCGGTGTGCGCAAATCATGGGCGATATTGTCTGACACCAGGCGCACGCCCTGCATCAGCGAACCGATCTGATCGAGCATCTGGTTCATTGCCCGGGCCAGCTCGCGCGGGTAGCCCTGCTTCCCGGCGACCGTCAAGCGCTGGGAGAAATTCCCGCGCACAATGCTCGAAAGCTCGCTATTGAGTCGTTCGAACCGGTGCAAGGTTGTCGCCGCACTGAAAAAACCGCCCACAATGCCCAGCAGCAAAGTCGCAATCATGGCCCGGAACAGCGTGTTGAACACCAACCCCCCGCTGGCAATGGCGTCCGCATAATTGCGCGCCACCAGCGCATTGATGCCGTCACCGAGTGGCGCGCGCCGGGCGAGAAAATCGACATCCATCGGCTCGCCCCAGTTCAACAGGGCCAGCTGAAAACCCAGCCAGCCGCCGGAGAACTCACGGTAGCGCGGTGTCTGGGCCAGGTCGCCGGCGACCTTATTGCCCTCGGCGTCCGCAATCAGATAATTGAAGCGACCAATGGTGGGCAGGTTGCGCTGGTCCTGCAGGTACTGCTCGACACCCGCCAGCTCCTGCCCCGCATACACCACCTGGAGTGTTTCCAGTTCATCGAGGATGGAGGACCGCAGGTCGGTGAAGTAGCCGTAACTAAAGTACCCATAGAGGACGGCCAACAGTAGAAACACGGTGGCACTGAGCGCAGTCACATACTTGGCGATGTAGCGAAAGGTGAGGCTCTTGACGACGTCGAGGAGCTGCATGGTCGCCTAGCTATCGCCGAGGCTATAACCGGCACCACGCACGGTAGACAGCAATTGCGGCGTAAAATCCCGGTCGATTTTCTGGCGCAGTCGGGAGACGTGCACATCGATCACATTGGTTTGCGGGTCGAAATGATAGCCCCAGACATGCTCAAGCAACATGGCGCGGGTAACCACCTGGCCTTCATGCCGCATCAAGTACTCCAGCAGTTTGTATTCCCGCGGCTGCAGGCTGATCAACTCTCCGTGGCGTCGTACCTCCTGCGTGAGCAGGTCCATCTCCAGATCCGCCACCTGCAGGCGGGTTGGCACTTCCGTACCGACCTCACGCGCATGCCGGGCAAGGATTTCCAGCCGAGCCAGCAACTCGGCCATCGCAAACGGTTTGACCAGATAGTCATCGGCGCCGCAGTGCAGGCCCTGTACACGGTCATCAACGCTGCCCAGGGCACTCAGCAACAGCACGGGGGTGCGCTGCCCTCCCTCGCGCAGGCTGCGCAACAGCGCCAGGCCATCCAGGCGCGGCAGCATGCGATCGACCACCAGCACATCGTGCTGGCCACTGCGTGCGGCGGCAAGTCCCGACTCGCCATCAGCACAGTGGCTACAGACATGCCCGGCCTCCTGCAGCTCCGACACAATGAACTCGGCAACGGCACGGTCGTCCTCCACCAGCAGCACTTTCATCCGTCTATTCCCTGCGTGATTGATCGCGCAATGTAGCACTGCCCTGTGCGGCCGAACAATTTACAATGCCGTAATACGCGGCCGCGACGTTGACAGTGCTAGAATCGCTCCCGTCGCCACGACGCGCCCGCCCCCGCTACAGGCACCAGGAGACCGCATGTCAGAACCCGATGCATCAGGCCCGCCATCGCTGCTGCGCAGGCTCGCGGCCCTGCTCTACGACACGCTGTTGGTCATACCGCTGATTGGTGTGACGGTAGCCATCGCAAGCGCAATCGAAATGTGGCTGCTCGGCATTCGCGAGGGCAGCGATTACTACCAGATGAATCCCCAGGTGGTGCAATTACTGAGCATAGGCTGTGTGGCGGTGTTTTTTACCCTGTTCTGGCGCAAGGGCGGCCAGACACTGGGCATGCAGGCCTGGCGCATAAAGCTCGTGGATGAAACGGGCGCCACACCGGGCACTGGGCGCTGCCTGCTGCGCTGCGGCGCTGCTCTGGTCTCTTTACTGCCTGCGGGGCTGGGCTACTGGTGGTGCTTGATCGACAAACGCGGACTGTACTGGCACGACCACCTCAGTGGCAGCCACCTTCTGCTGCTGCCCAAGCGCGAGAAATAACCGCCGCCGACCACCCCCGTCAGCGGGTACGCAGCAGTAGCACCAGCCCCACGCCAATACACAGCAACACCGGCGTCAGCGCAGCATAGAGCGGCGGGAATCCGAACACCAGGCTGGCGGGCCCCAACAAGTCCTCACTGATCTGGAAGGCCACCCCCACCAGAACACCCGCAAAAATGCGCAAGCCCAGGGTACCGTCACGCAAAGGGCCGAAAATAAACGCTATCGCCACCAACACCAGACCGGCTATCGATGCCGGCTGCAGCAGCTTGCGCCACATGGCAATCTCGAAATCATCGGCATCCAGCCCCTGCTGCTGCAGATAGTGGCTGTAGCGCTGCAGATCGATGAGCGGCAAGCGCTCGGGGGAGACCACTTCCATGGTCAACAACCGCGGTGTAATACCGGTATCCCAACGCAGTGTTTCGGCCCGCGTGCGGGTGGTTTCCCAGCTGCTGAAATCGGTTTTCACCACATCTTCCAGCACCCAGTGATCCCCGGCGAAGCGGGCCCGCTGCGCGCCCAGCGATGCGATCATCCGACGACGCTCGTCCAACTGCACCAGCAGCACACCGCGCAGGGCAGTTTCACTTTCCACCGCGTTGAAATACAGGTAGGAATCGCCCTCGCGGTTCCAGATACCGTAGCGGCCGGCAAGGCCGCCGGGCGCGCTTTGCGCCAGAGCCCGGCGGTTTTCGGCCAGCTGTTCCGCCGGCGGGGCGACCACCTCCCCCAGCACAAAGCCGACCAGCGCTACCAGCAGGGCGTATTTCATCACCACCACCACCAGGCGCGCGATGGACACGCCCGCACCGCGCATAATTGTGAGCTCACTGGCCGTGGCCAGCTGGCCGAGGCCCACCAGGCTGCCAATCAACGCCGCCGATGGAATGAACTCGTACAGGCGGCCGGGCACGGTCAGTGCAATGTAGGCCGACATTTCCAGAAAGGTATAGCTTTCGCTGAGGCGACCCGACTCATCGATAAACACGGAAACGACATCAATCCCCACGATGACCAGCAGCACCAGAAAGATGGAGGCCAGCAATGTGCGCCCGATATACCAGTCAAGCAGACGCATCGGCAACTCCCCTGGCCCTGCGGGCATACCAGCGTCGACGCAGCGTGTCGCCGTACAGCAACCCCAGCGCCAGGGTGCCGTAGAGCAGGTGCACCGCCCAGAAGACCAGCGGCCCCGCACCCTCTTCCATGGCGGCGCGCGCCTTGGTCAACAACACGAGGTAAATGAGGTACAGGGCGAAGGCCGGCGCCATCTTGATGTAGCGACCACGCCGGTGGTCCGTGCGGCTCAGGGACAAGGCAATCAGGGCTACGATTGGCACAGTGACTGGCAGCGACAGCCGCCAGTGCAGCGCAGCGCGCTCTTCGGGCAGCGTGGATTCCAGCAGCGCCCGGGTGGGCCTGGCATCAACGCGCGGCACGCTGCGAATACCGCCTTCCGGCTCTGGTATGCGCTCACCAAAACGCTCGAACTCAACCACCTCGTAATCCAGCTCGCCGGGCTGGCCGCTGTAGCGGTAGCCATCGCGCAGCTCCAGATAGCGCGCACCCGTTGTGCTATCGAGGACGATCTCGCCCTCAGAGGCGACGGTAATCGTCAGCCGGGTGCCGCCGCCGGGTGCGGCGGACTGCTGCGAAAGAAAGACCGAGTGCATGACGCCGCTATCCGGGTCGATGCGCTCGGCGTAGCTCACGATACCGTTGGACTTGCGATACTGGAAACGCCCTGCCGCCAGAGTCTGCAGCCCCTGCGAGGTTTCCGGGTCATCCAGCAGTGCCGAAGACCGCGCCGCACCCAACGGGGTGACCAGCAGGCTCAGCAGCGCCACTAGCGCCATCACCAGCAGCGCCGATACGAGGGTATAGCCAGCCAGACGAGTGGGGCTTACCCCACAGGCCGACAGCACGACCATTTCGCTCTCGACATAGAGCCGGCCGTAGGCCATGAGGATGCCCAGAAAAAGGCCTAACGGAAGAATCAACTCCAGAAAACCCGGCAGGCGGAAGAACATCACGGGCAGCAGGATATCACCCGCCAGATTGCCTACCGCAGCCTCCGCCAGATACTTCACGAAGCGACCACTGAAGATGATCACCAACAGGGTGAAACTCACCGCGACAGTATGTTGCAGGACATCGCGCGTCAGATACGCCAGGATTTTCATGCAGGTCCAGGTTGCAGCGTGGCAAGCGCCCGTGCCGGGCGATCGCCAGAGGTTCAGTTTCTTCGCTGTACATCATACACTAGCGGTCTTTTCCACGCCCACGAAAACTAGCAGGCACAGACCATGAGCACTCTTACCTTTACCGCCCGCGCCAGCGCGGACCCCAGCAAAACCAAAACCCGCTGCGCCATTGTTGCCGTGTTCGGTAGTGAGCTGTCCGCCACGGCTACCGCACTGGATAGCGCCGGCGCCCTGAGCAACACCCTGAAGCTCGGCGATTTCCAGGGCAAACCGGGGCAGACTCACCTGCTGCCCGGCATCGGCAATGCCGAACGCGTCATGCTGCTGGGTTGTGGTGATCGCGCCCGTTTCAGCCACGCAGCCGCGCGCGAGGCGTTTCAAGGCCTGAGCACCGCGTTGAATGCCAGTAATGTAACAGAGGCGCTGCTGCACACGGCTGACCTGTTGAGCGATGCGGTCGATGGCGCCTGGCTGCTGGAGCTGGTCGCGCGCACCCTCACAGTCAGCAGCTATCGCTATACGCGCACGGTTTCCAAGCCCAAAGATCCGCTCGCGTTGAAAAAGCTCGTGGTCAACCCGGGCAAGGGGCTGCCAGCAAAGCGCGCGCAAGCAGCGCTGGACAATGGCGCAGCGCTCGGCCGCGGCATCAATTACACCCGCGAACTGGGCAACTTGCCCGGCAATATCTGCACACCGTCGTATCTGGCCAGCGAGGCGCGCAAGCTGTCTCGCGGCAACAGCAAGGTCCGCACGCAGGTGCTGGAAGAGAAGAAAATGCGCGAGCTGGGCATGGGCTCGCTGCTCTCGGTATCGGCGGGCAGCGACGAACCCGCCAAACTCATCGTCATCGAATACCGCGGCGGAAAATCCGGTGCAGCACCGCAGGTTCTGGTGGGCAAGGGGATCACCTTCGACTCCGGCGGCATTTCCATCAAGCCCGGAGCCAAGATGGATGAAATGAAATACGACATGTGCGGCGCGGCCAGCGTGCTGGGCACACTGCAGGCCGTGATCGACATGGCACTGCCGCTGAACGTCACCGGCATCATTGCTGCGGCAGAAAACATGCCCAGCGGGCGCGCCACGAAACCCGGCGATGTGGTCAAGAGCATGTCCGGCACCACCATCGAAGTACTCAACACAGACGCCGAGGGCCGCCTGGTGCTCTGCGATGCCCTCACCTTCGCCAGCCGTTTCAAGCCCGCCGCGGTGATTGACATCGCGACACTCACCGGGGCCTGTGTGGTTGCCCTGGGCTCCCACGCCTCGGCCGTGTATGCCAACGACGAAGCGCTGGCCGAGCAACTGCTGAGCGCTGGCACCGACAGCCACGACCGCGGCTGGCGCATGCCGCTGTGGGACGACTACCGCAAGCAGCTGAACAGCAACTTCGCGGATCTCGCCAATATCGGCGGCCCTGAAGGTGGGTCGGTCACCGCCGCCTGTTTCCTGGCGACCTTCGCCGAGAACTATCCCTGGGCGCACCTGGATATCGCCGGTTCCGCCTGGAACAGCTCGCCCAAGGGCGCCACCGGCCGTCCGGTGGCCATGCTCACTCGCTACCTGCAGGGGCGGGCCGCGGACTGACATGACGCGGGTAGGCTTCTACGTCATCCAGCAGGCGGGCGAGGCACAGCGCCTGCAGGTCGCAGCGCGTTTGGCCGACAAAGCGTTTCAGCGCGGCCATCGCATCTACATCCATGCCCGGGATCAGGCGCAGGCGCGCTCACTGGATACACTGCTCTGGTCCTTTCGCCCGGGCAGTTTCCTGCCCCATGGCCTCGCTGGTGAACCCGGTTCAGACCTGGTCGCCATAGGCTGGGGGGAGGAACCTGCCGGGCATGACGACCTGCTGATCAACCTGCGCTTGGAAGTGCCGGCGTTTTTCGGCCGTTTCCACCGTGTTGCCGAGGTGGTTACCCAGGATAACGCCAGCCTTGCGGCACTCAGGGAATCCTGGCGCTTTTATCAGTCGCGGGGTTACCAGTTGGAAAAGCACGACCTCGGCGGCGTATAATCCCGCGCTTTTCGCACCCGGACAGCAACCGCGATGGACAAGACCTTTCAACCTGCCGCAATCGAAGCACAGTGGTATGACCACTGGGAACAACAGGGGTACTTCAAGCCCCGCGGCGGCGAGCACAGCTACAGCATCATGATCCCGCCGCCGAACGTGACTGGCAGCCTGCACATGGGCCACGGTTTCAACAACGCGATCATGGACTGCCTCATTCGCTACCACCGCATGTGCGGCGACAACACCCTGTGGCAGGTGGGCACCGACCATGCCGGCATCGCAACACAGATGGTTGTGGAGCGGAAGCTGGCGGCGGAGGGCACGTCCCGCCACGACCTGGGGCGGGAAGAGTTCCTGCGTCGCGTGTGGGACTGGAAGGCGGAATCCGGCGGCAACATCACCCGCCAGATCCGGCGCCTTGGCTCCTCCGTCGATTGGAGCCGAGAGCGCTTCACCATGGACCCGGGGCTCTCCGCGGCCGTTGGTGAGGTGTTCGTGCAGCTGTACGATCAGGGGCTGATCTACCGCGGGAAACGTCTGGTGAACTGGGACCCGGTATTCAACACCGCCATTTCCGACCTCGAGGTGCTGAACGAAGAGGAACAGGGCTCACTCTGGCATTTCCGCTATCCCATCGAAGGCGAATCCGGACACCTCGTAGTGGCCACTACGCGCCCGGAAACCGTTCTCGGCGACAGTGCCGTTGCGGTACACCCGGAGGATCCGCGCTACCAGCATCTGGTCGGCAAACAGGTCCGCCTGCCGCTCACCGACCGCCTGATCCCCATCATTGCCGACGATTACGTGGACCCGGAATTCGGCTCCGGCTGTGTGAAGATCACCCCGGCACACGACTTCAACGACTACGAAATCGGCAAACGCCACAACCTGCCGCTGATCAATATCCTCGACCGCAACGCGCATGTTCTGGGCGAATTCACGGTACTCACCTTTGCCGGGTATGCTGCCCAGCACGGGGAGCGGGCACCCGCTGAGTATGCGGGCATGGAACGCTTCGAAGCGCGCAAGGCCATTGTGGGCGCCTTCGAGACCCTGGGCTTGCTGGAGAAAATCGAACCCCACACCCTCAAGGTGCCCCGCGGTGACCGTTCCGGCGCGGTGGTGGAACCCTGGCTCACGGACCAGTGGTACGTCAGTGTGGCGGACCTTGCCCAGCCCGCCATCGAAGCGGTCGAGGACGGGCGCATACAGTTTGTGCCCAAACAGTACGAGAACATGTATTTTGCCTGGATGCGCGACATCCAGGACTGGTGCATCAGCCGGCAGCTCTGGTGGGGACACCGCATCCCGGCCTGGTACGACACACAGGGCAAAGTCTACGTGGGGCGCGATGAGGCCGAGGTGCGGCAAAAGTATGCGCTCGCGCCGGACGTCGCGCTGCAACAGGACGAGGACGTACTGGACACCTGGTTCAGTTCCGCTCTCTGGACCTTTTCGACCCTGGGCTGGCCAGAAGACACAGCAGACCTGCAGGCGTTCCATCCCAGCAGCGTGCTGGTAACCGGCTTCGACATCATCTTCTTCTGGGTGGCACGCATGATCATGCTCACCCTGCACTTCATCAAGCACCCGGACGGCAGCCCCCAGGTACCGTTCAGCACCGTGTACGTCCATGGCCTGGTGCGCGACTCGCAGGGCCAGAAGATGTCCAAGTCCAAGGGCAACGTGCTGGACCCGATCGACCTGATCGACGGCATTGAACTTGAGCCATTGGTGGAAAAACGCACCCAGGGCATGATGCAGCCGCAACTGGCAAAGAAGATCGAGCAGCAGACCCGCGCCGAATTCCCGGAGGGCCTCGCCGCCTACGGTACCGATGCGCTGCGCTTCACGTTCTGTTCGCTGGCCTCCACCGGTCGCGATATCAAGTTCGATATTGGACGCATCGAAGGCTACCGCAATTTCTGCAACAAGATCTGGAACGCCGCACGCTATGTGCTGATGAATTGTGAGGAGCACGACTGCGGCACCGACAGTAGCCTGCCGGTGCAGCTCAGCCTGGCCGACCGCTGGATTCTCTCGCGCCTGCAGGGTACCGCCGACGCCGTCGCAACCGCCATCAACCAGTATCGCTTCGACCTCGCCAGCCAGGCACTCTACGAGTTTATCTGGAACGAGTATTGTGATTGGTATCTCGAACTGTCGAAACCCGTGCTCTGGGACGAGCAAGCGGACCCTGCACTGCTGCGTGGAACACGCCGCACGCTGATCACCGTCATGGAAACCTGGCTGCGGCTGCTGCACCCCTTCATGCCGTTTATCACCGAAGAGATCTGGCAGCGCGCCGCGCCGCTGGCGGGGATTTCCGGCCCCAGCATCATGCTGCAGCCCTGGCCAGAGAGCGATCCCGGTGCCGTGGACAGTGCCGCAAATGCGGATATAGAATGGTTGAAGGCGGTGATTGTCGGTATTCGTAACATACGCGGTGAAATGAATGTACCGCCGGGGCGGGGCGTGGACCTGCTGTGTCGAAACGGCAGTGAAACCGACCGCAGGCGCCTGCATGACAACGCCAGCTTCCTGAAAAAGCTCGCGAAGCTGGATAGCATTGAATGGTTGGACGCCAGCGCACAGGCCCCCGTTGCCGCCACCGGCCTGGTGGGTGACCTGGAGCTGCTGGTGCCATTGGCGGGGCTGATTGACCGCGATGCGGAACTGGCCAGACTCGGCCGGGAACTGGAGAAACTGGAGAAAGAGCGCGGCCGCCTGCAGGGCAAACTCGGCAACAGCAACTTTGTTGACCGGGCACCGCAGGACGTTGTCGACAAGGAACGGGAAAAGCTGGCGGCGCTGGAGCAGGCGCTGCAAAAGCTGCGCGGTCAGGCAGACTATATCGCGCGCCTGTAGGCTCAACACTCGGTGCACGTATTCAGGAGCCAACGCGAGCGGCGCGTTGGCCATAATAAAAAGCAGCAGAGAATACCGAGGAAAGGGGTATGAATGAACGTGTAAGTGGCACGGTAAAATGGTTCAATAATGCCAAGGGTTTTGGCTTTATCACCCGGGAGGAAGGCAGCGAAGACGTTTTCGTGCATTTCCGGTCAATCCAGGGTGACGGTTATCGCACTCTCAATGAAGGGCAGGCCGTTGAGTTCAGCCTGGTTGAAGGGCCCAAGGGCCTGCAGGCCGAGGACGTGCAAAAAACCTGAGTCGCGGTTCGCCGTGTCGCGCGACACGTCCCGGTTCATCGAATATACCCGACCTTGCTTGCCCGCGGGCACTAACGCCGCGGGCCGAGTTACATGCGCCTGGCTCTCCATCACAGGCATTCACCCTACCGTTAACGAGGAACAACATGCGCTTCATGTCCCAACTGATTGTCACCCTGCTCTTTGCCCTGGCGCTGTCCGCACTGGCGGGCTCACTGCTGGGCCTGCCCTTCCCTGACCTCACCCTGCTGCTGCTGTTCGCTGTGGCAACGACCGGTTCCGCGCTGCTGGGTGCACTGTGGCCCGTATCGACGGCGCAACCCGCACCCAGGCAGCAGAAAAGCAGCAAAAAGGCAGCGGTAAAACCGGCGCGCAGCGCGAAGCCGGCACAAGCGGGTCGTGAACAGGGCACCGTCAAGTGGTTCAACAGCGCCAAGGGCTTCGGCTTTATCACCTGCGATGACGGTAGCGAGGTGTTTGTGCACTTCCGCGCCATTCGCGGCGAAGGCCGTCGCAGCTTGCGCGATGGGGAACGCGTTGCATTTCATACGGCGGCGAGCGACAAGGGCCCCCAGGCCGAGGACGTAGAACTGCTGGAACGGTCGCACTGAGATGGCAAACAGCGGTGGTAAACCAACGCGCACCGAGCGCCGCTTTCGCGGCATGGTTATGCCCACGGCGGCACACCCAGCGATTCGCCGCGTGCGCCGTCAGGGCAAACTGCCGAGCATTCACGGTAACAAGCTGTGGAAATCCAGCTGTCTGCTGCTGGATTACCTGCACAAAAATCCGCCCGCCCACACCGCACAAGTGCTCGATGTCGGCTGCGGCTGGGGCATCGCCGGGATCTGGTGTGCATCCAGACTGGGCAGTGCAGTGACCTCGCTGGACGCGGACCCGGATGTGTTCCCGTACCTCGACGCCGTGGCGACACTCAACGGCGTGAGCACCCGTCCGCAGGTGAAGCGGTTCGAGCAGATCACGACCCGTGAACTGGCACGCTACGACATGCTGCTGGCGGCCGATGTGTGCTTCTGGGATGAACTGGTGCGCCCGGTCACCAACCTGGTCAACCGGGCGGTGAAGGCCGGCGTGAAAACAATCATCATCGCGGACCCGGAGCGCTCCACCTTTCTCGACATGGCACAGAGCTGTGTTGACCGGCACTGTGCCGAACTCCTGCCCTGGCGCTGTCGCGGCAGTGTGGAAGCGCGCGGCGCGCTCATGGTGATCGAAAACGCCTGATGGCCTCCCGGTCCAGATAGCGGTAGGTGCGCTCTATGGGGTCACTCGCAACGGGCACGCCCGCTTCCATACGCGGACGAAAACGTGTTCTCAGCAGTTTGCGATACAGCCGCATGGCAAAGCCTTTGTCCGCTTCATCCAGCGCTTCTGTTTCCACATCCTGTGCCACACCCCGATCGTTTATCCGATAGCGTGCCGCAACAAGCGCTCCACCTGCCCCCGGGTCGCGAATGAAGGCACCGTTGTCGGGCAGCTCGACCGGCGCGCCGAACCACGCCTCGAGCGCAGACTGCTGCCCTGTGGTTTGCAGATGCAGCGCCACGGCGCGGTAATCCTCCAGCGCATCGCCCTGTGCACCGTTCCACTGGCGCCAGTCTGCAAGCGCCAGCCAGGCCCGGGCGCGGAGTGCCTCATCCCGCAGGTCCGGTGCCGCAATGAACGTAGCCAGGAGCTCCGTACCCCGGCCCTCCGCCAAACGTTGTATTGCCGCCAGCCGTTGTTGATGAATATCCAACTCCTGCACCGGCTCCTGGCGAAAACCAAAAGACGGTGACGCAGTGCTGCGGACCGCAAATGTATCGGGGCGGGCCCGGGCCTGAATCAGATAGAGGTTGCGCAACTGGCTGTCGACAAGGTGCCAGCGCTCAGCGGCCGGCAGCGTATTGTCCACGGCCAGCAACAGTTGCTCGTTGCTCTCGAAGAGTTGCACCAGGCGCTGATCGTCGCTGCTGTCCAATTCCCGACGCAGGGCCTCGCGCTGCCAACGAAAGTACTCAGCCGCCCCGCGGGCATCCTGCATTGCACCGGTTCCGTGCAACAGACGGTAGTAGTAATCATAACGGGCATCCAGCGCGCGCCAGTCCCCCAGGCTGCGGTGCACGGCCAGCAATTCCTTGATCAACGGCAGCTGGTTCTCACTGTACAGTCCCTCGTTGACGCGCATTACATGCAGGGCGCGGTTGAAACTGCGCAAAGCCGCACCGGGATCACCAGCCTGCGACAGACTGCGACCCAGTTCGGCCAGAGGCTCAGCAAGCCCGGGCGCATACGGTCCCTGCACCGTTTCCATCTCCTGCAGGCGCTCCCGTTGCCGCGTCGTTAGTGCGGGATCGAGCGCCGCGGCCGGGTCGAGGCGAGCCGGTAGCGGGGCCTCATCCGGCCATGACTTGCCCGCGCGAATAAAGTCGTGCCCGTAACTGATGCCCGGCGCGGCCCAGGCTGCGGCCAGCGGAACGGCACAGAACAACAGGCAACAAAGTACAGCCAGCCATTGTCCGCCCGGTACCGATCGTCCCTGCTTCATCGCCAGCCCCTCGTCACCACTTGCCTCCTCCGGGTGCCGCTAGAGCAAGCCGGGCATTAATGATATAACGGCGGGCAGACAGACTCATCATTCTTCCTCCACTTCATCGGCGACCCGGAGTCACCTGCATGAAACAGCTCGGCATTCTGGACGCTGCCTTCATCAACCTGGAGCGCGGCAGTACGCCACAGCACATCGCGAGCCTGGGAATTTACGACCCGTCTACCGCCCCGGGCGGGAAAGTGCGCTTCAAACAGCTGATTGCAACCTTCGAAAGAAGACTGGATAACCAGCCCCTGTTTCGTACCCGGCTGGTTCAAGTGCCCGGTGGCCTGGACCGCCCTTACTGGGTGAAAGACGAGCGCTTCGACGTGGAATTCCACCTGCGGCATATCGCCCTGCCGAGCCCGGGGGACTGGCGTCAGCTGTGCATTCAGGTTGCGCGCCTGCATTCCCGCCCTTTGGACATGTCCAAGCCACTGTGGGAAGCCTACATTATTGAGGGCCTGGACCGTATTCCGGGCCTGCCCAAAGGCAGCTTCGCTATCATGGTCAAGATCCATCACTCACTGGTCGATGGCATGGGGGGCAACTCCATCGCCGCCCTGATCCACGACCTGGTGCCCGACCCCGCCCCCGCCGACAGCGATGAGCCCCTGCCACGCCTGGTCGATATCACCCCCGGTATGGCGGAATTGCTCTCACGCGCCACAGTCAACGGGATCAAGAATGTGGCGGGCGTAGTCAGCGGCGCCGCGGGCAACTCCCTGCGGCTGGCACGCTACGCGGCGGGCGTGGCTACCGGCGACTATCCCGGTATCGATATGCAGGCGCCGAAAACCCGCTTCAACCACTCGGTAAGCCCGCACCGGGTGTTCACGGCAGCTGAGTTCAGCTTGCAGGATTTCAAGGCCATCAAGGATGCCGCCGGCGTCAAGATCAACGATGTGGCACTGGCGGTTGTCGGCGGCGCCCTGCAGCGCTACCTGGATGACCTGGGAGAGGCACCGTCCGCGGCACTTGCGGCGGCGATTCCAGTCAACATGCGCGCGCGCCGCGAGTCCAGTGAAGACCATAACCAGGTCGGCTCGATTTTCACCTCACTACACACCGACATTGCCGACCCCGCCGCCCGTTTACAGGCAATCCACCATAGCTCACTTGATGCGCAGCGGGCCGGCGACGCAAGCCCGCTGGTCGATATGCTGAAGCTGGCCGGCGTATTCACGCCGGCAATCACGCGTCCGGTTGCGAATTTCTGGGCACGCAACCACCTCTCCAGCTACCTGCCGGTCAACATATCCACAGTGGTGTCCAATGTTGCCGGCCCGGACCAGCCGCTGTACTGTTCCGGCGCCCGCCTGATGGACTATTACGGTCTGGGCGTGCTGACGCCGGGCGTGGGGCTGTTCCACATGGTATTCAGCTACTGCGGCAAGATGACCGTATCGGTACTCGCCGACCGCGCCATGCTGCCGGACCCGGAGCACTACAAGCGCTGCCTTGAGGCATCCTTGCAGGCACTGGCGGCTGCCGTGCTACCACGCACGCGGCGCACGCCGGCGCCACGCAAAGCGCAAAAAAAACCCGCCAGAAGGCGGGTTTGAAAGTGTCACTTACTGGACCTGGATGGGCGTTTCCGTCACTCAGCAACGGAAACTCTCATGACATGGGAACAGTGTAGGTTCCAGGCCGATATACATCCAATGTATTTTTATTATGTTCGCCATGAAAATGATTCATAATTGACCGGTGGACACGCTCACCCTGCACAAGACCGACCTCAACCTGCTCGTGGCCCTGCAAGCGCTGCTCGAGGAGCGCAGCGTGTCGCGCGCTGCCGAGCGCCTGCACATCACTCAACCGGCCATGAGCAAGACCCTGAGTCGCTTGCGGGCACTGTTCGGCGACCCGCTGTTTACCCGCAGCAACCGCGGTATGCAGCCCACGCCCCGAGCGCTGGAACTGGCTGCAGAACTGAACAGTGTGCTGGACGATATAAACCGCCTGGTATCAGGGTCGCGTTTTGACCCTTACACCTATAGCGGTGAGGTCACACTGGCCTTGTCGGAATACGTGGGTATTGCCCTGCTACCGGCATTCATCCAGCGCCTGCACCGGCTGGCCCCGCGCCTTTCCATTCGCACCATCACCCGGCTGGAACATCAACTTGATGCCCTGGCGACCGGCACCCTCGATTTTGCCATTCACATTGCCCAGTCCCACTATCCAGCGGAGTACCGTGCTCAGCAACTGGTAACGGCACCAGCCGCCATTCTGGTACGCGCGCAGCATCCGCTCACCACGGGGGAGGTCACCTGGGACCGCCTCGCCAGTTTCCCGCTGATTCGCGTGTATGTGCCCGATCTGGAACAGGCCGAGCTGGCCCGCAGCTCGGACGCTTTCATGCGGGTGCGCAGCCCGTCGCAGGGATCTCTGGAAACCTCACACCTGATGACGGCAATGGAAGTACTGCGCAGTACGGACTACTTTCTGCCCGGCCCAGCCTATGTACTGCAGAACTCGCATATCACCAGTGGTATTGTCGCCCTGCCAACGCCCCCCGGCAGTGACTACGCCCTGAAATACATGCTGGTCGCGCACCGCCGCACGGATCAGTCACCGCTGCACCAGTGGCTGTGGGCGCAGATCATCGACACAATTACCGAACTGGAGGCGCGATGAGTAAAAGCAAGCGGCGCGACATACCCGTATTTGCCACGCCATTAATCGAGACACATTGCCACCTGGACTACCTTGATGCCGCAGAACTGCAACATACCCTGGTCCGCGCTCGCCAGGTGGGCGTGGAGCGTATCGTTACCATTGCCGTATCGGCGGCCAATCTGGACAACGTGCTGGCGCTGACCAGAGCGGCACCGGACATCTGGGGCACGCAGGGCATTCATCCGCACGAAGCCGAGGGCTTCGATAGCGCGGTCGAGGCGCGGATTCGCGCGCATGCGGGCGACCCACGTATTGTGGCGATCGGCGAAATCGGCCTGGATTACTACTACGACCATGCGGACCGGGCGGTGCAACGCAAGGTATTTGCTGCGCAGCTGGCGCTGGCAGTCGAGCTCGATCTGCCGATCGTGGTGCACACCCGGGAAGCCGATGAGGACACCCGCGCCATACTCGCCGAATACGCGCCGCAACTGCAGCGCAAGGGGGTGATCCACAGCTTCACGTCGGGGTTGCCGCTGGCGGAATTCTGTCTTGATGCCGGGTTCATGCTCGGGTTCAACGGTATTACCACTTTCAACAGCGCCGACAACGTCCGCGCCGTGGTGACCGCAACACCGCTGGATCAGCTGGTGTTGGAAACCGACGCTCCCTACCTCACACCCGTGCCCTACCGGGGACGGCCCAATGCACCGTTCTACCTGCCTTTCATCGCCGAGCGGATCGCCGAGGTACTGGAAATACCTGTGGAAACCCTGCTGCAGGCCGCCTACCGCAACAGTCTTGCCCTGTTTTTCCCCGCGACAGGCGAATAATGGGGGCAATTTCCCCGCGCGCTGCCCGCAAGCCTCAACCCGGCAGCCTGTCGGTGGTAGACTAGGCGCCTTTTGCGGGCCGTACGCCAGGGCCCGGCAGCAAATGGGACGCTATGGAATACATTGTCGGTCAACGCTGGGTAAGCCACGCGGATGCGCAGCTGGGTTTGGGCATTATCGTCGAGGTCGAGCCGAGGCGCGTTACGCTGAGCTTTCCCGCCGTTGGCGAAGAGCGCACGTACGCAGCTGAGAGCGCCCCACTCACCCGGTTACGCTTCAAGGCAGGGGATCACATCTCCACCGTACAGGGGCTGGAACTCGCCATCACCGAGGTGACCGAGAGCGCGGGCCTCCTGCTCTACACGGGTACGGACCACCACGAGGAAAGCGTGACGGTGTCCGAGCTGGAGCTGGACCCGTTTGTGCAGATCACCACACCGCAGCAGCGCCTGCTGAATGGCCACTTCGACAAGACCAGCGACTTCGCGCTGCGCGTGGCAACATTTACGCACCTGGACCGTTTGCAGCGTTCCGCCGCCCGCGGTCTGATGGGCTCGCGCACCAGCCTGCTGCCCCACCAGGTGTATATCGCCAACGAAGTGGGGCAACGTCACTCCCCGCGCGTGCTGCTCGCGGATGAAGTCGGCCTCGGCAAAACCATTGAGGCAGGTATGATCCTGCACCAGCAACTCTTGACCGGGCGCGCATCGCGGGTACTTGTGCTGGTACCGCAAACACTGCTGCACCAGTGGCTGGTGGAAATGTTGCGTCGCTTCAACCTGCATTTCGCCCTGTTCGACGCCGAACGACTGGCGGAGGCCGATCCGCTCGACATGCTGGACGAGGATCCGCTGCTGGATGTGGAAGAGCACAACCCGTTTGACGCCGAGCAGCTGGTGCTGTGCAGCCTGGATCTGTTCCGCGATTCCCAGGAGCGCCAACTGCAAGCGTTGACCGCAAACTGGGACCTGGTGGTGGTCGATGAGGCGCACCACCTGCACTGGTCGCCGGACAACCCGGGAGAAGACTATCGCTTCGTGGCCGCACTGGCCCGCCAGAACCCCGGGCTCCTCTTGCTCACCGCCACACCGGAGCAGGTCGGTCTGGAGAGCCACTTTGCACGCCTGCAGTTGCTGGACCCGGAGCGGTTCCACTCGCTGTCCGCCTTCCGCGAAGAAGAGCAGCAGTACCGGCACTGGAGCGACCTGACGCTGCGCCTGGAGCGCGGCGAACGCCCTGCAGGGCTACCGGAGGGGCTGGACGCGGATGCACCGGCAGAAACGCTGATCGAGCAGATCCTCGACCGCCACGGCACCGGGCGCGTGATGTTCCGCAACACCCGTGCTGCCATCAGTGGTTTTCCCCAGCGCGTGCTGCACCGCTACCCGCTGGAACAGCCCGATGCCTACCGCCACGCCAACAGCGATATCGCCGAGGCACTGCATCCGGAGTCGCCCTACCACGACGACAGCTGGCTGTCCTTCGATCCGCGCGTCGCCTGGCTGGAGCAGACGCTGAAGGCCCTGCGCCCGGCAAAGGTGCTGGTCATCTGCGCCCGGGCGCAGACGGCGGTGACGCTGGAGCATTATCTCCACCTGCGCGCCGGCATCCGCTCAGCAGCCTTCTACGAGGGGCTGTCCATCATCGAGCGAGATCGCGCCGCCGCCTATTTCGCCGACGAATCGGCTGGCGCACAAACCCTGGTGTGCTCTGAAATCGGCAGCGAAGGCCGCAACTTCCAGTTCGCCCACCACCTGATACTGTTCGATCTGCCCCTCAACCCCGACCTGCTCGAGCAGCGCATCGGGCGCCTCGACCGCATCGGGCAAACAGAGGACGTGCAGATACACGTGCCCTTTCTCGCAGGCGGTGCGCAGGAAGTTCTCCTCGAATGGTACGACCGCGGCCTGAACCTGTTTCGTGAAAGCTGCTCTGCAGGCACCATGATCCTGGAGCGGTTCCAGGCCCGCCTGCTACCCCTGCTGCAGGACCCGGATGCCACCCTGGAAGCGCTGATTGCCGATACCGCCGCCTTCACCGAGAAAACCCGGCGCGAACTGCGCGAAGGTCGTGACCGCCTGCTGGAGCGCAACTCCTGTAAGGCAGACGTGGCGCAACAGCTGATCGCGGAAATCGCCGGCAACGAAGAGGACGACGCGCTACAACAGTATCTGGAGGCACTGTGCGAGGCCTATGGCGTAGAGCACGAGTACCATTCAGAGCACGCGCTGGTGCTGCGGCCCACCGACCATATGCTGACCGGACACTTCCCCCACCTGCCGGAAGACGGCACCACGCTGACGTTCTCCCGCAGCAAGGCACTGGCCCGGGAGGATATGGCCTTCCTCACCTGGGAGCACCCCATGCTGGTAGAGGCGATGGACATGGTGCGCTCCACCGAGCTGGGTAACGCGGCTCTGGGCACGATAAAATTGAAGGGCATTGCGCCCGGCACCATGTTGCTCGAGTGTGTGTTCACCATCAATTGCGTGGCACCGCGCGGATTGCAGCTGGAGCGCTTCCTGTCGCTGTCCCCGTTGCGCCTGCTGGTCGATGCCCGCGGCAAGGACCTCGCCGCGCTGGTGCCACATGAGCGGCTGAACGGCCTGGTCGAACGTGTCAACAAGAGTACTGCCCTCGCCATTATCAAGCAGGTGCAACAGGACGTGGACAACAAGATGCTGCTCGCCACCCGCCTTGCCACGGAGCGCCTCGCGCCGCTGCTGGCAGATGCAGAACAGCGCATGCGCGCGGAGCTGGGTGCGGAACTCGAGCGCCTGCAGGCACTGCGCGCGGTAAACCCCTCCATTCGGCAGGAGGAGCTGGACCATATGTCTTACCGGATTGAAGAATCGGCGCTGCATATCGGCCATGCCAGCCTGCAACTACAGGCGCTGCGCCTGATCATTACAACCTGAAACCAGGGAGACCTCTACATTCCATGCTAGCAAACCTACGTATCTGCGCCCTGCTGGGTTTTTCACTCCTGGCGACAATGGCTTCTGCGGACTATCTCAACACCCGAAACGAGTTCCGCACGACACAACCCGAAAACGTTGAAGCGCTGGTCGTTCTCGTGCCCGAATTCGAGGGTGCTATCGCCGCACCCGAGGGCTGGCCCGGGGCGACTGCAGCGCAATTTCAACGCGCGCTGGAGGCACAGGCTTTCACCGGTGCGCTGGGTGAACAGTTTGAAATTCTTGCCCCCACCGGGCTTGAGGCGCAGCGGCTGGTCGCACTCGGCGTGGGCGCTGGGCAGAGCCTCCCGCGCGCTGATGCGGAATCGGTGGGCGCGGCACTCGCCACGCTATTGTCAACGCGAGCGTCCAGCACCGTGGCGGTGAATACCAGTCTGTTACCGCAGGGTAGCGACCACGGCAGTACCGTGGCAGCGCTGGCCCACGGCGCAGACCTGGCAAACTACCGCTTCGACCGCTACAAATCGGCACCGGAACCGCGCCCGGCGCAAACGTATCACTGGCTGACAACCACCCCGAATACCGCCGAAGAGCGCTACACGGAACTGCGCGCACTCGCCGAGGGCGTATTCACCGCCCGCGAGCTGACCAACCTGCCTGGCAGTGATGGCTACCCGGCAGCATTCGCCGAACAGGTCAGGTCACGGCTGGAACCCCTGGGGGTCAAAATCACCCTGCTGAAGCCCAAGCAGATCCTCGAGGAAGGTATGGAGGCTCTGTATGGTGTCAGCCGTGGTAGCCAGCACGGCTCGCACCTGTTGATCGCCCAATGGCGCGGCAGCAAAGCAGCCCCCATCGCGCTGGTCGGCAAAGGCATCACCTTCGACAGCGGCGGCTACAACCTGAAGCTGGACGCCAACTCCCTGCTCGCCATGACCGGCGACAAGGCCGGTGCAGCGGCAGTGGCCGGCACTATCGAAGCACTGGCGCGCCAGCGTGTCCCCATTCACGTTGTCGGCGTTATGCCCCTGTCACAGAATGCAGTATCCGGTACCGCGCAGTTGCCCGGTGACGTGGTGACCTCCGCCAGCGGCATTACTATTGAAATCGCCAATACGGATGCCGAGGGACGCCTCGTGCTCGCAGACGGTATCTGGTACGCGCGGGAGAAATTTGAGCCGCGAGTCATTGTCGACATCGCCACCCTGACCGGCTCGAAAGTGCGCGCCCTGGGCAGTGATTACGCCGCTGTGTTCAGCACCGACGACAACCTGGTTGCCAGCGTTACCGAAGCCGGCGAGTTGACCCGCGAGCGCGTCTGGCGGCTGCCCCTCGGGCCCTATGAGAAAATCATCGACAGCACGGTGGCGGATATTCGCAACACCGGGAGCCCCGGTGCGCAGGCGGGCGCGGTGTTTCTGCAGCGGTTCGCGGGCGAGACTCCCTGGGTGCATATCGACATGGCCGGCAACGGACGCCATGACGCCGCGAGCCTACCACCGCAAACCGGCGCCACAGGCTACGGTGTTCGCCTGCTCACCGAGTGGGTGAAACTCTACGCGCGCCCTCCGGCACAGTAGCAGGCACCGACTGCCGCCGCTGGCCCGAGGCCAGCCGGCGGCAGGATTTTCAGGACTCCGCTACCAATCCGCCATCGAGTACCAGCACGTGACCGGTCACCCAGGCAGAGGCACGGGCACTGAGGTAAATGGCCGTGCCCGCGGCGTCTTCCGGCGAGCCCAGCCGGGCGATCGGGAAACCTTCAACCAACTCCGCTTCATGCGCCAGCATGTGCGCCGTCATCTTGCTCGGGAACAAGCCCGGCGCTATGGCGTTGACGTTGATGCCCTCTTTCGCCATATCCGCACCCAATTGCCGGGTCAGCTGGTGTACCGCAGCCTTGCTGGCGCTATAGCCGTAGTTGTTGCCATGCGCGTTGGTGATGCCATTTACTGAGCCGATGTTGATCACCCGGGCCGGGTCGTCGTCGCGGCGGGCAGCGCGTAGCGCCGGCAACAATTGCTGGGTGAGAAAGAAAATCGATTTGACGTTCAGGTCCATGACCTTGTCCCAGCCACTCTCGGGAAAGTCGTCTATGTCCGCACCCCAGGTGGCGCCCGCGTTATTGACCAGGATATGCACCGCGCTTTCCCGCTCACGTACCGCAGCGGCGAACTGGGTGATGCCGGACAGGGTGGAGAGGTCCGAAGCGATGGGAATACACTCCCCCAGGGCAGACAGGCGCTCCGCCGTCGCCTCCAGCTCCTCGGCCTTGCGTGCGGTGATGTAGGTCTTCACGCCGTTGGCCACAAAGCCTTCGGCAATCATCGCCCCGATACCACGTGAGCCCCCGGTCACCACGGCCACTTTCCCACTGACGTCAAACAGGTTGTGCATGCTTTTTCTCCCTAAAAATGAGTCATCAGGCGCCATGGCGCGGGCTGGCACCCGGTGGGCCTGCGGACGGTGGACAGACACCCGCCGCACAGAGCGCCCGGAGTACCGTCGCACGCGTCTCCGCTGGGTCAATCACGGCGTCGATTTCGAGAAATGAAGCCGCTTCCGACGCCTTGCCCGCTTCGTACATCTGCGCCAGCAACTGATCAAACAAGCGCTCGCGCTCTGCAGGATCGTCCACAGCCTCAAGCTCTTTACGGAAGCCCAGGCGCACCGCGCCCTCGAGCCCCATGCCACCGAACTCGCCGGTGGGCCAGGCGGCGGCATAGACAGGCGCGACAAAACTGCCGCCGGTCATGGCCATGGCGCCCAACCCGTAGCCCTTGCGCAGAAAAATCGCCACGACGGGCACCTGCAGGCTGGCGCCCGTGATAAACAGGGACGACATGCGGCGCACCGCCGCCTGCCGCTCACTCGCCGGCCCCACCATAAAGCCCGGCGTGTCGGTCAGCGACAGCACCGGCAAACCGAAGGCGTCACACAGGCCGAGGAATCGCGCCGCCTTTTCCGCCGACTCAGCGTCTACGGCACCGCCGAGTTGCTGGCAGTCGTTGGCGATCAGTGCAACCGGCAGCCCTTCGAGGCGGATAAAGCCGGTGATGATGCTGCGCCCATACACCCGGCGCAGTTCCAGAAATGAACCCGTGTCGGCCAGGGTTTCAATAACCTTGCGCACAGGGTAGGCCCAACGGCGGTCCTCCGGTACGGCGTCGCGCAGGGGCTCCTGCCCGGCGCATGACCAGGCCTGCACCGGCCCCTGGAAATAGGCCAGTAACTGCTGCGCCAGGGCCGTGGCATGCGCTTCGTCATCTGCCGCAATGTCCACGACGCCATTCTTCAGCTGCTCTTCCAGGGGACCGATGTCCGTGGCCGCGACCTTGCCCAGGCCGCCCCCTTCAATCATGGCCGGCCCTGCCATACCAATCCACGATGTCTGCGTGGCAATAGTGAAATCGGCACAGCCAAAAAGGGCTGCATTGCCCGCAAAGCAGTAGCCGTTATTCACGGCAATGCGGGGCACCTTGCCTGCGAGACGTGCCCAGGTGCTGAATGACTCTATGTGCAGACCAGCGATGTGCGTGAGAACATCGGTGTCACCGGGCCGGCCGCCGCCGCCCTCGGTGAACATGATGACCGGTAACGCGTGCTGCTCCGCCAGTTCGCACATACGGTCCAGCTTGCGGTGATGAAAAAAGCCCTGCGTGCCGGCGAGTACCGCATAATCGTTGACTACAACCGCCGCACGCGCCGCCTGCGCACCCACCTGATCGGCGTTGATTGTTGCCGTGCCGGTAATGATGCCGTCACCCGCGGTGCTGCTCTGCAGCTCAACATAGTCGCGGCGCGTGCGCTGGGCGGCGACAGCCAGCTGACCGTATTCCTGAAAGCTGCCGGCGTCCACCAGATCGTCAAGGTTCTCGCGTGCCGTGCGATACCCCGCAGCGTGGCGCCGCTCGCGGGCCTCGTTTCGGTAGTCGTCCCCGGTGCGCCGCAAACGCTCGCGCAGGGCCTGTAACTCGGGGCGCAGAGACTCCTTCATGCGTTACCTGTCATGGTCGAACCCCGGCGCTGGTGCTTCGTGAACGCAGCCTACTTGCCTTGCCAGACGGGGGCGCGCTTGCCAATAAACGCTTCCACCCCCTCAACAGCATCGGCGCTGCCGATGCAGATTTTCTGCAAGCGGGCTTCCTCGGAAATCGTGGCGGGCAGTTCCTGCTCAAGGGCGAAGTTCAGGGATTCCTTGGCATAGCGCAGTGCCAGCGGCGCCTTCCCTGCGAGTTCCTGCGCCCACGCCAGGGCATCGGCAACCAGTGTGTCTGCCGCCACGACCCGGTTGCACAGCCCGAGCTCATGACAGCGCTGCGCCGGGAGTTTCTCGCCGGTCACGATCAGCTCGTATGCGCGTTTGCGTCCCAGAGTGCGTGCCAGGTGCCAGGTGGCGCCACCGTCCGGCACCAGGCTGATCGCCGCGAATGCCTGATAGAGGTAGGCGTTCTCGGCCATAACCGTGAGATCACAACCCATGGCAAAGGCGCTGCCCACGCCCGCTGCGGCGCCATTCACAGCGCTGACCCAGGGCATTGGGGCCTGGTGAATAGCCATCAGAACCGGCTTGTACTCCTGGTTCAACTGGCTCTCAACATCAAAGTCGGCGCCCGTAACCTCAGCGAGATCGGCGCCGGCAGAGAACGCTCGCCCCGCTCCGGTAAGTACCGCTACGCGAATCTCAGGGTCGGCATTCACTTCCTCCACGGCCTGCAGTATGTCGGCCCGCAGCGCAGCATTGAATGCGTTGAGGCTGTCCGGGCGATTGAAGCTGACCAAGGCCACGCGCTCGAAACGCTCCACCGTCACGGTGTCGTAATTTGCCATAGTGTCTATCCTTCCTGCATGCGTGTTTAGCCAATGGTGCCCGCTTCGCGGAGTGCCTGGATTTCGCTTTCGGCAAAACCCATGGCGGACAAGGTAGAGACCGTATCCTCACCCAGCCCACGCGGACCGTGCGCGACGCTCGACGGCGTGCGACTGAAACGCGGAGCCGGTGCCGGCTGGGTCACACCATCGACTTCGACATAGGTTTTGCGCGCCACATTGGCCGGGTGGCTGGGCGCCTCCGTAAATGAGAGTACGGGGGCGAAACACACATCGGTACCCTCCATCAGCTCGCACCACTCAGCCTGGGTCTTCTGTTTGATGACCGCTGCCAGCTTCTCGGTCATCTCCGGCCAGCGCGCCGCATCATGCTGATTGCCAAATTCAGCGTCCGGCAAATCTGCCAGCTGCATCAACAGCGCGTAGAACTGCGGCTCAATGGAACCGAGAGAAATGTAACGGCCGTCAGCACACTCGTAGGTGTCATAGAAATGTGCCGCACCGTCCAGCAGGTTGGACTCACGCTGCGTGGCATCCCAGGCGCCAACGGCTTCAAAGCCGTGGAACATCCACATCAACTGTGCGGCGCCATCGACCATGGCAACGTCAATCACCTGCCCTTTGCCGGAGTTCGCGGCCTCCAGCAGAGCTGCCAGCACGCCGTTGACCAACAGCATACCGCCGCCGCCCATGTCGCCCACCAGGTTCAATGGCGGCACCGGTTTCTCGTCGCGCCGACCGGTTGCGAACAGTGCACCGGTCAGTGAGATGTAGTTGATATCGTGGCCAGCGGCGCGGGCCAGGGGGCCATCCTGCCCCCAACCTGTCATGCGTGCGAACACCAGCCGCGGGTTGCGAGCAAGACAGACATCCGGGCCAATACCGAGCTTCTCACAGACACCCGGGCGGTAGGGATCGATCAGCACATCGGCGTTCTCGACCATGCGCAGCAGGGTCTCAACGCCCTCCGGCTGCTTGAGATTGAGTACAACAGACTTCTTGCCGCGCGCGCTGACATCCTTCAGCTGCTTCAGGTCCGCCGCATTGGCACGCTCAATGCGAATCACCTCGGCACCCATATCGGCCAGCATCATGCCGCCCATGGGAGCCGGGCCTATACCGGCCAACTCGATTACGGTAAAACCGTTCAAAGGTCCCATGGTGATGTCTCCCTAGCGAGGCTGCATACGAATGGCACCGTCCAGACGGATACACTCGCCATTCACGTAATCGTTTTCGGCAATGAACACGGACAGATGAGCGATCTCCTCGGCGCGACCCAGTCGGCGCGGGTAGCAGACACTGCTGGCCAGCGAGTTGTAAGCCGCTTCCGGCAGGCTCTCGAACAGGGGCGTGTGAATCAGGCCGGGAACAATCGTGTTGACCCGGATGCCATAGCTGGCCAGATCGCGCGCCATAGGCAGCGTCATACCGACAATGCCACCTTTGCTGGCACTGTACGCTAACTGGCCGACCTGCCCTTCCATCGCCGCAATAGACGCCGTATTGATGATTACGCCCCGGCCGTCATCACCGTTGACAGGTGAATTCTTGGCCATCTGCTCGGCGGCGTAGCGGGCTACATTGAAGGTGCCCACCAGATTGACGTTGATCACCGGCAGGAACTGATCCAGCGGGAAAGGGCCATTCTTGCCCAGGGTTTTGCAGGCACTGCCGATGCCGGCGTAGTTGTTACAGATATGCAGGGCGCCAAACGTTTCAACTACGCCTGCCACGGCGTCACGCACCGACTCTTCATCGGCCACGTTGACATTCCAGAACGCGACATTGTCGGCGCCGAGGTTGTTGATGACGTCCTGCGCATTGGCCTCGTTCATGTCGAAGATGGCGACCTTGACGCCCTTGGCGACATAGGCCTCGACGGTGGCCCGACCCAAACCGGACGCTCCGCCTGTGACGATGGCTACTTTTCCTGTCAGATCCATGATGTTCTCCTGCTGGTCTATTGTACGTTGCGGTGGTCAGAAATTCCGTGTGTTGAACGGCGTGTAGTTGTCCGACAGGCAATCGCGGCTGATGATAATCTTCATCACCTCGGAACTGCCCGCATAAATGGTTGCAATCTTGGCGTCCGTGCACTGTCGACTGATGGGGTATTCATCCATGAAACCGGCGCCGCCATGCAGCTGCACACCCAGATCTGCCGCGGCAATTTGCAGCTCGCTGGTGACCAACTTGGCCTTGGCGGCATCCACAGCCGTCAGGGCGCCATTATTGAACGCGCGCACGCACTGGTCGACATAAATCTGTGCGATATCCAGTTCTGTGCGCATTTCCGCCAGCTTGAACTGGGTATTCTGGAACGCCGCCAGCGGCTTGCCAAACGCCCGGCGTTCGCGCACAAACTCCGCCGTCAAATCCCAGGAGAGCTGCGCGGCGGACAAATAGCCACAAGCACCGATCAGGCGCTCCTCGGCTAATCCTTCCATCAGATAGATGAAACCCTTGCCCGGCTCACCCAGCACATTGGCCTTGGGCACCTTGACGTCGTTGAAGAACAATTCCGCCGTGTCCTGCGCCTTGAGCCCCATCTTCTTCAGGTTTCGGCCACGTTCGAACCCCTCCATGCCACGTTCTACAAGAAACAGCGTCATGTGGTGAGGGTTGTTTTCGGGATCGGTCTTGGCCGCAACAATGACCACATCGGCGTTAATGCCGTTGGAGATGTAGGTCTTGGAGCCATTCAGCACCCAGTGGTCACCCTGCTCAACGGCGGTGGCGCGCATGCCGGCGAGGTCGCTACCGGCATCGGGCTCAGTCATGGCGATGGCAAGTATGCGCTCGCCGCTTACGCAGCCGGGAAGAAAGCGCTGGCATTGCTCCTCACTACCAAAGCGTGTGAAATACGGACCTACCAGACGACTGTGCAAGGTGCTGTACCAGTCGCCGGCACGCGCGTAGGCGGTCTCCTCGATGATGATCTGTTCAAAACGGAAGTCGGGGTCACCCATGCCGCCGTACTTCTCTTCTGGCCACACCATCAGGAAACCCTGATCGCCCGCTTTGCGAAAAGCGGCGCGATCGACAATACCCGCCTCTCGCCAGGCCTCCATATGTGGCACAATCTCCGCAGCGAGAAACTTGCGGTAGGCATCACGGAACATGTTTTGTTCATCCGTAAAATCGCGTTGCAGCATGCTTTGTTGCCTCTGGTAGTTGGCGGATTAAAACGACAGTATGGTGAGCACGGAACCCGCCAACAATGACCCGTGCAGACAATTTTATTGACCTAAACTAACAGCCATCTGCGACCGAGCCCAAGTCCGACATGACGAGCAGCCTGCTTGATACAATCACCCCCCTCCTCTGCGGCGCCATGCTGGCGCTCGTCGGCGCACAGCTGTTCATTCTGCACGTACTGAGCGGCGTGCGCACACCGCCGCGAGGTCTGGGCCTGTTCACCCTGTACTTCCTGTTGTTGCTGCTGGCGGTGGCCGCCGTGTCGGTGGCGCAATTCACCGCTTTCAGCCTGCCGCCAGGCGTCGCCTTTGCCGCCTCGCTGCTCAGTAGCAGCCTGCTGCTGCTGGCCGGGATGCAGCGCAGCGAAGCCCGCACCGGCCGCGCTGCCATCGCTACATTGGCAGGGACCGCCACGCTGGGCCTGCTGGCACTGCAAGCGCAACACGCTGCCCTGCTCTACACGACCGCCAGTGCAGTGCTCGGCGTCGCCATTGCCCTGCTGCATGCACGCCGCAGCTGGCGTGGCGGCAACGCGGGTGACGTGCTGGTCGCCCTTGCGGGGGTTGCCCTGACCCTCGCAATGCTGGAGTCGCTACGCCTGCTGCTGAGCCCGGCGGCCATGCCGTTTGGCGGTGTCGCGGCGGCGTTGCACGGCGCTGCCCATGTGCTGGTGATGCTCGGCTATCTGGTGGCGATGATGCTGGAGCAACAACAGCAACTCCTGCGCATGAATACGCTGGACCCTCTAACCCGCCTGCTCAACCGTCGCGGCCTGGAAAGCGCGCTGCATGTCACCCTGGCCAACGCCGCCCGGCACGGCCAGCCAACCGCGGCAATCATGCTGGACATTGACCATTTGCGACAGTTGAACAGTAACTTTGGCGACGGCGCAGGGGACCGCGCACTGCAACAGGTGTCGCGCTGCCTGGAGACCGAATGCCGCGCGAGCGATGTCATCTCCCGCTACGACGACGACACGTTCCTCGCGGTGCTGCCGAACTCCACGCTGGAGGGAGCGCGCAATCTCGCTGAACGTATCCAGGAACACCTGGCGACGAAGGGTTTGCATATCGATGATCACCCCATCCCGCTGACGGTGAGCCTTGGAATAGCCGATGCCCGCGCCGAGGGCACGCTGGAGCAGCTTTGCGCGGATGCGCGACGCGCCCTGATGTTGGCCAAGCACACCGGTCGCAACCGGGTGGCCGCCGTGGAGCACCGGCCGCTGCAGATTTCGCGCAATGGCGGGAAGACCTGATGCGCGACCTGTCCATTTCGGTTTATTTCGCGCGCGCGGTGCTACGCAACGCCGTGGCGATTGGTCTCGATCCGATGGAGCTCCTGCGCAAGAACCGTATCTCTCCGCGCCTGATGCTGGAAAAGGGCGCGCGTATTTCCATCGAGCGCTATGCCAACCTTCAGGTAAGCACCATGCTGGCGATGCAGGACGAAACCCTGGGATACTCCACGCGGCGTCTGCCCATCGGCACCTGGTCCATGATGTGCCATGCTGTTATCGGCTGTGAAACGCTGGGCCAGGCACTCAATCGCTACTGCCGCTTCTTCCAGCTCTTCGAATCCTCCCCCTGGCCCTGCTTTATCGAAGAACCCGACCAGGTGAGCTTGCGCCTGCAAGCCCAGGAGGGCACCACCCTCGAAGCCTGGCCCGTTGAGTTGATGCTGTTCAATGCCCACCGCTTCAGCAGCTGGCTGGTACAGGAACACCTCCCCATCCAGGCGGTGAACCTGGCCTACGCGCCGGCCGCACAACCGGAAGACTACCGTCACATGTTTCTGGCCAACCCGGTGTTCTTTGAAGCACAGCACAGCGAGCTGGTGTTCTCCCGAGCGCTGATGGAAAAGCGTATCACCCAAACCGAGCAGGGTCTGCGGCACTATCTGCGACACCCGGCACTGATGATGCTGACGCAGGATTTTCCGCGCAACAGCTGGACAGCCCGGGTGCGTGACCAGATCCGCCACAGCCTGCAGGAAATGCCCGAGCTTGGCACCGTGGCCGACGCTCTGGATATTCATCCGCAGACCCTGCGCCGGCGCCTCGCCGCAGAGGGCGCTACCTTCAAGGACATCAAGAACCAGCTGCGTCGCGATACGGCCCTGCATTTTCTCGGCAAGCAAGGCATCTCTATTGAAGAGATCGCACACCGCTCGGGCTTTTCCGAAGCCAGCGCATTCATCCGCGCTTTCAAAAGCTGGACAGGGCTGACTCCCTACACCTACCGCAAGGGCTTGTAGGCACCCACTGCGACCCGGCATCAATTGTCGTATAGTGATGGCTCACGATAGATTTCGGAGGTCGACCCGTGCGCAGTGCCGTTAAAGGCCTGATCATCGCCTACACCGTATACCTCGCCTGCAGCATGCTGATCCTGTTGCCGGCACTCAATATCCTGCCGCATCGATTCCTGCAGGACCAGTATGGCCGCCAATTGAATACCGAGCTGATTCTGTTCAATCCATTCACGCTCGCGCTGCAGGTGCGTGAGGCCGCCCTCAGTGAGCCAGACGGTGAGCCCTTCATGGCCTTCAGCTACGCCGAGGTAAACCTGTCGCTGACCTCGCTGATCCACGCCAGCCTGGTGCTCGATAAAGTCGCTCTGCAAGATCTCTCGGTACACCTGCGCCGCGAAGAGAATGGCCAGCTGAATATTGCCGATTTCCTGCCCGCTGACAGCCCGGATGACGACGAGCCCGATGCACCACTCCCGGGTATCACCATCGCCGACCTGGCCCTCAGCGCGCGCCGTATCGATTTCACGGATAACAGCCATCCGCAGAACTACAGCACACATATCGATGACTTCAGCCTGGCGGTGACCAATCTGTCTACCGTGAAGGAGGCGGGTCAACCTTATCGACTGAGCGCAAACACCGAAGGCGGAGGTCAGGTGCTGTGGGAGGCAGAGGTCTCACTGCCGGCAAGTCAAAGCAGCGGCCGACTGCAGTTGACAAACATTGACCTGCGACCGGCGTGGCGGTTCGCACGCCCGTGGGTCACCTTCGCGCTGGCGCGAGGCCAGCTCGATATGGGACTCGACTACACGCTTGATTGGTCCGATGCCCTGCATTACACCCTTGCGGGGGGCACACTGGGTATTCGAGACGTGTCGTTGACCCCGGGCGAGGATGCACAGCTGCCCGACACCGGCATTGCGCTGCAGGCGCTGAACCTTGCGGGCTTCAGCGTCGATAGTGCACCGCAAACCGCGACCCTGGATTCACTGAAAATACGCGGGCTAGAGGTCAGTGGCTGGAGCGAAGGCAGCCGCGTCAGCCTGGCCGAGATGCTGTTGCCCCCACCCGGCGACGCAGAGGCAGACAGTGCGCCAGAGCCACCGACAGAGCCCGCTGAATTCGACTGGTCGCTACAGCTGAAACTCGCGGAAATGGAGCAGAGCGCCCTGCACTGGCGCAGCGAATTCACCGAGCCGGCCCTGCTGCAGGTAACACCGCTGACCGCCGAACTGCGTGATGTGCGCTGGCCCGCCAGGGAGCCATCGGCCTTCTCCCTGTCGCTGGCAATCAATGATGCCGCCAAATTCGATCTCGCGGGCGCCCTGCATGCCGGCACCGGCGAAGGCGATGTCGCTTTCGCGCTGGAGTCCCTGCCGCTGGCCTGGTTTGCACCCAACCTGCCCGCGGTGCTGCGAGCCGAGATCGGCAGCGGCGAAGCGCGTACCGCAGGCACCGTACGGCTGGAGAAATTCCTGCCCCAAACTGTCAACGCCGACGGCGCCGTCATCGACTTTTCCATGCGCCTGCGCGGAGCGGACGATGCGCTGACGCGCTGGGACAGCGTGTCCTGGACGGGGCTCGATGTGCAGCCACTGGCTCGCAGTGTGAACCTGAACGAGCTGCACATAGAGGGCTACCAGGGACGTCTGCACATACAGGAGGACGGGCAGCTCAATGTACAACGACTGTTGGCGCAGGAGGCCGCAATAGAAGCCCCGCAAGCGCCGCCCAGCGAAGAACCCGAGCAACCTGCCGATACCACACAGGAAGCACCCTGGACGGTGGAGCTACCTGCGATTTTCGTGTCCAACAGCACCTTGGATTTCCTCGATGAGTCGCTGCCGATCCGTTTCCGCACGGTGGTCGGTGATCTCGATGGCAGCATCACCGGCCTGAGCAGCCGCAAAGGGCAGCCTCTGGAGGTAGACCTGAAGGGGTCGGTGGATGGTTATGCACCAGTGACGTTCTCCGGCACCGCGAGCCCCCTGCAGGAGCCGCCCTCACTGGACCTCAGGCTGCGCTTTCGCGGGCTGGATATGGCCCGCCTGACGCCCTATTCAGGGACCTACGCAGGCTATGCCATCGAAGACGGCGTGATGACTGTTGACCTGCGCTATGGCCTGGAAAACAACCGCTTGCAAGGCAACAACCAGATCGTGATTGACCAGCTCAAGCTCGGAGAGCGCATTGAAAGCAGCAAGGCGCTGGACCTGCCGCTCCGCCTGGGCATTGCCCTGCTGACCGACAGCAACGGCGTGATTGATCTTGCAGTACCGGTCAGCGGCGATGTCAACAATCCCCAGTTCAGCCTTGGCAGTGTCATAGCGGGGGCTTTTGTCAATTTGCTCACCAAGGCCATCACCGCACCCTTTGCCCTGCTGGCAAACCTGGTGGGAAGCAGCGAGGACCTGGACACCGTGGACTTTGCGGCCGGCAGCAGCGAACTGGATGACCATGGTCAGGGCAAGTTGCGGGATCTGGCTGCAGCGATGCAGCAAAGGCCCGAGCTGTCTTTACAGATCAGCGGCAGGCTGGAATTGGACAGTGACCGCACTCAGTTGCAACGCCAACTTGCCCGCTCAGCGCTGCTCGACGCCGGGCTGAGCGAACAGGACATCCGCGACCGCACCCGGGCCTGGGAGGACGTGGTGACAAATCTCTACGCCGAACTCCCCGCGGCAGAACCCACCGACGCCGATGCAGAGGGCCCGTCTGTGCTGCAACAGGCGCGGATACTCCGCGATCAGTGGCCGGTGCCGGATGAGGCACTCACCACACTCGCCACGCAGCGCGCCACCACCACGAAGGATTTCCTGCTCAATGAAGGTATCCCGGCAGAGCGACTGGGCGTCACTGCCAGCGAAGAAGAGAGCACCGAGAAGCGCTTTAGCGGCGTGGAGCTGGCGATAACGGTGGACTGAAGCGGCGCCGGCCGTCAGCCGGCTGGGCGTAGCACGCCACTGCAATAGCGGCACAGGTAGCGAGCGCGCCCCTCGCGCATGCGGTTGTGACGCACGGTGGATACCGCGTGCTCGCGACAACCACAGTGGTAGGGATGGCGGCGCTGGCGACGCATCGGCACACCGTCCAGCGCAAGATCGAACGTCACCCGGGGCGGACGCCCAAACAACTGCATCACCTGCTGCCACTGCGGCCCGTGCGGCTTCAGGCGTCGACGCGGATAACGCATATGAACCACATAGTGTGCGACTTCGTGCGGTACCGTGTGTTGCAGGTTTTCGTCGAAGTGACGGGCAAAAATCCAGGGGTTGTAGCGAATACTGCAGCTCGCTCCCTGCACCCGGAACATCCCCGCACTGCCGCCACTTAAGTCAAAGAGCACGGTGGGCAGCGCAAGTGGTTGCGCCAACAGGGCCACTGCACGGTCAACCCAGGCCTGGGTTGCAGCGATCACCTGCGCACGTTGCGCCGTGCCAATCGGCTCGATGGGTACGCTGGCGGATTTGTCGTCGCTGCTCATGGGCCCATTGTAACCGCGATGTGCGTGCGGCTTCACCACGCCTGTTCGTGACAGAGTGCCAGCCACTCGCGCAGTGCGGCGGTATGAAATTTCTGCCGGTGCAGCACAATATGCAGGCGCCGCGTGAAATCGCGATGCGGAACCCGCAAGGGTACCAGAGAGCCGCGGGCAAAGGCCTCAACCAGGCTAATGCGCGACAGGCAGCCGACGCCCAGACCCGCCTCCACGGCACGTTTGATAGCCTCGGTGTGCTGCAGTTCAAGGGCCAGACGCAATGCAGGCAGGATGCCATGCATGGCGCGATCAAAGGTCTGCCGGGTACCGGACCCCGGCTCCCGCACAATCCACTCCAGCGACAGCAGGTCATCATCAGTGAGCGCGCGGCGCCGCGCCAGCGGGTGGCCGGGCGCCGCGAACACGGTAAGCTCATCCGCCTGCCAGGGCTCACAGCTCAAATCAGCGTGGCTCAGCTCACCCTCAACCAGGCCGATATCGAGTTCATAGTGTGCCACCTTCTCGGCGATGGCCGCCGTATTGGCCACGCTGAGCGCCACATCGGCCGCCGGGAAGCGCGTACGAAAAGCCGCAATCATGGGGACCGCAAGATAATTGCCGATGGTCAGGGTGGCACCGAGCTGGAGCCGTCCGCTGACCTCTTCCCCCAGCATGCCCTGCTCCAGCGCGCGCGCCCGATCGAGCAACTCCTCCGCTGCGGGGCGCAGCTGTCTTCCCAGCTCGCTGAGGCGCAGCCGTTTACCGAGGCGGTCGAACAGCTGCACATTGAATTGCTGCTCGAGTTCGCGCAGCGAGCCGCTTGCGGCTGACTGCGACATGGCAAGGTCCGACGCCGCCCGGCTGATGTTCTCGTGTTGCGCCGTGGCAATGAACACCTCCAACTGTCTCAGGGTGTAGCGCATAACGGCTCCTATATCGGTTTTACAGCTATCATATATTTATAAAAACTGTTTTACCAATATACACCCCGTGCTTACAGTAGCGCCACTGCATACGACTACTCGGGAGAAAGAACATGGCGACGTTGCTGCGCGAACGCGTTACCGAAGTACACCACTGGACAGACCGCCTGTTCAGCTTCAAGACCACGCGCAATCCGGGCTTTCGCTTCGAAAACGGGCATTTCACCATGATTGGCCTGGAGCGCGAGGGACGGCCGCTGTTGCGCGCCTACAGCATGGCCAGCGCCAACTACGAGGACCAGCTCGAGTTCTTCAGTATCAAAGTGGCTGATGGCCCCCTCACCTCACAGCTGCAGAACATCCGCGTCGGTGACGAACTACTGGTCAACAGCAAGGCGACGGGCACGCTGGTCCTCGACAACCTCCTGCCGGGGCGCAACCTCTACCTCCTGGGTACCGGCACCGGACTCGCCCCCTTCCTGAGCATCATCAAGGATCCCGCCATTTACGAGCGCTTTGAGCGGGTCATCCTGGCGCACGGTTGCCGCAACGTGAGCGAGCTGGCCTATCAGGATGCGATTACCCGTGAGTTGCCGGCGCATGAATACCTCGGTGACGAGATTCGCGGCAAGCTGATCTACTACCCTACCGTCACCCGCGAAGCTTTCCGCAACACCGGCCGTCTGACCGACCTCCTGCACAGCGACAAGTTGCCGGCCGATGTGGGGCTGCCGCCAATCGACCCCGACAATGACCGTTTTATGCTCTGCGGCAGCCCCAGCATGCTGAAAGACATGGGCACCCTGCTCAACGGGCGCGGCTTCCAGGAATCACGCCACGGCAAGGCCGCCCACTACGTCATTGAGCGGGCCTTTGTGGAAAGCTGATTAATCTGCGTCAGCGACCTGCAGGGATTCGCGGAGCTCGCGCTTGAGAAACTTGCCACTGGCGTTTCTCGGCAGGGGCTCCGGCAAAAACCAGATATACCGTGGCACCTTGTAGGGTGAAAGCTGGCCCGCGCAATGGGCCCGCAGTTGCGTGGCGTTGAGCTCGACGCCGGGCTGCAGATACACCGCGGCCCCCACCTCCTCGCCGAGGCGCTCATCCGCTACCGAGAACACCACACACTCCGCCACCGCGTCATGGGCAAACAGCGCGTTCTCGACTTCTGCGCAGTACACATTTTCCCCGCCCCGCAGCACCATGTCCTTGGCCCGGTCGACCAGAAAAATAAATCCGTCCTCATCGATACGCGCGATGTCGCCCGTATGCAACCAGCCGTCGGTGATCGACTCGGCGGTGGCATCTGCGCGGTTCAGGTAACCCTTGATGACCGGCGCGCCGCGCACCCAGAGCTCACCGATAGCGTTGACACCGAGGTCCTCACCCGAGGGCCCCACACACTTGGCCTCCAGCGTGGGCACAGCGGGGCCGACGCTGGACGGCTTGTCGACAAAAAATTCCGCTGACACCGCGGCGATGATGCCTGATGTTTCGGTCATGCCGTAGCCTGTATTCGGTCGCGCCGCCACTGAACGGGCCTGTATTTTCTCCACCAGGTCCGGTTGCAGCGCCGCCCCCCCGCCGCCCAGCACCAGCAGCGACGAAGTATCGCGACGGGCAAAATCCGGGTGCATGAGAATCTCGCGCGCCATCATGGGCACGCCGTTGAATGTGGTAATCGTTTCTTCTTCAATCAGCCGCAGTGCATCCGCCGCATCCCACTTGTACATGTGCACCAGCTTGCCCCCGGCCAAGGTGGTGGCATGCGCCACACAATTATTGGCGGTGACATGGAACAGCGGAGTTGCCAGCAGGGAATTGGGGGCGGGGGAAGAACCCGGCGCTGGTGGCGTTGTGCCCTTGGCCAAGGCCACTGCCATGGGCTGCACGGTGTTGATGAACGCCACATTCATTACATTGGCAACACAGCCCCGGTGCGTGAGGCGCGCCCCCTTGGGGCGCCCGGTGGTGCCTGATGTGTAGAATATACAGGCATCGTCTTCCGGGGCGATCGCAACCGCCGGCAGGTCCGGCCTGGCGTTGATGACCTCAACCCAGTCTGTCGCCCAGGCTGGCGCTTCGTCCTGCAGGCGCACCGCAACGACCTTCATGGTGGAAAAGCGCTCACGGATCTCACTGAACCGCTGCAGTCGCTCGCGATCACAGATCAGCACCCGTGGCACCGAATCCTCCAGAGCAAATGCCATTTCCTGCGCAACCCACCAGGCGTTCATCCCCACCACCACAGCTCCCATGGATGTGACCGCCCAGTAGGCGAGCATCCACTCGGGATAATTGCGCATGGCGATCGCCACCCGGTCACCGGGGCCAACCCCCGCATCGTGCAACCAGCGTGCAATACTGGCGGTGAACGTGTGGGCTTCGCTGTAGGTACAGCGCTCGCCGCTGAATACCAGGTAATCCTTGTCTGCGTGCCCGGCGGTGCTCAACCAGATTTCGCGCAGCGAAGGCGGCGCGTGGCGGAAGGTGCGAATCGGGACACTGCCCACCGTCTCGGTTGTCACCTCAAACGGCTGCCCCGGCCCTGTCAATTCCTGCCATGCCTGCTTCAAATGCTCGTACACAGTAAAACCTCTGTTAGACTTCTGCTGGTGAGGAAGCGGCAGCATACCCCGAGCCGTTGGCATGCTCAACGCTCGTCCACGGTGTCGGCGCAGGTCAACAATATTGTCGCCCCGCGTCATTGTTGCAGCCCTCGCGGCGCGCCAGACTACACGTTTAATAACACAAGCCAAGGGATCATCATGAGCTCGCAGCAACTGGATACCAGGCGCCTCTCCGCCTACCTGGCAGACCACCTGCCCGACATGGACGACAGCCTTACCGCAGAGAAATTCCCCGGCGGGCAATCAAACCCCACGTTCAAGCTGACCGCGGGCGAGCGCTCCTACGTATTGCGGCGGAAACCGCCCGGTGAATTGCTACCGTCCGCCCATGCGGTCGACCGTGAATTCCGGGTTATCAGTGCGCTGCAGAACACTGACGTGCCCGTGCCCCGAACCCACGTATTGTGTGAAGACGACTCGGTCATTGGCTCAATGTTCTATGTCATGGAATACATGGAGGGCCGTATTCTCTGGGACCCGGTGCTGCCGGATGCCGCAGACAACGCAGAGCGCAGTGCAACCTACGATGCCATGAACGCGACCATGGCAGCGCTGCACAATGTCGACGTCGACGCGGTGGGCCTGTCTGACTACGGCAAACCCGGGAACTACTTCGAACGTCAGCTGGCGCGCTGGACCCGACAATACCGTGCCTCCGAAACCGAAACCGTGGCCAACATGGAAACCCTGCTGACCTGGCTGCCGGCGAACATGCCGGCGGACGACGGCACCGTGAGCCTGGTACACGGCGACTACCGGCTGGACAACATGATGTTCCACCCGACCGAGCCGCGCGTGATTGCCCTGCTCGACTGGGAACTTTCCACCCTCGGCCACCCCCTCGCCGATCTCGCCAACCAGTGCATGGCATGGATGCTGCCGCGCGACAGCAGCATGAAAGGACTGGCCGGGGTGGACCGTGCATCACTGGGCATCCCCACGGACGAGGAATACATCGCGCGCTACTGCGAGCGCACCGGCCGCGCGGGCATCGAGAACTGGAACTTCTACCTGATCTTCTCGCTGTTCCGCCTGGCCGCCATTGTGCAGGGCATCAAGAAGCGTGCGCTGATCGGCACCGCTTCCAGCCAAGAGGCCGACGCGAGGGCAAACCTGGTGGGGCCCCTGTCACAGCTGGCCGTTGACCTCATTCGCTGACGACTGCGACCGCGGCGGCGACTGCGCCGAGTCGCCGCCAAGAGAAGCATCCAGCAGGCGCCACCGCGCGTACATGGAGGCATACCCATCACTAGAGGTGGCACACGCCAATGCCCGATACACTCTATTACGATGGCCAATGCCCTTTGTGCACACGTGAAATGGCCAAACTCGGAAAGTTATGTGATTCACAGCTGCAGCTGGCCGACATTCATTGCCTGGCGCCGGAAGCGAGTCTGGAGCAGACGGACGGTTCAGCGCCCACAGACGCCCTGCCATCGCGGGACGCGCTGCTGAAAACGCTGCACCTGCGCACGGCAGAAGGCCAATGGCTAACCGGCATTGATGCCAACGTTGCGGCCTGGCAACACACCCGGCTGGGCCCCCTGTGGCGCTGGCTGCGCTGGCCGCTGATACGCCCCGTAGCCGATCGGGTTTACCGGCTCTGGGCTGAGCGCCGCTACTGGCGCCTGTACTCTTCATAGGAAGCACACATGCATTTCACCGCACACGATATCGGCGCGATGGCGTCTCGCTACCGCGCCGCATTTGTCAATTCCCTGAGTGGCTTCAAGCCCGCCAACCTGGTGGGTACCGCCGATGCCGCCGGCAACAGCAACCTGGCCATCATCAGCTCCGTGGTACACCTTGGCTCACACCCTCCCCTGCTGGCATTGATCGTGCGCCCCAGCCCGGTTGAGCGCCACACGCTGGAAAATATTCTCGACACGCGGTGCTACACCATCAACCACGTGCACCAGAGCTTCATTGAAGCGGCGCACCAGACAGCGGCGCGGTATCCACGAGAGCAGTCCGAATTTACCGCGACCGGATTAGGCGAGCATTGGGTGACCGGGTTTGCGGCGCCTTTCGTGCGGGAAGCTACTGTGCGCATGGGCCTGGAGCTGCGCGAACACCACCATCTGCATATCAACGATACGCATCTGGTGATCGGGGAAGTCGTGCTGGTTGATGTGCCTGATAAGGCCCTGGGCGAGGATGGTGCCATCGATATCAATGCCGCGGACAGCGTAGCCCTGAGCGGGCTGGACAGCTATTACACGACCTCGCGCGTGCGCCGCATGGCCTATGCGAAACCGGACCTGCCGCCGAGAACCATTGACTGAGCGTCACTCCTCGGCCTGTTCCAGCTCCTGCACCTGGTAGTCCAGCTCGGCCATTTTCTCGTTGAGCAGACTGCGGGCGTCAGCCAGCCCACGATTATAGAAATAGGGACCGAGCTCTTCTGCCAGAAAGTCCACCAGGAACTCGGCGTCAAAGCTGCCGATTTCCTGCTGCAATTCATCGCGCAAGTACCCCTTGACCTTGCTCGCCATGCGCTCTTTCTGTTCCCGCGAAAACTCCGGCGCCTTCACGCCGCAGCCTCAATCATGCTACCACCGTCATGCAACTGCTCGCCCCGGCTCTCCCGACGTGTCTTTCTTTGCCGAGGCAGCTGACCGCGACGGGCTCTTGCGCCGGGTCTTCACCCGCGCCTTGGCGCTGGTACGCTTGCTCTTAGGGGCAGCATCAAGCGCCGCCAGCTGTTCGCGCTGTGCTTCACGGTCAGACCGCGTCGGTGGTGGCCGGCGCCGTGAAGCACGCGGTCGCCGGTATTTTTCGCTATCGGGGCGCAGATCGCCGTACTCGAAGCGATTGAGAATCTCTTCCATCGCCCGGCTGATCTTGGTGCAGATGCGTATGGCCTCAATGTTGGGGAAGGCCGAGTGCGCGCCCCCTTCCATCAGCGCCACCAGCTCCTTCTCGGACAGGTGGGACAGAATCTTCGCCGGGTTGTACCAGCGAAAACTGGGCACAATGTTGATATCGCCGCTGTACTCCTGGTCAATCAGGGAGTGGATACCGTTCATCAACAGGTTGAAGCGCGGCCAGTTGTCGCCGTTCTTTTGCACCACACCGCGGTAGAAATTGAGCACTTCGCGGCCGATACCCACGCCCAGAGTGCCCAGGGCCGCACTGAGGCCATTGCTCTTGTGGTTGCCGCGCAAAAAAGGCGTGGCAATGGGGTTCACCATGCTGACGATATAGTGGTTTGTGCTGAACAGCCGCGACAGCCGCTTCGCCGGCAGGTCGTCGGCGATGGAGCCATCAACCCACTTGCGCGTAGGCAGGTAGGGTTGCGATTCGCCGTGCACGTTCTTCGCCATCAGCATTACGGGCGGGAACACCCCAGGGACCGCGCAGGAGGCCATCACAGCCGAACGCACATAGACGTTGGGGGACGTAATGGCGTTCAACAGCCGTGAGCGCTGATGCGTTTCCGCCGGCGCAACTGTGATGCTGATCTGGCGCCCGGTCTTTTCGTAGGCTTCCTGAAAGGTCATTTCGGGAATGAGGCGAGCGATAATGTTCTCCAGGTCGCGCACATCAATTTGCGGATTGCGCCCGAAGAACATGCGTGAAAACACGCTCGCCTCACGCTCGGCCTCGAAGTGCACGTTGCCGGGATCAAAGAAATGCCGAAGCTCTTCGTCCGTGTGGGAGCCAACAACGCCCGCCACCAGGGAGCCTGCGCTGGAGCCTGAAATAACACGCGGCAGCAGGCCCTGTTCCAGCAGCGTCTTGACCACGCCGAGGTGATAGAAGCCCAGCACACCGCCGCCACTCAACATCAGGGCTGACCGACCGAAGCAGATGTTGGCGCGATAGAAGAAGTCGAGCTTCTGCTGCAGGGTGACGTCATCGCTCTCCAGCTCGGCGAGATAGCGCAGCGAATCGGCCACCTCGTCAATGTACTGCTCGATAAGATGCTTGGTACCGAACTTGGCATTCTGGTAGAGCGCGCTGCGCCCCATACCCCCCATGTTGCCGTGAATACCCTCGTTGAGAGTGAACAGCAGGCCCTGATAATCGTGGCGGGAGCGCAGGCTGCGCAGGCGGTCGAGACGCAGCCGGATCTGGCTGTAGTCGTATTGCGTAGTCTGGTCCACCTCGCGCCAGCGGCGCTTGCCGGACTGCTCGTCGTGCGCGATGGCGGCCTCGCGCCACTCGTCGTAATTTGAACAGCTCGCCATCTGGCGTTCCAGCTGGGCGAGTTTACGGGAAGTTCTCATGGGCTACCTCTTTGCCGGAGACTCTCTAAAGGATACTGCAAAGGCCACCGGCAATACAGGTTAAATCTGGCCAGAGCCTGTGCACCAAAAACGCCGCGCACAGGCTCTACTGGCAGCCCAGTCGTAGTCAGGAAGGTTTGTCGCTGTCCTCTTGCCCCGGCAAATCCCGGTGCACACCGCGGTATTCCTCTACCAGATGGCGCTTGTACAGCTTGCCATTGTCCATACGCGGCAACTGCTCGTGGAAGTCCAGGGAGCGCGGCAGCTTGATGTGTGAAAGGCGCTCGCGCAGCCACTCCATGATCTCGATCGCCACCTCATCCGTCGCATCCGCCCAATTCATGGGCTGTACCACGGCCTTCACCTCCTCGCCAAACTCCTCGTTGGGAATACCGAACACGGCAACGTCCGCCACCTTGCCGTGCGTGATCAAGAGGTTTTCGATTTCCTGCGGATAAATGTTCACACCGCCACTGATGATCATGAAGTTTTTGCGGTCCGTGAGGTAAAGGAAACCGTCCTGGTCCAGGTAGCCCAGATCACCTGTGGTCGCCCAGCCCCGTTCGTTGAAGGCCTCAGCGGTTTTTCCCGGTTCGTCGTGGTAGCTGAACTGGACCTGTTCACCGCTGAAGTAAATGGTGCCGATTTCACCCGGCGGCAGTTCGTTACCCTCGTCGTCCACCACATGCACCGATCCCATCAGCGAGGGACCCACAGAACCTTTGTGCGTGAGCCAGTTGGCGGAGTCGATCATCGTGATACCAATGCCCTCACTGGCGGCGTAGTACTCGACAATGACCTCGCCCCACCATGCGATCATCTGTTCCTTTACTTCAATCGGGCACGGGGCCGCAGCATGAATGGCAAATTGCATGCTGCTGACATCGTAACGCTCACGCACGTCCTCGGGCAGCTTCAGCATGCGTACGAACATGATGGGCACCCACTGGCTGTGTGTCACCCGGTGCTCTTCGATCAGGGCCAGCGCAGCTTCGGCATCGAACGCCTCCATCACCACGCTGGTGCCGCCCTGGTACAGGGCCATCATGTTGTAGTGCAGGGGTGCCGCGTGATAAAGCGGCGCGGGTGACAGGTAGACCGTTTCCTCACCAAAACCAAACACCGCGCCCAGACTACCCGCCAGCGGGTGTACCGCATTGACGTCGTCGCTGGCAGGCGGCAGGAATACGCCCTTGGGCTTGCCGGTGGTGCCCGATGAGTAGAGCATGGGCACACCATTGGCCTCGTCCGCGATGCGCTCGGCCGGCTGCAGGCCAATGCTGTCATCCCAGGACTCGTAGCCGTCCAGAATGCCATCCACCATCAAATAGTGTTTGATGCGCGAGGTCCCCAACGCAAGGATTTCGCCTGCCACAGCTGCCAGCGAGTGAGATGCGATGAACAGCTTGGCCCCACAGTTTTCGAGGATGTAAGCGGTTTCATCACGTTTCAGGTGGGTACTGATGGGCGTGAAAATCAGCCCCGCTCGCTGGGCTCCCCAGCAGATTTCCAGGAACTGGCGACAGTTCACCAGCATCATGCCGATATGGTCACCCTTCTTCAGGCCCAGTGAGCGAAACAACTGTGCCGCCTGGTTGCTGCGCTCGTCGAGCTCGGCGTAGGTCACCACCTCGCCGGTCGCGCCCATGATGATGGCTGGCTTGTGAGGGTACGTCTCTGCGGTTATTGCGGGATGCGGCATGTCACGATCCTTGCTGCTGGCTATGCGGGATAGCGGGCCATCATAAGACGCGATATGCAGCGAGGCAATGTATCAGCGTGCCCGCATCAGGCCCTGCTGCGATGCGGAGGCGACCAGCACCCCTTCGCGATTATAGAAACGCCCGTGGGCGAGACCGCGACCCGCAGCAACGCGCTCCGCCTCCACCGTGTGCAGTAGCCACTCATCCGCCCTGAAAGGGCCGTGAAACCACAGCGCGTGATCCAGGCTCGCCAGTTGAATGTCATCACGCAGGTAAGAGCGACCGGTGACAGCGAGGCAAACGTCGATCAACAGCGTGTCGGAAAAATAGGCCAGCAGGCTGGCATGGACGGCGTCCGGCTGGTTCAGGGAACCGTTGGTCTTTACCCAGGCTGAGAGCACCGGCGGCAAGGGGCGTGGATTGTGCCAGTCGACCGCGGTGACCATGCGTACGTCCAGATCTTCTCCCGTGACCAGTGGAAAGGAATCATCGAAATCGCCGGTTTCAAGCGCTTTCTGCCGCTCGCTGATGAGGCTCTCAGGTGGCGGCACCTCCGGTGCCGTGCGCTGGTATTCAGCACCCGCGCCGGTGGTCTGGAACGATACCGATGACACCAGTATCGGCTTGCCGCGCTGCAGGGCCACCACGCGCCGGGAACTCAGGCTGCCGCCGTCCAGCGCGCGATCCACTTCCAGACGGATCGACTCGGCCGGGTCTCCGGGGCGCAGGAAGTAGGCGTGCTGGGAGTGCACCGCCCGCTCGACCGGCACAGTGGCAGCGGCCGCACGCAAGGCCTGTGCCAATACCTGACCGCCGAACACGCGCGGGGCCCGCGGGTGCATGTTGTCGGCGATGAACACATCCTCACTGACAAAACGTGGCGTGAGTACCTGCAACAACTGGTCGAGCATGAGGTGAATCCACTATGATGCGCTGATGTAACGCGCATTATCCCGGATACGGCCCGCCAGCTCCAGACACGAGGCCCACCCAAACCCAGCGAGGATCCTGATGCACGCTTCGCCCACACCAGCAGCTCTGCGCCAGCGCATTCGCGCGGGTGAACACACGGGCAATACCTCAGGCTGCGCGCCCGGCTTCGTTCAGTGCAACATCGTGATTCTGCCTGAGGCCTGGGCGAACGACTTCCTCCGTTTCTGCCAGGCCAACCCCAAGCCCTGCCCCCTCATTGCCGTTGCCGCCGCCCCGGGTGACCCCGCCCTGCCGCTCCTCGGTGACATCGATATTCGCACCGACGTACCCCGCTACCGGTTGTTTCGCAGCGGCGTTTTCGAGACCGAACTCAGCGACCTGAGCGCCCTCTGGCAGCCCGACCTGGTGACCTTTGCACTCGGTTGCTCATTCTCCTTCGAGGAGGCATTGATCGCCGATGGGCTGGATGTGCGCAATGTGTCCGAGGGGGTGAACGTGCCCATGTACCGTACAGACCTGCCCTGCACAGCGGCGGGCCCTTTCGCCGGCAACATGGTGGTCAGCATGCGTCCCATGCGCGCCGCCGACGCGATTCGCGCGGTACAGATCTGTACCCGCTTCCCCTCGGTGCACGGCGCTCCGGTACATCTCGGCGATCCCGCCCTGATTGGCATCACTGACATCAACAGGCCCGACTACGGCGATCCGGTAACCATTGCAGCAGGCGAATTGCCAGTATTCTGGGCTTGCGGGGTGACCCCCCAGGTAGCCTTGGAGCAGGCAAAACCGCCCCTTGCCATTACCCACAGCCCGGGCTGCATGCTGGTCACCGACCTGCGCAATAGCCAGCTGGCGGTGCTCTGATCGCGCCCTTTACCACAGGAAACCACCGTATGCTCCTCAACTGCGACCTCGGCGAAAGTTACGGTAGCTGGCACATGGGCATGGACGAGGCCGTCATGCCGCATATCGACCAGGCCAATATCGCCTGCGGCTTTCACGCCGGCGACCCGCTCACCATCGACCGCACACTGGCGCTGGCCGCGCGGCACGCGGTGCAGGTGGGCGCGCATCCTGCCTATCCGGACCTGGTAGGCTTCGGCCGGCGCAGCATGGCCCTGAGCGAGCAGGAACTTGCCAGCAGCCTGCGCTATCAGGTTGCCGCGCTGGACGGCATGGCCGCCTGCCACAATCTGCAGGTGGCCTACGTCAAGCCACACGGCGCGCTGTATAACGACATGATGGTTGACCCCGTCGTGCGCGCCGCGGTCATGCGCAGCGTTGCCAGTTACCACCGCCCCCTGGCACTCATGCTACAGGCGACACCCGAGGCTGAGGCCCACCGCGAGGAAGCGCAGCAACACGGGCTTGCGTTGCTGTTCGAGGCCTTTGCCGACCGTTGCTACGCGGACGACGGCCGGCTGCTGTCGCGCCGCCTGCCGGGCGCAGTGCATGACCGTGAGCGCATGCTGGCCCAGGTACGGCAATTGCTTGATCATGGCACCATCACCACCCACGGGGGCAAGGTGCTGGCCCTGGCCGTTGACTCTCTGTGCGTACACGGCGACAACCCCGAGGGTGTCATGGCCATTGAGGAGATACAGCAGTTGACCTCGGTAGGTTCGGAGCACCCATGCAGCTGAAACATGCCGGTGAAAATGCCGTGCTGATGTCCTTTGCCGAGGAGAACGCCGCCGCGCCCCCCGGCCCCCGCGAGGCGGCACAGGTTCGCGCCGCAGCTGAGGCGGCTCGGGGGGCCCTGCAGGGAGACCTGATCGACCTGGTGCCCTCCTATGCCTCGCTGCTGGTGATCTACGATGCCCTGCGCACCGACCATTTCAGCGTTGTGCACCGTTTGCAGGCGCTGCAGGGGGCCATCGAAGCGGCCACCGCCGGTGGCGGCGGCCGCGAGATCGAATTACCCGTGTACTACAGCCCGGAAACCGGTGCTGACCTGGAACGCCTGGCGCGGGAGGCGGACCTGACTGTGGCCGAGGTGATCACGCTGCACTGCGCCACCCAATACACCGTCTATGCCATTGGCTTCGCACCCGGCTTTGCCTACCTCGGCCACGTCGACACACGTATCGCCGCGCCGCGACTGACGACCCCGCGACAGCGCGTGCCACGGGGCGCGGTGGCCATTGCGGACCGGCAGACCGCTGTCTACCCCGCCGTGTCACCCGGGGGCTGGAACCTGATTGGCAACTGCCCGCAACGCCTGTTTGATCCGCACCAGGACCCGCCCATGCCGGTTGCCGTGGGCGATAGCGTGCGCTTTGTCGCGATTGATCGGCAGCGTTTTATCGAACTGGGAGGCGAGCTCGCGTGAGCCTGCGTGTGCGGCAACCGGGGCTGCTCAGCCTGCTGCAGGATCGCGGCCGCTTTGGCCAACACCATCTTGGCCTCACCACCGGCGGCCCCATGGACCTGGAGGCGTTTTTACTCTGTCAGCGCTTACTGGGCAACGATCCGAACTGCACGCTGGTAGAGTGCAGCTTTGGCGGCCTGGAGCTCGATGTGGAAACCGACACTCTGCTCTGTGTAACAGGTGCCGAGGCGCCGCTGCTGATCAATGGTCAGCCGCGGGACCTCTGGACCGGTCACCGTGTTCAAGGCGGCGACCGGGTGCAGCTCGGCCACGCTGAACACGGTTGCCGCAACTACATTGGTGTGGTCGATGGCTTTGCGGTAACCCCGCAATTCGGCAGCACGGCGACCGTGCTGCGCGAGGGACTCGGAGGCCTGCGCGGCGAAAAGCTGGCGCCCGGCGATGTCCTGCCGTGCCGGCCGGACACACAGCGTCAACGGCTGCAGCTGGCCGCAGCCGAACGACCCCGCTACGGTGCGCAGCTGACGGTACGTGTGGTGCCCGGCTACCAACAGGCGCATTTCCCGAGGCTGCAGCAACGACGCTTCTACAGTTCCCCGTGGACGGTATCGCAGCGCGCTGATCGCATGGGTTATCGTCTGGAGGGCCCGCCCATCAAGGGCGATATTACCGGCATTGTCTCAGAAGGCATTTGTCTGGGCGCGATCCAGGTACCGGCCGATGGCCAGCCTATCGTTCTGCTGAATGACCGGCAGACCATCGGCGGCTATCCAAAGCTGGGCGCCGCGCTCTCGGTCGATGCCGCACGCATGAGCCAATTGCGGCCCGGCGCTACCGTGCACTTTGCCGCCATCAGCCCCCATGCGGCACACAACGCCTTGCACCTGCAACACTGGCGCATGCGGCAAATACCGCTGCAGTCACCACCTGAGGAGTAAACGCCGTGGACGAACAGGCCCTGAGCGAAGCCATCGAGACCCTGTTGGTGGCACGCAATCCACGTCAGATGCAGGTAGCCCGCGCCGCGCTCCCCGCGGGCTACTACCTGCGTGCAGCACAGCGCTTGCGCGATATCCGCGGTACCGTATTGATCGGCACCGGCTTTCCGGTCGCAGGCACCTTCGAGACCGATGGCCCGGTCGGCGCCATTGCCCTGTACCAGGCCCTGCAGGCGCTCGGGGCCGAGCCGATGATTGCCTGTGCGACACCGCTGGCTCAGGTGCTGGCGAGCGCCTACCGGATCCTGCCGCTGGAGCGCGAGCCAGCGGATGACGGTTCGGCGCTGGCCGCCGGCTGGCTCGCGACCCATGCACCCAGCGCTATTATTTCTATCGAGCGCCCGGGGATGGCGGCCGATGGCCGCTACTACAACATGCGCGGAGAGGACATCAGTGCCGGTTGTGGCGTATTCGACCCCTTCCTGACCCTGGCCGACTGCCCCACGATCGCCATTGGCGATGGTGGCAATGAGATCGGCATGGGGAATATTGCCAACGCCATCGCCGGGTTGGACATACAGGTATCGGTCACCCCCTGTGACGAACTGCTGGTCGCTGACGTTTCCAACTGGGGTGCCTATGGTCTGCTGGCGTTCCTGGGCCTGTGGTCAGAACGCGATCTGCTCGCCGAATTCTCGCCACTGGCCACCCTGCGCTACCTGTCCGAACGCGGCAGCGTGGATGGTGTCACACGCAAGAACACGCTCACAGAAGATGGGCTGCCGCCCTCCGAAAGCGAATCGGTCATCCGCCAGCTACGCACGCTCACCGGGTTTCTCGAGGCAGCGGCGTGAGCACTTTGCACTCTCAACACAAGGAACGGCTATGAGCATCGTTTATCTCAACGGCAGTTACCTGCCCATGGATGAAGCCCGCATTTCCCCCATGGACCGCGGCTTCCTGTTCGGCGACGGCATTTATGAAGTGGTGCCGTCCTATGCCGGAAAGCTGGTGGGCTTTGGCCCCCACATGCAGCGCATGCAGCAGGGCCTCGATGCGATTGAACTGAAAGTACAACTGGACGAGGCCGAATGGCGCACCATCGCCAAGGAGCTGCTGGAGCGCAACGGCGGCGGCAATCTCGGGCTGTATTTTCACATCAGCCGCGGTGCGGATCTGCGGCGCAACCATGCCTATCCCGAAAACATCGCGGCAACGCGCTATGCCTTTGTTTTTGATATCGCGCCGCCTCCGGCGCCCGACAAGGCCGCCGCGCGCAGCTTTCACGTTTCCACCACGGAAGACCTGCGCTGGCGACGCTGCAACATCAAATCCACCGCCTTGCTTGGCAACGTGATGCACTACCAGCACGGCCACAGCCGCGGCCACGGAGAAACCCTGCTTTACAACGAGGCCGGTGAATTGACCGAGGCCGCTGCGTGCAACGTATTTATCGTGAAGGACGGTGCAGTGGCAACGCCGCCCCTGGATCACCAGAAACTGCCCGGCATCACCCGACTCATGCTGCTGGACATCCTGCGCAAGCACAGCAGTATTCCAGTGAGCGAACGCATCGTGACCATGCAGGAGGTCCACAGCGCCGATGAGGTGTGGCTGACCAGCTCCAGCAAAGAAGTTGCCCCGGTGCTTTCCATAGACGACCAGCCCGTGGGCGATGGCCAGGTCGGCGATGTCTGGCTGGCCGCGCAAACGCTGTTTGCCCGGCACCGGTACGACTACTGATGGCACGCCCCTGCGAAGCGCGCCTGGACCTGGCCGCGCTGCGCCACAACCTGGCGCTCGCGCGCACGCTGGCGCCACAATCGAGCCTCATGGCGGTGGTCAAGGCCAACGCCTACGGCCACGGTGCCATTACCATGGCCCGCGCCCTGGAACCGCTGGCAGACGCACTGGCGGTGGCCTCCCTGGAGGAGGCACTGGAACTGCGTGGCGCAGGTATCCAATGCCCGCTGCTACTGTTGCAGGGTGTATTTCACCCCGATGAGCTGCCACTCGCCGCCGAGCAGCAGCTGTGGTTGACCATCGATAACGCCACACAGGTCGCATGGTTGGAGCAGGCCACGTTGCCAGCGCCTGTGCACTGCTGGCTGAAAATCGATACCGGTATGCACCGCCTGGGCGCACCACCGGGACAGGTCGCGGAGCTCCATCGCCGCCTGCTGGCCTGCGGCAAGCTCGCGGGGCCACCTGTACTCACAACACACTTCGCCTGCGCCGACCAGCTGGACCATCCCGCCACCGCCGTGCAGCTCGAGCGCTTTGAGCAACTGACCGGACCGCTTGCGGGTGTGCGCAGTGCCGCGAACTCGCCCGCCACCCTGGCCTGGCCGGCCAGCCACTACGACTGGATTCGCCCGGGTTTCATGCTCTGGGGCAACTCCCCGTTCACTGTACCCCACCCCCAGGCCGACACGCTGCGCCCGGTGATGACCCTGGCTTCCAGCGTAATCTCCCTGCGCGAGGTGGAAGCTGGCGAGTGCGTCGGCTATGGCGCCACGTGGCAGGCCACGCGGCCCTCGCGCATTGCCACCGTTACTGTGGGCTACGGTGACGGCTACCCGCGCGGTGCGGGCAACGGTACCCCGGTGCTGGTCAACGGCCATCGCGCCGCACTGGCGGGCCGTGTGTCCATGGATATGATCACCGTGGACGTCACCGATCTACCGCCTGTGGCGATCGGTGACCCCGTGGTGCTCTGGGGCAACGGGCTGCCGGTTGGCGAGGTTGCAGAGCACGCGCAAACCATCGGCTACGAACTGCTGACCCGCATGCCTGCGCGGGTGCCACGACGTGTGGTCGTCGACTGACCCTCTCAAGGCGCATCTCAACGATCTGGAGCGCGTCGCAGCCGTCTGTGATATACTGGCCGGCCGTCCAGCCTGAAGAGACCCTGATATGTCTGCCAAGCCACAACGCGCGCCCGCCAAGAAAAAACAGCCCGCGGCGGTAGAAACCTCGAATTCGATCGAAGAACAAACGCGCGCTTTCTTGAAGACCGGGGGCAAGATCCAGAACATCCAATCGGGCATCAGCGGACAACCGGGCGGCTATGCCGCACGTCCCTCCGGCGCAGGCCGCAAATAACAACCGCGCCAGCAGCGCATCCAGACAGCACGGAAGCGCGTACACTCTCCATCGGTCTTACCTGAGCGGGAAGCACCATGGACAATATTCTGGAACCCACCGTCAACACCCGGGACGGCATCCAAATCCGTACGGTCGCAGCTGCGCATGCGGCGCTGGCATTAATACTGTTGGCGCTGTTCGCAGCGGCAAATAACTGGTACCAGTCCTCATCACTCATACTCGCCGCTGTGCTGGGCGTGGTGAGTGGCGCTGCGGCGGGCGGCATCATTTGCACCCTGGTGCACGAATGGTTTCATTACCTCGGAGCCCTTGCCGCGCGAGGCCAACACAGCCGTCCGGCACGCCTCGCCCTGTTTGCCTTCGAGTGGGACTTCAAAAGCAACAACCGGCATCAGTTTCTCGTCATGAGTTACGCCGGTACGCTGGGCTCCCTGGTCGCCATCGCATTGTTCGCGATTAACATTCCACCGGCAACGCCCTGCAGCATTGCCTTGCTGGCAGCCAGTGTGGGCAGCCTCGCCTTTGCCGGCGCCATCGAATGGCCCGTCATCGCCCGCGTGCACGCCGGCGGTGACCCGCTTGGCGAGCTCTCGCGCACAACGCCGGGCGTCGTTAAGCGCAGCGCCACTATTGGCCTTGTAGCGTTACTCATCACCGCCTACGCCCTCGCCTGACTCGCTTCCCCCGTGCGCATGCTCCGGGCATCCGGTATCATGGTTCTTTCGGCAATTCTCTGCGGAGTCGCACCTCTTGTCGCAGCCCCTACAACCGCCGCTCGCCGATGGCAGCCTGCTGGCGGCTATCGACCTCGGTAGCAATTCTTTCCACCTGATCGTCGCGCGGGTGGAACACGGCGAAATGCGCCCGGTGGAGGCGCTGGCAGAGAAAGTCCAGCTGGGCGCCGGCCTGGTGGATGGCAAACTGTCCGCAGAAGCCATCGCGCGAGGCCTAGATTGCCTCGCCCGCTTCGCCCAGATGCTGGGCAGCGTGGACCCGGAAAGAATCCGCGTGGTCGGCACCAACGCCCTGCGCATGGCGGATAATCGTCGGGAGTTCACCCTGCCCGCACAGCGCATCCTCGGCGCGCCCGTCGACGTGGTTTACGGCAGGGAGGAAGCGCGGCTGGTATACCTGGGTGTCGCCCACACCCTGGCGGACGACGCCCAGTCACGACTGGTGATCGACATCGGCGGCGGCAGCACCGAGCTGATCATTGGCCAGCGCTTTGAGCCGCAGCGGCTGGAGAGCCTGCAAATGGGCTGCGTATCCTTTTCCGACATCTGCTTTGCCAACGGCAAGGTGAGCCGCAGCAACTACCGCACGGCCTACGAACGGGCGAGGCTCGAAGTCTCTCACATCCGCTACCACTTCCACTCTCGCCACTGGGCGGAATGCGTGGGTTCCTCGGGCACCCTGCAAGCCATTGAGTCAGTGCTTGTCAGCCACGGGTGGAGCGATGGCGGCATTACGCGCAAGGCGCTTTCCCGGCTGGAAAAGCGCCTGCTGCAGTTCAAGCACTTTGATGCCATCGAACTGGAGGGGCTGAGCAGCCAGCGCCGCAACGTTATCGCCGCCGGCGTGGCAATTACCAGCGCCCTGTTCGACGAGCTTGGCATTACACGCCTGCGCACCTCGCGTGGCGCCTTGCGCGAAGGCGTGATCTACGACCTGATGGGGCGACTGGGGCACGAGGATGTGCGCGAACGCACCATTAACGCCTTGATGCAGCGCTACAGTGTGGACAAGGTGATGGGCGAGCTGATGGCGCGGCGCGCGCGCACGCTGTTCAACGCCAGCCGCGAAGGCTGGTCACTGCGCAAGACCGACCGGGATCTGCTCGAGCGCACGGCACTCACCCATGAGGTGGGCATGGCGATCTCGCACAAGCACTACCAGCGACATACCGCCTACCTGCTGCAGAACGCCGACCTGCCAGGCTTTTCGCAGGAAGAGCAGGAGCAGATGGCACTGCTTGCCGCCACCCAGCGCGGCAAACTGGACCACCCCCTGTGGGCCGCAGTCACCGACGCCGACCGCCCCCGGTTATTGCGCCTGATCACCCTGTTTCGGCTGGCGCTGCTGTTCAAGTACGTGGAACAGTTGGAGGCGCTGCCCGACTTTGCGGTGCACGCGCACGAAAACACGATTGGCCTGGAGTTTCCGCCCGAATGGCTGCAACGCCATCCGCTGACAGCGCGGGAACTGGAGCAGGAAGTATCGCTACTCGGCAAGGAAGGTCTGCAGCTCACCCTGCACTGAGCTAGCATAGCCTGCGCAGGGCTTCCAGCAGCGCAGCCCGTTCAGTCAGCCGGCAGCGTGTCCTGCGCCACGATATCTGCCAGGTACTCGAGCAAAATCTCATTGACCGCTGCCGAGGCTTCCAGCTGCACCATGTGCCCTGCGCCCGGGATCATGCGTACAGTGCGCAGCCGGGGGAATATGGCGCGAATCTGGCCGATTGGGTCGTCGCCATGAAACCCCTCCAGATCCACATCGTGCTCACTGCCGAGGAAATACGCTGGCACCTCGCTCTGCACGCCTTCGAACGGTTTGCGTTGCGCCCATTTCAGGTCAAATGCCCGATACCAATTGAGGCCACCGGTGAAGCCGCTGCGGCTGTATTCGGACACGAAAAATTCCAGCTCCAGCTCGGAGAGCCACGGCCAGGGTAAAGGCGGCGGCTCCTCCATGGCATCGATGTACGACGTGCCGGGGGGATGTTGAAACATCTCGAAGTAATTGCAGGCACCGCTCAGGGTGTGAAACACCTTGTGCAGGAAGCGTCGTGGTTCCGCGGCCAGCTCCCGGTCAGCGCGTGGCGGCTCGCGGAAATACTCGATGTGCAGAAAGTGTTGCTCGCCCATGCGGCGGTATTCGGTCAGCGGCGGCTCGTCGGGGTTGTGCGGGGCCGCCGGGTTTTCCAGGCCAATGACCGCGATCACTTGCTCGGGATGACGCAGGGCCAGGTCGTAGACCGCGAAGGCGCCGAAATCCAGGCCGGCGAACACGGCACGCGGTTCACCCAGGTGTTCCAGCAGCCCGAGCAGGTCGGCGGTGATGTGGTCAATATCGTAGGCTTCCACCGCCGTCGGCGCATCGGTCTGCCCCATGCCACGCATATCCGGTGCAATCACACGATAACCGGCCTGCGCCAGCGCGCTGATCTGTCGGTGCCAGCTGAACCAGAGATGGGGAAAACCATGACACAGCACCACCGGCATGCCCGAGCCCTGTTCAACGTAGTGCATACGGATGCCATTGATGGTGGCGTGGCGATGTATCCATTCCATGCTCGGGGTCCCCTGGACTGCGTCGGGCCGGGAAAGCCTGCGCATTCTGTGATTGAAATCCGGCCCATCCTGATGCATAAGGAAGCGTGACCTGCTTCATCTGCCGCCAGGGAAGTGCTGCCCATGCCTGAAGTGTACTCCGCATCATCCACCGCTGTGAACCGAACCGCGCGAGCTGAACACAGGCGACCACACCCCGGGGACGCTGAGACACGGGAGCACCGGACATGAAGCTGACCGGACGCTGGCAATGGCTACAACGCAAGGTCTCCCGCAAGCTGTGGCTGATCGCCCTGCTCTACACGTTTGCCGGGCTATTTTCGGTGTTGCTCGGCATCTGGCTTGCACCCTGGATTCCACCGCACATGTCCGGCCTGGTGACACCCGATGCAGTGGGGCGCATTCTCAACATCCTGGCGTCCAGCATGCTCGCAGTTGCCACCTTCTCACTGGCCACCCTGGTCACCGCGCACGGCTCGGTGACGGTGAGCACCTCACCGCGCGCCACGGCCCTGGTTATGGACAACGAGGTATCGCGGCACGCCCTCAGCGTGTTTATCGGTACGTTTCTGTTCAGCCTCATTGGCCTGGTTGCGTTGAATGCCGGCATCTACGGCGACCACGGGCACATTGTGCTGTTCCTGATGACCGTCATGATCATCACCTTGATTGTGATCGCGCTGATACGCTGGATTGAGCACCTATCCGAGCTGGCCAAGGTGACGTCGACGGTAGAGCGGGTAGAGGCAGCCGCCACCCGCGCCCTGACAGGACGGGCGCGCTTCCCCGGCATTGGTGCGCGCCCCTGCGACGATGTTGCCGCACGTATTCCCGCGACTGCAGAGCAGGTGCTGACAGATCAGCTGGGCTACGTAGAACACATCGATGTCGCGGCGTTGCTGCAGTGCAGTGCCGAGCACGGTGTGGAAATCTACGTGCGGGTGGAACCGGGCACGTTCGCGCACTTGCGCACGCCACTGGCCTGCGTGGCCGGGGCCCCCTGTTCGGACGTGATCATCGACACGATCAGGGCTGCATTTTCCATGGGCACGACGCGCACGTTTGACTACGACCCGCGTTTTGGCTTGATCGTACTGGGGGAAATTGCCTCGCGCGCACTGTCACCCGGCGTCAACGACCCCGGCACCGCCATTGATGTCATCGGGCGCGCCACCAGGGCGCTGTCAACCTGGGCGACAACGGAGGCGGAAGATGAGGGTGATTCATCGACCCCGGATGCCAGGGTGTGGTTTCCCACACTGGCAGTCGATGACCTGCTTGAAGACGTATTTGGGTCCATTGCCCGCGATGGCGCCGCCAACCTCGCTGTGCAGATCAGGCTGCAGAAGGCCTTTGCCGCCCTCGCGCAGCTGGGGCACGAAGCATTACGACAAGCCGCCTGCCGCCATTCTGCACTCGCCTGGCAACGCGCGTACCAGGCCCTCGCCATGGACTTTGAACGCGATATGCTGCTGCCGCTCGTGTTACAGCGTGAGGACTGAGCTGGCGGCTAGCGCTTACAGGTTGACCCAGCTGTTCAAGGCACGCAGGCGAAACTGCTCCCCATCCTGACTGAGCACAACAGAATCGGGCAACACCTCCTCTACCCGAACGCCGCGCCCCACCGACTGCCCGGCGGATGCCTGCTGACCGTTGATTGTCACGCTGGAGCCGCCGTCCTGACGGTAATCGTGCTGCAAATACATCAGGGTTGGAATGGCATCCTTGCGCTGCTGCGACAGCTCGCCGAGAAAAGGCGCCGGGTGTTCCGCCAACCGCACGTCTTCCAGGGCCTGCTCGGCCGCGGCCGCCAGGGCCGCAATATCCACGCTGCTCTCCGTCTCCGTGGATGGCTTCGTCTCGGTCGGGCTCGCCGCGGCGTCCTTCAGCGCACGCTCGTCGCTCACGGTCGCCGGTGGCGTTGCCACAGGCGCTTCCTGCACGGCCGGAGAGGTACCGGCATACAGCGCGCTTACATCATCCGCGCTGGCTTGGGGTTCAGGGGACGGTTCCGCTGCGCTACTTTCGACCGCGGCTGGTGTCGGCGCATTAGGCTGCACGGCGCTGGCAGCGGCATACCCGGCGCCTACAGGCTCTACAGAAATCGGCGCGGCCGCGTCTACAGACGTCGGCGGCACTCCGTCTGACTGCACTGCCGTCGATGATGTCACCTCGGCGTGTTCGGGAGCTGACTGCACTGCTGGACCTTCAGCACGGTTGAACAGCCCGCCGAGCAGGAAACCGGCAAGCAATATCAGGCCGGCAGCGGCTAACAGCCACAGCCAGCGCGCACTACGCCAGTTGGCTTCGGGTTCAAAATGCACGCTGTCCACGCCCGGTACCGGGCTCGCATTCTGCTGCTCACGGCGCGAGCGGTTCAGCGCTTCCAGGATCAATGACACTGGCGATGCTCCTTCACTGCGGCGCGGCCACTCATTGCCCTGCCGCCTCTGCCGCGAGCCGTTGGGCCGCCTCCGCCGCGGTCAGGTCGCGTCCGGCCAGAATATTCAGGCGCAGCAGAGTCTGCTCGCCCACCACCCCGTCAGCGCGCAGCTGCTGGCTGGCCTGAAACAGGCGCACACGCTCCGCCAGCGCGAGTGAGTACGCGCCGGTAGAGAGCGGTGTGGCCTGACCATCGAGCTTGGCAAACAGGCCGGCGATATCGGCCACGACAGGGCCCGAGTCCGCCCGACCCACCGGGCCGGAGAACCCCTCCGGAGGACGCCAGAGCAACCGGTAAGCACCCCGCCAGCGCGGCGCCAGCTGCGTGAAAGGCACGCGCTGCAGCCCCGCTTCCGACCACAACAGGGCGTTGCCCGCAGCCTCCCCCAGGAACACTGCGGCAGCCGCAAAGCGATCCGCGGTAATCAGGTCCAGGAGCACCGGCCGGTTGAGTGCGATCACGTCCTGCCAGGTGTCGGCGGTACCGCGGTGGCAGCTCAGGGGAAAGCGCACACTGTCGTCACAGAGAAGTTCCAGCGGCGGAGCCGGCCCCGCCGCCTGCAACTGCCAGAGCGCTTGCAGGCCCTGCGCCGGGGCAAGTTCCCAGGAAGGTGTGGGCGAGGCCACGGCCGCAGCCGGCGTGGCAGGCAATGCTGCAGCATCCTTGCCGACATCGGTCGCAGCGGGGGCCGCAGGTGCGGGGGCCTGTGTCGGCACCGGTGCCGGTGCAACCACTGGCACCGCGGGCTGGCCGACTCGTGCCAGCCACCACACCGCTGCGATCAGCAACATGATCCCGGCAGCCGCTGCTACAACACGCAACTGCTGCCGCCGACGCGATGCCGGGCCCTCTTCCCCCAGTACCTCTGCAATGGCCTGCGCCAGCACCTGCCGGTCGGCCTGTGTCCGGTTGCGACCATACGTGCCCAGCAAAATACGATCGCACAGTACATTGATCAACCGGGGAATACCGCGAGTCGCGCGGTGAATCCCACGCACCACGTCCGGCGGAAACAGCTCGCGGCCAGCCGGCAGGCCGGCAATCTGCAACCGGTGACGAATATACGCTGCGGTTTCCGCCGGGTTCAGCGGCGCCAGCGTGTAGCGCGCGGTGATGCGCTGGTTGAGCTGACGCAGTTCAGGCCGCTGCAGCAGCTGCGCGAGCTCAGGCTGGCCAATCAACACAATTTGCAGCAGTTTCTCGCTGTGCGTTTCGAGGTTGGTCAGCAGGCGAATCTGCTCCAGCACATCAAAATCAAGATGCTGTGCCTCATCGATCAACAGCACCGTCTTGCGCCCCTGGGCGTGGTTCTCCAGCAGGTAGCTATGCAGGCTGTCGGTGAGGGTTTTCAGCGAAGGCTGGTTGCCGTCGTAGGCAATGCCCAACTCATCGCACACGGTGGCAAGCAACTCCTGCGCATTCAAGGCCGGGTTCAGCACAATGGCGATATCGGTATCGGGCGGCAGTTGCTCCAGCAGGCAGCGGTTGATTGTGGTCTTGCCGGTACCCACCTCGCCGGTGAGCAGAATAAAGCCCCCGCCACTGCCCACACCGTAGAGCAGGTGCGCCAGCGCATCGCGGTGCCGAGGACTCATGAACAGATAGCGCGGATTTACCGCGATCGAGAAGGGGGTTTCACTGAGGCCGAAATACTGAAGGTACATAGTTGCCTGCGCTGCCTGGGCCGGAGCAGTGGAAAGCCGGTGTCACACCGCTACAGCGGCTTACCGGACCGGTGTATGTACCAGGTCAGGGACACATCCACGCCGTGTAGTCGCCGGTACCTTCGTGAATGGATTCACGTACAACCGCATTTCCACCCATCGTCAGTGCACGTTCGCGCGCGAGGTTGTCGAGTTCAACCCGAACCTTGTTTTCGCCGCGCTCAATGCCCGCCACTTTCCACGCCACGTTCGTGGTAATGCTGCCAAGGCGTTTGCACTGCGCCACTTCAGAAGCTTCCAGCAGGGGCAGGGCTCGCGCGTCATCCGGGATTTTGACCCAGGTACAGCCTGCCACCAGCGCGGATACAACCGCAAGCGTGGCCAAAGAGCGAACCGTGTGCGCGTTCATGCGTTACCTCCAAAAAGTCAGCCGGCAGATTACCACAGGCGAGGCACTGCGGGTACAGCTGCCCGCCCCTCACGCCGCTGCGATGCAGCCTCAATCGTGGTCCGCCGGAGGGGCTCTGGGAGACCGGTAGACCGCCTAGAGGATTACCGTGCGCTGTCCGTTCAGTTGCACTCGCTCCTCGCAATGCAGCCGCACCGCATGCGACAGCGCCGTCGCCTCGGTATCGTGCCCCAGGTGAATCATCTGCTCCACCGAGACCTGGTGGTCAATCGCCTTCACTTCCTGGGCGATAATCGGGCCTTCATCGAGATCCGACGTGACGTAGTGTGCCGTGGCCCCGATGACTTTTACCCCACGATCATAGGCCTGGTGATAGGGTCGGGCGCCCTTGAAACCGGGCAGGAAAGAGTGGTGGATGTTGATCGCGCGCCCTGCGAGTTCAGTACACAACGCATCCGAGAGGATTTGCATATAGCGCGCCAGCACCAGCAGGTCAGCCTGCTGTTCGCGAAACAGTTGCAGCAACTTCGACTCCTGCACCGCCTTCTGTTCCGGGCTGACTGGCAGGTAGTGATAGGGCAGCCCGTACCATTCCACCAGTTCGCGGCAGTCTTCGTGATTGCTGACCACGCCAACGAGCGTGGCCGGCAGTGCACCAGCGCGCCACTTGGTCAGCAGCGCCACCAGGCAGTGGTCGTAGCGGGAAACCGCCAGCAGCACACGCGGCAGTTCGTCCGCCGGTCGCAGCCGATAGCGCATGCCCATATCGTCGGCGAGCAGCGCAAAACGCCGACTGAACTCGGTAAAGGGCACCGTCATCGCGCGATCATCGAAGACACACCGCAAATGGAAGGTACCGCTTACCGGGTCACTGAAATTGGAAATCTCGGTGATGAAGGCGCCCGCTTCCAGAAACAGCTGGGAGTAACGCGCCACGACACCGAGTCGGTCCGGACACTGGAATGACAGAATATAGGCGCGCGGCACAGCGCCCGATGTTGGCTCGGTCACGAAAATCCTCTCTCAGGTTTGGTCGCACCCGGGGGCGAACCGTCAGAAGTTGAACCCGTTGCCGGATACCACCGGTACATTGGTCCACAGATCATTGGGGTCACGATACCAGCCGGCCGCCGCGAGTGCACCGCCATCGAGATTAATTGTCGTGCCGGTCACCCAGGCCGACAGCCCGGAAGCCAGAAACAGCGCGCAACCCGCGGCGTCCTCCGGTGTACCAAAGCGCTCCAGCGGTATCCAGCGACGGGTATGCGCCTGATGCTCGGGTGCAATCAACTCCGAAGGCCGCACCTGCGCGGTCTCGGTGGTTTCCGGGGCAATGGCGTTGACGCGGATGCCATCCGGACCGAGCTCCAGCGCCAGGCTGCGGGTGAAGCCGGTTATCGCGTGTTTGAAGGCACAGTAGGTCGTTACCATGGGAATGCCGCGGAACGCCTCGATGGAGGAGATGCTGATGATGCTGCCGCCGCGACCGCGGGACTGCAGCAGTGGGATAGCGGCGCGGGTGACCGTGAAAATATGTTTCAGGTTGACGCCGTACAGCTGCTCAAGGTCTTCATCGGTGCAGGCCGCAAACGGTTTGATGATGCCGAGGAAATCACCCACGTTGTTCACCAGCACATCCAGGCCGCCAAAGCGCGCTTGCACCTGGGCCATCAGCGCATCGACAGCTGCCCGGTCGCAGACATCGGTCTGCGACACCAGCGCTTCGGTTGCACTGGCATCCAGAGCCGCCTGCAGGTCGGCACAGCGGTCGGCATCTTTCTCGGCAACGACCAAGTGTGCGCCACGTGTCGCGAAAGCTTCTACAATGGCACGGCCAATACCGGCACCGCCACCGGTAACCAGAACGATCTTCCCTGTGAAATCGAGATCCTGCATATCCGTCTCCTGCTTAAATTATTCGAGCAGTTGATATACCAGATGCGCCTGCGCAATGCATGCGAACGCGCCTGCGCAGACCACGCCCCCCGCACAGAGTTTATGTAGTTAGGCCGCGCCGCGCAGGCCGGGCCGGGCCGCGTAGGCCGGGCCGCGCAGGGATCCGCCGTTACTTGTAGGTCACCACCAGGTAGCCCCGCAGCGGTGTGTCACCCAGCGACTGAATGCTGTGCTCCACATCCGCCCGGTAATGCGCCGAGTCGCCGGCCGCCAGCTGGCACTCGGTGTTTCCCGCCACCACCTGTGCCGCACCCGCCGCCAGGGTCAACAGTTCGCGCGTACCGCTGTAATGCGGCGAGCTGTCGAGGCTCGCACCGGGCTGCAGGAGCAATTCGTAGAATTCCACGTGTTTTTCCATATGCAGTGGCGACAGTGTGCGAATCTGGCATTCGTCATCGGCACGGAACAGGCTGGAGGGGTCGTCCGCCCTCACTACTTCAATCAGGCCACTGGCCAGCGGGTCATCCACCAGTTCGCCTATACTGAGTCCGAAGGCCTGGGCGATACGGAAGGTTACCGCCAGCGTTGGGTTGGCCTGACCGCGCTCAATCTGGCTCAACATGGAGCGGCTGACGCCGGACGCAGCTGCCAGCTGATCGAGTGTGAACCCGTGAACCTGGCGCAGTTCGGTGACCCGCTCACACAAGACCTTGCTGGCGGGGTCCAGCGCTGATTTGGACATGCAATTTTCCAGTTTAGTAGAAGGATTTCTTGTATCCGGGATATTACCCATCTACTATACCGGATAAATTCCACTATAGTGAAATACCGTTATGCAAGCACTGGTCAAGAAAGAAGCACGTCCCGGCCTCTGGCTGGAGGAGGTACCGGAACCGGCATTCGGCATCAATGACGTGCTGATCAAGGTCAAGCGCACCGCCATCTGCGGCACGGACATGCACATTTTCCACTGGGATGCCTGGGCGCAGAAAACGGTGCCAGTTCCCATGATCGTCGGCCACGAGTTCGTCGGCGAGATCGTTGAAGTCGGCTCCAACGTAGTGGACTTCCACCCTGGCCAGATTGTCTCCGGCGAGGGCCACGTGGTCTGTGGCCGCTGTCGCAACTGCATGGCCGGCCGCCGTCACCTGTGCGCTAAAACCAGCGGCATCGGGGTGGACCGCTCCGGCGCTTTCGCCGAGTACATGGCTCTACCCATGTCCAACGTGTGGGAGCATTCAGCAGGGATAGATCTTGATGTCGCTGCCCTGTTCGACCCCTTCGGCAACGCCGTCCACACCGCATTGCAATTCGACCTGCTCGGGGAGGACGTGCTCATCACAGGTGCCGGGCCTATCGGTGCCATGGCCGCTGCTGTGTGCAAGCATGCCGGTGCGCGCCACGTGGTGATCACCGACGTGATCGATAAACGCCTGGAACTCGCTGCCACCCTGGGCGCTACACGCACCGTAAACGTGACCCGCGAGAGCATTGCCGATGTCCAGCAATCGCTGGGCATGGACGAAGGCTTTGATGTGGGCCTGGAAATGTCCGGCAACCCGCAGGCGTTTCGCGATCTGCTGGCCAATATGTGTCACGGGGGCAAGGTGGCGATGCTGGGCATCCCCAGCGAGAACACAGCGATAGACTGGAACACGGTCATCTTCAACATGCTCACCCTGAAAGGTATCTACGGCCGGGAGATGTACGAAACCTGGTACAAAATGTCGGTCATGATCGAGTCCGGGCTGGATATTTCGCCCGTGATTACCCACCGCATGAGCTTCCGCGACTTTCAACACGGTTTCGATGTGATGAGCTCCGGCGAGGCGAGCAAAGTCGTACTGAACTGGGAGGACTGAAACACCATGTACAGCGCATTTCAGGAACACCTGGCCGGCCAGCTGGCCGATATCGAGTCCGCGGGGCTGACCAAGCACGAGCGTCTCATCACAACGCCCCAGGGCGCGCACGTAGGTGTGGCAGAGCGGGAGGTGCTGAACCTCTGCGCCAACAACTATCTCGGCCTTGCCCAACACCCCGCCGTGAATGCTGCCGCGGCCGAGGGCCTGCGCGAGTGGGGCTATGGCATGGCTTCCGTGCGTTTCATCTGCGGCACGCAAACCCTGCACAAACAGCTGGAACAGAGGCTGTCTGCATTTCTCGGTATGGACGACACCATCCTCTACCCCTCCTGTTTCGACGCCAATGGCGGCCTGTTCGAAACCCTCCTCGGTGCAGAGGATGCGGTGATCTCCGATGAACTCAACCATGCCAGCATCATCGACGGCATACGCCTGTGCAAGGCGCAGCGCTTCCGCTACCGCAACAACGACATGGGCGACCTGGAAGCACAGCTACAGGCGGCAGACGCCGCCGGTGCCCGTTTCAAGTTGATCACCACCGACGGTGTGTTTTCCATGGACGGCTATATCGCGCGCCTGGATGAGATCTGCGATCTCGCCGAGCGCTATGGCGCGCTGGTGCATTTCGACGACTGTCACGCTACCGGCTTTCTCGGCGCCAACGGCAAAGGCACACACGAATACCGCGGCTGCATGGACCGCGTGGACATCATCACTGGCACCCTGGGCAAAGCCCTCGGTGGCGCCAGCGGCGGCTACACCGCTGCGCGACAAGAGGTGGTGGACCTCCTGCGCCAGCGCTCACGCCCCTATCTTTTCTCCAACACGGTAGCCCCACCGGTCGTAGCCGGCGCAATCAAGGCACTGGAACTGGTGGAATCCGAACCGGACCTGCGCCGGCAGCTGATCGAGAATACTGCCCGCTTTCGGGAGGGACTCGAAACACTGGGCTTTGAGCTGTTGCCGGGGGAGCACCCCATCGTGCCCGTTATGCTGCACGATGCAGCAACGGCAGCGAAGTTTGCCGATGCCATGCTCGCCCGCGGCGTTTACGTGGTTGCCTTCTCCTTCCCGGTAGTGCCGAAAGGCAAGGCGCGCATTCGCACGCAGATGTCGGCAGCGCTGAGTGCAGACGATATTGAGCAGGCACTGAGTGCTTTTGCCGCCGCACACGCTGAACTGGCATCCTGACGCAGGCGCACGGAGCAGGCCTCACCGCAGCATTCCGGGTTCGCGGGCCATCATGGCGGCGGCTGTCACCGCCGCTGCGTTTCAATGCGCGCAGAGCCTGGATTCCGTGCAGTGAAGGCAAGGTCCATAGGCGATTGCTTGCCAATAGCCCCTCCTCTCTGCCTATACTTGTTACGCCCCTCTCGCGTTTTGAGTATTTTATGCTGCATTCAACCATCGAGTCTGTCACCGATCGTATCCATGAACGGAGCCGCGATAGCCGCAAGCGCTACCTGGACAAGGTAGACACTGCGAGCCAGCAAGAGGTGAGCCGCAAGCGGCTGTCCTGCGGCAATATCGCCCACGCCATGGCAGCCTGCAATGACGAAGGCAAGTCGCTGCTGGCCTCCGACCGCGCCGCCAACCTGGGTATTGTCTCAGCGTACAACGAGATGCTGTCTGCGCACCAACCCTACGTTGATTTTCCGGACATCATCAAACGGGCCGCACGTGACGCGAATGCGGTTGCCCAGTTCGCGGGCGGGGTACCCGCCATGTGCGATGGTGTAACCCAGGGTCGCGACGGCATGGAGCTGTCGCTGTTCAGCCGTGATGTGATCGCCATGGCGACCGGCGTGGCACTCTCCCACGATATGTTCGACGGCGTACTGTGCCTGGGTGTGTGCGACAAAATTGTGCCCGGCCTGCTGATTGGCGCACTCTCTTTTGGCCACCTTCCCACCGTATTCATTCCTGCCGGGCCCATGCCTTCAGGCTTGCCCAACAAGGAAAAAATTCGGGTGCGCCAGTTGTATGCTGAAGGCAAGGTTGGCCGCGATGCGCTGCTCAAGGCCGAAAGCGAGTCCTACCACAGCCCCGGCACATGCACATTCTACGGCACCGCCAACAGCAACCAGATGTTGATGGAAATCATGGGGCTACACCTGCCTGGAAGCTCCTTCATCAATCCCGGCACCGAAATGCGCGACGCGCTGACGGCGGCAGCAGTCAAACAGCTCGCCAAAATCACTAAACAGGGGGACGCGTTCACACCGCTGGCGGATATTGTCAATGAGCGCAGTCTGGTCAATGCTATCGTAGGGCTGCTGGCAACCGGCGGCTCTACCAACCACGCCATTCACCTCATTGCGATCGCGCGAGCTGCCGGCATCTTGATCAACTGGCAAGACATGTCGGAGCTCTCGTCAGTAGTGCCCCTGCTCTGTCGCATCTACCCGAATGGCGAGGCGGACGTGAACCATTTTCAAGCCGCCGGTGGCATGCCATTGCTCGTGCGCGAGTTATTAAGCGGCGGGCTACTCCATGATGACGTCAAGACGATTCTCGGCCAGGGGGGGTTAACAGCCTATTGCAGCGAACCCTTCTTCAACCCCGGCGGCCACGATGAACCGCTTGAATGGAAACCGGGTGCTACCGCGTCGGCGGACCCGCAGGTGCTTGCCAGTATAAAAACACCTTTCAGCCCGGAGGGTGGACTCAAATTGCTGACCGGCAACCTGGGGCGCTCCATCATCAAGGTGTCTGCGGTCGCCAAATCACACCAGAAGTTGCGCGCGCCTGCGGTGGTTCTCTCGCACCAGGACGAACTGAAAGAAAAGTTTGAAGCCGGGGAACTCGAGCGGGACTTTGTCGCAGTGGTCCGCTTTCAGGGCCCCAAAGCCAACGGCATGCCGGAACTGCATAAACTCGTGCCGTATCTGGGTATATTGCAGGACAGGGGCTTCAAGGTTGCCCTCGTAACCGATGGCAGAATGTCTGGCGCTTCGGGCAAGATTCCCGCCGCGATACATTTATCCCCGGAAGCACTGGATCAGGGCCCGATCGCAAAACTCCGGGACGGCGACACCATTGAGCTGGACGCCGAGGCGGGAGCGCTGAATGTACACGCAGCGGATTTCGATTCCCGACCGGCGATACCAGGCGACGGACAGCCCACCCAGGGGATGGGGCGAGAAATGTTTCAGGTGTTTCGCAACCAGGTTAGTGCCGCGGAAGACGGTGCTAGTGTGTTTCAGCAGTAGAAGACGACCATACCGTTATGACAGACCCGTTCGATATCGTGATTTTTGGCGGCTCAGGCGACCTGGCCCTGCGCAAACTGATACCCGCGCTGTACAAAGCGTTTACCGCAGAAGAGCTGGCGGAGGGCACGCGCATATTCACCACCACGCGGAGTGAAGAAGCGACCGCAAGGTATCTCGAAACGGCCCAGGATAGTCTGCAGGAGTTTCTGGTTGCCGAGGAATTCAACGACACGAAATGGGCAGCGTTCAAGACGCTTCTGTTCCCTGTTACGCTGGACATTGCAAACCGCGACGCAGGGTGGAAGGAGCTCAAAAGTGCGCTGAACACCCTCCCGGACGCCACGCGCATCTTCTACCTTGCCACACCACCCGCCGTATTTGGTGCTTGCTGCAAGCACCTGAGCGAAGAAGGCTTGATTTCAGAATACAGCCGCCTGGTGGTGGAAAAACCACTGGGCTACGACGCAAAATCAGCCGAAGCCATCAACAACGAAATCGCCACGTATTTTGAAGAAAAATCCATTTACCGTATCGACCACTACCTGGGAAAGGAAACCGTGCAGAACCTGCTGGCGCTGCGGTTTACCAATTTGATTTTCGAGCAGTTGTGGGATGCAAAGTCGATCGACCATGTGCAAATCACCATTGCCGAGACGGTGGGACTGGAAGGCAGAGCGGGGTTCTATAACGAGGCCGGGGCACTGCGGGACATGGTGCAGAACCACCTGCTGCAGCTTTTGAGTCTGGTGGCGATGGAGTCACCACACACCATGAATGCTGAAAACATTCAAATGGAGAAGATCAAGGTTCTGGAAGCCCTGCGCCCTATCACCGGCGCCGACGTGATGAAAAACACGGTCCGCGGTCAATATGTGGCGGGCGGCCATCAGGGCAAGCTGGTGCCCGGATACCTTGAGGAGCTGGGATCAACCCATAGCGCAACCGAAACCTTCGTTGCCCTGCGCGTTTATATCGACAATTGGCGCTGGGCGCGGGTACCTTTCTATTTACGTACCGGCAAACGCATGAAGTCCCGCTTTGCGGAAATCATGATTCAGTTTAAAGAGGTTCCGCACCGCGTCTTCAGCGCCGGCGCCGGGAAAATGGACCCCAATCGCCTGGTGATTCGCCTGCAGCCCGAAGAATCCATTCAGCTGAGTCTCATGTCGAAAAACCTGGACACGTTGGACATGCAGTTGCAACCCACCGCTCTCAACCTCAACTTTTCCGACACCTACAAACATTTGCGCAGTAGCGCCTATAAGCGCCTGATCCTGGACGCTGCCGCCGACAACTCCAGCCTGTTTATCAGCCGCAAGGAAGTCTCCACCGCATGGGCCTGGATTGACCCCATCATTGAAGCCTGGCAAGCCTCCTCCAGCTCACCGGAGTTGTACCGCGCAGGCTCCTGGGGCCCCGACGAAGCCGATGCACTGCTCGCGGAGGACTGCCACGCCTGGTACAACGCAGGTGATATCGAGGAAGTCTGCGCGGATGATTGAGGAGTTCTTTTTCGCGCAGAGAGCCGAGTTATTCGAGGCGCTCACGACACACTGCGCCAATGTCTTGCGGCGTGGCATCGAAGCACATGACCACGCAACGGTTTTCGTTTCGGGCGGCAGCACCCCATTGCCCCTGTATCGCCAGCTCTCGCGTCAGGAACTGTCGTGGGAAAAGGTTGATATCGCCCTGGTTGATGAGCGCTGGGTAAACCCCGGCCAGCCCGGAAGCAATGAGACGGCTATCGTCGACAGCTTACTCAAGAACCGGGCATCCGAGGCCGCGTTCTTCGGTATGAAAACCGCGGCTGCAACTGCCACGGACGGCGCAGTGGAGTGCGAAACGAGATACAGGCGCATCCATTGCCCCTTCGACCTCTGTATTCTGGGGCTGGGGGCCGACGGCCATACCGCATCGCTTTTTCCTCATGCAGGGAACCTGGCGTATGCGCTTGACGCGAACAACGCCCGGTTATGCACGCCTATCCAAGCCAGGGAAAGCGCGGTGACGGGCAAGCTCACTGAACGCATGACGCTCACACTGAACGCGATTCGCGCCTGCAACACCATTATCCTGCTGATTACCGGCGAGGAGAAACTCGAGGTGTACCGAACCGCACTTCATTCCCGGGACACTCTCGGCCTGCCTGTGAGCGCCTTGCTGCACGGCGCTGGCAGCAAAGTATCCGTATACTGGGCGCCCTAGAAACCCCGAAACCCCGTTCCACCCATCGCGAGCGAACACAATGACGAAGCAATTGAACACTGTACTGACCACAAGCCCGGTCATTCCCGTTATCGTCATCGAGCGCGCAGATGATGCCGTGCCCCTGGCTGAGGCGCTGGTGCGCGGTGGACTGAAAGTGCTGGAAATCACCTTGCGCAGCGAGCACGGCCTGACAGCCATTGCAGCCATCAAGAAACACGTCCCCGGGGCGATCGTGGGTGCGGGCACTGTTCTCTCTGCGAGCGACTTCCAGGCATCTGTCGATGCCGGTGCCGAATTTATTGTTAGCCCCGGGACAACAGCCGCACTGCTCAAGGCGGCAACGGCAAGCGGCACCCCGTTGCTTCCCGGTGTGGCAACGCCGAGTGAGGCCATGACAGTTCTGGAACATGGCATTCACTGCATGAAGTTTTTCCCGGCTGAAGCCGCTGGCGGCACCCGCATGCTCAAAGCCATCGCCGGGCCCATGCCGCAGATTAAATTCTGCCCCACAGGCGGCATCAACCTGGCGAATGTAAAAGACTACCTGGCGCTCGATAACGTCTTGTGTGTCGGTGGAACCTGGATGCTGGACAGCGCCGCAATTCGGTCAGGGGATTGGGCTCAAATAGAGGCAGGCGCCCGTGCTGCGGCCGGGCTTTCAGCCAGGCGCTAAAGCTGCGGGCGCCAACGGCGTGTCGGCGGCGTAGCTCGGGATCGCCTACTCCCCGAGCATTCAGCCACCATCAGTTTCCTTGCCATCCACCGTTGCCAGAATGGCCTGAGCCTCGTCACACCAGGCCAGAAAGTGCTCTCCCTGACGGATGCCTGCCAACAGGGCCAGAAACACACCCTTGCGCCTTACCGGCAGGGCCGTGGGGTCTGCATAGTGGCGTCGGCGGATTTTTTCGTACAGATAGAGGCGCTGCATCATCTGCTCTCGACGCTGGCCAATCTCCATCGCGAGATGCGCGGCGTTGCTTTCGGCAAGGTTGTACAACTTGACGAACAGGTCGTCCTTGCCCTCCTGCACGCGCGAATTGCCCATCACCCACTCCGCCATGGCGCTGCGCCCGGCGCCGGTAAGCGCGTAGACGATCTTGTCGGGCTTGCCCGCCTGGGCGACCGTTTCGCGCTGCAGCCAACCGCGGTCGGCCAGCTTGTGCAGTTCCTGGTAGATCTGTTGATGGCTGGCGCGCCAGAACAACCCCAGGGAGATATCGAACGCCTTGGCCAGTTCATAGCCCGACATGTCGTCTTCCAACAGGGCGGTCATGATTGCGTGAGAGAGTGCCATGGCTGCTGCTGAGTACCTCGTATCGCGTGCGGCGTGAGCTTGGCAGCTTAAACCCGGAACGCTTTTCATGCAAAAGGTTGCATATCAATTAAATATGCAATAAATTGCATAAAACTGCAACCCGTAATGGAGTTTCACCCCATGGCACTACCCGCTGTTCTGCAAGACAAACTGCGCCTGCCCGCCGTCGCCGCCCCCATGTTCATCGTTTCCAACCCGGACCTGGTGATTGCCCAGTGCAAGGCCGGCATCGTCGGTTCATTCCCGGCCCTGAATGCGCGGCCCGCGGAGCAGCTCGACGTCTGGCTGGAGAAAATCACGCGTGAACTGGCGGCGTGGGACGCAGAACACCCCGACACACCCGCGGCACCGTTTGCCGTGAACCAGATTGTGCACGGCTCCAACGACCGTCTGCAGCACGATCTGGAAATGTGCGTGAAGTACAAGGTGCCCATTGTCATTACCTCTCTCGGTGCGAAGGAAATGGTAAACGAGGCGGTACACAGTTATGGCGGGATCGTGCTGCACGATGTGATCAACAACCGTTTTGCCCACAAAGCCATCGAGAAGGGTGCGGACGGCCTGATCGCCGTGGCCTCCGGCGCCGGTGGCCACGCCGGCCCCCTGTCGCCTATCGCCTTGATTCAGGAAATTCGGGAATGGTTCGACGGCCCGCTGCTGCTTTCCGGCTCAATCGCCACTGGCGATGCCATCCTCGCCGCACAGGCCATGGGGGCAGACCTGGGCTATATCGGCTCGGCGTTCATCGCCACCAAAGAAGCCAATGCCGAGCAGGCCTACAAGCAGGCCATTGTCGACCACGGCGCCGGCGACATTGTCTACAGCAACCTGTTCACGGGAATCCACGGCAATTACCTGCGCCCCTCTATCGAGGCCGCCGGGCTGGACCCGGACAATCTGCCCGAAAGTGACCCGTCTGCAATGAACTTCGGCTCGGGCGGCAACAGCGACGCCAAGGCCTGGAAAGATATCTGGGGCTGCGGCCAGGGCATTGGCGCCGTGAAGGAAATTCTCTCCGCGGGTGACCTGGTAGCGCGCCTGCAGCGCGAATACGCCGCGGCGCGCGCCCGCCTGCTGGGGAGCTAGGCCGCGGCCTCAGCGGCGGCCGGGAAGCCCGGCGAGTTCGCTGAACTTGACCACGCGGGCGTGTACCGGCGGGTGCTCACTGGCACCTATCCAGCGCCAGCACAGGGTGCCCGTGTGGTGGCCCGCGGTTTCCACCCAGTTCGCCTGCGGCGGCTTCTCGTGCGCCACCACGATCACCACCCCGCCGTCCTCTTCATAGGCGGCGGTGTGTTTGTTGAAGTGAATCTGGTGGTAACGGAAGTCCAGTGATTCCATCCACCAGTTCTGCAGCACGAAGTTCCACGTCTGACAGGCCGGCACCACGGGCGCCTCAATCAACAGCGCCTCGTCCGGTGCGAGCTCCCAGGCACTGTGAAAATAGTAGATATTGGGGTCGCCGCCAATGGCCTGGCAAAATGCTTGGTCCGCTGGCGCCACCTGATTCAGGGTCGGTAGGAAGCTCGCCGCCCAACCTTCAAACAGCCCGGTGGTGCTGCGCATGAACTGCACCGCGCCCTGCAAGGCACGGTCGAGCTTTTCCGGCGATAGCGGCTCGGGCCGCTCGTGCTCCGCGCCGATACGCTCTATGCGAATTTCCGCGCGCGTCTCGCCACGGCGATCCTGGAACGTCTGACGCACGTTCAGCGAGTTGGTCTCGGGCCCCATGGGCAGCCAGTTGCCCGGCTGCTGGCGCTGGCTGACAATGATCTCCAACGTACCGTCGGGGTTGATATCCATGTCCCGCGAGTCGAGCCAACCATCGGTTTTCATGCCACCGCCACTGCTGTAACGATTGATCACGGTACCAAAGCCCAGATAATTCACCGTGCCTCGCGTCCCCGTTATCCGGTAGTCATACTGCGGATCGATGGTCGCCGTCTGGTAGTGGTTATCCGGGTTGTCGGCACCGAGCTTGATGGTTTCGTGTGCCGGGCAACGCAACTCGGGAAAGCGCGGGTCACCCGCTTCGAGGAAGCTCTCCAGCCCGGCGCGCAACATACGCGATAAATAGCGGTAACCCTCGGCGCGGGTAAACGCATCCTGCGGAGCGTTCTCGGCGTCCACCAGACTACCCGCCTCTTTCAGCGCATCGCAGAACTCACTCCAGGTACTGCCATCCATCACGCGCTGTTCTGCGTTCGCCGGTTCATTCATACCGTTGCCTCTTCATCCAGTGTCAGGTCGTAACGTTGCATGTAGTCCTTGAACAGTGCCGCCACCTCTTCACGAGTGATGGCGTAGTCCTCAAGCCGATAGCGGTGCAGCCCGTGTTTGCCGCGCGGGTGATTGTCCAGCCAGGCCTGCATACGCTGCCGTACATCCGTTTGCAGCGGCATGTCGCGCAGGGCATACAGCTGTTCCAGCACTCGCCATGGGTTGGCGACGAATTCATCGTGATACACATCGAGGAATTGCCCCGGGTGCGTCGGTTCCAGCGCGGCGCGATCTGCTTCGAATGTACGCGTATAGGCGGTCAGCATGGTCATCCAGTCACGGCCGATTTCCGCGCGATCAATGCTGTCGCTGCTGCTGCGCCGCAGCACCTCGCTGAAGCTGCAACCTGAACCGACAAACGCCAGCGGTGCGCGGTGGGTCTGGACGATAATGGCATCGGGGTACACCCGCAGTATCTCCCGCAGGCCGAGCTGATGAAATGGCGCCTTGAGCACCCACTGCCCGGGATGCCGCGACTGCAGCAGCTGTAACTGCCGGCGGTGATAGTCGTAGCTGTCAGAACGACACAGATTCGCATACAGCCAGTTGGCGTAACTGGGCACGTGAAAGAGCGCGGAGTATTCAACCGACATGAAATTGCGGTTGAGCAGCATGTAGCACTCGTCCGGCTCTTCGGCATCAATCAGGTGAGTCTGGCGAAAGCCGGGGAGAAACGTCTCGGTCAGGGCCACGCCCTCGGCGCGCGCCGCAATACGCGGATCGCTGGTGTAGGACGCCGTCTCCGGAGGTGGCACAGGCTGCTGGGCCTCCCACAGGCGCAGGGTGCGATTGCGGGGATCCTGGTTCAGCAGGTGATGCAGGGCCGTCGTGCCGGTGCGCGGCAGGCCCAGAATGAACACCGGGCGCTGTACCTGCTGCTCGCCAACCTCCGGGTGAGAGGTGAGGTAATCTTCTATCTCCAGGCGCCGCGAGAGCCCGTCAAGGATGGTCATTTCAGCCCGCATGTGACCAAACTCATTCAGCCTCGCTTCGGTGTGCAGCGCCTCGAGCAGGCGCTCCAGTGCCTCGTAAAAGGCCGGGTCGCCAAAATCTTCCAACCCGGTATCCACCATCGCCTGTTGGCGCAATGCTTCCAGTTCCAGCACAGGGACTTCCTTTTCATCGTCATTATTATTATGGCGTTTCCGCCGCGCTACACTCTACAAAGCTGCGCGCGGGCAAGCACCCCCGAAAGCGAGACTGCCGGTTGCTGGTATAACAAACGAGACCAGCGACCCGCCCACCAGCTCTGGCTCAGATGGGGGAGCCCGGAGGAGCCACGTGCGGCTGCAATCCCTGCAGGACACCCGGCGTGTCCAGCAGGTGCTGTATCTGCAGTCGCCCGAAACGGTAGTGCGCGCGCCAGGCAGGTGAGACCACTTGTGCCTGCTGCTCCAGCCAGCCATGCAGTGCCAGCAGTGCGTCCAGGCTTTCTGCGCGTACCTGGGGCTGCACCTCGGCGGTGCGCGCCAAACGCAGCAGCCGCGCCAGCGCTTCCATATTGACAACCCGCTGCAGTGCGCCGGTATTGCCCTGCGCGGGCTCCGCATACCAGCTGCGCTTGAGCACGGCATCCAGCAGCTCCGGGAAGCCGGGCTGGGCGGCGGAGCGGGCCTGGTTATTGTTCATGCGCACCGCACGGGTGGGGTTCAGCAACATATCCAGAGTCAGGCCCGCGGCGGTGGCCGCTGCCGCATGAGGGTCGAACACGTAGCCGGTGTCGCGGGGGAACAGCTCGCGGCCGTCGCCATACCCCGGTGGGCGCGGCGGTATCAGCGCCAACAGGTCCGCAGGCATGGCCAGCACATCCGGTGCCAGCGTTGCCAGCAACGCCTCCAGCGCGGCGCGCTGCTGCGCGGGCAGCACCGCGGCCACGGGCACCTGCCCGTCACCACGCAATGCATAACTAAACACCTGACCACCAATGAGTGTGGCCGCCGCCTGTAATTGATAGCGATGCATCAGGTACATCGGCACCAATACATCCTCCAGCTGGGCCAGAGGTCGACCCAGCCGCACACTGCGCTCGGAAAAGCGCGCCAGCACGCTAGCCCGCAGGTCCATCAGCCGATTCAACTCTTGCACCGGATCACTGCCGTTGTCCCACAGACTGCCCAGCGGGTGTGCCGGGCCGGCACCGACGGCGAAGGCGTCGCCACGGGAATGCACATCGGCCACATAGTGCAGGCCCGCCGCATAGGTATCGCGAACAATCTGCTCTCGCGCCGCGGCGGCATCCACCGCATCGGGGAAATGCTGGTAGCCATGCAGAATGGCTCGCTTGTCCCACTCACCGAGGCCCGTGGTGTAGGCCTGGGAAAGATCAGGCTCGCCCGCAGCGTCCAATATGACGTACGGGTGGGGGTAATCCATCACCGACGCCCGCCCGTCCGCACTCGCCGCAAAGTTGTGCTCCAGGCCAAGGGTATGACCCACTTCATGCGCCGCGAGCTGACGAATACGCGCCAGGGCAAAGTCCAGCATGGCCTCAGGCACACTGCCGTCTTCCGCATAGGGCGCCAGTAACCCTTCCGCCAGCAGGTAATCCTGCCGCACGCGCAGCGAACCCAGGGTTACATGGCCCTTGATGATTTCCTGGGTGCGCGGGTCGCGCACGCTGGCACCGTAGGACCATCCGCGCGTGGAGCGATGTACCCATTGAATCACGTTATAGCGCACATCCATCGGGTCGGCGTCCTCGGGCAGGAGACGAACCTGGAAGGCGTTGTCATAACCCGCCGCTGCAAAGGCCTCATTCCACCAGGCGGCGCCTTCCATCAGTGCACTGCGCACCGGCTCGGGGGCTCCCCGGTCCAGATAGTAGACAATTGGCTCCACGGCCTCACTGCGTTCCGCTTGCGGATCCTTCTTCTGCAGTCGATGGCGCCAGGCATAGGGCTGGCGAACCGGCTCACCGATGGGCACCGCATAGTCGACCCGTTGCCGATCGTAATCCGGGTCGATAAAGCCCGCACGCGGGTCGTAGGGCAAGGGCTCGTAGCCGGGCTCGGGGAGGCGAACGAAGGAGTGATGCTGGTGCACGCTCAGTGACCGCGGATCGGGTGTGACGGTGGCCAGCTGCTGGCCGGCAGGTTCGCCTGCCAAGGTGACCAGCGCATCCACCTCGGTGTTATCGGGAAAAGCGCGGGTACGGGGCAGGTAAATGGCAGAGCGATCCGGATCAGCGCGGTAATCACCCTCCTCGCGGTCCTTCAGCCGCCGCGCGACACCGTGCACATCGCTGACAAAGTAATCCGTGCCATCCACCAGCACACGATCGCCGCTGCGGGCCACCACGGGGAAACTGGCCAGCGCGGAACGGGCAAAGGCCTCCTCCACGGCGCGACGCTCGTCTGCGTTGCTGCTGCGCGCCGTGTACACGGGGTTATCGGCCATCAGTAGTACCTTGTCACCCACCCGGCTGAACCGCGCCAGACGGGTGTTGCCGAGCTGCCCCCGATCAAGGCCCAGATCGTTGGAACCGACACCGCTGGACAAGCTGCTGACGTAAATGAAGGGCTGCTCGAAGGCGGTAATTTCCAGGTACAGACGTCCGCCTGCGTCGTCCCAGTAAAGGTTCTGGAAGCCCGCCAGGTACTGCATTCCCGCCGTGTGGGCCTCGACTTCCGGAACGCCAGACGTGCCACCCTCTTGTGCAGAATCACTGCAGGCGGCCAGCACAAGTACTGCACATGCCCAGAAAAGGCGCTTCACCATATCCCCTCCTGTGGCGTGGCCAGGCAAAGCGGCTACAGCCCGCGCCGCGTGCGCACGGCAGCCGCCAGTTCTTCAAGTAGCGTTTCCGTGTGCTCCCAGTCGATACACGGGTCGGTAATACTCTGGCCATAAACCAGCGATTCACCGGCGACCACATCCTGGCGCCCGGCGATCAGGTTGCTCTCGATCATCAAGCCAAAGATGGCGCTGTTGCCCCGCGCCACCTGGGCGCCGATATCACGAATCACATCCACCTGCCGCGCGGGTATCTTGCGACTGTTGGCGTGGCTGGCATCCACCATGATGCGTGCGGGCAGGCCCGCCTTGCGGAGCATGGCGGCCGCATCGTCCACCGAGAACATGTCGTAGTTGGGATGCTTGCCACCGCGCAGAATGATGTGGCAATCCTCGTTGCCCGCTGTCTGGAAAATCGCGGAATGGCCCTGCTTGGTCACCGACAGGAAATGGTGCGGCTGGGACGCCGACTTGATGGCGTCTATCGCCACCTGTATGTCGCCATCGGTCGCGTTCTTGAAGCCCACCGGGCAGGACAGCCCCGAGGCCAGTTCGCGGTGCGTCTGGCTCTCGGTGGTGCGTGCCCCGATCGCGCCCCAGGCCACCAGGTCCGCCACATACTGGGGACTGATCAGGTCCAGGTATTCGGTGCCGGTCGGCAAGCCCATGGCGGCGAGGTCTGCCAGCAATTGACGGGCGAGGTGCAGGCCCTTGTTGATCTGGAACGTGTTGTTCAGGTCCGGGTCGTTAATCAGCCCTTTCCAGCCCACCGTGGTGCGCGGTTTCTCGAAATACACCCGCATGACCACCTGCAGGTCGGCCTGCAGCGACCGCGCCACACGCTGCAGACGCTGGGCATAATCCCGGGCCGCATCGGGGTCGTGAATGGAACAGGGGCCCACGACCACCAGCAGGCGGTCATCCTTTTCGGCCAGAATATCGTGGATGCTGCGGCGTGCCGCACTCACGCTCTGCGCCGCCGCCTCGTCCAGGGGGATATCACTGATGAGTTGCTGGGGCGCAACCAGTTCATTGGTGCGCCGGATGCGCAGGTCGTCTGTGTTGGTGGTCATGGGATCCCGATATCTGGTTCAGAGCCGACCACTATACCACCGGGCACTTGCTGCTGGCAGCCTGAGCGCCGCCGGACCGCCCGATCCCGGCGAGATCAGAGGGGAAATCAACGTCGCTGAGAATACCGGGGTCGGCAACTGCCAGCAGCGTACGCTGCGCACCTGCCTCGCGCACCAGCGTGCGTGCACCCATGTCTCCACGCAGGCCTGCAAGGCGGCCAAACCAGCGGCTACCAAAGCCCACGGGGTGACCGCTGCTCCCCCGCCAGGTGGGCACCACGATGGCATCCTCCCCCAGCGCCGCGGCCACCTCGGCAAAGGTCGACGCTTGAATGGCAGGCATATCCGCCAGTGCCACCAGAACTCCCTGCCATGCCGGCAGCTGCGCAACGCCCTCCGCCAGCGTGCTACCCATGCCGCAGCGCGCGCGCTCGCAGGCGATCACTTCCTCCGGCTGCAAGCCTGACTGCTGAGCCAATTGCGCTTCACCGGGACGCAGGCAGACCCGCAGCGGCAGGCCCGTGTCACGAATCACAGCGATGGAAGTAGCCAGTACCGTCTGCCCGGAAGGGACCTGCGCGCGGCGCTTGTCACGGCCAAACCGTCGCCCCTCACCGGCGGCGAGCAACAGCACGCCAACGGTCACGCTGGCCGGCGCCCGCGGCGCAGGCTCACCAACTGCGCCATGATCGATACCGCAATTTCCAGCGGGGTCTTGCTGCCGATATCCAGGCCCACCGGCGCATGCAAAGCGGCCAACTGCGTATCGCTCACGCCGAGCTGCCGCAGCCGTCCCAGGCGTTTCTCGGTGGTTTTCTGGGAGCCCAGCGCGCCGACGTACCAGGCCTCGGTTATCAGCGCCTCCATCAGCGCCATGTCGTCGATGCGGGGATCGTGGGTGAGTGTAATCACAATGCTGTGGCGATCACTGGCGTGCGTGCGCACGGCGTCATCCGGCATGCCGTCCAGCAGGGGCACGGCGGGCCCCGGCCACTGCGCACGCACGCTTTCGCGGGGGTCCACCACCAGGACATCGTAGTCCATCGCCAGTGCCAACTCCGCCAGGGATTGGCTGAGTTGACCCGCGCCCACCAGCAGCATGCGCATTTGCGGGCCGAAGGTCTGCACCAGTTCGGCTTCCAACAGCTGCAACTGGCCGTGAGTCGCAACCGGTAACCATTGCGTGATACCGGTGGGAATCGACACCCGGCGCTGCAGGCAGCGCCGCTCCGCCAGCGCCGTTAGCGCTGCCTCCAGCCACGCCTCGTCCCGGTTGGGTTGCAGCCGCTGCACCAGTACCTGCAAGCGGCCGCCGCAGGGTAAACCAAGGCGTTCATTCTGCTCCGCGGTCACGCCATACGGCACAAGCTCGGCACCCGCCACCGGCAGTGCGGCGGAGCGCAACCGCTGCATCAGGTCTTCCTCGATACAGCCACCAGAGAGCGAGCCCACGTGCTCACCCTGCGCATTGCACACCAGCAATGAACCCGGAGGTCGTGGTGAAGAACCCTGCGCGGCGGCGACCGTACACAACCAGACGGCGGTCTCCCGCCGCTGCAGCCAGGCAAGCGCCGCCTCGAGAACGGCCTGATTGGCACTCTGCACGGCTACGCCTCGCCGTCTGCGGCTGGCTGGGCCGCCCAGTGAGCATCCAGCAGCCTGCCAATAGTATTGGGCACTACCAGGTGCGCCGCGTACCAGGTGTGCAGGCAGCGAATACGCCCTGAGTCGGCGATTCCGCCAATGCCGCGCTGTCGTAACACGTCGGCAAAGCCCAACTGTTCCAGCGCCTGACGCTCGTCCGGCGTCAGGTGTTCATCACGCAGTTTGATATGGGCCGCGTGGTCTTCGGCCATGCACTTCTGCAAGGCCGGGTCCTCATCGACCTGACGCTGGAACCGCGCGATCAGCCCACTCGCCTCCTCCCGGTCAATCCGGTAGTTCAATGCGGGGTCGACCAGCCAGAACATGGTGGGAAACGGCGTGCGCTCGACCAGCGAAGCGACACGAATCACCCGCGGGTGACCGGCCTCATCCGCTACCGCAATCTCTCGCAGGCCGCGGGGCTCGCGGCCGAGGCGTTCTGCCACCTGCGCTCTCTGTGTTGCCAAAACTGTCATGACTGCCCTCATCGCACCACGAGCTGTGCATTCTACGCCAAGCAAGACGACAGAACGACGCCTGCAGCACCCGGACACAATCTGGACAATTGACAGCCCGCCCTGTGGGCTCTACAGTGCGCGGCGTACCAGGTGCCTGCCGCTGGTGTCGCTTGACACGGCTGGGCAGGTTAAATGGGAAGTGAGGTAAGGCACAGCGCCGATCCCTCCGCTGCCCCCGCAACGGTAAACAGAGTCCTCTGTGAGCCCGATACCTGCCTGTTACGAGCAACGATGGAGCGGAGGGCTTCATTGAAGGTTGCATGATGCCTCCCCGCATTGCGTTCCCTGATCCCCTCCCTCAATCGCCACCCGTGTCACGGCATTGAGGACTACCTATGAAAGCAGTAAAACTCGCCGGCGCCGTTGCGCTGGCTACCAGCCTGCCCGCCCTGGGCAATACCACTAACCCGGCGCTGGAAGAAATCGTTATCAGCTCTTCGCGCGTCGCCATGCCCCTGCGCGAAGTTGCCACCTCGGTATCGATCATCAGCGCCGAGGACATCCAGCGTCTGGGGTTCGCCAGTCTGCAGGATATCCTGCGCACGGCACCTTCCGTGGCGGTCACCAACAACGGGGGCGCGGGCAAGGTGTCCTCGCTGCGGATACGCGGTGAAGAGGCGTATCGCACCCTGCTGCTGATTGACGGAATCAACGTGTCCGACACCACGGCACCGCAGTTCGGTCCACGTCTTGAGCATCTGCTAAGTAGCGGTGTACGGCGGGTGGAAATCCTGCGCGGACCCCAGGGACTGATGTACGGCGCTGATGCCGGTGGCGTTATCAACATCAGCACTCGCGCCACACAGCCCGGTGCGGGGGGACAGCTCGCCGCTGAAGCCGGGCGCTACGGCACCTCGCAATACAGCGCGGAATTTCACGCCGGCAACGAGCATCTCGATGGCAACCTGTCACTCGCTGACTACAGTACCGACGGCTTCAATTCGCGCACGACCGACACCGATCCAGCAGACGACGACGGCTACGACAACCGCACCTTGCACGCGCGGGCAGGCTGGAATGTCAACGATCAACTGCGGCTGGAACTGGTCGGCCGCGATGTCGACAGCGACAATCAATACGACAACTGCTTTACCGTCGATACCTTCGCACCCAGTAATCGCTGTGCAGACAGCTACGAGCAACAGGCGCTGCGTGCAGCCGCCAGCTTCCGTGGCGAACAGTTCCAGCACGAACTTGCCTACAATCGCAGCGAAACAGAACGGCAGCTGTTTACCGCTGGCCTGCCGGGTTTTGGCACCGAGGGTGACCTGACCCGTGTTACCTACCTCGGCAGTTATGCACCGGGGGAAAACCTGCAACTGGTGTACGGCGTCGACCACGAGACACAGTCACTGAACGATGGCACGTTCGACACCGAGCGCGACCAGACCGGCTACTACCTGGAGTACCAGGGCAGCGTCGCCGACCAGCTGTTTTTTACTGCCGGTGCACGCTACGACGACAATGAAGACTTCGGCAGTCACGACTCCTACCGCGTCAGCGCCGCCTACCTGCTGCCGGCCCTCAATGCCGGTGAAGTGAAACTCAAGGCCGCCTGGAGCACCGGATTTCGCGCGCCCAGCCTGTATGAAGTGGCCTATAACAGAAGCTTTTTTGCCAGCCCGCCCGCAGCAGGCATTGAACTGCAGGAGGAACGCAGCGAGGGCTATGAGCTCGGTGCCGGGTGGTACAGTAACAGCGGGCTGGTGCTGGAGGCGGTGTATTTCACGCAAAAGCTGGAGGACGAAATCTACTTCGACCTGGAGAACTTCTCGGGCTATTTGCAGGGCAGCGACAACAGCGACTCCAGCGGCGTTGAGCTGACGGCCGACGTACCTCTACCAATGCGACTCAGCCTGCAGGGCAACTACACCTACAACGATACCGAAACCGCGGCCGGTGGCCAGCGGGTGTATCGCCCGCGGCATCTCGCCAATCTGGGTCTGCAATGGCATTCACTCGGGGAACAGCTGCTGCTCAGCCTGAACCTGCGCGCATCCCGTGATGCCCAGGAGTTTGATGGCTCGAAGCTAGACGACTACGAAGTGGTCGACATGAACGTCCGCTACCGCTTCACGCCGCGCCTTGAAGTGTATGGCCGGGTCGAAAATCTGCTGGATGCGAGCTATGAGGAAATCCCCAGCTATCGCAGCAGCGAGCGCGCCGCCTACGCGGGCGTTCGCTACAGTTTCTAGGAGCACCACCATGACAGACGAGCGCAAGAACGAACGACACAAGAAAGCCATGCAGAAGCAGAAGGCGAGTGTGGATGCCAGCATCAGCGCCGCCAGCACAGAGCGTGGGGTCAGTATCCTGCTCACCGGCAATGGCAAGGGCAAATCCAGTTCTGCTTTCGGCATGGTCATGCGCGCTCTCGGCTACGGTTACAAGGTGGGTGTAGTGCAGTTCATCAAGGGTGAACAGCTCTCCGGGGAGGAAATCTACCTGCGGGAGCAGTGCCCGCAGGTAGATTTCTACCAGATGGGCACGGGGTTCACCTGGGACACCCAGGACCGCAGCGCAGATATCGCGGCCGCCCAGCGCACCTGGGAGCAGGCCGCGGCCATGCTGGCCAACCCTGCGTACCACCTTGTTGTACTGGACGAACTCACCTACATGCTGGCCTTCGACTACCTGCCTGAGGAGACGGTGCTTGCCGCGCTTGCCGGCAGGCCGGCCGAGCAAAGCGTGGTGGTCACCGGCCGTGGCGGCGGCAAGGCACTGCAGGAGATCATGGACACCGTCTCGGAAGTGAAGGAAATCAAACACGCCTACAACGCCGGCATCAAGGCCCGGCTCGGCGTTGATTACTAACGTCATCCACCGTCGACGGCGGGCGCAGCGCTTGCTGTTGCTGCTGGCCGCCTCGCTGCCGCTCGCCATGCTTCTCGCGCTGGGCAGCGGCGCAGTCAAAATCGCTCCGGGTGACACGGTGGCCGCACTACTGGGCGTTGACCGCGGCCAGGCCAGCCTCATTGTGCAGCAGATACGTCTGCCGCGTGTGCTGTTGGCCGGCATCATCGGTGCCACGCTGGCGATGAGTGGCGCGGCCATGCAGGGGCTGTTTCGCAACCCGCTCGCGGACCCCTCCCTGATTGGCGTAACAGCGGGCGCGTCGCTGGGCGCCTCACTGCTGATTGTGGCCGGGGGCAGCAGCCTGACGGGCTTTATGGGCCTGAGCCTGGTCTCGCTGGCGGCTTTCGTCGGCGGCGTGCTCGCCGTACTGCTGGTCTACCGCTTGGCCAGCTCTGACAACGGTACCTCAGTCGCCACCATGTTACTGGCGGGTATCGCGATTACCGCACTCGCGGGTGCGGCCGGCAGCCTGCTGGAGTTTTTCACAGACAACGAGCGCCTGCGCCAGATCAGCCTGTGGAAAATGGGCGGCCTTGATGGTGCCACACTGCCCCGCCTGTTGCTCGCCACGGTGGTAGCAGGTTCCGTGCTTCTGGCGCTTCCGCGCTATGCACTGCCACTGAATACACTGTTGCTCGGCGAATCCGAGGCCCGGCATTTGGGTATCGCGGTCAACCGCACAAAACTCGCGCTGATCACCTGGGTGGCCATCGGTGTGGGGACGTCGGTGGCCCTGGTGGGCACCATCGCCTTCGTCGGTCTGGTGGTACCGCATATCGTGCGCCTGCTGATCGGCCCCGACCACCGTACCCTGCTGCCCGCCAGCGCGCTGGGCGGTGCCATTCTGCTGGTGTGCGCAGATGCCCTGTCACGGACCCTGCTGGCCCCCACGGAATTGCCGGTCGGTATCATCACCGCACTCATCGGCGTGCCATTCTTCATCTCGCTGCTGCGCCAGCGACACCACTATGGTATGCAAACGTGAGTTTGCTCGCGCTGCAGAGCGTGGATGCCGCACCCTGGGGCGACCCGGTGCTGACGGACATCAACCTCCGACTTGAGCCCGGCGAAGTCATCGGGCTCATCGGCCCCAACGGCGCCGGTAAATCGAGCCTGCTGCGCCTGCTTGCCGGCGACTTTGCAGCCACGAGCGGCAGCCTGCGCTTTGCGGGTCGCGCGCTGGATAGCTGGCCGCGGCAGCAGCTTGCGCAGCGGCGGGCTTTCCTGCCGCAACTCTCCCTGCTCAATTTCCCCTACACCGTGGAGGAAGTGGTGCTGCTGGGGCGCACGCCGCACAGCACCGGCCTGCGTGCCGATCAGGACATTGTGCGTCAGGTATTGCGCGCGACAGATACACTTTCTCTGCGCAACCGGCTGTATACCCAGCTGTCGGGTGGCGAGCGGCAGCGCGTACAGCTTGCCCGCGTGCTGGCGCAGCTGTGGCACAGCACGGACATGAGCGGTACGCTCCTGCTGCTGGACGAACCGACAGCAGCGCTGGATCTTGCCCATCAACAGCAGCTGGTCACGGTCATCGCCGACATCGCCGCGCGGGGTTGTGCCGTCATGCTCGTGGTGCACGATGTCAACCTGGCCGCTAGCGTCAGCGATCGGCTGCTGGTGCTGGACGCAGGGCAGGCGGTAGCCAGCGGCAGCCCAGAGGCCGTCCTCACACCGGCTCTTTTCCGGGAACTGTTTCACGCCGAGGTGCTGGTGCAGCCGCATCCCAACGGGCGTCAACCACTGGTTATTGGCCTGTGAATCGTATTCTCGCGTTGTGCTGCCTGCTGACGGGCTACGCTGGCACCCTCATCGCCGGGACCGTGACGGTAGTGGATTTCGCCGGGCGCACCGTGACACTGCCAGAGCCCGCACAGCGCATCGTGGCGCTAGCCCCACACATTGTGGAGAACCTCTATAGCGCCGGGGCCGGCGACCGCCTGGTGGGTGTAGTGAGCTACAGCGATTTTCCCGCACAGGCCCGCAGTCTTCCCCTCGTGGGCTCTTTCAACGCTTTCAGCCTGGAGCAGATCCTGGCCAGCAAACCCGACCTGATACTGATGTGGGGCTCCGGCAACGGGGCCGGCGCTCTGGAGAAACTCGAGCGGCTGGGCATTCCCGTCTATGTCAGCGAATTACGCTCACTCGACAACATCCCCGCAAGCATCCGCCGCCTGGGGCAACTGGCGGGTACCGAGGCGCACAGTGAAACCGAGGCACAACGCCTTGAGGACGGATTTGCGCGGTTGGCGGCGGAGTACGGCGCCGCGCCGCCCCTGCCAGTGTTCTATCAGATATGGCACCAGCCATTGCAGACCGTGAACGGTGAACACCTGATCAGCCAGATCATTACGCTTTGTGGCGGCAGGAATATTTTCGCGGATGCAGCAACACTCGCACCCCGGATCAATCTGGAATCCGTTCTCGCGCGCAATCCGCGCGTAATTGTGGCCGGCGGCATGGAGACGGCACACCCCGAATGGCTCGAGCACTGGCGACAATACCCGGGGTTACGGGCGCTGAGTGGCGGCCTGCTGTCGGTCAACCCGGACCTGATTCAGCGCCCGACCGCCCGCGCCCTGGACGGGGCGCGGGACCTCTGTAGAAAACTGGAGGCCGTGCGCACCGGGAAATAAGCGACCCTGAGGCTACTGATCACCACCGCCCTGGGCACCTTGCTCAATTCCTTTCAGGAACTCGCCTAGCTTGCGTCCGGCCTCCTCGGGGGACATCTCTTCCATGCCCTCAAATTGCTCACCCATCTCCTCCATCCGCGCATCCATTTCACGCGAGGCACGCTCGCTACCCAAGCTGGTGAAGATGAACAGGACCGCAAGCACGCCGAACACAATCTGCGCCGTCCTGCGCGGCCGGGCATGCACGGCAACGCTCGCCTCAACCAACAGCCATGCCCCCCAGGCGATCGTTACGATGCCGCCGATGTAGGGCACAATGCCGAGCAACGCACTAACCGGGTAGAGCGCAGCGAGAGCCGCCTGGCAACGAAATGCAGTCTCGTAATCCTCCGTCGACCCCATAAGCTTCCAGATGACATAGAGCACGGCGGCCCCGATAAAGGCACCGAGCACTGCCATCAATGGGCCGAAAATCAACGCACCGAACACCGCGGCCAACAGGCCACCGGCAGAGCCAAACAATGCGAAGACTGCGGCGATGACGCCCGCCACGGCGCCCATGACGGCCACAAATAAGACCGGGTCACCGAACCCGCCGGTCTTTTCCATCGATTGAAAATAGTTGACTGGCCGCGTGATCACCTCGCGAGCCTGCGCGATGATCTGCTGGATATCGAAACCGTTATTTACGCTCATGACGCCTCCATTCCTGTTTATTGCTATTGTCAGGGACCGCAGGGAAATACTACGTGCGCAACGGCACAAATACCATCGGTATGGATTTTGCCAACGCCACTGGTATTCTCCTTGTCCAAACCAGACAGGTCTCCGGTTAACATGGTCACTTTGCACAAAAAGTTGTTCGCTACTCTGTTCTCCCTACTGCTCCTGTCCTCGGCGGCGAAGGCAGCAGACTACGAGATTCTCTACCGCGCCAAAGTGCACCCGGACAGCGATGTTGCCCGGGTGGAGATACGCCTGCGCGGTGAACGACTGCCCAGTCAGCTGACCCTGAGCCTGGACCCCGAAAGACACCGGTCGGTAACAGCGGAGCATGGACTGCGCCTCGACGACAACAGCGCCGTATGGAAACCGCGCGAACCGGAAGACAGCCTGCACTACGAGTTTGTCATTGACGAACAGAAAGCGAGCGGCAGCTATGACTCGCTGCTCACTGAGCATTGGGCAATACTGCGCAGTGACAAGCTGGTTCCGCCGATTGCAGCGCGTGTACCGAAAGGCCTGGAGGGGCAGGCAGAATTACAGTTCCTCTTGCCCGAGGGCTGGTCGGTTGCCGCGCCCTATCCTACCCGCGAGGAAGATAGCGCGAGATACCTGCTCTCGGACCCGGGGCGCATTTTCCCGCGTCCCAAAGGGTGGCTGATCCTCGGGGAGATCACCAGTCGACAGGACATCATTGCCGGTACCGACGTGCGCGTTGCTGCACCGGCGGGCCAGGGTGATCGCCTGCAGGACACCCTCGCGTTCATCGGCTGGAACCTGCCGGCGGTCAAAGCGGTGTTACCCGGGTTTCCCGACCAGTTGCTGATCGTGACGGCGGGCAAACCCATGTGGCGCGGCGGCCTGTCCGGCACGCGGTCGCTGTTCATGCACGCGGATCGCCCGATGATCAGCGGCAACCGCACCAGCAGCTTGATCCATGAGCTGATCCATGTCGGCACCGGTATCAGCGGCGGCAAGCGGGCGGACTGGATCGTCGAAGGGCTGGCGGAATACTACGCCTCCGCCATCCTGTTTCGCACCGGCGGCATGAGTGACTGGCGCTACGAGCAGGTGCTCGAGTGGAAAACCGACTGGGCCAGGGAAGCAGACACGCTGTTCGCGCGGCGTTCTTCCGGGCCGGTGACGGCCCGCGCCGCCATTTTCATGCACCGGCTCGACCAGGCGCTGGCAAAGGCGACAGACGGTGCCGCGGGCATTGATGACGTCGCCCGCGCACTGGCGCAGGATCGCGGTCGTGTCTCCCTGGCACAGCTCAAGGAGATCGTCGCCGAACTTGCCGGGGACGCGGTCAATGTGGATGCACTGATCGCAGGCCTGGAGAACGCCGGCTGACCCAGCGCGGCATGACTTTTTGCCGAAGATAATTGCGCCCCGCAGTCTGTCACGCCGGGCGAGCTGGCAGTATGATCTGCGCCGTATTCCCTTGCCTGCCGGTCGCCACACCCCATGCGCCAACATCCCTTTCTCGCCCGTCTGTGCAACGCCTGCCATGGCGCAGTGCTGGCATTGTTGTGTGCCGCTTCAGCCACAGCCACCGACATCGTACTGCCTCTCGAGCTGGACCTGGCCATCGTGGAAGAGGCGCTCGCGGTACAGCTGTTCACGGGGACGGACGCGAAAGCGGAACTGTTCCACGATTCCCAGTCCTGCAACGCGCTGACGCTTTCCGAGCCCAGGGTAGAAGGCACCGAGTCTGGCCAGCTGCGTGTCACCAGCCGTATTGAAGCGCGGATAGGATTGTTGCTGGGTGGGCGCTGCCGCCTGCCAGTCGCCTGGAACGGACTCATTGAAACCTTTGAAGATATTCGGGTGATGCCAGGCAGCGATCAGGTGTCGTTTCGCGTGACCGACTCCAACATGCTCAGCAGCGAGGATGGCAGCCGCAAATTGCCGGGCATGATCTGGGACTGGATCAAGGGCCAGGTCCACCCGCGCCTCAGCGCCATCACGCTGGACTTCGGCCCGGCACTCACCGAGTTGCGCTCGCTTATTCACGATGCCCTACCCGCGGATCTCGCCGAGCGCAGCGCGGTCGCTCACTCGCTGCAGTTGCGGGGAGCAGAGGCCCGCCCGGGCGCAATGACGGTGCTCCTCACCCTGCAGGCACCCAGCATACCCACGCTCGCCACGGCGACGGGCGATACGGGTCCTCTCAGCAGCGCGGAACTCGCCGCGTGGGACGAGGCCTGGCAGGCATGGGATGCCTTCGCTACCTGGCTGGTCAAGGATCTGGCTGCACCAGCGGACCCGGAACTGCGCGCCGAGTTGCTGGCCCTGTTGATGGAGGCACGTTACGAACTTCGTCAGGCACTGGCCAGCGAACGCACGGGGACGGACCCGGTACGTAGCCTGTTCCTTTCCACCTGGACACGCCTTGCCCCGCTGCTGCGCGAGAATGCGCCTGCCATTCCCGGCGGTCGCAGCCTGGAGCTGGCGGCCTTTCTCAGCGCCGGGAACGCGCTGCAGGCGCTGGACAACGCCGCGCCACAGCTCGGCCTCGCAGTCGACAGCCAGACCCTGCGCCGACTCGCGCGCCTGCTGGCGCCCAGCGTCAGCGACGACGAACTGGCCTACAGCACGGCGGTGGACCCGGAACTGCGCACGCTGCTGGGCTTGCCGGCGCAACTGGACAGCGAGCCTCTGGGGGAAACCACCGCGTCCGGCCCTTTTGCCTGGCTGATTCGCCCTGCGCACGCCAGCTCGGTGAGCAAGAGCCTGATACAGCTGCTGACCGGCTGGGTGCCGGCAACCGCTGACCTGGACCGCTATCTGCTGGCCATGGAGCAGCTGCTGGATGAAAGCATTGCCGCAGAGCGCGCGCGCGGCGCAGTACCCAGCGAGTTCTTTACGCTGTATCAGGATCTGGTGCGAGCTACCGCCTGGCAGGAGTCCTGCTGGCGCCAGTTCGTGGAAGAAGGCGGCAAGGTCACCCCAATTCGCTCCTCTGCCGGCTCAGTAGGGCTCATGCAGATCAACCAGCATGTCTGGCGCAATATTTACGACCTCGAGGCCCTGCAGAATAATGTCGGCTACAACGCACGCGCGGGCAGCGAAATACTCTCACACTATCTGGTGGACTACGCCATCAAACGCGGCGAACACAAAGTGAACGGCAACGTCGACGACCTCGCGCGCGCTACCTACGGCGTGTACAACGGCGGGCCGCGCCACCTGACGCGCTATCGCCAGGGGAGCAGAAGCGCTTACCTGCGCGGCGTCGATGAGGCGTTCTGGGAGAAGTACCAGGCCATTCGCAGCACCGGTGCCGCCGCGGTCAAGCAGTGTTACGGCGGTGCCTGAAGCGCCAGCCCGAACAATTCCCCCGTCATAAACAGCACAGCGGTGCCAGACAGCTGCACCCGCTCGCCCTGCAACGCGATGCCTACCTCGCCGCCTCGCGGCGATATCTGGCGAGCCGAGAACACGGTTTTATCGAGTTGCTGTGCCCAGTAAGGCGCGAGCCGGCAATGGGCAGAGCCGGTGACCGGGTCTTCCGGTACACCCAACCGGGGCGCGAAAAAACGGCTGACAAAGTCGTGCCGCTCACCGGGCGCCGTGGCGATCACACCCAGCGCATCCTGCTCGCCGAGTCGCGCGAAATTGGGCTGCAGCGCAGCCACTTCGGCCTCGCTCGTATAAACCGCGAGCAGGTAATTGCCGCCCGCCTGCACCTCCAGCGGCGCGCAACCCAGCGCCTCACCGAGGCCTGGCGGCACCGCGCAGGGCGCTGTCGGCACGGCGGGAAAGTCCATCACATAACGCGCGCCTTCACGCCGAACCCGCAACTCACCACTGCGCGTGTAGAAGCGCACACACTCCCCGGTGTAACCCAGCTCGGTGTACAGCACATGAGCACTGGCGAGCGTTGCATGACCGCAGAGGTCCACCTCCGCAGCAGGGGTGAACCAGCGCAGGTCGTAACCCTCTCCCGCCGCGACAAAAAAGGCCGTCTCTGCAATGTTGTTTTCCATGGCAATGGCCTGCAGCAGCGCATCGTCCGGCCAGGCACCCAGGGGCACCACGGCAGCCGGATTGCCCTCGAATACCTGCTCCGCAAACGCATCGACCTGATACTGACGCACCGTCATGACTGCACCCCGCCAACCGCCGGCTGAAACAGCCTCGACTGATCCGCGGCATAGGTGTACACCACATCCGTACTGGAGTTCAGGGCGGTTTCCGCGGAATCCTGGATTACACTGATCACGAAGCCAACCGCCACAACCTGCATGGCCACATCCAGCGGAATGCCAAACAGGGAGCAGGCCAGCGGCACCAGCAGCAGGCTACCCGAGGGAACACCACTGGCACCGCAGGCAGAGAGCGCGGCAATCACGCACAGCAGCAGCGCGCCGCCCAGCGACACCTCAATGCCCAGCGTATTCGCGGCAGCCAGCGTCAGCACGGTGATGGTGATTGCGGCGCCGGCCATGTTCACTGTGGCGCCAATCGGGATGGTTACCGTATACAGCTCCTCGCTGATACCGAGCTTCTTTGCCAGGTTCAGATTCACCGGAATATTCGCCGCCGAACTGCGGGTAAAGAACGCGGTGATTCCCGACTCCTCCAAACATTTGAGGACTATCGGGTAGGGATTGCGCTGCACCACCAGAAATACCAGCAACGGGTTGACCACGAGTGCCATGATCAACATGCAGCTCACCAACAATACCGCGAGGCTGGCGTAGCCGGCCAATGCGTCCAGACCCGTCGTTGCGACCGTACTGCAGACCAGACCGAAGATGCCCAATGGGGCGAGACGAATCACGTAGCGCACAATGTCGCTGACACCGATGGCCAGGGTCTGCAGGTGTTCGCGAAAACTGCTGCTGGCGCGCCGAAAGCTCAAGCCGAGTAGAATTGCCCAGGTAAGGCAGCCAAGAAAATTACCCGTGAGCAGCGCGTTCACCGGGTTATCGATCAACTTGAACAACACATCAGATAACACATCGCTGACGGCTACCGGTGGGCTTCCCCCGGCCACCCCGGACAGCACGATTTCCTGCGGAAATGCAAAGCTCAGACTTACGGCGACCACCGCAGCACTCACCGTCCCCGTCAGGTACAGCAGCAGGGTGAATGCTGACTTGCGCCCATCACTGCCGCTTTCATGCCGGTTGGCAATTGCGGACATCACCAACAGCATCACCAGCAGGGGCGCAACGGCCTTGAGCATGCCGACAAACAGTGCCCCGAGCAGCCCCAACGGCTCGGCAACCGCGGGCGCGATAGCGCCCAGCGCAGCACCGAGAGCAACACCGATCAGAATCTGGGGCACCAGGCCCAGTGACATCAAACGCATGCAGCGGCTCTCCGATAATCAGTGTTCACAACCCTGGGCGCTCCCTAGACATCGAGATGTTTACCCAATGGGAGCTCGCGAATGCGTTGCCCGCTGGCGGCAAAGACCGCATTGGCAACGCTTGGCGCAACAGGCGGTGTAGGCGGCTCACCCACGCCGCTGGGGGGCGCAGCGCTGGGCATGATATGCGTTTTGATCACCGGCGGCACCTGTTGCATGCGAGCGATCGGGTAATCATGGAAATTGGACTGCTGTGCCTCACCTCGTTCGAACGTGATCTCGCCATTGAGAGCGAGGCTCAGGCCGAAGATCATGCCTCCCTCCATCTGCGCATGCACGCGATCGGGGTTGATGACGCGACCGGCATCCAGCACGCCGTGCATTTCCAGCACCCGCAGCTGGCCATCGCGCACCTCCACCTTACTCGCCACCGCCATATTGCTGAGAAAACTGTTCGCCGCCGAGAATCCCCAGCCCTGGCCCGCCGGGAGGGATTGCTTCCAGGGCACGCGCTCAGCCAGCGTGCGGATCACGCCGGCCAGACGCGCGGTATCGTAGGGAAAATCCTCCAGCGAGCGGCCATAATTGCTGTAGTTGAACCCTTCGCCGGCAAAGTCGAGCCTGCGATCCTCGCCGAGCAGATCCAGCCAGAATGCGATGGGGTCACGCCCCGCCGCGTGTGCCAGCTCGTCAACAAAACTGCCAACGCCAAAAGCATAGGGAATGTTGTATACCGAGCGCAGCCAGCCGATGCGCACATGGGCCGGAGCCGGGTGACTCTCAATGCGCAGGTTGGGCACCGCAAACGGCACGCTGGCAAAGGTTTGTGACAACCCTCCTTCGCTGTTCATTTGCACCGAGGGGTCAAACGTGGCGCCAATCGGGGGTGCAGCTTCACGCGCCAGCCACGCGGTCACCTGCCCCTGCGCATCGAGCGCACCCTGGAAATGCTGCGCGCTGCAGGCATGGAAGTAGTCGTGACGGATGTCGTCCTCGCGGCTCCACACCACCTGCACCGGACGTCCGGCGCGACTCGACAGCCGCGCCGCCTCCACGGCAAAGTCCGGCTTGGACTTGCGCCCGAAGCCACCGCCAAGCAGGGTGACATGCACCACAACCGCATCCACGTCCAGCCCAAGGGCCTCGGCAACCGCCTTCCGGGTTGCCTGCGGGGTCTGGGTGCAGGCCCAGATCTCACAGCTCCCCGCGGCAACACGGGCCGTTGCGACCGGCGGCTCCATCGAGGCGTGGGCGAGGTAGGGGGTGCGGTAGGTGGCCCGAACCATCTGCTCGGCGCGCTCCAGTGCTGCGCTGACATCGCCGCGCTCGCGCCGCACCTCACCCGGGCCACTCTCCACCAGGGCTGCAAGACCATCCAGATACTGCGTCGCACTGTGTTCACTGTGCGCGCTGGCTGACCAGCGCAGCTTTAACGCGTCGCGTCCGCGCAGGGCACTCCAGTTATTTTCGGCCAGCACCGCCACACCTTCGATCGGATTGAACCCGGGTGCGCCGTCCGCTGCTTCCAGCGTCACCACATCAACCACACCGGCCATCGCGAGCGCTGCGTCGCTTTCCAGTGACTCGATTTTTCCCTGCAGCCAGGGGCTGCGTTCAATACTGGCATACAGCATATCGGGGAGCTGCACATCAATGCCATAAACCGCCTCGCCTGCGAGCATGGCGTCGAGGTCGACAATCGGCAGGCTCTGCCCCACGTAACGGAAATCTGCCTCGGCTTTCATGCGCAGGGTCGCCGTGTCCGGCATGGGCAGCTTTGCGGCGCGTGCCGCAAGCTCGCCAAAACCGAGTGTTTGGCCACCGGGGCCATGCACCACATGCTCGCGCGCCCTGCACTGCGCCGCCGGCACGCCCCAGGTATCGGCTGCAGCCGTCTCCAACAGCGTGCGCGCTGCCGCGCCCATCTGCCGCATGACCAGATAAAAATCGCGCACCGAACGGGAGCCGTCCGTGTTCTGGCTGCCGTACGCCGGATTGGCCTGTGCCTGTATGACCTTTACACGCTGCCAGTCCGCCTCCATTTCATCCGCAACGATCTGCGGCAGGCCGGTGCGAATACCCGTGCCCATTTCCGAGCGATGCGCGACAATCTCCACGATGCCATCGGCGCGTACGCTGACAAAAATATTCAGCGCCGACCCGGTGGCCTCATCCAGAACACCCGCGAGCGCCCCGGGGCCCGGCACGCGAGCACCAAGCACCAGTCCACCAGCGGTGAAGCCTGTGAGCTGCAGAAAACGGCGCCGGGAGACTTTTCGCAGTGTGTTCATGCCTCGTCCTCCGCCTTCTCTACCGCCGCATTGGTATATTGGGCACTCTTTATAGCAGCGTGAATGCGCGGATAAGTACCGCAGCGACACAGATTGCCCGACATGGTGCTGCGAATTTCGTCGTCTGATGCGCCGGGGTTCGCTGCCAGCAGCGCACTGGCGGCCATTATCTGCCCTGGCTGGCAGTACCCGCACTGGGGCACGTTGTGCTCGCGCCAAGCCTGCTGCAGAGGGTGCTGGCCATCGGCGGATAGCCCCTCGATAGTCGTGATTGCGCCGCCGCTGGCGTCGGCGACGGTCACTTGGCAGCTGCGCCGGGCCTGGCCGTCAAGGTGCACCGTGCAGGCACCGCACAGTCCCTTTCCACAGCCGTACTTGGTGCCGCGCAGCTGCAGCAGGTCACGCAGTGCCCAGAGCAGGGGCATGTCAGGCTCGCAATCCACTTCCCGCTGCGTTCCATTCACCGTGAGCTTCATCAGCAACCTCCTGAGGGGGATAGAAAACGCTACTCTATACCCTTCAGCTTGCAGGGCAAGTTGAGACCTGCCGGCGCGGCACGGGGTCTTGCCAAGCACACTGCGTCTGCTACCCTCCAGCCCAACCAAAACACCTTAGCGAGCGTACAACCGACCATGAAACCAGCAACTATCGCCCTCCACGCCGGCTACGATGGCGACCCAGCCACCAATGCGGCAACTGCCCCCATTTACCAGACCACCTCCTACACCTTTAACGACACCCAGCACGGTGCCGACCTGTTCGACCTCAAGGTGCCCGGCAACATCTACAGCCGCATCATGAACCCCACCAATGCTGTGCTGGAAGCGCGGATGGCCGCGCTGGAGGGCGGCATTGGTGCGCTCGCCGTGGCATCCGGCATGGCTGCCATTCGCTACGCTATCGAGGCCATTGCCGAAGTCGGCAGCAACATTGTCAGCACATCACAGCTCTACGGCGGCACCTACAACCTGTTCGCCCATACATTTCCCCGTCAGGGCATTGAGACACGCTTTGCCCAGGCCGACGATTTCGACAAGGTTGCCGCGCTCATTGACGACAACACCAAGGCCCTGTTCTGCGAGTCAATCGGCAATCCGGCCGGCAACGTGGTCGACATCGCGCGCTGGGCGGAGATTGCGCACGCGGCTGGCGTACCACTGATCGTCGACAATACCGTTGCCACACCCACGCTTTGCCGGCCCTTCGAACACGGTGCGGATATCGTGGTGCACTCGCTGACCAAATACATCGGCGGCCACGGCACCACGATCGGCGGTGCCATCGTGGACTCAGGCAAATTTGACTGGGCAGCGCAGCCGCGGCGTTTCGCCATCATGAACACGCCCGACCCTTCGTATCACGGCGTGGTCTACACCGAGGCCATGGGGCCTGCCGCCTTTATCGGCCGCTGCCGTGTGGTGCCATTGCGCAATACGGGGGCCGCGCTGTCTCCACACAGCGCATTCCTGCTGATGCAAGGACTGGAAACACTGGAGCTGCGGATGCAGCGCCATTGCCACAACGCCAAGAAGGTTGCCAAGTACCTGCACAAGCACCCGCAGGTTGAGTGGGTCAACTATGCCGGGCTGAAAGACAGCCCCCATCGCGCCACCTGCAAGAAAATCTGTGGCGGCAAGGCATCCGGCATTCTCAGCTTCGGTATCAAGGGAGGCAGTGAAGCCGGCGCCCGCTTCATCGACGCGTTGCAGCTGATTCTGCGTCTGGTCAATATCGGCGACGCCAAGTCCCTCGCCTGTCACCCGGCCAGTACCACACACCGCCAGCTTAACCCGGAAGAACTCGCCTCCGCCGGTGTCAGCGAGGACATGGTGCGTATCTCCGTGGGTATCGAGCATGTCGACGACATCATCGCCGACATCGAACAGGCGCTGGAGGCGAGCCAGAGCTGAGCTGAAGCTGCGCGGCCGTCACCGTTTCCGATACGGAATATCGCAGTAGGTGATCGGCTGCGCCGGCGTCGCGCCGGCGTTACGCAAATAGAGCGACAGGGAATTCATCGACAGGTCGATGTTGCTGGTGGGCCCAAGAAAAACATGTTCGATGGCAAGTTCTGCTGAGGCATTGCGCAGGCAGAATGGATACCAGGGAATGAGCATGGAGGTGCCTTCCCTGAACTGCACCGGCGCGGAGGCGGGATCGGAAATCGTGGGGGACACGATCCGCCATTCCTGCTCTTCCTCAAAAGCCGGGTGCTTGAGAACAGCCGAAATACGCAGAAGATCACCTTCGATACTCTGGAACAACGCCATCCAGCGTTCGTTTTCTGACTGTGCCCTGTCGTCGCTTGGCGTTTGCCCTGCGAGCGTTTCAAGCGTATCGATAATCTCATTGATCATTTTCGCCTGAAGTGCCGGCTCGTAGACGCACTGGCCCACCTCAAAGCCCTGGCGCAGCGCACAGTCCAGAATATGCGCTGGATCGAAGCCAAGGCTGACACCCTTGCCGTGCACACTGTAACCACGCCACTGACTCAACAGATTGCCGTTGCCCCGAAACGATGCGCAGAACAGCATTGGGCCACTCACCACACGGTGCGTCAGCCAGTCGAGGAAGGTGGTCAACAGTGCCGGGTTATCCACCCCTGAGAGAATACGCCGGGTTACGTGGTCACTGAGCAAATCCAGTGTATGACGCAATTCCGTGGAATCGTTCATGTAGCGTATATCGCTACAGCGCAGTTCCGCCGCACCCACAATGCCCAACAACCCACTGAGCGTGGTGTAGTGGTACAGCGTTTCCTGCGGCGCATCCGCAAACAGGCGCTGTGATATCAGGTCGAACACGCGGCACGGCTCCCGGTTTGCACTGTCATTGCCACACTACCATTGCCGCACTACGCGCCTGCTATGACAGTCAAGGGTTACAGCAGCGCTTCAAAGTGGTCGGTAAGCACGCAGTCCCGGCGTCGCGCATCGTACTCACGCAGGGGCTCCACATCCTCCGCGCGAATCACCTGCTTGGCTACAGCCTCCTGCAGCGCTTCATCCAGCGTGTCCGCCTCCAGCTCGCCTTTGCTCCACGCTTTCTGCAGGGCCACAAAGGGCTTCTCCACCGCCAACAGCATCTGGTAGGTACTTTCCACTCTACCCACCGCGTCCTCGGGATCGATACTGAGGTAGACCCGCTCGGACAACGTGCCGCGTACCGGGTTCGGGGCCATGATGAGGTCGCCGAGGTCGCGCACCATGGCGTCATTCGGTGCTGGATAGATACGCCCCAGCGGCAGGCAAAGCGCACGCAACGCCAGTCCCAGCGCACGCGGCTGGAAGTTCGCACAATACGCAATCAATGCTTCCTGGGCGAGATGCAGCGAGCGTTGTAGCGCATACGCCGCGTGCGCATCCGCCTCCTTGCTGCGTGGCTGCGTGGCATGAAACTTCAACAGACTGCTGGCAATCAGCAACTGGCTGTGCAGGTCGCCGAGGCGGGCCGAGAGCAATTCGCGCCGTTTCAGGTCACCGCCCAGCACACCCAGTGCCACATCGGCGCAGATCGCCAACGCGGCGCTGAGATGGTTGATACGCTGGTACCAACGCTTGCTGAAATCATCGGCCCCTGAGGGGACTCCACTGAAATGCGCGCCGCTGAGGCCCAGCATGAGGAGCCGTGCAAAATTGCTACCCGCATGCCCAAGATGACTCATGAGCAACGGTTCAAACGCGCGCAGCCCCTCGTGCTCCTCCTTCGCCTCAAGCGTCTGCATCTCGTCGAACAGATACGGGTGGCAGCGCATGGCTCCCTGACCAAAAATCATCAGTGACCGGGTAAGAATATTGGCACCTTCAACCGTGATCGCCACTGGCAGCGCGTGATAGCCCGCCGCAAGAAAGTTGCGTGGGCCCAGCTGTATACCGCGACCGCCCACCACATCCATGCCGTGATTGACCAGCGTGCGCATGAGCTCGGTTGCGTGGTACTTGGCCATCGCGGTCATCACCGAGGGCGTGCCGTCTTCCAGGGAGCGAGTGATCAGTTCACGCAGCGCCTCCAACGTGTAAGCACCCGAGGCAATCTCGGCGGTGGCTTCCTGTACACCCTCAAACTTGCCAACTTCCATGTTGAACTGCCGGCGGATGCGCGCGTATGCACCTACCATCAGGTAGCACATCGCACCGCTCGCCGTGGACAGCGCCGGCAGGGAGACACCGCGACCGGCGCCCAGGCATTCGATGAGCATCCGCCAGCCCTTGCCTGCCATCGCGGGGCCGCCGATGATCCAGTCGACGGGGATGAACACGTCGTGCCCCTGGATGGGCCCGTTCATGAAGGGTGCGCCCGGGTTGTGCCGGCGGCCTATTTCCACACCCGGATGCGTCGCCGGCAACAGGGCGCAGGTGATGCCGTAATCGGTTTTTTCCGGATCTCCCAGCAGGCCTTCCGGGTCCTCCAGTTTGAACGCCAGTCCAACTACGGTGGCCACGGGTGCGAGCGTGATCCAGCGCTTGTGGAAATTGAGGCGCAGACCAATAACCTCCTCGCCCTCGAACTCCCCCTTGCAGACCACGCCGAGGTCGGGAATTGCTCCGGCGTCGGAGCCAACTTCAGGGCCCGTGAGGCCAAAACAGGGTAACTCGCTGCCATCGGCGAGTCCGGGCAACCAGCGCTGCTTCTGCGCCTCGGTACCGTATTTGACCAACAACTCACCCGGACCCAGTGAATTGGGCACCATCGCCGTGACCGCCGCGGTTATCGAGCGGCTGGCAAGCTTGCCCATGATTCGGCTCTGCGCATAGGGACTGAAATCACGACCGCCAAACTCCTCGGGGATAATAAGCCCGAAGAAGCCCTTCTCACGCAGATAGCTCCATACCTCCGGCGAGAGATCCTGACGCTGGTGCACGTCCCACTCGGTGATCATGCTGCACAGGGTGTCGACTTCGTTGTCCAGAAACGCCTGTTCACGCTCACTCAGCGCTGGAGGGTGCGTTGCGGCGAAGGCCTGCCAGTCCGGCTGGCCACTGAATAACGACTTGTCCCAGCCCGTGGTGCCGGCCTCCAGTGCCTCGCGTTCGGTACTGCTCATCGACGGCATGGCCTTGCGCAGCAACTTGTAGACGGGGGCAACCAGATACTCCCTACGCCAGGACTCAACGTTCAGCATCAGAAGCACCGCAAGGGTGGGCAGAAATATGAACCACATACCGCCCTCCCCCAGAGACAGGAGCAACGTGCCCAGGCCGACCAGCACCGAGCCCGTGGCGAGGGACGGGCGCAGCAGCAACACGGCAAGAACAAGCAGGATATAGAGAACGATCGACAGCAACATGGCGGAACACCTCGTGCAAGCGCACCGGGCCGGTGCGTAAGGAACAGCCCACAACCTACCATAAAGCATTCAGGCGACTGCGCACAATCACGGGCAGAACGCCGCGCAACCACCCGGTCGACGGGCAAACTGGCCAGCCCCCGGTCATAAACGCTATACTCAGGGCCTCGCTGGACCACCTCCAATAATAGCGCCGGCTTTTTCACATTCGGCTGGCGACACAATGCATACAGTCTGGACGATGGCCAACTCATGAGTTCTGAAAATTTCGGAGGCAACAACATGGCTTTTGAACTTCCCGCACTGCCCTACGCACGTGACGCTCTGGCGCCGCACATTTCCGCCGAGACCATCGACTACCACTACGGCAAGCATCACAACACCTATGTCGAAAAACTCAACGGCATGGTTCCCGGCACCGAGTTTGAAGGCAAGTCACTCGAAGAGGTGATCAAGACCAGCTCCGGCGGCGTGTTCAATAATGCGGCGCAAATCTGGAACCACAGCTTCTACTGGGAATGCCTGAGCCCGAATGGTGGCGGCGAAGCCAGCGGCGCTGTAGCCAAAGCGATTGATGCCGCCTTTGGTTCCTTTGCCGACTTCAAGAAAGCCTTCACCGATGCCGCTGTCGGCAACTTCGGGTCCGGCTGGACGTGGCTGGTGAAGAACAGCGATGGCAGCGTTGCCATTGTTAACACCAGCAATGCGGAAACACCGCTCACCGACAGCAGTGTCACACCGTTGCTCACCGTGGACGTGTGGGAACACGCGTACTACATCGACTATCGCAATGCGCGCCCGAAATACATGGATGCCTTCTGGGCGCTGGTCAACTGGGACTTCGTGAACAAGAACCTGGCCTGACCCTACCTCCGCCGGTGCTCCCACCGGCGGCACTTCACCCCAGCGGCAATGCGGTGGTGGCTTTTATTTCTTCCATCACGAAGCTCGCAGACACATCGAACAGATCCGCTTCAATCAGGCGTTGATACAGGCGGTCGTAGCCGGGCATGTCTGCGACGACCGCCTTCAACAGGTAATCAAGCTGCCCACCCAGCCGATACACCTCGAGTATTCCTTCAACATCCTGCACGATCCGGTTAAACCGCTGCGCCCAGTCTGCATTGTGCTGGTTGGTGCGCAGGGTGATAAACACCGTGAGGCCCAACCCCACACTGGCCGGATCGAGCAGCGTAACCCGCTGGCGGATGACGCCCGCTTCCTCCAGTTTCTGTAACCGGCGCCAGCACGCCGACTTGGAAAGCGCCACCCGCTCCGCCAGATCGCTCACCGACAACGCCGCATCCGCCTGCACCAGCCGCAGAAGCTGCCTGTCCTGATTATCGAGCACCAACATGTTGCGATTTCCCCGAGATGAAACGATTATGCCACTATAAAACAATTATTCGGAACAATGTGCCCAATATTACTCATTTATGCGCACAAATTCGGACAATGTGCCACGACGTCAAAGGTACACTGTACCCTTGAATCTGGCTCGTTACCCCCATCGCGCAGGAGCAACCGCATGTCCTCTCTCATCGCCCGCATACGGGATGCCGTCATTGGACGGCAGCAGCGCATAACCACCCCTTTCGGAGAGAAACCGCTGGTCTATGCGGACTACACCGCCTCAGGACGCAGCCTGGATTTCATTGAGGACTATATCCGCGAGCAGGTCCTGCCGTTCTATGCAAATACGCACACGGAAACCGCCTACACCGGTGCGCGCACTACTGCGTTGCGCGAATCCGCGCGCAGCACGATTCGCGCAGCGGTCAACGGTGGGGTGAACGACAAAGTCATCTTCTGCGGCTCAGGCGCCACAGCCGCAATCAACAAGATTATCGACATCATGAACCTGCGCCTGCCGGCCGATCTCGACCAGCGCTATCAACTCGCGAGCGCCATTCCCGAAACGGAACGCCCGGTGGTATTCATCGGCCCCTATGAGCACCATTCCAACGAACTCCCCTGGCGCGAAAGCCTGTGCACGGTTGAGGTGATTCCATTCGATGCACAGGGGGCCATTGATCAGCAGGCACTCGCGGCCGCGCTGGAAAAGCACGAGGAACGCAGGCACAAGATCGGTAGCTTTTCGGCGGCCTCGAATGTGACAGGTATCAAAAGTGATGTCAGCGGCATTACGCGCCTGCTCAAGCAACACGGCGCCCTGGCGTTCTGGGACTACGCCGCTGCGGGCCCCTATGTTGCCATCAACATGAACGGCGCCGATCCGCTGGATGCTATATTTCTGTCGCCGCACAAATTCGTCGGCGGACCGGGCACGCCCGGCGTACTGGTGGCCAAGGCTGCACTGTTCCAGAACCGCGTACCAGCACTGGTGGGAGGCGGAACAGTGAGCTGGGTAAATTCCACAGCGCATGTCTACGCAACCGATGTGGAGCGCCGGGAGGAAGGGGGAACACCCGCCATTATCGAATCCATTCGGGCGGGGCTGGTGTTTTCGCTCCAGCAAGCAGTGGGTACCAGCAACATTGCCGCACTCGAAGGAGAGCTCGCGGACCGCGCATTGCAGCGCTTCAGCAAGTGTTCGAACCTGGAGGTGCTGGGACACCCAACAGCGGCCCGCCTGCCCATTTTCTCACTGCGTTTTCGCCACGGCGAGCGCGATCTGCACCATGGGTTTGTGGTCGCGCTGCTCAACGACCTGTTTGGTATTCAGGTCCGTGGCGGCTGCTCCTGCGCGGGGCCCTACGCCCACACCCTGTTGGATATCGACCGTGACACAAGCGAACACTTTGAGCAGGCCATCATTGCGGGCGACAGTCTCATGCGACCGGGCTGGGTACGGGTGAACTTCAACTACTTTATTGGCGCAGAGGAATTCGACTACCTGCTCCGCGCCATCGAACTCGTCGCCGAGCATGGGTGGCGCATGCTGCCCAGCTACGCATGGAATGCTGCACACGGTGTGTGGCGACATCGCCAAGGGCACAAGACGCCGATGCCGTCATTTGCCACACCTGGCTGGCTGGAGCAGGCTGATACCCCCGAGGACCGCCCCACTGCGCTGCCCCTGGGCCCACAACTGTTACAGGCAGAAAGAATGTTGCAGCAGGAACCCGGAAACACACAGGCCTGCCCACTCCAACTGACCCCGCAAAACGAAGCGTTGCGCTGGTTCGTGTTGCCACAGGAAGTGACCAGCGGACCAGCAAGCGCAACTGCTTGACGAAATTGAACACGCCCCCTGCTCGCTCGGCGGCTCTCTCCGGTGCGGGGCGAGAAGCGCCGGCGTCTGCTACACTCGGTTCACCTTTTTCACTGCAGGGTTCCGTATGCCGCAGGACGTGACACTGTGCATTACCCCAAGGGAGCGTTTCAGCTGCGCTGTTGCCTCCCTTGAGGACATCATACGCAATACCAGCGCGGGCTACGCATTGGTGTATATCGACGCAAAATCACCCGCATCTATTGCGCGCGAGCTCAAACAACTCTGCGCTGAACACGGTTTCACCTACGTCCGGCACGATCATTACCTGGCGCCCAACCAGGCCCGTAACATGGCACTGGAGCACTGCACCACACGCTACGCCGTATTCGCCGACAACGACCTGTTCGTGACGCAGGGATGGCTGGAAGGGCTGCTCGACTGTGCTCGCAGCACCGGCGCATGGGCGGTAAGCCCGGTTATCCTTGAAGGGGGGACCACGCCACAGGTGATCCATATGGCCGGCGGTGAGCTGAGCGAGCATCGCGCCGACGGCTACAATGCGGTACATCAGTCGCACCGCTACATGCTGCATGCGCTGCGCACCGTACGCAGCGAACTGGTGCGCGAAGCCGTGGGCATGTTTGAGTTTCATTGCGTGCTGTTAGACAGGCAAGCCTTCGCGGAAACCCGCTTCCTCGACGAGGCATTCCTCTCGCACCACGAGCATCTGGACCTGGCGCGTGAAATCCGACTCGCCGGGGGACAGGTGTTCTTTGAACCGACTTCCGTGGTGCGCTACGACAATGCCTCACCGTTCCAGCCCTGCGATCGCGAATTCTTTGAACTGCGCTGGTGCCTCGAGTGGACCGAGAGTTCACTGGAACATGCTCGTCGCAAGTGGCACCTGGCCCCGGGCGATGCCGGGCTGGAACGCGCTGCGCGCTGGACGGAAAAACACCGCCGTCTTTTTGAGAGCACGCAAAAATCCTGGTCTGTACGAGTGCTTCCCATCGTGATGCGGCGCGCTGTGCGCCGATGGGTGCAGAACATCAAGTCAAAGCCAGCCAGCGCGCGTCCCTGACTTCAGATGCTCGTCTTCGATTTTGCACAAACCAACCTGCAGCTACGGAGACAGCTCGTCGCACTCGGCTACAGTGAGCAGGATGTCGCCCGCGTCGATACGGCCTACCAGCTCGGCGTGCCACTGTTTTCGGCGCAATACCGGGCCAGTGGCAAGCCTTTCATTGCGCATCTGGTGGGTACCGCCAGCATTCTCGCCTCGCACCATGCAGCTGCAGATACACTGATCGCGGGGCTCTTGCACGCCACGTTCATGACAGGCGACTTCGGCTTTCACCCCGGTCGGCGCCGCAGCCACCGACAGCGAGCCTGGTTGCGCCATCACCTTGGTGCACCGGCAGAACAACTGGTTGCCACCTACGATGCGCTCCCCTGGAACGCTGCCGCCATTGCCACCTACAGGCAGACCTACCCTACGCTTGATGCCATTACACGCGAGGCCATGCGCATTCGCCTGGCGAACACCTATGAAGACTTCATGGATGACGCCCTGTGCCTGCGGCGCGGAGGCAAAGCACTGCTCTATCGGGATCCAGGCGTCCGGGAGAGCATTCTGGCATTGACCGATCTCGCTGACTGGCCAACGCTGAACCGTTTGCTCCGCGATGCGTTTCAGGATCTCGAGAACACGTGGGCAACGATGTTGCCCGCTGAAAACCGGAAGGGCACCTCTGCACTGCGCCTGCCCGCCTCCGCCCGCCGCCGTCTGATGCCAGCCGCAGAGGGCTGGCTGGCTCGGCGAATCAGACGCCTGCTGGCGAAAAGGACATCCGCCCCGACGGCACAGGGCTGAATGCGGGTCCATCACACGCGCTCCCGATTCGGCGCAAGAAACGTCGGAGCAGCCGGTGCCGAAAGGTTTGGCGAATTTGTAAAAAATTTACAATGCCGTTGAGCTAAAGCTGTCACAAAACGTTGCACTATAGGGTCGCTGAAACGAGCTGTTGGCGCGCAAGTGCCAGTACCCAGTATCCGCGTAAGCACAGGTGTACGCTATGCCAATAAGAATGAAAAGCGCGCTGCTGCCACTGCTGGTAATTGCTGTCGCGATCGCCGGCTATGCCGGGCTGCACGCAGCCGCCCCCAAACCGGAACAGGACACCACACCAGCACGTCCGATCAGCGTATTCACCGCCACGGTACGCGCGGAAGAAACACGGTTAACGGTGCACACACAGGGTGAAGTACGCGCGGCGACCGAGCTGGACCTGGTCGCCCAGGTAGGCGGGCGCATCGTAGCGGTTGCACAGGAGTTTACCGAAGGCGGCCGCATCGCGGCAGGCGAACCCCTGCTCGAGATTGAAGACACCGATTACAGGCTGGCGCTGAGTGAAGCCCGCGCTGTCGTCGCCGAGGCCGATGTCAGGGTGCAGCAGGCGCTGGCTGACGCCGACGTCGCACGGCAACAGTTGCGCAACGAACCCGGCGCCTCCCCGCTGGCTCGCAAACAACCGCAGCTCGCCGAGGCACAGGCTGTTCTGGAAGCAGCCAACGCGCGTCTGGAGCAGGCGGAACTGAATCTTGAGCGCACCCGCGTGCACCTGCCCTTCGACGGGCGCCTGCTCAGCACCCAGGTCAATGTCGGACAATATGTGACACCCGGCACCCCGCTGGGACGGGCCTTCGCCACCAGTCGAGTGGAGGTGCGGCTGCCCCTGAGTGATGATCAGCTGGCCGCACTCGACCTGCCGATTGGCTTCACCGCGGAAACGGGGCAGGAACCCCCAGTCACGTTCAAGGCCACCGTGGCGGGTAAGCAGCACCAGTGGCAGGGACGCCTGCTGCGCCTGGATGCCGCCCTGGATCCGGGATCACGCATGCTCTACGCCATGGCAGAAGTGCAGGACCCCTACGCGAGCGGCGCCTCGGCAGAAGGCATGCCCATGGCAGCCGGGCTTTTCGTCGAAGCCACGATACCCGGGCGCAAGCTGGAGGCAGCCCTGCTGATACCACCTGCCGCGCTGCGCCCGGGCAACAAGGTTCATGTACTTGATGACGATGGCCGCCTGGCGACACGGGATGTGGAAGTACTGTCGCGCAGCGCCACACGCGTCGTGGTAGGACGCGGCCTGCGTGCCGGCGAGCAGGTGATTGTGTCTGCTATACGCAACCCGGTGCAGGGCATGGCGCTGGCGGCGATCGCCGAGCCGGAGAACGGATAAGTGCGCAACTTCATTGGCTGGTGGGTACACAACCCGGTTGCGGCCAATCTGCTTATGCTGGGCATTCTGCTCGCCGGGGTACTGGGCTTCGTCAGCATGGAACGCGAAGCCTTTCCGCGGTTCGAAGTGCATCAGGTCGAAATTGAAGTCACCTGGCCCGGCGCTGCCCCCCAGGAAGTCGAGGAGCAGATTGTATTGCGCATCGAGGAATCCCTCGACGACCTCGATAACGTCAAGCGCGTATCGTCTACTGCGTCCGAAGGCCTTGCGCGGCTGGAGGTCAGCACCTGGCCCGATGTCGACCTCGACCAGTTTCTGAACGATGTGAAAAACCGGGTCGACGCGGTAACAGCGCTGCCCCGGGATATCGAGCCGCCGCGGGTAAAACGCAGCGACTTCCGCGAGGAGATGATTCGCATTGCAGTGCACGGTGCGGTCAGCGAGCGCGAATTGACTCGTCTGGCCGAGGATCTGGGCGACGAGGTCGCCGCGTTGCCGTGGATCTCACTGGTCGAACTGTTTGGCACACGCCGTGAAGAAGTGACCATCGAACTGTCGCAGGCCGCCATGTTGCGCTATGACGTCAGCTTCGACGAGGTTGCCAACGCCATTCGCGGCAGCTCCATCAACCTGTCATCCGGCCAGGTGCGCACCGCAACCGGGGATGTGAGGTTGCGCGCACGCAATCTGGCCGACAGCAGCGAAGACTTCAGTCGAATTGTACTGCGCCAGAACGCGGCAGGCGCGACGGTGACTATCGGCGATGTGGCCACGGTGATCGACGGCTATGAGGAAAACGAGATTCTCGCCACGCTCAATGGCGAACCGGCGGTTCTCATCCAGATGCTCGCTACCGACAACATGCAGGTGGTCAAGGCCAGCGAGGCCGTAAAAGCGTGGATGCAGCGCACGCGCCCCAATCTTCCGGCAGGCATCAGCCTCACACTCTGGTTCGATACCGCCGACATCTACGAAAGCCGTATGGACCTGATCGGCAGCTCCGCCTGGCTGGGCCTGCTGCTGGTGTTCCTGGTGCTGATCATGTCACTGCGGCCCAAGGTCGCCCTGTGGGTGACGGCCGGCATTGCCGTCGCCTTCGTAGGGACCTTTGCCGTGTTGCCCGCCAACGATGTCTCGCTCAACGTGATGTCCACGTTCGCGTTTCTGCTGGTGTTGGGCATTGTGGTGGATGATGCCATTGTTGTGGGCGAGAGCATTCACCAGCACGCGCACACCGGCGGGGGAACGGAAGCCGCGATTGACGGTGCGCTGGCTGTGGCGCGGCCGGTGATCTTCGCCGTGCTCACCACCATGATTGCCTTCGCACCGTGGTTTTTCGTGGACATTGAAGGCGGCAACATGACGCGCCAGTTTTCCATTGTGATTACCGCCGCGCTCACCATTTCACTGATCGAGGCATTCTGCGTACTGCCCTCTCACCTGCGCCACCTGGAGCACCGCGAGCACATCGGCACCTGGAGAAAGCGGCAGCGACAGTTCGAGGAGAGCATCGTTGCCTTTGCCAACACGCGCTACCGTCGCCTGCTGACACTGGCCACAGAAAACCGCTATCTCACCGCCAGCCTGTTCACCGCCGCTTTCATCATCAGCCTGGGCATATTCACTGCGGGCTGGGTGAAATTTACGTTCTTTCCGGAAGTACAGAATGAACAGGTGCACATCAATGTGGTGATGCCCAGCGGGGCACCCTACTCGCGCTCGCTGGCGGTCCTGGCGCGGCTGCAGGAGGCGGAAAAGCAGCTGATTGCAGAAGTCGAATCGCGCGCCGCCGCCGAGGGTGGCAGCGGCAAACTGGTGCAGGGCTGGTACACCCGTTCGCGCCGCGACAGCGTCATCGCCATCGTCAGCCTGTCCCCCCCGGAAGAGCGTGCGCTGTCTGCCCGCGAAACCGCCGAGCGCTTCCGCGAACTGGTTGGAGATATTCCGGATGCGGAAGAAATCGAAGTCAGCTACACACTCAACGACCAGGGCGCGGCAATCACCTGGGTACTGCGTCACCGGGACCTCGATGTGCTGCGTGCCGCCAGCAGTGATCTGCAATCCCAGCTGCGCAGTTATCAGGGAAGCTACTACGTGCGCGACAGCCTGCGCGCCGGCAGCGAAGAGATTCACCTGAGCCTGCGCCCGGGCGCGGAAAAACTGGGGGTGAGCCTTGCCGATGTATCCCGGCAGGTGCGCCAAGCCTACTACGGTGAAGAAATCCAACGCCTGCCGCGGGAACACGGGGATGTGCGCGTCATGCTGCGCTACCCCTCGGAACTGCGCGAACAACTCGCCAGCCTCGACAGCTTCCGGGTGAGAACCGGCGACGGTCGCGAAGTGCCATTGTTGACCGTCGCCGCGGTAGAAGTGAACAACGCCGTGGACCGGATACAGCGCCAGGATGGCGAGCGCATGGTGCGCATTTCTGCGGAAGCAGCGCCAGAGCTGGTGAGTGACATGAACAAGGACCTCACGGATAATTTTCTGCCCGTGCTGCAGGAGCGCTATCCGCAGCTGGTGGTCCTGCGCGGCGGTGAACAGGAAACCGAGCAGGCCTTTTTCGACGAAATTATCGCCCTCTACGCGGTTGCCCTGTTCGCCATGTATGCACTGATCGCCGTCGCTTTCCGCTCCTATGCACTACCGTTACTGATCATGACCGCCATCCCTTTCGGCTTCATGGGGGCGATTTACGGCCACCTTCTGTTCGCCACACCCATGGCCCTGTTCTCCTATTTCGGCATCGGTGCCGCTGCGGGTGTGGTGGTCAACGACAACCTGGTACTGGTGGACTATATCGGCCGTTTGCGCGAACGGGGCCACACAGCACTGGATGCCGTGTTGGAAGCGGGGGTGGCGCGCTTCCGGCCAATTCTGCTGACCACAGTCACCACCTTCGTCGGGCTGCTGCCGATCATGGCTGAACGCTCGACGGACGCACAGTTTCTCAAGCCCGCGGTATTGTCGCTCGCCTTCGGCGTGCTGTTCGCCCTGCTGGTCACGCTGCTGATGGTACCCGCGCTGTACCTCATCGGGGAGGACAGCAAACGCCTCGCCCGCCGCCTGTGGCCGTGGGGAGCGCCGGCTCCCGCACGCCCCGCTGAGTACAAACGGTAAAAATCACGCCTTCGTACATTGCTTTGTCACACACTGGCGCTATGCTGCGCTCCGCTGGCTGGCTGGCACAAAGATTGCTCCACCTACATTGCCAGTGCCGGAGAAGCGGTTGCAACAGGCACTTCACCCCGGGCATGCACGGCAACGGTGCGCAAGCGCACTGTAACAGGGCTTCGAATGACAGGGAGAGCGATGCAATGGAAACTGACTTGATCAACGCAGAAGGAAAATTCCGGCGCACCGTCGGGGATGTTGTCGTTGCCGAGATGCTCTTCATTCAGGCGACGGTGGAGAGCGCCTCCGTCATCGGCACCGGGCTACAGCAACTGGGCCACCACCTTATGGCCGCGCCCAGCGACCCGCAGCAACCGATCGGGTCCATTGCCAGCCTGCTGCAGGCCACGGCCGATCGCGCGCTGGAACCCTATAGCACACGGCTCGGCTATTTCCGCCAACTGCGGACGCTTTGAGTCGAGCTCACTCGCTCTTGGCAGCCTGCATTCTGGCAAGCTGCTCTGGCGTTGCCTCCCGCTGATACTGCGCCTTCCATTCGTCGTAGGGCATACCGTAAACGCGCTCTCGGGCCTGATCCCGGCTGAGCGACACCCCCTCCCCGGCCGCCGCCTCGGCATACCAGGTGGCCAGGCAGTTGCGACAGAAGCCCGCGAGGTTCATCAGGTCGATATTCTGCACATCCTTGCGTGCATCGAGGTGTGACAATAAACGGCGAAATGCGGCCGCCTCTATGGCCTGTTGTTGTGACATGAACAGTTCCCTCCTCTATCTTTAATCGCCCATGGGGGCGACACTGCTCAAAATAAGCTGCACCAGGCGTGTTTGCCGGGTGACACCGGTTTTGGAAAAAATGGCGCTCAGGTGCGACTTTCCTGTGTTGCGAGAAATGTGCTGCTGCCTGCAGGCTTCGTCCAGTGTGGCGCCGCCGGCGAGTAACAGACTCAGGGTAGCCTCGGCCCGCGTCAAGCCGAACAGCGTCATGAGCACATCGACCGGTGCCTCCCGCTGGTATTCCGGGTCCGAAACAAAAATCGCCACCGAGGGGTTGCGGCTGCCATCCGGCGCTGCCACGAGAGGCAGTGGTCGCATCAGGATGCCCGGTCCGGCACTGTTACCACTGTCGAGACGCAGGGCCTTCACCAGGCCGGGCTCTCCCCGGAGATGCGCCTGCATAACATCGTCCAGGCACTCCCGAAAAGCCTGCTGATCCGCGCGGTGTACCAGACGCAACTGCCCCTCGTGCTCCGTCAGCCAGCGCCCCTCCGCCAGTAGTCGCTGACCGGCCTGGTTGCTGTGGCGAATGCGCGCGCGCTGATCGAGGATAAACGCGGCCAGCGCCATGCGGTCCACCGCCGCCGCAAACAGGGCGCGCTCACTCTCCACACGGGCAATGCGGGCGTGCAGGCGTATGGTCTGCTGGATATGTGGCAGCAGGCAACGGCACAGCTCGCGCTCACGCGCGGCAAAATTATCCCGCCCCGCTACGCGGGCAAACCGCAAGCGCGCGGTATTGCCCAGCTCATCACCGAGGTCTGCGCCCATAATGTGCCGGATGCCCGTGGGCTCCACATACTGACGGAAGTAGGCCGATTCGTAATAGTCCCCAGGCGGCACCAGGGCATCCACGGTGAACACCTCACCGGGGGGCAGGTTAACAAACGGATCCAGGGCAAAAAAACTTTCGTTGTAGGCGTTGACCGCATCAGGCGAAAGCACCACCGAATTGATCACCAGCCCGGAATCCCCCTCCCGCGGGGCGCGCAGAATCAACGTGACATAGTCCGCAGCCAGCGCCTCACCCAGCAGGCGCAGAAACTCCTGCCAGGGCGGATCGGCCACCGGCCCGCGCGATAGCGCCAGCAGCAGTTCGTTCATCGGTGCCGAAATCAAATAGTCGCGCATGCTAGGTACCGGCTGAGTATGGACAGATTGTCACGCCTGCAGCGGAGGTGGTCAAACTCCCTGCCAAAGCCTCACGCGGCGCGCAGCCGGGCGATCGCCCGCGCCGCCTGTGCGTCTTCGGCAGGGTCAGCGGGCATCGGGAACGTGATACTGTCAGCCAGCCCCGAATAGCGGTTGCGCAAGGTGTTTGCAATGTCTTCGTAGGGGCCGCGGGGCACGAAGACCTCAAGCATCTCATCAGTCACAACGGACGAGAGATCGTGCCAGCGACCCTCTCGGGTCAGGGCCTGCAACTGGGCACCGCGCTCCTGCCAGCCAAACAAGTCCAGGCTGGGCCAGTACGCCGGCGTGGAGTAGAGAAAACCCAACAGACGCCGCTGTTGCTCCCACTGTGCAGCAACCGCCTCCTCATCCACGCCTGTGGCCACCAGCGGACCAAGAATGAGTCGCAGAGACTGCGCGTCGCGTCCGGCGCGGTCAAGGCCTTCCTGCAGACGCGGCAGGCACACCTCGCGAATATACTCGGGCGGCGTGTTGGTGGGGTGCGTGATCATACCGTCGGCGACCCTGCCCACCATACGCGTCATGGCGGGGCCGACGGCCCCACAAAACACCGGAATAGACGGGTGCTCAATCGGCCCCGGGTTGAAGAATGGCTGCAGACGTGTGAAGCGGTAGTGCTCACCCTCGAAGCACAGGCGCGACCCATGCTGGAAGCTGTTGAAAATTGCCTTCAACGACTGCACATACTCACGCAGTTGCGGCACCGGCGACACCCAGCGCGCTGAGTACCGCTCTTCGATGTTCTGCTTGATTTGCGTGCCGAGGCCGAGTTCGAAGCGCCCGCCGGACAGGCGCTGCAAATCCCAGGAAGCCACGGCGACTGTCATCGGGCTGCGCGGGAAAGCAACCAGCACCGAGGTTCCCACACGTAACCGGCGCGTTGCCTGCAACGCCAGCGCCGCCAGCAACAAGCCATCATGGATCGCATCGGGCACCTGCAGGCCGTCAAAGCCCATCGCCTCCGCCCGGGCCGCATGTGCACCAATGTCCCAGGGACCCATGGATTCCGGCGTCGTTGCATAAACCTTGAACATGTATTGCCTCCCACGTTTACAGCGGCCAACCGAAAAATACTACCCCGACACCAACGCCGCGGCGAGATCAGTCATACGACGGCGTGCTGGTCGAATCCACGGTGGCGCTGAAGTGGCGTGACAAAGGCGATATCCGTGACCCAGAGGTACACCGCAAGCTGGTCGCCGACGGGGACTTTAAACAGAACGCGCCATCAAGCCTCTCGGGGCAAGCGTATGAACGGCAGCAGCACCAACCCCAGCAGCAGCGCGCCAATGAAACCGACAAACGCCGCACCGTAGCTGCCGCTGGTGTCATAGATCAGCCCCGCCAACGGTGGACCAATCAACGTAAGTGGCATGATCACCGGGTTCATGAGCCCCATGACCCGACCGTAGTTGGCCGCACCGAACAGCACCGCCAGCAGTGACCCCCAGACCGGCAGCATGCCGCCGGCAGCGAGACCAAGGCTCGCACTGCCAATGACCAGGCCGGCATAGGTTTCACTCACCAGATAACAGGACACACCCGACAGCACTAACACCATAGACGCCGCCAATGCGGCACGCAGGTCAAGGCGATCCGCGATAGCGCCAAAACTGAGCTTGCCGACAATGCCCGCCAAAGCGATCACCGAGACGAGAAATGCGGCGCGCTCAGCCGGGGCTCCAACGCCCAGAGCAAAGGGGACGAGGTTTGCCAACAGCGCTGAATACACGCCAAAAAGGAGGCCCATCGCCATTGCCACCAGCCAGAAATTACGGTCGCGCAGCAACGCAGAAGTCGACAGCGGCGGCGGCACAAACGCCGGCCCCGAGGGTGGTGCATCGCCATCCGGATGCAAGCCGCGGTCTGCCGGACGGTTAGCCACCAGCCACACGGCGGGCAGTGTGACCAGCAGCGTACCCACGCCGAGAATGCGCAGCGCATTGCGCCACTCATAACTGTCAATCAGCCACTGCACCAGCGGCGGGAACACAAAACCCCCCACCGATGTACCGACTGCGGCCACGCCGAGTGCAATTCCGCGACGGCGCGAAAACCAGCGGGCGAGCAGGGTTGAGGTTGTCAGCGGGCCGAGCAGGTTGATGCCCAGGACCATCAACCCGGCATAGACCAGGGGCACCTGCCAGCTGGCCGTGGTCACTGAAAGCAGTACATACCCCAGCGCCAGACCCAGCGCACCCAGCAACATCATGCCGCGCAGTGAGCCGCGGTCTATCAGCCCGCCGAGGAACGGCGAAATCAAGCCTCCGGCCAACGTCATGCCCGTCATGCCGAGCATCATGGTCATACGGCTGGCATTGAAAGCCTCCCCCAGCGGTACCGCCACCACGCTGTAGGAATACATGATGCTGCCATTGCTGACCATCAATACCAGAAAGGCAACACCGACCAGCCACCAACCGTAGAACATCATTGCGCTCCGCTTACAGGGGCATGTACTCGCCGCCATTGACGTCGAGCGCAGCACCGGTCACCACACGCGCATAGTCGGACCCGAGAAACACGGCGGCCTTGGCACAGTCGCCATCGTCCGGAATATGGCCCAGCGGAATACTGCGCGTGACCTCGGCCATGAGCTCTTCCTTGCTGCGGCCTGAAGCCTGGGATTGCCAGTCGAAATAGCCCTCTACCGCCGGGCCCCACATCCAGCCCATATGGCAGCTGTTGACGCGAATATTGTCGCCACCCAGCTCCAGGGCGAGGTGCTTGGTTGCCGCGCGCAACGCGGACTTGGACGCACCGTAGCCCCCCTGGGTGGCCAGCGGCTTGTGCTCCACCATGGTCGCAATCATGACGATGGCGCCACCACCGCCGGTACGCATATGGGGAATACAGGCCTGGGTCAGTTGCATGGTGCCAAAGAAATTCACCTCCATACTGCGCCGCCAGCCATTCAGGTCAGCCTCGGCGATCGGTTCAAAGCTGCCCGGGTCGTAGGCGCTATTGAACAGGACATCAATACGCCCAAATGCCTCTACGGTGGCATCAGCCAGCGCCTTGCACTGCGCCTCATCGGCAATATCCGTCACAACCTTGAGTACTTGGGTATTCAGGCCCAGCGCCTGAATCTCGGCTTCAGCGGTATCCAGTTTCGCCGGCGTGCGCGCCGCCAGCACCACAGCACTGGCGCCCTCCCGGGCCGCCAGGGTGGACAATTCCTGACCCAACCCGGGGCCAATTCCTGAGACGATAACGACCTTGTCTTGCAGCAGCATGAGACTTTCCCTCTGTTGTTATATGACGACGCGCTTTCCGCAGCCGCACCATTCTGGCAGGCATGAGGGGCAGAGCAAACGAAACCGGTTAGAGACTCCCGGGCAGTGCAGCAGTTCGAACCGGGCCCCGCCGCTACCCCTTGGTCACGCGTATTGCAATGCAACCTGCGTCTGGCCGACGCAGTCACGCAGCTGCTGCAGGAGCTCATCGCTGGGGGTGACCGCCCAACGCTCGCCCAGCCGGATGCGCGCGCGACCGGCCGGCTGCTGGTACCACAAGGATACCGGGCAACGTCCACCTCCCGCGGCGCCGAGAGCCTGCGCCAAGCGGTCGGCAAGCGCATCGTCAAGGCTGGCCTGTGTCACCTCAATGGTCAGTTCGGCCGCGTGAGATTCGCGGATCGATTGCAGGCTATGCACATCCCGCGCACGCACCGACAATCCGCCTGAATAATCATCGTGGGCCACACTGCCTTCAACAATGACAATCTGGTCCTTCACCAACAGATCGCGCTTTTCACTCAATGTTTCCGGGTAGACGGTAACCTCGATGCGCGCGCTGCGGTCGTCCAACTGCAGAATCGCCATGGTGTCACCACGCTTGGTTTTCATCGTGCGGCTGGCCACGATGAGGCCGGCGAGCATCTGGTTACCCTGCTTGTCGGCGCGCAAATCACCAATCAGCGTAGGCGCGAAACGCTTCAACTCTTCGGCGTACTCATCAATAGGGTGACCGGTAACGTACAGTCCCAGAGTGTCTTTCTCGCCACTGAGTCGCTCGCGCGCAGACCAGGGGCGCGCGGAGCGAAACGCCGCGTACACATCGCCCGCCTCTTGGGACGCATCCGACACCACCTCGCCAAACAGGTCTGCAATGCCACATTCACGGTTGTTCGCGCTTTGCTCTGCTGTTTTCAAGGCGTCGTCCAGTGCCGCCAGCAGCACCCAGCGGTCGGTGTTCAGGCGATCGAATGCACCGGCACGAATCAGCGCCTCAATCGCCCGCCGATTGACCTTGCGCGGATCAGTGCGAGCACAGAAATCGAACAGGTCGCGAAACGGGCCGCCCTCGTCGCGCGCGCGCAGCAGGTTTTCCACCGGGCCCTCGCCGAGCCCCTTGATCGCACCGAGGCCGTAGATGATCGCGTTTTGCGCATCGACGGTGAACATGTACTGCCCTTCGTTGACGTCCGGCAGCCGCAGCGCCAGCTGCATGGCGCGGCATTCCTCGACAAACACCACGATCTTGTCGGTGTTCTGCAGTTCCGAACTCATCACCGCCGCCATGAAATGCGCCGGGTAATGGGTTTTCAGCCAGGCTGTCTGGTAGGAGACCAGGGCATAGGCAGCGGAGTGCGATTTGTTGAAGCCATAGCCGGCAAATTTTTCCACCAGGTCAAAAATGCGGATTGCGAGTTCGCCATCGATGCCCTTGCTGCGGGCACCCTCCTCAAACACCGCGCGCTGTTTGGCCATTTCCTCGGGTTTTTTCTTGCCCATTGCGCGACGCAGCAGGTCGGCCTCGCCCAGGCTGTAACCCGCCAGCTCCTGGGCGATCTGCATGACCTGCTCCTGGTAGAGAATAATGCCGTAGGTCGGCTCCAGAATGGGCCTGAGCAGCAAATGCTGGTACTCACGGTCCGGGTAGGAGATTTTCTCGCGGCCGTGTTTGCGGTTGATGAAGTTATCCACCATGCCCGACTGCAGCGGGCCCGGCCGGAACAGGGCCACCAGGGCGATGATGTCTTCAAAGCAGTCCGGCTTCAGGCGTTTGATCAGATCTTTCATACCGCGGGATTCCAACTGGAATACCGCGGTAGTTTCCGCCGCCTGTAGCAACCTGAAGCTCGCTGCATCGTCCAGCGGGATCGCGCTGATATCCAGCACAGCTTCACCCTGCTGTGCGCGCACGGCGTTGATCATGTGCACAGCCCAGTCGATGATCGTCAGGGTACGCAGGCCGAGAAAGTCGAACTTGACCAGCCCGGCGTCTTCCACGTCGCCTTTGTCGTACTGGGTTACCAGGCCACCACCTGCTTCATCGCAGTACAGCGGCGAGAAATCCGTCAAGCGGGAAGGCGCTATCACCACGCCGCCGGCGTGCTTGCCCACGTTGCGCGTAATGCCTTCCAGTTGCACCGCCATGTCCCAGATTTCCAGTGCCTGGTTATCCTCGGCGAGAAAGTCGCGCAGCACTTCCTCCTGTTCCAGGGCTTTTTCCAGCGTCATGCCCACTTCAAACGGGATCATCTTGGACAGCTTGTCACCCAGGCTGTAGGGCTTGTTCTGCACCCGGGCGACGTCGCGCACCACGGCCTTCGCCGCCATAGTGCCAAAGGTAATGATCTGGGAGACGGCTTCCCGGCCGTAGGTATCGGCGACATAGTCAATCACCCGGTCGCGCCGATCCATGCAGAAGTCGACATCGAAGTCGGGCATGGACACCCGCTCCGGGTTGAGAAAGCGTTCGAACAGCAGGTCGTACTGCAGCGGATCGAGGTCGGTGATCTCCAGCGCGTAGGCCACCAGCGAGCCGGCACCGGAGCCACGGCCAGGCCCCACGGGAATATCGTGCTGTTTGGCCCAGCGAATGAAGTCCATCACGATCAGGAAGTAGCCGGGGAAACCCATCTGGATGATGGTATCCAGCTCGAAATCGAGCCGCGCACGATATTCCACCTGCCGCTCGTGGAAGCTGTCGCTCGACGGGTCGAAAAGACGCACCAGGCGCTGGTCCAGCCCCTCGTGAGACAACTGGCGAAAATAGGCATCCATGGTCAGACCGGCGGGCACCGGATAGTCCGGGAGGTAGGGCTTGCCCAATTCCAGCACCAGGTTGCAGCGCCGGGCTATCTCCACGGAGTTCTGCAAGGCCTCCGGTATGTCGGCAAACAGCTCTGCCATTTCCGCCGGTGAGCGCAGGTACTGCTGGTCGGTGTAGGCGCGCACGCGCCGCGGATCATCGAGGGTGCGCCCCTCGCGGATGGAAACACGCGCCTCGTGCGCCTCGAATTCGCTGGCGTCAAGAAAACGCACATCGTTGGTGGCCACAACCGGGCAGGCGAGGCGCCCGGCAAGGTCGACGGCCGCATGCAGGTGCGACTCATCACCTTCACGCCCGGTGCGATGCAGCTCCAGGTAAAACCGACCCGGGTACAGCGTCATCCAGTGGGCCGCACGCGCCTCGGCCTGCGCTGCCCGACCGGCCAGCAGTGCCTGGCCCACGTCCCCTGCCGCACCGCAGGACAGGGCAATAATCCCCTCGCTGCGTTCCGCCAGCCAGGCTTTATGCACATAGGGCTCGCCGAGGTACTGGCCTTCAGTATAGGCGCGGGAAATCAGCACCGTGAGGTTGCGGTAACCCGCATCGTTCATCGCCAGCAGGCACAGCGGGTAGGCGCGCTCCGGGTCATCCTCGTCGAGAACACGCAGGTCCACGCCAAAAATCGGCTTTATACCCGCGCCCAGCGCCGCCTTGTACACCTTCACCAGCGCGTAGAAATTGCAGCAGTCGGTCACTGCCACCGCAGCCATGCCCAGTGTCGCCACGCGCTCGACAAGCGGCTTGACACGGACCATGCCGTCAACCAGGGAGTATTCAGTGTGCAGCCGGAGATGTACGAAATCGCTCATGGGGCAAGTTTACCCCCGGTGCGTCTCCGGCAACAGGTTTTTGACCGGCGCGAAGCTGCGGCGGTGCACCGGAGACACCCCCAGCTGCCGCAATGCCTGCAAATGCTGCGCTGTGGGGTAGCCTTTGTGGCTGGCGAAGCCGTAGCCCGGATAGCACCTGTCGAGTTCCGCGAGCTCGGCATCCCGCTGCACCTTGGCCAGGATCGAGGCCGCGGCAATTGCCGCGACACTATCGTCACCGCCGATCACGGCCTGGGCCGGATAGGACCAGACTGGCAGACGGTTGCCATCAACCAGTACACCCACGGGCTGGGGCTGCAGCGCTTCGACCGCGCGGCGCATGGCCAGCAGGGACGCCTGCAGCACGTTCAGACTGTCGATTTCGGCCACTGACGCTCGCCCAATCGCCCAGGCCACGGCCTGTTCGCGGATCTGCACGGCCAGGATTTCCCGACGCTTCGCACTCAGCTTTTTGGAGTCACGCAGGCCGGCCACGGGATTGGCCGGGTCGAGAATCACTGCCGCTGCGACCACGTCGCCCGCCAGTGGCCCGCGGCCAACTTCGTCAACACCGGCCACGCCGGGGGTATTCGGGTCTATACCCGGCAGATCGGTCATCGTGCGCGGTCGCTCAGCAGAGCCTCTATCGCATCCGCGCAGCGTTCGCCGAAACCGAGCGCCAGAGACTGATGGATGGCGGCGAACGCCTGGCGTTGCTCGGCGGCGACCTTGGCGTTGTACAGCAGCGGCTGCACGGCCGCCACCAGGCCCGACGGCGTTGCATCCGCCTGGATAAGCTCTGGCACCAGCGCCCGCCCTGCGAGAATATTGGGCAAGGCGGCAAAGGGAATGCGCACCAGCCGCGACACCAGCGCCCAACTCAGGGGCGCCATGCGGTAGGCGACGGCCATCGGCCGCTGTACCAGCAGGGCCTCCAGCGTGGCCGTCCCAGAGGCCAGCAACACCGCGTCCGCCGCTGCCATAACGTCCCGGGAGCGCCCCTGCACCAGCGTGAGTGGGAGATTTGGCGCCTGTTGCAACAAGCTGGCAATCTGCGCCTCGCGCTCTACATTGGCTGCCGGCAGGGCAAAGCGCAGCTCCGGGTCCGCCGCCGCCAGGCGCCGCGCCACCTCGAGAAACAGCGGCGTCAACGCGGCCACCTCGCCACTGCGGCTGCCCGGCAGCAGGGCCAGCAGGCGTCCCTCCTCTGCCAGCCCCAGCGCGCGCCGGGCGTGCTCCCGTTCGGTGAATAACGGAATCTCGTCCGCCAGCGGATGGCCAACAAAGTCAGCGCCGATACCGTGCTGGTGGTAAATAGCGGTTTCAAAGGGAAACAGGCACAACATGCGGTCCACCGCCCGGCGAATGGTGCGGATACGCCCCTGCCGCCACGCCCATACCGAAGGGCTGACCAGATGCACCGTTTTTATACCAGCGCGGCGCAGCCTGGCCTCCAGACGCAGGCAGAAATCGGGAGAATCGATGCCGATGAAAACGTCCGGGGGATTGGCCAGGAAGTGCTGATAGACACTGCGTCGAATGCGCAGCAATTCCGGCAGACGCTTGAGGGGCTCAACGAAACCCATGACCGAGAGGCGGTCCATCGGGAACAGGCTGTGCAGACCCTGCGCCTGCATCAACGGCCCGCCGATACCCTCAACCTGTAAATCCGGGTAACGACGCCGCAGGGCTGAGAGAAGACGTGAGCCCAGGATATCGCCGGACGCCTCGCCAGCGAGTATGCCAACGCGCAGGCGACTGCCCGCCACTAGCGGACGATGCCGCGCTCCGAGGCGCGTATGGAGTCAATCATTACCTGCACCTCGGGCGTGTCGCGCAGCATGGTCTCCAGGCGCTGTATCGCCAGCTCCAGGGTCAAACCCTGCCGATAAACGATCTTGAAGGCACGCCGCAGCTGACTGATGGCCTCGGAGGAAAAACCGCGGCGGCGCAGCCCCTCGATATTGATGGTCTTGGCTTCTGCGGGGGCGCCACTGACCGTGACGTAAGCTGGCACATCCTTGCCTATCGCCGTGCCCATGCCGCTGAAACTGTGCGCGCCAATCTTGCAGAACTGATGCACCAGCGTGTAGCCGCTGAGGATGGCCCAGTCACCCACCTTGACGTGACCCGCAAGCGCCGTGTTATTCACCAGGATCGTGTGGTTGCCGATACAGGAGTCGTGGCCGATGTGCACATACGCCATGATGAGATTGTTGTTGCCAATCGTCGTTTCCGCCCGGTCCTGCACCGTGCCACGGTGAATCGTCACATTCTCGCGAATGATGTTGTTGTCACCAATCACCAGGTAGGTGGGCTCATCGCGGTATTTGAGATCCGGGGTCGCCTCGCCAATCGTCGAGAACTGGTAGATATGGTTACCCGCGCCTATCCGCGTGGGACCTTTGATCACCACATGCGATTCTATCTTGCAGCCCGGGCCGATCTCGACGCCGGGACCTATCAGCGTCCAGGGGCCAACCTCAACGTCGTCGGCAACGGTGGCTGAGGGGTCTACGATGGCCTGGCTGTGAATCATGGCTCAGCGATCGGCACAGAGAATCGTGGCAGAGGCACACAGGGCGCCGTCGACATCGGAACTGACTGCAAATTTCCAGATGCCGCGCCGATCGGAGAGAATCTTTGCCCGCAACATGACCTGGTCGCCCGGCACACAGGGGCGTTTGAAGCGGAGGTCATCGGCGCCGACAAAGTAGTACATGGAACCATCGGCCGGGGTTTTATTCATGGATTTGAACCCCAGAATACCCGCCGCCTGAGCCATCGCTTCCAGCAACATGACGCCGGGGAAAACAGGTTTCTCCGGGAAGTGACCGTTGAAAAAAGGCTCGTTGATGGTGAGGTTCTTGCAGGCGACGATGGACTCGCCAAGGTTCAACTCCAGCACCCTATCCACGAGTAGAAAGGGATAACGGTGCGGCAAATGGTTACGAATTTCGGAAATGTCCATGATCAAACTGCGGGTCCCCCATGATCACTGCTGTTGCTGTTTTTCCAGTCCCGCGAGGCGCTTCTGGATGCTGTCCAACTGTGCAAAACGCACAGCGCTGCGCTTCCAGTCCCGGGTGGAGGCCATCGGCGTTCCCGACGAATAGGAACCGGGCTCGGTAATGGACTTGGTCACCATGGTCATACCCGTGACATGCACGTTGTCGCAGATTTCGACGTGACCAACAACACCAACGCCACCCGCGAGCGTGCAGTTCGCGCCTATAATCGTGCTTCCCGCCAGCCCCGTGCAACCGGCTATCGCGGTATTTTTGCCGATGTGACAATTGTGAGCGATTTGCACCAGGTTATCGATAATCGCGCCATCTTCGACCACGGTGTCTTCCAGGGCGCCACGATCAACCGTAGTACAGGCACCGATCTCCACGCGATCACCAATGCGTACGCCACCGAGTTGGTGGATTTTCTGCCAACCCTCGGGGCTGGGGGCAAAACCAAAGCCGTCGGCGCCAAGCACGGCATTGGCGTGCAACGTGCAATGCTCGCCGATCACCACGTCGCGGTAGAGCACAACCCCGGGGTGCAGGCGCGTACCCGCGCCGATGCGGCAGCGCTCGCCGATCACGCAATTGGCGCCCAGAACCACATTGGCGCCGATGTCAGCACCGGCATCAATCACCACATTGGCACCGACTGACACGCCTGCAGCCAACGTGGCCCGGGGGGACACTGTCGCACTCGGGTGAACGCCGGGCTCAGCGGCGCTTTCATCGACAAACAGCGCGGTGGCCCGGGCAAAGGCCAGATAGGGATTCTCTGCGAGCAGACAGGCGACGGGGCAACGCTCGGCCTGGTCTGGCCGCAGAATAACGGCGCCCGCCCGGGTCTGCTCCAGCTGCCCCAGGTAGCGGGCATTCGCCAGAAAGGACAACTGGTTCGCATCAGCTCGCCCCAGCGGCGCGATACCCGTCACCGTCAGCGCTGGGTCACCGCGCAGGTCGACCCCCAGGAATGTGGCCAGCTCTCCCAGGGTACGCATAAGGGCTTACTCGGTGAAAGCCTGGTTGAGCTTGTCCGTTACCTTGGCGGTAATGCTGTAGCCCGCGTCTGCGTGGATCACGGAACCGCGCTGCAACAACAGGCCAATGCCTTCGGTGGAGATCAGCTCTTGCAGCACTTCCTGCACTTTGGGCGACATTTCCTGCAACAGCTGCTGACCTACTTCTTGCTCTGTCTGCTGCAGCTTGCCCGCGACGTGCTCGAGGTCAGCCTGTTTGCTGGCGAGGCTGCGGCGCGCTGACAACTGCTGGTCCTGGCTCATGACCGCGGAATCCTTCTGGTAGTCCTTGACCATCTTGTCCAGTTCTTCCTTCAGGCGGTCGAATTCCGCCTTGTCGGACTTGTAGGCGTCATTGCTGCGCTCGGCAGTCAGGCGCTTCTGCGCGTGGTCCGTTTGCAGGATCGCCTGCTCCAGGTTGACCACGGCGATTTTGCCCTGCGCCCAACCGAGGGTCGGCAGCAACAGGGCGGCGGTAATACATACGGTTTTGAGGACTTTAGACACAATACACTCCAATGTCAGAAAAAATGATCAGAAACCCCGACCCAGTGTGAACTGGAAAATCTCGCGCTCATCTTCGGGGGACTCGTTGAGCGGTTTGGCAAGACTGAAACTCATGGGGCCGAAACCGGTAATCCATGTAACACCGACACCGACCGAGTAACGGAGTTCATCCGCATCGATATCAAAGCAGTTCAGCTGGTTGCTGGAGCACTTGGTGTTGAACACGTTACCCACATCGAAAAAGAACGCAGAGCGCAGCTTGCTGCGATCCTTCAGGAACGGCAACGGGAACAGCAATTCGACGCTGCCTTCAATCAGGGCGTTACCACCGAAGGGGTCAGGCGTGGTGTCGGGCACGCTGAAGGTCAGCTTGCCGGTATTCGGGTCGTAGCGGTAACCGAACTGGCTGCCATCGGGGCCGCCCACTTCGGTCGCGTTACCGTCCTCGTCAATCGCGGTCACCGGCTGGTTGATGTCATACAGTGCCGCGGGGGTGCCACGAGGGCCGAGAGTGTTGCTCTCGAAGCCGCGCACGGAGCCAAAACCGCCGGAGAAAAAGTGCTCGAAGAACGGCAGGTTAGTGGTATCGCCGTAGCCGTCACCATAGCCCAGTTCGGTGCGGAAACGCACAATCCATTCCTCGGTAATGGGCATGAACTTCTCACCGCGGTACACCAGCTTGTAGAACTGTGCATCGGAGCCCGGAACCGCGACCTCGAACACCAGGGACTGCGCCTCGCCCCGCGTGGCGAGAATACCGCGGTTGAGCGTGGACTGGTTCCAGCTCAGCGAGGTGGTCCAGTTGAGGTACTCATCGCCGTTCAGGTCGAGGAACCCGGGCTCCTCGGGAATGGTCAGCGCACCGTCAGGCAGTTCCTCCAGCGGGCGAAACACTTCCGGTGCTGAAAAGGTGCCGTCGGGCAACAGGTTGCTCTCGAAGAAGCCCTCGACGCCATCGATCAGGCGCGGGCTGGCCTTGATCTCCTGCACGGCAAAGCGACCGGCGGTGATATCCGTATTGGCCACCCCGAAACTGAACCCCAGGCGCTGGGTCTCCTTGATGGGGTAACCAAAGTTGAGCGCTGCACCGAGGGTGTCGGTGGTGTAGCGCGCCACGTTGATCTCGGACAGGTCGGTAGAGCGGTAGAAGACGTTGAAACCGCGGCTCACGCCATCTTCGGTGAAATAGGGGTTGGTGTAGCTGAAGTTGTACAGGTCTTGGTAGCGCGACGAGTTGAGGCCAATGCCGATACGCCGCCCGGTGCCCAGGAAGTTGTCCTGCTGCAGGTTCAGGCCGAAGATCAGGCCGGCATCCTGGGCGTAGCCAAAGCTCGCGCCGATGCTACCGGAGGACTGCTCTTCCACTGTGAAGTCGACGTCGATCAAGTCATCATGGCCCGCCACTTCGGGCGTTTCCACGGTCGCCTTGCTGAAATACCCCAGCCGTTCCAGGCGGATACGGGACTGCTCAATCGCAGAGGCAGAAGCCGGCGCGCTCTCCATCTGGCGCATCTCGCGACGCAGCACTTCATCCGCTGTTTTCTGGTTGCCCTCAAAGCTGATCCGGCGCACGTAGGTGCGCTTGCCCGGGTCAACAAAGAACTTGAGGCCCACGGTGTTATCGTCCTCGTTCACTTCCGGTATGCCGGTGACCTTGGCGAAGTTGTAGCCCTCGTTGCCCAGCCGGCGGGTAATGAATTCTTCGGTGGAAGTGACCTGCTGCTGGGAGAAGGTCTGCCCCTCCCCCACGAGGATAAAGCGTCGCAGGTCGCTTTCGGGCAACACCAGGTCACCCGAGAGGTCGACACTGCTCACCGTGAACTTCTCGCCCTCGGTGACGTTCGCGGTAATGTAGACCGAGCGCTTGTCGGGAGACACGGAGACCTGCGTGGAATTGATGGTGAACTGCAGGTAACCGCGGTCGAGGTAATAGGAGTTGAGCTTCTCCAGGTCCCCGGTCAGTTTCTCGCGGGAATATTTGTCATCGTTGGTAAAAAACGAAAACCAGCCGGTCGTCTGCAACTCCAGCAGATCCGTGAGTTCCTCGTCGCTGAACACCTCGTTGCCCACCACGTTGATGTGCTTGATGGCGGCGACTGTGCCCTCGTCCACATCAATATTGATCGCGACCCGGTTGCGCGGCTCGGGCAGTACTTCCGTTTCGATGTTCGCATCGTAGCGACCCTGTTGAACATACTGGCGCTGTAGTTCGAGTTGCATACCTTCCAGGGTCGAGCGCTGGAACACCTGACCGATCGCGAGGCCGGCACCGCGCAGGCCATCGAGCAACGCCTCGGTTTCGATTGCCTTGTTACCTTCGATATTGATTTCACTGATACTCGGCCGCTCGGCAACAATCACCACCAGCACGTTGCCATCCCGTCCGATACGGATATCGTCAAAGTTGCCGGTCGCAAACAGGCTGCGGGAGGCCGCGCGAATGGCCTCGGCATTAACCAGGTCCCCCACGGCAAGCGGCATCGCGGCAAACACGGAGCCGGCGGAAATACGCTGCAGACCCTCCACGCGAATATCCGCGACGATAAAGGAGGCGTCCTGGGCCTGGCCCAGCGGAGCGAGCAGCAGCAAAGCGAGTGCCAGCAGCAGATTAATGCGTTTTTTCAAAATAGTCCCAACCACTGGTGAGGCCCGACCCCAAGGTCCTTGATGTGTCATTGCCCGGGTTGCCCAACCCTACAGGCGCGCGAAATCGTTATATAAAGCCAGAGCCATTACCCCGAGAATCAGAAACAGGCCCAGCTGATAGCCCACCATTTGCACCTTTTCGGGCACTGGACGCCCCGCCAGCAGCTCCACGGTGTAATACAGCAAATGGCCACCATCAAGCACCGGAATGGGCAACAGATTCAAAACTCCGAGGCTGACACTGAGCAGGGCCAGAAAGCCGATATAGGACTCCAGCCCCGACTTTGCCGAGGCGGACGCCACTTTAGCAATGGTGATGGGGCCACTCAAGTTTTTTGGCGAGATCAGGCCCTGGATCATCTTCTTGATTGAGCTGAGAGTAAAGCCCACCAGGTCTCCCGTGCGCACAAATGCCGCACCCAGCGACGCCACAGGCCCGCGCTCGAACTCCCGCAACATGCCTTCCGGCAACTCCGGCATGGACACGGCGATACCCACCCGACCGATCGTTTCGCCATCCGCGAGGGTTGCCGCCTCGGGGGTGATTTGCATTGCCAGCGCGTCATCGCCGCGCTCCACCGCCAGGCTGATCACCTGCCCGGGGCGCGCTCGCACGTACTCCACCCACTCCATCCATTCCGCCATGAGGGTGCCGTCGGCGCTCAACACGCGGTCTCCCGCCATCAGGCCGGCGCGCTCCGCCGGGCTGTCCGCAACAACCTCGCTCACCACGGGTGGCACAGCGGGCGCATAGGGGGTGATACCCAGGCCAGCCAGCAGATCGGGGGATTCGTCAGCGCCCAGCCACTGCTGCAGGGTTCCCTCGGATTCGTAAATCATGCCCGAGTCAGGATACTTGACGCTGAAGTGGACGGTACCGGTGTCGCCGATACGGTCCAGCAGGCGAAAACTCAGGGCCTGCCAGGTCGGTGTTTCCTCGCCATCAATTGCGACGATCTCCTGCCCCGCCTCGAGGCCGGCGATATCCGCGACAGACCCGGCCTTAACCGCGCCGATAATCGGAGCGTAGCCGCTTTCGCCCGCCATGAACAGAAACCAGTAGGCGACGATCGCGAGCAGGAAGTTGGCAATGGGGCCGGCCGCGACCACGGCAATGCGCTGCAACACCGGCTTGCGGTTGAACGCCAGCGCCTGCTCGCCCGCCGCCACCTCGCCCTCTCGCTCATCGAGCATTTTCACGTAGCCGCCCAGCGGAATGGCGGCCACACAGAACTCCGTTCCATGGCGGTCATGCCAGGTGTACAGGGATTTGCCAAAGCCTATCGAAAAACGCAGCACCTTTACGCCGCAACGACGCGCCACCCAGAAATGACCGAACTCGTGCACAGCAACGAGCACGCCCAGGGTGAGCAGCGTTATTGCGATAGTGTAGGCCAGATCCATTACTTTTCTCCGCCGGGGTTCGGCCGGCCGCCACAGCGCGCCACATGCCATGCCGCAACGTCGCGGGCATCCCGGTCCGCTGCTTCGACCACGCCAAGCGAGGTGGGTTCAACAGAGGGAACGGCAGAGAGCGTCGCCTCGATCACCTGGGGAATGGCAGCGAAGCCGATTCCGCCCGCCAGAAACGCCTCCACGGCGATTTCATTGGCCGCATTGCACACAGCCATGGCGGTGCCACCCGTAGCGGCGGCCTCCCGCGCCAGCCGCAGGCAGGGGAAACGGGTTTCATCCGGGGCTTCAAAGTGCAGTCTGGAAAGTGCCACCAGGTCGAGCGGCGCGACCCCCGCATCAATGCGCTGCGGCCAACCGAGGCCGTAGGCGATGGGCGTGCGCATATCGGGGTTACCGAGCTGCGCCAGCACGGACCCGTCTACATACTGCACCAGCGAGTGCACAATGCTCTCGGGGTGCACCACAATCTCCACCTGTGAAGGTGCGACATCAAACAGCCAGCAGGCTTCGATCAACTCCAGCCCTTTGTTCATGAGGGTTGCGGAGTCCACCGAAATCTTCCGCCCCATGGACCAGTTGGGGTGGGCGCAGGCCTGCGCCGGCGTCGCGGCCGTGATGGCCTCAGCCGACCAGCTGCGAAACGGCCCGCCGGAAGCCGTGAGGAGAATCTTGCTGACCCCCTCCAATCCGGGGGCACCAGCCTGCGCTGCCGGCAGGCATTGGAAAATGGCATTGTGCTCGCTGTCTATGGGCAGAATAACGGCACCCGCCTTGCGTGCGGCCGCCATCAGCAAGTGCCCGGCCATGACCAGGGACTCCTTGTTCGCCAGCAGCAGGCGCTTGCCCGCCTCCGCGGCTGCCAGAGTCGAAGGCAACCCCGCCGCACCCACGATCGCCGCCATCACGGCATCGACCTCGGCGTGAGAAGCCACCTGCTGCAGGCCCTCCGGACCCGCCAGCACCTCGGTATCGCATTCCCCGGCAAGCACTGTGCGCAGGGTATCGGCCGCCTCCGGGTCCATCATCACCGCATAGCGCGGTTGAAACTCACGGCACTGTGCGGCGAGTGTGTCGACCGACCGGTTGGCGGCCAGCGCCCAGGCGCGAAACCGCTGAGGATGACGCGCAATCACGTCCAGCGTACTGACCCCGATTGACCCCGTGCTTCCCAGCACTGCCACCTGCTGCACCCCTGCCACGGCTACCACCCCGCCAGCAGAAGGCCGAGGGCAAATACCGGGGCTGCACTGCACAGGCTATCCAGGCGATCGAGCAACCCGCCGTGCCCCGGCAGCAGTGAACCGCTGTCTTTCACGCCGCTTTCACGCTTCACCATGCTGACCGTCAGGTCACCGACGACAGACGCCAGCGCCGTGGTCACGACCACGGCAATGACCGCAGCGAGGGAGATATGCGCCATACGTGCCGGCAACAGTGACCACAGTGCAACCGCCAGCAGCGTTGCACAGGCCACCCCGCCCCAGAACCCTTCCCAGGTCTTGGCGGGGCTGACATGCACGGCAAGCTTGTGGCGACCGAAGCGGGTGCCGGCAAAATACGCACCTATGTCCGTAACCGCCACAATGACCACCATGGCGACCAGCAACAAGCCGCCGCGCGGAAAGGCCAACAGGTACACGGCCGCCAGCCAGGCACAGGCGAGAATCAGCAAACCCATAAGGCTACGCATCAGGCGGCTGCGCCAGAGGACCGCGCTGGCCGGATAGCTCTTGACCCACAACAGGGAAAACGACCACCACAGGCAGGCTATACCCAGCACCGGCTGCACCTGCTCCCGCTGAGGCGCCAACCCCAGCTCCGCGTAAATGAACAACGCAGCCAGCAGCAGGCCAAGTATCACGACATACACACCGCGCGACAGGGGCCCCTGCCAACCGGCGAGCCGCGCCCACTCCCAGCCACCGAGACAGACCACGGCCGCGAGCAGGCACGCCAGCCAGAACAGCGGCAGAAACAGGACCGCGGCCAGAAAGAGGCCAGCCATGGCCAGAGCAGTGACTACCCGTTGTTTAAGCATCCTGTGCTCCGGAGGCCAGCGCATCGGACTCACGCACGCCAAAACGGCGCTCGCGCCGGGCGTAGTCGGACAGTGCGCGGGCGAATTCCAGCTCACCAAAATCAGGCCACAACGTATGAGTGAAATACAACTCGCTGTAGGCAAACTGCCACAACATGAAATTGCTGATGCGCGCATCGCCTCCGGTGCGAATACACAGGTCGGGGGCCGGCAGGTCGCCCAGCGCCATGGCACGCGACAGCGACGCCTCGTCGATATCCTCCACGGTCATCTCGCCCGCTTGCACTCGCGCCGCAAGTTGCCGGGACGCCTGGGTAATATCCCAGCGGCCGCCGTAGTCAACGGCGAGCACGACCGTGGCTACCGTATTGTCTCGGGTGAGGAACTCGGCGTTTGCCATCAGGCGCTGTAACCGGTCGCTGAAACGGCGGCGCTCACCCATGAAGCGCAAGCGCACACCATCCTTGTGCAGGTCGCGGACCTCATTGCGCAGATACCGCGAGAGCAGCGCGAGCAAGGCACGCACTTCGGGACGAGGACGCCCCCAGTTTTCGCTGCTGAAGGCGAACAGGGTAAGCACTTCAATGCCATGCTGCTGACAGGAACGCAACACGCCGCGGACGGCCTCGACACCCGCGCGATGCCCCGCGGCGCCGGGTAGAGACTGGCGTCGCGCCCAGCGGTTATTGCCATCCATGATAATGGCGACATGACGCGGGACCGGGGTGTGTTCCGGCTGGCCTGGTGATTCGCGGCTGGGCATGCGGCCGGCGGGCTCAAATTTCCATCAGGTCAGCTTCTTTTTCCGCCAGCATTTTCTCAATGCGGTCCGTGAAGCTGTCGGTCAGTTTCTGCACCACTTCCTGACCGCGGCGCTCGTCGTCCTCACTGATATCCTTCTCCTTGACCAGCTCTTTCAGCATGCTCATGGCATCACGGCGGGCATTGCGCACCGAAACACGCGCCGCCTCTGCTTCCGCGCGCGCCTGCCGGGTGAACCCCTTGCGCGTCTCCTCGGTGAGCATCGGCATGGGAATCCGAATCACCTCACCGGCGGTGGAGGGGTTGAGCCCGAGGTCCGACTTGAGGATGGCACGCTCTATTTTCGGTGTCAGGGAGCGATCCCATGCCGTCACCATGAGCGTGCGCGCATCTTCCACGCTGATGTTCGCTACCTGGTTCAGGGGAGATTCGGAGCCATAGTATTCGACGCGGATACCGTCGAGAATACTGGGGTGGGCCCGACCCGTACGGATTTTGTTGAAATGATGCACCAACGCCTCGACACTTTTTTCCATCCGCTCGTGGGCTTCGGCTTTGATATCTTCAATCACCTTTGGATCTCCTTGCGCTGCTATAGGGCTACTGGATCAGGGTCCCTTCCTGGCCACCGCGCACGATACTGAGCAGCGCACCGCGGTCTTCCATTTTGAAGACACGCACAGGCATGCGGTGATCGCGGCACAGGCAAATCGCCGTGAGATCCATCACTTCCAGTTTCTTGTCCAGCACCTCGTCGTAACTCAGCACCTGGTACTTCACGGCATCGCTGACTTTCATCGGGTCTGCAGAATACACGCCATCTACCTTGGTTGCTTTCATCACCAGCTGGGCATCCACTTCAATGCCCCGCAGGCAGGCCGCGGAATCGGTGGTAAAGAACGGATTCCCCGTACCGGCGCAGAATATGACCACGTCGCCGTTACTCAGGGCACGAATCGCCTTGCGCCGGTCGTAGTGATCGACAACGCCGCTCATGGGGATGGAGGACATGACCTGTGTTGCGATGTTCGACCGCTCCAGCGCATCACGCAGGGCCAGCGCGTTCATCACGGTTGCCAGCATACCCATGTGATCACCGGTTACCCGGTCGAGCCCTGCAGACTGCAAAGCCGCACCCCGGAACAGGTTGCCCCCGCCGACGACGATGCCCACCTGCACTCCAATACCCACCAGTTGGCCGATTTCCAGCGCCAACTGGTCGAGGATACGGGGATCAATCCCGAACTTCTCGCTACCGGTCAGGGCCTCGCCACTGAGTTTTAGCAGTATCCGTTTATACTTTTTGTCGCCTGAAGCCTGTGGCATAACGGTTGTCTCCCGAACTGAGCGCATAATACAGGACAAACCCGCCGCACCCTAGTGCCGCGCCGGAGAAAGTCCCGCCGGACCTTCTGCCCCGCCCATAAAAAACGGGGCCGAAGCCCCGTTTTCATTGACCTGACGAGCCTCAGCCCTTGAGCTGGGCAGCGACCTCGGCTGCGAAGTCGACCTGCTCTTTCTCGATACCTTCACCCACCTCGAAGCGGACAAACGACGCGACTGACGCGCCTGCCGCCGAGACCAGCTTGCCTACCGTGATATCAGGGTCTTTGACGAACGCCTGCTCGATCAGGCTGTTTTCGGCCAGGAATTTCTTGATGCGCCCACCGATCATTTTCTCGACGATCTCTGCCGGCTTGCCAGAGTCCTGCGCCTGCACCGTGTAGATCTCGCGTTCCTTCTCGATCACTTCGGCCGGCATGTCCTCAGCAGAAACCACCTGCGGATTCACCGCCGCCACGTGCATGGCAACGTCTTTTGCCAGGTCCTGGTCGCCGCCCTTGAGCTCTACCAGTACCGCGATGCGGTTGTTGCCGTGCACATAGGCGCCGACAACGCCGGCATCGGCTGTTACCAGGGTGATACGACGCACGCTGATGTTTTCACCGATTTTCTGTACCAGCGACTCGCGGGCTGCTTCCAGGTCGCCCGCCATCAAGGCGGCCACGTCGGTTTCGCGGCTTTCAAACGCGGCATTCACAACCCGGCTGACGAAGCCGAGGAAGTTCTCGTCGCGCTCCACAAAGTCGGTTTCGCTGTTCACTTCAACAATCACGCCGTAGCTGCCGTCTTCGGCAATGCGCGTGGATACCACGCCATCCGCCGCGGTGCGGCCCGCTTTTTTAGCCGCCTTCATGCCACTGGACTTGCGCAGTTCTTCAATGGCTTTTTCAACATCACCGTCGGCGGCTGCGAGGGCTTTCTTGCACTCGAGCAAGCCCAGACCGGTGCGCTCACGTAGTTCCTTGACCAATGCTGCAGACATGGGTTTCCTCCTGCTACAGCCCACTGGGGGCCGTGGATTCCTGAAAAGTGCCTCCGCCGGGGAGGCCGGGATAATCCGGGGTTGACCGCGGCGGCCACCCCGGATTGCGAGGCTTACTGCGCCGCTGGCTCGGCGGCGGCGACTTCGACGAACTCGTCGCGCACGACATTCTGGTCACCACCATCCGCCTTGCCCGCAAGGCAGGCGTCGGCCACGGCAGAAACGTATAGTTTGATCGCACGGATCGCGTCGTCGTTGCCCGGGATCACGTAGTCCACACCGTCGGGGTTGCTGTTGGTGTCAACAACGCCAATGACCGGAATACCCAGCTTGTTGGCTTCGGTAATGGCGATGCGCTCGTGGTCGACGTCGATCACAAACAGCGCGTCGGGCAGGCCACCCATATCCTTGATACCGCCGATGCTGCGCTCGAGCTTTTCCATGTCACGGCTGCGCATGAGCGCTTCCTTCTTGGTCAGCTTGGCAAATGTGCCGTCGGCCTGCTGGGCTTCCAGCTCGCGCAAACGCTTGATTGACGCGCGAATGGTCTTGTAGTTGGTGAGCATGCCACCCAGCCAACGGTGGCTGACATAGGGCATACCGGCACGGTCTGCCTGCTCCTTGATGATCTTGCCCGCTGCACGCTTGGTGCCCACGAAGAGGATCTTGTTCTTGTTTGAGGCCAGGCGCTGAATCAGGCCGAGCGCCTCGTTGAAGGCGGGCACCGTGTGCTCGAGGTTGATGATGTGGATCTTGTTGCGGGCACCGAAGATGAAACGATCCATCTTGGGGTTCCAGTAACGGGTCTGGTGACCAAAGTGTGCGCCTGCCTGCAGCAGGTCGCGCATGCTTACTTGCGACATGATAAGTACCTTTCTTGTATCGGGTTAGGCCTCCACATATCCCGTGCGCCAAACCGACCGAGGCCGGCACCCTGACGCAGGTGTCGATATGTGTGCGACGTTAGGTTTTCTTCCTCGAGGCAGCCCCGTTCCGGGCCCACTTGCGACGAAGGCGCGCTTTATACCACAGTCACGCCCAGCAGGGAAGCCGAAATGGCGCGGCCTGGGCACCTCGCTCCCGGGCCACAACCAGTGTTCACACGGCCTGGCACCGGGAGCAGGCAGGCCGGGAGGCGGCCGGCGCGCGCTGCAGGCATGAGGTTACTCACAGGCCCCGCGAATCCTGTAGAATACCTCGCGACGCCCCGCTGCCGTGGCAGCGCCCACTGGCAACCGCCCATCAGGCTTAACGACAGGTAATGCATGGCAGTTTCTATCAAGACAGCAGACGAAATCGAGAAAATGCGCGTAGCCGGGCGCCTGGCCGCCGACGTTCTCGAAATGATACGACCCCGGGTAGAGCCCGGCATCACCACCGGTGAACTGGACCGGATATGCCACGAGTATATAACGGGCGTTCAGCATGCCATTCCCGCTCCGCTGGACTACCACGGCTTCCCACGCTCGATCTGCACATCGATCAACGAGGTGGTGTGCCATGGCATCCCCTCGGATACCAAGAAACTGAAATCGGGCGATATCGTCAACATCGATGTCACCGTGATCAAGGATGGCTACCACGGCGACACCAGCATCATGGTCGAGGTGGGTGAGGTCGCACCCCACGCCCAGCGCCTGATACAGGTGACCCAGGAGTGCCTGTACAAGGCGCTGGACCTGGTGCGCCCGGGCACCACCCTGGGCGATATCGGTGCTGTCATTCAGGAGCATGCCGAGAAAAACTACTACTCAGTAGTGCGTGAGTACTGCGGACACGGCATCGGCAAGGTGTTCCACGAAGATCCCCAGGTGCTGCACTACGGCAAACCCGGCACCGGCCTGGTGCTGGAAGAAGGCATGACCTTCACCATTGAGCCCATGATCAATGCGGGCCGCCGCCACACCAAACTCAACGCCAAGGACGGCTGGACCGTCACCACCCGCGATGGCCGGCTCTCGGCCCAGTGGGAGCACACCCTGGGTGTGACCGCCGACGGCTGCGAAATCTTCACGCGGCGCTCCGATGAAAACTTCTGAGTCTGCCGACGCCACCTACGTAAAGAGCCCGGACCTGCCGAAGGAGCTGTTTGATCGCGCCGCTTTTGCCAGCGCCATCGCTTCCGGTGACACGCTGCAAGCCGGCAAGCAGGCGCTGAAAACCGCAGCCGACTATCTGGACTCACAATTCAATGCCGGCACCCGTGTTGCCGAACTACTGCACCTGCGCTCCTGGTTCATGGACGTGCTGCTGGGCACGCTGTGGGACGGTCGCGACTGGTCGGGCGTGGAGCCCGCCCTGGTCGCCGTCGGCGGCTATGGCCGCGGGGAACTGCACCCCCACTCGGATATCGACATTCTGGTGCTGCTCGGCGAAGACAGCGAACCCTGTCACGCGCAGCTGGAAGGTTTTGTCACCCAGCTGTGGGACCTGGGGCTGAACATCGGGCACAGTGTGCGCACCGTCAGCGAGTGCTGCAACAAGGCGCGCAAGGACATCACCATCCTCACCAACCTGATGGAAACACGGGTCATTCGCGGGCCGCAGGCGCTCATGGACGCCGTGCGCGCCCGTACCGGGCCGGACCAGATGTGGCCTAGCGCCGACTTTTTCCGCGCCAAGCTGGAAGAACAACGGGCCCGCCATGCCAAATTTGCCGACACCGAGTACAACCTGGAGCCGAACGTCAAGAGCTCGCCGGGCGGCCTGCGTGACCTCCAGATCATCGCCTGGATAGCCGAACGCCACTTTGGCGTGGACTCGCTGGAGAACATGGATACGGGCGAGTTCCTCACCCCTGACGAGCGCCGTATGCTGCTGCACGGGCGCGATTTCATGTGGCAGGTGCGCTATGCCCTGCACATGGTCGCCGGGCGCGAGGAAGACCGCCTGTTGTTTGACCACCAGCGCGCCCTGGCGGAGCTGTGGGGCTTCAAGGACGGCAAGAAACTCGCGGTGGAGCAGTTCATGCAGACCTACTACCGCTGGGCCCTGGCACTGGGCGAGCTGAATGAGTTACTGGTCCAGAACTTCGACCACGCCATTCTGCGGGCCGACCAGCTGGACGAAGTGCGCATACTCAACGAGCGCTTTCAGGTACGCAATGGCTACATAGAATCGCTGCGCGGCGACCTGTTCAGCAGCCAACCCAATGCCTTGCTGGAGGTGTTTGTACTCGCGGGCCGCGAGCCCGGCATCATCGGCGTCGGCACCGCCACCATACGCCTGATTCGAGAGCACCGGCACCTGGTCAACAGCGCTTTTCGCGAAGACCCGGAGAACCGCGCCAGCTTTCTGGACATCCTGCGCTCGCCACACAACATGACCCGCCTGCTGCGGGGCATGACCCGATACGGCATTCTCGGCAACTACCTGCCTGAATTCGGCAGAATCGTCGGCCAGATGCAGCACGACCTGTTCCACACCTACACCGTGGACGCCCATACCCTGGAGGTCATCCAGTACATGCGGCGCTTCCAGAAACCGGAGTTCGATGAACGTTTCCCGGTCAGCAGCCGGGTCGCGCGGCGCCTGCCCAAGATCGAACTGCTCTATATCGCGGGCCTCTATCACGACATTGGCAAGGGCCGCGGCGGCGACCACTCCGAGCTCGGCGCCGTCGACGCCGCGCGTTTTTGTGCAGAACACGGGCTCGGCGAAGAAGACGCCGACCTGGTAGTGTGGCTGGTGCGCAATCACCTGACCATGTCGGCGGTTTCCCAGCGCAAGGACATATCCGACCCGGAGGTCATTCAACAATTTGCCCACCACGTGGGTGACCTGAACCGGCTGGATTACCTGTTCACGCTGACGGTGGCCGACATCAACGCCACCAACCCCACACTCTGGAACGCCTGGCGCGGCAGCCTGCTGCGCCAGCTGTATACCGGCACGCGCCGCGCACTGCGCCGGGGCCTGGAAAACCCGGTCGATAAACAGGTGTGGATTGACCAGACGCGCAAGGCGGCCGCGGACCTGCTGGAGTACCGCGGCTTCACCACGGAGGAACTCGACGATCTGTGGCGCGAACAGGGTGAGGACTACTTCCTGCGCGAAAAACCCGAGGATATCGCCTGGCATACGGAGGCCATTGCCGGCCACTACGAACGGGACCAGCCGCTGGTGCTGATTCGCAACAGCTCGGATTCCAGCGTCGCCAACGCCACGCAGATCTTCATTCATGCGCGCAGCCATGCGCAGCTGTTTTCGCGCGTCTGCGCGGAACTGGAGCAGCTGGAACTCAGCGTGCACGATGCGCGTATCTACAACGCGCGCGACGGCATGAGCCTGGACACGTTCTTCGTGCTCAATTCCGACGGCAGCCCGATTGCCGATGAAAGCGCGCGCCTGCGACACATTCGCGATCAACTCACCCGCTCACTGGCCGTCGCCGATTTTGACCACGCGCCGAACATACAGCGCCTTACACCACGACAGATAAAGTCCTTCCCGGTGCCCACCGAAACCAGCATGTTTCTCGACGAAATAAAGCAGGTGACCGTGCTCGAAGTGTCATCCCGCGACCGTCCGGGCCTGCTGGCACGTATCGGCCGTATCTTCGTCGAGCACGATGTGGAGCTGCAGGCGGCGAAGATCCAGACCCTCGGGGAACGGGTTGAAGACGTGTTCTTCATCACTGACGCCGAACAGCGGCCACTGAATGACGACGCGCTCTGCAAGGCCATCCAGGCGGCAATCAAGGTGCAGCTTGACGATCAACTCGAGGATCAGTAACGGCCCATGAATGTCCTGCTTGACGCGTTGCACCCCTACCCCTTCGAGAAGCTGCGTGCGCTGTTCGCCGACCTGACGCCGGCCAGCGGTCAAGCGCACATTGCGCTGTCGATTGGTGAGCCGCGCCATGCCTCCCCGCCTTTCGTGCTTGAAACACTGGCAGCGAACCTGCCTCTGCTGGCTAACTACCCCGCCACCCGCGGCGAAGCCGTGCTGCGCGAGACCATCGCCGGCTGGCTGCAGCGACGCTTCCAACTGCAGAGCGTCAACGCCGAGTGCGAGGTGTTGCCCGTCAACGGCACTCGCGAGGCACTCTTTGCCTTCGCCCAGGCGGTGGTCACGGCAGGTCCGGGAGCCACCGTTGTCAGCCCCAACCCGTTCTACCAGATCTACGAAGGCGCGGCGCTACTGGCCGGTGCGCAGCCCGAATTTGTCAACGCTACCGCCAGCAGTGGCCACCTGCCGGATTTTGCCGCCGTACCGGCAAGCGTGTGGGAACGCTGCCAACTGTTGTATATCTGCACGCCCGGTAACCCCAGCGGTGCAGTCATGAGCATTGAGCAGCTGCAAACGCTGGTAGCACTGGCAGAGCGCCACGATTTCATCATCGCCAGCGACGAGTGCTACTCGGAAATCTATAACGACGAAGCCAACCCGCCTCCGGGACTGTTACAGGCCTGTGCCCGGATGGGCAATGACCGGTTCAAGCGCTGTGTGGTGTTTCACAGCCTGAGCAAGCGCTCCAATCTGCCCGGGCTGCGCTCTGGCTTTGTCGCCGGGGATGCAACGGTACTCGCCGAGTTCCTGCGTTACCGCACCTACCACGGCTGTGCCATGCCATTGCATCACCAGCACGCAAGTATGGCGGCCTGGAACGACGAGGAGCACGTGCGTGCGAACCGCGCGCTATACCGGCAGAAATTCGACGCCGTGCTGCCTATCCTTCAGGGTCACCTGCAGGTGGAGCGCCCGGACGCGGGTTTCTACCTGTGGCCGGAAACACCGGTGGCCGATACGGAGTTTGCCCGGCAGCTCTATCAGCACGCCCATATCACCGTCGTACCCGGCAGCTTCCTCGCCCGTGAAACCGCCGCCGGCAACCCGGGCAGCAAGCATGTACGCATGGCGCTGGTAGCCTCTCTGGAGGATTGCGTGGCAGCGGCTGAACGCATGGTTCGCGTGATCGAGCAGCTGTAGGCCATGCTACCCAAAGCACAGCGCGTCGCGTTTATTCAACAGCGCCTGCAGGAACTCTACCCCGAGCCCCCCATTCCACTGGACCATCGCGATCCCTTTACACTGCTGATCGCTGTATTGCTCAGCGCCCAGTGCACCGACGAACGTGTCAACCAGGTGACCCCTGCCCTGTTCGCCCTCGCCGACAACCCGCAGGCCATGGCGCAACTGGAGGTCGAGCAGATCAGGGCCATTATCCGCCCCTGCGGCCTGTCGCCCCAAAAATCCACCGCCATCAAGCGTCTCAGCGAAATCCTGCTGGCAGAACACAGCGGCGCGGTGCCCGCCGATATGGAGGCACTAGAACGCCTACCGGGCGTGGGGCATAAAACCGCCGGCGTGGTGATGTCGCAGGCTTTCGGTGTGCCTGCTTTCCCGGTGGACACACACATCCACCGTCTGGCGCAGCGCTGGGGGCTCAGCAGCGGCAAGAGTGTGGTGCAGACCGAGCGCGACCTGAAACGGCTATTCCCGGAGAGCAGCTGGAATCGCCTGCACCTGCAGATTATTTTCTATGGTCGCGAGTACTGCAGTGCCCGCGGATGCGACGGCCGCGTCTGCGACATCTGCCGTACCTGCTATCCCGGGCGCAAACACCCCAAACGCACGCAGAAAGCCTGAACAGGCATTCGACGACTGCGAACGAGCCTGTCTCACCGGTTATTTTTTGCTATCCTTGCGCTCCCCGTTTAGCGCCAGAGAGACAGCCATGATCACCGTCTACGGCATCAGCAATTGTGACACCGTAAAGAAGGCTCGCCGCTGGCTGGAGCAACATGCGATCGAATACCGGTTCCACGATGTGCGCAGCGATGGCCTGACACCGGAACAGGTGCGGGCGTGGCTGCAGGAGCTCGGCTGGGAAACCCTGATCAATCGCCGTAGCACCAGCTGGAAGGCACTCGCACCGGCCGCGCGGGAACAGATGGACGACACCCACGCCCTGGCCGCAATACTGGAGCAACCGACCCTGATCAAACGGCCTCTGCTGGATATCGGCCACGAGCGCCACTGCGGTTTTTTAGCACCGGCCTGGGAAGCACTGCTGCTACGGCACACTCTTTGAACCCAACCCGCCACAGGCGGACCCGTCAGGAAACACGTTTTATGAAGCATGCGGCATACGCCCTCGGCCTGGGCTTGGGCACCCGAAACAGCAACGGCGACTGGTTGGAGGTGTTCTTTCCCAACCCGGTGCTATCACCCTCCGACGAGCTGGTGGCGGCTTTGGGCACAAGCGACAACACCACCACGCTTGAGCGCGAGCAGCTGTTGACACTGGAGGCTGCGCTGGCCGGCGCCGGAGAGACAGAACAGGCGCAGATTGCCGCGCACCTCGCCAGCAGCCACGCACCCGCCGTGGTTGTCATCCTGCGTGAAGACGCGGCACCAAGCACGGTTCCGGAAGCCTACCTCAAGCTGCATCTGCTGTCGCACCGGCTGGTCAAGCCGCACGGCACCAACCTGCAGGGGCTGTTTGCGATACTGCCCAACGTCGCCTGGACCAGCGAGGGTGCCATTGACATCAGCGAGCTGCCGGCCCGGCAGCTCGCCGCCCGCCTGCGCGGTGACACGCTGGAAGTCAGCTGCGTTGACAAGTTTCCGAAAATGACCAACTACGTGGTGCCGACGGGCGTGCGCATCGCGCACACCGCCCGCGTGCGCCTCGGCGCCTACCTCGGCGAAGGCACCACCATCATGCACGAAGGTTTCGTCAACTTTAACGCTGGCACAGACGGCCCCGGCATGATTGAGGGCCGCATATCTGCCGGCGTCATGGTTGGTAGCGGGTCCGATCTGGGCGGCGGTTGCTCCACCATGGGCACCCTGTCGGGCGGCGGCAATATCATCATCTCCGTAGGGAGCGAGTGCCTGATCGGCGCCAACGCCGGTATCGGCATTCCGCTCGGCGACCGCTGCACGGTAGAAGCCGGCCTGTTCGTCACCGCGGGCACCAAGGTCGTCGTCCTGGATGCCAGCGGACAGCCTGTCGAAACGGTCAAGGCCCGAGAACTGGCGGGCAAGTCCGGTTTGTTGTTCCGCCGCAACTCCGCCAATGGTGCCGTGGAGTGCCTGACCAATCGCTCGGCGATCGAGCTCAACGCTGAACTGCACGCGCACAACTAGCCTCGGGGCAACGCTATGGAACGCACGCTGGCTTTGACCTGCGAACTGATTCGCCGCCAGTCGGTTACGCCCGAGGATGCCGGCTGCCAGGCCTTGATGATGGAGCGGCTACAGCAACTGGGCTTTACCTGCACCCGCCTGCGCTTTGGCGAGGTGGAAAACTTCTGGGCGGTGCGGGGCGAGAGTGGCCCACTGCTGGTCTTCGCCGGTCACACCGACGTTGTGCCCACCGGCCCGGAATCCGGCTGGGACAGCCCGCCTTTTGAGCCCACCCTGCGCGACGGGATGCTCTATGGACGCGGCGCCGCCGACATGAAAGGCAGCCTGGCAGCCATGCTCGTGGCCTGCGAGGACTTCGTGGCCAGCAATCCGGAGCACAGCGGCCGAATCGGGTTCCTGATTACCGCGGACGAAGAGGGGCCTGCGCACAACGGCACGGTGAAGGTTATTGAGCACCTGCAGCAACAGGGCGAGCACATCGACTGGTGCCTGGTTGGCGAACCGTCAAGCAGCGCACGGCTGGGGGATGTGGTCAAGAACGGCAGGCGCGGCTCTCTGGGCGCGGTACTCACTGTGCGCGGCGTTCAGGGCCACATCGCCTACCCACAACTGGCAGACAACCCGATTCACCGCGCATTACCCGCCCTGCATGCACTCACCTGTCAGGTGTGGGACCAGGGCAATGCCTTTTTCCCCGCCACTTCCCTGCAAATATCCAATATTGCCAGCGGCACAGGCGCAACCAATGTGATTCCCGGTGAATTGCAGGTGGTCTTCAACTTCCGTTTTTCCACCGAAGTCACTGCCCACGACCTGCAGCGGCGCACCGAAAACCTGCTACGCGCCCACAAGCTTGACTACAGCATCGACTGGCACCTGAGCGGCGAGCCGTTCCTCACTCCTGCCGGCAATCTTGTGCAGGCGGTTGTCGAGAGCATTCGCGATGTCACCGGTCTGGAAACGGAGCTGTCTACCGCCGGGGGCACTTCGGACGGGCGATTCATTGCCCCGACCGGTGCGCAGGTCGTCGAGCTCGGCCCCGTGAACGCGACCATCCACAAACGCAACGAATGTGTGATCGCGGCAGACCTGCCGCAGCTCGCCCGCCTGTATCAGGGTGTGCTGGAGCGACTACTGCTCCAGTAACTGCAGCTGCTGCTGCAGATTGGCGCGCACCATCTCCCGGTTCATCTCACCGGGAATCACCGCCACCTCGTCACCCTCCAGCGCGGCGAGGCTCTCGGCCACTACGGCATCGGCCTCCATCCACAGGGCATCAGGGAAACGCGTCTTGTCAAAACCGGCAAAATGCGGCGTATCGTGTATTTCTGTACGTGTCAGCCCGGGGCAGAGGCACTGCACACGAATGCCGTGCGCTGCCACCTCGGCCTGCAGGGACCTGGAAAACGCCAGGAGAAATGCCTTGCAACCGCCGTAGACAGCGGTTTTCTGCAGCTCGAGATAGGCCCCGACGGAAGCGACATTGATGATCGCACCACCGCCCTGCTCACGCATTAAGGGCAGCGCGGCGCGAACCAGTTCCAGGGGGGCGTCAACCTGCAGGCGCACCATTTGCAACTCAACCTCCAGCGAACTGTCGGCAAAGTCACCCAGGGTAGAGAAGCCGGCATTATTGATCAGCAGATCCACCGGCCCCTGCTGCCGCAGGGCCTCTACAGTGCGCGTTACACCCTCTACAGTGGCGAGGTCGGCAACTACCGGGTATACGCGGGTTTGCTTCTCGAGCTCGGTGCGCAGGGCCTGTAACTGCTCGCCGCGACGCCCTACTGCGATGATCGTCTTGCAGCGGCTGGCGAGCTGACGGCAGTATTGTGCGCCCAGCCCGGACGAGGCGCCGGTTACCAGCGCAATTCCTGTGTTATGCATAACTTCTGGCCTTGTTCCAGCGGATGTGCCGCGCGCAGACAGCGCACGCGAGGTGTCGTACCATGCCTGCGGCAGGGCATCACATCTTGAGGAGAAAACCCATGACACGCAAGCGCACAGCGTTGATTACCGGAGCATCCGCGGGGCTCGGCGAGGAGTTCGCACGGCAGCTGGCAGCACAGGGCTACAACCTTGTGCTCGTGGCGCGACGCAAGGAAAAGCTGCAGGCCCTCGCTGCAGAGCTGGCCAGCGCACATCGCTGCGACACGCGGGTAGAAGCGGCGGACCTGTCGGATCCCGCGGCGCCCCAGGCGCTGTACGACAGCCTGAGCACACAAGGTGTGGAAGTCGACTACCTGATCAACAACGCCGGGGTCGCCGGCTCCGATTTGCTCCAGGACCGCGACTGGGCAGATCACGAGGCGTTTTTCCAGCTGATGATGCTGTCCGTGGCGAAGCTCTGCCACCTGTTCATACCCGCCATGCGCGAGCGCGGTTTTGGACGGGTAATCAACATTGCTTCCGTGGCAGGCCGCATACCGCGTGCAGGCGGCTGCAACTACGGCCCCAGCAAGGCTTACCTGATCGCGCTGTCGGAGGACCTTTCCCTCACGCTGCATGGCAGCGGTGTACAGGTTTGCGCCCTGTGCCCCGGCTATACGCATACTGATTTTCACAGCACAGCGGGCCTCCAGGACATGAAAGACGGCATGCCCGAGTTTGTCTGGTACCCGGCGGAGGTGGTGGTCAGAGAAGGCCTGAACGCGGTAGAGCGCGGCAAACCCGTGTATTTGTCAGGCCGCCTTTACCGCCTGCTGGACCCATTTTTGCAATCGGTGTTTACCCGGCGGCTGTTTCGTATCGCCGCGCGCCACTGAGGCTCGGTCAGGCAGGCCCAAGACGACGCAGCACGTACACATCGTAACGCACCGCTTTGCCGACAATCGCATGTGAGGGCTGCCGCCCGGCAAGGCTGACGGCCCGTGCGGGCCGCTTGACAACGACCCGGGAGACATCCTGCTGCAGCGCCCACGCAAACAGTGCCGCCGCGTCGCCGCTCGTGTTGTGGTCGGCAAACAGCGCCTGGAACAGCGCCATGTCCTTTTTCACCGCCGCAGATTTATCCCGCTCAGGGAACATCGGGTCGAGATAGATCACATCCAGCGCGGCAAATGCAGCCGCTGGTACAGTGGCTGCCTCTCCGCGATGCAGACGCATGCGATCAAGCACTGCGTTGAGCCAGCTGTCATCGGCCCGCCTCGCGCGCTCCAGGCCATCAGCCAGCAGCGCGAGCACCACGGGTTCACGCTCGGCGAGTGTTACCGAGCAACCGAGGTCGGCGAGCACGAAGCTGTCACGCCCCAGGCCAGCCGTTGCGTCGAGCACGGCCAGTGCGGGCTTCTTGCCCACCCCCACCGCCTTGCCCAGCAGTTCGTTCTGACCACCGCGCCGCCGATGACGCATGGTGGCGCCACCAAAGTCGACGGTAATCGGCCCCGGTGCATGGCCCCGCCGGGACACGGCTTGCAGGGAGACTCCCTCCGCGCCCAACCAGAGCACCGCCTGAAAACCGGCGCTATACGCTGCGGCTGTTGCCTCGACACAGGGCAAATCCAGGTCTTGCGCCAGCGCCCAGGCCTGCTCATGCAACGCGGCATTGACAGCGGCTACGGCGATCACGTCGCTCAAAGAATCAGGTTGGAGAGGCACGCTGTTCAGGCCGGCGGGCGGGGCGCCAGCCACTGGTCAAGCCGCGCACAGTTGGCCGCGATGGACTCCAGGTAGGGATTTTCGCCTTCAAAGTAGCTGCTTGCGTAGTGATAGGCGCCGGCAAAGTCCCGCTCCAGGCGCGACCCCGCCACGCCGTGGACAAAGCCGGGGGTACGCCGAAGCAAGTCGTCGCGCGAGCGGTAGTGGCAGTGCTCCGGCTGGACCGTATGCTCCGGCGCCGCCATGCCGCTGGCGACAAACTCGTCGTACAATGCGTGGCGACATTTCTCCAGGTAATCGGGTGCCGCCAGCTGTGCCAGCAAGTCTGCGGTGCCCAGCAATGCGCCCAATTGCCACTCCTGGCGGCTGCGCACAGTCAGATGTTCCGGCTTGCGATGGCAGTTGGTGAAATGCACCAGCCGGGCGCATACGGGTGCCATGCCCGTCAGCCCTACCCGCGGAAACTGTGCGCGAATCAATGCCGCTCCGCGACGAACATGGGTACGCGTGTACGCAGCACCGGAGCTGTTTCGGCGGTCCCCGCGGCGACGAAGGTAGCCGGCGTCGTGAAACAGCGCGCTGGCAACCCCGGCCAGTGCGAGATCGGCATCAAACGCCCAGGGACCGGGCCAGCGCTTTTCGCGCCCCGCCATCAGCCTCGCCATAGCCAAGGTGACATCCAGCACGTGCTCCGTGTCGTGGTAGCCGGCATCACAACCGTGGTACTCCGGATGCTCGCCGGTATAGAGCTGGCTGAACAGCCCGCTCAGTACATCCAGTGCGGACCAGTCTCCACCCGGCCAGTGTGCCTCTAAAATGGCGCCCACTTCCGCCATCACAGCGGACACATCACCCAATGCCACCTGGCCGGTGATATCGCGGCGGGGGTTGTCAGCCGGAATTATCATGCTGACTCAGTTGCTCTCCTGCGGTTCACGCTCGAAACGATCCTGTAGCAAAGAGGCCAGCTCTTCAACCTGCTCCTGTAGCGTGGGCTCATCGATGGTGAGGCCAGGCACCACCGCCGCAGTGTGTTCATTGCCGATGGTCGTATCCGGCGCAGCCGTGCGGGAATCATCCGGCAGGGCACTCTCGGGCAGGCCAAGCGTGAGGGTGCGGTCTTCGAACTCAATCGTGAATTCGAGGTTGTAGGCTTGCCGGGACAGACCGTGCTTGTCAGTAATGAGCAAGCGTCTTGCCACCCGTCGGTCGTCATCGCCACCGGCGCCGGACAACCGGCAGTGCAGGCGCTCGACCGTTTTACCCGCAAACTGTATGCCCTGCAGCGCGCTCAGGCCGTCGTTGCACTGCTCGATGAAATCTGGCGCGGACACCGGCCCCGATGGCTCCGTCGCAGGTTCTGGCGCACACTGCGACGCCGTTTCGAAATGCCCGACAAGAACTTGTTGGGGTTGCGCCTTTTCCGCCATGCGCGCCAGCTCTATCGTGACATCACCCACGATATAGCTGTGCACCGTTGGATTGACACCCTCAGCCTGATACAGCTCGTAGTGGCTGCCAACGTGATAGGCCGCACGGATTACGGGCACCGTATTGCCGTGCGATGCGCGACGCGCCACCGCGTTGTCCGCCACGACCAGGAGCAGGAAAAAGAACAAATCGCAATTGGCCTGCGCCCCTAATGCGCGGTTCCAGACGTAGTAACCATCGCCGGTGGTGGTGCGGGAGAAATGCACCTCTATGCCTTTGGCCAACAGCTTGTTGTAGGCGGAGTTCAGCGAGTAGGAGAGGCTGTTCAGCTGGCTGGCCTGCTCAAAAGGCGTAAACAGGGAAAACTCGGCGATGTCGAAAAGCAGCACCGCGCGATCGCTGACATAACTCAGACCGTAGCGCTTGATCAGCTGCTCGACTGCGCTGACCACCGCCGGATCATCGGCCAGTGGCGTATCCAGGCGGATGAAACCGGGGGCAATATCCAGCCGGTTGGCAATGTCGAAAAACTCCTCGCGGGGCTTGCAGCGGCTACCGGAAATCAGTTCGCGCACGAAGGCTTCGTTGTCTTGCGCGCCGTCGACGCCCGGACGGGCGCAGAAATTACCGAGGAAATAGTGCGGCACGAAAATCACCAGAATGCCACGCTCGTCCGCACTCCAGCAGAGAACAATGTTCTGGCCGAGGCGCCACTGCTTGCGCAGGGCACTCTCCAGCGCCTTGAGGTTACCGCGCTGGGATATACTGATTGTTCTGTGATCTGTCGCTGTGCCGCTGGTCATGCCCGCGGATTCACCCGTCCTTGCCGTCATAGCCCACTCGATTCTGTTCGCCCAAGCCGCTACCATTATAGGGTGCCGTGGAGCTTGAATCCATGCGCGATCCCGGCGCACACTGAGCGCCACCAAAAGGAAGATACCGCATGCCCTGCCGATGGCTCATCTGTATAACCCTGAGTGTACTGGCAGGCTGCCAGCAATACGACTTCAGTGTAAACGAGCGCGTGGTCTACAGCCCACGTCCCCTGCTGACGGATTTCCGCATTGATGACTCCGCGCTGCGCGGCTGCCTGGAGCAGGCAATCAACGACAACAAGATCAGCAGCATGGGTGAACTACAGACACTGGACTGCAGTGGCGCGGGCGTGCGCAGTGTCGCAGGCCTGGGCAGCTTTTCCAGCCTGAGCTGGCTCAACCTCGGGGGCAACGCCATCAGCGACATCCGGGAGCTGGCCGTGCTGCTGGAGCTGCGCAGCGTGATGCTTGACGACAACCAGATAGAAGATGCCGGGCCGCTCTACCGGCTGCCGGAACTGGCGGTGGTCAACCTCGATGGCAACAGCGCACTGCGTTGCCCGGGGCCGGGCAGCTGGATATCACTGGAGCGCCTCACCCTGCCCCGGCACTGCCGCTAGGGTCAGCCAGTCGAAACCGGCATTCTGCGCGGCGAACACCACACGCTGGTCGCCGGCACCCATCACGGTCTCCAGCGCGGCGGCGGCTCGCTGCGGGCAGTTATTCTGTTCACTGATGTGCGCGACCACCAGGTGCTGCAGCGTCTCGGTCCCTAACTGGCGCAATAACTCGGCGGCCTGGTGATTGTTCAGGTGCCCCCAATCACTGGCCACGCGCTGTTTCAGGGAGGGCGGATAGCTCCCCGCCCAGAGCATATCCAGATCGTGGTTGAATTCCAGTACCAGCGCATCGCAGCCGCGAAAGCGTTCGACCACATGGCTGGTAATGCTACCCAGGTCGGTGAGCACCCCCAGAGAGCGCCCCGCGTGCGCCAGTCGGTACTGGCAGGGTTCGCGGGCATCGTGGGGCACGGCAACAGGCTCTATGGACAGGTCGCCTATTTGCAGGCGCTCTTCACTATTGAAACAGTTAACCTGCGGGCATCCCTCCAGACGGCCGCTGCGCAGCGTGCCATGGGTAAGGTAGACCGGGATGTTCCACTGCCGCGCCAGGCGACTCACCCCCGCGCTATGGTCGCTGTGCTCATGGGTCACCAGAATCGCGGTGAGATCCTCGGGAGCAAGGCCGAGAAGCGCCAGGCGACGGCGGGTCTCGCGCACCGAGAACCCGCAGTCGATCAGCACTGTTGTCGTGCCGCCAGAAACGACCGTCGCGTTGCCCTTGCTGCCGCTGCCCAGCGATGCAAAACGCAGCATGTCAGCGCCTCAGTTGATATTGCCCTTGAGTAGGGTCAGCAGAGCCTGCTGATCGCGCTTCTCCAAGGGCGCCGCACCGGCCACCGGAGCAATGCCAATGGTGACTGCCTTGTCTCCCGCTGCTGCGACCCTGACCAGGAAATCGCGCCCGATCATCGGGTTCTCGTCTTCATCGGAGAACATCCAGGAGAACCAGCCGCCGTCTTCGTCTGCCGCTTCACCGAGGAAACGCGCATAGTAGAGGCCCTCACTGCGATCGCGATCGGTGATTTCGAAACGTGAGTCCTCAAGGGCCTTGCCCACCGAGGCCCACGCCCGGGTGAACGGCAGCCCCAGACGCAGCATACTACCGCCACCCGGTGCATCTTCCAGCGTCAGCTTGCCCTCGGCACTCATGGCGCGGTCTGCGAGCATCGAAACCGGCGCGGAATCGGCGCTGTTGGCAATGAATTGCGATACGGCGCGCAGCATTTCCTGCTCCTGGGCCGTGTCGTCGGATAGCGCCGGCCACTCCGTGACATCCCCCGCCTGGTGCATCTGCAACACGTGTAATTCACTGCTGCCACGCTGCACGCCCTGCTCGATGCGGAAGCGGAAACGCGAGGCCATGGTCTGCCCCTCCAGCTCCAGCCAGCCTGTTTCAATCAGACCAGCCTGCGCATCCACACGCCCCACGCCGATGCCGGCAGAGGTGAGAAAGCTGCGCACCTGCGGCCAGAGTTGACCGGGTGCGACCGCGATCAGGGCCCAGCTCTCGTCCCCGAGCGACTGGATACGCACCACATCCTCCCCGGCTCCCGCCACCAGGGGCGTGGGGCGAGGAACCTCGAATTCACCCTCCAGCAGCGCCTCGTCCTGCACCGGAGGGATGGGGTAGATTTCCTCCAGTTGTGCCGTCTCCTTGCCCTCCGGCACCTGAATGGGCGCTTGCTCACGCGCATTCTTGTAGTCGTCCGACGTATCGGGGAACATGCCCTCGTCACCGAACAGATAACTGCAGCCCGCGAGGCCCAGCGACAGACCGAGCAGCGCCGTGCGCGATACCAGCTTCATACATTCCGCCATCAAATTCCCGCTGCCTCCAAAGCTGCAAGGACCTGCGCATGGTAGCGCTCATCCAGAGGCGTCAAGGGTAAACGAATACCCGCCTCAATCAAGCCACGCTGCTGCATGGCCCACTTTACCGGTATCGGGTTCGCCTCGAGAAACAGCGCGCGGTTGAGGCCGGACAAGCGCTCGTTGATCCGTGCCGCCTCGCTGCGTTCACCCGCCATGGCCAGACGGCAGAGCTCGGCCAGCGGCCGCGGCGCAATGTTCGCGGTCACCGACACATTGCCGTGGCCACCCGCAAGCATGAGCTCCATGGCTGTGGGGTCATCACCGGAATAGATGGCGAAATCCTCCGGGCAGCGCGCCTTGAAGTCGGGTACCCGCGACAGATCCCCGGTGGCATCCTTGATACCAACGATGTTGTCCAGCTCCGACAGGCGCACAACGGTGTCGTTGTCCATATCAACCGCCGTACGCCCTGGCACGTTATAGAGAATCTGGGGGATGGTGACCGCAGCAGCCACCGCCTTGAAATGTTCGTACAGACCCCGTTGCGTCGGGCGATTATAGTATGGCGTGACCAACAGACAGGCATCCGCCCCGTTGCGGGCAGCCACGCTGGTCAGCTCGATTGCCTCGCGGGTGGAATTGGCGCCAGTCCCCGCGACCACGGGGATGCGGCCGTCAACATAGCGCACGCAATGACGAATCACCTCAAGGTGCTCCGGAACACTCAGTGTCGCGCTCTCTCCCGTAGTGCCAACGGCGCCGATGGCACTGGTGCCCGCCGCAATATGCATGTCCAGCAAGCGCTCCAGGTTACCCCAGTCGAGACTGCCGTCCGGGTGCATTGGCGTCACAAGCGCGACAATACTGCCGGTAATCATGGGAACATCTCCAGAAATGTGCCGGGCGCCGACCACTGCCGCTGAACGCCGGAATAAAGAAGAGCGCAATTATCCATGCATGCAACGCGAAGACAACCGCGATACGCTAAAATGCACCGCGGGCGCGCCGCACGATTCTGCGCCAAAACGAGCCACGGAGTATACCATGAGACCTTCCAGCCCCGCCCAGTGGTTTCTCACCGCGATCCTCCTGCTGCCAGCCGCACTGGCAGGAATGGCACTGCCAGCCAGCGCCCAGCAGCCGGTCACGGTCAGCCCACCGTCCAAGCTCACCCTCTCATTCATGGCGCAGCAGCGCGCCAGCATCGACGAGCTCGCCCGGCGCGAGCTGGGGCAAGCCATCAGCGGCGACCCGGACCGCGACATCCGCCTGCTGCAGCGATTGCTTGACCGGGGCATCGTCAAGGCCGGGGACGTTAGCACGCTGCAGGCCATGGGCGTTGTGCTGGGCGACCTGCTGGCCAGTGAACTGGGGCTGGACTGGGTCATGTACGACGACGCCAGCGGGCGCAGCCGGGCCCTGCACGATGCACAGACCGACACCTACCTGTTTCCGGTGACCATGATCTCGCGCCGCCAGCAGGTGGGTAACGAGAAACCGGTGGCGGCCATCTACGTAGATGCCAAGGCCGTGGTTGAGCAGGCGCGACCCAGGCTGCCTTTCCAGTGAAGCGTCAGCCGCGGCTGGCTGGCCATACCACGGGATTGGGTTTAGCATGGTCTGCCTTTCCATCAGGATGCCCCCGGGTATGAACCAGCCGGCCGCCGGCTTCGAGTTGCACACTGACAGCTCACCGACATCTGCCACCCTCAGCCTCTACGGCAACTGGGTCGACGCCGATGTGGTTCCCGCCTTTCCACAGCTCAGGGCAGAGCTCGCGGCTGCAGGCGCCGATGAGCTGCGTCTCGACTGCACTGAACTGGGCGACTGGAACACGCTGCTGATGTCCTTCCTGCTGCGCTGTGCAAGCTACTGTGCGGAGCGCGACATCACGCTGAATACCGAGGCATTACCCGAGAACGCGAGGCGCTTGCTGTCGATCGCGACCTCCGTGCCGGCCCACAACCGCAAAGAGGCGGCCTCCCTGCCCTGGTGGCAGCTGCGCAGCCCATCGAAGGCGTTGCGTGAGTTACTGGATGACCTGCGCGAGTCACTGGCTTTCTTCGGTGACATCTGCCTAGCGCTAGGCGCGCTCATTGCGGGCAAGGCCAATACCCGTTTCGCGGATTTCCGCACTTTCTGCTACCAATCCGGCCCCGATGCCTTTGCCATCATCAGCCTGACCAGTGTGCTGGTGGGCATGATTCTCGGTTATCTGGGCGCGGTGCAACTGCAGCAATTCGGCGCCGGCATTTATGTGGCCGACCTGGTCACCATCGGCCTGCTGCGCGAAATGGGACCGTTGATGACCGCCATCGTCATGGCCGGGCGCACCGGCGCCGCCTATGCCGCCCAGCTGGGCACCATGCAGGCCAACGAGGAGATTGACGCCGTGCGCACGCTGGGCGTCTCGCCGATAGAATTTCTGGTGGTACCGCGAGTACTGGCGCTGCTGGTAACCATGCCATTGCTGACCATCTACGCGAACCTGCTGGGCATCGTCGGCGGTGGCATCGTGGCCGGCGGCATGGGAATTTCCATGCTGCAATACACCAGCCAGGCCGGACTCGCTGTGAGCCTCGCCCACATCGGTGTAGGCCTGCTGAAAAGTGTGGTCTTCGCCGTGCTGATCGCCATTGCCGGATGCCGTTCCGGCATCCAGTCCGGGCGCAATTCCGCCGGGGTTGGCAGGGCGGCAACAGAAGCGGTGGTGACCGCCCTCGTCTACCTGATTGTGGCTGACGCGTCCATCAACATCCTGTTCCAGCACCTGGGTATCTGATGGCGGCCGCTGAACGCGAAGTGCATATCGAGGTACGCGATCTCACGATGGCGTTTGGCAGCAATGTCATTCAACGCGAGCTCAGCTTTCCGGTCTACCGCGGCGATATCTTCGTGATCATGGGCGGCAGCGGCTGCGGCAAGAGCACGCTGCTGAAACACATGCTGGGGCTACTTGAGCCGGCGGCTGGCGAAATTCTGTTTTCCGGCACCAGCTTCACGCGTGCCAGTGCAAGCGCGCGCGATGTCATGCGCCGCAGCTGGGGCATCACTTACCAGTCAGGGGGCCTTTTCGGCGCCATGACGCTGGAAGAGAACGTGGGCCTGCCCCTGCAGCTCTATACCGACTACACAGCGACGCAGATCAAGGACGTGGTACGCTACAAGTTATCACTGGTCGGCCTGGGTGGTTTTGAAAGCTACTACCCCGCGGAAATCAGCGGCGGCATGAACAAACGGGCAGCCCTGGCGCGTGCGATCGCACTGGACCCCCAGATCCTGTTCTTCGACGAGCCGTCCGCCGGGCTGGACCCGATCAGTTCGCGGCTGCTGGATGACCTGATCCTGCAACTGACCGAATCGATTGGCGCCACTGTGGTGATGGTCACCCACGAATTGCCGAGTATATTCGCCATTGCCAACAACAGTGTTTATCTCGACGCCAGCACACGCACGATGATCGGCTATGGTGATCCAAAACAGCTACGCGAACAGAGCGAGGAGGCCGTGGTGCGACAATTCCTGACACGCAGCGCCGCCGCGGGAGAGGCCGAATAATGTCCGACGAAAGAGCACACAGTGTCGCCATTGGCGGCTTTATCATCGGCGCTTTGCTTATCGCCCTGGCGACCCTGTTGTTCGTACTGGGTTCAGGCCTCGGCAGTGATCGCACCCGTGTGGTGATGGTCTTCGACAGTTCCGTCAAGGGTTTGAGCGTGGGAGCCCCGGTCACCTTGCGCGGCGTTGAAATCGGGCAGGTGACCGGCATCAACCTGCTGCTGGACAGCAACACGGCCAAGTTAATCATGCAGGTAGAGGCCGACCTGTCGGGCGAAAGCATACAGATGACCGAGCAGCCCTCCGTGGCACTGATCGACGACCTCATCGGGCGCGGCCTGCGCGCCCAGCTGAACCTGCAAAGCCTGCTCACCGGCCTGCTCTATGTGCAGCTCGATTTCCACCCGGAAACGCCCGTGGCTCTTCCCGCCATCGACACGGAATATACCCAGATTCCGACGATCCCGACCGAACTGGAGCGGATTGTGAGCCAGATCGAGGGGCTGGATATTGCCCAGATGGCGGCAGACCTGCAGAGCATCGCGACCAACGTGAACGCCTTTGTGCAGCAGGCTCCCTTCCAGCAATTGCCGGCCGATATCGGGCAAACACTGGCGAGCCTCCGCTCGCTCACAGCGCAAGTGGAAAGCACACTGTCCACTGCCGGCCCCGGCATCGACCGCGTGCTGGACAATTCCAATACGCTGGTGAGCGAAGCCAAGAATGCGCTACCCAGGCTGACCTCACTGCTGGAAGACAATATGAACGTGCTGCGCAGCGCAACGGAGCGTTTCGAGGGCACCATGGGAGAAATCGACGGGCTGGTATCCGCCGACTCCGCTACCACCTATCGTCTCAACGAAGCACTGCGCGAACTTGCGCTGGCCGGCAGGGCTCTGCAGATGTTGGCAAAAACACTGGAGGAGCAACCCGAGTCACTGCTCCGAGGCAAAAGCGAGAACAGCCAATGACCCCGATAAAGCTCTTCGCCATCGCCGCTACCCTATTGCTGGTGGCCTGTGGCAGTTCCCCGCAGCACCAGTACTACCTGCTCAATAGCAAGACCCAGGCACCGGCGTCGGGCCAGGCGCCCTCGCTGGGCGTGGGGCCCATCACCATACCGGAGTACCTGAACCGTTCCGGCATGGTATACAGCGAAGACGGCAACCGGCTGCACGTTGCCCGCTACGAGCGCTGGGCCGAACCGCTGGCAGATGGTATCCAGCGTGTGCTGGGGCTGAACCTGTCCGCAGCGCTGGGCACGCAGAACATTCGCCCGCACCCGTGGGCGCGCAATGATATTCCCGAGTACGCCGTGCAGATATGGCTGTTGGGTTTGAACGCTGGTGGCAACGAGGCTGAGCTGGTGGCGGAGTGGCGGGTGACCCGCCGTGGCGAGGAGCGAGATAGCGAGGTCACTCAGCGCATCAGCCGCCTGGCGACGTCGCTCGCGGGGCCCGACTGGCAGGCCGCCAACACCGCCGCGGCCTACAGCGAACTACTGCAGCGCCTCAGCGACGAGATCGCCGGCGTGATTCGCACGCAGATGGAAGGGGCTGCGAGCGATCAGAACTGATCGCTGCGCAGCATGGCGTCCGAACCACCGTCAACAAAGAACACAGAGCCGCAAACGAAATCCGCCTCGTCGCTGAGCATAAAGCGCATCACATTGGCGATTTGCGCCGGCTGCGCGGTTTGGCCCCAGGGCACCATGGCGCTGAAATCACGCATCACGCTTCCCAGCTCTTGATCTGCAAACACCTGCTGCGTCAGGGGGGTATCGGTAATACCAGGGGCTACCGCATTCAGGCGCACGCCGGCTTTGGCCCACGCCACCACATTGCGCCGCATCCATACCGTCAGCGCGTGCTTGGAGGCGGAGTACACCGTCTGGCCCGCTTCCGCCTGTGCCGCATCCAGCGCTGCCGGCTCATCCCCGGCGAGAAATGCCTGAGCCAGCGGATGTGAGGTCTGGGTCATGGGCGCCGAGTTGGAGCTCACCAGCAGCACCGTACCGCGCCGCTTTCCCACCAGATCCTGCACGCCCGTGGCCATGGCTACCGCCGCGAAATAATTCACGGCAGCAATGATGCGCGGCGGTGCTACCGGCGGCAGACCGGCGCAGGGAATAAACCCGTCGAGGCCATCGGCAGCGCGCTCGCGCACAGCAGTCAGGGCGTTGTCACGGCCTTCCTGCGTGGAGAGGTCAGCAATGATGTCACCCTCCTTGATATCAATCGAAATGACTTCGTGCCCCGCCGCGCACAATTGTTCACGCAGCGCAGCGCCAATACCTGTCGCACCGCCGGTCATGGCATAGCGTTTTTTCATGCTGGAACTCCCTGATTATGATTGCTCGAGAAATCAGGCTATTGTCGCCCGTGCGGCGGCGACTGTGTGCATGGGCCTGAAATGCGTCGCCGCAGGCACAACTTACTGAACCGGAGATTCCGCTTGAGGATCACGCTACCCAGTTCTCGCTCGAAAGAGGCTCTCGAATGAGTCAACCCATTCCATCACTGATACCTGCGCTGTGGCGTCGACTGTTGTCGGCCGCCTGTATCCTGATGCTGAGCGCATGCACTGCGGATTCAGACATATCCGGGGGGCCAGCCCACCCCGCTGAGGCCACGGACATTGTGGCACCACTGGGGGTGGACGCTATTGCGGGCGACTGGCAGGGTGTGTTGAGCTGCGGCGGCCGGGATTTTCCGGTTAGCCTTGCTGTGGCGCCTCTCGACGACAATCAACTGGAAGTCAGATGGACTGTCGAGTCGGCCCTGGGACGGCAGGGCTACGTGTCCCCCGACGGTCGCACCGAAATCAAAGACCGACTGCTGCAGGGTGAGCACGACCCCATCACGGGGCATGCCGCTGTTCTGGAGCAGGTCCAGCTCCGGCCACTGGCGCTGCAACTGCTGTTTGGCGATGACATTGCGTTGCTCGGCTATCAGCGCTGCGACCTTGGGCTCTTACAGCGGGCACCCGCCAACGCCTTGTCCGAGCTGCAGAACGAACTGGTGCTGATCCAGGAACCCGTCGTGATCAGCGCCGAGGATCAGCAGGGCGAATGTCCCAAGGAACTGCAGGCGTGGATTCAAGCAGGTTTGGACCTGCCACTGGATAGCAATGGCCGCGGTGATACCAGCGCGCTATGGACTGCAGCGGTGACGCAACCCATCTTCGGCAAACCGGTGGCAAAACTCGGAGCACAGCAGCGAATAGAGCTGCGGCGAGCACTGGCGGGGCGCTGCATGGTGAGCGGCGACCGCCGGCAGAAAGCTGTGGTCAGTGCGCTCATGCATATCACCGACTACCGTTCTTTTCGTGATGGACGCTTGATTCAACTGGCCCAACCTCTCGCACAAGCGTGGCTGGCGGACCGTGCACAACCACTACTGCAAACGGTTCCGTTGCCCTTGCTGTCGCAGACAACAAGCCAGGCGCTGGGTCGTATACCCCACACGTTCAACTTTGACCGCATGTTGGCGGGAACGGCTGGTTACGATGCGCGCACCTACGCGCAACAGATGGTAGCAGTGAACGATGCGCTTGCGGCGCGTCGTCGGGAACAGGACTACCTGGACAACATGCGCAATGCGCGCTTCTTCACGCTGCTCGAGTTGTGGCAAGCGGCGCTGGCACGAGAGGACATAGCCGACGCGCCAACTGAGGCGCTAGTCACGGCAGAGCTGGTGAGCAAGGCAGAAGCGCACATCCATCAAGCGGCAACCGCGAGGGATGCCGCACAAATGGCAGACTGGGTGGCCGGTGTGGAGGCTGGGTTGGTTTGTAGCGAGGAGACACAAGAGGCCTGCGCGGACGCTGCGGAATTGTTTACCGAGGGGCTGCAGGTGTTGGCCAACCAATTCGCGAAAGACGAAGCCAGCGCTCTGGCAACACTGGGTGACCAAACACCAACGCTGCAAAACCTGGCCGCACTCGTGGCCAAAAACGGCGTGCTTTTACGCACTTACGGCCTTGCGGTGAGGTACGGTGACTTTCCCGAGGTCCTTGAGGACTACCAGGCCCTGCGTTTTGACTGGCAACGTGAGTTGGAGGAGGCCCTTACAGCACAGCTCACAGCTGCGCGCACCACCTCCACACTGACGGCGCTGGATGCACGCTACTTTGCGGCCAGTGATTTAACGGCGCGCGCGGAACGCCACCTGAAGCGCCTGGGGAAGGTATACGATCAGCAGCTCTCCGGATCGCGTCCCTTCGTTGATACAGGCGCAGACGCCTACCTCAATGCATTGTACAACCAGGAATTCGCGACCCTGGCCCGAATGGACGCGGAGCTTCTGTCCGCTGTGGCGCCGGTGTTCCGCTTCATGGCACAGCAGATTAACGCGATCAGCGGTCTGTTGGGCAACGCAGGGCGCCCCTTGAGCAGCGCCGCCCGCGAGCTGAACACGCCCAGCGCGGTGACGGCCGTCGCATTGCGCTACCTGTTGGATTTTGAGGACCAGTACGCAGCTTGCTTGGGCCCGGATGCTGCCACCATCACGTTTACGGAGCGCGTGGATTCGGTCACTCGCACCGGCAACGGTATTGAGCTCAGTCGCATTCGCGGCGTACCCGTGTCCACTACCTACCGCATCAAGCGCGAGCACCTGGATGTCTTCCAGGACGTGTTCAGCCGCCCTGAATCCCCCGGCGCAGAGGGCGTGTTCGAAGCGCTGTTCGGGCTGCAGAAAGTCAACGACCTGACCCATGCTGTGACCGAACTTATGGATCAGCACCGGTGTGACTCTGAAGCGGTGCAGGGCTTTGAAAAGGGGTTGTTAGCGTACTACGCGAATCGCAAAGGTCTTTGGGGGCGATAGGCATCCACAAACCTCCGAAGGACCAGCCAATTCTGGAACAAAGATGCTATCCATACTGGACCCTGGGAACTCCAGATCACACATAGGGGCTGATCTCGGCCGGACGGCATGGCGCACTGCTACACCGAATTGTCGCGATGCGGCCTGCTCAGCCAAAGAGCGAGTGCTGCGAGCATCACCACAACCCCCGCCACAACAGCGGCACCCGGCACGCCCAGCACAGCGCTTTCCAGGTTCCCCGAATGGATGGAGCCGCCGTAGCCATCTGCAAGGACATGCGCCACCAGTACGCCGCCCATCACACAGACATTCAACAGGCTGGCAACACCTACTTCATCGCGCCACCAGGCGAGCCACAACGCCAGCAGGCCGAGCGCACAATGGGTTGTGAGCTGCCATACCTCATGCAGGCGTGCGTGGGGCGGCCATGCATCATTGAACACATGAGACGGGTTGATCTCCAGATACGGAATCACCAGCGCATACACCAGCACCCCGAATGTGACACACGCCTTGGCTAGCATTTTCTTTGCCATCAGGGTGCATACCGCGCTCATGCCGCTTTCCCGTTGACGGATGCTGCGGGCGCAGACCAGACACCTGAGGCCGCCACGCGCGCCACATACTCCGCAAGACTGCGCGCCGGGCGGCCCAGCACCTGCTGGACGGTATCGGTGGTGCCTTCATTGCGGCCATCAAGCACATGCACGAACAGCTCCTTGATCAGCCAGGCAATGTCATCCGGCAGGCCCTCGGCCTTCGCACCCGTGAGATAGGCGTCCACCGGCACCGGAATGAAGCCGATGTCGCGGCCGCTGGCCTCGGCAATGGCGTGAACGCACTCGGCAAACGTCAGCAGCTCTGGACCAGTGACCTCTAGCAGCTGATTGCGCAGTGCCGGCTCAGTAAGCGCCGCAACCGCTACCTCGGCAATGTCGTCCACATCAATAAATGGCTCGCGGGCTCGCGGCTGCGGCAATACCAACTCACCCGCTTGAAGACCCTCAAGCATGAAACTCTCGCTGAAGTTCTGCATGAACCAGCTGGCACGCACCACATTCCAGATCAGTCCGCTGTTGACCAGCACCTGCTCCGCGCGCTCGGCGCCCTCTTCACCGCGGCCCGACAGCAGCACCACGTGCTCGACACCCTGCCGCCTGGCGAGCGCGACAAAAGCGCGGATGTCGTCTTCGGCCTGCGGCACCGCCAGATCCGGATAGTACGTCACATAGGCCGCGCTTGCGCCGGCCAGTGCGGCTGGCCAGGTGGCCCGGTCTTGCCAGTCGAACGGAATCGATGCGTTGCGCGACAGTGTCCGCACTGCCCGTCCCCGCTCGCTCAACCGTGTGGCCACTCGCACACCCGTCTTGCCGGTGGCCCCAATCACTGCAATCACTTCGTTGTTCATACTTCCTCTCCGATCCTGAAGGTCTGTTGGATGCGGGTGATCAGCCACCCGATGAGGCCAGTCTAGAGGGTGAAAACTTGATTTTTAATGCCTGTATAGCCATATTTATTTGCAGTTTATCCAAAAAGGTAACCCGTATGGCCTGCCAACGGCCCAGAGACATCCCTGCCCGCGCCGACACCCTGGGCGAGACGCTCTACTCCCTGAGGCTGAACGGCGCGGTGTATGCCAACTCGGAACTGACCGCCCCCTGGGGCATAGAGATGCCGCCCATGGGCGGCATGATGATGTTCCATATTCTCACCGAGGGCGGCTGCTGGCTGCGCTTCAACAACAACGAGAACCTCTATCTGCAACCCGGCGAGCTGGCGCTCATCCCCAAAGGTGAAGGCCACTGCATTGCCCACCAGGAAGACCAGCCCTGTGTGCCGTTCTTTGATATTCCGGTGACCAAACTCTCCGAGCGCCTTGAATACATGCGCTATGGTGGCGAGGGAGAAAACGGCGCAGGTGAAGAAACGCGTCTGATCTGCGGGGTGCTCAGCTTTGATCATATCGCCGGGCAGAAGCTGGTCAGCCAGCTGCCGCAGATCATTCACATCCAGTGCGATCAAGCCGACCGGCCCCACCCGCTGCAGTCGATGATCGAGTTGATGGAACAGGAGGCCGCGTCCATGGCGCCGGGTGGTGAAACGGTAATGGCGCACCTGGCGGATATCATCGTCATCCACGCAATCCGCTACTGGATTGAACACGCGCCGGACAAAAGCAGGGGCTGGCTATGCGCCCTGAAAGATCCGAAGCTGGGCAAGGCACTGGCCGCCATCCACGCCCAGCCGGAGGCCCACTGGACCGTAGAGCGGCTGGCAGAGCAGGCGGGCATGTCACGCTCGGGCTTTTCCGCACGCTTCACCGAGGTGATCGGCACTTCGGTAAAGCACTATTTGACGGACTGGCGCATGAACCTCGCGCGCATGAAAATCCTGCAATCCCCGGTGACGCTTACCGAGCTGGCCCAAGATCTGGGCTATCAATCGGAAGCGGCGTTTTCGCGGGCCTACAAGCGGGTGTTCGGGGTGCCGCCACTGCGGCAGAAGCACGACGCAACATAGCACTACAGCTTCCGACGGGGGAAAATGCGCCCTCCAGCGCTGCCACTCATCATGCTACAGGCTCCAGGCACAACAACGAAGACCCTGTCTGCGTTGACGCTTTCGCCAAAGCCGGGCCATAGCGCCCGGAAGGGAAGGTCTGCATTGGTATACCCACCACCGGAGAAGCGCCCCACCCCGGCCACCCGGTTGCCTGTAACAGGTGCCGGGTAGTACCCTGCAGGCCGCGATTCGGCGGAGTATCCCCATGAATGAGAAACCCCAGGCACCGGCCATTGAAGGCTGGTTCACAATGGATGACAAGCCCCGGCTGATCGGCACTCAGTGCTGTGCCTGTGGCACGTATTTTTTTCCCAAGCAGCAGCGCTACTGCAAGAATCCGGGCTGTGACAGCACCGACTTTCGCGAAGTGGAGCTGAGCAGGACGGGCCGCGTGTGGAGCTACACCAACGCCTGCTACAAGCCGCCGGCGCCATTTGTGGCGGCTGAGCCGTTTGAGCCCTATACCATCGCCGCCGTAACGCTGGAGGAAGAGCAGATGACGGTGCTGGGGCAGGTTGTCACCGGCGTCAATGTCAGCGACCTCAAAGTAGGCATGGCAATGGAGCTGGTGCTGGAGCCACTGCATGAAACCGATGACGACATCAAGATGACCTGGAAATGGCGGCCACTGGCAGAACAGGGGGAGCAGCACTGATGAGCAACGATATCGCCATAATTGGTGCCGGTATGCACCCCTGGGGCAAGTGGGGACACAACTTCGTTGAATACGGCGTCGCGGCGGCGCGCGAAGCGCTGGCTGATGCCGGCATCCCCTGGCAGGACGTCGGCTTCGTTTCCGGCGGCGCCACGGTGCGCTGCGGCTATCCGGGCTATGTTGCAGGCGCCACCTTCGCCCAGGCACTGGGCTGGCAGGGCTGTGAGGTGAATACTTCCTACGCCGCCTGTGCCTCAGGCTCGCAGGCACTGGCCGCCGCGCGCAACAAGATTCTCGCGGGCGCCTGTGATGTCGCCCTGGTCATCGGTGCGGACACCACCCCCAAGGGCTTCCTCGCCCCCGCCGGTGGCTACCGGCCGGAAGATCCGGACTGGGTGCGCTTTTACCTGGGCATCACCAACCCGACCTATTTTGCCCTGTACGCCCGGCGCCGCATGGACCTGTACGGCGACACGCTGGAGGATTTCGCGGCAGTCAAGGTGAAGAATTCGCTCATCGGCAGCAAGAACCCGCGCGCCCGCTACCGCAAATGCTTTACGGCGGAAGACGTCGCGGCCTCCGCCATGGTGGCGGATCCCCTGCGACTGATGGACATCTGCGCCACCAGCGATGGCGGTGCCGCACTGATCATATGCAGCGCCGACTACGCGCGGCGTATTGGCAAAGCCGATGCCCCGCGCATTGCGGCCATTTCCACCGTCACGCCGAGCTTTGCCAGCGCGGTGGTGGAAATGCCGGATATCGCCACCGACTCCGCTGCGGCTGCAGGCATCGATGCGCACAGCTTCCGTGCAGCACTGCCCGTCAAGGCCTATGAGGAGGCTGGTATCGGCCCCGAGGACGTTGACGTTGCCGAGGTGTACGACCTGTCGACGGCGCTGGAGCTGGACTGGATTGAAGACCTGCAGCTGGCACCGCGCGGTGAAGCGGCGCAGTTGCTGCGCCGTGGCGATACCGCGGTCGGTGGCAAAATTCCGGTGAACCCCTCAGGCGGCCTGGCCTGTTTCGGCGAAGCCGTGCCGGCACAGGCGCTGGCCCAGGTATGTGAACTCACTTGGCAGCTGCGCGGCGAGTGCGGTGACCGGCAGGTAGACGGCGCGAAAGTGGGTATCACGGCCAATCAGGGCCTGTTCGGCCACGGCAGCTCGGTCATTATCAAGCGCTGAGTTGCGTGCCGCTGAGGCTAGAGCCGGGCTATATGCTCGGCTGTCGCCAGCACTCGGCGCGCCTCGTCCACATGCATCAATTCAATCAGCTTGCCGTCGAGCACCGCAACGGCGGCACCCGCCTCCGAGGTTTCCTGCCACAGCTGCAGTAGACGCCGGGCGCGTTCCACCGCGGCCGGCGAAGGCCCGAACACGGCATTGGCGATTTCGATCTGGCCCGGGTGAATCAGCGTCTTGCCATCGAAGCCCAGCGCCCGCCCCTGCTCGCAGACCGCCTCCAGACCGGTTTCGTTGCCGATATCCAGGTAGACACCGTCCAGCACCATAACCCCGGCCAGCCGGGCAGCCAACACGCAACGTTGCAGCGCGTAGGACAGCCCACGGCGCGCCTCGTCCGGCGGCAGGCGCAGTTCCGCGCAAAGGTCAGTCGTGCCCATCAGCAGTGCGGCCACGCGCTCGCACGCCGCGATCTGCTCAACGTTGGCAATACCCGCGGGGGTTTCGATCATCGCCCAGATTGCCATGTCACTGCGTCCGCAGGCATTTAGCAGATCGGTCACCGCCTGCAATTGCCCGGTGGACTCCACTTTGGGCAAGCAGACCGTGTGCAACCCGGGGGCTGCCGCAACTGCCTGCAGGTCATCGCGGCCCCAGGGCGTTGACAGGTCATTGCAGCGCACCACCAACTGTCGGGCGCCATAGCCACCAGCCGCAAGCTGCGCGACAACCTGGGCACGTGCCGAGTCCTTGGCGTCAGGGGCCACAGCGTCCTCAAGGTCGAAAATAATGGCATCCGCGGGCAGGCCGCGCGCCTTGTCCATCGCGCGCTGGTTGGACGCGGGCATATACAGCGCCGAGCGCGGCGTCATCTTCATTCCTGTGACTGCTCCTCTACAGGTGGGCGCACGGATGCGCGCTTCAGGTAGGCGACAAGATCCGCACGCTGCTGGGGGTCGGGTATGCCGCGGGCCATCATCGTGGTGCCGGGAAACATGGCCAACGGATCCGCCAGCCAGAGGTAGAGCAACTGCGGGGTCCACACGAACTCGGCATTGCGGAAGGTCTCCGAGTAGTAGTCGAAGCCGGGTTGCTTGCCGGCCACCTGGCCAAAAATACGGTACAGGCTCGGGCCGTTGTTATGGCCGACCTCCGGCTCGGGATAATGGCAGGTACGGCACTGGCCAAACACCAACCGGCCGCGCTCGGCGTCACCCTCAGGCATCGCCGCCGGATCGGATGGCGCCTGCGCCTGCACCATGAGCGTGGACAGTAGAAGCAACAGTAAAGCAACACACCTCATACTGACACCTCACTCGCCGCCGCAACGCCGGCACGGCGCCCGAAGAACGTGCAGTCACCCACAGACAGGCCACTGGCGATGTAGGGTGCCACCGGCAGGCCCGCTGTGGTGCGCCCGGCCGCGTACAAACCCGGTATGGGCTCACCGAAGCCACCGATCACACGCCCATTGATATCCGTATGCAGGCCGCCGAAGGTATGTGCGGTAAAGAAGGCGCGCTTGACCGACAGGTCCCAGGCCTTGAACGGTGGCTTGTCCAGTGGACGCAGATACTGCGCCTGTTTGTGGAACAGCGGATCCCGGCCGATATCGGCAAAACGGTTGTAGTAGGCCACGGTATGCTGCAAAGCCCCCTGGGGGAAGTCGGTGCGCGCCGCCAGGTCGCCGATGGTGGGTGCTTCAGCGACCGGCAGGAAGTTATCCTGGGGGTAGTCGAAACTGCTGCTGGCGTCAGTGATGAGCCAGGCCCGTCCCTCCTGCTGGTAGGCGATAGCATCGCCCAACACGCCGTAATAGCTGTCCTCCGGGACAAAGCGCTGCGCGTTGGCGTTGACCACAATGCCCGCCAGCGTGGACTCAGGGGGGTAAATGGGCGTGATGGCAAATCCCTCGTGCATGTGCAGGGTTTCGCCACCCACGCCGGCGCCCATCATAATGCCCTGCCCCAGGTCCCCCGCATTGCCCCAGGGCGCCGAGCAGTCGAACAGGGCGGGGGCATGGCGCTGCACCATGTCGCGGTTGTGAATGAAGCCACCGCAGGCGAGCACCACGCCGCGCAAAGCGCGAATATTGCGTGTTTCACCCTCCGCCACAACCTGCATGCCGGCCACGCGGCCGTCAGCCTCCACAATCAGGCGCTGACCAGCGACGCCCGAACGCATCGTCACACCAGCCGCCACCGTCTGTGCCAGCAGTGCCTCCATCAAGGTGCGCCCACCGGTCATGCCCGGCGTACCAGGCACGTGGCCGCGGGGTACCGGACGCGCATGCTCACGCGCCGGCCAGGCCAGTTCGTTCCCGGAGTAGTAGAGTGACTCATCGCCGAGGGTGAGTTCCTTCACCGCTGTGAAGCGGTCGTTATAGGGCACCCCCATCGCGACCAGCCAATCGAAATGCGCCACGCTCTCTTCGCAGTAGAGCTGTATTTTCGCCAGCTGAGGATGACGGCCGCTGTTGCCGGCGATAAAGCGGTACATCTCTTCCACACTGTCTTCAAAGCCCGCTGCCTTCTGCAGGGCGGTGCCGCCGCCTGCGTACACTACGCCCCCTGACATGGCCGAAGACCCGCCAAATTTCGGCAACGCTTCAATGAGGAGCACCCGCGCGCCCATGCGCCGGGCCTCAATGGAGGCACTGCAGGCCGCCGAGCCAGAGCCTGCTACCAATACATCCGTGGTCTCGTCCCAGCTGCCCGCCTCACGCGGGCTCAGCGCTGCAGCGGGCCCCGCTGCCAGCAAGCCCGCCGAACCCGCAGCCAGGCCGGCAAGCAGTTCGCGACGACGCCAGCGTGATGCACTCATTCAGCCACCTCGCGGATATACTCCAGCTGGTTGTCTATCATGTAGGTGCGATGGCGCGGACCACTCACCGACTCCGACACGCTCTCGTATCCCGCGTCGTCCTCGTACAGGAAGCACACACCGCCCTCCAACATGATCATGCGCGGTGCGTAGCGCCGTGGCCTGCGCTTCCGCAGCGCGTGCTGCGCGGAAACACAGTCAGAGAAATCAGCCAGATCGACAAGGCTGACAAACGTGGGGGGCATAAGGCGAAACGGGCTGGCGGTATCCCGTATCTCTGCGAAAGCGTCCTCGGGACGCACCCAGCGGTGTGCGGAGATTTCGCCACCGTCCACCGTGATGTCCTGATCGGCGGGCAACACGGCGAGAAAGAACCAGGTGCTGTAGCGACGACGGGCACCTTCGGGGGTGGTCCAGTGCGACAGGAAGTGCAGCTGCTCTGGCCGTATGCATACGCCCGCTTCCTCTTGCGTTTCCCGCATCGCCGCCTCCAGCGCGGCGCGATCGTGGTCTCCCGGCACCCGGTAGTCCGCCGGATCGATGCGACCACCCGGGAACACCCACTCCCCGCCCATGTGCTTCAGGGCCACGTTGCGCTGCAGCAGCAGCACCTCAAGCCCTGTTGGGCCGTCGCGCACCGGCACCACCGTCGCCGAAGGCACAATCGGCACCTCGCCTGTACCCATTTCCAACATGCTGGGGCTCAAGGAAAGAAACGGCTGATGGTATCGATGACGCAGGCGGGGCGATCACTGCCTTCTACCTCGATTGTCACCCTGACCACCACCTGTACACCGCCCTTCACCTCTTCTGCAGCGAGGATTTCACCGCAGCCCCGCACCCGGCTGCCCACGGGTACCGGCGCCGGAAAACGCACCTTGTCACAGCCGTAATTCACACCCATGGACACGTTGTTCACCTGCAGCAGCTGTGGCAGAAACAGGTTCGCCAGCGACAGGGTGAGGTAACCGTGGGCGATGGTCTTGCCAAAGGGGCCTGTGGCCGCGCGCTCGGGATCGACGTGAATCCACTGGTGGTCGCCGGTTGCCTCGGCAAACAGGTCGATACGCTCCTGCTCAATCTGCAACCAGTCGGTGCAGCCCAGCGCTGTTCCTTCAGTGCCCAGCAACGCAGCGGGATTTTCAAATACTGTGGTCATGCGGCCTTTCCTGTGACAAAAAACATGTGACGATGACTATAACACCGGCGGCGCGGGCCGACAGCGACCGTGGTTTAACGTTTCCCACCACGCAGGGGCCACGCACCCAGGACCAGCCGGCCTGCAGGGTCGGCGGTATTGCGGTATATTGAGAGCATTCACACAAAGGAGGCCAGAACATGCTTGAGAATCTCGACCTGAACGAGCTGCTACAGCTCTACGTTATCCCCTGGGGCACACGCATCATTTTCGCCATCGCCATTTTCTATATCGGCCGTATCGTGGTGGCGGCCGTTTCGCGCTGGGTTGAGAAATTCATGCATGCACGACGCATGGATGAAGTGCTGGTGAAGTTTCTCACCGCCATCCTGCACTGGATTCTGCTGCTGTTTGTCATCATCGCGGCGCTCAGCAAGCTGGGCATTGACACCACATCGATGGTCGCTCTGCTCGGTGCGGCGGGCCTCGCCATCGGCCTGTCGCTGCAAGGGTCTCTCGCCAACCTGGCAGCGGGTGTGTTGCTGATCCTCTTCCGCCCATTCACCAAGGGCAATTTTGTGGAAGCAGGTGGTGCCATGGGCACGGTGGAGAACATCAGCATTTTCACCACCACGCTCACCACGCCGGACAACAAGGAAATTATCGTGCCCAACAGCGCGGTGCTGGGCAACAACATCACCAACTTCTCTGCGCGCCCCACGCGCCGGGTTGACCTGGTGTTTGGCGTTTCCTACGGCGATGACCTGCGCAAGGCCAAGCAGTTGCTGGAAGAAATCATTGCAGCAGACGAGCGCGTGCTGAGCGACCCGGCTCCTACCATCGTGGTCGGCGAACTGGCCGACTCCAGCGTGAACTTCCTGGTGCGCCCCTGGGTAAAGTCGGAGGACTACTGGGCGGTTCTCTGGGATACCACGGAAGCAGTAAAGCTGAAATTCGATGACGCCGGTATCACCATCCCGTTCCCGCAGATGGACATCCACACGCCGCAGCAAGACTGACGCAAACACACGTATTAACAGTATTTCACAGCCTGCAACGGTGCCTATGTGATATAAAGGCCGCTTCGCGTCCCCTCTGGTCTGCTCGCCTGTGGCGGGCAACCAGAGCATTAAAACGGTAAAACATGTGGCCACTGTGAAGCGTCAATTCGTTGTTGCCTGCGCACTATTGCTGGCAGCAGCCCTCATCACCGCACTGCTGTACACGATGCGGCCAGACACTGAAATCAGCGAACCGGTATACGTGCCCATTACCGTCGATGTGGTAGTGGCCGAAAAGGAAACCATCCGCATCCCCATGCAGGCGCAGGGCACTGTGTCTCCGCTACAGCAAACCACCCTGCTGGCTGAAGTGCAGGGACGTATTGTGGCGGTGTCGGAGGCCTTCAACGTTGGCGGTTTCGTCAATCAGGGAGATGTGCTGCTGCGCATCGACCCGCGAGACTACCAGGCGCGTCTGGCGCGGGCCGAGGCGGCATTGCGTTCTGCGGAAAGCGAGCAGCTGCAGGAGCGTGGTCGCGCCGACGTGGCCAGGCGGGAGTGGGAAAAACTGCCAGCGGGCAGCCAGCGCTCCGACGAGGCGCGCGACCTCTACCTGCGCAAGCCGCAACTGGCACAGGTTGAAGCGCAACTGTTGGCTGCCCGCGCCGACCTGCAAACGGCTCAAAATGACCTCGACAGAACCATCGTACGCGCGCCCTACAGGGCGTTGATCGGGGCCAAACACGCGGAGGTGGGGCAGTTCGTGACGCCTGGCACCCAACTCGCAGAGGTGTTTTCGGTAGAGCTGGCGGAAGTGCGCCTGCCTATTCCGCAAACACGCCTGCCCTACCTCGACTTGCCCGGTGTGGGCTCCGGCAAGGCCGGCGCTGCCATCGACCTGTACACCGACGTCAACGGCGATGTCACCCATTGGCCCGCCACGCTACACCGCAGCGAGGGTGTCTTCGACGAGCGCTCCAGGGTCCTCTACGTGGTGGCGCGTATCGACGACCCCTACGGCTTGACCAGCCCGGAGCCACAGCCCCTGCGCATCGGTACTTTCGTGACGGCCAATATTGCAGGCCGGCCTATGCCGGGCCTGGTTGCCCTGCCCCGCTACGTGATGCGCGCGGGCGATAACGTGGCCGTCGTGGACGACAACAACCTGGTGCGCAACCGCACGGTCACCACCCTGAACACCGGTGGAGATTTCGTCTATGTGTCCACCGGCCTGGAGAATGGCGACGAGGTGATACTGACCACACTCGACAGCGCACTCACCGGCGCCGAAGTCAGTGTGGTCTCGCGCGTCAGCAGTCGCGAACTGCGCCAGCGCAACCAGGCCGATGGGCGCCAGGCCACCGCTGGCGATATTGCCGGTGATGCCGCCACTGCAGTACCCGGTGAGGCTCCCCCCGCATGAGCACGCATCGCCAGGGCGGCGTTATCGCCTGGTTTGCCCACAACCCCGTTGCCGCCAACCTGCTGATGGCTATTATCCTGGTGGTTGGCCTGGGGTCCGCGTTCAATATTCAGCGGTCGATCTTTCCCTCCTTCGATATTGAGCTGATCTTCATCAACATGTCCTATCCCGGCGCCTCACCAGAGGAAGTCGAACAGGGCATTGTGTTGAAAATCGAAGAGGCCATCAACGACCTGGACGGCATCAAGCGGGTGGAGTCCGACGCGCTGGATTCACACGCACGGGTGATGGTGGAGCCCCAGGAAGGCATCGACATGAACGCCCTGCTGGGCGACATCAAGAACCGCATCGACGCTATCCAGCACTTTCCGGCCAACGCCGAGAAAGCCATCATCAGCCAGCCCGAGCTGCAATTTCCTGCGCTGCAATTACAGCTCTCCGGTGAGCTGGATGAACGCAGCATGAAAACCCTGGCAGAGGATATCCGCCGCGACCTGCTGACCTTGCCGGAGGTATCGGCGGCGGAAGTGGTTGGCGCGCGCGACTACGAAATCTCCATCGAAATCTCCGAATCGCTGCTGCGTGAATACCACCTGACCCTGAGCGATGTAGCCGACGTGATTGCGCGCTCGTCGTTGGACCTGCCCGCCGGCTCCCTGCGCACGCGTCAGGGCGATATCCTGCTGCGCACGCAGGGGCAGGCCTACGTGCAACAGGATTTCGAATCCATTGTGCTGCGCAGCTTCGCGGATGGCACCCGGCTGTTGCTCGGCGATATTGCAACCGTGCGTGACGGCTTCGTCGAGGACAGCGGCTTTGCACGTTTCAACGGCCGCTACTCCCTTGGCATTCAGGTGTTTGCCATGGGCAAGCAGGACATCCTCGACACAGCGAAAGCGACACGCGCCTGGGTCGAGCAGAAGCAGGGGCAGCTGCCCGCGGCAGCCAGTCTGGACATCTGGTCGGATATCACCTTCTACCTGGAAGGCCGCCTGGGCATGATGCTGAAAAACCTGGCCATGGGCGCACTGCTGGTGTTCATCGTGCTGGCGCTGTTTCTGGAAATCAAACTCGCGTTCTGGGTCATGCTGGGCATTCCTGTCTGCTTCCTCGGCGCCATGGCACTGATCAACACACCGTATATTCATGCCAGTCTCAACATGATCAGCCTGTTCGGCTTCATTCTGGTACTGGGCATTGTGGTGGATGATGCCATCATCATGGGCGAAAGTGCCTACACCGAACAGGAACGTCACGGCCACAGTATCCAGAGTGTTGTCAACGGCGTGAACAAGGTTGCCGTACCCGCCACCTTCGGCGTACTCACCACCATCGTCGCATTCGCGCCCACGCTGTTCATGGAGGGTGTGTTTGCCGCATTCCCCGAAGCCTGTGGCTGGGTGGTTATTCTCTGCCTGTTGTTCTCACTGGTGGAATCCAAGTGGATTCTGCCGGCCCACCTGGCGCACAGCACACCCACACGCAACCGGTTTCTGCTCGCCGTTGACCGGCGTCAACAGCAGGTCAATCACGGCCTCAAGCGCTTTGTCGAACACCGTTACAGCCCCCTGATGCAGCGCTGCATCCGCAACCGCTACGTTACCCTGGCCGCCTTCATGGCGCTGCTGGTGCTGTGCAGCGGGCTGGTCGCGGGCGGGATTGTGCGCACGGTCATTGCCCCGGATGTACCCGGCGAGTTTATCTCCGTGCAGCTGGAAATGACCGAGGGCACCCCCGAGGAACGCACCCTGGCAACCATTGAGCATATCGTGGCAGCGCTCGACTCAGTCGAGGCTGCACACCGCGAGGCAACGGGCGGCAAGGAACACCTGGTCAATCATGTGTTCGCCTACGGCAGCGGCCGCACCATCGGTGGCGTGGACATCGAACTGACCAAGGAAGACCAGCGCAGCATTTCCACCCGAGAGGTGGAGCGTCGCTGGCGCGAGGCGGTAGGTGTGCTCCACGGTACCAAGGTCCTGTCCATAACCAGCGCCGATGGTCCGGGCTTTGGACCCGCGATCGCCTTTGACCTCATGCACCGGGATTTCTCCACGTTGCGCGCAGCGGCGGCGGAACTGGAAACGGCGATTCAACGCTACGACGGCGTGTATGACATACGCAATGGCGCCAGCGATACGGCAGATGAGTTCCACATTGAACTGCTGCCCGAAGGCGAGGCCCTGGGGTTGTCGCGCTACGCCGTGGCGAACCAGGTGCGCAGTGCTTTCTACGGCGCCGAGGCCCAGCGCATGCAGCGTGGCCTCGACGAAGTCAAGGTGATGGTGCGCTACCCGCGGGCCGACCGCGAAACCGTAGACACACTTCAGGGGATGTATATCCGCACACCGGATGGCCAGGCAATCCCCTTCCAGACCGTCGCCACAATGGAGGTCAAGCAGGGCCTGCGCAAGGTCACGCACATCAATTACCAGCGCGCCGCCGAGGTGACTGCCGAGGCCAACAAAGACCTGGTGGAGCCGGCGCGCATTGTCGCCGACCTGAAAAAATCCGTACTGCCCGAGCTGCTACAGAAATATCCCGGACTCAGCTATGCCGTTGCCGGCATGGCTGACGAGGAAAGCAAGATGGTAAACAGCATGCTGATCGGCTTTGGTCTCGCCCTGTTCGGCATCTATGCATTGCTGGCAATTCCTACCCGATCTTACCTGCAACCGTTGATCATCATGGGGGTGATACCGTTTGGCGTGATCGGCGCAGTTGTCGGCCACTGGCTCACGGGCTACCCCCTGAGCATGATGTCACTGATGGGGGTAATTGCCTTAAGCGGCGTGGTCGTGAATGACAGCCTGATTCTGGTCGACCACATCAACAATGCGATAAAGAGCGGTGTGGAACCTCTGCGCGCCGTGGTGGAGTCGGGCACGCAGCGCTTCCGCGCCATTCTGCTCACCTCCCTGACCACGTTTTTCGGCCTCGCACCGATGCTGCTGGAGCGCAGTGCGCAGGCACAGGAAATTGTGCCGATGGCGGTGTCACTGGCCTTCGGCATCGTGTTTGCCACGGTGATTACGCTGTTGCTGGTCCCCGCCCTCTACATGATCCTGCTGGACTTGAAGCACTGGCGCAGGCCCGCCACTGGAAACGACCCCCTGCCGGCGCAATAAACCCGATCAGGGCGCCACACAATCCAGGCAGCGCATGTACCGATGCGTGGGGTCATTGAGCTCGGTGAGTGTGCGCGCCGCCGTTGCCACGGGCTGCAACAACTGCTGTAACCCCGTATCCAGGACGGACAAACTGCCCGACATACCGACCCGTGAGGCGAGCTGTCGCAGCAGCATGTCGCGGGGTGACAGGGGTTGTTGCACGTACTCTACCGCGTGGTTACTGCGGTCCAGGCCGCCGAGCTCCGCCGCTGCCGCGACCGCCTCGCGCAGTGAACCGAGTTCATCAATCAGGCCCAACGCCTGTGCATCGGGAGCACTCCACACTCGGCCACCGGCAGCAGCCTGCACGGCCTCCTCGGCCAAACCACGGCCAGTGGCCACGATGTCCAGGAACTCCCGGTAGGTGAAATTCACCCCCGTAGCCAGCGTTGCCGCCACCTGCGGGTCCAGCGGGCGATCCAGGCGCAGCGACCCCGCAAGCTCGGTGGTGCCTACACCGTCGGTGTTGACCCCAAGGCGATCCAGCAGACGTTCGAAGGTCGGAAAAGCAGCGAAGACGCCGATGCTGCCAGTGATGGTGGTGGGCGTCGCCCAGATCTCATCCGCCTCCGCTGCAATATAGTAGCCGCCCGATGCCGCAATGGCGCCCATGGAGATCACCACCGGCATGCCGGCTTCGCGAATGCGCCCGATGGCCTGCCGAATACGCTCCGCGGCCAGCACGCTGCCGCCGCCGGTATTCACCCGGATCACCAGGGCCTTCACCCCCGGCTGTTCCGCGGTCTGGCGCAGCAAGCGCGCCAGGGAGTCGCCACCGATGGTGCCAGGGGGCTGCTCACCGGTCATGATATTGCCCTCGGCAGTCACCACGGCTACGCGGTCCTCCATCATGGGTGTCAGCCCCATGGGGCGCTTGGCGTTGATGTAGGACTCGAAAAATACCGCCTCGTAGAAGCCTTCTTCGTTCGCGGCACCCACCTGTTCCACCAGGTAATCGTTGGCGTCAGGCCGCGACAGCAGTGTGTCAACCAGTCCCTGCTCCTGGGCCACACGTGCCGCATCACCGCCGGCCTCCGCCATACGCTCGGCGTAGCGGTTGATGTAACGGTCAATGCTCCCGGCCGGCAGGTTGCGCCGGGACTCCACTACGCCGACATATTCCCCCCACAGGTCCTGTAACCAGGCCGATGTGATGACTTTCTCTGCCGGCGACATGTCGTCGCGAAGAAAAGGCTCGGCCATCGACTTGTGCTCGCCGGCATGAAACACATGCATGGAGACCAGGGCTTTATCCAGTGCCTCACGGAAGTGATTGCGGTAGCTGGCGAACCCCTCCAGCGGCACCGCGCCCATGGGGTGAAGAATCACCTCATCTGCCTGGCTGGCCAGTAGATACTGGTCCTGCGTGAAATAGTCGCCGAGAGCGATCACCGGCTTGCCGCTGGCTTTAAACTCTTCAATGGCGGCCGCGATTTCCAGGCTTTTGCTGATGCCTGCTGACACCAGGAAATCAAGCTCCATCACCAGCGCGGTGATGGCTGGGTCCTGTGCCGCCTCGCGCACCGCATCCAGCACATCACGCAGCGCGATCTCGCGATCCGCCGGGGAGGGCTCGCCGGCGAGCGCCTGCAGCGGATTCACGTCCGATTTTTCCTCGACCAGCGTCCCACTCAGGTTCAGCAGCAGGGCGGCTTTTTCCGGCTGGGGCGGTGGCCCGCCGCTGAAATACAGCACATAGATAAGCACAAGAAAAGCGAGAAACAGCAGATTCGACAGGGCCAGACGAAACCAGGTCAACCCACGCCAGAGGGCGGAGAAAAAGCGGCGTATCGGCGAAGGGCGGCTCATGACGATGACTCCGGAGAAGGTACAGGGGCGGCGGCCTGCCATTCGCGGGCGCGCGCACGCACGTAGAGCATGGCACTGCAGAACAACAGCACAACAGCCACCATGCCTACCCAGGGCAACGGCGCCCAGGGTGTTGCGAAAAGGCGCTCCACCAGCGCGATGAAGTAGAGCAGGGAGACAAAGCACAACCAGATAAAGCTGCGCAGGCGATCATGTAACATGCCGTGGACAAACAGCAGCAACGGCAACAGACTGCCCAACCAGATTATCCACGGGGGCTGGGTCAAGGCGAGTGACCATGCTGTCTGGCCGATGAGTACCCCCCAGCTCAACCAGGTGAGGCGCCATAGCCAGAGGCTGGCACCTCGACGTTGCGTAATGCTATTCATGAGGCGTCTCCCGAGTGCTGACCCAATGACAGAGCGAGGCGACCGACGCGGGCGCCCAGGGCACGACAGAGCGCCGCTTCCTGCGGGTCCAACCGCTTCTGGTTATCGGGGCCAGCCCAGTGGGAGGCCCCGTAGGGTGTGCCGCCCGCAGTGGCCGTCATCAAACCCGGCTCGCTGTAGGGCAGCCCGGCGACCACCATCCCGTGGTGCAACAAGGGCAACAACATGCTGAGCAGGGTGGACTCCTGGCCTCCGTGCAGGCTTGAGGTCGAGGTGAAGACGGCAGCGGGTTTGTCGATAAGTGCGCCGCTCAACCAGAGGCCTGAGCTCTGGTCGAGGAAATACTTCAGCGGTGCCGCCATATTGCCGAAGCGTGTGGGGCTGCCCAACACCAACCCGGCGCAGGCCGCCAGCTCGTCGAGTTCACAATACAGGGGACCATCTGCCGGGATCGTATCCTCCACCGCCTCGCAGGTCGCCGAAATTGCCGGCACCGTGCGCAGGCGCGCGCCAATCCCGGCGATCGTTTCCACGCCGCGCGCTACCTGCGATGCCATCGCTGCGGTAGCGCCGTGGCGGCTGTAATACAGCACCAGAATATAGGGCTCCGCCATCAGTCGAGCAGCGCCAGCACATTCTCCGGTGGCCGGCCGATCACGGCCCGCTCACCGCGGGTCACCACCGGCCGCTCCATCAGCTTGGGATGAGCCGCCATGGCAGCAAGCAATTCTGCCTCGCTACTGGCAGCGTGCAATCCCGCTGCCTTGAACTCGGGTTCCCCGCGCCGGACCAACGCGCTCGCGGGCACGGCGAGCTTTTTCAGCAACCGCTTGAGCGCCGTCGCGGACAACGGCTGCTCCAGGTAGGGGATCACCTCGGGCTCGACGCCGTGTTCCTGCAGCAGGGCCAGCGTTGCACGCGACTTGGAGCAGCGCGGGTTGTGATAAATCTGGAACTCGCTCACGGAAAACTCCCCAGAGAAAAACGGCGTACATTATAGCAAAAGGAATGAACGCGGCGCCGCCATCCAATCATGGCATACTGCGCCCGCCCGGTATGGAATTCGCGCCATACACGACAAGAGGAGTGCAACACCCGTGAGAACCGCCTGCCTGACCCTGCTACTACTGACGCTGGCAGCGTGCCAGCCATCCGCACCCCAGAGCAATGCCGACCTCTTGCGCGACCTGCGCGGCCAGTGGGTTGTGATCAATTACTGGGCCGAGTGGTGCAAACCCTGTATCAAGGAGATACCGGAACTTAACGCGCTGGACAGTGACTACGACGCAATCACCGTGCTGGGCGTCAATTATGACGGCGCCACTGGCGAAGACCTGCAAACACAACTGGAAACACTGCAGGTAGGTTTCAGAACACTGGCAGAGGACCCGGCTGCACTGCTTGGCCTGAATCGGCCCACGGTACTGCCCACCACGCTCATCATCAATCCCGAGGGGGAACTGCTGGATACGCTGATCGGGCCACAAACGCTGGAGTCGCTGCTTGCAGCGACGGTGCATGCACACGGAGCAGACTGAGTGGCTCCGGCGGGCAGGCGGGTCGGCACTGCGGCGCACCGACCCGGCAAGGCTTACAGACTCTGGTAGTAATCCATAAGGATTTTCGCCACTTCCGGACGCGAGAACTCAGGCGGTGGCGCAATGCCGTTACCCAGCATTTCACGTACCTTGGTGCCTGACAGCAGCACGAAGTCCTCCGGACTGTGGTCGGGCGCATCACGCATCATCACTACCCGGTCCAGCTTCTTGCTGTAGGCGGTGTGGTCCGCACGGTAGATCTCCAGCTGCAGGGAACCCGCAGGCACCTCTTCGTCAAAGATGGTCTGCGCGTCAAAACCACCGTAGTAGTCACCCACCCCGGCGTGGTCACGGCCGACGATCAGGTGTGTGCAGCCGCAGTTCTGGCGGAAGACTGCGTGCAATACGGCCTCGCGTGGCCCAGCGTAGAGCATGTCAAAACCGTAGCCTGTCACCATCACCGTATTGGGTGGGAAATACACATCGACCATTTTGCGAATGGAGGCGTCGCGAACATCCGCAGGAATATCGCCCGGCTTCAGCTTGCCCAACAGCATGTGAATGAGGATGCCGTCCGCGTCCAGGTCTTCCATGGCCATGCGACAGAGCTCTTCGTGAGCACGGTGCATGGGATTGCGGGTCTGGAAGGCCACCACCTTGTTCCAGCCGCGCGAGGCAATTTCCGCGCGAATATCGACCGCGGTGCGGAACGTGTCAGGAAACTCGCCGGGGAAGTAGGAGAAGTTGAGCACCTCAATCGGCCCGGAAAGCAGCGTGCGCCCCAGGGACTTGAAGGTGGCTACGCCCGGGTGTGAAGGATCCAGTGTGCGGAACACCTTCTCGGCGATAAAATCGATCTGCTCATCGCCGACATGCTCGGCCGCCTCAACCTGCATTACCGCCAGCACCGGGTGGCCATCCACGTTGGGGTCGCGCAGGGCGATGCGGCTGCCGGGCTGAATGTCGGTAGCCTCTGTCAGGTTGACGATCGGTACAGGCCAGAACAGACCCTTAGACGTCTGAAGCTTCTCCGCTACGCTCAGGCTGTCGGCCAGGTTCATGTATCCCTTCAACGGGTTGAAATAGCCGGCGCCGAGCATGACCGCGTTAGCGGCCGCAGCGGAGTTCAGCAGCAGTGACGGCAGTTGCTCGGCCTCCTTGAGCAGCGCCTCGCGACGGGCGTCATCGGCAACGTATAAGGCTTGCAGCTCGTCTGAGCCGTGTGGCTTGATCATGATGGTCTCCGTTCGGGGTAAAGGTCAGGACTTGATGATGCCGCGCTCGCGCAGCAGGGCAATGATGGCATCCACCTCTTCAGCCAGCGTCTGCTGGTCCGAGTGCAGGTGCACCTCCGGCTTGAACGGGGCCTCGTAGGGGTCATCAATGCCTGTGAAGTTCTTGATTTCACCGGCGCGCGCTTTCTTGTACAGGCCCTTGGGATCGCGGGCTTCAGCCGCTTCCAGGGAACAGTCGACGTGGATTTCAATGAAATCCATGCCCGCCGCCTCGTGCAGTTCACGCACCTGGTTGCGATCGCTGGCGTAGGGGCTGATAAAGCTGCTCAGGGTGAGGATACCGCAATCCACAAACAGCTTGGAGATTTCTCCGATGCGACGGATGTTTTCCGTGCGGTCGTCAGCGCTGAAACCGAGGTTGCGGTTGATACCCAGACGTACGTTATCACCGTCCAGACGATAGGCGAGTACGCCCATCTCGTTCAGGCGACCTTCCAGCTCGACCGCCACCGTGCTTTTGCCACTGCCGGACAGGCCGGTAAACCAGAGGGTCGCCCCCTTGTGGCCCAACAGTTTTTCCCGGTGCTCACGGGTGATGTCACCCTCGTGCCAGTGGACGTTTGTCGCTTTTTGCTCTGCCATGTGCTCCCTCTCGTGCAGTGATACAGGTTGTTCGCCGCTCGCCCGGCGAAGGTGGAATTACTTCAGGATAAAGGCTTCGCGATAGCCCTTGAATTGTTCCTTGAGCCCTTCCTCAGTGAGGCCGAACTGGTCCAGCGTATAGGCGTGTGCCGGGCGCAGTTCACGTCGATTGGAATCCTGCCAACGCGCCATTTCCACACTCGCCTGGGGCGTAAGGTCCATACCGAGGAAATCATAGACGCGACCAATCTCCACCAGCGGCTGGCTCACCGTGTCCTTGAACCAGAGGTCGAGGAAGCGTTCGGGGCCGAGCTCGCGGCGCACGTCGATCGTATGCTGCATGCCCTTGGCAAACTTGCGCGCCCACTGCCGACCCACTTCCGCCGGGTCCGCGGAGTCGGAGTAGACCTTCCACACGTTGGCGATCATGCTGGCCAGCGAGGGAATGGTCTCGACCGGATCGCGGTGCGATTGTACCACGCGGGCGTCCGGGAAAATGCGAAACACGAGGTCCATGTAATGCAGGTGATGCGGCGCTTTCAGCGCCCAGCGCTCGCCACTTTGACCACTGCGTTTCTTCTGCCACTGCAGGAACTGCAGCAGGAGCTTCAGGTATTCATAGCCGATAGTGTGGTCCTGCGCTTCTATCCAGGCATCGAAACTCGGCACATGTGCCAGCGCCTGAATATTGAAACTGTAGAAGGACTGCTCCAGCAACATGATGTCTTCGTCCGGCTCCATCGCATCCAGCGGGTGCACGGCGAGCAGGTCCGGGTTGCTGTCGACCATCATTTTTACTTCGGCCTTGGCATCGCGTATGCGGCGATCGCCGGCGGCCGTGAAGTCCCAGTCGAGGTCCGGGCAGGGAAAGCGTGTTTCGTACCACAGGGGGGCATACATACGATTATCCGCCGCAATCGTGCGGTGCAGCATGGTCGTACCAGTACGCGGCAAGCCGACGATCACCAGGGGCGCAACGATCTCTTCATCGCGGATTTCAGGGTGACGCCGCAACCATTCCTGCACCCGCAGCCGGGTAGACAGAATATCGAGCATCCGTTGTGCCATTGCCGGGCGCCCGATCGCATTCAGGTCCGCCTCGTGCACCAGCGACCACAACAACCTTTCCAGCGGCTCGCGATAACTGTCGTCCCCAAAATCCTCGAGCCCGTCTACCGCTTTCGCGGCGGCGACCAGTGCATCGGCATCCAGCGCCAGCTCATTTGTGGTCATTGAGTTCTCCTGCCTTGAGTGTGTCCAGCGCAACTACGCGTGTGCGCACCGGGGGATGATCGGAGGCTTCCACATAGCGCAGCAGCATGCTGCCGCAGCTGTGGCCAGCCGTACTCAGCCAGTTGGGGAAGGCGCTGCCGGGGCTCTCCGCCGCCACCACGATGCGCACACTGCCATCCGCCTCGTAGCGCGCACCACTGCGGTTGATGTGAATGCGCTGGAAGCGGTAATCCAGCGACTCCATCCAGAAATTGGATAACTGAAAGTTCCACGTGCGGCAGTCACCGGGCGGCGTGAACTCGATCAGCAGTGCCTCCTCCGGTGCCAGTTGCCAGTAGCTGTTGTGGTAGAAAATAGCCGGGTCGCCGCCGGCACGCAGGCACATCTGCTGATCGTTGGGGGGCAGTTCGTTGATGTGCTCGGCAAAGCCCAGCATCCAGTTGCGGAACAGCCCGGCCGTGCCATTGACGAAGGGCACCACACGCTGCAGCTGGCTGGCGAACTCTACGGGGTCAAGTACCGGCGCATCCTGCTGATCCAGGCATTCAATACGCAACTCGAGCTTGGGCTCCCGCGCGCGGTCGCGAAAAGTCTGACGCACGAGAATATTGTCTGACGCTTCGGTCATGGGCAGCCAGTTTCCGGGTTGCGGCGTGGCGCTGACCAGCAGCTCAAACTCGCCGTTGGGCCCCAGCTCCAGATCATTCAGGGTGACATGCCCGGTGGGCGCCATATCACCCTGCCCGGCGAAGGAGCCGGCCTTGGTTTCCATGCTCAGGTATTCCACCTGGCCCGCATTACCGGTAATACGATAGCTGCGCTGCCCATCCACCGCACAGTTCTGGTAGAAGTTGTCGGGATTGTCATTGCCGATCTTGGCGGTTTCGTGGGACAGGGAATAGAACTGGGGGCACGCTGGATCATTGAACTCCAGGTGTTTCTCCAGGCTCAGGCGCAGCAGCCGCGTGAGGTAGCGGTAACCCTCAGCGCGACTGAGGTCATCCTCGGGTACGCCGGCGGCGAGAATTTCCTTACCAGCACTTTTCAGACCTTCACAGAATTCTTCCCACAACTGGCCACTGCGCAATGCTTCGAGTTCGGACGTCGACATAATCAGCCTCCCCGGGGGCAACCATCAGACTTATTATCGGAACGTCGCAGTGTGCAGTTTTTTGCGCCCGAGCGCATCACCCTGAAGGGTGACCCGTCTACCAGTACTGGCTGGCGAGAGACAGCAGTAACATCAACCCCACCAACGGCAAGAGCCAGCGCTGCAGGCGCCGCACCCGCTCCGCCGGCATGGGCCGGGCAAAACGTTCACCCAGCACTACCATAAGGGCGACGGCGCTGAACACCAGCACCAATAGCAGCAGCAATTGCGTCACCCGCGGCTCCCTGCCCCGCCAGCCTTCAGGCGCCGGACTTGAGCAAGTGTGGCGAGAGTGTTGCGACCATGTTGCGCACCCCTTCGCGCCAGTCCACGCGGGTCGGACCGATCAAATCATGCATACGGGTGGTGTCGATCGCCAGGCTGCCGAAGGCGGTGGGGCTGTCGCGAAACTCGGGCTCCAGCCCGGTCAGCTCGGTCAGAAAGGCACACCAGTCCTCGATGCTGACGGCCTGCGAGCCGCCAAAGTTTACGGTGGTCACCTCGTTGCTCGCAGCACCGAGCAGTAGCGGCAGCTTTTCGATGTAATCATCCGTATGCAGGAGGTTGTACAGATTTGGGCGTTCGGGGTGCACGTCAATGGGCACGCCCTGCTCCATCATCAGCAGGTGGTACCAGGGCCAGCCACCGTTGTTGCCGTAGGGTACGCTGAGCCGGGCGATTGTTGTCGGAATGCCGAACTGGTGCGCCACGAAACGGCACACGGTTTCCGCGGCGATCTTGCTGATGCTGTAGGTCGGGAACATGGAGCGGTGGTTGTCACCCAGCGGCGCGTCCTCGGCCCGCGGCGCATGGCCGGCGTACTCGTACACTGCAGTTGACGACAGGTGCAGGAAGGCCTTGACACTGCGGCAGTGCAGCATCAACCGCCCCAGTCCCTCCGCATTCGCGGCCAGGTCGTAATCAAAACTGTCGGTTTTCACCACGGCAAAGTTCAATACGTAATCGAAGTCGTCGGCCAGGCCGTTCAGCGCCGCGGGGTCTGCGAGGTCGGCCGCCACGCAGCGAACCCCTTTTTCCTCCAGCGCGCTGCGCTGCGCGGGATCACTGAAGCGTGCCAGCGCAGTCAGTTCGGCTTGCCCGGCCCAGGCGTCAATGACCGGTGCTGCCACCTGCCCGGTAGGGCCCGTGATAAGGATTTTACTGCCGGCGATATTTACTGGCTGGGCTGTCATGGCTTACCTCCTGTGGATGCTCAGGGGGCAGTCTAGTGGGACGCTTGATTAATTAGGTAACGCATTCTTTGCTCTATCAACGGCTGCGAGGATACCCTTCGCATCCTTGGTCCATTTGAACGGTTTGGCCAACGTGCGATTGTGGACTTTAATAAAGTCGAGTAATGCTGCTTTGAGCTCTGGGACGCTGGTGAAAACTCCGCGGTAGAGGGCGCGCCGTTCAAGCTGGGCAAACCAACCCTCTACTGCATTCAGCCAGGAGGCACTGGTCGGCGTGAAATGGAAGTGAATGTA
>NZ_AUHJ01000002.1 GCF_000423125.1 Haliea salexigens DSM 19537
CCGGAGACGACCACTGTCACTCAACAGCCGGGTGATGCTGTTTGTCGCGATGGCTATCGGTTTCAGTTTACTGATGATCGGTTATCTCGTGCTGAATGAAGTAGAGCGCCATTTTGCTGAACAGGATGCCGACGAGTTGGTGGTGATTACTCGTGCTGTTGAAGACGCTCTACAATCGGCGAAAGATCAGGACTCGGCACCGGAGGGCGCCCTTGCGCGAGCTGTTTCTGGTCACCATGGTGTCTACTTTCAAGTGTGGGATGATGCGGGACGTTTGGTCTATGGTCCTGAGGAGGGTGGACCTTCGCCACAAGAAAACACCTATTCTCCTGTGAGCCGTATTCAGGTAGACAATCTTTATACCTGGCAAACTGATGGCAAAACCTACCGTGGCACTATCACGCATACCCGCATTGAAGACCAGAATTATCGCATCGTTGCTGCTATCGATATGGATTTCCATATCCACTTTCTGGAAAATTTTCGGCGCAGTTTGTGGATGATTATGGTGCTGGCAGGCGCGGTGACTCTCTTGGCGGCCTGGTATGGCGTGCACCAGGGGCACGCGCCCTTGCGCGAGCTGAGTGCGACAATGAGTGATATTCAGGCGGATCGCCTTCATGTGCGTCTAGACCCTAACACCGTTCCCCGGGAACTGCAAAACCTTGTCTGTTCCTTTAATCATATGATTGGCCGCTTGGAAGACAGCTTCGTTCGACTATCCTATTTCTCCGCCGATATTGCCCATGAATTGCGCACGCCTTTGACCAACCTGATCACCCAGACCCAGGTGGGTTTGGGTAAGTCCAGAAGCCTGGAAGAATATCGCGAACTGCTCTACTCGAATCTTGAAGAACAGGAGCGCCTGACCAAAATGGTCAACGACATGCTCTGGCTGGCCCAGAGCGAACACGGCCTGCTCAAGCCTGTCTGGGAACCGCTGGATCTGGCTCGGGAAGTGCGCGAGCTGTTCGATTTTTTCGAGGCCCTGGCGGAGGAAAAGCACATCCAATTGGTGTTGGAAGGAAAGGCACCGATTATACAAGGTGACCGCGCTATGCTGCGTCGCGCATTGTCCAATCTGCTGTCCAATGCAATACGCCACACACCAGTGGGAAGAAGTGTGCTGATCCGTCTGGATTCATCGGGCGAGGGTAGGGCGTTACTCAGCGTACAGAATCCGGGGCCAGAAATTCCAGCCGAGCATTTGCTCAGGATTTTCGACCGGTTTTACCGGGTCGATCCTTCCCGGCAACGCCAAAGCGAAGGTGCTGGCTTGGGGCTGGCTATCGTCAAGTCCATAGTCGAGGCCCATGAAGGAAACATCGCGGTGATCTCCGAACGCGGCGTCACGCGCTTCACGATCAGTTTACCCAGCATGGCTGATGTAGAGGTGAGTGCTACGGGAGAAAGTGATGAGTCAATTGACCATCGGTAAACTGGCACAAGCAGCTCGGGTCAGTGTCGAAACTATTCGTTATTACGAACGCCTCGGGCTTATCGAACAGCCGCTAAAGCCAGCTTAAGGATACCGCACCAACCCAAAAGCCACTCTGAAGCGGGTCTTCTTCATGAAATGAGCCCAAGAGCTAGGATCCACTTTGTAAGAAATCGATAATCTGTTGGCGCCTAGAGAATCGCATTGTCCGGCGTCGCCGTGAAGATCAGGATGATCATGCTGGTGTATCTCAACCAGTCCAATGTACAAACGCAAGAGGAGTGCGATGCGTGAGGTTGCTCCGACAGAAGATACGCACCGTAATGCCATTCTGCACGGCCCCGGACTGCGGGTACGACTGGTTATGAGAGCAGCTCAATGGAGGCAGAAGGATATCCCGTGTGCCGACAGGAGCCGTGTTGTCAGGAATGCCAACAAACCAGTCACACACTTGACTCTATAGCTACCATAGGGATTACCATTGAGACTAATTATCATTAGCAACAAATCAAATTGAGATCCCATTAATGCAGGAACACTGGATATACCGTTTTATAAGCCCGAAGCTATTTGTTTTGAATGTCTCAGTACTGCTGCTGGGCTTATCGTGTTTGCTTCCAGCGACCAGTCAGGCCGAGATGAGTGATGACGGCTCGGCTCAGATGCGTCAATTGGCACAGCTGGCCGAATACATTGCTGTGGATTACGTGGAAGCCGTCAGGGATGGGCAGGTAGTCAATGACGGTGAGTATCAGGAAATGCTGGAGTTCTCCCAGCTCATTGTGACGAATATTTCTGAGATTCAAGATAAATCAGCCGACGCTGGCGACCTGACAGGCCAGGCCAAGGCTTTACAGGCAGCCATCCAGAACAAACAGGCTATTGAAACAATTCGGCAAATGAGCGGCAGCCTGCGGGGTACGTTGTTGGCACTGATGCCGCAGTCGTCCCTGCCGGATCATCTGTTGTCGAAAGCGACCGTCAAAGGGTTGTATGAGAGCCAGTGCGCTTCTTGCCATGGCGCAGCCGGTGGGGGCGATGGTGTGATGGCCGAACAGCTGGAGCCCGCTCCAACCGATTTCACCAGCAAAGAGCGAGCCTTGAACCGGTCACTTCTGGGCCTGTACGACGCCATATCCAATGGCATAGCCGATACCGCAATGCCGGCATTTACCCAACTGACGGAAGAGCAACGCTGGTCGCTGGCGTTCCACGTCGGCGGATTGGCATTTCAATCCGGCGCTGAGGTTACAGGCGAGGCACCTGGCGTCACCTTGTCACAGATGGTTAACCACACGCCGGCGCAACTCGCTGCAGAACACCCGGATATGACGCAGAAGGGGATCGAACGGCTGCGCGCAAAGCCAGAACTGTTATTCCAGGAATCGACCAATCCTCTGAAAATCACCCGCGACCAACTGCTGCTAGCACAAGAGGCACACCAGCGCGGCGATTATCAGACAGCACAAGCACTGGCGGTCAGCGCTTATCTGGATGGCTTTGAATTGGTCGAAAACAGCCTGGATGCGCAGGATAAAGCACTCCGCCAGACGCTCGAAGCCGATATGATGGCGATAAGACAATTATTGAAGCAGGCACAGCCCCCGGGCGAGGTGGAAAGCGCTGTGGGCCGGACGCTGGCAAGGTTGGATGATGCGGATCGATTGCTTTCGGAATCTACCTTGTCCAATGCGACCCTGTTCAGTGCCAGCTTGGTGATCCTGTTGCGGGAGGGGCTTGAAGCCCTGCTCGTGGTCATTGCCCTGGTTACTGTGCTGGTGCGAACCGGTCGGCGTGACGGACTTCGGTATGTGCATTTGGGTTGGGTAACGGCATTGGTGGCCGGAGTTGCGACCTGGGCTGCCGCGCAGTCCCTGGTCAGTATCAGCGGTGCCAGTCGCGAAGTCATGGAAGGTGTTGCGGCCCTATTGGCGGCGGTCGTGTTGCTCTATGTCGGCATCTGGATGCACAGTAAAACCCATGCTACCCAGTGGCAGGCCTATATCCAGCAGCACATCAACTCCCACCTGACTGCGGGTACCCTGTGGGGCCTTGCGCTGCTGGCATTTATTGCGGTTTATCGTGAAGTCTTTGAAACGGTCTTGTTTTATCAGGCGCTGCTGACCCAGGCTGCAGCCGCTCAATATTCATCCGTATTCAGCGGCTTTGTAGCCGGTACTGCTTTCTTGGCCGTATTGGCCTGGTTGCTGGTGCGTTATTCAGTGAAATTACCCATTGCCAGATTCTTTTCCGTCACCACCTACCTGTTGCTGGCCCTGGCGTTTATCCTCATGGGTAAGGCGATGTCGGCACTTCAGGAAGCGGACCTTATCGGTATTACCCCATTGCCTGTCAGTTTTGAATTCGATTGGGTCGGCGTCAAATCCACCTGGCAGGGGATCCTGGCGCAATTGTCGGTACTGGTGGTTTTCCTGGTCTTTCTGGGGTTGGCGAGAAGGCAGCGGAAAAATGCCCCTGTTGCAGAACGTTCAGGAGAGTTTTTGGAACCGGGTGTCACCCGCTCGAAACCGGAGTAGCCGACAAATTCCGCAATATGCCGCACTGCTCGACTGTCCGACGGTTTGAACAGCTGCGGCGCAGCATTCTCAGTTGCTCGTTCAGTTTGGTGAGTTCCTGGATACGCGCCTCCACCTGCTCGATATGCCTATCCATCATCCGATTCACATCATCACATTGCGCGCCTGGAGAACGGTTTAAAGCCAAAAGCTGCCGGATCTCCGGCAAACTGAGATCCAGGCTGCGACAGTGTTTGATGAACAGCAATTGCTCAACGGCAGCTTCATCGTACAGGCGAAAATTGCCTTCACTCCGTTCAGCAGAGGCAATCAAATGTTCCTTTTCATAATGCCGGATGGTTTGCACGGAGCAGCCAGTCACTTTCGACAGTTCGCCGATTTTCATTTATTCAATCTCTGCGCTTGACTCTATAGTTAATATAGAGTTTAAGCTGTACGTCGTGAATAGTACAAGGGCTTTTTATGACAAACACATGCCGCGACAATTGTCATAGTGACGCGATGAAGAACACTCCCCAGACTGCTGAAGTACACGATGCTACTCATGGCGGCTTTGTCAGTGAGTATCTTGTCCCCAAGATGGACTGCCCTTCTGAAGAAGGCATGATCCGTATGGCGTTGGACAGTGTGGAACCTAAAATCGCATTGGAATTCGATGCCCCCGAGAGAAAGGTGCGGGTCTTTCATGGGGACAACGCTGACGCCATTGAGGAGCGAATGCGCGCACTCGGCTTGGGTGCGACGTTGGAAAGCACAATGCCTGTCGCCAGAGATGACCTCGCCCGAGCACAGGCGTCCGCAAAACAGGAGGCACAAACAGAAGCTGGCATTCTCAAGTGGCTACTTGCCATCAACGGCATCATGTTCGTCATTGAAATCACTGTCGGCTGGTGGGCGCAATCCACTGGCTTGATCGCGGATTCGTTGGACATGTTTGCGGATGCCGCCGTTTACGGCGTGGCGCTGTATGCCGTAGGGCACAGTGTGCGGGTGAAGCTGCGCGCAGCCCATTTTTCCGGCTGGCTTCAGATCATTCTTGCCCTAGGCGCTTTGGGCGAGGTGGTAAGGCGATTAGTATTTGGTAGTGAACCGGTTTCCACTTTGATGATGAGCTTCGGGCTTGTTGCCTTGGCGGCCAATGTGACCTGTCTGCTGTTGATTGCCAGGAGCCGGGATAGCGGCGCACATATGAAAGCCAGTTGGATATTCTCTGCCAATGACGTAATTGCGAATCTAGGTGTCATCCTAGCCGGTGGATTGGTAGCCTGGACTGGCTCACGTTATCCCGACTTGGTGATTGGCCTGATCATCGGTTTGATTGTGCTGAATGGTGCACGCCGTATTTTGCAGCTCAAGTCCTGAATAAGAAAAGGTGATGAAGAGTCCACGATCCACCTATATTCCTGCTTTGAAGTATCATGCTCTAACCCGTTATTACGACTGGGTGGCTTCCTTGACTACGCGAGAGAAAATTTTCAAAACGGCGTTGGTCAATCAAGCTGCTCCGTTAGCGGGGAAACACTTACTGGATGTGGGCTGCGGCACGGGAACCCTAACTCAAATGTTTGCCGAAAGAGAACCGTCGCTGACTATTACTGGTCTGGATGCAGACTCTGGAGCACTCGAACTAGCCAAAACCAAGTTTGCTTCAATGGATCAGCGTGTGAGTTTGTGGCAGGGTTTCGCACAAGATATGCCCTTCGAAACAGCGACGTTTGACGTTGCAGTGTCGAGCTTGTTTTTTCACCACTTGACACGACTGCAGAAGCTCGATGTCTTAAAGCAAATCCATCGGGTCCTTAAACCTGGTGGCAGTTTACTCGTTGCTGATTGGGGAAAGCCTTCGTCATCGATTCAGCGAATGCTATTTCTGCTGGTTCAGTGCCTTGATGGTTTTGAAACCACACGAGACAATGTCAAGGGTGTGTTACCCTTTTTGATAGAGGAAGCGGGCTTTGTTGTGGTTGGTAGTAAAGATTGTGTAGCAACGCCTTTAGGTACTATCCAGTTCATTCAGGCGAAAGCACATTTAACATGAATAAGCATTTTAACAGTGGGTTTTCAGATACTCGCCATGTCAGGTTAGTTCGGCTGATACAGGATTTTGCGCGCCTTAACCCAAAATGCTAACATATTCCACTTATTCCATTGTCATTGGGTTTATATTCGGTTTATGAGTCGAAAAGCACTGTCTTATCTGCTGTTAGTCTTGATTGCATTGCAATCAGTGACAGCTATGGCAGATGTGCATCCCGTTGATTATTCAGACTCCGTCCAGTTTTCCTCTGATTTCACCGATGGCTCATCATCGGGAATACTGGATAGCTCGATCGCTGATCCCGCAGAGCAAAATACCCCGCCTGACGACCTGTTTCATTGTCATCACCATGGCTGCCATTGCCGTGTCTATTTATCCGGCAACCTGACTCACTCAAACTTTTTGCACAAACTTTCGTTGCACAACGACTATCATGCCATCATCCCCGAGGCCCCATCCTCGTCGCTGTACCGCCCTCCAATCGCCTGATTTTACTGATTAAGTTTTTCCTGTGTTGCCGTTATCGCTGCAATGCGCGGTTTGAATTATCTTAAATAAGTAGGATCTACCACATGTTACCAATACGTTCTGCGCCTGGTTCTGGCGCATGGGAGCGGCGGAATATCAGAAACCGCTGCATTCTGTTCAGTTTACTATTTTTTATTTTTTCTTCGGGGCTTAATGCGGCTCCTGGTGACCTAACAATCACGCTGACCAATGCAGTGCAGCGTTCCTTGTCGCAAAACCCTTCTCTAAACATTTTTCCCTACCGCTATGCCGCCCTTCAAGGTCAGGCAGAAACGGCCCGGTTACGGCCGGCGTATGAGCTGGGTTTTGATGCTGAAAATGTTGGTGGCACTGGGGATTTCAGCGGCGCAGATAGTGCTGAGCTAACCATTGCGCTGTCTTCAGTCATCGAAATGGGGGATAAGCGCGCGGCACGGCAAGGCGTGGTATCCCACAGTCGGTCGGTGCTCAATGCCAGCCGACAGGTGGAATCCCTGGCCTTATTGGGCGAAGTCACCCGTCGCTATGTCGATGTGCTGGCCGCACAGGAGCAGGTCACCCTGGCTGCTGAGGCCGCTCAATTGGCAAACGAGAGCTTACACATTGTGAAAAAGCGGGCTACGGCGGGGGCGACACCCGAGGCGGAGGTCAAACGGGCACAGGCCGCTGCCGAGCAAGCGAAGCTCGCTTTGCTTTCGGAGCAGCAACGGCTGGCTTATTTGAAAGTGTCGTTGTCTGCTCTATGGGGAGTGACTACACCTGACTTTGCCAGGGTGCGAGGTGATTTATTCCAGTTTGACGAGGACGTCGCCTTTGAGATGCTATACGCCAAAGTGGAAAAAAATCCGGCGATCGAAATATTCGCAGCAGAGTCCCGCCTCAAAGAAGCGGAATTACGCCTTGCCCAAACCCAATCCAGCGCCGATATCAGTTGGTCGGTGGGTGTTCGTCGAATGCAGGAAACCGATGACACCGCATTGGTGGCAGGCTTCAGCATGCCGTTGTTTTCCGGCCAACGAAATACCGGCGCTGTGTCGACTGCGCTGGCCGAAAAAAATCAGGTGTTCGCAGAGCGCGACGTAATGCTGCTGGATTTACACACTCAGCTGTTCCGCGCCTATCACAACCGCAAACAAGCCATTGTCGCGGTAAAAGCACTCCGTACCGCCATCATTCCCGCCCTTGAGCAGGCCCTGGTAGACACTCAGGTGGCCTATCAACGCGGTCGCTACGGGTATCTCGACTATGTCAGCGCGCGGCAGGAATTATTGAGCGCCAGGCGTACCCAGATCGAAGCGGCGGCAGCCGCTTTAACCTATGGCGCAGAAATTGAGCAACTGACAGCAGAGCCCCTGGCCTTGACTCAGTATGGCGAAGACAACACATTTTCAGGATCATCACGATGAAATTAAAAACTCATTTTAACAAACCCATCACCCATCTTCTTGGCTGTTGCTTCCTTATCGCGCTGCTATCCGGGCAAGCGCTTGCCGAAACAGGTCGCGGAGAGGAAGCAGAGCACGGCGAAGAAGGCCACATTGAACTGACTCAGCAGCAGATACAACATTCGGGCATTACGCTGGCAACCGTGACTTCTGGCACCATCCGCGATGTATTGCCGGTATACGGCGTCGTCGCCACCAACGCAGAGCGCGTACAATCAGTGACCGCACGCTTTGACGGTGTTATTCGGGAAGTTAAAAAAAGTGTTGGTGATCCGGTTCGTAAGGGCGAAACCCTGTTGACCGTAGAAGCCAACGAAAGCCTGAAAACCTATTCGATAGTTTCGGCACTCAATGGCGTTATTACACAGCGCAACGCTAACCCTGGCGAACAAACCAGCGATGCCCCGCTATTGGAGCTGAAGGATTTTTCCACGGTCTGGGTAGAGCTGTCGATTTTTCCAAAGGATGTTGCTCAGGTTCAATCAGGGCAGAAAGTTCGCATTCTCAGCCTCGATTCGAGCCAAACCGCAGAGGGAAATATCATCTATATTGCGCCACTTGGCCAAGGTAGCAATCAGGCCATTACGGCGCGCGTTTTGATCGACAACCCAAACGGCACCTGGAAACCGGGTCTGTTTGTCAACGCACAAATCACCCGCGCCGAAATTAATACTCCCGTGGTGATTCGCAACGAAGCCCTGCAAATCGTCGACGACAATCCCGTTGTTTTTGTTCGGGGAAAGGAGGGTTTTGAACCACGCACGGTAACCTTGGGACGCACCGACGGCGAGCTAAGCGAAGTGGTGTCCGGCCTGTCCGCAGATGAAGTGTATGTCAGCAACAACAGTTTTATTTTGAAAGCGGAATTGGGTAAAGGGGAGGTTGGCGATGATGATTAATCACTTCCTGAAAGACATTCTGCATTCCATCGGCCGGAACAGCATTTTCATTGCCGCTCATCGAAGGAGTGTCTGATGATCGATAAACTGATTCAATTTTCCATCGCACGCCGTTGGCTGGTTATGTTTCTGGTGCTGGTAACTGGTGCCCTGGGTGTCTGGAACTATCAGCACCTACCCATCGACGCGGTACCCGATATCACCAATGTCCAGGTGCAAATCAATACCGAAGCTCCCGGCTACTCACCGCTGGAAGTGGAGCAACGCATTACGTACTTGGTGGAACTGGCGATCACAGGGCTGCCCCACGTGGAGAGTACACGTTCGGTATCACGCTATGCTCTGTCCCAAGTGACCGTGGTGTTTGAAAAAGGCACGGACATTTACTTTGCCCGCAATCTTATCAACGAGCGCTTGCAGCAGGCAAAAAGCGAGATGCCTTCAGGAATCGGTCCGGTGATGGGGCCCGTTGCCACAGGACTCGGTGAAATCTTTCACTATGCAGTGCATGCGAAACCGGGCACCTTGCAAGAAAATGGTGAGCCCTATGATGCGACGGCCTTACGTACCTTACAGGATTGGGTGATCCGTCCGCAGTTACGCCTGGTTCCCGGCGTCACCGAAGTCAATACCATTGGCGGCTTCGAGAAGCAGTTCCACATCACGCCGGAACCTTCAAGACTGCTGGCCTACCAGCTCAGCTTTGATGATTTAGTAGCGGCACTGGAGAAAAACAACGCTAATATCGGTGCTGGCTATATTGAAAAAAATGGTGAGCAATATTTAATCCGCGCCCCCGGACAGGTGGCTGACATTCCTGCGATCGAAAAAATCATCGTCGCTCGTCGAGCCGGGTTACCCATTACCGTGGCTGATGTGGCCGAGGTCGGATTCGGCAAAGAGTTGCGCACAGGTGCCGCTACTCGCGATGGTGAGGAGACTGTATTGGGTACCGCCGTCATGCTGCTGGGAGGTAATAGTCGGACGGTTTCCCAGGATGTGTCGGCCAAGTTGTTGGAGATCAATAAGACGCTGCCCGAGGGCGTAATTGCAGAGCCGGTTTATAACCGTACGGTACTGGTTGATAAAACCATTGCCACGGTGCAGGCCAATCTGGCCGAAGGGGCGGTATTGGTTGTCGTCGTACTTTTGGTCATGCTGGGCAACGTCCGGGCGGCCTTACTCACAGCAATGGTGATCCCATTGTCGATGTTGATGTTGATGACGGGCATGGTGCAAACCAAGGTCAGCGCCAATCTGATGAGTTTGGGCGCACTCGATTTTGGTTTGATTGTGGATGGGGCGGTGATCATTGTCGAAAACTGTATCTTGCGCTTGGCTGGGCGACAGCATCATCTTGGGCGAACCTTAAAACTGGATGAGCGTTTTCAAACGGTGTTTGCGGCCACCCGCGAGGTTTTTGCGCCGAGTTTGATCAGCGTGTTAGTGGTAATTTTGGTGAACTTACCCATCCTGGCTTTGACGGGCGTGGAAGGCAAAATGTTTACGCCCATGGCTATGGCGGTGATCATGGCCTTGCTGTCTGCACTGGTGCTGTCACTCACCTTTGTGCCTGCGGCCGTCGCGCTGTTTATGACGGGGCATATCGAGGAGAAGGACAATTTTATTGTTCGCCACTCCAAACGGTTTTACGCCCCGGTTTTGGCGTGGGCGCTAAAGTTTCGCGTTCTCGTATTGTCTGCGGCCCTGATCTTTGTGGTTTTGGTCGGCGCACTGGCCACGCGGATGGGGACGGAATTTATCCCTAATCTGGATGAGGGCGATATTGCCGTCCAGGCACTGCGAATACCCGGCACCAGTCTCACTCAATCCCTGGATATGCAGTTTCAACTGGAAAAAGCGGTTCTGGAAATCCCTGAAGTCAAAACCTACTTCGCGCGCGTCGGCACGGCCGAAGTTGCCAGTGACCCCATGGGGCCCAACATTTCCGATGGCTATGTCATGCTCAGGGATCGCAGTGAATGGCCCGATCCTGATAAAACCAAAGCGCAGCTGTTGGAAGAAATTGGTGAGAAACTGACGTTGTTGCCGGGAAATGCCTATGAGATCAGCCAGCCGATCCAACTGCGCTTCAATGAATTGATTTCTGGTGTGCGATCAGACCTCGGGATCAAGGTGTTCGGCGATGATTTGGACCAGCTGCTTAAATCGGGCAGCGAAATCGCAGCGGTATTGAACGGTATTGAGGGCGCCGAAGAGGTTAAGGTCGAGCAGGTGTCCGGCTTGCCTATTCTGTCCATTAATGCCGACCGTTCAGCCATGTATCGCTATGGCTTGAATGTCGCCGATGTGCAGGACGTAGTCGCCGCCGCCACGGGTGGTGAGGAAGCCGGCCTGATCTTTGAGGGTGATCAACGTTTCTCGATAGTGGTGCGGGTAGCCGAACGCGTAAGGGGAGATTTGCGCGCGTTGGAACGTTTGCCCATACCGCTGCCAGACGGCGGCTACGTGCCACTGCGGGAAGTGGCTAGTCTCACGCTGGCCCCTGGACCTAATCAGATCTCTCGTGAAAACGGCAAGCGGCGGTTGGTAGTCAGCGCCAATGTTCGCGGTCGTGATTTGGGTGGCTTTGTGGCCGAAGTTCAGGACAAAGTTGCGCAACAGGTGAAATTGCCTCCCGGCTATTGGCTGGAGTACGGAGGTACTTTTGAGCAACTGCAATCGGCCTCGCAGCGGTTGAGCCTGCTTGTCCCCGTCACTTTGGTGATGATTTTTGCATTGCTGATGATGACCTTTGGTTCGGCAAAAGATGCGGCATTAGTCTTCAGTGGCGTACCGCTGGCGCTGACTGGTGGCGTTATCGCCTTGTGGTTGCGAGATATCCCTTTATCCATCACCGCTGGCGTTGGGTTTATTACTTTGTGCGGTGTATCGGTGCTGACGGGGGTCATGATGGTGTCGGCATTTCGGGATGAGCTCAGTCGCGGAGAATCAGTCGAGCAGGCGATTCTGGGCGGCGCCATGTTGAGATTGCGGCCGATATTGATGGTCGCTCTGGTGGCCGCATTAGGTTTCCTGCCGATGGCACTCAATACCAGTACTGGAGCCGAAGTCCAGAGGCCACTGGCCACGGTCGTTATCGGCGGCATTATCTCTTCCACGTTACTTACGCTATTGGTGCTTCCCGGATTGTATCGACTGGCCTGGCGAAGGCCAAAAGCGATTGATGACAATGGCGACACGATAGCTCAGTAACGCCTTCTGGATTGCGGCATAGAACCCTTTGTCGCGATCCCTCTGATAGCAAAAACGACACTTTTTGGGAGTATTTACATGAAACAAATTACCGCGTTTATTCACCATGTTCGATCAGCCGATGTCATTGAAGCACTGCGTGACGCAGGCTACAAAAACATATCGCTGCTCGACATCAAGGGGACCTTAAAGCCTTTAGGCGAGCAGGAGCTGGCGTATTCGTCCGAAGCTGGTGTGGTTATCTCGGAAGTGCAGTTATCACTGGTTTGTGAGGACAACCAGATGGAAGAGGTGACATCCATCATTCGCAAAACCGGGAAAATCGGACCCAACATATCCGGTTGGGTATACGTCACCCCTGTCGAGCAAGCGTTGCCTATTGGAGGAAAAGAAAATTAACTTCATGGCGAACTCCAACCGGACAAACACCTTTTGTGGTTGGCTAGGTCTTTCCGGTTTGATATTACTGATGGATCAGGCAAGTAAGTGTGCCGTTGAGCGTACGATAGAGTACGCAGAGCGAGTGGAGATTAACTCAGTTCTTAATATCGTGCACATGATGAACCCTGGCGCTGCATTCAGCTTGCTAGCTGATGCTGGTGGCTGGCAACGCTATTTCTTTATTGCATTAGCATCTGGCGTATCAGTTTGGTTGGTTTGGACAATGCGGCAGTGTCCAAACCGGCTTGAAGCGGCGAGCTATTCGTTGGTGCTTGGTGGTGCATTGGGCAACATGGTTGATCGTGTATGGCGAGGATCGGTAGTGGACTTTCTTGATTTTCACTGGAGCAATTCTCATTGGCCAGCATTCAATCTGGCTGATACAGCGATATTCATAGGGGTATGTATTTTGATTGTTGGTACCATAGGCCGTAGAAATGATCCAGCCCATGATGGGTGAGATAGCAGCAACCGTAATAACAACGAAGAAATGAGGTAAGTAGGAACACGTTCCATCATGAAATAGTGGAGCGTGTGGTTTCATCTATTAACTTCGAAATAGTCTCCGCTCTCGCCGGTGCTTGCGGAGAACATCTCTCTTAACCATGCCCATAGGTGTGGGCATTCTTGTGCATGTGGTCCGGGTGTTCGAATTCCAGTGTCGAATGACGTATGTTGAATTCCTGCGCCAGAGCCTGTTTTATCCTGTACTTGATATTCTCAAGCTGATCCCATGCACTTTCCTCGATAATCACATGAGCCTCCAGCGAGGCATCGTGTTCGCCCATCTGCCAAAAATGCACATGGTGAAGGTCGATAACGCCTTCGATGTTGGACAGGGCAACAATGACGGCATCGGTATCGATGTCCACCGGGCTACCCAACATGAGTGTTCTGATGGTACCGCCGATTTCTGTCAGACCCAGGTAGAGAATGTAGCCCGCGATGCCGATGGTGATGGCAGGATCAACCCAGCGCATGTCGAAGAGTAAAATAAGGGTTCCGCCAATGACCACGGCGACCGACGCCAGTGCATCCGACAGATTGTGAAGAAACAGTGCGCGGATATTGATGCTGTCTTTCTGCATCGAATAGGTAAGCAACGCTGTCAAGGCGTCCACGGCCAGAGCGATACCTCCAAGCCCGACGACCCACCAGCCCTTTACCTCTGGAGGATCGATTATCCGCATGCCACCTTCGTAAATCAGGTAGAACCCGATAATGATCAAGGTAGTGTAATTGATGAGGGCTGCAACGATTTCAATGCGTCCGTAGCCAAAGGTCATCCTTGCGTCAGCCGGGCGGCGCGCAATTTTTTGCGCTAAGAACGCGATGACGAGTGATGCCATGTCAGAGAAGTTATGTAAAGCGTCGGCGATAAGGGCGAGACTGCCGGCAAAGATACCGCCCCCAATCTGAGCCAGGGTCAGGATCCCGTTCGCCCAGATGGCGATGGCAACGCGTTTATCCTTGATCTCGGGGGCCATATGCACATGGTCGTGGCTCATTTGGTTAACCACGTTTGGTGTCTATGTATAAAAAAGCATCTGCTGTATTCGGCTTACTCTGTGCCTGGTCGCCTGTGCCTTGGCGACTTTGTGGATTTTGGGCCATTGGCTACTCATCCTTTTTGACAGTTTTCAGGAATTCCGCAAGGCTGTCTTCGGCCGCTTTTTTGTTCGGGAATGGCCCGATATTTTGACCTTCACGGGTTAAAAAATACCAGTCACTGTTGATGGCGTGGATACGATGTGTTCGAAAGTGTGGAGCTTCCTTCGGGTCATCTTTTCGTTGCTTGGGTGGATCACTCATAATCTTGTCCTGTCGTCATAACCCTGCACAGTAAAGCCATCCAAAACGGCTTGAACTGACTGTACAAGGTCATGAGCCACAGCTCCTGTTGGAGATGAATCATCAGGCGCAGAGGGAGCGAAAGCTGAAATGGAACCCCCGCTCGCCTGAAGAGGGCGGGTTTTTTTCTCAGACAACCGTATCGTCCTCGGCACCGTCTTCAATCCGGATTGCACGATTGACATCGCTGATAAAAATACGACCATCGCCGCGCAGTCCGGTATGCGCCTCGCTTTTCAGTACCCGTACGACCTCGTCCACGTACTGATCGTGACAGACGATTTCCACTTTCACGTGCTTGACAAAATCCCCCGCGCCATCGATCGGGTTGGCGGCGCTGGTATTGACTTTGCTGCGGCCGAAGCCGACAACGTGGGCGACGCTCATGCCGGTGACGCCCTGCACACGGTGCAGGGCCAGGGTCACGGCTTCCAGTTTGTGGTGTTTGATATAGGCTTTGATCTCTTGCATGACAATCACTCCGGGTTAATGGGATTCGCTCATATCAGCGGGTTTGTCGGCAAACCAGTGATACAGGGCGGGTATAACCAATAGGGTCAGGATGGTGGCGGTCACCAGGCCGCCGACCACGACGGTGGCCAGTGGTCGCTGCACTTCGCTGCCGGTGCCGGTGGCGAACAGCAGCGGGAACAGCCCCAGGGCAGTAGTGACGGCGGTCATGATCACCGCCCGCAGCCTTGCGCAGGCCGCCCGCACACTGGCTTCGGCAATGGAGACCCCGTCCTTGACCAGTTCATTCAGGTAACTCACCAACACCAGGCCATTTTCCAGGGCGATACCAAACAGGGCGATAAATCCTACTGAAGCCGGCACCGAGAGGCTCTGACCACTCAGCCAGAGGGCGACGATACCGCCCACCAGCGCCAACGGGATATTGAGCATGATCAGCAGGGCGTTGCGCAGGGATCTGAAGTTGACAAACAGCATCAGGAACACCAGCGCCAGGGTAATGGGCACAACGATCATCAGACGTTTGTTGGCCTGCTGCTGGAGTTCGAACTGCCCACCCCATTTGAGAAAATAGCCCGGCGGCAAATCCACTTGCTGCTTGATAGCGGCATCGGCCTCGGCCACGAAGGAACCGATGTCCCGGTCGCGGACATTGGTCTGGATGGTGATAAAGCGCTGATTGTTTTCCCGGGTGATCTGGCGCGGCCCCACCACTTCCTCAATGGCTGCCAGTTCCTCCAGGGGAATGCGCTGCCCGGCGGCGTTCTTGATAATGAGCTGCCCGATGACATCGGCCCGGTTGCGCGCGGGCTCTTCAAGGCGCACATAGATATCAAAGCGGCGGATGCCCTCGAACACCTGTCCGGCCTCGCTGCCGCCCACGGCGACGCTCAGGGTGCGCTGCACGTCGCTGACATTGAGGCCATAACGGGCAATAGCCTCCCGGTTCAACGAAATGCGCAATTGCGGCGTACCGCCGATTTGGTCGCGTTGAACATCCTGAGCGCCCTGCACGGTGCGCATCACCTTTTCTATAGCCTGTGCTTTCTCGACCAGCACATCCAGGTCATCGCCAAACAGCTTGGCGGCCAGTTCGGCCTTGGTGCCGGTGAGCAGTTCATCCACAGCGGCAGCAATGGGCTGGGTGAAGTTGAATTGCGCGCCGGGGAAATCCGCGAATTTCTCGCTCATGGCCGCATACAAGCCATCCAGCGTCTCCGCGCTTTGCCATTGGTCCTGGGGCTTGAGAGCGACAAAAATCTCCGCGTTGTTCACCGGATCGGCGTGGGCGCCGACTTCACCCCGACCAATGCGCGACACCACCTGGGTGACCTCCGGAAACGCTGCCATCAATTGCCGCTCGAATACGCCAATCGTCGTCTCGGCTTTTTCCAGCGAAATGGACGGCGCCATGGTGGCGCGGATCAGCAAATCCCCTTCATTAAAGCGGGGCACAAATTCCGAGCCCAGCCGCGGGGCGACAGCAACGCCGATGAGCAGGACCACTGCCGCTAGGGTCACGGCAATCCAGCGGCGTGCCACCATGGCCTCCACCAGAGGTTGGTAGCCTTTTAGCAGCAAACTGACAATGTCCTTGCGAGGTTTGTCGGGGTCTGTCTCGGGGCGCTTCATCAGCAGGGAGGAGGCCACCGGTGCCACGATCAGGGCAAAGAACAGGGATCCGAGCATGGCCACCGCTACGGTATAGGCCAGTGGCCGGAAGGTCGCCCCTTCCACCCCCTGCAAGGTGAACAGCGGCAGGAACACAATGATGATGATGCTGATGGCAAACAGAATCGGGCGCGCCACTGACTGGCAGGCCCGCGCCACCAGGTGCAGGCGCGATTCGTCCGGGGAGGATTCGCGCAACATTCGGTCGATATTCTCCACCACGACCACCGCACCATCCACCATCATGCCGATGGCGATGGCAATCCCGCCCAGCGACATCAGGTTGGCGGAGATGTCGAAGAATTTCATGGCGAGAAAGGTGAAGCCGACGGAGAACGGAATCGACAGCGCCACCACCAGGCTAGGTCTGAACCCGCCCATAAACGCCAACAGCACCAGCGCCACCAGAATAATGCCTTGCAGTAGTGCATTGATAACGGTACTGACAGCCGCCTTGACCAGGGTCGCCTGGTCATAATAGGGCTGCACCTCGATACCTTCCGGCAGGTTGGCATTGATGGTGGCCAGCTCCTCCTTGACGGCGCCGATCACCTGGGAGGTATTGCTGCCAATGAGCTTCAATACCATGCCCACGACCACTTCGCCTTCGCCGTCCTTGCTGGTGAGCCCGCGGCGGATTTCACCGCCGATGTCCAGTTCGCCCAACTGGTGCAGGTAGACGGGTGTACCGTCGATGGTTTTCACCACAATGTTGCGCAGGGCTTCAAGATCCGTGGCCAGACCCACCGATCGCACGATGTACTCCTCATCGTTTTTGACGATGAACTGGGCCCCGGCGTTGGCATTGTTGGCCTCGATGCGCTCCTTGATGTCGGGCAGCGACACGTCGTAGCGGATCAGCGCGTCGGGGTCGATACGCACCTGGAACTGCTTGACCTCACCGCCGATGGAAAGAACTTCGGTAACGCCCTTTACCGTCTGCAGGTTGAACTTGACGATCCAGTCCTGGATCTCCCGCAACTCGGTGTTGCTGTATTGCCCGCTGGTGTCCTCCAGCACGTAGAACAGAATCTGGCCGAGTCCTGTCGTGATGGGGCCCATCACCGGTTCGCCGAAACCGTCGGGAATAGCCTCCCGGGCCACCTGTAGTCGTTCCCCCACCAGCTGGCGGGCGAAGTAAATATCGGTGCCATCCTCGAAGTAGATATTGACCACCGACAAGCCGAAGTTGGAGATCGACCGCACATGATCCAGTTGCGGCAGGCCATTCATGGCGCTTTCGATGGGGTAGGTGACGTATTTCTCCACCTCCTCCGGCGCCAGGCCTTCGGTTTCCACAAAGACCTGCACCAACGCCGGTGAAATATCCGGGTAGGCGTCAACCGGCAGGGTGCGATAGGCGAAGTAACCGCCGATAAGCATCGCCAGAGAGATCACGACCACTAACAGTCGGTTCTCCAGCGCAAAACGAATAAGAGTATGCATACTGTGCTCCCGCGATTAGTGGTTGTGACCGGATTCGAATTCACTTTTCTGTAGCTGGGCCTTGAGCACGAAGCCACCCTTGGCGACATAGCGTTCACCCGCGTCGAGGCCCGCCAATATCTCCACCGCGTCGCTGTCACCGCGACCGAGCTTGGCCGGACGGGGTTCCCAGCTGCCGTCGTGCTGAACGAATATTGTGGGTTGGCCCTCCAGGTCGATAACGGCGGTTCTAGGTGCCACCACCTCTGCAGGAAATTCTCCCAGGGTAATCTGGCCTTCAATGAACATTCCCGGCTTCCAATCATTGTCAGGATTGGCCAGGAAGACCCGCGCCAGGCCTGTGCGGGTGGCCTCGTCTACCAGCGGCGCCACATAGTCCAGGCTGGTCTCCACGGGTGCAGGGCCATGGCTGGTAGTGATTCGCACCGGCTGTCCGGTTTTTACCAGCGGCACCTGCTTGGGATAGAGGGCAATATCCACCCACAGGGTGGACAGGTTCGCGACCACAAAAGCGGTATCGTCGGGCGCCAGGTGTTCTCCCAGGGTGACGTGGCGTTTGATAACCACGCCGTCGATCAGGGATTTCAGCTGAAAGCGAGACAGGGTCTCGGAGCTCTCGGCCACGGCGAGCACATCGCCGGCCTTGACCCGGTCACCGGTTTTTGCCTGTACCTCGACGATCTTTGCCGCAAAGCGGGGCGTGATATGGGCCACGGCCTCCTCGTTGAGTTTCACCTCGCCGGGCAGCGAGACCTGTTGGCGAATCACACCGGCTTCAGCAGTGTCGATTTCACCACCAAAGTCCCGTAGCAGGTCGGCGCTAAAAGTCAGCTCGGGCTCTTCGTCTTCATGGCCTTCATGACCGGCTTCTTCGGCATGGTCGCCTTCATCTTCAGCGTGATCTTCCCCGGCATGTTCCTCTTCCGAGTGTTGCTTTTCATCTGCGTGCTGAGCGCCTTCTTCGGTGTGAGCGCCTTGATCTGATGGGGCGGCGATTGCGCTTTGAGATGCCATGGCAGCAAGCAGCAAGCCGCCCATTAAATAATTCAGTAACTTGTTCATTGTGATTCATCCTGTGGCGAAAGAGACGCTTTATCATCGATGCTGTCCAGCGTGGGCAGGCGCAGATTGGACCGGAAATCATTGGCCGCGCCGGTGGGGTAGAGTGACTGACGCTCCCCCGTGAGCGGCTGGCCGGTCAAGGTCTCCAGGGTGATAAGGGTTTGGTGAAAATCGGTGGCGGCGGCAACGGCCTCGGTTTCGAAGGACAGCAGCTGGCGCCGGGCTTCCACCAGTTCCAGATAGGAAAAACGCCCGTCGCCGTAGCCTTCCTGAATCAGCGCCAATGCCTGCTGTGCCTCGGGCAGTATCTGTTCACGCAGCAGGGTAACCCGCTCACGGGCCTGTTCCAGTTGGGCGAAGGCATTGCGCAGTTCCGTGAAAACCTTCACCCGGGTGGCTTTCTCTTCGAGATCCAGTTTCGCCAGATCCTCCCGCGCGGCCCTGATGTCGCCCTGGTTGCGGTTAGAGACGCCAAGAGGCATGGAAAACGAAAAAACCACACCCGTATCGCCGGTTCCCTCGACCCGTCTGATGCCCGCGCCGACTTCGATGTCCTGCCGGCCCCGGGCAATGGCTAGGTCCAGTTCGGCCTGGCGCAGTCTTTCCAGGGTTATAAACTGTTGCAGCTGCGGGGCCCGCTCCAGTTGGAGTTGGACGCTGGCAAACTCAGGCGTCGGCGCTAACGCGAAGAGTTCGGCCTCTACATCACCAAAATCCGCCGAGGTTTCGCCCCACAGGCTCGCCAGGCGCCGCTTGGCATTGCCAAGGCGCACGGTGAGATTGCTCACCGCCAGCTTGGCCTGCATCAGATCCGTGCGGGCACGGCTCAGTTCGGCCCGGCTGGCGCTGCCAGCGTCAAACCGCCTTTGGGCGACGTTTTCTGCGGCGCTGGTAAAGTCCACGACTTGCCGGGCAAAGGCCAGCAGGCGCTGGGTTTGCGCCACTTCCAGGTAACGGCTGGCCGCCGCCGACAGTGCGTCGAGGCGGGCCAGTTCGTAATCGCGCTCGAGGGTTTGGCGACGCCACTGGCCGACATCCCGGCGCAGAGGGCGCTTGCCGCCCATCTCAATGACCTGGCTAAGCGCCAGGGTGGTTTCCATGGCGTCGGTGCCCGAGAACTCGCCGTTACCGGCGATATTTTCGACATCGAGGGAGACCTGTGGATTGGGTCGGAACCCGGCCTGGAGGGCCCGCGCCTCGGCCGCGCGAATATCGTAGGGATACATCGCCAATTCGGGGTTATCACTGAGGACCCGGGCGAAGGCCTCGGGTAGGGTCAGTGTTGCCGGGTCGCGGTCAGCGGCCTGGATAAGCCCAGATAAGCTTACCAGCGCGCCGCAAATTAGCAGGCGCGTTGTCCGGATTATCAGGCTTCGGCCTGAATCCGGGGACAAACGGAATAGCATGAACATGAATTACCTCACGTAAAGATTTTTGAAAAATCCTGGCGCCGGTCAATTGACCGGAAAGTGAGGTTAGGCTATGGGCGGACGGAGGATCGCAGCGATGGAGGGAGAGGGGTGGTCGACGGTATAGCGTAGTGTGACCTGGTTAGATGAGGCAGTCGGCAGCGTGGGCAGCGGCATGGACAGCAGCATATGAGAGCCATGGCAATGGCAGGAGTGGCAATGGCCGGGCGGTGTGTTGTGGTCTGATCCCGGTGACGGGTCTGTCGCTTGGGTTGAACCGTCTCCCCCGGACATATCCGCCAACTCATGGGGTTGGTGATCCGAATGGATGGGCAATACATCAGCGGCGATGGATAGTGATTGCACTACCATCAAGACCGCAAACAGTATTAGCGTCCAGTTTTTTGCCATTCGGTTATCTAGCGACTCGGTTAGAAGGAGATCCGAAGTCTAACATAAGTCAAGGTTCGATCAACTCAGGCCATTGTCCGAAATAGAGTTTCGCCAGCTGGGGGGGTAGGTTGCCCAAAGGCTGGTCTCGTTTTTTTTGGTTTGGACCTTGTACATCGCATCCGACTAGTTGCGACGATCTTTTTGTCATGTGTTCCATCATTTGGTAGCTGTATCAAACCCCTCGTGGAGGGAACCGATCAGCGGGCAGGTGACATTGTCCTTCTGGGTGCAGCACTCCTCGACGAGTTGGTCGAGCACGCCTTCAATTTGCTGAAGACTGCGGATCTTGTCTCGCACGTTGCCCAGCTTGCGCTCGCCCAGTGCTTTGGCCTCGTCGCAATGGGTGCCGTCTTCGAGTTTCAGCAGTTCTCCGATTTCCTCCAGACTGAATCCCAGCCATCGCGCCCTGCGGATGAATCGAAGCCGTGCCAGCGCGTCCTCGTCGTAGCGGCGAATCCCGCCTAAGGGCTTCTCAGGCTCTGTCATCAGCCCCAGCCGCTGGTAGTAGCGAATAGTTTCGACGTTTATCTCTGCGGCCTTGGCCAGACTGCCGATGGTCATGGATGTGTTTTGAGAACCGGACACGTTGCTTGACTCCGTAGTCGACTACGGAGATAAGCTTGCCACAGTGGTGAATAAAACAACAGGAGGTTTGCCCATGCCTGAATCCAAACCGGGACGCGGTTCGTTGCTTGCCGGGGGTGTCGCAGCCTTGCTGGCCTCTGCCTGTTGCCTGGTACCGTTGGTGTTGGTGGTGCTGGGGTTTTCCGGCGCCTGGATCGGTAATTTAACCGCATTGGAACCCTATCGTCCCTGGTTTCTGGGCGCTGCCCTGGTGGCCATGGTGTTGGCCTGGCGCCAGATATACCGGCCCACCAGGGCTTGTGAACCCGGCGATGTGTGCGCTGCACCCAGGGTGCATGGCGTTTACAAAGCCGCCTTCTGGTTCGTAGCGTTACTGATCGCCATCGCTGCGGTGTTCCCCTATGTCCTACCCCTGTTTTACTGAGAGGTCCGCAACATGAAAAAGTCCTTACTTGTAAGTTCACTGTTTGCCCTGTTCAGTCTACCCCTCTGGGGCGCGGAGCAGACCGTCACGCTGGATGTGCCCGGTATGACCTGCGCCGCCTGCCCGATCACCGTAATGACTGCGCTCAAGCGGGTTGACGGTGTCAGGCAGGTCGATGTCAGCTTCGAGCAGCGCGAAGCCAGGGTCACCTTCGAGGACACGCAAACCTCCGTTACAGAGTTGACGGAGGCCACGGCCAATGCCGGTTATCCATCTACCCTCAAACAAAGCTCGGCAGATCAGAAGTAATGAGATTGTAGGGTAATTTTCGGATAGGAAACCGTCATGAGTGAAGCGCAAGCGATTCACATTGCTGTCATCGGTACCGGCGGTGCCGCCATGGCCGCGGCACTGAAAGCGACGGAACGCGGCGCCCGGGTAACCGTGATCGAGCGAGCCACCCTTGGTGGCACCTGCGTGAATACCGGTTGCGTGCCATCCAAGACGATGATCCGAGCGGCGAAGATCGCGCACTTGCGACGCCAAAGTCCCTTTGACGAGGGCATTGATGTCTGGGCGCCAACTGTGGATCGTGGCAAATTGCTGGAACAACAGCAGGGATTGGTGGAAGCACTGCGCGAGGCCAAGTATGCCAGTATTCTACGTGACAACCCGGCCATTACCCTGATCCAGGGAACAGCGCAATTCGTGACGGCCAATGCGCTCGACGTCACCACCACGGAGGGCGAAGTGCGGCGGATCAAATTTGATCGGGCATTTATCGGCACGGGTGCGCGGCCGGCGATCCCACCCATTGCGGGGTTGGCCGATACGCCGTACCTGACTTCCACCTCCGCCTTGTCGCTATCCATCATCCCAGAGCGCCTGCTGGTGATCGGGGGATCAGCGGTGGCATTGGAGCTTGCCCAGGCCTTTGCGCGGCTGGGCAGTCATGTAACCATCCTGGCGCGTAGCCGGTTGCTATCCCGTGACGATCCGGCTGTAGGCGATGTTATTCGGAAGGCCTTTGAGCAGGAAGGCATTCGGGTATTGCTGCGGACCCAGGCCAGCCGGGTCGATTACGCCGATGGAGAGTTCATACTGGATACCAATGCCGGGGAATTGCGAGCAGAGCAGTTGTTGATCGCCACCGGACGCACACCCAATACCGAACGGTTGGGTCTGGAACAGATTGGCGTGAAGACAGTGCGTGGCGCGATTCAGGTGGATGGGCGAATGCAAACCAACGTGCCAGGCATCTATGCGGCGGGCGATTGCACCGATCACCCCCAGTTCGTCTATGTGGCCGCCGCCGGGGGCAGCCGGGCCGGGGTCAACATGAGCGGCGGCGACGCTCTGCTTGACCTCAGCGCCATGCCGGCGGTGATTTTTACCGATCCGCAGGTGGCGACCGTTGGCTTGACGGAAGAACAGGCGACCACGCAGGGGTTGCAGGTCGATACTCGCGTGCTCAGTTTGGACAGCGTGCCGCGCGCCTTGGTGAATTTCGACACCCAAGGCTTTATCAAAATGGTGGCCGAACAGGATTCAGGCCGCTTGCTGGGAGTGCAGGCAGTTGCCGCCGAGGCTGGAGAACTGATCCAGACGGCAGTAATGGTGATGCGGGCCAATATGACCGTGCAGGAAATGGCTGAAGAGCTGTTTCCCTACCTGACCATGGTGGAAGGGCTCAAGCTCTGCGCCCAGACTTTTACCACGGATGTGACTCAATTGTCCTGTTGCGCCGGGTAAGGCTGCGTTCCCGGCTCAGTCGGCATTCCTGATCAGGCGCGGCAGCCAGCGCAGATATGCGACCATGCCGAACAACTCGACCAGGGATTGGAAGACGATGACAACGATGGCGGCACGCCAGGGCTCCGGCAGTGACAGCGCCAGCGGCAGCATGACGAAGGAGTTGCGGGTACCAAAGCTGAAGGTGAGGGTACGGCCGATAGTGGGCGTGAACCCGAATAGCTCACTGAGCCCCTTGCCGATAATGGCGGCGGCAATCAGGTAAAGCACAAAAACCACAAGCGCCGACCACAGCAGGGCGCCACTGTCGATCACCAGGCTGACCTGGGAGCCGGCAATCAGAAACACCACCAGTGCCAGCAACGGCACGGGCAGCCACCCAAGCCAGTCCACCAGTGTTTGCGCGCGCGGGTGCTTTTCCGTCAACTGTTCGGTTAACCAGGCCAGGATCAGTGGGGTGACAATCAATCCGAAGAAGGCTGGCAGCAAGTGGCTGCCGACCGCCAGCTCAATGGCGATATTGCCCATGAAAAGCCAGATATAAACGGGTAGCAAAATGAGCTGCACAATCAGCAGTACCAGCAGCACGCCGAGACGAATAGCGGGATCATCCGGTATCAGCCACAACAGAAGACCAACGACCACCGGTATCAGGATAAAATTGCCCGTCAGCAAAGCGGCCAGAAAGCGGCGATCACGAAATGCCGACCTGAGATGTATCAGTGGTACCTGAGTGAAAGTGGTATACAGAAGAACACCTAGGGCCGGCCAAAGCAACACTTCCCAATGACGGGTCTGCTCTGGTGACATCCAGCCGATGGCCATGCCGACCAGGATGGCAACCAGATAAATCCAGACCTGATATCGCTCCAGTTGTTCGCGCATTTAAAGCTGTTCCTGCTGTTTTTCGAGGGCACGATAGTATCATTGGTGCGCAATGAGCTCCCGGGACACGCCCTAAGGGCTTCGGCAGACTCATCGAAAGGACTGAAATCTCTTTAGGCGGTGTCGGGAGAGATACGGTAAAATGGCCAGTGCCAGCATTTCACCTTTTTGCCGGCTAGTAGAGGGGAGGGTGTCCCTAAAGGGTTGTTGGTTTTTCCCCAGTTTGGCAGGTTCTGACCCTGTTGAGCGGGGTCACGGATGTAAGGTTAGTAGAACCTAAAGAAGCTGGTCAATTGCTCATGGACATACTGAGATATTTCGAGAGGGTAGAAAGCTATAGTCTTTAGCTTTGGTAATAGGTGTGGTGTAGCTTGAAATGTTTATTAGAAGGCATGCTTTAGATTTCTTCACATTACTCAGATTTGTATCCCAGTTGTATCCCAGAATTTCTATCTAGGTTGTGGGGTATAAAATAATCCGTTGCGTTTATGTAAGGGGGGGATGGTACCAGAGGCCGGACTCGAACCGGCACACCATTGCTGGCGGGAGATTTTGAATCTCCTGTGTCTACCAATTTCACCACTCTGGCACTGCTTAGATTTTACTATTTTCCCTTGGGATACAAAATCGCTTGAGAATTTTGAATCCCCTGTGTCTACCAATTTCACCACTCCGGCAGAGAGTGCGGGTGCCGCAGGGCAGCCCGTGGAGAGGGCGCGATTATAGCAACCCGCGCTGTTCCTGCAATGATTTTCCTTAACCTTCAGGCGGTTTGCGGGTAGACTTCGCCCGGCTTGTGCGGATTGACGCGCGGGCATGGGTGGCGCCTCCGGGGCCGACATTCTGAGTATCGAAGGAGAAAAGAGCATGGCAATGAAATTGGTCAAGAAGACGGACGAGTACAGCATTTTCCAGCGTGGTGACGAGCGCTACGCAGTGAAAGATGCCAACCGCAAGCCGGTCAACGGCGAGGAAAAAGTGCGGATTCTGTCTGCTGAAGGCCTGGTGAAAGCGCCGGCACCGAAGCCGGTGGAAGCACCCGCAGAGGAAGCAACCGAAGAAGCGACCGAGGAAGCGACTGCCGAGGCAGACGCACCCGCGGCGGAAGGCGATGCCGAAGCCTGAGCGTCCACTCGGAGCAGGGAGCCGGCTTGAGGCCGGCTTTTTTTTCGATGCAACTTGACGAATTCCACTACGCACTGCCACCGGAGCTGATCGCCCAGTATCCGCTGCAGGACCGCAGCGCGAGCCGCTTGCTGGCGCTTGACGGCGCTTCCGGGGCCACGCGTCACCTGGCGTTTACGGATGTGCCCGGCTGCCTGCAGCCCGGTGACCTGCTGGTATTCAATAATACGCGGGTGATTCCGGCGCGGCTCTGGGGGCAGAAAGCTACCGGAGGCCGGGTGGAAATACTCATCGAGCGTGTTACCGGTGAGCATACGGCGCTGGCCCATATTCGCAGCAGCAAGTCGCCCAGGCCCGGGGGGGTGATCCACCTTTCCGCCCAGCCCGGTGAGGCCCCCGGCCCACTGCAGCTTACGGTAACCGGACGGGACGGGGCTCTGTTCAAGCTGTTATCGCCGCCGGGCGTTCCGCTGCACGCCATACTGGCAGATATCGGCCATATGCCCTTGCCGCCCTATATAGAGAGGGCCGATGAGGTCGCCGACCAGGAGCGCTATCAGACAGTTTACGCGGAGCGCGCCGGTGCCGTTGCCGCGCCCACGGCGGGCCTGCACTTTACGCAGGCTCTGCTTGAGCAGCTTGACGCCGCGGGTATCGAGCGCGGCACGGTCACGCTGCATGTGGGGGCCGGCACGTTTCAGCCGGTAAGAGTCGACAACATCCGCGACCATCACATGCACGCCGAGTACCTGGAAGTGGATGCCGACTTGTGCGCTGCGGTGGAGGCGACCCGCGCCCGCGGCGGCCGCGTGGTGGCGGTGGGCACAACAGCGGTACGTTCGCTGGAGTCTGCCGCCTGCGGTCACGGCCGGGTGGCACCGCAAACCGGCGACACCCAAATCTTCATTTATCCCGGTTACCGCTTTCAGGTCGTTGACGCCATGATCACCAACTTTCATTTGCCGGAGTCGACGCTGTTGATGCTGGTCAGCGCTTTTTCCGGCCGCGAGGCGATTCTCGCCGCCTACCGCGAGGCGATTGAGCAGCGCTACCGGTTTTTCAGTTACGGGGATGCCATGTTCCTGACGCCTCAGCCCGATGCCGTGGGGCCACGATGAGCCGCGAGTGCCATATGCAGTTTGAACAGCTGGGCACCGATGGCGCAGCGCGCCGCGGGCGTCTCACCTTCCCGCGTGGCACCGTGGAAACACCGGCATTCATGCCGGTGGGCACTTACGGTACCGTCAAGGGCATGCTGCCGCGCGATATTCACGCGGTGGGCGCCGAGATCATTCTGGGCAACACGTTTCACCTCTGGCTGCGGCCGGGCACCGACATCATTGAGCAGCACGGTGACCTGCACGACTTCATGGGCTGGAATGGGCCCATCCTCACGGATTCAGGCGGCTTCCAGGTGTTCAGTCTGGGCGCCATGCGCAAGATTTCCGAGCAGGGGGTGCGTTTTCAGTCGCCGGTGGACGGATCCAAAGTGTTTCTCGATCCGGAAACCTCGATGGCCATCCAGCGCAAGCTGGGTTCCGATATTGTGATGATCTTTGACGAGTGCACACCGTATCCGGCAACGGAGGCGGAGGCGCGTGCGTCCATGGAGCTCTCCTTACGCTGGGCGCAGCGCAGCCGCGCCGCACATGGCGCTAGCGCAGCTGCCCTGTTCGGCATTGTTCAGGGGGGGATGTACGAGAGCCTGCGCGCCGAATCCCTGGCCGGGCTGGAGGCCATCGGTTTCGACGGTTACGCCATCGGCGGGCTTTCGGTCGGGGAACCCAAGGAGGATATGATCGCGGTGCTTGAGGCCCTGCAGTACAGCCTGCCGGCGCATAAACCGCGGTACCTCATGGGTGTGGGCACACCCTCCGACTTGCTGCAGGGCGTGCTACGCGGCGTGGACATGTTTGACTGCGTGATGCCCACCCGCAACGCACGCAACGGTTTCATTTTCACCTCCCGGGGTGTGCTCAAGCTGCGCAATGCGCGGCACAAAACCAGCACCTTGCCGCTGGATGAGCACTGCGATTGCTACACCTGCCAGAACTTTTCCCGCGCCTACCTGCACCACCTCGACAAGTGCAATGAGATACTCGGCTCGCAGCTCAACACCCTGCACAATTTGCGGTATTACCAGAACCACATGGCCGGCATTCGCGCCGCAATTGAGCAGGGCCGGCTGGCGGAGTTTGCAGCTGACTTTTACGCGGGGCAGGCCGAGGGTGTTTAGTTCGTGAGCACGTCCGCGCAGCTGTTTGAGCGGTTGCGGCAGGCCTTGCCCATGCTGCGCGCGCCCTGGGCCGGCAGTGGGCGTCAGGCGGGCGTGCTGGTGGCGCTGACCGACGAGGAGAATCCCCGTGTGCTGCTGGGCAGGCGCGCCCTGCATTTGCCTCTGCACCCGGGTGAAATCGCTTTTCCCGGTGGCAAGCGGGAAGTGCACGATGCCGGCCCCTGGGATACCGCCCTGCGCGAGGCCTTCGAGGAGGTGGCGTGCCCGCCGGAAGCGGTGTGCCCTCTGGGGGAGTTGCCGCCCCTGCTCACGCGCAGCGGTTATACCATTCATCCCTGTGTGGCGATAATTCCTGCCTCGCTGACACTGCGCGCGGACCCCGGTGAAGTTGCCGAGCTGATATTGCCGCGGCTGGATTGTTTTACCAACCCTGCAGGCTGGCACGTACGCTATATGAACGAACCCACCAGCGGTCAGGCATTGCCGGTGCCACATTTTCGCCTGCCGCATGATACGGTATGGGGCACATCGGCCCGCGCACTGTTGCTACTGGTCAACCTGGGCCTGCAGGCAGAGCTGGATGTGTCGGCATTCAAGGAGAATTTGGAATGAAGTACAGCCTCGATGGGCAGTCGGTAACGCTGGTAGGCGCCGGGCACTTTATTGCGCCCAATGCGGCCGTTATTGGTGATGTCACCCTGCACGAGAACAGCAGTGTGTGGTTTAGCTGTGTGCTGCGCGGTGACGCGGAGCGCATTGAAGTGGGCGCCGGCAGCAACATTCAGGACGGCGCCGTGCTACACGCGGACCCGGGATTCCCGACGGTCGTCGGCGCCAACGTTACCGTTGGCCACAAGGCCATGCTGCACGGTTGCACGATCGGCGATGGGGCGCTGGTGGGTATCGGTGCTATCGTGCTCAACGGGGCGAAAGTGGGGCGGAACTGCCTGATAGGCGCGGGAGCGCTGGTAACGGAAGGTATGGAAATACCGGATGGCAGCTTGGTACTGGGTGCGCCGGCGAAAGTGAAACGGCAGTTTTCCGCCGACGAGCAGGCGGCGGTGGGCCTCAATGCCGAACATTATGTGCAGAATGCGGCGCGTTTCCTGCGCGGCCTGCAGGAGCAGGCGTGATGGCGCAGGACGAACCCGCGTCGCCCTGCATTTCGGTCTGTTTGCTGGATGAGAACGACATTTGCCTGGGCTGCTATCGCAGCGCCGATGAAATTACCGACTGGTTCATGGCCAGCCCGCAGCAGAAGCGCGACATGCTGCTGCGCGCTGCAGACCGGCGTCTGGCGGACGATAAGCCGCAGTTGCGCTAGTCAGTCAATGTCGGGTTTTGCCTTTGGCGTCAACGGCTGAAGCGAGCACCGACTGCACCACGTTGCCCTGCAACTCCAGAATCTCCAGCCGGTAACCGGCGATCGCCAGACAGGCGTTGCCGGCAGGGAATGACTCCAGGTATTCCAGAATCAGACCACTCAGGGTCTTGGGTCCGTCGGTGGGCAGGTCCCAGTCCAGCGCCTTGTTGACGTCGCGCAGGTTGGCGTTGCCCGCAATGATATAGCTGCCGTCGCGTTGGGCGAAAATGCTGTCCCCGGTGTCGCTCATGCGCGATGTGAATTCGCCGACGATCTCTTCGAGAATATCTTCCAGGGCGACAATGCCCATCACTTCGCCGTATTCGTCCACCACAATCGCCAGGCGCAGCTTGTTCTTCTGGAAGTGCAGCAATTGCGTGTGCAGGGGCGTACTTTCGGGGATGAAGTAGGAGTCGTCCATTTCCCGCTCCAGGGCACCCCGGTCCAGACCGTGCTTGTCGATCACCCGGCTGAGGTTGCGCAGGTGCAGCACGCCGACAATATTGTTGATGTCGTCGCGCCATACGGGGAGGCGGGTGTGCGTGGAGGCCTGCAGGCAACGCAGGATCTCGTCGTCGCTGTCGTCGAGGTCGATGCCGTAGACGTCATTGCGCGGCACCATCACATCATCGACCGAGACCTCCTCCAGATCGAGAATGTTCAGCAGCATGCCGCGGTGGCGCGGCGGAATCAGCGCACCCGCCTCGGTGACGATGGTACGCAATTCCTCGGAGGACACATGCTCTTCTTTGGCGGCCCCCGCGTCGACTCCGAGCAGGCGCAGCAGGCCATTGGTCACACCGTTCACCAGCCACACTACCGGGTACATGGCCTTCATCAGGGGCAGCAGAATGACGCTGGCAGGGAAGGCGACGCGTTCCGGGTAGAGCGCGGCGATGGTCTTGGGCGTGATTTCGGCGAACACCAGTATCACCAGGGTCAGGCAGATGGTGGCGATGGCGATGCCGGCGTCGCCCCACAGGCGTATGGCGATAACCGTGGCGATAGCCGAGGCAAGGATGTTGACCAGATTGTTGCCGATCAGGATCAGGCCGATCAGGCGATCAGGTCGTTCCAGCAATTTGCTGGCACGACGCGCGCCGCGATGCCTCTGTTTCCTGAGGTGCTTCAGCCGGTAACGGTTGAGGGACATCATGCCGGTTTCCGAGCTGGAAAAGAAACCAGACAAAAGAATGAGAACAACCAGAATGGAGGACAGGAGACCCAGCGGGGCTTCGTTCAAAGCGGGGGCGAACCTTTGGCGTGAGCGGACTGATCATCTTGAAGAAAAAGACAGTTCGGGGCAACCCCTGTGGTTCATTGAGCCGGCACGGGGATTATCCGCGTTGCAGGAGCAGTTCCAGAACCAGTTTGGAGCCGAGAAAAGCCAGCATCAGCAGCAGGAAGCCGCCAATGGTGAAGCGCGCTGCGGTCTGGCTGCGCCAGCCGAGTTGGTAGCGGCCCCAGAGAAGCGTGGAGTAGATGACCCAGGCGACCAGCGTCAGCACGGTTTTGTGCACCAGGTGCTGGGCAAAGAAATCGTCGACGAAGAGGAAACCGGTGGCAATGGCCACGGTGAGTAGTACAACCCCCATCCACACCAGCTCAAAAAGCATGGTTTCCATGAGTTGCAGCGGTGGCAGGAAACTGACGATGCCGGTGGCGCGGTGCTGTTTCAGTTGCCGGTCCTGTATCGCGACCAGTACGGCCTGCACCGCGGCGAGGGTCAGCACCGCATAGGCCAGAATGGAGGACGCAATATGCAGCAGCAGGCCGTGGCCGAGTGCCTCGGGTGTGCTGCCGGTCTGCGGTGCAAAGGCCGAAATCAGCACTGTGGAGGCGGACAGGGGCAGCAGCACAATCAGCAGATTCTGCAGCGGCCAGCGCACCAGCCAGGAGATGCAGGCAAGGTTGATGACAAACGAGATCAGCGCGAGGATGCGGTAGAGGCCCAGGTGCACGCTGTGCTCGTCGAAAATGCTCGACCACGCCACCAGGGCGTGGCAGACCAGCGCAATGGCGCCCAGCGCGATGACCGAGGTGCTGAGGCGCGGCTTGCGCTGCAGGATGTGCATCAGGTGCAGCCCCGCGGCTGCCAGGTAGAGCAGCGCGGCAGCAATGGCGAGCAGTGGCAGTGGCATGGTTGGGGCTTGGACCCGGGTGGCGTATACTGCGCTCCTTTGTACCGATTTGTCCGGCCATTGGCAATAGTGGCCGCTTGCTGCCGAGAGTTCCGCTGATGTTCGAGAGTCTGTCCGATCGCCTGTCCCAGAGTTTGCGCGCCATTACTGGCAAGGCGCGCCTGACCGAGGACAACATTCAGGAAACGCTGCGCGAAGTGCGCATGGCGCTGCTGGAAGCTGACGTTGCGCTGCCCGTGGTCAAGGATTTTGTTGAGGCGGTGAAGCAACGCGCGCTGGGGCAGGAGGTCAGCAAGAGCCTGAGTCCGGGCCAGGCGTTCCTGCGCATCGTGCAGGCAGAGCTGGAAGCGGTGATGGGCACCGCCAACGAAGGGCTGAACCTCGCCACGCAGCCGCCGGCAATCATTCTGATGGCCGGCCTGCAGGGGGCGGGCAAGACCACTTCGGTCGCCAAGCTGGCGCGTCTGCTCAAGGAGCGCGACAAGAAATCGGTCACCGTGGTGAGCGCCGACGTGTATCGCCCGGCGGCGATCAAGCAGCTGGAGACCCTGGCGGCGGAGGTCGGTGTCGACTTCTTTCCCAGCGAGGCTCAGCAGGCGCCGGTGGACATCGCTCGCGCCGCCATGGAGCATGCCCGCATCCGTTTCAGCGATGTGCTGATTGTGGATACCGCGGGCCGCCTGGCGGTCGACGAGGCCATGATGGCCGAGATCGCTGAACTGCACAGGGTAACGCAGCCGGTGGAAACCCTGTTCGTGGTCGACGCCATGACCGGGCAGGATGCGGCCAACACGGCGAAGGCGTTTGGCGAGGCGCTGCCACTCACGGGCGTGATTCTGACCAAAGTCGATGCAGACACCCGTGGTGGCGCCGCGCTGTCGGTGCGCACCATCACCGGCAAGCCGATCAAGTTCCTGGGGGTGGGTGAGAAAACCCAGGCGTTGGACCCCTTCCACCCGGACCGGTTGGCATCGCGTATTCTCGGCATGGGCGATGTGCTCTCGCTGATCGAGGAGGCGGAGCAGAAGGTCGACAAGCAGAAAGCCGAGCGGCTCGCGCGCAAGGTGAAGAAGGGCGGTCGTTTCGACCTGGAAGATTTCCGCGATCAGCTGCAGCAGATGAACAACATGGGCGGCATCACCGGCATGCTCGACAAATTGCCGGGTATGGGCAACATGGCCCAGATGGCGCAGCAGAACCTCGACATGAAGATGTTTGCGCGCATGGAGGCCATGATCAACTCCATGACGGTGAAGGAGCGGCGCAACCCGGACCTGATTGCGGGTTCGCGCAAGCGCCGCATCTGCCTGGGTTCGGGCACCCAGGTGCAGGACCTCAATCGCCTGCTCAAGCAGCACAAGCAAATGCAGAAAATGATGAAAAAGATGAAGGGTGGCGGCATGGAGCGCATGATGCGCGGCCTCGGTGGCATGATGCCGCCGGGCGGCGGCGGTGGGGGCGGCTTCCCCTTCCGGTAAGCCCGCAGAATCCTTGAAAAATTCCGCTGTGCGGGGCTTTCAAAACCTGCCGAAGTTCCGTATGATACGCCACCTTTGCGGCCGTAGTGCCGGTGTTTGTCGTGGATGAGGCGGCAGGTTAGCCGCAGATCCCGACTCATTTTCAGGAAATTACGGAATATGGTAACAATTCGTCTTTCTCGTGGTGGTGCCAAGAAGCGCCCTTTCTATCATCTGACGGTGACCGACAGCCGCAAGTCACGCGACGGTCGTTTCATCGAGCGCGTGGGCTTCTTCAACCCGGTCGCCCGTGGTCAGGAAGTGCGTCTCAATGTCGACGCCGAGCGTGTGGCGTTCTGGCAGAGCCAGGGTGCGCAGCTGTCCGAGCGCGTGGCCAAGCTGGTCAAGGAAGCGGGCGCAGCAGCAGCGGCCTGAGCCAGCGTCGCCGGGCATGAGTGAGGCCGCTGAGCGCCTGGTCATCGGCCGTATAACCGGCTGTTATGGCATCAAGGGCTGGGTACGGATTCACTCATACACTGAGCCGATGGAGAATTTCCTCGAGTTCAGCGGGTTCAAGGTGCAGCGGCGCGGCGCGTATGAAACCATCGAGTTCGATGGCGGGCGCAGGCAGGGCAAGGGGCTGGTGGCTCATATTCGCGGTGTTGATGATCGCGATCTTGCCGAGAGCTTCCAGGGGTTGGAGGTGAGCGTAGCCAGCAACGCGTTGCCCGAGCTCGAAGATGGCGATTACTACTGGCACCAGCTGCAGGGTTTGCAGGTGTGGTGTCATACGGATAACGGACAGGTGTTGCTCGGCGCAGTCGACTACCTGATCGAGACCGGAGCAAACGATGTGCTGGTGGTGAAGCCCTGTGAGGGCAGTATCGACCAGCGGGAACGGCTCATTCCCTGGCTGCCCGGCACTACGGTGCGGCAGGTGGACGAGGAGTCGGGACGGATCGAGGTGGACTGGTTCCCGGAAGATTAGGAGCTGTTCACAGGAGGCGGGTGGCACACATGCATATTGCTTTGGTGAGCCTGTTTCCGGAGATGTTCAACGCGGTCAGCGAGCACGGTATCACCGGGCGCGCGGTGCAGCAGGGGCTGGTGGGCCTGAGCCACAGCAACCCCAGGGACTTCACCGAAGACCGCCACCGCACGGTGGACGATCGCCCGTTTGGCGGCGGCCCCGGCATGGTGATGAAAGTGGCGCCTCTCGAGCAGGCGATTCGCGCTGCCAGGGCGCAGGCGAAGCAGCCAGCGCGGGTGATTTATCTGTCTCCCCAGGGGCGCAGGTTTGATCATCGCAAGGCGGTCAGCCTGGCGCGGGAGTCCGCCCTGGTGTTGATTGCGGGGCGCTATGAAGGCGTTGACGAGCGCCTGATTGAGCGCGAGGTCGACGAGGAGTTATCCATCGGCGATTACGTGCTCTCCGGTGGCGAGCTGGCGGCCATGGTAGTCATGGACGCGGTGATCCGGCAGTTGCCGGGTGTGTTGGGCCACGCGCTGTCGGCGCAGGAGGATTCCTTCGCCGACGGACTGCTGGATTGCCCGCATTACACCCGCCCGGAGAACTACCGGGAGCAGGCGGTACCGGAGGTTTTGTTGAGCGGCGATCACGAACGGATTCGTCGCTGGCGTCTCAAGCAGGCGCTGGGTCGCACGCTGGAGCGGCGCCCGGATCTGCTCGAGGGCAGGGCCCTGACGGCCGAGGAACAGGAATTGCTGGCACTGTACTGCCAGGAACGGGATTTGAGTTGATTCGCTAGCTGTGAAGCTACGCACGGTAAATGACAGGAGCGCACCATGAGCACCAACAAGATTATCTCTCAGCTTGACGCTGAACAGATGCAAAAAGATCTGCCCGAGTTCAGCCCCGGTGACACGGTGGTGGTGCAGGTAAAAGTGAAGGAAGGCAACCGCGAGCGTCTGCAGGCGTTCGAGGGCGTGTGCATCGCCAAGCGCAGCCGCGGCCTGAACTCTGCCTTCACCGTGCGCAAGATCTCCCACGGTGTGGGCGTCGAGCGTACCTTCCAGGCTTACAGCCCCCTGGTGGACAGTGTGACCGTCAAGCGTCGCGGTGACGTGCGTCAGGCCAAGCTGTACTACCTGCGCGAACTGTCCGGTAAAGCGGCTCGTATCAAGGAAAAGCTGACAGCCAAATAAGGCGTGCAAGCAGCAGCGAAAGCGGCCCACCTGGCCGCTTTTTTTGTGCCTGCGTATCCGGCAGTTCTGTGCCGTGGCAAACGGTGCTAGGCTAGCGGCCCATGCGTGCCCAGCCTGATTCACTCGACCCAGCCATTGAGCAATACCTCGATGCGCTGTGGTTGGAGAAAGGCCTGAGTGGCAATACCCTGGACGCCTACCGCCGTGACCTCGGGCACTATCAGCAGTGGCTTGCGGGCCGCAAGGCGAGGCTCCTCGAAGCCGATCGCGTCGACTTGCAGGCCTACCTCGCCGCACGCCTCGGCAAGGGGCAATCACCGCGGTCGACAGCGCGTTTCATGTCCTGCGCGCGCGGATTCTATCGCTACCTGCTGCGCGAAGGGCGCCTCGACGCGGACCCGACACTGGATATCGACAGTCCGCAGCTGGGGCGCCCGTTGCCCAAGTCGTTGTCGGAACAGGATGTGGAGCGCCTGTTGGCGGCGCCGGATACCGGTGATGCCCTGGAGTTTCGCGACCGCGCCATGCTGGAGCTGCTTTATGCCTGCGGTTTGCGGGTGTCGGAGCTGACCGGGTTACAGCTGGTGCAGATCAGCCTGAACCAGGGCGTGCTACGGGTATTTGGCAAGGGCAGCAAGGAGCGGCTGGTACCCATGGGGGAGGAAGCGTTGAGCTGGTTACAGCGTTTTCTGGTGGGCCCGCGGCAGGAACTGCTCAGGGGTGTGCCCAGCGAGGCCGTGTTTCCCAGCCGTCGCGGCAGTATGATGACTCGCCAAGCCTTCTGGTATCGTATTAAAATCTACGCGCGGCGTGCCGGGATCAGTAAACCGCTATCGCCGCACACGCTGCGTCACGCGTTTGCCACGCACCTGCTGAACCACGGCGCAGACCTGCGTGTGGTGCAGATGTTGCTGGGGCACAGCGACCTGACCACAACCCAGATTTACACCCACGTCGCCCGGCAGCGCATGCAGGAACTGCACGCCCGGCATCACCCGCGCGGGTGAACAAGCCGTGTGGAACTTGTCATAAGCGGTGTGTTCCAAACTGCCGCGGCACCACGAACTCCGGCGGCAGAGGCCGCCCGTAACCGAGGAATGTTCATGATCAACCGAGTCCTAACTGTTCTGCTGGCCTGCCTGTTTGCGGGTGCTGTTGTGTCCGCCAGAGCTGCCGACCCCGTGCCTGCGGACGTAGCGGACTCCCTGCGCCAGATGCTGGAAAGCCCGGCCGATGGGCTCAAGGTGGCGACGATTGAACCCAGTGAAATCGAGGGCATGTACGCGGTACAGCTGGTCGACGGTCCGCTGGTTTACGCCAACCGTACGGGTCAGTTCTTTATTGTGGGCGACCTGTTCACGGTGGGGCCTGCGGGTTATGTGAACCTCGCGGAAAAGCGCCGTGATGGCGAACGCGCCGAGCGGCTCGCAACGCTCTCGCCCGCCGACATGATCATATTCCCGGCCAAGGGGGAAACGCGGTCCCATATCACGGTGTTCACCGATGTCACTTGTTTCTACTGCCAGAAGCTGCACCGCGAAGTGCCGGAACTGAACAAGCGCGGCGTGGAGGTGCGCTACCTCGCCTACCCGCGTTCCGGGCTGGCCTCCGAGGGGTATCGCAAGCTGGCAACGGCGTGGTGTGCAAACGACCGCGCCGATGCCCTCACGCGTCTGAAAAACGGCGAGTCAGTCACCGAGAACGTGTGTCAGGGTTCACCTGTGGCTGACCAGTACCAGCTCGGCCAGTCGATGGGCGTGCGCGGTACGCCGGCCATTATCACGGCCAGCGGCCAGATGATTCCCGGTTACCAGCCGGCGGACGAGCTGATGGGTACGCTCGGCCTGCAATAGCGCGCAGCCGGCGTGTTTAGCCGGCTCCCTCCGTTGACAGCCACGGGTGTACTCAGTACTGTTTGCCACCTTTTTAGTTTGCAGCCCGTAATGGGCTGCCCAACCGAGTCCCTGTGCAGTGGAAGACCAGTTTCAGCGCATTCAGCGCTTGCCCCCCTATGTGTTCAACATTATCGGTGAACTGAAGCAGCAGGCGCGTGCGGCAGGTGAAGACATCATTGATTTCGGTATGGGCAATCCCGATCAGCCAACGCCTTCGCACATCGTCGACAAGCTGGTAGAAACAGCGCGCCGCGGCGACACCCACCGCTATTCCCAGTCCAAGGGCATACCGCGCCTGCGCAAGGCTATCTGCGACTGGTATCAGCGCCGCTACGACGTGACGCTGGACCCGAGCACCGAGGCGATTGTTACCCTGGGGTCCAAAGAGGGCCTGGCACACCTGGCGCTCGCCACCACGGGCCCGGGCGATGCGATTCTGGTGCCGAATCCAGCTTATCCCATCCACCCCTACGGTTTCGTGATCTCGGGCGCGGATATCCGCCACGTGCCGATGGGCGACGAAAACAGTTTCTTCGACGAGCTGGAGAACGCCATCCGCAACAGCTGGCCACGGCCCAAGATGCTGGTGCTGAGTTTTCCCTCCAACCCTACCGGGCAGGTGGTGGAGCTGGAGTTTTTTGAGCGTGTTATCGCTGTTGCCCGTGAACACCAGATCTGGGTGGTGCAGGACCTCGCCTACGCCGATCTCTGCTACGACGGCTACGTCGCGCCGTCGATTCTGCAGGTAGAGGGCGCACGAGAAGTGGCGGTGGAATTCTTCAGTATGTCCAAGAGTTACAACATGCCGGGTTGGCGGGTGGGCTTCTGCTGCGGCAACAAGCAGTTGGTCGGTGCGCTGGGGCGCATGAAGTCCTACCTCGACTATGGGATGTTCACGCCCATCCAGGTGGCGGCGATTGCGGCGCTGGAGGGTGACCAGACCTGTGTGCAGGAAATCACTGCCATGTATAAAGCGCGCCGTGATGTGCTGTGCAGCGGCCTCAATGCACTGGGTTGGCCGGTCACGCCGCCCCGGGCGACCATGTTTGTCTGGGCACGCATTCCTGACTTCTATCAGGCTATGGGGTCGCTGGAATTCAGCAAGAAGCTGTTGCAGGAGGCGCAGGTGGCGGTGTCGCCGGGCGTCGGTTTTGGTGAATACGGTGAGGGCTACGTACGTTTTGGCCTGATTGAAAATGAACACCGCACGCGTCAGGCCCTGCGTAATATCAAGCGCATGTTTCGCGCCGATGGCCACGTGGGAACGGTGTGACGATGCATCATGAAGGAACAGGGGGAACTCCAGTGCAACCCGTGAGAATCGGAATCTGCGGCCTGGGTACAGTAGGCGGCGGCACCTTCAACCTGCTGCAGGAAAACGCCGAGGCGATCGCTGCGCGCGCGCAGGCGCCTCTGGCCGTTGTGCACATTGGTGCGCGGCGCGACAATCCTGCCTGCGATACCGGCAGTGTGCGAGTCAGCCGGGACATTTTCGATGTTGTGGCCGACCCGGACGTTGACGTGCTGGTGGAATTGATCGGCGGCACGACGGTTGCCCGTGAGCTGGTGGAAGCGGCCATCCGCGCCGGCAAGCACGTGGTAACGGCCAACAAGGCGCTCATCGCCGAACACGGCAATGCGCTGTTTGCGCTGGCGGCGGAGCACAACGTTGCAGTGCGCTATGAAGCCGCGGTTGCCGGTGGTATCCCTATCATCAAGGCGCTGCGCGAGGGCCTGGCGGGCAACCATATCGAGTGGCTGGCAGGCATCATCAACGGTACGGGCAACTTCATTCTCAGCGAGATGCGCGAGCACCGTCGGGAGTTTTCCGATGTGCTGGCGGAGGCGCAGGCCCTGGGTTACGCCGAGGCAGACCCTACCTTCGATGTGGAGGGCATTGATGCCGCGCACAAACTGGTGATTCTTGCCTCCATTGCCTTCGGCATCCCGCTGCAGTTTGCGTCCGTGTACACCGAGGGCATTACGCGCCTCACGCCCCAGGATCTGGATTACGCCGAAGAGCTGGGGTATCGGGTGAAGCACCTGGGTATTGCCAAACAGGGGCCGAGCGGGGTGGAGTTACGCGTGCACCCCACGCTGATTCCCGAAGACCGTCTGCTGGCCAACGTCAATGGTGTCAAAAACGCCGTGTTGGTCGAGGGCAGCGCGGTCGGCCCCACGCTCTATTATGGTGCGGGTGCGGGCGGCAAACCCACCGCGTCGGCAGTCGTGGCGGATCTGGTGGATCTGGCGCGCGACCTCAGCGCCGGCCAGGTGAGTCGGGTACCGTCCCTGTCGTTCTCCAATGAAACGCTGCGCGATCTGCCGATTGTGCCGATGGCCGAAGTGGAAACACCCTGGTACCTGCGTATGGAGGCGGAGGACCGCACCGGCGTGTTGTCGCGCATCGCGACCATCTTCAGCGACCACGGTATAAGCATCGAGGCCCTGATCCAGAAGGCGCCGGCGGCGGGGCAGGCGACGGTCCCGCTGATCGTGCTGACCAATCGCGCGGCACAGGGCCGCGTGGACGCGGCCGTGGCAGAAATCGAGGCGCTGGACACGATCACCGGTCAGGTGGTCAGGATCCGGGTCGAGCCGCTGGACGGCTAACAGGAGCGAACATGCAATACATCAGCACCCGGGGCCAGGCCCCCGCCCTGAACTTCGAAGAGGTCCTGCTGACCGGTCTGGCCTCTGATGGCGGCCTGTACGTGCCGGCAACACTGCCGAGGTTCAGCCGCGACGAGATCGCCGCCATGGCGGGCATGGACTATCCGCAGCTGGCGCAGCGCATCATCGAACCGTTCGTGGGTGACTGCATTACACGCGAGGATCTGCGCGAGATTATCGCCGATACCTACGCGGTGTTTCGCCATGGTGCAGTCGCCCCGCTGGTGCAGATTGGCCACAATCAATGGGTGCTGGAACTGTTCCACGGGCCCACGCTGGCTTTCAAGGACTTCGCGCTGCAGCTGCTGGGGCGCCTGCTGGACTACGTGCTGGAACGTCGCCACCAAAAAGTGGTGATCATGGGGGCAACCTCCGGAGACACCGGTTCCGCGGCTATCGAAGGCTGCAAACGCTGCAAGAATATCGACATTTTCATCCTGCACCCGCACGACCGCGTATCCGAAGTGCAGCGGCGGCAGATGACCACGGTGGTGGGTGACAACATTCACAACATCGCCGTGCAGGGCAACTTCGATGACTGCCAGGCCATGGTCAAGGCCAGTTTCGGTGACCGCATTTTCCTGCCGGAAGACCGCCACCTGGTGGCCGTCAACTCGATCAACTGGGCGCGCATCATGGCGCAGATCGTGTATTACTTCTATGCAGCGGTTGCCTTGGGCGGTCCGGCGCGGCCCGTGGCGTTTTCGGTGCCGACGGGCAACTTCGGTGATATTTTTGCCGGCTACCTGGCCCACCAGATGGGCCTGCCTGTTGCGCAGCTGATCATCGCCACCAACCGCAACGACGTGCTGCACCGGGTGATGACCACCGCCACCTACGGCCGGCAGTCGCTGGAGCACACCCTGTCGCCAAGTATGGATATCACCGTATCCAGCAATTTCGAACGCCTGCTGTTTGATTTGTACGACCGTGATGGCGCTACCGTGGCTGCCATGATGCGAGACTTCGATCGCGGCGATATACATTTCTCGGATACCGCGATGCAGCGCGCCCGCGCCCTGTTTTCCAGCTATCGTGTGCCCGACGAGGAAACCTGTGCGCAAATTGCCGCCGTGTGGCAGGATTCCGAGTATCTGCTCGACCCGCACAGCGCGATCGGGGTGAAGGCAGCGCTGGCCTCGGGCATCGGTGACGGCATTCCGGTGGTGACTCTCGCCACTGCGCACCCGGCCAAGTTCCCACAGGCGATTCAGCGCGCGGTGGTGGGTTGTGAACCACCTTTGCCGTTGCATCTCTCTGACCTGTTTGACCGCACAGAGCGCTTTGAAGTGCTGCCCTGCGACCTGGCCGCCGTGCAGGCCTTCATGGCGAACAACCTCGGCGCCTGAGCGCCCACCGGATGATTCGACGGGTTGTTCGCCGCGCGCCGGAAGCGGTGCCGCTGCTCTCCTCGGGTGAATTGTCGCCGCTGTTGGCGCGGGTGTACGCCAACCGCGGCGTCAGGCAATCTGCCGAGTTGCAGATGTCCCTGCGGGAGCTGCTGCCACCGGACACGCTGACGGGAGCCGACGCGGCAGCGCACCTGCTGGCCGACGCGCTCGCCACCGGACGGCGACTACTGGTCATCGGTGATTTCGACGCTGACGGCGCAACCAGCACGGCACTGGCACTCGGCGCGTTGCGCGCGCTCGGTGCCGCGCATGTTGACTATCTGGTACCCAACCGTTTCGAGTACGGTTACGGCCTCACTCCCGAAATCGTAGCGCTCGCGGCGGACCGACAGCCGGACCTGATCATCACCGTGGACAATGGCATTGCCAGCATTGACGGCGTGCTGGCGGCGCGCGCGCTGGGTATTGCCACGCTGGTCACCGATCATCACCTGGCAGGCAGCGAGCTGCCGGCCGCAGAGGTCATCGTCAATCCGAACCAGCCGGGTTGTAGCTTCGCCAGCAAGGCACTGGCCGGCGTTGGCGTGATCTTCTACGTCATGCTGGCGCTGCGCGCCGAGCTGCGCCGTCGCGGCTGGTTTCAACAACAGGCGCTGCCCGAACCGAACCTGGCCGAGTATCTGGACCTGGTGGCGCTGGGCACCGTGGCCGATGTGGTGCCACTGGATCGCAACAACCGTATTCTGGTGGCCGCGGGGTTGCAGCGTATTCGACGCGGCCAGGCGCGTCCGGGCGTTCTCGCCCTGCTGGAGGTGGCCGGCCGCGACCCCGGCAATGCCGTGGCCTCAGACCTGGGTTTCACGGTGGGGCCGCGTCTCAATGCCGCCGGACGGCTGGATGACATGTCTATCGGCATCGAATGCCTGCTGGCGCCCGGTCGAGCGGTTGCCAATGACTATGCGGGCCGCTTGCAGCGCTTGAATGAAGAGCGCCGCAGCATAGAACAGGGCATGCAGGAGGAAGCGCTGGCACTGTTGGAGGGCCTGGGGCCTATGTCCCATGAGGGCGATGTGCCGGCGGGCATTACGCTTTATGAACCCGGCTGGCACCAGGGTGTGATTGGGATTCTCGCCTCGCGAGTGAAGGAGCGCCTGCACCGGCCGACTGTGGTGTTTGCCGACGCCGGCGCCGGTAGCGACGACCTGAAGGGGTCCGCGCGGTCGATTCAGGGCATACATGTACGCGATGTCCTGGATGCCATCGCAACGCGCCATCCGGGACTGCTCACCCGCTTTGGCGGCCACGCCATGGCCGCCGGCCTCACCTTGCCACGGGCTCACTATGCCGCTTTCGCGGCGGCTTTCGTGGCGGAAGTTGAGCGACACGGGCGCGACCTCGACCTGGAGGCGGTGTTGGAGTCCGATGGCGAACTCGACGCGGCGGAGTTTGATCTTTCGCTCGCTGAAACCCTGCGCCTGGGTGGGCCCTGGGGGCAGCACTTTCCGGAACCGCTGTTCGATGGCCGGTTCCGTATCGTGCAGCAACGGCTGGTGGGGGGTAAACACCTCAAGCTGGTGCTTGGCCGGCCGGGGTCGAGCGACGTATTCGACGCCATCGCCTTCAACGTGGACCTGGACCTGTGGCCGGACGAGAGCAGGGAATGGGTGCATGCCGCTTTCCGGCTGGATGTAAACGCCTTCCGCGGGCGGCGTACCTTGCAGCTCATGATCGAGCAGCTGGAGGCGCTGTAGCCTGTTTTTCCTCGCTACGGTACACTGCGCGCCTTTTCCCGCAGGACTCGCTCACCATGTTAGAGATCAACCCGCTGTTACAGACCCTCAAGGATATCGAGGCACGCACCGCCGTGCTGAGGGGGTATCTTTGACTTCGATACCCGCAAGGAGCGTCTCGCCGAAGTAGAGCTGGAGCTCGCCGAACCCAGCGTATGGGACAAGCCTGAGCGCGCGCAGGAGCTGGGCCGTGAGCGCGCCGCGCTGGAGAAAATCGTCTCCACCATTGAACACCTTGACGGTGCTACCGGTGATGCCGCCGACCTGCTGGAACTGGCAGCGGTGGAAGATGACGAGGGAACGGTCGCCGAAGTGCGTGCCGATATCGAAGCGCTGGTTAAACAGTTGGAGCAGCTGGAGTTCCGGCGCATGTTCTCCGGCGAAATGGACCCCAACAACGCCTACCTGGATGTCCAGTCCGGCTCTGGCGGCACGGAGGCTCAGGACTGGGCGGAAATACTGCTGCGCATGTACCTGCGCTGGGGCGAAGCGAGCGGCTTCAAAACCGACCTGATCGAAGTGTCGGCCGGGGAAGTGGCCGGCATCAAGAGCGCGACGATTCATTTTGAGGGTGAGTACGCCTTCGGCTGGTTGCGCACGGAAACCGGTGTGCACCGTCTGGTGCGCAAATCACCCTTCGATTCCGGCAACCGGCGGCACACGTCATTCGTGTCGGTATTCGTGGCGCCTGAAATCGATGACGATATCGAAATCGATATCAACCCCGCGGACTTGCGCGTCGATACCTACCGCTCCAGCGGCGCGGGTGGTCAGCACGTGAACAAGACCGATTCCGCCGTCCGTATCACGCACAACCCGAGCGGTGTTGTGGTGTCCTGCCAGACCGAGCGCTCGCAGCACCAGAACCGGGACCGGGCGATGAAGATGTTGCGCGCCAAACTGTACGAGCTGGAGATGCACAAGCGCAGCGAGGCCAAGCAGGCCACCGAAGACAGCAAGGCCGATATCGGCTGGGGCAGCCAGATCCGCTCCTACGTACTGGACCAGTCGCGTATCAAGGACTTGCGCACCGGCGTGGAGACGAGCAATACCCAGGCTGTGCTGGACGGGGATATCGATCTGTTTATCGAAGCCTCATTGAAGAAAGGGCTGTAGGACACCATTATGAAAGAGCAGGATCAGGCCGTGCGCGGCCCGGACGAGGAGAACAAGCTGGTCGCCGAGCGGCGCGGCAAGCTGCGACAGCTGCGCACGCAGCGCAACGCCTTCCCCAACGATTTCCGGCGCACGGGCTGGGCGGCTGACCTGCAGCGCGAATACGGCGCGAGCAGCAAGGAGCAGCTCGAAGAGGACGACCAGCGCTTCGCTGTTGCCGGGCGTTTGATTCGCAACCGCGGCGCGTTTCTGCTGATTCAGGATGGCTCCGGCCAGATCCAGCTGTACCTCAACCGCAAGGGCCTCGACGAGGCGACCCTGGCCGAGATCAAGAGCTGGGACCTGGGGGATATCGTCTGTGCCGAAGGGCCCGTGCACAAGTCGGGCAAGGGCGACCTGTACATCAACATGAACAGCGCGCGCCTGCTGACCAAGGCCCTGCGCCCGCTGCCGGACAAATACCACGGCCTGTCAGACCAGGAGCTGCGCTACCGTCAGCGTTATGTGGACCTGATTGTGAACGCCGAGTCCCGCGCCGTGTTTACCCTGCGTTCGCGCATTGTGCGCTTCATCCGCGACTACATGGACGGGCGCGGTTTCATGGAGGTGGAAACCCCCATGATGCAGGTGATTCCGGGCGGTGCCGCGGCCAAGCCCTTCGTCACCCATCACAATGCGCTGGACCTGGATATGTACCTGCGTATCGCACCAGAGCTGTACCTCAAGCGCCTGGTGGTGGGCGGGTTCGAGCAGGTGTATGAAATCAATCGCAACTTCCGCAATGAAGGGCTGTCGACCCGGCACAACCCTGAATTCACCATGCTCGAGTTCTACTGGGCCTACGCCGACTACCGCGATGCCATGGACCTCACCGAGGACATGCTGCGGCAGCTCACGGCCAGCGTGCTGGGTGATACGCGGGTGGTCTACCAGGGCTCGGAGTACGACTTCTCGCGGCCCTTCCAGCGCATGACGGTGTTCGACGCCATTCTCAGCCACAACCCCGGTATGCACGCCGAAGCGCTGGCGGATGAGCATGGTGCGCGCGCCATTGCCGAGGAACTGGGTATCCCGCTCAAGCCGAGCTGGGGGCTGGGCAAGGTGCAAATCGAGATCTTCGAGAAAACCGTTGAGCACCGGCTGGACCAGCCGACCTTTATCACCGCTTATCCCACCGAGGTCTCGCCGCTTGCCCGGCGCAGCGATGCCGACCCCTTCGTCACCGATCGCTTCGAGTTTTTCGTCGGCGGACGCGAGATCGCCAATGGCTTTTCGGAACTGAATGACGCCGAGGACCAGGCGGAACGTTTCCGCGCCCAGGTCGCAGAGAAAGATGCCGGTGATGAAGAGGCCATGCATTACGATGCGGATTACATTCGGGCACTGGAGTACGGCATGCCACCAACCGCGGGTGAAGGTATCGGCATTGATCGGCTGGTCATGCTGCTGACCGATGCGCCTTCCATTCGCGATGTATTGCTGTTTCCGCACCTGCGCCCGGAATGAGGCCAGCCCTACCTGCCTGCGCCTTAGCGGTGTTCATGCCGCGGTGTTACACTGATGCCCTGAGGCTCAGTGCGAGGGTATTCCCGTGAGTAATCTGCCGGCGTCGCTGTTGTTGGCGAGTGTAATGCTTGGCTTAGCGGCCTGCGCCACCGTGCCGGAAGCGGCCGATCCGCCGCAGCAGGCGCCAGTGGCTGAGACCGGCGTGGCGGCGGCCCCCGCCCCGGAGCTCACCCTGAACCTGCCCTCCCAGTCCGAGTGTGCCTGTGCCACGCCCGCCAGCCGCGATTACACTTTTCTTGAGCGGGGCTATCGTGCCTTGAGTGAAGGGGACGCCGTTGCCGCGCTGCAGCATTTCCAGCGCTACAAGCGGCTGGAGGTGGAGCCCGCCGCGCAGTGGGAGGCGGATATCGCCATTGCCTATCTGGGTATGCTGCCTGATAGCCCGTTCTACGACCATGACGCGGCTGAGGCGACCTTCCGCAGGCTGGTGGCGCAGCTCACCGCGGAAATGCAGGTGCACCCTACCGCGCTGCTCATGCGCGACTCACTGGCCGCTTTCGCGCTGCTCAACCGGCACATCTCCGATCTGGAAAGCAGCAACGCTACGCTGCGTGAAGATCTGCAGAAACGCGAGGAGGCTATCAAGCGTTTGCGTGAGCTGACGCTGGGGCCTTCGCGGGCAGTTCAACCGTAAACGCAGAGCCCACACCGGGCGTGCTTTCCACGCTGATATGCCCGCCCATCAGCTCGCAGTACTCCCGGCAAATCGCCAGCCCCAGCCCCGTGCCGCCATAATTGGCACTGATAGCATTTTCGGCCTGCACGAAGGCATCGAATATACGCGCCTGCTGCGCGGCGTCCATGCCGATGCCGGTATCGCGCACCGTAAACTGCCACCAGTCCTGCCCATCGCGGTGGGAGGGCGCCGCCGTGAGGTGCACGTCCCCATTGCGGGTGAACTTGCAGGCGTTGCTCAGCAGGTTGAGGAAGATTTGCCGGAAGCGGGTGGCGTCGTTATGCAGTGGTGGCAGGGTGGTCCAGTCCGGCACATACAAGCGATTGTGGCGGTCGCGTAGCAGCGGGGTCATGGCATCGCACACCTGCTGCAGGATATCGCCTGTCGCGAAGGTCTCCAGATGCAGGGTCATCTTCCCGGTTTCGATTTTCGACAGGTCGAGAATGTCGTTGATCAGGGCCAGTAGCTGGCGCCCTGAGCGTACGATTTTCTCCAGGTCGCTGTGGAACTGCTCGCGGTCCACCTCGCCGGGGTCCCCCAGCTCATCCTGCAACATTTCGCTGTAGCCAATAATAGCGTTGAGTGGTGTGCGCAACTCATGGCTGACATTGGCGAGGAAGCGGCTCTTGGCCGCGTTGGCATCGTCGGCGTCGTCCTTGGCCTGACGTACATCCTCGATGGCCCGGCGCAACTTGTCTGACATGTCGTTGAAGGCCTTCGCCAGGTCGCCCAGTTCGCCGCGGTCGTCGAAGTCATCGATGCGGTAGTCCAGGTCTCCCATGCCGAGGCGCTGGGTGCCGCGCTTGAGCCGCTTCAGGGAGCGCTTGGTGTAGCGCAGCAGGAAGAAGCCGAGTAACGCGGTGAGAAAAATGGTGGCGATAAAACCGATTACCGTAATGCGGTCGGTGAGGGCAATGGTGCGATCGATAATGGTAGAGCGCTGTGCGGCGATAAACGCCTGGCGCTGCTCCAGCTGGCGCAGGTGCTCAAGCGTTTCCACGAAGGGTAGCGGGTCGTCGATATCGCTATCGAAATCGGGGTTGTTGAAGTTGCGATAGAAGGCCAGCCAGCTGTCCAGCAGGTAGCGGCTGGCCTGTTGCAGGCGCTCATACTGGGGCCGTGTGACTTCGCTGGTCAGTGCGCCGAGTTCGCTGAGTTTGCTGTCGATGGTGGCGATATCCGTTTCCGCATCCACCAGTTCTTCGCTGTCCAGCATGTCGCCGGTGGTTTCGCGCAGGGTTTCCAGCACCAGAATCTGCTGGCGCTGGTTTTCCAGCAACTGTGCCGCATCTGTCGACAGCTGTGCCGCGGTGACCGAACTGCGGTAGGCGAGCATGCTCTCCTGCCGCGCATAACTCCCCCAGAAATGTGTTCCCACGTTGATCGAGAACAGCACGAGGATGGTGCAGAGGGAAAGCGTGAGGCGGCGACGCAGACTCATGCGGGCAACAACCGGCGGATTTTGCTCAGCAGGTCGGGGAAGTCGATCGGCTTGGTCGCGTAGTCATCGCAGCCCGCGGCCAGGGCGCTTTGTCGGTCGGTCTCCATGGCGTGCGCGGTCAGGGCGATGATGGGGATATCCTTGAGCGCCGGGTTCTGGCGTGCCGCGCGGCAGGCACTCCAGCCGTCCATCACCGGCAGGTTCATATCCATCAGCACCAGCGCGGGTTGTGCGCTGGCCATAAGCTGCAGGGCCTGCACGCCATCGGCGGCGGTGATCACGCTGAGCCCGGCGCGGGTCAGCCGCCGGCTCAGCATCTCACAGTTGATTTCATTGTCTTCAACCAGCAGGATCGGCGCCTGTTCAGCCATCACGGTATTCCTCGATGCGGTGCACCAACACAGTCTGGTCCAGGCCGCGGGCCTCCAGCTCGCGGCGGTCGCTCAGCGTGTAGCGGCCGCTAAGCTTGACCGCGGTGCTGTCTGATATGAGTATTTCGCCGCCCCGGCAATGGTCTTCAATGCGCGAGGTGACATTCATGGGGTGGCCGACAAAGCCGTATTTGCTGCGCCGCTCGGAGCCGATGTTGCCGGCGATCACCGCGCCGGTATTGAGGGCGATGCCGGTGGCGAGAGCGGGCAGGCCGGCGGCAGCGTTGTCGGCGTTGATGCCCTGCATGGCGGCCTGCATGGCCAGGGCACAGCGGACCGCGCGGTCGGCGTCGTCATCGCGCCGTTGGGGGGCGCCGAATACCGCCAGAATGGCATCGCCGATGAACTCATCGATGGTGCCGTTGTGCGCCATGATGATGTCCGTCATGGCGCCGAGGTAGCGATTCAGCATGGCGACCACTTCTGCCGGGCCGAGGTGCTCACTGAGGCTGGTAAAACCGCGAATATCCGACATCATGATGGTCACTTCGCGCAGGTCGCCGCCCAGCTCCAGGCCCTCCGGGCGCTCCAGAATGTCGGTGACGATCTCATCGGACAGGTAGCGCCCGAAGGTGGCGCGGATGAATTTCTCATTGCGTTCAAGCTGCTGCCGGTACTGCTCCTCACGGTCGTGCCAGCGTTTGCGCTCAATGCCCGCCTTGATCCGCGCCTGCAGCAGTACCGGGTTGAAGGGCTTGAACAGGTAGTCGTCGGCGCCGGCCTCGATGCAGGCAATGATGCCGTCCATGTCTTGGCTGCCCGATATGACGATAACCGGTGTGGCGCGCCAGTCGGGGTTGGCTTTGATGCGCCGCAACACTTCGCGGCCGTCCATGTCGGGCATCATCAGGTCGAGGAGTACGACGTCGACATCCGATTCCGCCAGCGCGCGCAGCGCCTCGGCACCGCTGGCGGCGGTCACCACCAGATGGCCGGAGCGGGACAGGTAGCGGGCCACCAGCTCGCGGTTTTCCGCCAGGTCGTCCACGGCAAGTATGAAGCCGGGTTCTGCCGCCATGGCCGGTGCGCGTTGCGCCGCAATTCCGCTGGCTGCGCCCACGCTGGCGTTCTCGGTCGCTTTCAGGAGCCGCGTGAGGCTGTCGTTCAGCGCCGGCTGTTGCGCACCGATATCCTCCTGCAGCATTTCCGCATAGCCGCGCATGGCAGAGATGGTGTTCATCAGGTCGTGGTGGGTGCTTGGCGCTGCCAGCTGTTCTTCCAACGTGATGGCCAGGCTGAAAATACGCTGCAGATCCTCCAGCGCGGAGGGCGGCATGTCCTCACCACTGGCGCTGGCGAGCGCGCGCAGGTCGGTAACAGCGCCGCGCACAAGGTGGCTCCAGAGGTCGGGCGAGTCTGTGCTGTTGTTGCTCACGTGGCGCGGGTTCCAGGTCGCATAGTGGCCTGCAGTATAGCGATGCGCGGATTAGTGTGGAAATCAGACTTTCATTCGTTATATAAGAAGGGCGGGGTGTGTCGGTACCGTGTAGTAATTGCCCTGACAGGTGTGTTTGCCGTGACACTTGAGGTAGTATGTGGTCATGGCTTCAGGGACAGGCTTTGCATGAGGCAGGAATAACAAGCATGTTGCAGCAAGTAGAAATATTTCAGGGGCTCTCGCGAGAGGAACTGGACGCACTGGCCAGCAGCAGTACCAGCCGGTCATTTCCGAAGAATACTGTCGTGATCCACGAAAATGATCCGGCGGATTCGCTGTTCGTGATCGAAAGCGGCAAGGTCAAGGTCTACTGCAGCGACAAGAATGGCAAAGAGTTCATCATGAACACCCAGGGCGCCGGCGATTATTTTGGTGAACTGGCGCTGCTTGATGACTCACTGCGGTCGGCGTCTGTGCGCACAGTAGAGAAGTGCTCCTTCTGCATCATCTTCAAAGAAGACTTCAACCGCGTGCTTGATGAGCACCCGAGTATTGCGCGCAAGCTCATCAGCAACCTGGCCCAGCGTGTGCGCAAACTCACCGCCGACGTCAAGAGCCTGGCCCTGCAGGATGTGTATGGCCGCGTCGCCAATGTGCTGATGGACCTGTCCGAAGAGCGCGGCGATGGCACCCTGTTCATTCCGGAAAAACTCACCCAGCAGGATATTGCGGATCGGGTGGGGGCTTCACGGGAGATGGTGGCGCGCATTCTGAAGGACCTCACCATCGGCGAATACATTCGTTTCGAAGGCCGCCACATCATCATCAACACCCGGCTTCCCGCCAAGTACTGAACTCGCTGGCGTTACCGCTTCGCGAGTACCTGCAGCCGCAACTCGCCCCGCGCCAGCCGGGCGTCCAGTTGAGAGCCCTCCTGCACCTTGGTTGCATCGCGCACAACAGCGCCGTGTTCGTCACGCAGAATACTGTAGCCACGGCTCAGGGTGGCCAGCGGGCTGACTGAATCCAGCAATTGGGAGAGGTGGCCGAGGCGTGACGCCGCGCCGCGCAGCTGCTGGTGCACCCCGCGCTGCAGCCGCTGCTCCAGCTGCGTCACCTGATTATTCAATGTGTGCAGGCGCGCTTCGGGTGAGCGCGCCCGGATGCGGTGCTCCAGCACGGCCAGCCGCCCGTGTTGCTCGCGCAAATGCCCGCGTTGGGCCCGCAGCAGGCGCTGTTCCACCTCGTCCAGCCGTTGCGCTTGTTCACGCAGCAGCTGGCCCGGGTGGCGCAGGCGCTGCCGCAGGTGATGCAGGTCGCGCTCGGCCCGCTCCAGGCGCAGGCGCATGCGCCCGGCCATGGCTTGTTCCAGTCGATCCAGCAGCGCGGCGCGCTCGCGCTGGTCGGGGCTCAACAGCTCCGCCGCGGCAGAGGGTGTGGGGGCGCGCTGGTCCGCCACCATATCGGCGATGCTGATATCGACTTCGTGGCCCACTGCGCTCACCACGGGCAGCGCGCTGGCGGCAATGGCCCGCGCAACCACTTCTTCATTGAATGCCCACAGATCCTCCAGCGAACCGCCGCCGCGGGTCACCAGCAGGGCGTCGAAGTGCGCCTCGCCCGCCGCCTGCCAGCGATTGGCGCGCGCCAGGGCGGCGGCAATCTCACCGGCCGCGGCCTCTCCCTGCACCGCCACCGGCAGCAGCAGAACCCGCATACCGGGGCAGCGCCGTCGCAGCACGGTGAGCACGTCGTGAATGGCGGCGCCGGTGGCCGAGGTAATCACGCCCAGCGTGCGTACCTCTTCGGGCAGGGCACGCTTGCGTTCTGCCGCAAACAATCCTTCGGCCTGCAGCTTATCGCGCAGGCGCTCGAATGCCGCCTGCAGCGCGCCTGCTCCCGCGTGCTCCAGGTGCTCCACAATCAGCTGGAATTCGCCGCGACCCTCATACAGCGAAACCCTGCAGCGCAGCCGGATGGCCATACCATTGGCGGGTTTTACCCGCATGTGCTGGTTGCGATTGCGGAACATGGCGCAGCGCACCTGGGCGCCGCTGTCCTTGAGGGAGAAATACCAGTGGCCTGAGGAGGGGGCGGCGAAATTGCTGATTTCGCCTTCAACCCACACGTAGTCAAAGTGGCTTTCCAGCAGGCGCCGCGCTTCCCGGTTCAGCTGGCCAACGGTCAGCGTGGGCGGATTGCCGGAAGTAGGGTGTTGCAGCACGGACTTTGGTTTACCTGTAGTGGCCAGAAGATTTATAATTGCATGTTTAGCTGCTACCCGCCAGCCGGAGATTCCCATGTTGCGTATCGCCCAGGAAGCCCTCACTTTCGATGACGTATTGCTGCTGCCCGGGTACTCCGATGTCATCCCCAGTGATGTGTCGTTGCGTACCCGGCTCACCCGCGGCATCGAGCTGAATATACCGCTGGTGTCGGCGGCCATGGACACAGTGACCGAAGCGCGCCTGGCCATTGCCCTGGCGCAGGAAGGCGGCATCGGCATTATCCACAAGAGTATGACTATTGCGGAGCAGGCCGAGCAGGTGCGCCGCGTGAAGAAGTTCGAGAGCGGCGTGGTCAAGGATCCTATCACCATCCAGCAGAACGCCTCGCTGGCGGAGCTGCGGGAGCTGACCAACGCGCACGGCTTCTCCGGGGTACCCGTGCTCAATGGCAAGGACCTTGTGGGTATCGTGACGCGCCGAGATACCCGCTTCGAGTCCGACCCCACCAAATCGGTGTCCGAGCTGATGACGCCCAAGGACAAACTGGTCACGGTTCGCGAGGGGGCCAGCTCCGAACAGGTCCAGCGCCTGCTGCACCACCACCGTATCGAGAAGATTCTCGTGGTCAACGAGCACTTTGACCTGCGTGGCATGATCACGGTCAAGGATTTCGACAAGGCCGAGAGCTTCCCCATGGCCTGCAAGGACTCCTACGGGCAATTGCGGGTCGGCGCCTCCGTGGGTACCAGCCCCGATACCGGCGATCGCGTTGCGGCGTTGATGCGGGCGGGGGTTGATGTGTTGGTGGTGGACACCGCGCACGGCCATTCGCACAACGTGATCGAGCGCGTGCGCCAGATCAAGGCCGATTACCCGTCGGTGCAGGTGATTGGTGGCAATATCGCCACTGCCGCCGCCGCGCTGGCACTCGCGCAGGCAGGTGCCGACGGGGTGAAGGTGGGCATCGGCCCGGGCTCCATTTGCACCACGCGCATTGTGACCGGCACCGGGGTGCCGCAAATCAGCGCCATTTCCAATGTGGTTGCGGCACTGGCGGAGCACGATGTGCCTGTGATTGCCGATGGCGGTATCCGGTTCTCTGGCGACATCGCCAAAGCGCTGGTGGCCGGTGCCCACGCGGTGATGATGGGCAGCATGTTCGCCGGCACGGAAGAGGCGCCGGGTGAGGTGGAGCTTTACCAGGGGCGTACGTACAAGGCGTACCGCGGCATGGGCTCACTGGGCGCCATGTCGCGCACCCAGGGGTCCTCCGACCGCTACTTCCAGGATGCCGGCAAAGGTGCGGAGAAGCTCGTGCCGGAAGGTATCGAGGGCCGCGTACCCTACAAGGGCCCGGTGTCCGCGATTATTCACCAGTTGATGGGCGGTGTGCGTTCCGCCATGGGCTACACCGGCAGCCCCACCATCGACGACATGCGCACCCGCCCCGAGTTTGTGCGGGTGACTGCCGCAGGCATGTCGGAAAGCCACGTGCACGACGTCTCGATCACCAAGGAAGCGCCGAATTACCCGGTGCGCTAGGGCCCAACCGCAATGACAGCAGATATTCACGCCAGCCGGATCCTCATCCTGGATTTCGGGTCCCAGTACACCCAGCTGATTGCGCGTCGCGTGCGGGAGGTGGGTGTATACAGCGAAATCCGCGCCTTCGACATGAGCGAAAGCGAGATCCGCGAGTTTGCGCCCAGCGGCGTCATCCTGTCCGGCGGCCCGGAATCGGTGCCCTCCCCGGGCTCGCCGCGGGCGCCGGCATGCGTGTTCGAGCTGGGTGTGCCGGTGTTGGGCATCTGCTACGGCATGCAGACCATGGCCGAGCAGTTTGGCGGGCAGGTGAGCGCCTCGCCGACCAGTGAGTTTGGCTACGCACAGATTCGCCTGGTGACCCAGGCAGGCCTGTTTCACGACATCCGGGATCACTTCGACAGCGCCGGTAACAGCCTGCTGGATGTGTGGATGAGCCACGGCGACAAGGTCATTGAGTTACCACCGGACTTCGAACTGGTGGCGGCCACCGACAGTTGCCCGATTGCCGGCATGGCACACCGCAGCAAGCCGTTCTACGGCATCCAATTTCACCCGGAAGTGACCCATACCCTGCAGGGCAAGCGCATATTCGAGCACTTCGTGCTGGAGCTGTGTGGTTGCGCAGCGCTGTGGACGCCGGCCAATATTGTCGATGATGCGATCGCGCGCGTGCGGGATACCGTGGGCAGTGGCAAGGTACTGCTGGGCCTGTCGGGTGGTGTGGATTCCTCGGTCGTGGCGGCGCTGTTGCACCGCGCCATCGGCGACCAGTTAACCTGTGTGTTTGTCGACAATGGTCTCCTGCGCCTGAACGAAGGCGACCAGGTTATGGAGATGTTTGCGCGCAACATGGGCGTGAAAGTCATCCGCGTGAATGCGGAGGACCTGTTCCTCGGCAAGCTTGCCGGCGAGGCGGATCCGGAGGCCAAGCGCAAGATCATCGGTAACACCTTTATCGAGGTGTTCGACGATGAGGCTACCAAGCTCAAGGATGTGAACTGGCTGGCCCAGGGCACTATCTACCCAGACGTGATTGAATCTGCCGGTGCGAAAACCGGTAAGGCTCATGTGATCAAGTCACACCACAACGTAGGTGGCCTTCCGGACGACATGGCGATGGAGCTGGTGGAGCCCCTGCGTGAGTTGTTCAAGGATGAAGTGCGACGCATTGGCTTGGAACTAGGCCTGCCTTACGACATGGTCTACCGTCACCCCTTCCCGGGCCCCGGCCTCGGCGTGCGGATTCTGGGCGAAGTGAAAAAGGAATACGCCGAGCTGCTGCGCCGCGCCGATGCCATTTTTATTGAAGAGCTGCACCGCGCGGACTGGTACCACAAAACCAGCCAGGCCTTTGCCGTGTTCCTGCCGGTGAAATCCGTGGGCGTGGTGGGGGATGGTCGCCGCTATGAATGGGTGATTGCCCTGCGTGCAGTGGAAACCGTGGATTTCATGACAGCGCGCTGGGCGCATTTGCCCTATGAGTTGCTGGAGACCGTGTCCAACCGGATTATCAATGAGATATCCGGGGTTTCGCGGGTGACCTACGATGTGAGCAGCAAGCCGCCGGCGACGATTGAGTGGGAGTGACCGGCACGTAAAGGCAATGTCTGGCACTGGTTGGCATCTGCGGGTAGAGAGTTCACCTGTTTGCCAGATCAGCTCGCCATCGGTTGCGCGTTGCGAGGCAGCAATTGACGCTGTAATAGCTTTTGGTTTTCTTGCCTTTTATACCAAGTCATCTATGCTGACTTTCAGCACATTGGCATTAGCTCTATATGCATCTACGCGATCTTCACGCTTGGCCGGTCTCAATCTACGCGATGTACGGCTGTGACAGCCCTGTAGCATCATCCAGCATTTCAGCCTTTTCGATTAATGCCCGGTAGTCGGCAATTGGTGCCTCTGCATACTCAGGCACGCCATTGCTCTCAATGATTTGTATGCTCATTTGTAGATACCTCCAAGTGGGTCAACATCCAACACAAGAACCGTGACCTGCTCGCTTTCAATTCGGTTATTGAGTGATTTGGGAACCGAGTCTTTTCTCGCCAACACCGCCCCCGGCAAATGCGCTATGCTGAGACGATGGCACCCCGGGGGAGCAGTCATGGAAACAGGCAAGACCCTGCGCGGCGGCGCCCATCTGGTATTTGATGCCGTCGACGGCGTTACCCATATCGTCGAGGGCATGTACCGCAACATCGCCGCTGGGGCATGGCCCCTGGGCGAGGCCCCGGAGGGCTCCGCGCCGGGGATTGCCGGTTTTGTGCATCGCGCCATCCGCAAGGTCAACGGGGTCTCCCGCAGCGGCCTCGATATCGCCTTGCGACGGTTTTCGTCGCAGCTGGACAGCCTGGCACCGCCGGGTCCCAACCGCGAGGCGATCATCGCCGCGCTGAATGGTGTCTGCGGCGATCACCTGGCGCGAACCGGCAATCCGCTGGCCATTCCAATGCGGTTGCGGGTCGGCCTGCCCGGGCAGGGCGACTGCAGCGGAAAACCGGGCGGTCGGCTGCTGATCGCCGTCCACGGCCTGAGCATGAACGACCGGGAGTGGACCTGGCAGAATCACAACCACATTGAGACCCTGGCCCGCCAGCAGGGCTTCACCCCGGTCTATGTCACCTACAACTCGGGGAAACATATTTCTTGGAACGGGCGGGAGCTGTCCGCGGCGCTCGCCGCATTGGTGGCCAGCTGGCCCGGACCGGTGCAGTCCATTACCTTCGTGGGTTTCAGCATGGGCGGGCTGGTGGCGCGCAGTGCCATGCACGTGGCGCAAGAGGAAGCACAGGGCTGGCTGGAACGGGTCGACAAGGCCGTGTACATCGGCACACCGCACCATGGCGCGGTGATGGAACGGGGTGGTTTCTGGCTGCAGAAAATACTCACCTACAGCCCCTATACCGCGCCATTTGCGCTACTTGGCAGAATTCGTAGCGACGGCATTACCGATCTGCGTCACGGCAACCTGCGCGACGACGACTGGCAACATCACGACGCACACAGCGACAACGCCGACTACCGGGTCCCCACGCCGCTGCCGCGGAACATCGAGCACTTTGCCATCGCCGCAACCCTGTCAAAAAAATCCGGGGAGCGAGCTGGCCGATTGCTGGGCGACGGCCTCGTACATCCCTCGAGCGCAACGGGGAGGCACGGCAACCCACAGTACGATCTTGCCCTGGAACCCGACCACACGCAGATTCTCTATGACCTCAGTCACCTGGCAATGCTGCGCGATCCACGGGTCACGGACCAGCTGACGGCATGGCTGGGCAAGGTGCACTAGCGTCCTGCCCCCGACCAGAGCACGGCGTGCGGTGAAAACACCAATGGACACTGAGAATCAGGTCCGGATTCGCTGCCTGCTGCCCCTCGATAGGGGTCTGGCGCTATTTCTGGCAGCGTGATTGCCTGACCGTCATTTACTTGGCACTCTATATCCATTGGTAACTGGCGCAAGGGGGGGCCATGCTTCAGCGTATCAAGCACTTCATGAACACAGTGTCCACCAACTGGTCCGGCGATCCTGCGGCTCGGGGAGCGGCAAAGATGACCGCCGGCGCAGTCCTGGTCGCCGAGGGGCTGTTCGGCACCATCCGCGGCGTGACCGATGGCCGCAATGGCAAAAAGGGCGGGCTGTTCGGCGGCATTTTCGGCGTTGTCTTCGGGCTCATGTTCATGGGCGCCGGCAACCTGACGGCACCGGATGAATTGACCGATGGGGTGGAAACGCAAGGCACCATTGTCGAGGTGGAAGAGGGCCGAAACAGCGACGGCGAGACGATGTATGCGCCTCGCTACCGCTATACCGTGGATGGGCAGGAATACCAGTTCACCTCGTCGGTACGCTCCAGCGGCCGCCCCACCATCGGCAAATCGGTGGACATCCTCTATTCCGCAAGCAATCCTGCCAATGCCTATCGTACCGACGGAATCGACGGCAAGTTTCACCTGATATTCGTTGGCGCAGGGGGCATGGTGGTACTGTTGTCACTGTTCAGTCTGCTGGTGAGTGTGGCGCTGATCGTCTTCGGTGTCTGGCTATTCATCGGCGGCCGGCGCGACCGGCGTGAGGCGGGGGCCAGCAGCGGATTTTTCTCCGACCTGATCTCTCTGGCGCAGCGTGCGCGCGCAGGGGCAGTGGATATCGAGCAGACCGCAGCCGGCCAAAAAGGCACCGGCCAAGGCGGGGCGAGCCTGCTTGAAACGGCTTCGGTTGCGACAAATGCCGCGTCGGCTCCGGCTGGAGCCGCGGCGAAGGCCAATGATGCGGCCAGTGTCTCAGCCGCTCCGCCCGACGCCGCCATGCGGCACAATGCGCCACCACCCACCGCTCCTCCCGAGGGCTGGTATCCCGACCCCGAACAGTCGGGCAGGTTGCGCTGGTGGGACGGTGTTCAGTGGACAGCGCACAGGAGGGATGCGTAGTGCCTCGTTGCGCCCGTTGCCAAGAAGCCGCACTTGGCGTTCAGAAGTTGACATTCCAACATTCTCCGGCTGACTAGATACTCAAATCAATTCCAAACTGTTTGACTACCTGTGCAAAAAGCCAGAAACAAATAGCTGTAGTTAGTGCGCTGGCCACTAAAGCGCCCCAGAATCCGAAGCGCGATAGTAACGACGGAAAGACCAGAAACATAGGGAGCGTAGGAACCACATACCAGAATGTGTACCAGGCGTGGTTGGAGACTTTCTCAGTTGAGCCGGTTTCGACCTGAAGCCAGATCAGCGCAAGAATGGTGACCAGGGGCAAGGCGGCGACTAGTGCGCCCAGCTTATCACTGCGTCTCGCGATTTCTGAAACCAGAACAACGACAAATGCTGTCGTTAAATATTTAGTGACCAGCCAGCCCATTCCCATCGCGTACCCCTGTAATTCCCCCACTTTTAACCGTCCGTTTGAGTAGAGGGTTATGCAGCCTGTAGCAGCCGGGCTGGAGGTATCCCTCCGGTTGAATCGCTCAATACAGGCGCAGGTAGATGGCGCTCGTGAGTGGTGTGGCCAAATGCATGCCCATAAACAAGGGCAGGCTCTCGTTGCCTGGCGACGCCATACTGACTTGACTCCAACATCTGTGGTGCCGAAGTCTCGTACCATGAAGCAATCAGTGCTGGCCGGGAACATCTATTCTGAGCAATGGAGTACATTTTTGCATCTTGCATCTTGCATCTTGCGCAATACGCAATACGCAATACGCAATATTTCTATACATTAACCGCGAACTCAGAAGGAAAACTGGGAATTGATCAAGAGCATCAGGCACAAAGGGCTGAACAAATTCTTCAACAGCGGTGGCAACGATACCCGGGGCATTAATTCTGACCATGCGGACAAGTGACGCGACCAGATGGCCGCCTTGGACTCCGCTAAGGACATTGCGGATATGGATCTACCGGGGTGGCGCCTGCACCCTTTAAAGGGGAAGGATAAAGGTCGGCACGCTATCTAGGTCAGCGGCAACTGGCGAATGACTTTCGAGTTTGAGAACGGCGATGCGTTTGTCGTGGATTATGAGGATTATCACTGATGGCTAAAATTACAGTACACCCAGGCGGTTTCATCAAGCGTAACTATATAGATGAGCTGGGCCTCACGGCCACCGAATTGGCGGATGCGCTGGAAGTGTCAGAGTCCGCCTTGAGCCGTCTGGTTCATGAAAAGATCGACTTGTCGCCGGCCCTGGCGGTGAAGGTGAGCAAGGTGCTGGGGCGCTCGGCGGAGAGTTGGATGGCGATGCAAACCAATCACACACTGGCAAGATGTCAGGCTGAATTGGAGCAATGGACACCGACCAAGCAGGTGACTGCTGAAGGCCTGGTTGCTGTAAAAGGCGGCAAGTCAAAAGCCAGGCGCAAGGCTGCGGCGAAGACAGCGACGGCCTAGCGAACTGCTGTCCATGACGAGGCGTAAAATAGCATGGCTCAGGGTTCGAATCCCTCGCTCTCCGCCATACCCCTCTGATTTTATTGAATTAATTTCTTTTTTCTGCCGCCATGGGACCATTTTCGGACCACACGCTCAGTAATTCCCAATCGCTCCGACACAAATTGCGCCAACCCGGTCGCATCTGCGGAGATCCACTTGCCGTAATGGTCATCGACCAAGCGCGTACTGGTATGACACCGGTCCGGCGTCGCGGCTCCACAGGCTGTCCTTGGCGTGGCCGATGGTAGTTAGCCAGGAAGGGCCTTGGTTGTCGGTGTCAGGCTAGCAGTGAGCTGCCAGAACACCCCGTACCGTGTCTTTATCAAGCTCCGAACCAAAGACCAAGCTGATTGGCTGGGCGATTCGGGGACAGCCGTATCGAGGGTTGCGGCGGGGATTCAAAAACAGCGAGCAAAAGCCGAGAAGGGCACGATCCTGTGTTGATAGATTGGGTACTCTTTGTCTGGACCGTCTGTGGATGATCAGATGTTGTTTTAGAATCAGGTTTTCAGCAATGACTGTTCGGCTGCCGCGTGGCCGCAGCAGCTTAGCCAGAGTGATGAGCATTTGAACACGTAGGTAAATGACGTCTCTCATGTCGTCTGAGCGGAATAGTGATCGGTGAAAGCGGCAAAAGCTAACCTTCTGATACTATTGTTGAATTTGTATTTCGCCATGCACAGGCATCAAAAATAGCATCAAATGGTGTAGAATTCGATGATGTGTGTCTAGCATCGGAGAAGAAATGATGAGAACCACAGTTACTATCGACGACCAGTTAATGTCCGAGGCACAGCGGATTACCGGGGTAGTTGAAAAAGCGGCCCTGGTACGCGAAGGTCTCAAGGCTCTTATCGAGCGTGAAAGTTCGCGTCGACTAGCGAAGCTAGGCGCTACTGATCCGGAACTAAAGTCTGTGCCCCGTAGACGTACATGATTTTAGTCGATACATCGGTCTGGATTGACCATCTGCGGTCTGGCGATAAAATGCTGGCGCACTTGCTGGAGAATACTCAAGTACTAGCCCACCCATTCGTTATCGGTGAGTTGGCCTGTGGTAATTTGAGTAATCGAGCGGAAGTTCTAGCGTTGCTGGCGGATCTTCCGAAGGTGGCGACGGCGACAGATGAGGAAGTATTATTTTTTATTGAACAACACCAATTGATGGGGCGCGGAGTAGGGTATATAGATGCGCACCTGCTTTCGTCAACGTTTCTGGGCGTTCCAGCAAAAATTTGGACGCGGGATAAGCGGTTGGCGGCACTTGCCGTCGAATTGGATAAGGCTTATCGGTAGTGGCCAGCAGGTCGGAAAAAATTTGGCACTCAATAGCATGTCGCTATTCCAGTGATCGTTGCTCGAGAATGGCTGTGTCAGATATCACCATGACGTAGCAGCCTGGATTTTGGGACCACCATGGGACCACCCTCACGCCTTTTGATGCCCCCTAATGCCGCGCTCATTTTTTAGCTCTCTGATTTACAAGGCATTAGGAGGCATGGCGAGGCGTAAAATAGCATGGCTCAGGGTTCGAATCCCTCGGTGCCAGAGGGTTGGTAGGTGATCCAGGGGTAATAGTTTAGAGAAATATCTGAGCATGGTATTTGTCATAGTGTCGCCGTCTATCAGGAAAGTAAGTCATTGAATACAAGAGATAAAAAGTGTTCGTTGATAATAGAGTGGGAGGAACCGGCACTGCCAGGGAATGTCTGGCACTGGCTGGCAACAGCAGGCATTTCACCTTGTATCTGATTATTCGACCAGCTAGAAAATAAGTGATGATATCCATCTCCTTGTGCGGGATACCGATAATATCAATGCCTTCACCTCCAATCAGATAGAAGACAACATGCTCGCCCTGTGGAAAGCTGTAATAGCCTTCAGCCACATCGGTGCGGTGTTTGCCCAGTTGCGGGCTCTCGGCTAAACAGCCAAAGCGTTTTTCGAGTGCTTTCAGGTAAGTATTACGTTGGCGTTTACCCTATTGCCGCTCTATATATCGGTTGATGTTTCTCAAGTCATCCTGAGCCCTCGGGGTGACTCTTAATCCGGGCATCAGGCTTCGTTATCCAGACCGTTGATCAGTGTGTCCATTGTGAAATTATCTATGAACTCACTGGCTCTGGCTCTGGCCTGGTCAGCGCCCTGGGCCAAATGACTTCGTAATGCGTCAAGTTTGCTTTTGCGCTCTTCCATTGCGCGCAGGGCATCCCGGACAACTTCACTGGCGGAGCCGTAACGCCCTACTGGCAATCTCATTCTTGATGTAAACTTCCCAGTGCTCGCCAAGGCTAAGACTTGTCGTTGCCATATCGCTCTCCGGGTATTCATAATTAGCAGATATGAATATATCAACCTGGGAAGAGAGGCAACCGGCGTTAATTCGTCAGTTTTTCGAGTGATTGGGAAAAACTACTGAGCATGGTATTACCGTGTGCATCAACTATTAACGGAGTCAAAGACAAAAATCTAGAAGAGGAGTTTGACGTGTCAACATTATTCCCCCCAAAATTTGCAGCAATTGCATTAGCTATTTTTTCTATCACAACATTTTCGTTGAGTGCATTTGCCGTCAATCCGCAGTGTTATAAAAAGATTGAAGGCATTTCACTGGACCAAAGCATTGGGGAGATTACGAATACGCTGCAGCAATTAGGGCTTCACGACATTACCTGTAAGCAAAGATCGAAGATGCCTTGTGCCGCCCAAAAAAGGCAAATGCTGACTTATGCTACAAATGACCAAGGTTTTCTGCATAAGGTTGGCGATAAGGCCGCCAAACTGACATTTGACAAGGCCGGTAATCCAAGAACATTTTCTTATAGATACTACACAGAAGCGCCTGCCTCTTTACAAGCCTATGACGAAAGCAGAAGCTGGGAAGGTTGGACATATAAAGATACTATCAAAGCGCGTATTAACGAATATTGCAAAAACACGCAACCTGAAGGTATGAGGGTCGGATGTAAATATAGTAGCGCACTTTCGATTGATGTCATTATTGGCGACCCGCGTAGTAAAGATTGCATGTATAAATTCGAAGCTGTTTATAGCGCTCCAAGAGGAAAATCTCAGGCACCGGCCGCGCACGAAATCAGGGAAACAATAACGCTTGTCAAATAGGTGGCGTGGTGATGCACAATCTTAAAATACGTGTATGTAAGTTTTTTTGCTGCTGACCAACCGGCCGTTTTAGCGCGACGAGTTCGCCTGCAAACCAGTCACGCTTTGCGATCCAGCTCGCGATCGCACACCGGAAGGGGCGTGAAAGGGTTTTCGACTTTTAAGGGCCAGATTGCCGGGAGCTTGGTTGATAATCTGGTTAGCCGGCACCCTGCATCGTTCGCACTGCTTCCGTGGTGAGTGCCTCTCCACCAATGCCCCAGCTACCACTATCGATTTCCACTATATTGACCCAGGTGACGCTGCGTAGTGCCTTACCCTCAATGCTCACCATCACGTCGGTAATTTTCTCGATGATCTCGCGCTTGTGCCCTTCGTTGAAAACATCCTTTATGACCTGTACTTGTACTAGCGGCATGGTAGCTCTCCTTTGCATGCGTTCTGATTGAATCCCGAGCGTAATCACTGCTCTGGGTCGACAAACAGTCACTGAGTGCGCCGCCGCTGCGAGCTCGCCGCCTACGGCCATACGGTGACCAAACTAGGTGGCGTCGAGTAGAACATCGCCAGGGCATTGAGCTCACTTCGAAGATAACGACTCCAGCTGCGGGCGCATCAAGTCCCAAGATGGCGCGGAATTTGATGAGCATAGACAGAAGGATTTCCAACGGATGGAAGCGAGATCCGGTGGTCACGTCGAAGTCCAGATCGGCGTGGTAAACCCGGTGCAAGCGTCACAGGGGCGGCACCGCGTACATGAGCCGACCCGCAGGTCGGGACGACACAGCAGACGGGCCGTTCCCGTGAGCACGGCTGTGGGATGCGCTTGTGCAGGGTCTGGCTCTTGTGTAACTTTCGCCCCTTTAGAATCCTCCCCACGAGACAAGAATAGCGCCCCTCCATGACAGATACCCAGACCAGCAAGATCGATGACCTGACAAGCCGGTTCAGGGAGCTTCACCGACTTAATCTGGGTCATTATGATTCCTATGCGAAGCTCTACTCTGACTACCTGAGAACAGGTACACGTTTTTTTGACATGCCTACCGGTATCGTTAGTCGCATCAGTGACGGGCAGTACGTCATCCTCGCCGTCGAACCCGAAACCATGAATCTCGCTTCCGGCGATGCCATGGCGCTGGGCGATACCTATTGCTCTGTGGTCGTCGACAGGGATATGACTGTGGCAGTGTCCCACGCCGGACTGGACGCCGCACTGTGCGGGCATCCGGCCTACAGGGAGATGCAACTGGAGGCGTATCTTGCGACCCCTATCCGGGTTAACGGAGAGATCTACGGAACCTTGAATTTCTCCTCGCCCCAAGCGCGCAAATTCCCCTTTGACGAAACTGACGTCGAACTCGTTGAATTGATGGCCGGTCGGATCGGCCAGATCATCGAACAGGACCAGCTGGACCGTGAGCGACAGACTGCCATATGCCAACTGCGTGAGAATACAGAGCTGTTCGAGAGTGCGTTCGAGCATGCTGCGATCGGCATGGCCCTGGTAAGCCTGGAAGGCCGCTGGCTGCGTGTCAACAATGCGGCTATTGAACTTCTGGGGTACAGCGAAACCGAACTGCTTACCAATGACTTCCAGACACTCACCCACCCGGATGATCTCGACAAAGATCTGGGATTGCTGCGTGAAATGCTGTCGGGGGAACGCGACACCTATCGTATGGAAAAGCGATACTTTCACAAGAACCGGCAGGAAATCTGTGCTCTGTTGAGTGTTTCCATGGTCCGCGACGAAAACGGCAAGCCGGAGTATTTTGTTTCCCAGATTCAGGACATCAGCGCCCAGAAGCGTGCCGAGGCCGAGTTACAGCAACGACAGAAACAGCTGGAAGCGCTGAATGACCGTCTGGAGCAGCTATCCACAACGGACCCTCTGACCCAACTCAACAATCGACGCGCGCTGGAGGAGCGATTGCATGAAGAGTTGTCCCGCAGCAAGCGAACCGGGGATCCGCTATCGCTGTTGATCGTCGATGTGGACCACTTCAAACGCTATAACGATACCCATGGCCACCCGGAAGGCGATCAGGCCCTGCGCGCACTCGCCGCCGCTCTCAGTGACGTTTCGCGGACGAACGACACCGTCGCTCGACTGGGCGGGGAAGAGTTTGTGCTGCTATTACCACATACCGATGCCAGCGGGTGTTGCGCCGTGGCAAGGCGACTGGCACAGCTGGTCAGTCGCCTGGAAGGTTTGCGGGTAGCCATAACGGTGAGCACCGGCGGGGTAACGCTGGTGCCTGATATCGGGTCGATTCGCATACCCACAGCGGATGCCCTGATGAGGCGGGCAGACAAGGCATTGTACAGGGCCAAGCAAGAAGGCAGAAATCGCCATTGCCAGGCGCCTTAGCGGCCCCTCGCCGGCGTCGTCAGTGCAGCGCTATGGAGTACCCCCTGTTCTGGGGCGCGCCAGTTAGCCGTGATATTCTGCGCGGAAATTTGCATACAGGAGGGCGGGCCTTGCTCAAGTGTGAAATTATGGAACCCAATGGTAGTGCCGATGCGGCGGTGATATGGCTGCATGGGTTAGGGGCCAGCGGTCACGATTTCGTTCCGGTGGTGCCCCATCTGGGATTACCGAACGGTCACGGTGTACGTTTTGTTTTCCCGCATGCCCCTGAGATACCCATTACAATCAATGGTGGAATGGTGATGCCGGCGTGGTACGACATATTCGCCATGTCGATAGAGCGCGAGATTGACCTGGAGCAGATAGAATCATCGTCCGCTTCCGTTCGGGAATTGATTCAGCGAGAACTGGATGCAGGTATCGCGAGTGAGCGGATCGTGCTTGCCGGTTTCAGTCAGGGAGGTGCTGTCGCCTATCATACGGCGCTGTCCTATGCACAACCGCTGGGCGGATTACTGGCGCTGTCTACCTACTTCGCCACCGCCAGAGAGGTGAGCCTCTCGGACGCAAACAAGGCGCTGCCCATTGAGATTTTCCATGGCACCCGGGATCCCATGGTGCCGGAAACAATGGGCCACACCGCGAGCCAGATCCTGCAAAGCATGGGCTTCGCTCCAAGGTACCGCAGCTATCCCATGCAACACGAAGTGTGCATGGAAGAAATTGAGGATATCGGGCGCAGCCTCAGTGAGTGGTTGCAGCGGGTATAAGCAGCATTGCAACGACTCAGGTCTGAGTTGCGTGAGTCGAGGCGAAAGCCCGTTGGCACCGAGCCCGCTGACTATGCCGGATGCAGTTTATGGCATTACCAGCAAGTCACACTCCAGCTCGTCAAGCACCTTTTCGGCGGCATTGTTGTTCAACATTGCCGAAAGACCTGAGCGGGCCGATGTGCCCATCACCACCATACCCGCGTTGATTTCGCTGGCCGTTTTGATAATGGCGTCGTGCGGCTCATCCATCACGATGTGCACGCGCTCAGCCGGCACGTCGCAGGCGCGTATCAAGGAGCCCCTGTCAGGACGGGTCGCGAGGTCTTTGTAGGCGCTGATATAATGCACTTCGGTGTCAGTCTGTTCGAAAAACTCCCGGCACATATCCAGTATCTTCTGGTTCAGCGTGCGATAGGCGTCTTGATCACCGCGCGTATCCAGGGCAGCCAGAATGATGTCCGCCTTGTTGCTCCCATCGCCCTTGACCAGCAGTACCGGACAACTGCACTCACGTATGAGCGTCCAGTCCGATGTCCTCTTCAGACGGCGCTGTGCGGTAGAGTGCCGGTGGGAGGATTTCACCACGCCATCCACGTTGTGCCGCTCGGCGGCGTTGACTACTGCACGATACCAGTCTTTCTGCCACTCAACCTCAATGGCTACGGGTATGCCCTTATCTCGCAGTGGTTGAACGGCGGCCGTCAAAACATGCTCTTGTCCGGCAATTCGCTTTTCAATCTCGGCGTCCTGGCCTTCACCTCGCGGTAGTTCCCCGTGAATGCAGCAGTACACCCGCAGTTCGGTATCGGTATTTTCGGCAATGTCGATCATTCGTGACAGTGCGGGCTGCTGTTCTTGTGTGGGGTCATATACGACAAGATAGTGGGTGGTACTCATGTGAAACCTCGCTTTCTCCAACCGGGTGTATTGAGGTCATCAGCGCGCCTTTTTGCTGGTTTATCGACAGCGTGTGACCAGATTGCGGAGCGGTTTCGAGGGCCCGAACCTGAACACAGGGAGGCTGCCAAGGTGCCCGCTCGCCAATCGTTACTGTTTTCGCACAGGCGGCGGCGAGTGTCATCAATAGATTGAAAATGAATGCGGTTTAGGCGACATAGGTCAATTCAGGCAGGCATTGACTGTGTTCAGATGCGCACACTTCGGGCCTCGCCCTACCGTAAACCGTATTCGAGTCAGGAATCATGATGAAAATGTGTCATTTGCGCAGTCGACGTGCCCAGTCGCGCGTCCGGCGGTCTGTTGTCTGCAGTAGTGTGGTTCGAACTGTGGTGGGTAGTCTGTTGGCGCTCATCCTTGTGGCATGCAGCGCCCTTGCCACTGCCGCCGAATCCACTATCGGAGGGTTCACACGGCACCCGGTAGGGTACCTGGCCCTGGCTATTTTTACAGTCGCCTATATCTTCGTTATGCTCGAAGAGAAGCTGCACTTGCGCAAGTGTAAACCGGTGCTGCTGGCCGCAGGCCTTATCTGGTTCCTCGTGGCAGGCTTTGCGGCGCTGAAAGGCGATACGGAAAGCGCCAATGCCGCCCTTCAGCACAACCTGCTGGAATACTCAGAGCTGTTGTTGTTTCTGCTGGTGGCGATGACCTATATCAACGCCATGGAGGAGCGCCAGTTATTCGATGCGCTCCGCAGCTGGCTGGTCAGCAAAGGGTTCAGTTACTTGAGTCTTTTCTGGATTACTGGCGTGCTGGCATTCTTTATATCCCCCGTGGCTGACAACCTCACAACCGCCCTGCTGATGTGCGCGGTGCTGCTGAAGGTGGGGGAAAAGAGCCCGCGTTTCATCAGCCTGGGTTGCATCAACATCGTGATTGCGGCCAATGCAGGCGGCGCCTTTTCGCCATTCGGCGACATTACCACGCTTATGGTGTGGCAAAAGGGCATGATTGAATTCACCGAGTTCTTCAGGCTGTTCATTCCGTCCGCCGTTAATTTTCTGGTACCGGCCGTGATAATGAGCTTTGCCATCCCCCGGGAGCCACCGCAGGACGCGATCGAGCCAATCGTCATGAAACGGGGCGCCCGCCGGACCGTGGCGCTTTTTCTTCTCACGATTACCACCGCCGTAGTGGGGCACAACTTCCTGCATCTTCCGGCCGTGGTCGGCATGATGATGGGCCTCGCCTACCTTCAGTTGCTGGGCTACTACCTGCGCCTCAGTTTCAAGCGCGGTGTTGCAAAAGAGCGGGCATGGGCTGAGGCACAGAAGAACACACGTTTGCTGGAGAGGCTCGACAAGGCCGTGCCGTTCGACGTGTTCAATCCGATGGCCCGGACCGAATGGGACACACTTCTGTTCTTCTACGGCGTAGTGCTTAGCGTAGGTGGCCTTGGCTATATCGGCTACCTCGCTGAGGTGTCGCAAGTTCTCTACACGGGTTGGAGCATAACCGGAGCCAATGTTGCGGTCGGTATTATCTCGGCCGTTGTAGACAATATTCCGGTGATGTTTGCAGTTCTTTCCATGGAGCCTGAAATGTCTCATGGGCAGTGGCTGCTGGTTACGCTCACGGCAGGTGTCGGTGGCTCCATGTTGTCGATCGGTTCAGCGGCGGGTGTTGCGCTGATGGGGCAGGCGCGGGGATATTACACCCTTGTGTCGCACCTGCGTTGGACACCCGTTATCGTGGTCGGCTATGTCGCCGCGATAGCAGCGCATATGTGGCTGAATGCAGAACTCTTCTAAGAAACGTGCTTTTTGTACCAGTTGGCCTTCGCGATTCGAACGCGAATTTTGTAGAATAGGGTCCGGAGGTGCAAGTCAATGAAATCCGTGGATGAAAGCCAACGTCTCAGGGAACTGCTTTTGTATCGCGTTATGGATACGTCTGCCGAGAGAGTTTTTGATAGCCTGACAGAGATAGCGTCGACAATCTGTGAGGCGCCCATCAGTCTCATCAGTTTGGTGGATGACTCTCGCCAGTGGTTTAAGTCCCGCGTGGGCCTTTCTGCGACAGAAACTCCTCGTGAGCATGCATTCTGCGCTCATGCACTCGACAGGCGTGACCTTCTTGTTGTTGAAGATGCAACTCAGGACGAGCGCTTCCGCAACAATCCACTTGTGGTTAATGACCCGGGTATTCGCTTCTATGCCGGTGCGCCGCTTGAAATGGCGAGCGGGGCTACGCTTGGAACGTTATGCGTTATTGATCGCGTACCGCGCCAATTGACGGACGTGCAGCGGCGGTCTCTGGAAGTCCTGCGCGACGCCGTGGTTGCTCAGCTCGAACTGCGCCGCTACCGAATTGAGATGCAGTCTTTGCAGTCACTTGTCCCGATTTGTGCCTGGTGTCGTGAAGTCAGGGTGAGTGATTCCTCCTCGCCCGAGAGCTGGGTGCCTCTTCACGATTTCGTCGCCGACGCAACACCTGTGACGCACACCATCTGTCCTGCGTGCAGCAAACGTGAGAGTGGAGTAACGCCTTAGGTCGCCGCAATGCAGAAACTGATTCCGCAGCTTAGCTGCTGGCACTCTGTCGCCTTATAAAGGCGTTATCCGGGATCAAGCCTTCATGAGCAAAGTTTCGCAAACGCTGCAGCAAGTAGTCCGAAACTACCACTCCAGCCCTTACAAGCAGAACATCGTCGATGTTGTAGATGTCATGCGCTAGCTCAGCGCCCTCAGGCAGCACGTCCAGGCTCACGTTTGTGATGGTTTGATGTTCTTCATCTTCCTCGTTGACTGTCTCAAGTGCCGCAAGCACTTTCCCATCAAAATGGCTCGTGTTTGCTCTGAGCATCTCAAGGACCTGGGCGCCTTCATGTCCCTGGGAGAAGAGCATCTCCTGCTCATTGATCAGCCGGAGAATCCTCGCACCCAGTGGAATTGCTGCGCCATGAATCCGTTGGTGTTCAGGGTAGCCGGATCCGTCGAAATTCTTGTACTGCAGCGCAATGGCTTCTGCGACACAATCCAGCCGCGGGACTTGCCTGACGAGGTTGGCGCCAACATCGACCTGGTTGTGAATATGCGCCATATCGCTTTCCAGGGGGGCGGCGCCCTGGGTTATCCTGCTCATCACATCCTGGGGTAAAGACAACATGCCTATATTGCCCAGCAGGGCGGCTGTTTCTGCTTCCCAGGTGTCGGTAATTCCAAGAGCCTGACATATCCTGGTTGCAATTCGTCGCCGCTCAGTAGCTCGGCCAAACACGACTGGGTTAGCCATTGCCAGGACTTCAACGAGAATACTGACGCTGCCATTCACGGTATTCTCGAGGAGTACGCGCTCGGCCCTATCAATTTCGAACTTGCGTTCAGCATCCCTCATGGCTTTCTTGAGCTCGGAAAGAGAAATCGGCTTGGTAAGCAGCTTGAACACGTCCGCCTCGTTAACCGCCGCGATAGCTGTGTCCTTGCTCGCATATCCGGTCAGCATCATCCGCACTGAGTGTGGGGACAGTTCCTTCAGTTTCTTCAGGAAATCCAACCCGTCGATTTCAGGCATGTTGAGGTCGCTTGTGACCACGGAAAAGCTGTCGTCCTCGCGCAATATGTCGAACGCTTCAGCTGCGCTTGTTGCAGTAACGACCTCACTTTCTGCGGCGAATACGTTGCGATAGAAAACCAGCAAACTTTCTTCATCGTCAACAAACAGTAGTTTTGTCTTCATTGTTCTGAAACCTGTAGGTAGTGGATCTAGTGCCAACAACAGCGGGTTGCTGATCAATCTGTCTTTTGGTTGTCGAGCACATCACGCAACCGTTTAGCCAAATCACAGCGTCTATAAGGTTTTGCAAGGATTTCCACCGCCCCGGGAGCGATGAAAAACTTTGGGGCTGTCCTAGATAACTAGCCCATTTCGTTCCTAACCCATTGAGTTAACTGCTTTAATTGGCTCTTTGGGTCACTGTTATTAAATCGCCACTCACACTCCTTCAAAAACAAGGGAAAATGCTCCCGTGGCACCCCGTTGAATCGGCGTAAATGACGCTTCGCTTGATTCCAGAAATTCTCTATACCGTTTATATGATTCTGCTTATCTGCAAACAGCTCACTATGGTTAATACGGTAGTGCTTAAACTCTGAGACATCCAGAGCGTTGTAGCTACGGAATGTGTCAGTGTAAACAATGCTATCTGGCTTCACCTTTTGCCTGATAATCGGTAGTAATGTGTCGGCTTTGGCGTTGGGTATAACAACCGTGTAAACCTTGCCATGCCGCTTTAACAGGCCAAATACGGGTACTTTGCCTAACGCGCCTCGACCCCGTTTACCTTTACGCCTGCCACCAAAATAACTCTCGTCTGCTTCCACCTCACCTTCCAGTAATTCCAGATGTTCACTGTGTTCATAAATGAGTTGTCGCAGGCGATGAAAATAGTAGCTGGCTGTCGTTTTGTTAACCCCAACCAACTGGGCTGCCGTTCGTGCTGTTGTCCCCGCAACAAACAGCTCAATTAAACGTGATTGTTTGTACCAACTCAGCCTGCTCTTTCTCATCCAGCCATCCTAGATAATCTCTGTTATCTAGGACAGCCCCAAAACTTTTCCGTATAACCGGAGGTGAGAAGCACCTTGATGCCCGGCCTCTCTCGCTGCGCGATCTCGGCCAGTCGGTCACCGCCCATGCCTCCTGGCATTACCATATCCGAGAACACCGCATTTATATCCGGGTCGTCGTTCAGCATGGCGAGAGCCTCCTCGCCGGATCTTGCACTCCGTACGCGGTAGCCCATGGATGTAATCAGATTGATTGCGTGCTCTCTGACCAGATCGTCGTCTTCAACAATCAGAATGCACTCGTCACCACTCGTTGCAATGTCGTTCTGGTCTTCAAGTGACTCCGGCAGTGTCATACTGCTTGTGGCTCGTGGTACGTATAGGGATATGGTTGTTCCTTTTCCGGGCTCTGAGTCGATGGTGATGTGACCGCCTGTCTGCTTGATGAACCCGTACACCATGCTCAGCCCCAGCCCGCTGCCCTTGCCAACGATTTTGGTGGTAAAGAAGGGCTCGAAAACCTTGCTTATTACCTCCTCATGCATGCCTGAGCCCGTATCGGCGACGGAGATTTTCACGTAGCAACCACTCGTCACCTCCTTGTTCAGACGTGCGTATTCCTCGTCGAGCACCTCGTTGGACGTTTCGATTGTGATTCTGCCTTCCCCCTGAATGGAGTCTCTCGCGTTGACCACGAGGTTTAGCAGGGCGGACTCGAGCTGTGCGGGGTCGGCGTTAGCAAGCCAAAGGTCATCATGCGTTACGATTTCTAGCTGGATGTTCTCCTCAACGGAGCGGCGCAGGAGCATGTTCATGGAGCCGAGCATGTCTTCAACGCTTATGACCTGAGGCTCCAGAGGTTGTTTTCGAGCAAACGCGAGAAGTCTTGCAACCATCTCGCTACCACGCTCTGCCGCAGAGACAATCATTTCCGCGAATGCGCAGGACTGATGGTCCTCCTTTTCCTGCAGGTATTCCACGAGGAGCTCAGAGTTGCCGAGTATCACCGTCAGCAGATTATTGAAGTCATGAGCGACACCGCCAGTGAGCTGGCCAACTGCTTCAAGCTTTTGTGATTGGCGTAGATGCGCGGCGAGTTCATTTCGCTCTGTCAGGTCCGCCATGCTGATAAGTGCTCTGATTGGCTCTCCGTCCGCATTGCGAATAAGGTAGCCGCGATCAACGACTGATAGCCATTTATCGTTCGAGCCCTTGAACCGGTAGTCGCATTTCCAGCGAGTCTGTTCGTCTGAAAGGAATTCGTGGTAGCTGGACAGTACCCGATCCTTATCGTCGCAGTGAATGCGTGCTATCCATTCCGCTTCGCGAGTCAGGTCACCTGTTTTGAGTCCCATCAATTTCACGCCCTGTTCGTTCCACCAGACGATGTCCGAAACCAGATCCACGTCTCTTACAACGTCCTGGGTGGCAGAGGCCAGCATTTGAAAACGCTCTTCACTCTTTCGAAGCGTTTCTTCAGCCTCCTTACGGTCGGAGATGTCACGCTGCACAGAGACAAAGTGAGTGTAGTGTCCGGAATCGTCCGCCAGCGGCACTATGTCCATTTCAAACCACAGAGGCGATCCAGACTTCGTATAGTTAATGATCTCGCTGCGCACTGGGGAAAAATTCTCAAGTGCACGGCGAATGCGACGGAGCTCCGCGCGGTCCGATAGCTCTCCCTGCAGTATCCGTGGCGTACTTCCAAGAACTTCTTCGCGTGTATACCCGGTTATCCGTGCAAAAGCGTCGTTGACGTAAAGTATTCTTGGACCGGCCGGCGCATCGATAGGATTTGCTTCCGTAATCAGGAGAACATCATTGATCCGCGACGTTGCTGCCTCGAGCAATCGCAGCGTTTCAATATTTGCGTGTTCCTGTGTGACGTCTCGGAAGTGTATGGCCATGCCATCGTCGATTGCGTGTGCTGAGCCGGCAATCCAAATTCCGATTGGATCCAGATATTCCTGAAAGCAGATCGGAGCATCGTTTTCTGAAGAAGCTTCCAGCTTGCGCCTTAGCCTGGATTCCTGCGAGACTGGAATAGCATCCCACAGGTGTTTGCCGACGTAGCTCTCGCTGACGTTGCCGAACAATTGTGTGAAGTCGGAATTTACGAAAGTCAGCCGATGCCCGTGATCGATGGTCAGGAAGACCGTGTCCATACCGTCTACGATCTTTCTGAGCCTGCGAGCCGCACGTACTTCTTTCTCGCTTTGCGCCTGGGAAGAAATTTGTGAAGGCGCGCCGGCATGTGTTTCAGGTGGTAGGCGCCGGGCCCATGCTTCGACCCAGGCGGGAATATGGTCGCCCTCCATCGGCTTCGCTATGTGATAGCCTTGCACGAGATTGCAGTTCAACCCGCTGACAAACTCCATTGCTTTCTGGTCTTCAACGCCTTCGGCGGTTGTCTGTAATCCGAGGTTTTTGCCAAGTTCGATAACGGATTGCACAACCATTCTCGCTTCCGCAGACCGCCCGGAAGCAATGACAAATGATTTGTCGACCTTGATTTCGGAAAAGGGCAAACGGACAAGCTGCGCCATTGAGGAGTAGCCAGTCCCGAAGTCATCCATGGAGAGAAGAAACCCCTTCATGCGCAGGCGTGTCATAAGCTCCAGCGAAGTCGTTGGGTCCTCCATGGCGCTGGTTTCGGTTAACTCAAGGATGACACGCGATGTTGAAACACCGGCTTTGGCGCAGTGCGCCGCGAGTCTGTCAGCGAAGTCTATATCGCGCAGGTTCCTGGCTGATATATTGATGGAGATTCGCACATCGCCACCGCACTGATCCCACAGTTGCTCGTGGGATTTGTACCAGGCTAGCGCGTTTGTGAAGATATAACCTGTCAGATGGTCCATCAGGTGACATTCTTCGGCGACATGAAGGAATCGGTCCGGCAGTAGTGGGCCATAGGTTGGATGGCGCCAGCGGACGAGTGTTTCGAAACCCCTGATATTCCCGGATTTGCAGTCGATCTTGGGCTGGTAGACCAGGAAGAACTCGCGGTTGCGAATGCCGTCCACGATATCACGGTGTTTTATCGGTAGTCCTTGATCTACCGCTTTGCTCTCCAGCATGGCGCCCTGACTTGTTCTATTCGTTAGCAGCGCATTGAGCTGCTCCTTTCGATAGGGCTTCGTCAATTTTCCAATGATGCGCAGGCCATGTTCTTCTGCCGCAAGCGCGGCGGCATCAAGCAGGCGCTCATCGAGGCCGCTTACGAGAATGACCTTTGCCTCGCAACTCACTTCGGGGAGTCGTCGCAGCACTTCCACGCCGTCCATACCCGGCATTATCAAGTCAATGGCGACATACTCTGGACCATCACGCTCAATAGCGTGAAGGAATTCACTCGCTTGTGTAAAAACTTTCGCTGAGAGTCCAGATGCATCCGCCAGACGCGCGAGGGTCAAGGCGACATCCCGGTCATCATCGAGTATGAAAATGTACTCGTGGGGATCACCGACATCGATCACTCGCCCGGCTTCGCAATTGTCAACCGGGTCAAAGTAATTGTGCTCATGCAAACTGTTCATTTCTCCATCACCATTTACGCAAAAGGTGCATGTTTGCGACCTCGTCCAGAGACTTCCCGCAACCGCCGTTTGCCGCTTGTGTGGGCGTTGCTGTTCATGGCGGTTGGGTTCAACGGCCCCGATCGGTACTGTGTTACCGCGCCCGGGTCGCTCCTTTGATGACCGGAGTGGTTCGGGCGGCCCTGTAAGATGCTGCACAGGTTGCGGAGAGCGACCCTGTAGCATTATTTTTGGATGAGGATCGCTCGGAGTAAGGCTCGCAACTCAGCGATGAGCAAGAAATACAGGCACGATTGGAGCGCGCGGACGGTTGAAGGCGGCGAACCCAGTTTCTAGTAAGCCAGGTCAGGGCCCTGTTGTGGCGTCCGACGACACTCTAGTACGTATCAGGAATACTAGTTTTTTTTGCAATCGCTCGATATCAGGGATTCCCTGAATTTCTCCGGCGCTCACCTGTCCGTCCGTAGTCGAGGTCAGCTATCGATCAAGCCCACGCGTATGCTGTGGCGAGTAAGTTCCGCGACAGAGCGTAGCTCAAGTTTGTCCATAATATGCTTTCGGTGGGATTCTATGGTTTTAGCGCTCAGATGTAGCTGCTCGGCGATCTCCCGCGTTGGGTGGCCCAGTGCAATGAGCCTCAGTACCTGCTCCTCACGCGTACTCAGTCTGGCCTGTTCGTTGCGCGCGGTGAGCTTCGACTCGAGGCGCCGGCACATGAATGTTTTTCCCGAAAAAACCGTGTGGATTGCATCTCGCAGCTCCTCAATGGCAGCTTCCTTGAGCAGATAGGCACGCGCCCCCGCGTCGAATGCCTGCCGGACGAAGTGTGTTTGTGAGTGCATGGATACAACAATAACCGCGGGTTTCGAGGATAGCCGTTGGGTTTCCTTTATGGCTGTTAACCCGTGTATCTTGGGTAACTGGAGGTCGATCACCAGGATGTCCGGGTTGGTGCGCCGGGTCTCTGTGATGGCGGATTCTCCGTTTGCGGCCTCAGCAACCACCTTGAAGCCATCAACCGAGTGTAGGTAGGCCACAATCGCACTCCGCAACATTTGATGGTCGTCGGCCACTACGATGGTAATATCTTTCATTCGACAGCCTCGTTGTGTAATGGCGTGTTCATCGTGACTTCCGTGCCGCCTTCAATCGGCGCACGTATCTCCAGGCGACCACCAAGACTTTCCAGTGTATTTTCACAACTCAGTAAACCGTAGCCTCTCGCTGCTTTTCGATTGCGGAGCGAATCGATGTTGAGGCCGCGCCCGTTGTCGCGGATGGTAATGCACAAGCTGCTTCCGTTGTGTTCAACTTCCAGCTCTACTGTAGACGCTTCTGCGTGCTTGACCACGTTCACCAGAATTTCACGAGTACACCGAAACAAGCTGGAAGCATGATCCCTGTCAAGGCTGGGCGGGGTATCACATTTGAATACCGCGTCAATCTCATACTCAGACATCAACTCCTGGAGTAGTTCCTGCAGAGAGTTCTGGAAGCTTCCACCCTGATGCACGGATGAAGCAACCCCTGACGTAATCGACCGGGTAGTTTCAATAGCCTGGTCCAGGATGTCTTTCATTTCCTCCAGCATGCCAGTGTGGGAAAGATCTTTGGTCAGTTTTGACTCAAGCAGATCCAGCTTGATCCGCGACAGAGCCAGATTCTGCCCGAGGTTATCGTGAACCAGGCGCGCGGTTTCGGCACGAAACTCATCTTCTTTTCTGTTGGCACGAACGGCGAGCTCTCTGAGCTGTAGCCTTCCACGTTCAATCTCTTTCAGGCGTGAGCTTCTGTCGTCAGTGCTGGCGCCAAGAATCAGGCTTGCAGCGGTATTGACCAGAAGATAGAGGCAAAGCCCGGCGGCGAACTCCTGCGAGGATACAGCAGAAAAATACACGGTTTCATTCAACGCGCCTACACTGGCAAAAGTCGCTACGACGACGTTGCAAACCGCTGCAAAAACGGAGCCGAACCTTGCGGCCGCCCAGAACAGGCCCGGCGTAACAAGGTAGATGCTCGCCGGATGTGTTGTGATCTCGAATACAAACACGGCGGCGGATATACCGATTATGAATACGGCGAGAGCGAACGCTTCGACATATCGCCGGGGTGGCGCGATCCGACCTGAAAAGAAAAGCCAGGCCGACACGACAGCGGGAGTGACGATAATTATGCCGGAGGCTTGTACTAATGCCCATTGCGCGAAATCTACCGGGAAATCTGCTGTTGTATTTGCTGTGCGCATCAAGGCCGGCGCAACCGCGAAAACGGTTGGCAGCAGAAGGCCTGCGACAAGTACAAAATATGTCGCGCGCCTGAGGGCTGTTTGTGTATGCGAACAATAGTGCCTCAGTAGTGCCGCACCAACGAGCCCCTCGAGCGTTTTTGACGCGGCAATAACCAGCGCCATCGAAAGTGGCGACGCGTAGACGATGAATTCCACTCCCAGCTGAACGCAGAAAATGGCCGGAACGAGCACCCACCACTCGCGTTTCGAGGCGAGTAGCAGTCCTGCCCAGTAAACACCCGCTGCGAGATACATGAACGGGAGGTCGTTTCGCAGGGAGTATATGCCAAGAACGATCGCTGCCAATATGGCATAGCCAGCTGCGGTTAACGCCACAAAATGCCAGCGGATTTTTTCCTGTGCGGATTCGTCAGGAAGCCAGTCGAGGACGCAGGGAAATTCCTGCTGGTCGACGAAAGCTTCGGGTATCACTCTTGCCATAACGCGCCTCCAGCGGAATTACGCAATGGTTCCCCGGCCCACCTGGTTCCCTGCTCGCGCACTTCTTCAGTGCCAGCTGCGGGCTTTCAGCTACCTTCAGGTTCACTGTTGTTTTGCGCGCTGCTCTTGCTATCGGTACAGCTTGCGACACGATTTTTGCCGTCTTTTTTTGCCTGATACAGCGCCTTGTCTGCGAGGCCCAAAAGCTCTGCTTCAGTAACGTCCGTATCAGCTTGCGCCGTACCTGCGCTACAGGTTACGTGCAGCGTCTCGCCGGACGCCAACGTGAACTGGTGTTCGCGCAGCGCGGTGATGAAGCGATCGACGGCGAGAAGTCCCTGGGTTTCATCACACTCAGGCATGACAATGATGAACTCCTCGCCACCGAAGCGCCCTATGGTATCGGAGTCGCGGCTCAAAGTGTTCAACAGGGCGCCCACTCCGCGCAATACATCGTCGCCTGCCAAGTGGCCGTGGGTATCATTGACAACCTTGAAATCATCAATATCAATCATGGCAACCGTCAAGGGTATATCATAGCGTTCCGCGCGCTTTAGCTCCTCGCGCAGCGTATCGAGTGCATAGCTGCGACGGAATGTGCCGGTCAAAGGGTCTGCGACCGCGAGTGCTTCCAGCTGCGCGGTACGCTCTTTTACTTTCTCCTCCAGCCTGATATTCGCTTCAAGAATATCTTCACGCGCTACACGCAGTTCTTCATTGGCCGCGACGAGGCGGGCACGGCTGGGAATGTTGATTGCAATGGGCAGCAAACGCCAGGCTACGATAGCGGTGATGGCCGACACCACGCCAGTCGATATCTTTGCCAGGCCCTCGATAAAGTAGTACCCATGCCAGACATTGATTAGTGAGATCAGGTGCGTTACGCCGCAGAGGAAGATGAAGGCAGCAAACATGAGGAAGACGCGGTCAAAAGTGAGATCTTCACGTTTTCTCACCAGCCTGATCAGTACTGCGGGAATGGCGAAATAGGCAAGCGTGGTGAGTGTGTCGCCACCCACGTGAAGAAACAGCAGATCCCACCGCCAAAGCAGACAATGGCCGTGGGGCATCAGGCTGCCGTCAAGCACGCGTTGCAGCAATTCCATTTGACTACTCCCGGATCTTTTGTCGAACCATATACGCGAAGGGTTCAGCCGTGCGGTCGATTCCAGCGGGCACACGGGCTTCCCATCGTGCGTAACCCTTAACTCCAAAATAGCACGGCACAGGTGAATTGCGAGAAATGAAGACTGTGAAATGCTTTCGCTTGCGCATGGCATCTGCGGCGCTGGTCACGCGTTCACGCCGTTTGCGAATTTCTGCTAGCATGCGCCTCTCCTTCTTGAGAGATTCATCGTTTAAATGAACCACTCCTGGCCAATTTATTACAAGAATACTGGATGCCTCACCATGCCTGACAGTTCGCCGTTATTACGCCGTGTGTATGTATTCCTTCACCGAGTGTTAAGGGTGTCGGCACCCCTGTTACTCGCTGCGTGCACGGATGGCAACGACGCGGTCTTCGAGCCTGGGCCCTATGCAGATGAGGCTCTGTGGCTCTGCAAACCGGGGATTGCTCAAGACCGTTGTCTGGAGCTCGACCAGACCATTACGTATGTCTACGAAGATGGCAACAGGGCAGTGTTTCAGCACGAACCCGTGGTCGATGCACCGTTTGATTGCTTCTACGTGTACCCCACGGTCGACTTGAGGGAGGAGCCGGGCAATACGCTGGATCTCACCGACGACGCGCTCATGCTGCGCCCGCTCTACAACCAGGCAGCACGCTTCACGGAGTTGTGTAACGTGTATGCACCGAAATACCGGCAAATGACCATTGGAAGCTATGGGGTAGAGAACGCGTTTGAAAGTGAGTATTTTGCGTTGGGGTATGCCGATATCGAGGAGGCGTTTGACCAGTACCTGCTGGAGAACCCGTCGCGCAACTTCGTGCTCATGGGGCACTCGCAGGGCTCCCATGTTCTGCTTCGACTACTGGAAAATCGTTTCGAAAATGATGCAGCGCTGCGCTCACGGCTCATCTCTGCTCTGGTGGTGGGGCCAACCGGCGCGCTTGACGTGCCCGCAGGCGAACTTGTTGGCGGCACGTTCCAGAACCTGCCGCTGTGCAACCACGCCACAGACACAGGCTGCATTGTCGCCTTCGATAGTGCCGCGGCGGGGGGGGAGCGGCCTGCTCCGTCGTCCCCCAGGCCTTGTGTGAATCCATCGGTTCTGGCTGGCGAGCCGGGTATAGCGGCAAACACAATCTACAACGATGAAGAGGGCATCCCGTTCCCGGAAGGTGTGGAAACGAACTGGATTGGCTACCCCGGGCTATACAGCATGTCCTGCGAAGCCGACGGATTTCTGGGTATCGACACCGCACCCGGTCGATCCACTCCGTTCACGCCCCAGCTGATACAGGCGTTTCTCGGCTCCAGCACCCTGCACCTGGCAGACTATACCTTTGCAATCGGCGACCTGCTGCGGCTGGTCGAGGTACAGGCGGATAATCACTAAGCGGTTTTTCGATGTACCCTGGATGAGTTCCTCGGCACCAAGCAGCACAATATCCATGCTCGCGGTGGGAATGGAAGCGACAATGCTTCGAGAAATCGCACATCGTAGCGGTTATTCAAAGGGTGCGGTCGCTCGCCTTCAGCTGATCGATAATGCGCTGGTCTCTCGCGTACACATCGCGGCGGAACACCACGTCATTGCCTACCGCGAACGCGGTGAAGTAAACGAGGTACACCGGCACGGGTTCTTTCAGGTACGCGGTGACGGTCTCGCCGGATTCGAACAAACGGTCCATCTCGGGTAGGTAACGGCTCTTGTCGTGTTGCAGCACCCATTCGATCAGCTTGCGTGGCTCGGCTAGGCGGATACAGCCGGAGGAAAATGTGCGCTCCGTTTTGTTAAACAGGGCTTTGTCTGGCGTATCGTGTAAATACACACTGTGCTGATTGGGCAACATGAATTTCACTTTCCCCAGCGCATTCTTGTCACCCGGGAGCTGGCGCAAGCTGAACTGTCCGGGGCGCACGCTTTGCCAGTCGACGTCACTCACCGGGACAAACGCTTCGCTGCCCGCCAGTCGCGCTTCATATCCTGCCGCTGCCAATGGTGCCGGATCCTGGCGTAACAGTGGCAGCTTGTCTTTCACAGCAATGCTGTACGGCACATTCCAGTAGGGGAAAAACACCAGATACTGCATTTCCTCGGTGAAGATGGGGGTTTCGCGATACGGTCGGCCAACAATGATGTCCATGGCCAGCGCTTCGCTGTTGTTCTCAATGACGCGCATCTGAAATGCTGCGATATTCACCCGGATGTACGTGGAGGGAGTGTCTCTTGGCAGCCATCGCCAGCGTTCGAGATTGGCATCCAGGCGCTCAATCCAGGAAAAACGCGTCGCATTGAGAACCTGCAGTGTGGCGGCGCCGACGATTCCATCGGCTTCCAGCCCCGCCGCGCGCTGGAAAGTGGCAACGGACTGTTGCAGCGCTTCGTCAAACGTACCGGAGTGTGCGCCTGGCCCCAATAGCCGTGCCTGCAGCTGCTCCACGCGCGCCCCGGTCGCGCCGCGCTTGAGGGCGGGGCCCGCCTCTACGGTTTCGCTGTTGGTGTCGTCTGCCGCTGCGAGAGTGGCCCGCTTCTCCACCAGTGCCCAGTATTCAGGGGTTTGCGGCCACAGTGCGTGCAGCACACTCGCCAGGTCGCCGCCTTCTTCAAGCAGAGTGTGTAGCACGGTAACGGGATCAATGGACTCTCGTTCAAGGTACCACTCGTCATCCACTTCCTCGACGGCTCCGCGATAGCGGTCCCGTACCTGTGACAGGAAAGCATCGGTAAAGAGCAGCTCCAGCATCGGCTCTGGCACCGTGCCTGAGGTGATCTCTGCGTAGTGATAGTGATCGAGGGGCAGACCGTGCTCGCTGGAGCGTGCAATCTCTTTTGCCAGATCGGTGCGCAGGGCGGCGAGCGGCCCATCGGCGAACCAGAGGAATTGATGGTGGTGCGCGCCGTAGACCGTGACAATTTCCGTCATGTTACGCAGTGGGCCCGGCTCACCGGCCCGGCCCGCTTCGCTCAGGCGTTCGACCTCCATGCGCAGGTCATCAGCGCCCTGTGCAAATGCGGACTGTGCGCTGCCAATTAGGCACAGAGTGAGCAATAGGAGAGTGCTTGAAATGACCGGAAATCGTGTTCTCATGGGGTGACGTTATCACACTCCGACGCCGGGGCAGGGGCAAAGGACGCCGGGCAGGCGCGCAACCGGTAGCAGCGAGCGGGCCTGCACAGTTTCCTGTTCTCGGCCATTGCTCGCCGTTCAGCCCGCATGCCTCTGCACGACCCTGGTGTTGTCCGTGAGCCCTGATGCAGGGTAGAGCACAATGCTGTCACCGGCTTCAAGACCATCTACTACTTCAGCGATGATGCCATTAGTGCGGCCGATAGTGACCGGCGTCAGTCGCGTTTTGCCATTGCTGACCTTGAATACGGCCCAGTCCGAAGCGCTGCGGAACAGCGCACTCGCTGGCACGGTCAACGCCGAGTTGTCCTCCCATATGATGATCCGCACCTCGACCCGGTAGCCGTGTCCCAGTGCTTTCCGCGCTTCTGCCGGGTCAGTGAAGCGAATAATGGTGTTGACGCGCTGCTCTTCGACGCCGAGCGCGGAGAACTTGGTAAAACCCAGAGGGTCGATACGCTCGACCACGCCGTTCAGGGTTGTCGGCCCACCCCAGTCTTCCAGAATCACACGGTCCCCGGGCGATACCTTCACGGCATCTGTAGAGAGCAATTCAACGACCACCTCCAGGTCACTTTCGATGTTGCCGATTTCAAGAATGGCCGTCCCTGCCGGCAGGGTGGTTTCACTCTCCTGCAGCACGCGCAATACACGGCCGGTTGCCGGCGCGTACAGCGGAATGGTTTCGCGTGCTGTGACCATCGCATTGCCCGGAGCCTCACCACCCTGAAAGCTGATGAGGCTCGCGCGCGCATTGGCAAGCTGTGCTTCACGCATGGCAATGGTGGCCTCGGCTGTGCCCAATTGCGCCTCGGCTGTGCGCGCCTCGCGCACAGCGCGATCCAGTTCCGCTTCACTGACCATGGCTTCACCGCGCAGACGCCGAATGCGTTGCAGATCGGTTCTGGCAAGATCGCTGTCGGCAGCGGCCTTGTTCAATTCGGCGCGCGCAAGGCGTAATGCAGCTTCCGCTGCAGTGACTTCGGTTCGCGCCTGCTCCCGCGTGCGCGCGTTGAGTGATTCCGGGTTGCTAGGCAACATTTGTGCGACGATGGTTTCGTTGTGTATGACCTCATCCCCGGGCAGTACTTCCACTCGTTGCAGGCGACCGGCCAGCGGCGTCGAGAGTACGTACGCATCGTGGACCCGGGTACGGCCTTCTTCGTCGATAGTGACCCGCATGGTGCCCCGTATGACTTCCCCCATATCCACCATTACGGGGCGCGGCCAGAAAGCAAACGCCAGCGCCAACACCAGTACGGTAGCTGTTGTCAGGCTGATGACGGTTCTGGAGTGCTTTCTGGTCATGGCTCTATTCTCTCGCTTTGAGCGCGGATGTGATGTCGCCTGTATCAATATCCCGCTTCACCAGCCAGCCCGAAAGGGTTGCTGCTGACAGCACCGCGAGCGCGGCTGCGCCGTAGCCGGCTGCGGGAACCTGTGCAGGAATCTGGTAGAGGTCGGTACTAAACCCGGCTGCAACGGCAAACGAGAGGTGGTAGCCGAGTACGGAACCAACGGGCAAAGCGATCAATGTGACCACCGCGAGTTCGCCCAGCAGCACGAAGGCGACCTCGTTGCGGGAAAAGCCAATCACTCGCAAGCTAGCCAGATCTCGCGCACGTTCTGCGTAGGCGATGCGTGCGGCGTTGTAGACGATACCGAAGGTGATGATTCCGGCGACGGCCAGCATGATATAACGCATTGAACCTGCACCCTCATCCATCTGCTCCTGCAGTGCGCCCTTAGCGTCCTGCTTGAGGCTGACCCCTGCGACTGTGGGCATATCCTTCAGTGTGCTGTAAACCGTATTCTGCTGCGCGCTGTCGATACGCAAATAGGCGCCGGACATGCGGTTGGGTTCTCCCAGGGCGCGGTTGAGCGATTCCATATCCATATAGGCTGGCGCACCGAGCAGGGTTTGTGCAATGCCGGCAACGGGAATCTCCAGGGTTGGTCGTCGGCCCTCACGTACCGCAATCGTCAATACGTCACCGGCCCTGACGTTGAGAATGTTCGCCAGCGGCTCTGCCAGAATAACGCCACCGGGTTGCAAGTGAATCGTGTTCATTGAGCGGTCCACGGCTCGATAGAGCCTCGGATCGGGCGGCAAACCGCTGATGGCACCGAGGTGCCGTGCCCGACCGTACTGTAAAACGGCAGATACATAACGTATGGGCTGCACATCTACCACGCCCGCAATATTGCCCAGGTTGGTGACGTTCGTGGTGGACAGTGGCTCATTGAATGTGACGCTGACATCGCTCTGGTCTACCACATTGAAAGTCAAATCAATGGCCTGGTTGAAACCACTCATGATACCTACCATGGCGACCGAAAGCCCCATGCCAGCGGCGATGCCGGCAACGGCGCCGGCCATGCGGCCAGGCTGCCGAGTCAGGCGTCGAACCACCATCCGGCTGGGCTGGTCAAGCGTGGATTGTATCGAGCGTGCCAGCTTACCGAGTGGCTTGTAATGAGGCGGGGCGGGAGGCTGCATGGCCGAGGCGGGTGTCAGGCTGAAAACGCGGCGCAGCACCAGCAAACCGCCGGCAGAGGCCGCGCCCACGCTCACGGTGAAGCCAGTGATGAATGATCCTGGCTCAAGCTGGAAAATCAGAAAGGGAAACTTGAAATACAGCAGGTAGACGTCAACCAGTGCCCGGCCAGCCAGAATGCCCAGCAGACAACCTACAATCGCGCCGCCCGCGGCGATCGCCAGTATCAGTTTGAAATAGTGTATGCCTGTTTCAAGGTTGGTATAGCCAAACGCTTTTATCAGGCCGATCTGACCGCGCTCAGCCTCTACCATGCGCGATACGACGATGTAGAGCAGGAACGCTGCGACCGCAAGAAAAATAGGAGGAACCGCGGCCCCTGTAGCTCGCAGGCCCGCTATTTCTTCAGTGACAAAGCGGTTGGATGTGTGGTCCTCCAGACAGTAGGCACCGAATCCCCCATAGGGATCAAGCAGGCGATCCACAGCATCAATGACTCGCCTGGTTTGACCGTCGCGTCCTATGGACAGCAGTGCTTCGTTAAAAGCGCCATCCAGGTCGTACGCTGCAGCGAGGGATTGCGTGCTCATCCAGATCACAGCATAGCGCGCATCATCGGACATCAGCTCGCCGGGCGCGGTGGTGTACAGGAACTCCGGGGCTTGCGCCAGACCCACGATACGCAGCGTGTGTCGCGCCCCATTCATTGTCACGTCAAGGGGTTCGCCCGGCTGCAGCCCGTGCGCGTCGGCGAAGCCCTTGAGCAGCATCACCTCATCAAGGCGCTCTCTGGCCGGAGCGCGTCCGGCACTCAGGTAGAAGTCGTTCAGGCGGGGTGTGTGGAACTCCGGGATGGAGATAGCCTGTGCGCGCAACGGTATTTCCAGCCCGGGAAGGTCAATAAGCGCGTGCCCCGTAATACGCCCCTCTACAGTGCTTACGCCCGGAATGGCTGCCAGTTCCGCCAGCAGGTGTTGGGGCGCTCGTTTTACCGGGGCGAAGATGTCGGCGAGACGGTAGCGTTCGTAATAGGCACGGCGCGTTTCCTCCAGAGACGTAATCAGCCCCGACATCATCACCAGCAACAGCACACCCACAGCAATAACTGCGCCTATCGCCATCGCCTGCCCCTTGATGCGCCAGAGGTCCCTGAACAGCTTGCGATCCAGTGGACTCATGCGTGCGCTACCACTCGATGTCCTGCGGATCGCGCTTGTTGCTGTTGACGCGGACCTCCCGGATCTGGCCGTCAGCGAAATAGATGACCCGGTCGGCCATGGCAGCTGTGGCCGCGGCATGTGTCACAATCAATACGGTCGCACCCAGTGCCTCATTGACATTTTTAAGGACCTGCAGCACGGCGCGACCTGTGGTGCTGTCCAGGGCACCGGTGGGCTCATCGCAAAACAGCACATTGGGTTGCTTGGCCACTGCGCGCGCGATGGCTACGCGCTGTTGTTCACCTCCGGAGAGCTGGCTCGGGAAACTGTCACCGCGCTTGCCCAGCCCCACCAGTTCCAGGGCGTCGGCGGGATTCATCGGGCTGGCAGCGATTTCCGTCACCAGTTCGATGTTTTCGTAAGCCGTCAGGCTGGGCATGAGGTTGTAGAACTGAAACACGAAGCCCACATGGTCGCGACGATAGCGGGTGAGCTGTGCATCGGTCATCGTTGAGAGGTTCTGCTCCTGAAACATCACGTCGCCGTCGCTTGCCCGGTCAAGACCGCCGAGAATGTTCAGTAGCGTCGACTTGCCGCTACCGGAGGGCCCCAGCAGCACGACCAGTTCACCGGCTGGAATCTCGACATCAACGCCACGCAGGGCGTGCACCTGGGCCGCTCCCTCGCCATACACTTTTGTCAGCGCTCGTGTAGTGAAAGCCTTTAGCGGCCCATTGTTCCCTGTTTGGCACATGGCGTTCGGTTCTGGGGTCTGGGGTCTGGGGTTTGGGAAAGCACGGTGGCCTGGTTGCTAGCCCGTCAGGGGGGGCGCTGAAAACCATGGTAGCCCGAAACACGTGAATGCACTAATGCTGTACCAGGGAAGAACTGGCAGGAGCTTCTCCAGCCCCGCAGTCTGCGCATGTGAGGATCAATCCACCGTGTTGCGTTGCTGCTGGTGTACAAAATTTCGCTTGGATAGCAGTGACGCAACGATGACGCCCAGCGTGACGATGGCAATCATGAGCGTGGAGAGCGCGTTGATCTCCGGGCTGACGCCGAGGCGCACCGCGGAGAAAATCTTGATGGGGAGCGTGGTCGCGGATGGACCGGTAGTGAACGATGCGATCACCAGGTCGTCCAGCGACAGGGTGAAGGCGAGCAACCATCCCGAGATCACTGCGGGCGCAATAATGGGTAAGGTGACGAGCCGGAACGCCCCCCAGGGTGAGCAGCCGAGGTCCAGCGCGGCTTCTTCCAGTGAGCGGTCAAAGGCCACCAGGCGGGAAGAGACGACTACCGACACATAGCACATGGAAAATGTGGTGTGGGCGAGCACAATCGTCAGTACGCCGCGCTCCAGCCCAATACCGATAAACAGTAACAACAGCGACAGGCCTGTGATTACCTCTGGCATCACCAAAGGCGCGTAAATCATGCCGGAAAAAAGGGTTCTACCCAGAAAGCGTCCGCCCCGTACCAGCGCGTATGCCGCCAGTGTTCCCAGTACAGTGGCAAGGGTGGAAGAGAAGACGGCGACTTTGAACGTTACCCACGCGGCGTCCAGAAATGCCTGGTTGTTCAGCAGCTCTCCATACCATTTGGTAGAGAAACCGGTCCACACGGTGACCAGGCGGCTCTCATTGAAGCTGTACACCACCAGTATGACCATGGGTAAGTAGAGAAAGGCGAAGCCCAGGGTCAATGAGGTGATGTTGAACCCGCTCAGGCGCATCAGCTCTCTGCCTCCTGTTGTTTCTGCTGGTTTTGCTGAAACAGCACAATCGGAATGATCAGGATCAGCACAAGCACCACAGCAACGGCGGAAGCCACTGGCCAGTCGCGGTTATTGAAGAACTCTTCCCACAACACCTTGCCGATCATCAATGTGCCTGAGCCACCCAGCAGTGAAGGGATCACAAATTCACCCAGCGTGGGAATGAACACCAGGAAGCAGCCGGCAACAATGCCATTGCGTGACAAGGGCACGGTAACCAGCCAGAACGCTTTGGCGCGGGAACAGCCAAGGTCCTCGGCGGCCTCTATCAGCGAATTGTCGAGTCGGTGCAGGGCGGCGTAAATGGGCAGAATCATGAACGGGATATAGGTGTAGACAATACCGATATACACGGCAATTTTCGTATTAAGGAGAATCAGCGGTTCGCTGATCACGCCCAGGCCCAACAGCAATTGGTTCAGGTAGCCTTCCTGGCTGAGAATACCCATCCAGGAATACACCCTGATCAGGAAACTGGTCCAGAAGGGCAGAATCACCAACATCATGAGGGTGGCGCGCCATTGCTCCGGCGTGCGCGCCATGGCGTAGGCAATGGGATAGCCAATCAGCAGCGTCAGCAGAGTGGATGTAGCGGCAATCTTCAGGCTGGAGAGATACGCTTTCCAGTACAGGTCATCTGTAGTGAGAAACGTGAAATTCTCAAAGTCCAGTTGCGACAGGAAAGCACCTATCCCTTCATTCCAGCTGAACTGGGGCAGGTAGGGTGGACGTGCCATGGCCACGTCGGAAAGCGATATCTTGAGGACAATGGCAAAAGGTACGAGGAACAGGCCGAGGAGCCACAGGTAGGGTATGAGGGCGACAACGACTCTCTTCATCACGCTTCCAGTAACACGCCTGCATTGGCCGCCCAGGACAGCCAGACCTGGTCATCCCAGGTAAATCCCCGGTTTTCGATACGTCGTGTATTGGCGGCTTGCGCTTTGAGTATACGCCCCCCGGCCACCTCAACATGATAGGTACTGATATTGCCCAGATAGGCGATATCATGAACCCTGCCCTGAATGGTGTTCTCCGCACCCGCAGGAGGCTCAGCTGAAATATGCATCTTCTCGGGTCGGATGGCCAGAAAGACCTTCTGGGCGGTAGCGAAGGGCTGCTCTGATGACGCCACAAGCGGTGCAAAACCCTCGGCCCAGTGCAGCTTGTAACAGGTGGGGCCGCAGGGGTGGACGGCACCTTCAATGATGTTCACATCCCCGATGAAGTCAGCGACGTAAACGCAATTGGGTGCCTCGTAAATTGCCGAAGGGGTCGCCACTTGAATCAGCTCGCCTTCGTCCATTACTGCAACGCGGCTCGCCACCGTCATGGCTTCCTCCTGGTCATGAGTGACGATGACGAAAGTTGTGCCGGTTTTTTCCTGAATATCCATCAGCTCGAACTGGGTATCCTGGCGCAGTTTTTTGTCCAGCGCCCCCATCGGTTCATCGAGCAGTAGCAGTCTGGGCGCTTTCGCCAAACTTCTGGCCAGCGCCACACGCTGACGCTGGCCACCCGAAATCTGGTGCGGTTTGCGCCGCGCGAAGCGTTCCAGTCTGGTGAGTTTGAGCATTTCCTCCACACGCGCGCGAAGTGCGTCCTTCGGCATCGCCGCGCGCCGCAGGCCAAAGGCAATGTTGTCCCACACGTTGAGGTGCGGAAACAGAGCGTAGGACTGGAACATCATATTCACGGCGCGCTTGTTGGGAGGGACTGGCACAATATCCTGCCCCGCCAGTTCTATCTGCCCGGAGCTGGGGTCTTCAAACCCCGCGAGCATGCGCATCATCGTGGTCTTACCGCAGCCGGAAGGGCCCAGCAGCGCGAAAAACTCGTGTTCGTAAATGTCGAGCGTCAGGTTGCGTACGGCTGTGAAATCGCCGAATTGCTTGGTGACGTTGCTGAACCGGATCAGAGGTTTCGCAGTTGGATCGTCCCAGGGTGCAAAAACGGTTTGTAGCACGGTGCCCTCGTCAGCGAATGGCAAAAGCCGGCGCGTTGCCACGTGCCGGCGTGCAGGGCCTGATCAAGTACCCGACTTGACCCGGGTCCACAGGCGCGTGACCGTCCGCTGTACCTTGGCAGGGTAGGGCGTCGTGATATAGAGATTCTCCAGCGTCGCGGCATCCGGGTATATAGCGGTATCGTCTATCACGTCGGGCACCAGGAACGCCTGGCTGGCGAGATTGCCGTTGGCATAGAACACGTAGTTCGAAGCCTGCGCCATGTTCTCTGCGTCCATGATGAAGTTGAGGAATGTGTGCGCGCCCTCCGGGTTGGGGGCGTCCACGGGAATCGCCATCTGGTCGAACCACATCAAGGCGCCTTCGCTGGGGGCGTGATAGACGATCTCTACGCCGGCATCAGCTTCTGCGGCACGGTCGCGAGCCTGGAGAATGTCGCCGGACCAGCCAAAGGCAACGCAGATGTCGCCGTTGGCGAGTGCATTGATATATTCGGAACTGTGGAATTTCTGCACATGGGGCCGAACCGCCATCAGCAGTGGTTCGACCTTGGCGATCACTTCCGGGTCATGGCTATCCGGGTCCTCGCCGATATAGGCGAGCGCAGCGGGAATCACCTCGGCGGGCGCATCCAGAAAGTGCACGCCACAGGAGGCGAGTCGCGCCATGTTTTCCGGCTTGAAAATGAGATCCAGGGAGTTGATGGGGGCGTCCTCACCCAGTACCTCCGCAACCCTTTTCACATTCACTCCCAGGCCTGTGGTTCCCCACATGTAATTCACAGAGTATTCGTTACCGGGGTCGTAGCGTGCCGTGCGCTTTTCGATAACGTCCCACAGGTTCGCGCTGTTGGTCAGTTTTGTCGGGTCCAGTTTCTGGAAGGCGCCTACGGCAATCTGGCGTTGCAGAAATGTACCCGACGGTACGACCACGTCGTACCCCGATCCGCCCGCCAACATTTTGGTTTCCAGCACTTCGTTGGAGTCGAAGACATCGTAGATGAGTTTCAGCCCGGTCTCTTCCTCGAACTTGGCCAAGAGCTCCTCGTCAATGTAGTCGGACCAGTTGTAAACACGAACCTCGTCGGCTGCTGTGACTGCTGTCGCAAGGGCGAACAGGCAGGCGGCGCCCAGTATCTTGCCTTTCATGTTTGATGCTCCGGAAGGTGGGATCGCCCGAGTATCTACCGGTCTTTGCGATTTGATCAAGTGTTTCCGCTGTTCCAGAGTTTGTTTTATTTCTGCTTCGCTCCATTGCCGGCCACACGAGGAAACGAAACAGTCGGGTCGCGCACCATGCCTGTGCACACGTTACGGCGCGCCGCACGAATTTGATGCGTTGAATCAGTGCCGATCGAGAGCAGGCTGCGGGTGAAAACAAGGTGGAGCGTGGTCAACCTCTGCACTTTCAGGGCTTCTGGCGTGTTTTTCGGTAGATTGGCATAAAACTCGCAATGTATTTTCCACGGGTCGGGCTTCGCAGGCTGATGCCCGACGACCGCGAGTTCCGGGACGACCCGGACGGCCCACCCGCCGCTGACCGTGTCTGGACGACCAGATGATTTCTGTGGACAGGCGAGGTTGTCTCTATGTCAGTGACACCGAACACCCATCAAGCATTCCAGTCGCTACCGGTCGTGAACATCGCGGGCTTGAGCTCTGCCAGCGTAAACAGCCGCATGCGAGCAGCACAGGAACTCGGAAATGCCGCGCGCGCTGCCGGCTTTCTGTACATAACGGGCCACGGAATCGCTCCTGAGATCATTCAGCGTTTCCGCCAGCGCGCGGCCGAGTTCTTCGCCCAGAGCCAGGCCGTCAAGATGGCGAGTTATATCGGACATTCCCGCAATCACAGCGGCTATGTACCTGAGGGTGAAGAACAGCTCTATGGCACCGCGTTGCCAGATCGCAAGGAAGCCTACGATCTGAACTACGATATGCTCGAACCCGCTCATGAGCGCCCGATGCTGGGACCAAACCAGTGGCCAGATATGCCCGGTTTCAAGCCTGACGTGCAGGCTTATTACAACGCGGCCTTTGCACTGGGAAAGCGCCTTTTTCGCGGGTTTGCTTTGGCTCTTGGGCTGCCGGAAGACCGCTTTACCCGCCTCGTCACGAGGCCACCTACACAACTGCGCCTCATTCATTATCCCCATGATCCATGCCCGGACGCTGCAGCGGCCGGCATCGGCGCCCATACAGACTACGAGTGTTTCACGATTCTGTTGCCGACGGCGCCGGGTCTGGAAGTCATGAACGGCGCGGGGCAATGGATCGACGTGCCGCTGCGTGAGAATGCATTCGTCATCAACATAGGCGATATGTTGGAAATACTCAGCAATGGCGAGTTGATCGCCACTGCACACCGGGTGCGGAAGGTGGCTGAAGAGCGCTATGCGTTCCCGATGTTCTGCAACGTCGATTACGACGTGGAGATCAGGCCCCTGCCGGAGCTGTTGCATGCAGGAAGTCCTCCGCGCTACGCGCCGCAAATTTGCGGTGAACACCTGTTTGCACAAACTGCACAGACCTTCGCCTACTTGAAGCGGCGTCTCGAGACCGGCGAGCTTGTGCTGCCCAAAGGCAGCCTCGGCCTGTCCAGCTTTGGTCCCAAAGTGCGAGCGCAGCCATGACACTGGCAGAGTTGCTTGAGAAATACCCACGGGAGCCCTCCAGCGGCGTACCGGACTGGATGCTGGGCTGTTTTCGCCGACGTTGCATAAGCTTTGCCAACGGCGAGTCGGACGAGCAGACCATCGTGTACTGGTTCCAGAGTCGGAATTTCACCATCGACCTGCGTCTGCCGCGGTTGCAGGAGCAGGTGCGTGCCGCACCGCTGGGGCAATACAGTAAACGCGAAATTGCGGCTCGAGCGAACTACGAGGGCTGGCGGGCACCGTGTGTATGGAGCGGTGAAGAGATGGAATGGCATCCCGGCGAGTCATTGCAGGTGACCGACCGGTGGCCCGAACCTGCTGAACTCAAGAGGATCGGCAACTGCATGATCGAGTTTGCCCCCAGTGGTGCCTATGTCGAGGATTGGCGGCTGCAGCCGTCGGCACCCGGGCCATTTTTGGGCCTGCAGCTGTTGCAGGAGTACGACGAGGGTATCGGTCGGTGGTCAACCCGTGGCGGCGGATTGATCATATGCGGCGACCATGCGGCACAGGTGTTGGGTCGGCCAGCCAGCATTCCCGCAGGCGCGGCAACCTTGCAGGAACGTGCGGTAGGCGCGCTGGGTGATACGCAGACGTTGCGCGCGCTACTCGATTTCGAGACCTCGGTTGCTGTCGGTTCTGTCGCCGGTGGGTACACGGTGGTTCACAGCACCTGCCCCGAGCGCAGAGGGCAACCACTCCTCGAGTCAGGCACGTTTGCCTGGGCGCAGGACAGCGAAGAGCTTGAGCATGAGTTTTACCACGATGGACGGCGGTGCCTGCGACGCTACGCGGTTGATGTGATTGACCCACAGCGGAGCTTTTCCGTCAAAACCGCGGCCAATCCCGCATCCGATAACTGGTTTGCGCGCGAGTCAGCCACACTCCGGCGCTATGCTGAGGTTCTTGTATGACCCGCTACAGGGCACGCGCTGCCGGTTTTCTGCCGTTGGCACTGGCAGGCGACAGGCTCCCTGAACGCTGGAGAGGCACCCATGCAATGCTGGTGCCGGCGGGCCCGGAGTGGGTGGCGCTGGACTATGCCGCGGTCATGGCCAGCCGAGGTCAGATCCAGCATCTTTTTGGCCCCGCAGACAGCTGGCCGGCAGAGACAATGAGCCTGGAAGAGGATCGTGCCGACCTCATCTGGCATGAGCAGGAATTTGTGACGCAGCGCTCGTTTGCTTATCACCTCCTCACCCACGATGGCAGCGACTGCCTGGGCTGCCTGTATCTGTACCCCACGGCGAGCCAGGATCACGATGCAGAAGCCTACCTCTGGACACACGCCACCCTGCCTGCAGATGAGGCCTCCCGGATTGAGGATGAGGTGGTTGCCTGGGTAGACCGGGATTGGCCGTTTCGTGCGGTGGCGTGGCCCGGGAGGTTCATCGCGTTTGATGCCTGGGCAGAGGCCGGCATACCCAATTACTACGCGAGCACCCGTATGGCGGCAGTTCCGCCTGTCAGCGGCGCTTGATTCTTGTTGTACACATCCCCTCGAGGAGATCGACCATGAAACGAATCTATCGCTCAATCGCAGTACCGCTGTTAACAGCCACGCTCTGCTTCTCGGCAGGATGGGCACAAGCCGAGGAGCGGCGCACACAGTTTTCCCTCGCCTGGTCCATCTACGTAGGGTTCATGCCCTGGGCCTATATGGACGAGGCTGGCATCATGGACAAGTGGGCAAAGAAGTACGGTATTGAAGTGGATCTCGTGCAGATCAACGACTATATCGAGGCTATCAACATGTACACGGTGGGTGAGTTCGACGGCGCAACCATGACCAACATGGATATGCTGACAATCCCTTCCGCTTCCGGTGTTGACACCACGGCGCTGATTACCGGCGATTTTTCCAACGGCAATGATGCGGTTGTGCTGAAGGGCCGCGACAGCATGCAGGACATCAAGGGCATGGAGGTTTATCTACTGGAACTCTCCGTATCCCACTACGCCCTCGCTCGCGCACTGGAGATGGCTGGTCTCAGCGAGCGCGACGTCACGCTGATCAATACATCGGACGCCGATATCGCCACCACGTTCAAAAACAGCGAGGTGCAGGCTGTCACCCTCTGGAATCCACAGCTACAAATGGCCATGCAGGAACCCAATGCGGTAAAGGTGTTTGATTCCAGCCAGATTCCCGGTGAGATTCTTGACGTGATGGGCGTCAATTCGGCAACGCTGAAGAAATACCCCGAACTCGGTAAGGCGGTAACCGGCGCGTGGTTCGAGACGGTGGGCATCATGCTGGGTGACACACCACAGGCAATCGAAGCGAAAACCTATATGGGTGAGAATTCGGGCACGGACCTCGAAGGGTATGAAATGCAGTTGGCCGCCACCCACATGTTCAAGACGCCGCAGGACAAGCTGGACTACCTGACCACGACGCGCGTGCGTGAGACCATGGACTTCGTGACGCAGTTCACCTTCAAGCACGGTTTGCTGGGTGCGGGCGCGGCGTCCCCCGATGTTATCGGCATTGAATTGCCGGACGGTTCTATCTGGGGCAACGAGGCCAACGTGAAGATGCGTTTTGACCACCAGTTTGTACGCATGGCGGCGGAAGGTACGCTGTAGAGTCGTACGCACCAGTGCCGGCTACACGGTCGGCACTGGTTCCTCGCTGCGCGATCCCTCCAGCATGGCGGCTACCAGCACCATGACGCCACCAACGATTTCAAACAACTGTAGTTGTGTTTGCATGATGATTGCAGTGGATGCCACCGCGACCACGAGCTCGGCAACGATGATAATGGAAGATCGCCCGGCATCCATTTGAGTGACGCCCCACTGAGTCCCGGCGGTAATCAACGTCAGCCAGAGGCCTCCATAGACCACCGCCCAGACCGCTGCCTGGGGGGAGGGCAGGCTGGCCGCGGATACGACAAGCAGGGAAGAAATGCCGATCATGGCGGTACAGCCGATGAACATGGCGGCTACCTTGCTCATCACCGGTATGTCCTGGGTGAAGCGAAACAGGATGTTGGTGGCGGCAAGCCCCATGCCGGAGCCCAGTGCGAGCAGGTCGATCCAGGTGATGCCTGTCCATGAGGTATGCGCGACATCCAGTATGATGAATGCGCCGGACAAACACAGCACAACGGCGAGCAGGCGCACGGCATCCACTCGCTCACCGAGGAACAGACGTCCACCCAGTACACTCCATACCGGTAACAGGTAGAAGAGAATCATCACGCGGATAACGTCGCCGTGATAGATGGCTGTCTGGAACGAGGCATTGGCAAAGCCGCCGGCCAGTGCAACCAGTGCCATCAGTTGCAACTTGTGTTGCCATTGGCGGCGTTGCCGATAGAGCCATGGCAGCAACAGCAGGGCCCCCGCACCGAATGCGATGAACACCAGGTGCAAGCCGTCCAGGCCCTGGTCGCTGAGCGCCTTGATTGGCAGCCATGTCAGGCCCCACCCAGCTGAACTGAGGAAAAGCACCAGTGCGGCAAATCGCGTATTCATGCAGAGATCGTTACCGAAGTCATGGAAAAGAAGCAGGCCTGAGCGCTCAACGGAACAATCTCGTCCACAGAGCCTGCAAGGGGGTGATCGTCGCCACCAGCAAGGCGCCGGCAAGCAGGCCAAAGCAACCGTCAGCCAAGGTGTTTACAAGCACCTGAGCAACACCGGTAAAGCCCTCTGTGTACGCCATGATGGCGGCGTGCACCGGCGGCAGCCCGTGCGTGAGAATGCCGCCGCCAACCAGGAACATGGCGGTGGTGCCGAGTACCGAGAGTGTGCGCATCAGGTGCGGTGCAAGCCAGAGAATGCCGTGGCCGGTTTTTTGCGCCAGCGCGCTCTCGCGTCCACTTAAATACAGGCCGCCGTCATCCAGTTTGACGATGCCGGCTACAAGCCCGTATACGCCAACCGTTATCATGATGGCGACGACAGAGAGCACCAGGAATTGCATGCCGATGGCCTCGGCAGCGACCGTTCCCAGGGTAATCGCAATGATTTCCGCGGACAGAATGAAGTCGGTGCGAATCGCGCCTTTGATCTTCTTTTGCTCAACCGCGCGCAAGTCTACCTGCGGATCTTTCAGGGCGGCGCGCAGGGCTTGCGCGTGCGCCTCTTGCTCATTGCGGTGCAGAAAGCGGTGCGCGATTTTTTCGAAGCCCTCGAAACAGAGGAATGCACCGCCCAGCATCAGCAGCGGCGTAATCAGCCACGGCGCGAAAAAACTGATTGCCACTGCTGCAGGCACGAGAATGGCTTTGTTGACCAGTGACCCCTTGGCCACGGCCCATACCACGGGCAATTCACGTGCGGGCCGAACACCGGCCACCTGTTGCGCATTCAGCGCGAGGTCATCTCCCAGCACCCCGGCGGTTTTTTTGGTCGCCGTTTTGGTCATCAGGGAAACATCGTCCAGGATCGTGGCGATGTCATCGATCAGCGCGAGCAGACTGCTTCCGGCCATGGTGCACGGCCTCCCCGGCCCAACGATAAGATCAGGTGCCCAGTCTAGCGGAAATCGCTACCTGCAGAAATGCATCAGTGTTGTGAAAGTGGCCGGCCTAGCGATTCCCGGAGAGGATTTCACGCCCCTTAAGCCAGACCCTGAGCTCTGCCTCTGGCATCGGGCGTGCATATAAATACCCCTGCACAATATCGCAGCCGAGCGCACGCAGCATCTCCAGTGTCGCTTCGTCTTCCACGCCTTCCGCAACCACATCGAGGCCGAAGAGGTGACCAATATCAATAATGATCCTGACCAGGTTCTGATCCTGGGTGTCTTCCAGCAGGCGTATAACAAAAGAGCGGTCAATCTTGATTTCGGTCGCCGGAATCTCCTTGAAATACGATAGCGATGAAAAGCCGGTGCCGAAGTCGTCAATCGACAGCCCGAGGCCGAGCTCCCGCAGCTGTGCGAGGTTATCGAACCCTGCTTCCTTGTCCTCGATCACGGCGCCCTCGGTGATTTCCACCGTGATCGTGGCAGGATCCGCCCCCCAGATGGCGAGTGCACTCTGCATCATGTTAGGCAGGTCGGGGTTGCTGACCAGGTCCGCGGACAGGTTGATGGCCAGTGGTAGCGAAAAATCATCCCGCCACTCACGTTGGTAACGCAGGGCGCGGTTCACCACCCAGCGGGTCAGTTCGTAGCTGCGCCCGGACGCATAGGCCAGCGCGACCAGTTCCTCCGGCGGCACGAAACCGTGGTCGGGAAGCTGCCAGCGGATCAGTGCCTCGGCGCCGAAGACCTTGCCGCTGCGCAGGTCTATCTTGGGCTGGAAATACAATTCAAAGGCGTTGTCGTAGAGAGCCTCTGCAAAGCGTTGCTCCAGGGGCATGCTTGTCTGGTTTGCGATGGGCTCCTGAATCGCTTCGTCAATTTGCAGCAACTTGCCCTGACGTGTCTGTACCAGGCTGCTTTCGGCACGCGCCAGCATGGCGAGCGCACCTTGTGCTGTCGCTCGGGTAACTGCGAGACCCAGGCGCAATTCGACCGGCAGGATGTCGTCGTCGATATTGAGCGACTCCTCAAGCGTGCGCTGCACACGGTTGACCGCCAGGGCGATAAAGGCCGGGTTTGCGAGTCGGGGCAGCAGGAAGGCGTACGTCTTGTTGGATATCCGGTAGACGTTGTCGGGCAGTTTGCTGAGGTCCTGCAACTGTGTGTAGGCCTCCAGCAGGAGGTGGTCGCCGATGGCATAGCCGTGGCGGTGGTTGATAACGCGCAGGTTGCTCAGGTCCACGAGCAGCAGCCCGGCGTGTTCCCCGTGCTCACCGGACAGCGCAATCGCCGCGTCCAGTGCGGCGATGAACAGGTGCCTCTCAACGACCGGTGGCGTAGATGTCACAACAGGCCCGCTAGAGGTGAATGCTGTTCATGTCGATGCCATAGGCGCCAGGCTCCAGGCTGTTGACAATATCCAGGGGTTGCCCGCTGCTATCTTCCGTTTCATGCAGCAGGTCCACCATGCGTATGCTGTTCAGGGGTTGCTTGTCGGCATCCAGCACCACCATGATGCGGGGGCGCAAGCGGCGCGTGCGGTACTCAGCGACCACGACAGCCACTTCACCGGAGGACAGCTCGATGAGTGTGCCTGCGGGGTAGATGCCAACCGCCTGGATAAACTCTTCAACCAGTTCCGCCTGGAAATCGATATCCTTCACGTCGTACAGCATCTTGATGGCGGCGGAAGGGGACGTTGCGCGGGCGTAGCTGCGATGACTGGTGATCGCATCGTAGCAATCCACGATGCCTGCGATGCGGGCGAATATCGGAATGTCGTCGCCGGCAAGGCCTTGCGGATAGCCGGAACCGTTGTGGCGTTCATGATGATGCGCCACCATGGCCAACACGTCGGTATTCATGAGGCCGGTTTCGGCCATCATATCCACGCCATGGCGCACGTGCTCGCGCAGCGCGTTGAGCTCCTCGGTGCTCAGTGCGTGGTCGCTGTGCAACAGCGCCGGGTCTACGCGCAGTTTGCCCACGTCGAACAGCAGGCCGCCTATCGCCAGCGAGCGCAGGTCGGAACGTGGCAGGCCCAACTGGCGACCCAGCGCCACGCCCCAGATGGATGCGCCGAGAGAGTGTTGGTAGGTGTACTTGTCCTGTTCTTTGAGACGCGCGAGCCAGATGCAGGCGTCCGGATTGCGCGAAATACTGTCGATCATCGGCTCAACGGAGCGCTTCACGCGCACCACATCAACTGCGGCACCGTCACGCGCGTTCTGGAACACCTCCTCCAGCCCCTGCGAAAGCTGGTGTACGGCGTCCTCCGCGCGCGGGTATTCCTCTGCCCACTCGGCGCTATCGGTGTAGTTGACCAGGCGCCGCGTGGGAAACATGGCCTCCCGCGAGAGCCGTGGCCGCTGCACGCGCCGTTTGCGCTGCAGGGCGTAATCGACGTGTCGGCTTTTTTCGATGTCGACGAACACGTACTGACAGTGGCGTCGTAGCCCACGAATGTCCTCTTCCGAGGTGATGCGAAAGCCCTGCAGGATAAACGGGGTTTCCAGCCATGGCCGATCAAGGCCCGAGACGTACATGCCCGGCTTCAGGTCGGCAACCATTACTTTAACGACTTCTATCATTACGCTCGCAGATCAATCGGGTTGTTTTTTATCCTAGTACGGCGCCGTTTCCGTTGCTACGCGCACGATGCCGGAAGCTCCCCGTAGTTTAGCCTGCCATCCCTCCATGGTGGTGCAGTGGTTTACTTATCGGCCCGATCATGGCGCTTGGGCGCCCTCGCCGCAAGTCGAATTCCATCGGCGAATTTCATTTTTTGGTACGTTGCTACATCACCAGCAGTGTTGCGAGAAACAGCATCAGGCCCATTCCGAGTACGTCGGTAAAGGTGGTGAGAAAAATGCTGCTGGCCATCGCGGGGTCGGCGCCGAAGCGGCGCAGGGTGAGCGGCACGACAACCCCGAAAATACCGCTGCCGACACAGGCGCCCACCATGGCCACAAGGATGACCAGTGCCAGCAAGGCAGGGTGTTCGGTGCCGGTGCTGGCTGCGTAGACCCACATGGCGGCGGCCGCGACTACGCCTACGCACAGTCCGTTGAGCGCTCCGAGGGTGATTTCCTTGCGCAGCAGGTTGCGCACGGGATAGTCGGCAAGCTCCCCCAGGGTGAGGCCGCGCAGGGTGATCGCCAGCGCCTGGCAACCGGTATTGCCGCTCTGGCCCGCCAGCACGGGCAGGAAGGCTGCCAGCGCAACAATACGCGTAATGGTGTCCTCGAACATGCCGACAACGAATGCGGCCGCAAATGCGGTCAGCAGGTTCACCTGCAGCCAGGGGTGGCGCATTTTGAATGCCTGCCATATCGGGGTATGGGTGCGTTCCTCCCTGTCCACACCGACCATGCTGCCGGTCTGCGCGCTGATTTCCGTGGCCAGGTGTTCAAACAGCCGCCAGCCCATGACCAGGCCGAGCAGAGTGCCCTCGTCCGAGACCACCGGGTACAGGCGGTGGCGCCGGTTCAGCGCGGACTGCATGGCTTCGCTCATGGAGGTATCCGGGCGGAACGCAAACGGCGACGCCGTCATAACTTCCTGCAGTGTTTGGCCGGGTCGCGACAGTAACAGATCGCGCATGGCGACAACGCCAATCAGGCGCTGTTCGCTATCGACCACATAGAGGTAGGTAATGCCACCCTCGGGCAGCGCGTGCACCAGATAGTCGAGCGCCCCGGCAACGGTGGTTTCCGGGCCGAGAAAGCCAACGGCGGGTTCCATCAGCATTTCCACATTGCCGTGCAGGCCCGCGGCGAGGGCCTGGGGCTCGGTTGCTGCTGTCGGGCCGGGAGGTGCACTGGGCGTGGTCTCTGGCGCAGTTCTGTCATCGTTCATGTCAGGCAGCCTCTCGGGTAGGTGTGGTGTTCCGGTGGGTTGAGGACAGGGAGAGTGTAAGCGTTTTCTCACCGGCGTGTATGCACAGGGGCTTGGGTGCGCGGCGGGCCATGCAGCTGGCCAACGAAAAACCCCCGCGGCAGGCGGGGGTCGGCAGGCAGCGCAAAGGCTGCGCAGGCGGGAAGGGCGGGCGTTAGGCCCGCCGGTTCAGGTATCAGGCAACGCGCTTGCGGAACTCCAGTTCCGGGAAGCCGGCGTCGACAGACTCGCGCATCTTGTCGTAGTAGACGTTGGCGCCACCGAAATAGATCAATACACGCGGAGCCTTATCCTCCAGGTTGGCGCCCATCATCCAGGAGTTCACCTTGTCGCCCTGGGCCATCAAGGTCTGCTCATGGATCTCGGCGGTATGCGCAGTCCAGGCGTCTTCGGCATCGGGGCGGGGTTCGAAGACGTCATAGCCTTCCTTCTCCATCTTCTCGATGCAGTCCTTGATCCAGATGGCGTTCTGCTCGATAGAGGTGGGCAGGTTGGCAAACGGCGCCTGGGGCCCGGTGACCACAAACATGTTGGGGAAGTCGGCGACGCACACGCCCATGATCGATTTCGATACCTTCTGCCACTTCTCACGCAGCGTCTGGCCGCTCTCCCCACGGATGGGGAAGGCTTCCAGTGCGCCGGTGTAGGCCTTGAAGCCCGTGGCCAGCACGATGATGTCGAACTCGTGGTGCCCCTGGCTTGTGGTGACACCGGTTTCCGTGATTTCGACAATCGGTTCGCGCTCGGCAATGTCGACCAGGTGCACGTTGTCCCGGCTGTAGGCTTCGAGGTAGCCATGGTCCAGCGGTGGGCGCTTGGCAAACAGTGGGTATTCGCCGGGTTTAGGCACCAGGATATCGGCCACCTCCGGGTCTTCAATACGTTCCCGCATTTTGTTGATGATGAATTCGGAGGCCCACAGGTTGGCGTCCGGATCGCCCAGCAGGTCTTCAAAGGTTTCGAATACCCAGCGGAAGCTGCCGGTCCATTTTTCCTCGAATATCCGCTGGCGTTCCTCCGGCGACGTTTCCACGGCCAGACGGCCCTCGGCGGTGTCGAAGGCCATGCCGAAAATGTGGTTGCGGCACTTGGCCACGATTTCGTCGTAGTTTTCCTTGATTTCCTTCTCCCACTCCGGGGTCATCGGGCGCTGCATGGCGGGGAGGATGAAGTTGGGAGTGCGGTGGAACACGGTCACGCTTTTCGCGGTTTGCGCCATGACCGGGAGCATCTGCACCGTGGTGGCACCGGCACCGATGATGCCCACGCGCTTGCCTGCGTAGTCGAGCCCTTCGGGCCAGCGTGACGAGTGGAAAAGCGGCCCCTTGAAACTGTCCATGCCCTTGATTTTCGGAATCACGGGCTCGGAAATCATGCCCATACCGCTGATGAAGTACTTGCAGGTAAATGTCTCACCGCTGCCGGTGGTCACTTGCCACAGGCCGCTGTCTTTCTGGTAGGCGGCTTCGACGATTTCGGTGTTGAGCTGAATGTGCGGCCACATGTCGCACTTGTCGGCCACGAAACGCATGTAGTCGTGCGTTTCTTTCCAGTCGGGATAGCGGCGCGTCCACGACCACTCCTGCAGCAATTCCTTGGAAAACGTAAGGCAGTAGTAATAGCTTTCGCTGTCGGTCATGGCGCCAGGGTAGCGGTTCCAGGTCCAGGTGCCGCCAATGTCGGACGCGCGGTCGAATACGCGAATGGAGAGGCCTGCCTCCCGCAGATAGTGAATCAGTGCGAGACCGGCAAAGCCGGCACCAACCGCAATGGCGTCAAAATCAGGTTGCTGCTGGGTGCTCATAGCTGTGTTCCTCATCTTATAAAAATAATAGCGCTTAATGTAGCCGGTTGTTCCGCGCTGCCGCCAGTGCCCTGTCACGGTTAACAGTGGCGTGCCTGACGGGCGCGCCGCGGGCGTCAGTCTGCCCTGGCGCGCGCCGGAACAGTATACTTGCTAGATGCAAACAATCAAGTTGCCCGCGACAGGTTATTGATCGCCATGAACACGGTCGCCGTGAATTCGGTCGCCGTGAATTCGGTCGCCATGAATGTGGTCGCCGTGAACACGGCAATACTGTGATAGGGGGGCGTCGCAGCGCCTTGGAAGGGTTGCGCTGTGGCCCTGCTCAGCGCTGGGCCGGGTCCTGTGCGGCCAGCAGCACGGTCCACGGGCGCCCCACCAGGCCAGACAGGTCAGTCAAGTCTGCCTCTGCCATCACGCGCGCCAGCCCGGCGCTGTCCAGCTGCACCACGGAACGGCCGCCGCCGGGAAACTCCAGCTGTACGGCACAAGCGGCCTCGCCGTCGTGGGTGGGCGTGAGCTGCACGGCGCGCACGCGGGCGAGCGTATCACTCACGCAGCGGGTGGGCCGGTAAACACGATATCGGAACAGGTCAGCATGGCAGGCGCGGGTCGAAAAACCAGATAGAGGTTCCAGCTTTGCAAATCGGCGACGGCCTCTTCCAGCGGGCGCTCGGGAAATTCGCGGCGCGCAATGCTCTGCAGGTCCTCGCCTTCACGCGGGTAGGTCCAGGGTCTTACTGGTGTGATGGTTGTATTCATGTTCTGGCTCCTGGGGCGTTTCAAGCTGCGACCTGGCGGCGACCGGCCACGAGCTGGCCGGGACGGGCCTGGGTGTAACCGCCCGCAGCGGCGTAGGTCGTGACGCCGTTGACAAACACCTGCTCTACACCAATGGCGTGTCGCAGGTAGCGGTAGCCTTCACCCGGCAGGTCCTCAACGGCGATCTCCGGGCCGCGGTCAATGCGTTCGGGGTCGAAGAGCACCAGGTCGGCAGCCTGCCCGGGGCGTATGCGTCCACGATCGCTGAGCCCCCAGTTGTCCGCGATCTGGCCGGTCAGTTTATACACGGCCTGCTCCAGCGTCAGCGCGCCGGCGTCACGGACGAAACGGCTGAACAGGTACCCGGTGTCGCCATAAGTTGCGAAGCGCGTGACGTGGGCGCCGCCATCGCCCGAGCCGATTTGTACCAGCGGGTCACTGATTGGCCCGGAGATGCGCGAAATATTGTCGTGGCCCACGGAGACCGCGCTGAAGCGCGTTCGCAGCTGTTCCTCTACTGCGAGGTCGAGCATAAGCTCCACCGGGTCGCAACCGCGCTCCTCGGCGATATCCTTGAGGCGCCTGCCCTCCAGAGCCTTGTTGCCAGGCAGGTGGCAGCGGCTGACCAGAAAGTCAGGGAAATGCACCTCCATGGCGATCGGATGCATGCCATCGTAGGCCTCATCCACCAGTTGCCGCCGTATCTCGGGGTCCTGGAAGTCGCGCAGCGTTTCTCCGGCGGGTTTCAGGATGGTCGCCCACCATGTGGGGCGCGAGCTGAAAACCGAGGTGGGGACATCGAACTCGAAACTGACATCAATCGGCCGGGTTTGCATTTGTGGTACCACTCGCGCACCGTTTGCGACCTGCAATCGCACCCGGTCCAGCGCCCGGGGTACCAGGTCGGGGGTGGCGTTGGAGTCGAACAGCGGCGAGAACGTTACGGTAATGCTGTGGCGCCGCGATAGATCGCCCAGAATGTCAATCCGGGTGCACAACAAGTCCGGGTCCCAGAACTCCGGCACCACCTGCATCACGGCGCCATATTCACCGAGTACCGCGCACAGCGCATCCAATTCTTCCGGTGCGGCCAGGCGGCAGGGTACCGGGCGATGTTCGTGGTCGATGTCCACCCAGCTTGTGCTCAGGCCGATGGCACCTGCGTCCAGGCATTGTCGCAACAGCTGCTGCATGCCTTCGATCTCCTCCGCGCTGGCGCAGCGCTCACGCGCCGCATCACCCATCACCCACAGGCGCAGCATGCTGTGGCCGGCCAGTGTGGCCACATTGATACCCAGGTTATCCCGAAAGGTGGCGAGGTACTCTGCGAAGGTCTCCCAGTTCCATTGCATGCCGGCGTCAAACGCGGCTGCGGGCATTTCCTCGATCTGGCGGAACACGGCGCCCACGAATGCGCGGTGCTCGGCGCGCACCGGCGCCATGGTCAGCGAACAGTTGCCGTTGATCACCGTGGTAACGCCATGCTCCAGGGAGGGCGTGGCCAACCCGTCCCAGGTGATCTGCGCATCGAAATGGGTGTGAGAATCGATGAAGCCGGGAGCAAGGGCGCGCCCCTGTGCATCAATTACGGTGGCGGCGTCGCCGTCCAGTCGTGTGCCCACGGCCATGATCTTGCCGTCCTGCACGGCAACATCGCCGCGATACGCGGGGCTGCCGCTGCCGTCGCAGACGAGGGCGTTGGTTATTTTCAGCTGGTACATACAAGGGCCTCCTTGGGGGCTGAAAACTGTAGGCTGCGCGCATCGCGGCGACCATATCAAATAGCCCAGACTACATGGACGATTGCCCTGATATCCGTGATTGCACGATCCTGGTCCATGCGGGTTCCCCTCGCCTGTGGCGTGGGTGCGGGTTAGGATGAGCGCTGGCAATGGCAGGAGGGTCAAGCCCCCGTGACGGATGATGCTGGTATCGCGCCCGATGCACTGGTGTCACTCGCCCGTGCTCTGGTGGCTGCCCTGCTGTCGGAGGATGCGGAGCTCGCTTTCGTCGAGGAAACGCGTCAGTTTGTTGATCAGCTGGGTGATACGCTCACCCTGCCGGTAACGGAAATGATCAGCATAGACCAGCTGGACCAGTCGGCGCGCCGTGAGTTGCTGGACGTCACCCTGGCCGAGCTGGGCCTGACCCTTGATACCCTGGACTGGCAGGCCGAACCGGTGCTTGCCCGTGATTTCCAGAATCGTATCTGGTCGCATCTTTACCAGCGTTTTCTTACCGCGCACCAGGTTGTGAGCAGCCACATTGAGCTGCCCGCGGCGCCCGCCGAGGAATACCCGCGTCCGCTGTTCAGCCCACCGGACTCCTGGTTGTTGCTGTTCGCGGAGCGCGGCGCCTGTCGCCTGCTGCACGCGGGTGGGGAGATTGTGCTGGGGAGCAATGGCCCGGCCCTGTTGCTGTTGCCGCCGGAGTCCGACGTTGTGCTACAGCGCATTTCCGGCGCGGGCAGCTGCAGTGTGTTCAGCAGCGCATTCTTTCCCCCGCAGCGCTGGATGCCGTGGTTGCTGGAGGACGACACTGTCACGCCGCCGCAACCGCTGCAGGTTTCCGAGCCGCGTATCGCGGGTTATTTTGCGGAATCGTTTCGCCGCATTATCGATATTGCGCACGCTGGCGGCCGGCAGGGCAGGGCCTTGCACCTTAATCTGCTCGAGCACATGCTCCTGTTGCGCGAAGAACTGGTGCCCCGCGACGATACAACCCGCCTCGACCGTCGTGTCCTGGCGGCGCGGGATTTCCTGTTGGCCCACTATCAGGAAAAAACCACCGTGGAGCAGGTTGCCAGGGCAGCGGGTGCCGCGCCCTCTACACTCACGGCCCTGTTCAAAAGCCAGATGGGTGAGAACATCATGCGCTGGCGGGACCAGCTGCGTATGGGACGCGCGCGCGAGCTTTTGCAGGGTACTGAATTGCCGATCAAGGTGATCGCCGCGGAAGTGGGGTATGACGACCCAATGTTCTTTTCGCGCCGTTTCAAGCAATTGACGGGATGGTCGCCGTCCCAGCTGCGCGGGGGCAGCAACCGGTGAACCTGCGCCGAGGTGCAGGAAATAGTGCAGCCTCTCCGGCTTATCCTCCATTCCACATCGCCGCACGCTGTTCTTCAATGGAGGCAATAACGACAACAGCAACACCTTCAGGGACTTCGCATGACCGACGTACCGAGTTACACAGCCAATCAACGCCTGCTGGACCCGCGCCGGCTCGGCACCACAACCATGCTCAGCAGCACCTCCAAATACCTCAACCACCCGCGTCTGCGGCACTGGGTGGCGGTGGAGTCGCTGCGCCGCAACGGTCCGGATATGGATCATTACGGTGGGCCGCTGGAGATCATTGATATCTTCCGCGAGCTGGACGATGTCGACGAGATCAATAGGCTTTTCAAAGAGGCCCGGGCACGCGACAGTGCGCTCGATGCCTGGTTTGAAGCGCGTTTCCTCATCCCGCATGATTTGCAGGCACTCGCGGAGCTGCCCGAAGGCACGCTGGGCCGCGAGTATCAGAAAATGCTGGCCGAGCAGGGTCTGCAGGCGGACTTCCTGCCCTTCGAAAGCACGGCCACGGATTACGACTACTTCCATCGCCGTCACAGCCAGACCCACGATATAGAGCACCTGGTGATAGGCTACCGCTACGACCCGTTGGGAGAGTTTGCCCTGATCGCCGCGCGTACAACCAACCTGCTCAAGGCACTGGGGCAGGAACTGGGCGAGCACCTCTCGGTGGTCTCCACCCTGTTGGTGGCAACCGGCATGTCGCGTTTCGGCTGCCATTACCCGCACCTGCTGCCTTCATTGTACAAGGCGCTGGGGGAGGGCAATCGTATCGGGGAGGCATTGAACACACCCCTGTTCATGCCTCGCTATGAGGACATGTTCGAGTGGCCGCTCGAAGACGTACGCGAGCATTTCGGCGTGGTACACGGTCCTGAGTTCGAAGACACCATGTGGTCGCTGGGGGAGTATTTCGACGCAGCGTGAAGCGCCGCGGCCGCGCTGCGCACGGTAAACCACCGTGCGCGGTTTGTTGTGCGCCGTCGTTGTGCAATAATCTTGCCGCCTTTCCTGCTGCGATAATAATGATGATGCGATCTCTTCTGCGGTTTCCGTTTGTGGTTTTCCCGTTCCTGCTGCCTGCCCAGTCCGCCTGGGCGGCGGACATCAGCGCCGCCAACACCGCGTGGATGTTGACGGCCACGGCACTTGTTCTGTTTATGACACTCCCCGGGCTGTCGCTGTTCTACGGTGGCCTGGTGCGGGTGCGCAACGTGCTGTCTGTTTTGATGCAGTGCTTTGCCCTCACGGCCTTGATGTCGCTGCTCTGGTTTGTCGCCGGTTATTCACTGGCGTTTGGTTCATCCGGCGTGGAGCAGGGGCCGTGGCTTGGTGACCTGGGAAACCTGTTTCTGGCCGCCGTATCCATGGAGAGTAATTCGGGTGATATTCCCGAGTCGCTTTTTGTCATGTTCCAAATGACCTTTGCGGTAATTACCCCGGCGTTGATCGTCGGCGGGTTTGCGGAACGCATACGGTTTTCTGCCATGCTGGTGTTCAGTGCCGCCTGGATGCTGCTGGTTTACGCACCGGTTTGTCACTGGGTGTGGGGCGGTGGCTGGCTCGGTTCCATGGGGCTGCAGGATTTTGCCGGTGGCACTGTGGTGCATATCACGGCGGCGGTGGCGGCGCTGGTTGCCGCGCTGATGTTGGGGCCGCGCCGCGGTTTTGGCAGTGTTGCCATGCCGCCGCACAACCTGACCATGACCGTGACCGGTGCAGGCATGCTCTGGGTAGGCTGGTTCGGCTTCAATGCCGGCTCCGCGGTGGCCGCCGACGGCAGCGCCGCCATGGCGATGCTGGTGACCCATTTGTCGGCCGCCTGTGGCTCACTGGCGTGGATGACCATGGAGTGGATCCGCCACGGCAAGCCTTCGGTGCTGGGTATCGTCACCGGTATGGTAGCGGGCCTCGGCACTATCACGCCGGCCTCGGGTTCGGTCGGCCCGGCCGCTGCGGTGGTCATCGGCCTGAGTGCCGGTATCATCTGTTATTATGCCACCCTCACCCTGAAGAACCGGCTGAAAATTGACGACAGCCTCGACGTATTCCCGGTCCACGGGGTGGGTGGCATTCTGGGTACCTTGCTGGCGGGTGTTTTCTGTTCGCCCAATCTGGGTATATTCAGCGGCAACGGTTTCTCCGAGGGCATCAGTTCCATCGGCGGTCAGTTGGCGGTGCAGGCCACCGGCGTTGTGGCGACGTTCGCTTACACGGCAATTGTGAGTTATATCCTGTTCAAGCTCGTAGACCGGGTTATTGGCCTGCGGGTCGACGCGGAGCAGGAAACCGTGGGCCTCGACCTCGTGCTGCATGACGAACGCGGCTACGATCTGTAGCTGAGCACCAGCCGGACTGCGGCCCTTGTCGCAGCCCGGCTGGCGCACACATCAGGTCCTCTGCGGGGTAAGGTGTTGCAAAAGGAAGGCCGTTTCGTCGCGGGCAACCTCGCTGAACAGTGGTTCCACATACACGCCGAAGTGCCCGCAGTCGTAACTGGCAATCTCCGCATTGGGGGCCAGCGCCGCGGCCTCGCGAATGGTCGCAGGTGAGATGAAAGCGTCGCGTTCCGCGATGGTGTAATGAATTGGGCAGCGAATATTCCCCGCCTGCTTCCCCGGCTTGTAGCTTGCCAGTTGAAACACAAAACGTGCCGCCACACGGTTGCGCCAGCCTGAGTCCGCTGGCGTGATGCTGGCGATGCCGGCGGCGGCGCCGGGCGAGGTCATGGCGGCATCGTCGTCGGGGTCGCCGATGGCCTGAATGTAGTGCGGCGAGAGCCCGAGGGCGCCGCGCAGGCTGTCCTTCAGCGCCGCGTAAAGTAGCCCGAGGGTTTTTTGCAGGGGCACTTTCTGCTGTGGCTTTTCGGCCCAGCAGAAGGGGATCTGTGCGACCACGGCAGCGATGCGGTGGTCGCGGGCAGCCACCGCCTGTACGTGAGCGCCGCCGAACGAGGTGCCCCACAGCCCGATTCTCTCCGGATCTATGCCCGGTTGCTGGCGCAAGGTGGCCACCGCCGCGTCCCAGTCCTGCAACTGGTGTTTGACACTGAGCAGCTGCCGCGGCTCGCCGGCGCTGGCACCGAAATGGCGGTAGTCAAACAGCAATACCGCGATACCCGCCGCAGCGAAGGCTTCGGCGTAGGCGTCCAGGCGCTGGTCGCGCACGGCGGTAAAACCGTGTGCCATCACCACCCCGGGCGCCGGCCCGGTAGTGTCGGGGCGATAGAACCAGGCAGCGCAGCTGTCGTCGCCGCTGTTGAATGTCAGGTCGCTGCGCGTGAAGGTACTCATGCCGCGCGCGCCTTTTCTGCAGTGGCGTCCACCAGCGTCGCTGGCGGCTGGCCGCTCTGGCGTCGTTTCATGCCGGCCTCTATTTCCTTGTCCAGCCGTCCCACGTAATGATCAAAGTGCAGCTGAATGGTGTGCCGTGGGCTGGGGTAGTAGTCCCGCAGATAGAAGGCTTCATCCGCCGCAATCATGGCCTCCATCTCATTTTCGGAGGGCGGGGCGTAGTCGCCTTTCAGGTAGGGCACGACCCAGCGCGCCTGTTGCTCCGCAAAATTGACCAGGGTGGGTAGCGACTGCGCCAGGCCCATATAGATCAGGTTGGGTACACCGGGTATCAGCATCCGCTTGAACAGGCGCGGTGGCTGGTTGTCCTCGCTGGCCGTGAACTGCGGCTGGTCAAAGAAGGGGAAGCTGATTTTGTAGCCGGTGCACCAGACGATCACGTCGAATTCGTCGCTGCTGCCATCGGTGAAGTGGACGGTGTGGCCATCCAGTCGCTCAATGCCCGGGCGCGCATTGATGTCGCCAGAGCCGGCACGCTGCAGGAATTCGCCCGAGACCGTGCCATGGGCTTCCCAGGGCTGGTAGGTGGGCTGTGGCAGACCGTAGTCGCGGGGATTGCCAATCTGCTGCTTGACCACGCGGCTCATCAGCCAGTGCTGGATCTTGCGCGGCACCCAGGCGGGAAGCATGTTCTTGTCACCGGGCTTGCCGTTGATGTACTTGGGAAACACCCATACGCCGCGGCGCATGGAAATGTGCAGGGTGCTGGCCATGTAACGCATCGACAACTCTGAGGCGATATCCATCGCCGAGTTCCCGGAGCCCACCACCAGCACGCGTTTGTCGCGCATATCGATAGGATCGAAGGGCGTATTGTAGCTGTGGGCGTGGATTTGCTCGCCGGCGAAGTGGCCGGGATAAGCGGGTTCCGGCCAGCGCGGGTCCCAGTGATGACCGTTGGCTACCAGCAGCACATCGTAGCGGCGAGTTTCGCCGTCGCTTGTGGTGACCGACCAGTGGCCATCGGCTTCCCGGTGCGCCCGCTCGACGCGCGTGTTGAAGGTGATGGTGTCGCGCAGGCCGAAATGATCTGTGTAGTCGTTAAGGTAATCGAAAATCTCGCTGTGGTGCGGGTAGTCCGGCCAGTTTTCCGGCACCGGGTATTCCTGCATACCCATGCGAAACTTTGACGTATCGATATGCAGACTCTGGTAGCAGGCCGACATACCGTTGGGGTTGCGGTAGTACCAATTGCCCCCGATATTGTCAGATGCCTCGAAGCAGTCATAGGCTATGCCTCCTTCCTTGAGGCGCTTGATGGTGGTGATTCCGCTGGGGCCGGCGCCAATCACACAGCACAATGGGCCGCTGTTATCGGTGGGGCGAAAACCGTTGCTCATGTTACTTTCTCCGTGGGTTTGGCGACCGCTTAGGGCCGGCTGGATTGTCGGGTTGACTGCTGTCGAGCAGATGCTCCAGCGCCGGTTTGAAGTCACCCAGCACCTGCGGCAGTGGGTTTTCTGCCAGTGCCTGCTGTAGCTGGGGCAAGCTATGCGCCGGTTGGCTTGCCAGGAACTGGTTGAGCAGTGTCTGGTGCCCCCCTGCGCGGGCTGCGGCCCTCAGGTAATTGCCGCTGACCGCGGCGCCCAGCGCCAGCTGGTTAACGCTGTAGTAGAGCTCGAGTGCCCTGCCGGGGGAAAACCCGCGCCGGCCAAGCACGGTTATCAGTTGTTCCAGGTAGCGCGCTTCGATGTCACCGAACACTCCACCCTGCATGATCTGGCTGAGCAGCTCTGGCCAGTCGAGGGCGGTCTGGCAGGTGCTGCGGGCATGTTCGCGCAGAATGTCCTGCCAGGATTGGCCGCGATCGATAATGGGCTGCAGTTGCCCCTTGCGCTCCGTAACCAGGCGCAACAGGTGTTCTCTTCCCTCCACATAGCCATAGAGTGTTGCTACGCCAACCTTCAGGTGGCGGGCAACCGTCGCCATGTCGAGGTTGCCGGGCGCTATGGCGCAGGCCGTGTCGACGATAGCCTCCAGCGTCAAGCTGCGCGGCCTTCCGCGGCGTGGTGAGCTGGCATTTCTGGGTGAGGCGTTCATGCAGGGAATATTATCGAACTGGTTTCGGAAAAGAAATTGGCGGCGCAGGCTCGCGGTTCAGTGTGTTGGGCGAACCGGCCCTGTTTGCGCTTGCGTGGCGTTCCTGTGCTAGGGTTGGGCCCGTTGCTGATGAAAAGCGAGGTCAGGTTTTGCTCAACAGGCTGCAACGCGCGCTGGGACTGCAGACCATCCCGGCGGTGTTCTTCACCTCTGCCGCTGTGGCCGCCCTGTTTGTGGCGTTGGCGATTCCCTTTGATGCAGAGGTGGGTCAGGGTTTTGGCGCCGTTACCGCCTGGGTGGCACGCCATTTGGGCTGGTTCTACATTCTGTCTGTGAGCGTGCTGCTGGCGTTCCTCATTTTTCTCGCGGTCAGCCGCTACGGCACTATTCGCCTGGGCAGTGACGACGCCTGCCCTGACTATTCCAATCTTACCTGGTTCACCATGCTCTTTGCCGCGGGGATTGGCACCATCCTCATGTTCTGGGGCGTAGCGGAGCCGATATCGCATTTTGCCCAGCCGCCGTTTTCCGGTGTGGAGCCCGAAAGCGAGCGTGCAGCGCGTGATGCAATGACCGTGGCGATGTACCACTTCGGCCTGCACACCTGGACCATCTTCGCCCTGCCGGGGTTGGCAATTGGCTACTTCGCCTACCGGCATGATCTGCCGATGCGCATCAGCAGCCTGTTCTACCCGCTGCTGGGGGAGCGCATCTACGGCCCCCTGGGTGCCGCCGTGGACGTTGTCGCGGTGCTGGGCACGCTGTTTGGTGTGGCGACTTCGCTGGGCCTGGGCACACTGCAGTTGAACAGTGGTCTCGCCTATCTGTTTCAGGTGCCCAAGACGGGTTGGGTACAGGTGGCGATCATTGCCTGTATCACCGGTGTTGCAGCCACTTCGGTGGCGCTGGGCCTGGACAAGGGCATAAGGCGGCTTTCGCAGGCTAATATTGTGCTGTCGATTGTGTTGATTGTCTTTGTTGCCGTTGTCGGGCCGACCGTTTTTATTGCCGAGGGTATGGTGCAGACGCTGGGTGATTACCTGGATGCCTTGCCCTGGCTGGCATTCTGGACCCAGGCGTTTTCGGAGTCGGATTGGCAGCGGCAGTGGACACTCTTCTATTGGGCCTGGACCATCTCGTGGGCGCCTTACGTCGGTATCTTCATCGCGCGCATTTCCCGTGGCCGTACCATCCGCGAATTTGTTGCGGGGGTGTTGCTGGCGCCCACGCTGTTCACGCTGGTGTGGTTTGGGGTATTTGGCCTGGCGGCAATCGATGTTGCCATGAGCGGCAAGGTGGAGCTGGCAGCACAGGTGCAGGATGATCCTTCGGTAGCGATCTTTGCTTTTCTCTCCGTGTTTCCGCTTGCAGAACTTGCGTCGGCCCTGAGTGTGATCATTATCATTATTTTCTTCACCACTTCGTCGGACTCGGCTTCGCTGGTCATTGATCTGCTGACGCGTCGCGACGATCAACCGTCGCTGGTCCGCCAGCGGGTATTCTGGGCCCTGGCACAGGGTGGCATTGCCGGCACGCTGCTGCTTGCGGGAGGGCTGGAAGCTTTGCAGAACGTGATTACCGCTCTGGGCCTGCCGTTCTGTGTGTTGTTGATTTTCATGGCGCTTTCACTACTGCGCGCGCTGCATGCTGATTACCGCGGCTACAGCGTGGGTGAACTGGTCTACGGAAGGGCCTATCCGCAGGTCGACGCAGCGCCGTCATCGCAGCAGGAGAAGGACGATGTACCGTAATATTCTATTGGCTATTGATGTGGAGGATGAGGAAGAGGCAGAGCGCGCGCTGCGCGAGGGGAGTCGGTTGCTGGCTGAGGGTGGCAGCCTGCATCTGGCAACCGTGTTCGACCCCGGTGGCGCCAGCTTTTTCCCCCACGTGGCGGCCGACGCCTCGGAAGATATTGAGCAGCGCGCCCGCGACAGCTTGAGTGCCCTGGCAGAGAAACACCTGGCCTTCAACTCGGGTGCCACGTTGCACGTATTGGCGGGTAGCCCCGGAGAAAAGCTGGTAGCGCTGGCAGCCAGCATCGAAGCGGATTTGATACTGCTGGTGTCACGGGGAGCGGGTGGTCGCTGGCCGCTGCGGCGGGCTACGGTGGAGTGCGTCGCGGTCAGCGCACCCTGTGCCGTGTTGGTGTTGCCGGCGCCAGTGAAGGAGCCCCAGGAGGGCGGTGAATCCTGAGCGGGCTTGCCGTTGGGGCTGGAGGCCAGCTCACGGGGCGTTCATAATGCGCGGCTGGCAGCGATGCAACGAGTGAATATATGGGAGTCGGCGGCAAACTGGATGCCCGGTTCGAGCAGGCGCTCGCGCTACATCAGGCAGGTGATTTGCAGGAGGCGCAGAAGCGCTACCGGCAGATTCTGCGCAAAAACCCCAGGCACGCGCACGCGGTTCACCTGCTGGGCTTGATTGAGCTGCAGTGCGGCCGAGCCGGAGAGGCGGTGCGGCAAATTGACCGGGCAATTGCCATGAATGCCGCCAACCCGGCGTTTCATTCCAACCGGGCCAATGCCCTGCAGCAGCTCGGTGAGTGGGAGGCAGCGGTGTCCGGCTACGATGCGGCGCTCAAACTCAAGCCCGACTATGCCGAAGCCGTGTTCAATCGCGCCAGCGCGCTGCAGAAACTGGGTCAATACGGCGACGCACTCGCCGGGTTCAAACGTGCCGCCGCCATGGCCCCCCGCGATGCCGATATCGTCATTGGCCAGGCGGCTGTGCTTCAGGCTCTCGGCCGTCACGCGGAGGCACTGGCCGCCGTGGAGCGTGCTCTGTTGCTGAACCCCGGGTCAGCCAGTGTCTGGTGTCATCGCGGCAATATACTGCACGTTCTGGGCGAACCTGAGGCCGCCGAGTCGAGTTTCGGGCGGGCGCTGGCATTTCAGCCTGATTTGGCCGTGGCGCATGCCAATCGAGGTCACTTGCATCAGGAAATGGGCGATTTTCCCGCGGCCATCAACGACTACCAACGCGCGCTGGCGGCAGGCACTGCGGGGTCCGAATTCGAGTATCTGCGCGGCGCCGTGTTGCAGGCGCGCCTCAGCCTCTGTGACTGGGAGGGCATTGAGGAGGACATCGGGAAATTGCTGCGGGATGTGGCAGACGGGCAGCTGGCGAGTGCGCCGTTTCCACTGCTCACGCTTACCGATGATCCCGGCCTGCAATGCCGTCTCGCCAGCGCGTGGTGCGCGCAGCGCATACGCGCTCGGTCCGCTGCGGAGTTCCTGCCGCCACCGGGCCCGGGCGAACGTATACGTCTCGGGTATTTCTCGGCGGATTTTCGCGCCCATGCCACGGCCTACTTGATTGCCGGGCTGTTTGAGGCGCACGACCGCCAGCGTTTTGAACTGATCGCGTTTTCCTACGGGCCGCCCGTGCAGGACGCCATGCGCAACCGCCTGGAGGCGGCGTTTGATCAGTTCCTGGATGTGCGCGAGCTGGGTGACGAAGGGATTGCCCGTCGCGCCCGCGAACTGGGCGTCGATGTGGCCATCGACCTCAAGGGCTACACCCGCGACCAGCGCGTGGATATCTTTGCCTGGCGGGCGGCGCCGGTGCAGGTGAGTTACCTTGGCTATCCGGGCACGCTGGGTTGTCCTCATATCGACTATCTTGTGGCGGATTCCGTGTTGATACCCGCCGCCCTGCGCCCCCACTACACCGAGCGCATCGTCTACATGCCCGAAAGTTACCAGTGCAATGACAGCCAGCGGCCGGTCGCGCAGGCAACCGCAGCGCGCGAGGACCTGGGCTTGCCAGCGGATGCACTGGTGTTTGCCGCCTTCAATACTCTTTTCAAGCTGACCCCTCAAGTGTTTCACGCCTGGGTAAGGATTCTCGAGGCCGTTCCGGGGAGTGTGCTCTGGTTGCTCGAAGGCCCCGCCGAGGCAAGGGTCAACCTGCAGCGTGAGGCGCAGCGCGCCGGGCTCGACCCGTCACGGCTGGTGTTTGCGCCACGGGTGCCGCTGGCGGAACATCTGGCCCGGCACCGCGCTGCCGATCTGTTTCTCGATACATTTCCCTGCAACGCCCACACCACCGCCAGCGATGCCCTGTGGATGGGGCTCCCGCTGGTGACGTGCAGCGGGCAAAGCTTTGCCAGCCGCGTGGCCGCCAGCCTCCTGCAGGCCGTGGGCCTGCCCGAGCTGATTACCACGGGCATGGACGAGTACACGGCCCTGGCCATCGCGCTGGCAGGCGATGCCCCGCGCCGCGATCGGCTGCGCACAACACTGGCTGACGCGCGCCACAAGGCCGCCTTGTTCGACGCGACGACCTGCGCGCGTCATCTCGAGCAGGCCTACACACGCATGGTGGACCTGCGGCGCCGCGGCGCCACGCCAGAGGATATTTACCTTGAGTCGTAAGAAAGCAAAGGCAGCCCTGCCACCGGCACTTCAGGCCCGCTACCGCGAGGCAGTGTCGCTGCACCAGGCCGGCCAGCCTGCGCGCGCCAGCGCGCTCTACGCCGAGGTGCTCAAGGTCAGGCCGCGTCACTTCGACAGCCTGCACCTGCGTGGCGTAGCGGCATTGCAGCTGGGCGATACCGAGCGCGGTATCGGCTGGCTGGAAGCGGCTATCAAAGTCGACGGGAGTGTGGCGCCGGCGCACTTCAATCTGGGCAATGCGCGCCTCGGTGTGGGCCAGCTGGAGGCCGCCATCGGCTGTTTTGACCGCGCCCTGGCGCTGAAGCCGGATTACGCGCAGGCCTGGATCAACCGCGGCAACGCATTACTCGACCTGCGCCGATTGCCGCAGGCGCTGGATAGCTACGACCGCGCGTTGGCGTGCAAGGCGGATTACGTCGATGCCTGGTACAACCGCGGCAACGCACTGCTTGATCTCGGTCGTCCGGCAGATGCGCTGGCGAGCTATGACCGTGCGCTGGCTCTGGATGCGGGCCACAGCCAGGCCTGGTGCAATCGTGGTAAAGCGCTCGCCGACCGGCAGGCGTTGAGCGCCGCGGCGGAAAGCTATGCCCGTGCGCTGGCCCTGCGGCCCGGCTATCCTTTCCTTTTTGGCACCTGGTTACACACCTGCATGAAAGTGTGCGACTGGGCCGCATATACCGAGAGCGCCGCGCGCCTGCAGCAGGGTATTGTGGCGGGTGACGCAGTGTCACCCCCTTTTCCCGTCCTGGCCGTGCTCGACTCACCCGCGCTGCAACAGCAGGCGGCGGCGTGTTACGCGCAGGCACGCTACCCGCGCTCTGCCGCGCTGGGTGAGTTTTCGGCGCCTGCTCCTGATGGGCGCATACGCGTGGGCTACTACTCTGCGGATTTTCGCGAACACGCCACCACGCATCTGTTGCTGGAGACGCTGGAGTCTCACGATGCGGCGCGTTTCGAGTGCTACGGCTTCGGGTTTGGCCCCGTCGCCACGGACGCCATGAGCGAACGAATTACCGGGGCGTTCCACCGTTTCATTGATGTCAACGACATGACCGACCTGCAGGTGGCGGCGCTTTCGCGAGAGTGGGGCATTGATATCGCCGTGGACCTCAAGGGCTATACCCGCGACTCCCGTCCCGGGCTCTTCGCAGCGGGATGCGCGCCCGTGCAGGTAAACTACCTCGGTTACCCCGGTACCATGGCGTCGGGTTATCACGACTACATTCTCGCTGATGCAACGGTTATTCCCCCGGCTCACCGTGCCTGGTATACCGAACAGGTTGTCTACCTCCCAGGCTGCTATCAGGCCAACGACTCCCGCCGCGCGCTGGTGGCTGATACGGCTGACCGCATGGCGCAGGGGCTGCCGCAACACGGTTTTGTATTCTGTTGTTTTAACAACAACTACAAGATACTGCCGACCACTTTTGCCTGCTGGATGCGCATCCTGCAGGCGGTGGAGGGCAGTGTGTTGTGGTTGCTCGAGGACAACAGCGCGGCCTCTGCACAGCTGCGAGAGGCCGCGCATGGTCATGGCGTGGACCCGGAGCGGCTGGTGTTCGCACCACGAACAGATCCCGCTGCACATTTGGCGCGCCACGGCGCTGCGGACCTGTTTCTCGATACCTGGCCCTGCAACGCACACACCACGGCCAGCGATGCGCTCTGGGCCGGACTGCCCCTGCTGACCTTGCAGGGTGAGTCATTTGCCGGGCGCGTAGCAGCCAGCTTGCTGCGCGCGCTGCAACTGCCGGAATTGATCGCCACGACCGTGGAGGATTACGAACAGTGCGCCATTGCCATGGCCGGCAATCCCGCCGGCCTCGCCCGCTTACGCGAGCGACTGATCAGTCAGAAGGGCCAGAGCGCGCTGTTTGACGGGCGCGCCATGGCACGCAATCTGGAAGCAGCCTATGGTGCGATGTATGAACGCCACCGCGCCGGGCTTGCGCCAACGCCTCTGGCGGTAGACGCGCAGGGGCACTGTGAGCCCGTGGCTGGGGGCGCCGATGCCAATGCATGAACATCAGCACTGGATGGAGCAGGCGCTGTTACTGGCGGATCGCGCTGCGGAGAAGGGCGAGGTGCCCGTGGGCGCGCTGGTTGTGCGCGACGGACACGTCCTCGGGCGCGGCTGGAACCGCGTGATTGGCGATGCTGACCCCACCGCCCACGCGGAAATTATTGCCCTGCGCGACGCGGCAGGCACCGAGGGCAACTACCGTCTGCCGGGCGCGACGCTCTACGTCACGCTGGAACCCTGCAGCATGTGCGCCGGTGCGCTGGTGCATGCGCGCATTGCGTTGCTGGTGTTTGCCGCCCGCGAGCCACGAGCCGGTGTTGTCTGTAGCCAGTGTGCGCTGCTGGAGTCACCCTGGTACAACCACCGGGTGACCTGGGAGGAGGGTGTGCTCGCCGAGGAGTCCAGCCGTCGTCTACAGGCGTTTTTCCGCGCCCGGCGCTCATAGCGCCAGAAAACGCTCCCCGCGCAACGCCGTCGGCAGGAAGTTCATCGGGTCCAGCGGCTGACCAGGCTGGTTGGCCGACATGTCTTTCCACTGCAGGATACTGTAGTAGTGGCGGATATTCTGCACGAAGCTCGCCGCTTCGCCGCCCCGCGCATAGCCGTAGCGCGTGGTGCGATAGTGCTCGCGCTTCTGCAGCAGGGGCAGGGTCTCGAGCACATCACTCCACAGATGCGGATCGCCGCCGCGTTGCTCGGTGAGCACTCTCGCGTCTTCCAGATGCGCGAGGCCGATATTATAGGCGGCCAGAGCGAGCCAGGTGCGGTCGGGTTCGCTGATGTCTGCGGGCAGGCGTCGGCGGATATTTTTCAGGTAGCGCGCTCCGCCGCGCAGGCTCTGTAGCGGGTCCAGCCGGTCCTTCACGCCCATTTCCCGCGCCGTCGGGCGGGTGAGCATCATCATGCCGCGCACACCCGTCGGTGACGTAGCCTCCGGGTCCCAGTGCGACTCCTGATAGGCGATCGCCGCCAGCAGGTGCCAGTCGAGCTTGTACTCTTCGGCTACCTGTCGAATCAGGTCCGCATAGGCGGGCAACTTGCTGCGGATATTGCGTGCGAACACGTGTGACCCCACACGAGACAGCACGGTGTTGTGCCCGAAATGCTGCTCGCGCAGTTGCTCCAGGCGTCCATCCTCCTGTAACTCGGCCAGAAAGGCATCGGCGCGGTCAACCAGGGCGTTGTAGTCATCACCCGGTGGGAAGTACCACACCATGTCCTGTTCGCTGCCAAGGTTGAAGGCGACATCCAGGCGCGAGTACAGGCTTTGCTGCATGCGGAACTCGTTGGAGTCGATGACCGCAATGTCTGCCGAGCCGCTGTCGACCCGCTCCAGCAGTTCCATGGTGTCGGCACCGCGCACGGCTTCCCAGCTCAGTTCGGGCCAGGCCGCCGACTGCAGGTCACGCAGGGTCTGTTCGTGGCTGCTGCCGGCGAGCACGATCAGGTGCAGTCCCTCGATATCGTCCAGTCCCGACGGTTTGCGCTTGCCCGTGCGGTACACCACCCGGGGCACCAGGCTGGCGTAGGGCATGGAGTGATTGAACTGTGCACTGCGCGCGTCGGTAAGGCTGAGGCCGGCAGCGGCGATGTGGGCTTCACGGCGCTGCAAGCGGCGAAAAATGCCACTCAGGCTATAGGCGGTATCCATCTGCAGGCTGACTCCGAGTTCATCGGCGAACAGCTGGGCCAGGTCGTGCTCAAATCCGGCGGCGCCTCCCTTGTCGAGGTAGAACGTGGTGGGGCTGTTGCGGCTCACCACGACCAGCTCGCCATCGACAAGCACCTGTCGCAGCGCGTCGCCGCGCGAGCAGCCGGCGAGCAGGGCGAGGGCGACGAGGCCCATGAGCAACAGGGGTCGGTGCGGGGTCATGGCTGGATTCTAGCGCCATGTTGGCCGGGCGAATAGCGCCGGGAAACTCTACAAAGCATAGACATGGGTCGGATCCGGGGTGACTGCGGGGCTTTATCACTCATTCAGGGTATTTGAACCCGGCGGCTTCAGGGTAATCTAGGGGAAATTCGAAGAAGTCGGAGAAACGCCATGACCCTGCCCGCTACCCCGCTGACCCACCGCCCGCCACTGCGTGCCCAGGATATCTACGACCGTGTGCTGGCGCTGGGCGATATGCTGCGTAAAAACGCTCCGCAGGCGCGCGAGCAACGGATGGTGCCGCAAGAGAATATCGACGCCCTGCGCGACGCGGGCTTTTTCCTCGCCTTGCAGCCGCGCAAGTGGGGCGGTCACGAAGTGGACCCGCAGGACTTTTTCCGCATGCACCTGGCGATTGCCGAGAATTGCATGTCCACGGCCTGGGCGTCCGGTATTGTTGCGGTGCACGCGTTCCAGATCGCGCTGATGGATGAACGTGCCCAGACCGATGTCTGGGGCGAGGACGTACATGTGCGCGCGTCGTCATCCTACGCCCCCATGGGCAAGGTCACCGCCGTGGACGGGGGCTTCCGCTTCAGCGGTCGCTGGGGCTGGAGCAGTGGCAGTGACCACTGCACCTGGGCGCTGCTGGGTGGCATCGATCCTGAAGGGGGCTTCCGTACCTTCCTGGTGCCGCGTACTGACTATCGCATCGAAGACACCTGGCACGTGATGGGCCTGCAGGGCACGGGCTCCAAGGATATCGTGGTGGAGGATGCGTTTGTGCCCGAGTACCGCACACACAAGGCGGTGGATGGCTTCCTCGGCACCAACCCCGGTGTCAATGCGGACAGCGCGCCATTGTATCGTCTGCCCTGGGCCCAGCTGTTTGTGCGTGTGGTCTCCACACCGGCGATCGGCGCAGCCCGCGACGCGCTCGACCTGTATCGTCAGATGGTGGTGGGCAAGGCCAGCGGTGACGTGACCAAGCTCGCCGCAGACACCGGCACCCAGGAACGGATTGCCGCCGCAATCACCAGCATCGATGAAATGGAGGCGATCCTGTTCCGCAACTTCGATCGCATGATGGCCCAGGTGACAGCCGGGGAGGAAGTGCCGGTGTTGGAGCGCATCAAGTACCGTTATCAGGCATCGCTGGTTATCGAGCGCTGTATGGCCGTGATCGACAGCCTGTTTTCCTCGGCTGGTGGCAGCTCGGTGTTCCTCGGCAGTGAAATCCAGCAACGCTTCCTCGATATCCACACCGCGCGGGCCCACGTGGCCAACAACCCCACGTCGTTCGGCCGCAATCTTGGCGCCGTACTGCTGGGTGCCGACAGCACGGACTTCTTCGTCTAGCGGGCGTCGGCACTGGCGCAGGGAGTGAATTTACCCGCCGATTGGCGGTGACTCCCTGCGGGCTAATCCCGTACAATGGCGGGCTTTCAGAAAGCCTCTCCCGGAGCCCGCCCCAGCATGCTGATATTGCGTGGAACCTCGGCCCTGTCCCCTTTCCGCCGGGACAAGCTGACGCAGAAACTAGCCGCCATCGACCCTGCCATTCGCCTGCATGGCGGTTACTTTGTCCACTTCGCACAGCTTGGCGATGAGCTTTCCCCTGAACGTGAAGCACTGCTGAAACAACTACTCGGTGAGGTGCCGGAAACCCCTGCGGCGCCGCAACAGGGCGAGTTGCTGCTGGTGGTGCCCCGCCCGGGAACCATTTCACCCTGGTCGAGCAAGGCCACGGACATTGCCCACAATTGCGGCTTTGCCGAGCTGCGCCGGCTGGAGCGCGGTGTTGCCTGGTACCTGACCCTGCCGGCGGGGTTGCCGGCGGCCAGCCACACTGCGGTGCAGGCATTGCTGCACGACCGCATGACGGAAAGCGTGCTGCCCAGCCTGGAGGCGGCCAGCGCCCTGTTCCGCGAGCAGTCGCCGGCCGCGTTGTCAACGGTGGATATCCTGCAGGGTGGCCGCGCAGCGCTGGAGACCGCCGATGCCAACCTCGGGCTCGCCCTCGCGGATGACGAAATCGACTATCTGGTACAGGCGTTTACCGGCCTAGGCCGCAACCCCAGTGATGTCGAGCTGATGATGTTTGCGCAGGCCAACTCCGAGCACTGTCGCCACAAGATCTTCAATGCCAGCTGGACGATTGACGGGGTAGAGCAGGATCACTCGCTGTTCGGCATGATTCGCAATACCTATGCCTGCGGCGGCGAGGGCGTACTTTCCGCCTATTCCGATAACGCCGCGGTCGTGGCCGGCCATCACGCGGGGCGCTTCTACCCGGACCCGCAAACGGCGGAATACGGTTTTTCCCAGGAACCTGTGCACCTCCTGATGAAGGTGGAGACGCACAATCACCCCACAGCGATTGCACCGTTCCCGGGCGCCGGCACTGGCGCCGGTGGCGAAATTCGCGACGAAGGCGCGGTGGGGCGCGGATCCAAGCCGAAGGTAGGGCTGACCGGTTTTTCCGTGTCCAACCTGCAAATCCCGGGGTATATCCAGCCCTGGGAGTCGGATTACGGCAAACCCACGCGCATTGTGTCAGCGCTGGACATCATGCTGGAAGGCCCCATCGGTGGCGCCGCCTTCAACAATGAATTCGGCCGTCCCAATCTCTGCGGCTACTTTCGCAGCTTCGAGCTGGATGTGCCCGGTGTGTCCGGCGTTGAGCGGCGCGGATACCACAAGCCCATCATGATCGCGGGTGGCTACGGCAACATCCGGGAAGAGCACGTGCAGAAGGGTGACTTCGCCCCCGGAGCGCAACTGATTGTGCTCGGCGGCCCGGCCATGCTGATTGGTCTGGGTGGCGGCGCAGCTTCCTCCATGGCCAGCGGTGCCAGTGCAGAGGACCTCGACTTCGCTTCGGTACAGCGCCAGAACCCGGAAATGGAGCGCCGCTGTCAGGAAGTGATCGACCGTTGCTGGCAGCTGGGCGCTGAAAACCCGATCGCCTTTATCCACGATGTGGGGGCAGGCGGCCTGTCCAACGCGCTGCCCGAGCTGGTCAAGGATGGCGGCCGCGGTGGCCGCTTTGCGCTGCGCAACGTGCCCAACGATGAGCCCGGCATGGCGCCACTCGAGATCTGGAGTAACGAGTCACAGGAGCGCTACGTACTGGCGGTTGAGCCGGCACAGCTGCAGCGCTTTGAGGATATCTGCCGGCGCGAGCGCTGCCCCTATGCGGTGGTTGGTGAGGCCACGGCGGAGCAACACCTGACGCTGGAAGACAGCCATTTCGGCAATGCGCCGGTGGATCTGCCCATGTCTGTACTCTTTGGCAAACCGCCGAAAATGCAGCGCGAGGTGACCCGACACCCGTTGTCGCTGCCGCCCCTGACCCTGGATATGCCCGTGCGCGAAGCGGTGGAGCGTGTGCTGCAACTGCCGGCGGTGGCGAGTAAACAGTTCCTCATTACCATTGGCGACCGCACAGTGACCGGTATGGTGGCGCGCGATCAGATGGTGGGCCCCTGGCAGGTGCCCGTGGCGGACTGCGCGGTCACGACGGTGTCCTATGACAGCGTGTTGGGCGAAGCCATGGCCATGGGCGAACGCAGCCCGCTGGCACTGGTGGACGGGCCGGCGTCCGGACGCATGGCGATCGCTGAAGCCATCACCAACCTGTGTGCGGCGCCCGTGGCGGCACTGGCGGATATCCGTCTCTCCGCCAACTGGATGTGTGCTGCCGGTTACGGTCGTGAAGACGAAGTGCTGTTCGACACGGTGCGCGCCGTGGGTATGGAGCTGTGCCCCGCACTGGGTATTACGATCCCGGTGGGCAAGGACTCGATGTCCATGCGCACCACCTGGCAGGCGGACGGCGAGCAGCGCGCAGTCACGGCGCCGGTGTCACTGGTGGTGTCCGCTTTTGCGCCGGTCACTGACGTGCGTCTTGCCCTGACCCCGGAATTGTCGACCGACGCCGATGCTGAACTGTGGCTGCTGGACCTGGGCCGCGGTGCGGGCCGTCTCGGAGGGTCCGCGCTGGCACAGGTCTACGGCCAGGTGGGTGAGGATGTTCCGGACATCGACCGGCCCGCGGATCTGGCGGCGTTTTTTGCGCTGGTGCAGGCGTTGCTGCAGGCCGGCAAACTGCTCGCCTATCACGATCGCTCTGACGGCGGTCTTCTCACCACGGTGCTGGAAATGGCCTTTGCGGGCCGCTGCGGCCTGGAGCTGGACCTCGCGTTCCTTGCCGGCACGCCGCTGCAGCAGTTGTTTGCCGAAGAGGCGGGCGCTGTGCTGCAGGTTGCGGCCGGGCACGTGGCGGCGCTGCGCAAGCAGGCTGCAGCGCTGGGCCTGGCGGATTGCCTGTTCCCGCTGGGGCGCGCGGTGCCGGGCGAGCGGGTGGTGATACGTTCCGCGGGGGATGTGGTGCTGGATGATCAGCGCAGCCGTCTGCAGGCGGTGTGGGCCCGCACCAGCTTCGAGATTGCCCGATTGCGCGATAACCCGGAGTGCGCGGAGGAAGAGTATCAGCGCGTGCTGGAGGAAGACCCGGGGCTGTCTGCGCACGCCACGTTCGATCCCGCCGAGGACATCGCGGCGCCCTACATCAATCGTGGGCTGCGGCCGCGCGTGGCGATTCTGCGCGAGCAGGGCGTCAACGGGCACGTCGAGATGGCGGCGGCCTTTCACCGGGCGGGTTTCACGCCGGTCGATGTGCACATGAGTGATCTGTTGGCGGGCAGGCGTGAGCTCGCCGAATTCAAGGGGCTGGCAGCCTGTGGCGGCTTCTCTTATGGCGATGTGCTGGGCGCCGGCGCCGGCTGGGCCAAGAGCATTCTCTTCAACAGCGCGCTGCGCGACCAGTTCGCCGCGTTCTTCGCGCGGGAAGACAGTTTCACCCTGGGTGTGTGTAACGGCTGCCAGATGGTTTCGGCGCTTGCGGAGCTGATTCCCGGCGCAGGCCATTGGCCGCGTTTTGTGCGTAATCGCTCCGAGCAGTTCGAGGCCCGCCTGGCGCTGGTGCGGGTGGAAGAGAGCCCCTCGGTGTTGCTCGCTGGCATGGCGGGCTCGCACCTGCCCATCGCTGTGGCCCATGGCGAGGGGCGCGCCGAATTCGCGCGGGCCGAGGGCGCAACGCAGTGTGACGCCGGGGGTGCTATCGCCCTGCGTTATCTGGAGAACGACCTGTCCGTGGCGCAGCGCTACCCCGCCAACCCCAATGGTTCGCCGCTGGGCATTGCGGGCCTGGCCAGTCTCGACGGGCGCGCAACGATCATGATGCCGCACCCGGAGCGGGTGTACCGGAGTGTGCAGCACTCGTGGGCACCAGCAGGTTGGGGTGAAGATGCGCCCTGGCTGCGCTTGTTCCGCAACGCCCGTCACTGGGTCGGCTGACGCGGCCCCTTGTGACCCCCCTTTGATTCCTTATAATGACCGACTTTCCATTCCCGGCAAGGGTGCGCGACGAGCGCACCGGCCGAGGCCCGGTCTCCTGTTAGAGCCTGATTATGTTGAATAAGTATCCATTGTGGAAATATCTCCTGGTGCTGGCGGTGCTGGCGATCGGCTTGCTCTATGCCGCACCCAACCTGTACGCGCCGGACCCGGCCCTGCAGATCACGGGGGAGAGCAGCGCCCAGATCATCGACGAGCGCACGCTCAGCCGCGTCACCGGCGCGCTGGAGGAGGCCGGCATTGAGCATTTTGGCGAAGTTATTGATCCGGGCGGCCGCAACGCGCTGGTGCGCCTCGGCGATGCGGAGCAGCAACTTATTGCGCAGGCGAGAGTGCAGCGCGCCCTGGGCGATGGCTTCATTGTGGCACTGAACCTGGCGCCGACCACGCCTGAATGGCTCAGCGACCTGGGCGGTCAGCCCATGAAGCTGGGTCTGGATTTGAGCGGCGGCGTGCACTTCAAGCTGGAGGTGGATGTGGATGCCGCGATGGAGCGGCGGCAGGAATTCTACGAAACCGCCATTCGCCGCGCACTGCGTGACGAGCGGATCCGGGGCATCGTCGGGCGTGAGGGAGATTTGTCGGTCACGGCGCGCCTGCGCAGCGAAGAAGACCGCGAGAGCGCGCGTACACTCATCGCTGATAATCACCCTGAACTGCTGCTGGAGCGCGGCGGGGAAGGCGAGAGCTGGACCATCACCGCTTCCATGACCGAGCAGATGCGCACGGAAATCGCCAATTACGCGGTGTCGCAGAACCTGACCACGCTGCGCAACCGGGTCAACGAACTGGGTGTGTCGGAGCCGCTGGTACAGCGCCAGGGCCAGAGTCGCATCGTGGTGGAACTGCCCGGCATTCAGGACACCGCGGAAGCGAAGCGGATTCTGGGCACGGTGGCAAATCTGGAATTCCGGCTGGTGGCGAACCTGGATGCGCCGGAGTCGGAAAAGCAGCGCTTTGAATACCGCAGCGAAGACCGCGCCGGCTCCTTCGAGTGGCTGGAGCGCGACATCATCATTACCGGTGAGCGCGTGGCGAACGCCCAGGCCAGCTTCGACGAGAATGGCCGCCCCAACGTGCAGATCAGCCTCGATGGCGAGGGTGGCACGCTGATGTCCCGTGCCACGCGCAACAACGTCAAGCGGCGCATGGGTGTGCTGTTTATCGAACGCAAGTTCCGCACCCGCTACGAGCTGCAGGAGGATGGCAGCGAGAAAGCCGTGCAGATCCCCTACGACGAACGCAAGTTGCTTACCGCACCGGTGATTCAGTCTGCGCTCGGCGCCCAGTTCCAGATTACCGGGCTGGACAGCCCGCTGGAGGCTTCCGAGCTGGCCCTGATGCTGCGCGCCGGGGCGCTTGCGGCGCCGATCTCCTTTGTCGAGGAGCGCACGGTGGGCCCTTCGCTGGGCGCCGAGAACATCCGCCTGGGTGTGAAGTCGGTGCAGTTCGGCCTGGCACTGGTGGTGTTGTTCATGATTCTCTATTACCGCGTGTTCGGTGTTATTGCCGTGGTCGCCCTCGCCGCCAACCTTATATTGCTGGTGGCATTCATGTCGCTGATCGGCGCCACACTCACCTTGCCCGGCATTGCGGGTATCGTGCTCACGGTGGGTATGGCGGTGGATGCCAACGTGCTTATCTTCTCGCGAATACGTGAGGAATTGCGCGATGGGCGCTCGCCGCAGATGGCCATTCACTCGGGCTACGATGCCGCGCTGTCGACCATTCTCGACGCCAACATCACCACACTGATCGTGGCGGTTATTCTCTATGCAGTGGGCACCGGTCCGGTCAAGGGCTTTGCGGTCACGCTGTCGGTGGGCATTGTCACGTCGATGTTCACGGCCATCGTCGGTACGCGGGCGCTGGTGAACCTGTACTACGGTGGGCGCAAGGTGAGAACCCTGTCCATCGGGGGAGTTTGAGTATGAAAGTGATCAACTTCATGGGCCAGCGCAAGCTCGCTATGGCCGTCTCCGCGGTGCTGCTGCTGACCGCGATTTTCAGTCTCTCCACGCGGCAGCTGAGCTGGGGGCTGGACTTTACCGGCGGCACCCTGGTTGAGGTGCACTACAGTGAATCTGCCGATCTGAAGGCGATCCGCTCCACCCTTGACGGTGGCGGCTATGCCGGCTCCATTGTGGTCAGCTTTGGTACCGACCGCGATGTGCTGATTCGCCTGCCCCAGGGGCATGCCGACACCGACGGCACCGCATTGGTGCGGCTGCTGGAGGATACCTTTGAGGGGACCGTCGAATTGCGGCGCATTGAGTTTGTCGGCCCGCAGGTTGGCGACGAGCTGCGTGAGCAGGGTGGCCTCGCCATGCTCATGGCGCTGGGCATGGTCATGCTGTATATCGGTTTTCGCTTCCAGTTCAAGTTCGCTGTGGGCGCGGTGGCGGCACTGGCGCACGACGTCATCATCACGCTCGGCTTTTTTTCCATCATTGGCCTGGAGTTTGACCTCACGGTACTGGCGGCGCTGCTGGCGGTGATCGGCTACTCGCTGAACGACACCATCGTGGTGTCGGACCGGATTCGCGAGAACTTCCGCAAGCTGCGCAAGTCCGACCCGCTGGAGGTCATCAATATTTCCCTGTCGGAAACCCTGGGGCGCACGCTGGTCACCTCGTTGACCACGCTGCTGGTGCTGGTTTGCCTGGCGCTGCTCGGCGGCGAGATGATCAAGGGTTTCGCTATCGCCCTGTTGGTGGGCGTGGTGATCGGTACCTATTCTTCGGTATACGTTGCCGCGAGTGTGCTGGTGCTGATGGGAGTGAGCAAGGAAGACCTGATGCTGCCAGTGAAGGAAGGGGCGGAACAGGACGACCTGATGCCCTAGCGGTGCTCGCCTGCCGGGGCGTATGAAGCGCCCCGGTTATGCCAGCGATCATCGACACGCGGGGTGCCCACGAGGCAGTGACAGCGGTGCTGCCGCTGACCGGTGGTTTCTTATTTGCCCAGCAGGGGCCTGGTCGTTTGCAGCACGGCCTTGAAGCACTTCGGATTGCCGCAGACGATGTTGCCGGACTCCAGGTAGTTATCGGAGCCATTGATATCGGCGACCAGACCACCGGCTTCCCGCACCAGCAGGGCGCCCGCCGCCATGTCCCATTGCGCCAGGCCAATTTCCCAGAACGCATCCAAACGGCCGGCGGCCACATAGGCCAGGTCCAGTGATGCTGCGCCTGCCCGGCGAATACCCGCACACTGGCCGGCAAGCACTTCCAGGCTCTTGCTGTAGGCGCCCAGGTGCTGGTCGCAATGGTCCTTGAAGGGTATGCCTGTACCGAGTAGCGCGCCGTCCAGGGACGTGCGGCTGCTGACGCGGATGCGGCGGCCATTGAGCTGTGCGCCGCGGCCGCGGGAGGCGGTGAACTCTTCGCGGCGTACCGGGTCCACAATGACCGCGTGTTCCAGCTTGCCACGATACAGGCAGGCGATCGACACCGCGTAGTGCGGTATGCCGCGCAGGAAATTGGTGGTGCCGTCCAGCGGGTCAATCACCCAGCGGTATTCGGCGTTTTCGTCGCCGCTGAGGCCGCTCTCTTCACCCAGAATGGCGTGCTCGGGGTAGGCCTTGCGCAGGTGATAGATGATTTCGCGCTCGGCGTTGCGGTCCACGTCCGACACGAAGTCGTTGACGTTTTTCTCCTGCACATCAATCCGCTCGAGTTCGTCGGAGGCACGGACGATCTGTTCGCCGGCCTTGCGCGCGGCGCGCAGCGCGATTGTGACCATCGGTTGCATAGCGGTTTCCTGGGAGTGCGTGTTTTGGGGCGCGCGATTATAACAGCACATCAGGGCCTGATCCTACCGGCAATCTGCTACACTTGCGCGCTTTTACAGGCAGCGCGTGTGCGCATGATTGGGCCATGAATCTCGACAACATTCGTATCGTGCTGGTGAACACGTCGCATCCGGGCAACATCGGCGGTGTGGCCCGGGCGATGAAAAACATGGGGCTTTCGCGGTTAGTGCTGGTAGAGCCGCGCCAGTACCCGGATGAGCAGGCCACCTGGCGGGCAGCCGGTGCGCTGGACGTGCTGGAAGCGGCGGTGGTGTACCCAACACTGGATGAAGCCATTGCCGACTGCCAGTTCGTGGTGGGCACCAGCGCCCGTGAACGGCGCATACCCTGGCCTTTGCTGGACCCCCGGCGTTGTGCCGAGCAGGTTGCGGCTCGCGCGGGCGACGAGCAGGTTGCGTTGCTGTTCGGGCGTGAGGACCGTGGGCTGACCAACGACGAGCTGCAGCGCTGCAACCTGCACCTGCACATTCCGTCTGATCCGGCCTACAGCTCGCTGAACCTGGCGATGGCGGTGCAGATTGTCTGCTACGAACTGCGCATGCTGCACCTGGCAGGCAGCCTGCCCGCGGTCGCCGAGGACCAGTGGGACGCCCCGTTCAGTACCGCGCAAAACATGGAGCGCTTCTACGAGCACCTGGAAGAAACGCTGGTGGGTATCGGTTTCCTCGACCCCGCCGCACCCCGGCAGTTGATGGTGCGCCTGCGGCGGCTGTACGGACGCGTGCGGCTGGACGAAATGGAGCTGAACATCCTCCGCGGCATCCTCACCGAGACCCAGAAATACCTGCCTGATGCCGGCAGCGACCCCGGGCGCAGTGGCACGGACGGCGCCGCGGACAAAAGTTGATCAATTTGGTGGGTTATTGCATACTCGGCGCTTTACGCTATCGGGTATGGTCATGCGGCTGACAACCAAGGGACGCTATGCAGTGACGGCAATGCTGGATCTGGCTCTCCACGGACAGCAGGGGCCGGTAAGCCTCGCGGAAATTTCCGGCCGCCAGGCGATCTCACTTTCGTATCTGGAACAGTTGTTCGCGCGCCTGCGCCGGCGCGACCTGGTGAGTAGTGTGCGCGGCCCGGGCGGCGGCTATCGGCTGGGCCGTGAAAGTGAAGCGATTTATGTCGCGCAGATCATCGATGCGGTCGATGAGGCCGTCGACGCCACCGGCTGTGGCGGCAAGGCCGACTGCCAGCAGGGCGAGGTCTGCCTCACGCATCACCTGTGGCAGGACCTGAGCGACCAGATTCACGGCTTCCTCAGCCAGATCAGCCTGGCGACCCTGGTGGAGCGCCGCGAAGTGCGCCACATTTCCTCCCGGCAGGACGCCCGCGCGCGCGTGAACCCGGAGAGCCTGGTCGCCCTGCGGGAACTGTAATCCCGGCGTTGGCCCCTGGATGACCATGCAAGCACCTCTTTACTTCGATTATCTTGCCTCGACCCCGGTAGACCCGCGGGTTGCCGAGGCGATGGCTGGCTGCCTGACCCTGGAAGGCAATTTCGGTAATCCCGCTTCGCGCTCCCATGTTTACGGTTGGCGTGCCGAACAGGCGGTGGAGCAGGCACGGCGCGATCTCGCGGACCTGATCCACGCCGACCCGCGCGAGCTGGTATGGACGTCCGGTGCCACCGAGTCGGACAACCTGGCTATCAAGGGGGCTGCCGCACTGGCCGCCGACCGCCGTCATCTGGTGACCTCCCGCATTGAGCACAAGGCGGTGATTGACACCTGTGCCTGGCTGGAGCAACAGGGCTGGGAGGTGACCTGGCTGACGCCGGGGCCGGATGGCTTGACCAGCCCGGAGAGCGTGGCCGCTGCGGTGCGCCCCGACACGCTCATGGTAAGCATCATGCACGCCAACAATGAGCTGGGCACTGTCAACGACATCGCCGCCATCGGCGCCTGCGTGCGCGAGAACGGGGCGTTGTTTCATGTCGATGCGGCGCAGAGTGTGGGCAAAATCCCCCTCGATATGCGACAGCTGCCGGTTGATCTGCTGTCTATGTCGGCGCATAAATTCTATGGCCCCAAGGGCATCGGCGCGCTGTATGTCCGGCGCCAGCCAAGGGTGCAACTGCAGGCCCAGATCCACGGCGGCGGGCACGAGCGGGGCATGCGCTCAGGTACCCTGGCGACACATCAGATCGTCGGCATGGGCGAAGCGGCGCGCCTGGCCGCCGCCGAGCTGGCGGCGGAGAGCGAGCGTCTGCTTGCGCTGCGCGAGCGCCTGTGGCGCGGTGTGGCAGCCATTGGCGGCGTGCTGCTGAACGGCCACCCTGAGCGGCGCCTGCCGGGTGCCCTCAGCGTGAGTGTGGAGGGCGTGGAGGGTGAAACCCTGTTGATGGCCCTGCGCGAACTGGCGTTGTCCAGCGGCTCCGCCTGCAATTCCGAGAGCGTGGAGCCCTCCTACGTATTGCGTGCTATCGGTGTGCCGGATTCCCTGGCGCACAGCACCCTGCGCCTGTGCTGTGGCCGGTTTACCACCGGGGAGGATGTCGACCACGCCATCGCCCACCTGCAGGACGTTATCGGTCGCCTGCGTCAGCGCGTTTAGCGCGTGAAACCGGGCCGTAAAGCCCGTATAATTGCGCGGTTTTCACCTTGGGGCCCGCTGCCCCGAATCATTTTCTGGAATCTTTGGAGAAAGTCAGATGGCTGTTGAGCGTACCTTGTCTATCGTGAAGCCCGATGCTGTGGCAAAAAACGTAATTGGGCAGATTTATTCACGGTTCGAGTCCGCGGGCCTGCGCGTGGTTGCGGCAAAAATGCTGCGCCTGAGCGATGCCGTTGCCGGTGGTTTCTACGCCGAGCACAGCGAGCGTCCTTTCTTCCCCGCGCTGATCGAGTTCATGACCTCCGGCCCGGTCATGGTGCAGGTGCTGGAAGGCGAGAACGCCATTGCCCGCAACCGGGAGTTGATGGGTGCCACCAACCCGAAAGATGCGGACGCGGGCACCATTCGTGCCGACTTCGCCGAGTCCATCGATGCCAACGCCGTGCACGGTTCTGACTCCCCGGCAGCAGCCGAGCGGGAAATTGCCTATTTCTTCGCCGCCAGCGACCTCTGCGGTCGCGGCTGAGAACAGGCTGCAGGCCGGCTCATCATGAACGCCACCGTTATCGCCTCGTCTGACGCCCCCGGCAGGGTCAACCTGCTGGGCATGACGCAGTTGCAGCTGGAGCAATTCTTCCTTGATCTGGGGGAGAAGAAGTTCCGCGCGCAGCAGGTGATGAAATGGATACATCACGCGGGTGTTATCGACATCGAGGCGATGTCGAACCTGGGCAAGGCGCTGCGCGAAAAGCTGCAGCGGGTGGCCGAGGTGCGCCCGCCGGAGATTGTCAGCCAGCTGGATTCGGCCGACGGCACCCGTAAATGGGCGATTCGGGTGGGCGGTGGTGGCCTGGTAGAAGCCGTGCTGATTCCCGAAGGGGGCCGCGCCACGCTCTGTGTTTCGTCGCAGGTGGGTTGCAGCCTTGACTGCAGCTTCTGCTCCACGGGCAAGCAGGGCTTCGAGCGAGACCTCACCGCGGCAGAAATCATCGGCCAGGTATGGCTGGCCATAAAGTCCTACGATGCATTCCAGGCTGGCAACCGCCGCGTGGTCACCAATGTGGTCATGATGGGTATGGGCGAGCCCCTGCTGAATTTCGACAACGTGGTGGCGTCGATGGACCTGATGATGTCGGACCTCGGTTACGGTATCTCCAAGCGTCGCGTCACCCTGAGCACCTCTGGTGTGGTGCCGGCGCTGGACCGTCTGGCCAAAGTCAGCGAGGCGTCCCTGGCGATCTCTTTGCATGCCCCCAATGATGCGCTGCGCAACCAGCTGGTGCCCATCAATCGCAAGTACCCGATAGCAGAGCTGCTGCGCAGCGCGCGCGACTATATCGACGCGCAGGCCGACAGCAAACGCGTGGTGACTGTCGAGTACACCCTGATTGCCGGGGTCAACGACCAGCTCGAGCATGCGCGCGAATTGGCCCTGTTGCTGGCGGACTTCCCCTGCAAGGTCAATCTGATTCCCTTCAACAGCTTCCCCCAGTCGGATTATCAGCGCCCCAGCGGTAACGCGGTGTCGCGATTCTGGCAGGTGTTGGTAGATGCTGGGTACATTGTTACGGTGCGCACTACCCGTGGCGATGATATTGCAGCGGCCTGCGGCCAGTTGGTCGGGCAGGTTGTGGATCGCACCCGGCGCAGCGAGCGCTACCGGGCGGCCGGACAGGCCGCGGAGGTTGAAGCACGATGACAACGTTACCCCGGCGGGCCACCCGTCCGCTGCGCTTCACCTGGCTGCTGGCCGCATTGCTGCTTACCGGTTGTGTCACCACCACAGACAGCGTGTACACCAATCCGCCTTCCCCGGAAGACGCGCTGGAACGCCGGGTATCGCTGGCGCGCCAGTACATCGGCGAGCGCGATTGGGAGAATGCCAAGCGCAACCTGTCCCAGGCGGTGAAAATCGATGACCGCAATGCGGAGGTCTACGAGGCGTTTGCGCTGGTTTACCAGAGCACCGGCGAGAAGGAGCTGGCAGAGGAGAGCTTCGAAAAAGCCATTCGCCTGCAGCGCGATTTTTCCCGTGCGCGCAACAACTATGCCGCCTTCCTGTTTTCCGAGCAGCGCTATGCGGATGCCGAGAAGCAGCTGGATTATGTGGTAAAAGACACACTGTACAGCGCCCGGCCGCTGGCATTCGTGAACCTCGGCCTGTGCCAGTTGCAGCTGGGCAAGCGTCTGCAGGCGGAGGAATCCTTCAGTCGCGCCCTGTCGATGGATCGCGTCAACACGATTGCCTTACTGGAACTGGCGATTCTGAAGTACGAAGACGGCGACTATCGCGCTGCGGAACGTTACTACGGCACCTATCGCACGGCGGTGCGGCCACAAAGCCCGCGCGGCTTCTGGCTGGGCGTACGTCTTGCACGGGCCACGGGCGACAAAGACGGCGAAAGCAGCTATGCACTCGCCTTGAGCAGCCTGTACCCGCAGTCTCCCGAATTCCAGGAATACCAGCGGACGCTGAACAGTGGGCAGTAAGGAAACGCTCGAGCCAGCCCCCGTAGTACTGGCGCCCGGCGCACTGTTGCAGGCGGCGCGGCAGGCTCGCGGCTGGACGCCCGCCGAGGTCGCGGATCGCCTGCACTGGCTGCCGGAGGTTGTAGGCCTGCTGGAGCGGGATGCCTACGACCGCCTGCGCCGTCCTGCCTTTGCCCGTGGCTATATCGGCGCCTACGCGCGCCTGTTGGGCCTGAACGAAACGGACGTGCTCGCCGGCTTTGATCTGCACAGCCCCGATGCGGTGGCGCGCTCCGCAGGCCAGTGTCCGCGTCGGCTGCGCCCCCTGCAGCGCACCGGCGTGGGCATTGTTATTGGCCTCGCGGTGCTGGCGCTCCTGATTCTGGGTTTGTGGTGGACGCAGGTCGGCCACGCCGCCACCCATCACCTGTCTGGAGGATAAGCCCATGCACAAGCCTTCTCCCATTACCCGTCGCGTCAGCCGCCAGATCATGGTCGGCTCTGTGCCGGTGGGCGGTGATGCACCGATCAGTGTGCAGAGCATGACCAACACGGAAACCTGCGACGTCGACGCAACGGTGGCGCAGATTGTGGCGATTCAGGATGCCGGTGCAGACATCGTGCGCGTGTCGGTGCCGAGTATGGACGCCGCGGAAGCCTTTCGCGCTATCCGCGCCCGGGTCGATGTCCCGCTGGTGGCGGACATCCACTTTGATCACAAGATTGCGCTGAAAGTCGCGGAGTACGGTGTTGATTGCCTGCGTATCAACCCGGGCAACATCGGCAGCGACAAGAAAGTCCGAGCGGTCATCGACTGCGCCCGCGACAAAGGCATACCGATTCGTATCGGCGTCAACGCCGGGTCACTGGGCAAGGAACTGCAGCGCAAATACGGCGAGCCCACGGCCGAAGCGCTGGTTGAGTCCGCGTTGCATCACGTGGACATACTCGACCGCTTCAACTACCCGGACTTCAAGGTCAGCGTGAAGGCCTCGGAGGTGTTTATGGCGGTGGCTGCCTACCGCCTGCTGGCAAAGCAGATCGATCAGCCGCTGCACCTGGGTATCACCGAAGCCGGTGGATTGCGCGGTGGCACCGTGAAATCGGCGGTGGGCCTGGGCATGCTGTTGATGGACGGTATCGGCGACACCATCCGGGTGTCACTGGCCGCAGACCCGGTGGAAGAGGTCAAGGTCGGTTTTGAGATACTGAAAAGCCTCAAGCTGCGCGCCAATGGCATCAACTTCATTGCCTGCCCCAGCTGTTCGCGGCAGAACTTTGATGTCATCGCCACCATGAATACGCTGGAGCAGCGTCTGGAAGATATTCGCACGCCGATGGATGTGGCCGTGATCGGCTGTATCGTCAACGGGCCGGGTGAGGCGCGCGAGGCGGATGTGGGCCTCACCGGCGCCAGCCCCAGTAACCTGATTTATGTCGACGGCAAGCCGGATCACAAGGTCAGCAACCTGGACTTTGTGGACCATCTGGAGCAGGTCATTCGCCAGCGGGCCGCCTCTCTGGAAACCCAGCGGGCCGCCGCCGATGCGCAGTTGATCGCGCGATCCAAATAATGAATTTGCAGGAGCACAGGTGACAACGATTCGAGCCATCCGGGGGATGAACGACATTCTCCCGGATGAAACTGACCGCTGGCAGTATCTTGAGCGTACCGTGGCAGAGGTGCTGGCGAGCTATGGTTACGGTGAAATCCGTATGCCCATCGTCGAGCAGACGGCGCTGTTTCGCCGCTCTATCGGCGAAGTGACGGACATCGTCGAGAAGGAAATGTACAGCTTCGACGACCGCAATGGTGAAAGCCTCACCCTGCGGCCCGAAGGCACTGCCGGCTGTGTGCGCGCGGCAATTCAGAACAGCCTGTTGGGCACGGTCCAGCGGCTCTGGTATAGCGGCCCCATGTTTCGTTACGAGCGCCCGCAAAAGGGGCGCCAGCGGCAGTTCCACCAGATTGGAGCGGAAGTGTTCGGTGTGCCAACGCCGGACATCGACGCCGAGCTGATTCTTATGACCGCGCGCCTCTGGCGTGCCCTGGGCATCAATGAGCACGTGGAGTTGCAGCTGAACTCCATCGGCAGCAGCGCCGATCGCCAGGCGTTTCGCGCGGCGCTGGTGAGCTATCTGTCCGAGCATCAGGCGGATCTGGATGAAGACAGCCAGCGCAGGCTGCTGACCAACCCGTTGCGCATTCTGGATAGCAAGCACCCGGGTACCCGCGCCCTGCTGCAGCAGGCCCCGGTACTGACGGACTACCTGGACGATGAATCGAAGGCGGATTTCGCCCGCGTGTGCGAACTTCTGGATGCGGCGTCTGTCTCCTATGTCGTCAATCCCTCGCTGGTGCGCGGGCTGGACTACTACAACAGGACAGTGTTCGAATGGGTGACTGACAGGCTGGGTGCGCAGGGCACCGTGTGTGCCGGCGGTCGCTACGATGGCTTGGTACAGCAACTCGGTGGCAAGCCCGTCCCCGGCATCGGTTTTGCCATGGGCAAGGAGCGTCTGGTGCTGCTGCTGGAAGCCCTGGAGGCGTTGCCGGCAGCCCTGCCTGCGGCTGACGTGTACGTGGTCAACTCCGGGGGACGCGCGGAAATCGCGGCGTTTGCTGCACTCGAGAGCCTGCGCAGTGCGCTGCCCGGGCTGCGCATCGTGCAGCATACTGGCGGTGGCAGTTTCCGCAGCCAACTGAAAAAAGCCGACAAGAGCGGTGCCCGCTGGGCGCTGATCTGGGGCGACGATGAAGTGGCCGCTGCCACGGTCACCGTCAAGCCGCTGCGCGAGCAGGGCGAAGAGCAGGCGACGCTGCCCCTGGCAGATGTGCCCGCGTTCCTCTTGCGCAGTCGTACCCCCGACACCACAACGGAAGGAAGCTAGATCGTGGAACAATATCGTACAGAAGAAGAACAGGTAGAAGCACTGCGGCGCTGGTGGGACGAGAATGGCCGCTCCACCCTGGTCGCGATTGTGCTGGTGCTGGCGGGGACCTTCGCCTGGCAGGGCTGGCAGCGTTACGACGCGCAGCGTACGGCGAGTGCATCGGACCTGTATCAGCAAATGCTGGAGGCTGCCGCGCTGGCGCAGGAGGGTGCGGCGACGGCGGCACCGGTGTCGCAGCTGGCCACACAGCTGCGCAGGGACTTCGCCGGCACCAGCTATGCCCAGTTTGCGGCGCTGCACCAGGCGCGCGTCGCGGTAATCGCCGGGGATCTTGAGGCTGCCGAAGCGGATTTGCGCTGGGTGTTGGGCAAGGCTGATGGTGGCAGTGAGACCGCGCTGGTCGCGCAGTTGCGCCTGGCCCGGGTGGTTGCGGCGCAGGGCAATGTGGAGCAGGCGCTGGCACTGCTGGCGCCGGAAGCAATGGGCAAGCACCAGGCCGCTGCCGCTATGGCGCGGGGCGATGTGCTTGCCGGGGCCGGGCGTGCGGAAGAGGCGCTCGCCGCCTACCGCGAAGCGCAGGCGCTGGTGCAGACCTATCCCGCGCAGCTCAACCTGGAAACCCTGGCCGCCAAGCTGCAAAGCCTGGCCGCCGCTACGGCAGGGGATGACGCATGAGGGTTGCCGTAACACGCTGGAGTGTCTTGCTGCTTTGTATGCTGGCGCTGGGAGGCTGCAGCACTATCAAAGGCTGGTTCGAGATTGACGATGACGAAGATCCGCGCCAGCCCGTGGAGCTGGAAAAATTCGAACAAACGGTAAAAGCCAAGCGGCTCTGGTCCACCGGCGTGGGTGATGGGCAGGGCGACGGACTGTACCGAATCGAGCCGGTAATCGGTGACGGGCGCATTTATGCGGCGTCTGCCGATGGCGAAGTGAAGGCGCTGGACGTTACCAATGGTAGGCGCGTGTGGGATGCGGACCTGGAGCTGCCGGTTTCCGGCGGCGTGGGCCTGTACGAAAACAGCCTTTTTCTCGGGGCCAGCGACGGCTTTGTCATTCGCCTCGACGCCAGCAACGGTGACCTGGTCTGGCGCGCAGCGGTGACCGGCGAAGTGCTGGCCCCACCGCAGGGCAACGGCAAGGTGGTGGTTGCGCAGACCTACGACGGCAAGTTGCACGGCCTGGATTTCGCCACCGGTGAGCGGCTGTGGACGTACGACAGCAACATGCCGGTGCTGACCATTCGCGGCACCAGCACGCCCATTCTGCAGGGCAACCGCGTTATCGCCGGTTTCTCCAATGGCCGCGTAGTCGGCTTCGAGGCGGCGACCGGTGCGGTGGAGTGGGAGGCCCGGGTAGCCATTCCGCAGGGCCGTTCGGAGATCGAACGTATTGTCGATGTGGACGGTAGCATGGCGCTGCTCGGCAACGAGCTGTTTGCCTCCAGTTACCAGGGCTTTGTGGTGTCCATCGACATCAACACCGGGCGCAAGCTCTGGGAGCGCCCGGTTTCCTCGGTGTCCGGTGTTTCACAGGGGTTTGGCAACGTCTACGCCTCGGATGAAGACGGCACGGTCATAGCCTTCCTGCGCACCGGCCAGGGCCAGCGCTGGACCCAGGATGCGCTGGGCTGGCGCGGGCTCGGCCGGCCAGTACCGGTGAGCAGTTACCTGGCCGTGGCGGACTTCGAAGGCTACGTGCATCTGCTGTCCCAGGTGGATGGCAGTTTTGTGGGTCGCTTCCGGCCCGACAGCGATGGCGTGCGCGCCGACATGCTGAGTGACGGCAACGTGCTCTACGTGTTCGGTAACAGCGGCGATCTGCAAGCTTACGAACTCAGCTCCACCTCCAGGTAACCACGATGATTCCCGTAATTGCCCTGGTCGGCCGTCCCAATGTGGGCAAGTCGACCCTGTTCAACCAGCTCACCCGCAGCCGCGATGCGCTGGTCGCCGACCTTGCCGGGCTCACACGGGATCGCAAATATGGTGAGGCACGCATTGGTTCACGGCCTTTCATGGTCATCGACACCGGGGGTATCAGCGGCGATGAAATGGGCATCGAGGCGCAAATGGCCGGGCAGTCCCTGCTCGCCATTGAGGAATCCGACGCGGTGCTGTTCCTGGTTGATGCGCGGGAAGGCCTGAACCCGGCGGACCAGGCATTGGCCCGCCACCTGCGCCAGCGCAACAAGGCCTTCCACGTTATCGTCAACAAGATCGACGGTCTCAATGAGGACGTTGTGCTGGGTGACTTCTACGCCCTGGGTGTAGAGCAACTGCATGGCATTGCGGCGTCCCATGGCCGCGGTGTGCGTCAGATGATCGATGACGTGCTCGCCACGTTCCCGGAGGATACTGAAGAAGACGCGGCCGAGGTGGATCGTCGCGACAGCATTCGTGTCGCCATTGTCGGGCGGCCCAACGTGGGCAAGTCGACACTGGTCAATCGCTTGCTGGGGGAAGAGCGCGTGGTCGTTTACGACCAGCCGGGCACCACCCGCGACAGCGTGTATATCGATTACGAGCGTGATGGCCAGCGCTACACGCTTATCGACACGGCGGGCGTGCGGCGGCGCAAGAATGTGCGTGAGACGGTAGAGAAGTTCTCCATCGTCAAAACCCTCAAGGCGATTGATGACGCGCACGTGGTATTGCTGGTCATGGATGCGCACGAGGGCATTGTCGATCAGGACCTGCACCTGCTCGGTCACTGTATCGAGGCGGGCCGCGGCCTGGTGTTGACGGTGAACAAGTGGGACGGTATCGAAACCCACCAGCGGGACTGGATTCGCAATGAGCTCAGCCGGCGGCTGATATTTGCCGACTACGCCGATACCCATTTCATTTCTGCGCTGCATGGCACGGGGGTGGGGCACCTGTACAAGTCCATCCTCGGTGCGCACAGCTCGGCCACGCGCAAGCTGAACACCAATCAGCTGACACGCATTCTTGAAGGGGCCGTGTTTGACCATGCGCCACCGATGGTGAACGGTCGTCGCATCAAGCTGCGCTACGCCCACCCGGGTGGGCAGAACCCTCCGCTGATCGTGATACACGGCAACCAGACCGGTAGTGTGCCCAACAGTTACCAGCGCTACCTGGAAAAGGTGTTTCGTCGCGAGCTCAAGCTGAGCGGCACGCCCGTGCGCATTGAATTTCGCACCGGTGACAACCCGTTTGCGGACAAGCGCAACCAGCTTACGCAGCGTCAGGTGCAGCGCAAGCGGCGCCTGATGGCCCACGTGAAAAAGAACGAGAAGAAGAAAAAACGCTGACGCGGATGCCATGGGTAAACCGGATCTGGACAACCGTGCGACCATAGAAGGATTTGTCGACCGGTTCTATGCCCGGGTGCTTGCCGACCCCCGGCTTGCCCCCATTTTCCTTGACGTGGCGCAGATTGACCTAGACGTGCACTTGCCGCACATCAAGGACTACTGGTGCAAGCTGCTGCTCGGCGAGCAGCGCTATCGCCGCCACACCATGGCCATTCACCGCCGCCTGCATGCCAGGCAGCCGCTGCAGGCCGATGACTTCCAGCGCTGGCTGGCGTTATTTATTGCCACGGTGGATGCGGGTTATGCAGGGCCCCGTGCGCAGCGTGCCAAGCGTGTGGCGGCAGCCATCGCCGGTAATATGCAGCAGGGGCTCGATCCGGGCTGAACCCGGGTTCGGGCAGACTTGCGGTTTCCGGATTTGGTGTTATAGTTATGTATAACACTATAGCATTGAGGCGAAAGCCATGTTCACCCTGACTCCTGCTCGCTACCCCCGGCTGCATGCGTTGACCGCTCTGTGCAGGCCCAGCGCGGTGTTCAGCTTTTGCCTGCTGCTGGTTGCGCCGGCGCTGGTCAGTGCCGGGCAGGACCCGGACGTGCTGCGGGTCACCGGGTTCGATGTCCGCAACGTGGAAGTACAGGGTGGCGTTGATGTGGAGATCAGTCAGGGCGCCACCGCCGAGTTGCTGTTGCGGGGTAGCCCTGCCAGCTTGAGCCCCGAGCCTTTTCATGTGCGCGGTCAAACGCTGGTGCTGGGGGCAGCGGCGGGCAGCGGGAAGAGCGCGGGTGGTGTCGCGTTCAAACTGACCCTGCCGACACTGGATTCACTGCTGATCAGCGGGTCCGGCGATGTCTTTGTGCGCCCGTTGGAGGTTGCCAACTTTTCGTTGCGTGTGAATGGCAGCGGGGACGCGCATCTTTTTGCCCTGCACGCTGACACGGCGCGGATTGACATGCGTGGTGCGGGCGACGTACAGGTCGCTGAGCTCTCAGTGCAGGAGCTGCATCTGCGTTTGTCCGGTGCCGGCGACATTCAACTGGGGTCAGTGCAAACCGAATCATTGCAGGCGGTTCTCAATGGCGCGGGAGATATCGCGGTAGCCGATGCGGGGCGCAGCGCGGCGCTAGCCGTCACCGTGGTAGGCTCCGGCGATGTCAATTTCGCCGCGTTGGTGATGGACGAGGCGAACGTCACTGTGGTCGGGTCGGGCAGCGTGCGGCTGGGGCCCAGCGTGCGGCTGCAGGCCACCATCATGGGGAGCGGCGACATCACCTATGTCGGTGAGCCGGAAATTGACCAGAACGTGATTGGCTCCGGCCAGCTGCAGCAGGATTGAGCCGGTGCAGTGGCACGACGAGCAGCCCATCTACCGACAACTGCGCGACCTCGTTGTGGAGCGCATCCTGGACGGCTCGTTCGTGGAGGGCGAGGCCGTGCCGTCCGTGCGACAGGTGGCGAGCGACTATCGCATCAATCACCTCACGGTGGGCAAGGCCTACCAGGAGCTCGTGGAAACGGGCCTTTTGGAAAAGCGCCGTGGGCTGGGGATGTACGTGACCGTCGGCGCCCGGGCGGCACTGACCGCCGATGAGCAGGCACGCTTTTTCGCCAGGGAGTTGCCGGCATTTGTCGAGCGGGTGCGCAACCTGGGATTGGATGTTGAGCAGGTGGCCACGCGCCTGCTGCAAGAAGGAGAGGGGAAATGAGGAGTGTTGTAGAGGCCCGGGGGCTGCAGCGCCGGTTCGGCCAGCAGCAGGCGCTCGCCGGGGTCGACCTGCAGTTGGAGGCGGGTTCGGTGCTGGGTTTGATCGGGCCCAATGGCGCAGGGAAAACAACACTGCTGCGCTCGCTGTTGGGGCTCACCCGCTGCGAGGGCGAGCTGACGGTGCTAGGGGTGGACCCGCGGCGAGATCACGCGAGGCTGATGCAGGACGCCTGTTTTATCGCCGACACCGCAGTCCTGCCGCGCTGGATGCGGGTGGATGAACTGTTGGATTACACCGACGGTGTTCACTCACGCTTCAACCGGGCGCATGCCGTACGCCTGCTGGCGGGCACGGAGGTCGGTCTGCGGCGGCGTATCGGTGAACTCTCCAAGGGCATGACCGTGCAGCTGCACCTGGCGTTGGTCATGGCCATTGATGCACGGTTGTTGATTCTCGATGAGCCCACGCTGGGCCTGGATATCCTTTTCCGCAAACAGTTTTTCGAACAACTGCTGAACGATTACTTCGACGAGGAGCGCACCATCATCATCTCCACCCATCAGGTGGAGGAGGTGGAGAATATTCTTACCCACGTTATGTTCATGAACCGTGGGCGCGGTTTGCTCTGCGACTCCATGCTGGCATTGGAAGAGCGCTACGTGGAATTGCGTGCGGTCGGCGAGGCTGCTACCCGGGCGGCAGGTATCCCGCATCTTGGCCAGCGGCCTTTACTCGGCGGCAAGGCGCTCATTTATGAGGATGTGAACAGGGACTTGCTCGCGCCGTTGGGTGATTTGCGCACGCCGGCGCTGGCGGACCTGTTTGTGGCGAAGGTGGCTGAGGACAATGGGCATGAGTGATAGCAAAAGCCAACGCTGGTTCTCACTGGTGCAGCGCGAACTGCGCGAATACCGGGTTTCACTGGTCTGGACGCCGCTGGCGACTGCGGCACTGCTCTCGCTGTTGATGTTGGCAGGGCTGTTTGTCGCCAATCAGTTCAGTTATCTCGGCGAGGTTGTGCTCGATGCGATCACCCAGACGCCGGATACCGACGGCTTGAACCTGAATGTGCAGGTGTCTATCGACGAGAACGGCAATCGGGTAACGGAAATTGTCACGCAGAGCACGGAGGCCAACCCCTCTGCCGCTGAACCGCTGCGCCGCGACTATCAAGTCGCGCCGGCACCGGAGCTGGCGGACGAGCACTTCTGGCAGTTTTCCTCCGACTGGCGCTTCAACCCGGCCGCCCCCGGTGATGCGGCAGGTGACGCGCCTGACCCACCGTCCGACCCGATAGCCAGCCTGCATCCACTGCTCTACGGTATTCACGCCATCATGCTGCTGGTGCTGCTGCTGGTCACTGTGAACTATCTGCAGGGCTGCCTGTTTGTCGACCGCAAAGACCGCAGCATCCTGTTCTGGAAATCCATGCCGGTATCGGCCTGGGACGAGGTGCTGGCCAAGCTGTCGGTGGCATTGCTGGTGGCGCCCGCGCTGTTCATTGTGGCCTCCGTGCTGACGCAGTGGGCCATGTTGCTGGTCGCGCTGGTACTCTCCTCCCGGGTGCAGGTGGATGCGCTGGGCGTGGTGCTGGCGAACGTGCAGATCGGGCGTCTGTTGCTGGATCAGGTGCTCGGCTGGCTGGCCAGCGCGCTCTGGGTGCTGCCGCTCTATGCCTGGATCATGCTCGCCTCTGCCGGGGCGCGCCGTTCACCCGCACTGCTCGCCGCAACCCCTCTGGTGGTACTGGCCTTGCTCGAGGCGGTCCTGCTGGGCTCGCAGTTCTTTGTCGAAACGGTCTGGGCGCGTGTGCCCGCACTGGCGCCCGAGGGTGCCAGTGGCGGGTATTTCCTGCGAATTTTGCCCTGGCAGGGTGGCGGGTTGCTCGCCGTGGTTGCCGGCCTGCTGGTTGCCGGCCTGTTGCTGTGGGCCTGTGTGTGGCTGCGTCGCAACCGCTGGGAGTTGTGATCATGGTGCACTACGAATTCATGCAATGAATAGTAAAAATACTTTCTATTTATTTCAATTATGGGTGGCTGATGGCTAAGATGCGCTGCATACCCACTTCGCAAGACAGAGGCCAGCCATGTCAGACTACCTGAAAGACGTTGAATCCTTCGCTGCACTGCGCGCCGCGCAGGGTGGCACCTGGGACAATATTCACCCCGAGTACGCCGCGCGCATGAAGCACCAGAACCGCTTCCGCACCGGCCTGGACATTGCGCGCTACACGGCGGGCATCATGCGTCGCGACATGGCCGAGTACGATGCCGACAGCAGCCAGTACACGCAATCGCTGGGTTGCTGGCATGGCTTTATCGGTCAGCAGAAGCTGATTGCCATCAAGAAGCACCACGGCACTACCAACAAGCGCTACCTGTACCTGTCCGGCTGGATGATTGCTGCGCTGCGCAGTGAATTCGGGCCGCTGCCCGACCAGTCCATGCACGAGAAGACGTCTGTGCCGGCGCTGATTGAAGAGCTCTACACCTTCCTGCGCCAGGCAGATGCGCGCGAGCTCGGTCACCTCTACCACGACCTCGACGCGGCGCGTGCCGCCGGTGACGAGGTGCGGGAAAAGGCACTGGTACAGGCCATCGACAACTACGAAACACACGTGGTACCGATCATCGCCGACATCGACGCGGGCTTCGGTAACGAAGAGGCCACCTACCTGCTGGCCAAGCGGATGATCGAGGCGGGCGCTTGTGCCATCCAGATCGAAAACCAGGTGTCCGATGCCAAGCAGTGTGGACACCAGGACGGCAAGGTGACGGTGCCCCACGAAGACTTCCTCGCCAAGATCAACGCCGTGCGTTACGCCTTCCTCGAACTGGGTGTCGACGACGGTGTCATCGTGGCCCGCACCGACTCACTGGGTGCTGGCCTCACGCAGAAAATCCCTGTGTCTCGCGACCCGGGCGACCTCGCACACAAGTACAACGCCTTCCTGCAAACGGACGTTGTAGAGAGTGCCGAAGACGTGCGTGAAGGCGACGTCATCATCAAGCAGGACGGCAAGCTGGTGCGTCCGGTGCGCCTGCCCAATGGCCTCTACCGTTTCAAGGACGGCACCGGCGAGGCACGCTGCATACTCGACTGCATCACCAGCCTGCAAAGTGGCGCTGACCTGCTCTGGATCGAGACGGAAAAGCCGCACGTGGGCCAGATCGGTGCCATGGTGGACGAGATCCGCAAGGTCATCCCCAACGCCAAGCTGGTGTACAACAACTCTCCGTCCTTCAACTGGACGCTGAACTTCCGCCAGCAGGTGTTCGATGCCTGGACTACCGAGGGCAAGGATGTGTCGGCTTACCAGCGCGACAAACTGATGAGCGCCGAATACGACGCCACGGACCTGGGCCAGGAAGCGGATCGCCGCATCCAGACCTTCCAGGCAGACGCGGCGCGTGAAGCGGGGATTTTCCACCACCTCATCACGCTGCCCACCTACCACACGGCGGCGCTGTCTACCGACAACCTGGCCAAGGGGTACTTCGGAGAAGAGGGCATGCTGGCCTACGTGGAGGGTGTACAGCGCAAGGAAATCCGCCAGGGCATCGCCTGCGTCAAGCACCAGGACATGGCCGGCTCCAACATGGGTGACGACCACAAGGAGTATTTTGCCGGTGAAGCCGCGCTCAAGGCCGGTGGCAAAGACAACACCATGAACCAGTTCGGCTGAGCGTAGGGCCGAACACACTCACGACCCGAAAGGGTCGTCCACGGAGCGGGCCGGCTGGGTAAACCAGCGCGGCCCGTTTTCCGTCATGTAGAAGTGGTCTTCAAGGCGCACGCCAAACGCACCCGGCACACAGATCATCGGCTCATTGCTGAAGCACATGCCGGGCGCCAGCGGCGTGCTGTTGTCGCGCACCAGGTAGGGCCACTCGTGAATGTCCAGGCCGATGCCGTGGCCGGTACGGTGCGGCAGGCCGGGTAGCTGGTAGTCCGGGCTGAGGCCACCTGCGGCCAGTACAGCGCGTGCGGCGTCATCCACACTGCCGCAACTGGCACCAATCTGCGCCGCCTCGAAGGCCGCCTGTTGCGCGGCTTTTTCCAGGTTCCAGATCTCACGCTGTTGCGTGTTGGGTTCACCCAGCACGTAGCTGCGCGTGATATCGGAAATATAGCCGTGCAGCTGGCAGCCGGTGTCGATCAACACCATATCGCCCTCGTCCAGTGCCTTGGGCTGTGCAACACCGTGCGGGAACGCGCTGTCCGGACCAAACAGCACAATGCAGAAATACGAACCGGCGGGTGCCCCCACACGCTTGTGCGCCTCGTGGATGAACGCGGTCACCTCGGCGGTGGTAATGCCCGGGCGCAGGATGCGTGCCACCGCGCGGTGCACCTCCAGTGTCATATCCTTGGCGCGCTGCATCAGGGCCAGCTCCGCCGCTGATTTCTGCATGCGACAGCCGGCGGTAATCGGCGTGGCACTTTGCACGCGGCACTGCGGTGCAGCCTGTTGCAGGCCATCGACGATGAAGAACGGTGCGGATTCATCTACGCCCAGCGTAGTGACGTGCATGTCTTCCAGCAGCTGTGCACAGAGCCGGTAGGGGCTTTCATGCTCTTCCCAGCAGTGCACCTCACCCGCCACCCGCAGAAAGCCCTGCAGCGTGCCCAGCTCAAAGGCCGGCGCGATATACCGCGGCTCGCCCTGCGCCGGAATCAAGGCCCCCACCATGCGCTCGCTGGGCGACCAGCGCGTACCGGTGAAATACAGCAGGTTGGTGCCGGCATTCAGGTACAGGGCATCCAGCCCGGCAGCCTGCATCAGCTGTTGCGCCCGCTGCAGCCGCGCCGCAAACTCCGCGTTGCCGATGGGTTCTGCGCCGGCGCTCATATCCTGTAGCCGGGCGAGTTCAGTGGCGGTGTCTGAGCCGCCGATACCTCGAGTCATGGTGTCTCCTCATTGGCGTGAGCGGGGTGGTCGTTTATGCTCACCGCAATGGGTGGGATCATAACTGCAGGGCATGCAGGGGGAAAGGGCGATGCGTTGGACCGAGATTGATCAGCAGTTGTGCTCCGTGGCGCGCGCGCTGTCGGTGGTGGGTGAGCGCTGGACACTGCTTATCCTGCGCGATGCCTTCCTGGGTACGCGGCGCTTCGAGCAGTTTCAGCACAACCTCGGCATCACGCGGCATCGGCTCTCCGAGCGCCTCAGCAAACTGGTGGAACAGGGGGTACTGGTGAAGGTGCCCTATAACGAGCGGCCCCTGCGTCACGAGTACCGTCTTACGCGCAAGGGGCTGGGCCTGTATCCGGTTCTCATGAGCCTCGCCCGCTGGGGCGACGACTGGATGACAGGAGAGGAGGGCGTTACCCTGCAGTACGTGCACCGCAGTTGCGGCAAGGTCACTCGGCCGTTGCTGGCCTGCAGTGAGTGTGGTGAACCGCTGCGCCCCGAGGGTGTGATGCCGCAGCCCGGCCCCTCGTTGCAGGTGATTGCCGATGATCTTGCGAAGGAGGGGCGCCGCAATGTGCCGATTCCCGAGCTGATCGGTCGTTCGCGGCCGCAGGAGTGAAACAGCTTGCGTGGAAGCGCTGAACCTCAAAGTAGATTCGGTGAAATTGTAACATTTCTGTTTGCTTCAACTTTCGGGGTAAGCAGCTAGACTCTTGGCATACCCATAAAAACAGAAGGACGCTTGCCATGACCCCTTTCCGCAAAACACTGCTCGCCGCCGCTATCGTCGCTGCACTGCCCGTAACCGCGTTCGCTCAGCTGGAGGAAGTGGTGGTGACAGCGACCAAACGCGAGGTTTCGGCGCAGGACCTCCCGTTTTCCATTAACGCCCAGTCTGAGGCTGACATCCGCCGTCTGGGTGCAACCACGCTGGAGGACCTTTCGCGCAATGTGGCGGGTTTGGCAATCCAGAACCTCGGCCCGGGCCAGAGCCAGGTGTCCATTCGTGGCGTATCGGCAGGCCAGGTGGTTCGCGACCAGCCGGGGGTTAAGGAGCAGGTGGGGGTTTACCTCGACGAGACAGTGATCTCGCTGTCGCTGTTCACGCCCGATCTCGATCTGTACGACTTGAACCGTGTGGAGACCCTGCGCGGCCCGCAGGGCACCCTGTTCGGTTCGGGCTCTGTGGGTGGGACCATTCGTTTTATCACCAACCAGCCTGATTTTGAAACACTTGAAGGGTCTGTCGAAGCCAACCTGAATACCATAGAAGACGGTGATATGGGTGGCCACTTCAAAGGCATGATCAATATCCCCATGAATGATCGCGCCGCTTTGCGCGTCGTTGGCTATGGCACAGAGTATGGCGGCTGGGTAGATGCCCTGCGTGAAGGCGGGGGCATCAGCGAAGACGTTAACAGCGGCGGGCGCTATGGCGGCCGTATAGCGCTTGCTCTGCAGCCTACAGACAACCTCACCATCACACCACGCGTGGTTTTCCAGAAAATTGAAACCGACGGTTTCAACCGCGAAGAGGTGTACAACCTGTTTGCCAACCCTTACACCACTACCCGTCCACCCGTGCAACTCGCCGAGCGTCAGCAGTACCTCCGTCTTGATGAGGCGTTCGAAGACGAGACGATGATCGCTGATCTGGTGGTCAACTGGAGCCTGGACGCGGTCGACGTGACCTATGCCGGTAGCTACGTCGATCGCGAGATTCTCGCCAGCCGCGATGCCAGTGCGCTCTCTGGCTCGGTGTCGGTTGATCTCGGGTTTCCCGAGTCGGCGGTGCTGCTGCCTTCGAATCTGCGCGATACCACCGATTTGCAGCAAACGACTCACGAATTGCGTTTCGCGTCCAATAGCGATGGCGCCTTCAATTGGGTGTTCGGCGGTTTCTATTCCGACGTCGAGCGTACCTATGCGCAGCGCCTGCCGACGCCGGGGTACGACGTGGTGACCGACCAGGTGCTGGGCGCGGGCACAGCGGAGGCTGTCAGCAACGGCTATGGGCCGGATTCACCCTACAATTCCGATTTGCCCTATGATATTGAGCAAACCGCGCTGTTTGGTGAGGTCAGCTACGATGTCACCGAGCGCTTGAACGTCACGCTGGGCGGGCGCTACTACGATTTTGAGGAGGAGCGTCGTTTCACCACGGGGGGGCTGTTCTCCAATGGTGACGACCAGGTCGACTCCACATCATCGGATGGCTTCAATCCGCGCCTGCTCGTCAGCTACGATGTCAGCGACGATATGACCGTTAACGCCCAGGCCTCGCAGGGTTTTCGCCTCGGTGGCGTCAATGACCCGCTCAACGTACCGCTGTGCGATGCGGGTGACCTGCAAACCTTCGGCAACTTTCAGTCCTATGAAGATGAAACACTCTGGAACTACGAGTTGGGCTTCAAGAGCGAGTTCGAACGGGTGCGCTTCAACGCGGCCATCTTCTATACCGACATCGAGGACTTGCAGGTAACCCTGGACGCCGGTTCCTGTTCGTCGCGGATCAGCTTCAACGTGCCCGAGGCGCACACCCTGGGTGTCGAATGGGAGCTGGTGGCCTACCCATCGGAGCTGCTGATGCTGACGCTGTCCGGTAGCGTGCTGGAGGCCGAATTCGATTCCACCGTGGTCGACAGCGAAGGCAACGTGCTGGGCGGTGTGGAGGACGGCAACAGGTTGGCTTCGGTGCCTGAATTCCAGGTTTCCGCCTCTGCAACCTATACCTTCCCGGTTGATGCCTTCGGTTCCGATGAGATGTATGTATCCGCTGTGCTGCAGCATGTCGGTGATCGCTTCACCCAACCCAGCGACCAGGTTGAAGGGGCGGGGAACTTTGTTTCCGGCCTGCCCTTCGGCGGCGCGACGGGCAACGAGGTTACCGCGGTGGACCTTGAATTGGATGCTTACGAGCAGCTGAACCTGAGTGCGGGTATCATCTGGAGCACGTTTGAAGCGGTGGTGTATGTAAATAACGTTACCGACGAAAATGCCCAGCTCTCGTTCGATCGCGAGCGTGGTGGTCGCGCACGTCTCGCTTTCCGCAACAACCAGCCTCGTACCGTGGGTATCACACTGCGCAAGTTCTTCTAAGGTCGACAGCGGTGCCTCGGTAACGAGGCGCCGCCACCTCGATGCCCCGGACGGAGCATTGCGCCGGCTCACGGGATAGTGTCTCCTTATCCGCAGGATTCCGTGTTTAAGGATGGTGGGTGGCGCAAAGAGGCAACAAATGGTCACAGTTCGCAGCCGGCGGCAGCTATGTCGACCGGGACGACGACCTCGTGCCTGCCTCACTGGTCGACCGGGACTGGGAGCCACGGCCACGCAATATGCCGGCCTCGGCCGCGGAGCTGGCCGAGCGCGGCTACGACCCCGACACCTGGGTGATAAATACAGAGCCCGAGCCCGAGCCCGAACCAGAGCCTGAACCAGAGCCTGAACCAGAGCCTGAACCAGAGCCTGAACCAGAGCCTGAACCAGAGCCTGAACCAGAGCCTGAACCAGAACCAGAACCAGAACCAGAACCAGAACCAGAACCAGAACCAGAACCTGAACCAGAACCTGAACCAGAACCAGAGCCAGAGCCAGAGCCAGAGCCCAGGCAGGAGCCGGTTGCGCCCGCGGTGCCTCGTGTCACTGCAGGGCAAAAGCTTTCATGGGCCCTGTTTGCGTCAACGCTGGTGATAGGCGGGCTGGTCTACGGCTATCTGGTGCAGCAGCGCGAGGCGCTGCGTGCGGAATTCATCGCCCTGGAGCAACGCCGGGCAGATGTGGTGTCGCGAGAGGATCTGCTGTTGCAGGAGCGACTTGCCCGCGTTGTGGCGGATGGCAACGCCAGATTGGAGCGCGACCTTGAGCAGCTGCGCGATGAAAATCGCGAGTTATCCGCGATGATCGAGCAGCTTGAGGCGGGGCTGTCTCAGCGCGGGTCAGTGGTGGGAAGTTCGGCGAGTGCGGATGCTGGCGAGGCTGCAAATGCTGCAGGTGCTGGCGTCACACGCGAACCGGTCGGTACTGAACCCGAGGTGTCCGCGCCGCCGCAGGCGCTCGATGAGGCCACCCCGGCTGCGGCGTCAGGCGGCGCGTGGTTTGTCAATTTCGGTTCTTATGTGCAGCGCACCATTGCCGAGCGGTGGGCGCAGCGACTTGAGCGCGACGGCGGCAATGCGGTTGCGGAGCGCGTGGTGATTCAACCGGCCACGGTGTCCGGACAGGATCTGTTTCGGGTACGGGTTATTGGGCTGGAATCTCAGCAGCAGGCGCGTGGTATTGCCGCAACTCTGGAGGCCCGCTACGGCCTGGCACGGCTGTGGGTTGGGCGCAGCGAACCGGGCTAGTCGGCCAACGCCACACTGGCGTCAGGGGCCATCGCGGCTTGCAGGTGTTCCAGGCGGCTGAGTAATGCCCGGTTGGATGCCTGAATCGCCTCTACCTGCGTGATCAGCTGTTGTTGCGTGTCTTCCAGTGCATACAGAGCGGGCAGGGTGCTCGCGGGCTCGGCGCGCGGCGCCGGCACCTCGGTGTGTATGGGGGGCTCAGTGGCCGCCACTATTGGCTGGGACGACTCTGCTGCCGGTGGCGCTTTGGGTTCCGTGGCCAGAAAACCGTGGCCTGCCGCCGCGGTTGTCACCAGCAACGCACCGAACAGCGTCCAGGTCATCCAGCTGCGCACGGCGGGTCGTGCAGCGCTGCCGGTTGCGGGGCGCCGCAGCGAGCGTGCGGTTTTACCTGCGGGGGCAGGGCGGCGCAGGTCGCTGCGCAGCCAGAGGTTGCCGTTTGTGGACGGGGCCTCCGGGGCATTGCGGCGCCGCGCTAGACGCTGATGCATACCCGCCCCCGGCCCTGTGCCTTCGCGTGGTACAGGTGTGTGTCGGCGCGCTGCATCAATGCTTTGTCGTCATCACCGGGGAGCAGGTCGGCCACGCCGATACTCAGGCGCGGCAGCACCCCACCGGCGCGGGTGGAGAGCCCCACGGTGACGTGCTCTACCGTCTCGCGTATTTTGCGTGCTACGTCTGCTGCGCCACTGAGCCCTGTGCGTGGCAGCAGGATGGCGAACTCGTCCCCGCCGAGGCGAAACAGGAGGTCTGATTCGCGCACACAGCCGCGAAACGACTCGGCCAGGCGACACAGCACTTCGTCTCCTACGAGGTGACCAAGCTGGTCGTTGATGTCCTTGAAGTGGTCGATGTCGATAATCATCAACGACAGCGCACTGCCATGGCGCTTGGCCAGCAGGAGCTCGTGGCTCAGGCGCTCGTCCATTGCCCGGCGATTCAACAGCCCGGTGAGCCCATCGTGCAGGGCCGTAACCTGGGCGTGGGCCAGCTGTTGCGCAAGGCGCACTGCGCGCGCCAGGCCGCCAAGGGCGCGCTCCAGCAGCGTTAATTCGGCTTCGCTGAAGCGCTGGCGACGTGACAGGGTCACTGCGCCGAGTGTTTTTCCGTCGATATCCAGTTGGTAGAGTGCGCGGTGGTGGCGCTGCTCACCGAAGATGAGCTCCTGCTGATCGCCAGCGGCGGTAAACCCCAGGCTGTCGGCGAGCCCGCAGCGGCTGGCCCAGCGGTGAAAGCGCTCCAGCAAGACGTTCTGGTCTGCTTCACCGATCAGGGTATCGAACAGCCCCAGCATCTGTTCGGCGGCCTCGATGTCCGCCATCGGCGCGGCCAGAGGCGTGGCGGGAGACGTCGCCAGGTTGGCGGCGCGGTCGCTGACAAGGGTGAACGGCGATCTGTCGGTCATGGCGTCAATGCTCGAGTGAAGGTCCATCGAGCAGGTATAAGCAATTGCCGTGCCAATAATTACTTATCGGATTTTGCAGGGATTTGCGTATTTTTTGCCTAATTTGGCGTGTTTTCGGCGAATAAAGTGCAGGCCGTGACATGCCATAGAGTGCCGTTTACGTGGCGACCGGCAAGAAGGTGCCGGCCAGGCAGTCAAATAATTGACGTTATTGGGGGTGTTCGGCTCAGGCTTTACCCAGGCTTTGACTGTCTCTGGTGCTGTCTGCCCCGCCGGTACCCGAGTACAACCGCGGATCGCCGTCTTGCTGGCGCAATACACGCAGGGCACTGCGGGTGTGCTCTGCCAGCCGGTCTATCAGCAGGCCGTTGGCCGCGTTGAGCTCGGTGCACTGCTCGCCAAGTGCAATCAGGCGCGCCTGCAAGCCGCGATTTTCCGTACTGTTGTCGAGCTCGGCGATCTGGCGCGAGAGAGAGCCCTCAGCGCGGCGTGATGAAGAGCCCTCAGCGCGGCCTAGTGAAGAGCCTTCAGCGTGGCTTGGTAAGGAGCCCTCAGCGCGGCTTAGTGAAGAGCCCTCAGCCGACTCGGCTGCCGCAGTGGGCCGTTGCTGCTGCAGACTGGAAAGCGCGTGGATTGCCGCATCCTTCGCCCGGGCGGCGCTTTCTATCTGTTGCGCATCGGCGCCGCGCAGCGCCTGCTGCTCGGCTTCAAGGTGGGTAAGTACGTTTTCCAGCGCCGTGATTTCGGCGCGCAGCGCCTGCGCCAGCTGTTCACCGGCGGTCACGGTCAGGACAGGTCCTGCTCGGCCTGCAGCAGGTTGTTCACGATGCGCTCCAGGTCGACTTTGTAGCTGCCGTCGCTGATGGCGGCGCGCAGTTGTTCCACGCGTTCCATGTTGGCATCGGGCACGTCGGCCAACTGGTTTTCCAGCTGCAGCATGTCTGTTGCCATGCGTGTGATGGTCACCGCGTCGGCTTCAACAACAGGCTTGCTGCTGCTGGCAGCACCGCTGCGTCCAGCTTGTTCCACGCCGCCCGTGCGCGCATCACCGCCGGCGCGCGACGGTTTGATGTTGGCATTGTTGTCGATTGGGTCCATGGCAGTGTCACACAGTCAGTGAATGGCGGGCACTCGCGGGTGCCTTGATAGGTATAGCGGCAGCAGCGCAGAAAAGTTTAGCACAAGCGTGATCTCGTCGCGCTCACGGGATGTGCACGCTGCCATCGGCGCTGACGATGCCTTCCACTCGCCGGCCGGACGCCAGATTGGTGACCAGCAGGCGGTCTCCCGCGGCGGCATTGGCCATGGCGCGGCCCTGCATGGTCACTTGCAGGCCCTCACTGCCGGCGATCAGTGTCACCGTCTGCCCCCGGGCGATCAACTGGGGCGGTCGCAACTGGCTGTGCCGCAGGGTGGAGCCGGCGCTTGCCGGGCGGACCAATTCGAGGCCGATCGCCTGTTGCGGGTCCAGGATCACGGCGTCGGTGGCGTTGGTAATGGTGCGTTCCACCAGGATGAGGTCGCGCTCGCTAATCACCGTGCCGCGGGGCAGGTTGTCGGTGAGTACCGGCAGCGTGGCGCGGGTGCTGACGTCCAGGCGCACATACAGGGTCCAGGCGCTGGGCTGGGCGCAGCGCACGCCCACACTTACCGGGCCCAGCACGCTGGCGTTGGGGCTACTGAACGTTTCCAGTGGCTCGCTGCAGGCCTGCAGTCGCAGGCGTGAGTCCAGCGGCCGCGCGGTGATTTCCAGGTCGCGGTAGCCCTGTGCCTGGGCGGCATCGGTGGCCGCGCGGGTGGCAGCCGCCACGACGTCTTCGAGTGGGTGCAGGGTTTCGGCACGCGCAGCGGCGTTGCCGAGCAGGGCGGGCATGGCCATGGCTGCAAGCAGAAGAAACGCAGTGGCGCGCCGGAAAATTGACATGATGTCTCCGAAAAGTACGGTCGGTGAGATTCAAAGCAGGAACCATGCCACTTGCTGGCGGCGACACGCGGAACGCGGAGGGCGGCAATTCTTGCCGCTCAGGCGGCAAGGGGGCTGTCGGAACCGCTTCAGTGACGCTCGGGAAATACCATAACATATTGTTTTTGTTGGCTATTTATCAGTTGGCACGGTTCCTGATAGGTATCTCCTGCACATGTAGTACGCACAGGGCACAGAGGAGCAATTGAGCATGAGTTTTACCGACCGGGTATTTGGCGTGAGTGGGCAGGCGATGGCCCTGCGCTCACAGCGGCTGGAGCTGATTGCGGCGAACCTGGCAAACCAGGATACGCCTGGCTATAAGGCCCGTGACATCGATTTTGCCGCGGCCATGCAGGCGGCAACGACAGGCGGGCTGCGCCGCACCCATGCCCGCCATCTCGATGCCAACGGCGGCATGAACGGCGCGGACCAGCCCCTGCTGTATCGGGTGCCGAACCAGCCCTCACTGGACGGCAACACCGTGGATGCGCAGCGCGAGCACGCCGAGTTCATGGATAACGCCATCCGCTACCAGGCCAGCCTGACCATTCTGGACAGCCGCATCAAGTCCACCCAGCGCGCAATCCGGGGCGAATAAGCATGAGCCTGTTCAACATCATGGCGGTATCCGCCTCGGCGCTCGAAGCACAAAGCGTGCGGCTCAACACCATCTCCAGCAACCTGGCCAACTCCCAGGTGGTCAGCAGCACACCGGAAGGGGCCTACCAGGCGCGCTACCCGGTTTTCCAGACCATGCTGCAGGACAGCTTTGGCGGTAGTGATGGTGAGGCTGCTGGTGTGCGTGTTGCCGAGATCTACCAGTCGCAGTTGCCGCCGCGGCAGGAGTTCTCGCCTTCGCACCCGCTGGCCAATGAAGAGGGCTACATCTACCGCTCGAATATCAACCCGGTGGATGAAATGGCCAATATGATTTCCGCCTCACGCTCCTACCAGAGCAGCATCGAGGCCATGAACACGGCCAAGCAACTGATCCAGCGCACCATCACGCTGGGCCGATAATCACAGAGGATTGCACAGATGAGCACGCTTGCCGGCATTAACGAACTGTTTCCACAGCCAGAAGCGACCCAGCGCCAGAGCAGCTCGGTCGAGGATATGGGCTCCGAGGAATTCCTCACACTGATGGTGGCGCAGCTGAAGAACCAGGATCCGACCAAGCCGCTGGACAACATGGACTTCATGGGCCAGCTGGCGCAGTTTGGCACCGTATCCGGCATTCAGGACCTGAACAGCGGTTTCGGCGGGCTGGCATCGGCAATGACTGGCAGCCAGGCGCTGCAGGCGGCCAACCTGGTGGGCCGCGATGTGGTGACGGAAGGCAATGTGGGCCTGTTGCGGGAAGTCGCCGCAAGCGGTGAAGGCGAAGATGCCGAGCCCGCGCTGGCTCTCGATGCCACGGTCGCCTTCGACGGCAGTGCCACATCGGCAACGCTGTTTGTGCAGGATATGAGTGGTCGGCTGGTGTACAGCGCCGCTCTGCCGCCCGGCGTGGATTCCGACTTTCGGGTGCAGTGGGATGGCCGCGATGGCAGTGGCGAGCAGTTGGAGGCGGGCCAGTATCGCGTCTCCGTGGAAGCGCTGATAGGTGGTGTGTCTACCACCGTGCCGGTGTACGCCCACCAGCGCGTGGAGTCCGTGGCGATTGCCGCCGGTTCCGGCGATGTTGCCCTTAATCTGGGCAATGGCCAAACCGTGGGCATGAGCGCGGTCAAGAGCATTTTATAACGGTGTGCACCCGGTGGGGTGCGCGCCAGACAGTGTGTTGAGCCAGGAGAAAGACAATGGCCTTTGCTACAGCAATTTCGGGCATTAACGCTGCAAGTGCAGACCTCAATGTCATCAGTAACAACATCGCCAATGCCTCAACGGTGGGCTACAAGACATCCCGTGCGGAATTCGCGGACGTCTTTGCCACCAGCCTGCTCGGCGCCGGGGGCAATGCCATCGGCAAGGGCGTGAGCCTGTCGGCGGTGACACAGGAGTTCGGCCAGGGCAACATCAGCTTCACCGATAACGCCCTGGACCTGGCCATCAGCGGTGGCGGTTTCTACCAGTTGAGTGTGGACGGCGCGCTGCAGTACACCCGTGCGGGTAACTTCAAGGTGGATCGCGAGGGCTTCGTGGTGAGCAATGCGGGCTCGCGCCTGCAGGGCTTTCAGGTGAACGCCGCGGGCGACGTGACCGGCCAGCTGGGTGACATTCAGATCGACACCTCCCTGCTGGACCCGAACCCGACCGGGCTGGTGGACCTCACCTCCAACCTGGATTCGCGTGAAGTGCCACCTACAGTGCCCTTTGGCGGCCCGTTTGATGCTTTTGCCGCGCCACCAACGGCACCGGATCCAAGCTCTTTCAACGCCACCACGTCCACCACGGTGTACGACGGCCTGGGTAACCCGCATGTACTGAGCCTCTACTTCGTCAAGACCGCCACACCCAACGAGTGGGAGGTTCACTCTTTGGTCGACGGGGTGACAACGTCCGGCCCGGATACACTGACCTTCCAGTCCAATGGTCAGTTCGATCCACTGACCCTGCCGGTGGAAGTGAGTATCACCGGCTGGCAGCCGCTGAACTCGGCGGGCGTGGGCACGGGTGCCGACCCGCAGGACATCACCGTATCGCTCTCTGATACCACGCAGTTCGGTACGCCATTCGCGGTGAGCAGCGTGGTTCAGGACGGCTTCTCCGCCGGCCAGCTGCGCGGGCTGGAGATTGACTCCACGGGTATCGCTTTTGCCCGCTTCACCAACGGCGAGTCGCGCGCACTCGCGCAGATTGCCCTGGCCAACTTCAATAACCCCAACGGCCTGCAGCCCATTGGCGACACCAACTGGGTGGAAACTTTCGCTTCCGGGCCCTCGAATGTGGGAGCACCGGGTACCTCCGGGCTCGGGGTAATCCAGTCGGCGGCGCTGGAGGAATCCAACGTGGAAATTACCGCGCAGCTGGTGGACCTGATCATTGCCCAGCGCAACTTCCAGGCCAATGCGCAGGTGATTCAGGCGGAAGACGCGGTCACCCAGACCGTGATCAACCTGCGTTAAGCCACGCCGAGCCTGACTGATGGACCACTTCGTCTACATCGCCGCCTCCGGTGCCCAGGAAATGATGCTGGCGCAGGCCGCCAACAGCCACAACCTGGCCAATGCCTCAACGCCCGGCTTCAAGGCCGACATGGTGAGTGCGGAAAGCCGCTACCTCGACGGTGTGGGCGCCGACAGCCGCGTGTACACCATCGAGAAGCGCAAGGGTACGGACCTGGCACCGGGCAGCCTCGAGCAAACCGGGCGTGACCTGGACGTGGCCATTGTCGGCGAGGGCTGGATGGCGGTACAGGCACCGGATGGCACCGAGGCGCTCACCCGGCGCGGTGACCTGCGGGTGGACGCGTTCGGTCAATTGCTCAACGGCGCGGGGCAGCCGGTACTCGGCGAGCGCGGGCCCATAGCACTGCCCCCCTTCAGCTCGCTGACCGTCGGCGCCGACGGCACGGTGTCCATTGTGCCACTGGGCGAGCAGATCAATGCGGTGGCCGTGCTCGACCGCATCAAGCTGGTGAACCCGCCGGCGGAGCAAATCGACAAAGGCGCGGACGGGCTGCTGCGCCTGGATGACGGGCTGGCCTCCGAACCCGCCGCGGACGTGCGGCTGGCCTCGGGCATGCTGGAATCCAGCAACGTCAACCCGGTGTCGGCGATGGTCCAGATGATCGAGCTGTCCCGGCAATATGAAATGCATGTGCGCATGATGTCCACCGCCGAAGAGCTGGACACAGCGTCAACTCAATTAATGCGACTCGAATAAGGAATTCAGGCCATGTCACAGTCACTGTGGATTTCCAAGACCGGCCTAGACGCGCAGCAGACGCGCATGTCGACCATTGCCAACAACCTGGCTAACGTCGGCACCACCGGTTTCAAGCGCAGCCGCGCCATCTTCGAAGACCTGGTGTACCAGAATGTGCGTCAGGTCGGCGCCCAGTCGTCGCAGGACACGCTGCTGCCCTCGGGCCTGCAGATCGGTACCGGCACCCGGGTGGTGGCTACGGAGAAGCTCTTTACCCAGGGCAACCTGACCAAAACCGACAACTCACTGGACCTGGCCATTCAGGGTCGCGGCTTTTTCGAGATCCTGCTGCCGGACGGCACCCAGGGCTACACCCGCGACGGCTCCCTGCAAATCAACGACCAGGGCATTGTGGTGACTTCCGCCGGCTACCAGCTGCAACCGCCGATCACCATCCCCCAGAACGCCACCTCCATCAGCATTGGTGGCGACGGCACGGTCTCGGTGACGGTGCCGGGCAGTGCCGCGGTGAGTCAGGTGGGCAACATCCAGCTGACGGATTTTATCAACCCTGCCGGCCTGCAGGCCCGCGGCGAAAACCTGCTGGTGGAATCCGGCGCCAGCGGTGCGCCGCAGCCTGGCAATCCGGGTATCAACGGCCTGGGCACGGTGGTGCAGGGCTATGTGGAAAGCTCCAACGTCAATGTGGTGGAAGAGTTGGTGAACATGATTGAAACCCAGCGCGCCTACGAGATGAACTCCAAGGCCATCTCCACCGCTGACCAGATGCTCCAGTTCGTCTCCAACAACCTGTAAGAGGTGACTGTGTACGCTTCCTTCAAGTGTGTGCTGCTGGCAGCTGCCCTGTGGGCCCTGGCCGGCTGTGGCGGGGTGCCCGAGAAGAGCCACGAGCTGTATGGCCCGGTGGACCCGATAGACTACTCGCAGCTGCCGCAACCCCCCGGCAATGGCGGTGTGTTCCTGCCCTCCAGTGGCCTGGCGCTGTTCACCGATACCCGCGCGGTGCAGGTAGGGGATATTGTCAGCGTGGTGTTGGTGGAAGCCACGACCGGCAGCAAGAGCAGCGACACCGAGCTGGATAAGAGCAGTGAAATCAACCTCACCAGCCCCACCGTGTTCGGTCAGCCGGTGACCGTGAATGGTCGCTATAACCTGGGCGTGGACATCAACGGTGCCAGCGCTTTCTCCGGGGAAGCGGCGCTGGGTCAGAGCAATAGCCTGCGCGGCGCCATCGCGGTGCAGGTGGCGCAGGTGTTGCCGAACGGGAACCTGTATATCCAGGGCGAGAAGTGGATCAATATCAACCAGGGCGATGAGTACATTCGCCTGCGCGGCATTATCCGCCCCGAAGACCTGAGCCCGACCAACACCATTTCCTCTACCCTGATTGCCGACGCGCGCATTTCCTATAGCGGCACCGGCGTCAGCCAGGAAACCAACACGCCCGGGTGGCTCACCCGGTTCTTTATGAGCCCCCTGGTTCCTTTCTGAGGCACGCTGATGCTAACGCTACTCTGGACTCGTCTTTCTCCGCTGTTGCTCGCGCTGCTGCTGTCCACGTCCGCCAGCGCCGAGCGCATCAAGGATATCGCCAGCGTCAACGGCGTGCGCAGCAACCAGCTGATCGGTTACGGCCTGGTGGTGGGCCTGGACGGCAGTGGCGACCAGACCATTCAGGCGCCGTTTACCATCCAGAGCCTGAAAAGCATGCTGGCGGAACTGGGGGTGAATATTCCGGCCAATGTGAACCCACAGCTGACCAACGTGGCGGCAGTGATGGTGCACGCTGACCTGCCGGCCTTTGCCAAGCCGGGGCAGACCATTGACGTGACGGTGTCGTCACTGGGCAACGCCAAAAGCCTGCGCGGCGGCACCTTGCTGATGACGCCCCTGAAAGCGGTGAATGGCGAGACCTACGCCCTCGCGCAGGGCTCCCTGCTGGTCAGCGGCTTCGGTGCGGAAGGCGCGGATGGCTCGCGGGTGACGGTGAACGCCACCAGCTCCGGTCGTATACCCAACGGTGCCACCGTCGAGCGTACGGTCGACAGCCCCTTTGCCACCGCGCCCACGCTGATCATGAACCTGAATTCCGCGGACTTCACCACCGCCCAGCGCGTGGCCGGGTCCATCAATGCGGCGTTGGGCGTGGGTACCGCACAGCCGCTGGACGCCGTGTCGATTGAGGTGCAGGCACCCACCGACCAGGCGGATCGGGTGGCGTTCCTGTCGATTGTGGAGAACCTGCAGGTCGACCCGGCCGCGGCGCCCGCCCGGGTGGTGGTCAACTCGCGCAGCGGCACGATTGTAATTGGCAGCGAGGTGCGGGTGGAGACAGCCGCTGTGGCGCACGGCAATCTGGTGGTCACGGTGTCGGAAGACATCGGCGTGAGCCAGCCGGGTGCGTTCTCGCGCGTGGGTGAAACGGTGGTCGCACCGGACTCGGAAGTGGCCGCGGAACAGGAGGATGCGCGCATGTTCCTGCTGGATGCCGGTATCACGTTGCAGGAACTGGTAACGGCGGTGAACCGTGTGGGCGCCGCCCCGGGTGACCTCATCGCGATTCTGGAAGCACTGCAGCAGGCAGGTGCCCTGCGTGCCCAGTTGATTGTGATCTAGGCGCTCATCATGCAGGCGGCACAGGCTTCCCTCTACCACGACTTCAGCGGCCTCGCTGCCCTGCGCCGCGATGCCCGCAACGATGCGGCATCCGCGGTGGAGCCGGTGGCGCGGCAGTTCGAAGCGATTTTCGTGCAGCAGATGCTGAAATCCATGCGCGATGCCACGCCCGAAGGCGGGCTGTTCAACAGCAGCCAGCTGAAGAGCTGGCAGCAGATGTTCGACCAGCAGCTGTCGGTGGACCTTGCGGATCACGGCGGCCTGGGTTTGGCCCAGGTGCTGGTGGAGCAGCTGCAGGCGGCGGGCGCGGTAAGTGACGCTGCGGAATCCGGGGGCACGCAGGCTGTGGTGCCGCCGCAGGGTGGTCAGCAGGGCCTGGCGCTGCCGACGGGCCGCTACAACAGCACACCGGCTGCCAGCGCGGCGCTCGCTGCCGAACCTGCTTCTACCCACGTGTCACGGCCGCAGCCATCCCCGGCGCAGCCGCCACTGGCCGCTGCCGGCGGGCCGCCCGCCGCACCGAAGCCGCCGGAAGATTTCGTGCGCGAACTGTGGCCCCTGGCCAAGCCCGCGGCGGCGGAGCTGGGTGTGGACCCGGCGGTGCTGATTGCGCAGGCGGCGCTGGAGACGGGTTGGGGCCAGCGCGCGCTGCCCGCTGCCGCCGGTAGCAGCCACAACCTGTTCAATATCAAGGCCGGGCGCGGCTGGCAGGGGCCTGTGACCAGTGTGCAAACCGTAGAGTACGACGGGGCGGCGGCCCGCCTTGAGCGCGCGGCCTTTCGCGTGTACGACTCCCCGGCGGATTCCTTTGCCGATTATGTCGACCTGATTCGCAGTGCCCCCCGCTACCAGGACGCGCTGGCCAGCGCCGCCGAGCCCGAGGCCTACCTGCGTGAACTGCAGGCCGCAGGCTATGCCACCGACCCGGCCTATGCGGACAAAATCCTGGCGATCCTGCAGCGCGGCACCGTGGCAGACACCGTGGCGGAGCTAAAGAATTCCGCGCAGCTGCCGCCAACACAATCTGACATGCGGCCTGAGGCCGCTTGAACCCTGACCGAGGCTCACCGTGGCAGATCTGCTGAACATTGGGACTTCTGCGCTGCTGTCACTGCAGCGGGCGCTGTCGACGACCGGCCAGAATATCGCCAACGTGAATACCGCTGGCTACAGCCGGCAGCGGGTGGATTTTGCCACGCTGCCGCCCGAGGCGACCGGTGCGGGATTCCTGGGCACCGGGGTCAAGGTGGACTCCATCACCCGCAGTTACGACCAGTTTCTTGCCCAGGACGTACGCAGTCGCAGCTCCTCCAGCGCCGGATTCAGCACCCTGAGCGGCCTGACTTCCCGCATCGACAACCTGCTGGCGGATCCTTCCGTGGGTATTGCCCCCGGCATTGAGGGCTTCTTCGGCGCCCTGCAGGATGTGGCGAACAACCCGGGTTCCATTCCCGAGCGCAAGGTGCTGTTGGGCGAGGCCAGTGAGCTGGCGGGGCGCTTTCAGGCCCTGGACACCCAGCTGCGCAGCCTCAACAGTGAAGTCAGCCAGCGCATCACCACTACGGTGAAGGACATCAATGCCCTGGCCAGCAACATTGCCTCTCTCAACGAGCAGGTAGTGCGCGCCACCACGGCCACCGGCGGCCAGCCACCAAACGACCTATTGGACGCGCGTGACCAGGCCATCAACCGCCTCGCGGAAAAAGTGGGTGTCACCACCGTCACGCAGGAAGACGGCGCCGTCAACGTGCTGGTGGGCAATGGCCAGGCGCTGGTGGTAGGCTTTACCGCCAGTGAGCTGCAGACCTTTCGCGACCCCTTCGACGCCACGCGGGTGAATGTGGGTATCGCCGGCCTCGCCTCCAGCACCGACATTGGCCGCTTCCTCACGGGCGGTGAGTTGGGGGCGGCGCTGTCGTTCCGCGGCGGTGTGCTGGATAGCACCCGCAATGAGCTCGGCCTGCTGGCGGCCGGCATTGCAGCCACCTTCAACGAACAGCACAGCCGCGGCATGGACCTGAATGGCCAGCTCGGCGGCAACTTTTTCCGCCCGCTGGAGCCCGCCGTTGCCGCTTCCTCTGGCAACACCGGTGCGGCCACCGTCAGCGCCAGCCTGGGTGACGTGAGCGCGCTCACCGGCGCCGACTACCGCATCAGTTTTGATGGCGCCCAGTGGACCCTGCGCAACGAGCAGACCGGCGCCAGCCAGACCGGTGCCGGCCCCACATTTACCGTGGACGGTGTCGACATTGCCATCAGCGGCACACCAGCGGCGGGTGACAGCTTCCTCATCCAGCCTGTGGGCCAGGGCGCCAACCTGTTCGCGCTGGAAATCACCAACGCGGCTGATTTCGCCGCCGCCAGCCCCGTGCGCAGCAGTGCCGGTAGCGCGAACCTCGGCGACGCCAACCTGTCGGCGGTGTCCGTGGATGATGCCGCCGGCCTGCCGCTGGGCGGTGCCATCACGCTGACCTTCAACCCGGATGCGCTGGGCGTGGGCGTGCCTGGCTACGATGTGGCCGGTAGTGCCGGTGGCCCCATTGCCTACAACCCGGCCACTGACAGCGGCGGCATCGCCGTGACCCTCGGCGGCTTGAGCTTCGAGCTGGGCGGCACGCCCGCCGCTGGCGACACGCTGACTATCGCCAACAACACCGATGGCAGCGGCGACAACCGCAATGCGCTGGCCCTCGGCGCCCTGCAAACCGCGCAAACCCTGGATAGCGGCACCGCCAGCTATCAGGACAGCTATGCCGGCCTGGTGGCGGATGTCGCCGTGAGCAGCCGGCAGGCCAGCGCCGCCGCCGATGCCGAGTCGACGCTGCTGCAGCAGGCGATTTCCGCCCGCGACAGTGTGCAGGGGGTCAACCTGGATGAAGAAGCCGCAGACCTGTTGCGCTTCCAGCAGGCCTATCAGGCCGCAGCGCAGGTGATTTCCGTGGCGGACACCGTGTTCCAGACCCTGCTCAACGCCACGCGTCGCTAACTCCGGAGCTCCCCATGCGCCTGTCAACCGCCCAGATTTTCCAGCAGGGAATCAGCAACATCCTGAACCAGCAGGCACAGCTGCAGAAAACCCAGCAGCAGCTGGCCAGCGGCCTGCGGGTGACCACTCCGGCGGACGACCCCATTGCCGCCGTGCAGATTCTGGACCTGACTGAAGATCTGTCCCAGCTCGACCAGTTTCAGCGTAACGGCAACCTCGCCGAGGGGCAGATTGCCCTGGCCGACACCGTGCTGCAGGACGTGACAGACGTGCTGCAGCGCGTGCGCGAACTCACCGTGCAGGCCAACAACGCCACCCAGACCCCGGAAACCCGCCGCGCCATTGCCACGGAAATGGAAGGGCGCCTGGATGAGCTGGTCAGCCTGGCCAACACCCGCGATGCCAATGGCGAGTTCGTGTTTGCCGGCTTTCAGGCCCAGACCCAGCCCTTCAGCCGCAGCGGTGGGGATGTGGTGTACAACGGCGATGAAGGGCAGCGCTTCCTGCAGGTGGCACCCAACACACAACTGGCGGTGCGTGATTCCGGTCGCGCCGTGTTCATGGATATCCCCGCCGGCAACGGCAGCTTCGACATTCGCGCTACTGCGGGCAACGCCGGCACCGCGGTGGTGGACGCCAGCAGTGCGGCGGCTAACTATCAGCGCGATGCCTATACCATCACCTTCAGTCAGGCGACGCCGGCCGACCCTGTCACCTTCGAAGTGACCGACAGCAGTGCGGCGGTGGTGGCCAGCGGCCCCTACGAATCCGGCGCGAGCATCGCCTTCAACGGTGCCAGCGTGACCTTTGAGGGCACCCCGGCGGACGGCGACAGCTTCACGGTGCCCGCCGCACCGCGCCAGGATGTGTTCAGCAGCGTGCAGAACATTATCGACAGCCTGAAGTCCTCCACTACCGGCCCGGCGGCGTCGGCGGCGGTGAATAACGCGGTGGCCAGCGGCCTGGGCAACCTCGACCAGGCCCTGGGCCGCATGCTGGAGCAGCAGGCGGACCTTGGCGTGCGTCTGAACCGCATAGACAGCCTGCGGGAAAGCAATGATGCCTTCACCCTGCAGCTGCAGGAAACCTTGTCGGAAGTGCGCGACCTGGACGTCACCGAGGCCATCAGCCGGCTGAACCTGCAGCTGGTGGCCCTGCAGGTAGCCCAGCAGAGCTATGTGCGCATTCAGGGCCTGTCCCTGTTCAATTTCCTGTAGTAAAAAAACCTGACACTTGCCCTAAAGTTCCTTCAAAACCGTCCGCTAACTCTTTTGAGCGGGGAGTTCTCTCCCCGGGCCGATGGACGGTGACCAGCGACGACTCCACAGGGGAAGCCGGCGCGAAACGAGAAGGAATGAAACCATGCCTCAGATTATCAATACCAATATTCCCTCGCTGACTGCTCAGCGTAACCTCAACAGCTCCCAGAACGATGTGGCCACCTCGCTGCAGCGTTTGTCCTCCGGCCTGCGTATCAACAGTGCCAAGGACGATGCCGCTGGCCTGGCCATCTCCGAGCGTTTTACCACGCAGATCCGCGGCCTGAACCAGGCAATCCGTAACGCCAACGACGGTATCTCCCTGGCGCAGACGGCTGAAGGCGCGCTGGGCGAGGTCTCCTCCAACCTGCAGCGTATCCGCGAACTGGCGGTACAGTCTGCCAACGCCACCAACTCCGATTCCGACCGCGCGGCACTGAACCAGGAAGTGCAGCAGCGCCTGGCGGAAATCGACCGCGTTGCCAGCCAGACCTCCTTCAACGGCCGCAACGTGCTCGACGGCAGCTTCGGTAGCGCCCTGTTCCAGGTGGGTGCCAATGTGGGCGAGACGATTGGTCTGAACCTGAGCACCAGCATCCGTACAGCGGATGTGGGCGCCGTGGCAACGGCGACTTCGGTCGATCTGGATACGTTGATTGCCGAAGGAACTACCGCAGTAACGGGTTCAGCTGCCACCTACACGTTCGACGCGACGAACCTGATCGGTGACTACAGCACGGTGCCTGCAGTGGCGGGCACGGACACGGTCGATTTCTCTACCGGCACGGTAAACGCCGCCGATGAGGTCGTCGTAAACGGCGTCACCTTCACTTTTGCCGACTCCGCGGGAGCGAGCACGGTTGACTCTGCGACTGACGTGACGGTTAACGTTGACTTCGGTGGCGGTGCAACCCAACAAGATGCTGTTGACGCCTTCGTCGCTGCCTTTTCACTCGCGGTTACTGACGCCGGCACCGTCGGCACGGGTACAGCACTGAGTGGCCTTAGTGCAACCAACGCAGGTGGCACGTCGCTGACAGCGACTATCGCGGATACCGCAGCTGGCTTGGCGGCTACCGTAGGCCGGACAGTGACAGCGACAGATGCGACAGTAACGCAGGATGTTACCGGGTCTGATGCCGATACTTCTGCAAACAATACCTTTACCGTCACCGATCCGGAAAGCAACGTGCTGACGGTCACGCTCGACAGCAACATCACGTCAGCTGGTGATCTGATCACCGCTATTCAGGGTCAGACTGGCTACGGTGCCGCCACGTTTACGGTTGCCGCCGGTACGGGTAGTGAGGTCGTCTTTACAGATGCTTCCAATGCTGCCGGTAGCTTCGCCATTGGTGGTGCCGATGCAGCGCTGGTAACGGACGAACTGGTCGCCAGTGAAGCCGGTGTCGCCGATGTTGCCGGTACCCCCGCAACATCGCTGACTCTTGCCGCGAGTGAGCTGACCTTCCAGTTTGGCGATGCAGACCCCCTCGCGGTTGCGGCGGGCACCTACTCCGATGTGCAGTCCTTTGTTAACGCCGTCAACGTCGCGCTTGCGGGCAACGCCTCAGCGTCCGTGGACGACAACAACGTGCTGACCATCACTTCGGGTGAAGACATCGAGGTTGCCGGTGCGCAAGCCGGTACAGTGTTTACGGCAACCTCGGCCACCGCGGCGGGTAGCCTGGATGACGTAAGCGTACTGACGGTTGCAGACGCGAACTCGACCATCCAACGCATTGATTCGGCACTGACGTCTGCCGCCGACCTGCGTAGCACCTTTGGTGCCATCCAGAACCGCCTGGAGTCCACCATCTCCAACCTGAGCACGACCACGGAAAACCTGAGTGCATCCCGCAGCCGTATCCTGGACGCCGATTTCGCGGCGGAAACGGCGGCTCTGGCACGCGCCCAGATTCTCCAGCAGGCGGGTATCTCCGTACTGGCGCAGGCTAACGCCCAGCCCCAGAACGTGCTGGCCCTGCTGCAGTAAGCGGCAATACGAACGCCGTGATGAAGAAATCCGGCCGCGGGGGCGAGGGAGTTGACTCTCTCGCCCTTTGCGGTTCGGGGGCTTCCCCGGCAGTTGTGGTGAAGAGGTAGAGATTATGGCTAATCCGGTGGCGCCATCACCTCCAGTAGTATCACTTCCGGTGGCTGCGAAGTCCGCCTCGCAAGCTGTTGAGCGGCAAGAGCCGGTCGCAGGCGGCAAGGCTGTTCCCGCTGTTGCCGCCCGGGAGACGTCATCCTCGCCCCCTGCGGACCTTGCGCAGGCAACCCAGGATATTTCCGCCTACATTCAGACAGTGAACCGGTCGTTGCAAATCTCCGTGGAACAAGATCTCGGTACAACGGTCATTACTGTGATTGACAAGGCAACGGAAGAGGTTGTGCGGCAGATTCCTTCGGAAGAAATCCTTTCCCTGGCCCGCTTCCTGTCCCAGCAGCAGGAAGAACTGGGTGGGTCTGGCATGCCGGTGAAAGGCTTGTTGATGGACAGTGAGGGGTGATCCCGCTCGCGGGGAGTTTTTTGGCATTATTTTTGCTTTATTAGTACATCAGCACAGACGTGCAGGTGGAGACGAGAGGTTGTAAATGGTATCAGTGACAGGCGTTGGCTCTGGCCTTGATATCGAGTCGCTGGTGAGTCAGCTGTTGACGGCGGAACGCGCGCCCGCTGAAACGCGGCTGGCGAGACGCGAAGCAACGCTGACCAGCGAGCTTTCTGCGTTCGGCACCTTGAAGGGTTTGCTGGCAGGTTTGCAGGGCCGCGCGAGCGCCTTGAAAAATGTGTCCACGTTTTCCCAACGCTCGGCGCAAAGCTCCAACGCCGAAGCCGTAGGGGTTTCTGCGGCGGCCAATTCGGCGGTCGGCACCTACTCGTTGGCGGTCAGCGCCAGGGCCAGCGCGCAGACACTGGCCTCCGGCTCGTTCGCCGCGAAAGACAGCGCAATCGGCGAGGGCACGCTCAATATTCGTTTCGGCTCCATTGCCGCGACGCCGGTTGACCCGGGTCCGCAGACGGTGACAAGTTTCAGTGAAAACACTGAACGCACCGGTGCGAGCATCACCATCGATAGCAGCAACAACACTCTGGAAGGTGTGCGGGACGCCATTAACGATGCGGACATCGGTATTAGCGCATCCGTGGTGAAAGACGGCGAGAGCTTTCGCCTGCTTCTGACCGGGCCGGACACCGGTGCGGCCAACGGCATTGAAATCTCTGTAGACGACCAGGGAGATACAAACGACCTGGACGCGCAGGGTTTGTCGCGACTGGCGTTTAACACGGATGCTGCGAATCTTACCCAAACGCGCGCCGCAGAAGACGCGCAATTCACGCTGAACGGCCTGGCCCTCAGCAGCGCCAGCAATACGGTCACGGATGTTATTGAGGGCGTGACATTAACGCTGGGCGCGGTCACCGAACAGGATGCGACCATTACTGTCAGTGAAAACCGCGCCGCCGTGCGTTCCTCGGTCGAGCAACTGGTGACGGCCTACAACAGCTTTATTACCAGTGCGGCAAGCCTGACTCGCTATGATCCTGCGACGCAGCTGGCCGGCCCACTGCAAGGTGATTCCGGCACCCGGGCGATCATCAGCCAAGTGCGCTCGGCGCTGACGGCAAGCATTCAGGGTGCAGATGGCCCCTACGGCTCACTGGCGGAACTGGGTATTACGACGGGTGACGATGGTACGCTGTCAATCGATAGCGAACGGCTCGATGACGTGCTGGCGGATGGGCTGGGGAATTTCGGCGACCTGTTCAGCCGGACTGAGGGCAACGGTATAGCCCAGCGGCTGGATACTCTGCTGGGCGGGTTCCTTGGCAGCACAGGCCTCATTGAGTCGCGTGAGGATGGGCTGGAAACCCGAATCGAGTTCATCAACACGGACCGTGAAGACCTGAACCAGCGCCTGGAAACACTGGAGGCGCGCTACCGTGCCCAGTTCAACGCGCTCGACGGCCTGCTGGCACAGCTCAATAGCACGGGTTCATTTGTGGCAGAGCAGCTGGCCAACATTCCGTTGCCCAGCGACCGTTTCTCTAACTAACAACCGACAGGTACTGCGACATGAATTCCAGACAAGCGCTGAACGCTTACAGCAAAGTGGGCGTGCAGAGCGGCGTAACCGACGCCTCGCCACACCAGTTGATCAGCATGTTGATTGCCGGCGCGCAGGACCGCATCGCAGAAGCGCGAGGTGCCATGGAGCGCCAGCAGGTCGCCCGCCAAGGGGAGCTTGTGGGCAAGGCGATCAGTATTGTCGACAACCTGCGCGTGAGCCTGGATCACAACAAGGGTGGAGAGCTGGCCGGGAACTTGGGAGACCTCTACGACTATATGCAGCGGCGCCTGGTGGAAGCCAATGCAACCTCCGACCCCGCTATCCTGGCAGAAGTGCACGGCCTTCTGGGTACGGTGCGTGAGGGTTGGGAAGCGATTCCGGCCGAGTTTCGTCACTCCGCCACATGATTGTGAACTTCCCCACGGATCGTGCCCGTAACGCTGAGCCCGATACCGATATGGCACTGCCCCAGTACCAGCGCCTGGCCCGGGTCCTGACCCTGACCCAGGACATGGTCGCCCTCGCCGAAGCGGGCGACTGGGATGCCGTGGCCGCCCGCGAGCAGGACCGCCGCGACGATCTGGCGCGCTGTTTCAAAGAGGCCGTTTCCACCGAGCACGCGGAACTGGTCGCCGAAGCACTGGCGGCCATCCTCCATCTCAACGAAGAAATGATGGCCCACCTGAGCAAGGCGCGCGATGCGGTATTGCAGCAGGGTGTCGCACAGGTGCGCACGCGCTCGGCGATCGGCCACTATGAGCGGGTGAAGTCACAACCCTGACCCAAGCCTTCGGCAGGGGCGTTCCGTCCCCCGCACCCTGTGTTATCGTAATGCTTTTGCGGAGCATTGGGCATGAGCAGCAAGAACGCCGGCAACGGCCTTGTCTATAGCGATAACATAGCGCTGTCCTGGAAGCCCGTTGACTACGAGCCGGAGCAGACCCACCTGGCCATGGTCAACGCGTCCAACGAGAGTTTCCTGCGTGCCGTGTCTGCGGTGGGCGATGGGCTCAATACCAAGGACGACACGGACGCGCCGCCCGGCATTCAGCAGGACATTGCCCGGCTCGACCTGAAGCTGAACCTGGTGCTCGATCTGGTCAGCGCGCTGGTGTACCACGAGCTGGATATCCCGCCGGTGAGCGCGGTGCAGGTGTCTGCCGAGCAGGTAAGCTGGAAAGGCGAGGGCCCCCCGGCGGGCGCACGCATTTTTCTGGAACTGTATATTCAACGCGGCTTGCCCAAACCACTGTGTTGCTATGGTGAAGTCATCAGCAGCCCGGAAGAATTGGCGGCCGGTAGCAACACGGTGCGCTTCGTTGGCCTGGCGGGCGCCGCCCGGGTGTGGCTGGAAAAGCTCATCTTCCGTCATCACCGCCGTGAGGTCGCCTACCGCCGTGCCCATAGCGGGGATTAATCGCGCTTTTCGCCGTCAATAAGTTGACAGGTCATCCTCGGCTGCGCAGACTCTGCGCCGTTGGCTGTTCTTCATTTTCCCTGTCTAACTGGATTCATGCAGTTGTCACAGTACCCTGACAATTCGACCCCTATCGTCGGCCCCAGTGCGGCCATGCATGCGATTCGCCGGCTGGTGGCGCAGGTGGCGGGCAGTGATGCCACGGTCCTCATTCTGGGTGAATCCGGTACTGGCAAGGAAGTGGTTGCCCGCGGCATTCATAGCGCCTCGCCGCGCGCCCAGGGGCCGTTTGTGCCGGTGAACTGCGGTGCCATTCCGGCGGAGCTGCTGGAGTCCGAGTTGTTCGGGCATGAAAAGGGCGCATTCACCGGCGCCATCAGCACCCGTCGTGGCCGTTTTGAACTGGCAGCGGGCGGCACACTGTTTCTGGATGAGATCGGCGACATGCCACTGCCCATGCAGGTGAAGCTGCTGCGGGTATTGCAGGAGCGCTGTTTTGAACGGGTGGGCAGTGCCAGTTCGCAGCCCACCGACGTGCGGGTGATTGCCGCCACCCACCAGGATCTTGAGCAGCGCGTTGAGGATGGCCGTTTCCGCGCCGACCTCTACTACCGCCTCAATGTGTTTCCGATTGACGTGCCGGCGTTGCGGGCCCGGCCGGAAGATGTGCCGGTGCTGGTGCAGCACTTTCTGGCCCAGTTGGCGCGTGAACAGCGTGACAGCGTGGCGATTGCGGCGGATGCCATGGCTGCCCTGCAGCAGTACGCGTGGCCGGGCAATGTGCGTGAACTGAACAATCTGGTGGAGCGTTTGGCCATCCTGTTTCCCGGTGCTGAGGTGGGTTTTGCCGACCTGCCGCCGAAGTTCTGCGAAGGCTTCGACCCCACTCAACCGCCCCCGGCGCCCGCGCATATTGTCGAGGGTGAAGCGCCGGACAACGGCGAGCCTCGTGCGCCGGCCCCTGGTGTGTCCCGCGAAGTGCCGGTAGCCGCCTCACAGGCTGAAACCCTGAAACTGGGCCCGGACGGCCTGGACCTCAAGCAGCACCTTGCGGACACCGAGCGCACCCTGCTGCTGCAGGCGCTGGAGCGTAGTGGCTGGGTGGTTGCGCGCGCGGCGCAGTTGCTCGGCTTGCAGCGCACCACCCTGGTGGAGAAGATGCGCAAGTTTGAATTGCAGCGCGATTCGGTGCCGTCAGATTCCTGACGCCGACCGCTGGCAGGCCTTCCGGTTTTATTTCTAAGCTGTTGAAAAATCAATGAATTACACTTTGGGCATGGCTCTTGCTTTCACTGCCGCAATGGCGTGATAGCGCTCGGTGGAACTCGATCATGCAGCAGGCAGTACCCCTCGAAAAACACGACCTGGAAGCGGCTTTTCGCAGTCTTGCCGAGGTCTCACATCAACTGGATGCCTCCTACCGCGACCTCGAATCGCGGGTAGCGCGCCTCAACGAGGAGCTCGCGGCGTCGCGCTCGGCGCGGCTGGATGAGTTGGCCGAGAAGGAGCGTCTGCTGGAGCGGCTGGCATCCCTGATGGCCATGCTGCCGGGCGGTGTCTTACTGATTGACGAGCGCCAGCAGGTGCGGGACGCCAACCCGGAAGCGGTGGCGCTGTTTGGCGAGCCGCTGCTGGGGGAGGACTGGCCCGCCGTGCAGGCGCGCATACGCGAGCGCGAGCCGGAGCGGCATCTCTCGCTGCACAGCCGCCATCTGGCGCAGCAGGGCGAAACGCTGGTGCTGGTGACCGACACCACCGAACTGCACGACCTGCAAGCGCAGGTGGGCCGCGAACAGCGCCTGAGCGCGTTGGGTGAAATGGCGGCGCGGCTGGCGCACCAGATTCGCACGCCTCTGTCGTCCACCACGCTGTATCTGGCGCAACTGCGCCGGCCGGACCTCGCGGTAGCGCAGCGGGAACGTATTTGCGACCGGCTCGCCGAGCGCTTGGTGCATATGGAAGGCTTGATAGAAAGCATGCTGGGTTTTGTGCGCGGTGCGCCCCCACGCACGGAGCTGATCTGCCTGCAGGACGTACTCGGTGACTTTCAGGCGCATGTGCAGGCGCGGCTGCAGGCCGCCGGCGCCACGCTGTCGGTGACGCCGGTGGATCGCACTCTGGCCCTGCGCGGTGATCGCGACGCACTGGCCGGCGCGCTCGCCAATCTGGTGGTGAATGCTATTGAGGCCGGCGGTGCGGCGGTCCATGTGGATGTATGGGCGGGCGCCCTGAATCGCGAGCGCATGCTGTTGCGGGTACGGGACAATGGCCCCGGCGTGGCACAGGAGCTGCGCGAACGTATTTTCGACCCCTTCTTCACCACCCGTTCCACCGGCACCGGCCTGGGCCTGGCGGTGGTGGCGCGCACGGTGAACGAGTTGGGGGGCGAGATCCGCCTGGGCGACAGTCCGCAGGGTGGCGCCGAATTCATTCTGGAATTTCCGGTCGCAGAAGGAGAGGGTTGACTGTGGGAGCCGCGTTGAAAGTTCTGGTGGTTGAAGACGATAGCACGCTGCGGGAAGCGCTGTGTGACACCATCGAGTACGGGGGCTACCGCGTGTGGAGCGCCTGTGACGGCGCAGCGGCATTGCAGCAGCTGGAGCGCCAGCCGGTCGACCTGATCATCAGCGACGTGCAGATGGCCGGGATGGACGGCGAGCGCTTGTTACGCGAGGTGCGCGCCCGCAGCCCGGAGCTGCCGTTTGTCATGATCACTGCCCACGGCTCGGTGCAGCATGCGGTGTCTGCGATGCGCGATGGCGCAACCGATTATCTGTTAAAGCCCTTCGCCGCGGAAGTGCTGCTGGAAATGCTGGCCCGCTTTGAACCGGTACCGGAACCGGCTGTGGCCATGGTGGCGGAAGACCCCGCCATGCAACGGGTGTGTCGCCTGGCAGAGCGCCTGGCGCACAGCGATGCCACGGTGTTGGTCACCGGTGAATCCGGCACCGGCAAGGAAGTGATTGCGCGTTACCTGCACGCCTGTTCCAGCCGTGCCGAGCGGCCCATGGTTGCCATCAACTGCGCCGCCATTCCCGAGAACATGCTGGAATCCATGCTGTTTGGTTATGAAAAGGGTGCCTACACCGGCGCTCACCAGTCGCGCCCCGGCAAATTCGAACAGGCCAACGGCGGCACACTGCTGCTGGATGAAATCTCCGAGATGGACCTGGGCCTGCAGGCCAAGCTGTTGCGCGTGCTGCAGGAACGTGAGGTGGAGCGCCTGGGCGGCAACAAGGTGATCGCGCTGGATGTGCGGGTGATTGCCACCAGTAACCGCAACCTTGCTGAAGCCGTTGCCGCTGGCCGGTTCCGGGAAGACCTCTACTACCGCCTGAGTGTTGTTCCGCTGGAGGTGCCCGCCCTGCGCGATCGCCCGGCGGATATCCTGCCGCTGGCACAGCGCTTCCTGCAGCGTTACGCGCCACCGCGCAGTGGGCTCGCTTTCAGCAAGGCCGCCCTGCAGCGCCTCGCTGCGCACAACTGGCGCGGCAACGTGCGGGAACTTGAAAACTGCGTGCAGCGTGCCAGCCTGCTGGCACCGGGGCCGGAGATCGGTCCGGACGATATCGACTTCGTTGCGGCCATGGTGCCTGCCGCTGCACCGTCTGCGGCACTGACTGCTGCACCCGCCGCGGTGGAAGCCACAGCGCCGCCAGAGCCGCAGCTGGAGGGCGACCTGAAAGAGCGCGAGCGCGAGCTCATCGTGGCCGCGCTGTCGGCGGTGGATGGCAATCGCAAAGAAGCTGCGGAGCGCCTGGGCATCAGCCCGCGCACGCTGCGCTACAAACTGGCGCGCTTCCGTGAACTGGGGTTGGCCGTACCCCGCGCACATTGAGAGAGGACAGGCTATGAGCGAAATGGCAATCAACCAGGTGCTGGCACAGATGCGCAGCATGGCCGCGGAGGCGGGCAGCGAATCTGCCGCGGCTGCCGGCGGTGCCGATTTTTCCAGCTTCATGAAACAGTCCATCGACGACGTCAACCAGGCGATGCAGAGTTCCCGCGAGATGGCCACGGCCTTCGAGGCGGGTGACCCGGGTGTGTCGCTGGCGGAGTTGATGGTGACGGCGCAGAAAGCCAGCCTGGAATTCCAGGCGCTGAGCGAGGTGCGCAACAAATTGCTCACCGCCTACCGCGAAGTCATGAGTATGCAGGTCTGAGCCCTGCTGGTTTATCATGTGCCCTGAGGAGTGAGTTGATCCATGGCAGAGAATAGCGGCGGACTAGTCGCGCGTTTCAACGGTTACAGTCGGCAGCCCATTTCCCGCCAGCTGGCGTTGCTGGTGGGGCTGGCGGCCAGCATTGCGTTGGGCATTGGCCTGGTGCAATGGGTGTTGACGCCCGAATACAAGCCCCTGTTCGGCAGCATGGCCGCCGAGGACACCACAGCGGCCATGTCCACGCTGGATGCCAACGGCATCGACTACCGGCTCGACAATCGCACCGGCATGGTCACCGTGGCCTCCGACCAGGTGCACCGTGCGCGGCTCTTGCTGGCAACCGAGGGCTTCCCGCGCTCCGGCGACATCGGCTTCGACAAGATTTATCAGGAGCAGGAGATTGGCGTCAGCAGCTTTATGGAGCAGGCGCGTTATCACCGTTCCCTGGAACAGGAGCTGTCTCGCACCATCAGCGCTCTGGATGGTGTGCGCGGTGCCCGTGTGCACCTGGCCATGGCCAAACAGAGCGCTTTCCTGCGCCAGCGAGAGCAGCCGGCCGCCTCGGTCGTGTTGCACCTGTACGGTGGCCAGGTGCTGTCTGACCGGCAGTTGGCGGGCATCGTGCACCTGGTGTCCGCCAGTGTGCCCAACCTGCAACCGGAGTCCGTCTCCGTGGTTGACCAGCAGGGCCGGCTGTTGTCGACGCAGGGCAACCCCGATGATTTCGGCTACAGCAAGGAACAGTTCCAGATGGCACAGCAGCTGGAGCAGCGCTACAGCCAGCGGATCGTCGATATTCTGGAGCCCATTCTGGGGCCCGGGCGTGTGCACGCGCAGGTGTCGGCGGACATAGACTTCACCCGCATCGAGCGCACCAGCGAGGTGTACGCGCCGGATACGGTATTGCGCAGCGAGCAAACCTCGGAGGAGATGACCACCCGGATGCTGGAGGGCGGTGTGCCGGGTACGCTGGCCAACCAGCCACCGGAAGACCCGGACGTGCTGGCCCAACCGCCAGAGGCCGGGCTGGTGGAGAACACGGCGCCAACGCGGTCTACTCGCCGCGAAACGCGCAACTATGAAATGGACAAGACCATCAGCCACATTCGCGAAACGCCGGGTACGCTGCAAAAGCTGTCCATAGCGCTGGTCCTGGACCACGTGGAAACCACCGCCGAGGACGGCTCGGTGGAACGGGCGCCGCTGGCACCGGAGCGGGTGGACGAGATTACCCGCCTGGCGCGGGAGGCCGTTGGCTTCAGCGAAGAACGCGGTGATACCGTGAGTGTGATCAATGCGTCCTTCGTGGAGCCGCCCGCCCTGGAAGCGCCACCGGAGCCTTCGCTGCTCGAGGAAGACTGGCTGTGGCGTGTGCTGAAAGGCCTGGGCGTGGCGGCTGGGTTGGCGGCGCTGCTGTTCTTCGTGCTGCGCCCCCTGATGCAGTTTTCAGTGGCGCCGGTGCCGGCGGCAATCGGTCCCTCGGGGCAGCGGGCCCTGGGCAACGACGGCTACGGTGATGCGGGATATGCCCAGGGTGGTGGTGAACTGATGAGCGACGACCAGGTGACACTGGCCGGCGACCGACGCGGCCTGCCTGGCAACACCGGGTACCAGCAGCAATTACAAATGGCGCGCAATGTGGCCGAGGGCGAGCCGGCGCGGGCGGCACATGTGATGAAACAGTGGGTGGCGGGCGATGGCTGATGCCGCAGGAGCAGGTTTGAGCGGCGCGCAGCGCGCGGCGGTATTCCTGTTGGGGGTGGGCGAGGAGTCGGCCACCGCCATCATGCGCCACATGGAGCCGCGTGAAGTGCAGCGCATTGGCGAGGCCATGGCCTCCCTGTCGTCTATCTCCAATGAGCAGGTGGAGGCGGTGCTGGCGGCGTTCCACGAAGACGCCAGTGCGCTGAACCCGCTGGGGCTGGGTGCCTCGGAATTTACCCGGCGTGTGCTGACCAACGCCCTCGGGGAAAGCAAGGCGCGCTCCATGCTGGCGAAAGTGATGCCGGGCAAGCAGCAGACCTCCGGCATTGAAGCGCTGAAGTGGATGGACCCGGGTGCGGTGGCAGAGCTGCTGGAGGACGAGCACCCGCAAATCATTGCCATTGTGCTGGCCTCGCTGGACGAGGATCAGTCGGCTCAGGTGCTGGTCAATATCCCCGAGCCCGTGCGCAGCGAGGCGCTGCTGCGCGTGGCGCGCTTGCAGGTGATTGATCCGGCGGCGATGGAAGAGCTGGATAAAGTGCTGGAAAAGCAGCTGGGCAAGGTACGCAAGACGCCGCCGCGCTCAGTCAACGGCATGACCAGTGCGGCGGCCATTCTCAACAACATCAAGGCGGATATCGAGTCCGAGTTGCTCGGCTCGCTCAAGGAGGCCGATGCCGACCTCGGTGAGAAAGTGAGTGAACTGATGTTCGTGTTTGACAACCTCACGGAGCTGGATGACCGCGGCATGCAGCGCCTGATTCGGGAAATCGCGGTCGACAGCCTGGTGATTGCCCTGAAAGGCGTTGATGACCAGCTGCAGGACAAGTTTTTCAACAACATGTCGTCGCGCGCTGCGGATATGCTGCGTGAGGACCTCGAGGCCAAGGGCCCGGTCAAGCTGGCGGAAGTAGAGGCCGCGCAGAAGGAAATTCTCGCCGTGGCGAGCCGCCTGTCAGATGAGGGCGAGATCACCCTGGGCAAAGGGGGCGACGATTTTGTCTGACGCTGGTCGCCCGCGCAGCTGGCAACCGCCACCGCTGCGGGACGCGGCGCCTGCAGCGGCGGCGCCGCCGGACACCGCGGCGATCGCCGAGCGCGCGCGTGCCGAGGGCTATGCCGCGGGTCATGCCGAGGGACTGGCCGCGGGGCGAGCCAAAGCCGAAGCCACGGCAAATGAACTGGCAGCCCTGCTGCAGAGCATGGCAACGCCATTTCGCCAGCAGGAATCCGGTTTGCTGCGCGAACTCTCCGAGCTGGTGGTACGGGTGGCGACCGCGGTGGTCGGGCGCGAACTGGAAACCTCGTCGGGCACCGTCGATGCGGTGCTGGCCGAGGCGTTGGAACTGCTTGAAGCGGTGGAGGGGCCGGTTGACGTGCATCTGCATCCCGCTGATGCTGCGCTGGTGCGTGAGTGGCTGGCGGACAACCTGCCCAAGCTGGCGGTCACCTTGCATACGGATGCGGCCCTGCTGCGCGGCGGTTGCCGCGTGGCCACCGCGGAAAGTTACGTCGACGCCTCCACTGAGCGCCGTCTCGACGATGTGGTGCGCGCGCTGCGCGAGAGTCGCGGCGCAGTCGGCGGAGCGGAGTCTTGAGCGCGACAGAACAGCTGGGTGTTGAACGGGCGGCTCGCCTGCGGCAGCAGATCAGCAGCCTCGGAGCACGGGTGCAGGCCAACACGCCGATCCGCGAAGGTCGGTTGGTGCGCATGGTCGGTACGCGGCTGGAGGTGGCCGGGTGTACCGGCGCAGTGGGCAGCCGCTGCAGTATCCAGGCGGAGGAAGAGCGCAGCGTGGAGGCCGAGGTTGTGGGGTTCTCCGAAGGGCGCCTGATTCTCATGCCGGAGGGCAATCTGCACGGCGTGATGCTCGGTGCACGGGTGCGCCCGCTGGGCTTCAGCCACCGTGTCGGGGTAGACGAGCATCTGCTGGGCCGGGTGATCAATGGTGCCGGGCATCTGCTGGATGGCGGCCCCACCGTGATGTTTCGCGACTACGCGCCCCTGCGCGGCCCCTCCATCAACCCCCTGGCGCGCGGTTCGGTGCGCGAACCCCTGGACGTGGGTGTACAGGCGATCAATGCCCTGGCGACCATCGGCCGTGGGCAGCGCCTCGGCCTGTTCGCGGGGAGCGGCGTCGGCAAGAGCACCCTGCTGGGCATGATGACACGACACACCGCGGCCGATGTGATTGTGGTGGGGCTGGTCGGTGAGCGTGGACGTGAGGTCCGCGAGTTCGTGGATGAAATTCTGGGGCCGGAAGGGCTGAGCCGTGCCGTAGTGGTGGCGACCCCCGCCGACGATCCACCGCTGATGCGGGTGCACGGCGCCTGGCGGGCCACGGCCATTGCCGAACATTTCCGCCGCCAGGGCAAGAACGTCCTGTTATTGCTGGACTCCCTGACCCGCTTTGCCCAGGCCCAGCGTGAGATCGGCCTCGCCGCCGGTGAGCCGCCGGTGGCCAAGGGTTATCCGCCATCGGTGTTCTCGCTGCTGCCGGCGCTGGTTGAGCGCGCGGGCAACACGCAGGAGGGTTCGATCACCGCCATCTATACCGTGCTGGTGGAGGGTGATGACCTGGCCGATCCGATCGCCGATTCCGCGCGCGCCATTCTCGATGGCCACATCGTGCTCTCGCGCCAGCTGGCGGACTCGGGACTGTTTCCGGCGTTTGATATCGAAGCGTCCATCAGCCGCTCCATGGTCAACGTGGTGGACCCCGCCCAGCTGCAGCTGGCACGCCAGCTCAAGGAGTTGTATGCTGTGTGGCGGGAGAATCGCGACCTGATAACCATCGGTGCCTACGAGCGGGGCACCGACCCGGCCATCGACAGGGCGCTGAGCGCGATTGGCCCACTGCGAGCGCTGATAAGCCAACCCTGGAACGAGAAACGGGATATGCAACACAGCCTCAACGCCATGCTTGAAACCGCCCGTGCCGCCGGCCTCGGAGGCCAGTCATGAGCGCGGTAGACAAGCTCGACAAGGTCGTTACCGTGGCCCGCGCTGATCAGGCCGGCGCGGCGCGCAACCTGCAGGAACAGCAGGCCCACCACAGCCGCAATAACGACCAGCTCAACCAGTTGCAGCGCTTTGCCGACGAATACGAGCAGCAACTGCGCGACATGTCGGCCTCCGGAATGGCGGCCGCGCAGCTGCAGGACTACCGCCAGTTTCTTTCCAATCTGAACGATGCTATTCGCCTGCAACTGAGCACGGTCGCCGAGAGCACCGAGAAGCTCCAGCAACAGCGCGACGACTGGATGCAGAAGTCCTTGCAGACCTCCACCCTGGAAGACTTCGTCGCGCGTCGACGCATCGTCGCCAAAGACCACGCCGAACGCCTGGAACAGCGCGCTGTTGACGAGCGCTTCAACGCCGGTTTTGTGCCACCCGGGCAAGAACCGCCGGGTACTGGCACGTAAATTGCTTTTTCTCCCCTGACACGGGAGACCCACCATGATTACGGTACTGCAAACTCTGCCTGTCGCCAGCTCGGACGCCAACGTTGCGCCCGGGAATACGGCGCAGGACGGGGCTGAAAATGGATTTTCGCAGTTGTTTGCCGCCGCGAGAGCAGGCGCTTCCGACCGGCCGGCCGGCGGCGGCAATACCTCGCGCGATGGCAAGGGCGGCAATGCGGCGTCGTCCGGCGGCAGTGGTTTGCCGCCGGCGTCGGGCAATACCCCGGGCGTTGCAGGGGGCGAGGCTGGTTCGGGCGTCTGGCAACCCTTCACGCTTGCTCTCGAGGGGCTTGCTGAACCCGCCCCGGATGCTGCGGCCGCTGCTGCGGATGCGGCGCTACCCAGCCCCCTGACCGTCTCGACGGAAGCAGCGGCAGCTGAAAGCGTTGTGGGCGCCTCCCCGGTGACACCGCTAACGCTCGCCGAGACAACAGCCGGCGCGGTTGCCAATTCCCTGGCCCTGCCTGATACCGGGGTACTTACCACCGGCGTAGCGGCCACCGGCAGTGCGAGGCTGACAGGGGAAACGGCTGCCGGTGCTCTGCCAGTGACCTCCGGTGAGTTCGCTGAAGGGCCCGCCAAGGCCGGACAAGCCACCTTGCAAGCAGGTGCTCCATCAGCTGGGCAAGCTGCTGCGCAAGCGGCCACCGCACGTGCGGAGGCACTGACGGCCGCAGAACCAACCGCGGCCAGCACGGAGGAAGCCGGCATGCTGGCGGCCGCCGAGCGCCTGCGTGGCGAGGAAGCCACTGCCCTGCAGGCGGCGCGCCAGCGCGCACCGGAGGGTGGCCTTGAACCGCTGCGTGCGGCATTGGCTGCGGGAGGTGGCGAGTCCGCGCCCCCCACGACAGCGCTGAGCGCTACCCAGGGCGCCAACGCCACGGCGGACACGTCCGCCCCCACGGCGCCACGCACACCCGCGCACCTGGCCATGACCCATGCGCCACAGGACGCCGAATTCGCCGGCGAACTGGCCAACCGCCTGCAGGTCTTTGCCCGCAACGGGGGCCACGAGGCGACGCTACAGCTGCATCCGGCGGATCTGGGCCGTTTGCAGGTCTCCATCACCACCGAGGGTGACCAGGCCCGCGTGGTGTTTGTGGCGGATTCCGCAGCCGCTCGGGATGCCATCGAACAGTCCATGCCGCGGCTGCGTGAAATGCTCGCCCAGAGCGGCCTGCAACTCTCCCACAGCGACGTTTCCGGCCAGTTCCAGGGCGGTGCCGACAGCCAGCGTGATGCCCCCGGCCTGCCGCGCACGGCAGGTACGGACGGCCTGGCTGACGGAGCCGTGCCCGGCACGGCCGAACCCGGCGCTGCGCTCGCGTCCACCGGCGTTCGTCTGGTCGACTACTACATTTAACTTCCCCCGATTTTCAGTCTAGTATGCCTGCAGGCTGCCCCGGCAGCCACGCGGGCGCGGGGTGTCAAAATACTGGCACTCGCCGCACACTCTGCGCCTTAACATTCTGTATCTAATAGATTTTTTTATTCTGGTATAGCTTTTGCTTTCAGGGATGTTGCTGACATTTGGCGGCATTCGGCAGGGCTGCCGGTCAGTTGCGAGGAGCAAGCATGGCTGCAAAAGACGATCTCAATCTCGGCAAGGGTAATGGCGCGGACGATGCCGGCAAGGCATCCGGTGGTGGCAAGGGCAAACTGATCGCCATCATCGCGGTGGTTGTGGTGTTGCTCGGTGGTGGTGCCGGGGCAGCCTTCATGCTGCTGGGTAGCAATGACGAGGCCGCCGCCGATGTGGCCGGTGCCGAGCCCGCGGCACCCAAGGAAGAGGAGCGCGAAGCGGTCTACATGCCGCTGGAGAAATTTCTGGTCAACTTCGACCACAAGGGCGGCATGCGCTATATCCAGACCGACATTCAGCTGATGGCCTATGCACCGGAAGTGCTGGAAAAAGCCCAGCGCAACACGCCCGCCGTGCGCAATCGCCTGATCATGTTGCTCAGCGACCAGGATTTCGACGCGTTACGCACGGTAGAAGGCAAGGAGGCACTGCGTCAGGACGTGTTGAACGCCGTGAATGAAGTGCTCAAGATGTCCGGCCCGGATTCAGTGCAGGACGTTTATTTCACCTCCTTTGTGCTGCAGTAGGTAGCGTATGGCTGGCAGCGATCTGCTTTCGGAAGGCGAACTGGATGCACTGACTGGCGACGGCACCGCAGCGAGCGGTGGCTATCGTGCCTTCGACTTCACCGCCCGCGAGCAATCGCTGCTCAACCAGCTGACGCTGCTGCCACCGCTGCAGGAGCGACACGCCGAACAACTGGCACACGGCCTTGAGGACGTGTTCAGTAGTGAGTTCGAGGTAAGCGCTGCGGGATTGCGCGTGCTCGCCTGTGAAGAAGTACTGGTATCCCTGGCGGAAAGCGTGGCGGTCACCACGCTCGATTTGCCGCCGCTGGCGGGGCATTGCCATGTGGTGTGCCCCGCACCGTTATTGTCTCAGTTGGTCAATGATTATTTCGGCGGAGTCCGTGGCGACAGCGTTGCCAACGTGCAGCGCGCCACGCTCACGCCCAGTGAACTGCGGCTGGCGGAACGTGTGGCCGAGCAGGTGGTTGCTGCGCTGGTGGCCGCCTGGGCCGACAAGTTGCCGCTGGAACCTGGCCCGCTCCTCACCGTCCCGCATGTCGACGCCATTGCGTCGCTGCCGCGCGCCGACAAGCTGGTGCAGATGGTGTTTGCAGTGAGCTTGAACGAGCTGACATCCGAGGTGGCCCTGTTGTTGCCGTTTGCGGCGCTGGAGCCCTGGAAACAGCGCTTCAGTGCGCCGCGCAAGTCTGCCACCGAGGAAGTCGGGCAGGGTTGGGGGCCGCATCTGCGGCGCGAACTGCCCGCGGTCAAGGTGGATGTGGCCGTGATGCTTGCCAGCCGCGAGCTGACTCTGGGTGAAGTACTGAGTCTGAAGGTGGGCTCGGTGATCGACCTGGCCGTGCCGGATGAAGTCGACCTCTGCGTGGAAGGCGTGCGCCTGGCCAGTGGACGCTATGGCGCCTACGAGGGCCAAAAGGCCATAAAGATCACAGGTTTTGTCGGCCCCGACGGGCCGACGGGCAAAAGCACAGGATAGAAGCATGAGCGAACAGGACGAACAGGGCACGGGCGAACCGTCAGGCGAGGCACTGCAACAGCTTTCGCCGGGCGCAGCCGGGGGCACGGGTGGCGAGATCAACTTTGATCTGCTACTCGATGTACCGGTGACGTTGTCGGTGGAAATTGGGCGCACGCGGATGTCCATCAAGGACCTGCTGGCGTTGAATCAGGGGGCGTTAGTGGAACTGGACCGCGAGGTCAATGCACCGCTGGACCTGATGGTCAACGGCACACTGATCGCGCGTGGCGAAGTGGTAGAACTGGAAGGACGCTTCGGCCTGCGCCTGATTGACGTGGTCAGCCCCTCCGAACGACTGAAGAAAGTCCGGTGAAAAGTCCGGAACTGTTCAGCGCAGGTTATCTGGTGCAGGTGCTTGGCTCACTGCTGCTGGTATTTTGCTGCATTCTCGGCATGCTCTACCTGATGCGTCGCTTCAGCCGCGGCGGCAGCGGCAGCAGCGCGCGGCTGGCGGTGTTGGCCAGCGCCAGTGTGGGCAGCCGCGAGCGTGTGGTGCTGTTGCGCGCCGGTGAGGAACAGATTCTGCTCGGTGTGGCCCCCGGCAGTGTGAGAACACTGCATGTGTTTGCGGAGCCGGTGATCGTCGAAGCCGCCAGCACACCCCAGCGCCCCGACTTCGCCACCATCCTCAACAGCGTCAACCCGCTTGGGCCACGCAAATGAGCGCGCCGCTGCGTACCGCTTGCGCGGCGCTGGCTGTGTTGCTGGGCGTGCTGCTGCTGCCGGGCCTGGCGCAGGCCCAGGCGAGCATTCCGCTGGTGTCGGTCAACCCCACGCCGGGGGGTGGCAGCAACTACTCCATGAACATCCAGATCCTGCTGCTGATGACGGTGCTCACGCTGTTGCCGGCGGCGCTGATCACCATGACCTCGTTCACCCGGATTCTCATCGTGCTGGCCATTCTGCGCCAGGCGCTGGGCACGGCGCAGACGCCTTCCAACCAGATCATTCTCGGCCTCGCCCTGTTTCTCAGCCTGTTCATCATGGCGCCGGTATTCGATGTGGCCTACCAGAATGCCCTGTTGCCCTACATGAACGAGACCATCGACTTCGACCAGGCGCTGGCGGCGGCGCGAGGCCCGTTCCGTGAGTTCATGTTCGGCCAGACGCGCGAAAACGACCTGATGTTGTTTGCCGAGCTGGGAGGCTACGGGCCCTTCCAGACGCCGGATGATGTGCCGATGGTGGTGTTGTTGCCCTCGTTTCTGACCAGCGAATTGAAAACCGCCTTCCAGATCGGTTTCCTGCTGTTTGTGCCGTTTTTGATCATCGACCTGGTGGTGGCCTCCGTGCTGATGTCAATGGGTATGCTGATGCTGTCGCCGATGCTGGTATCGCTGCCCTTTAAACTCATGCTGTTTGTGCTGATCGACGGCTGGACGCTGGTGGCGTCCACCCTGGTCAACAGTTTCGTGGTGTAGGAGGCGCTGTGTCCCCGGAAACAGTACTGGATGTCGGCATGGATGCGTTGTGGCTGGCGGTGCTGCTGGCGGCGCCGCTGCTCTTGTCTGCCCTCGCGGTGGGCCTGCTGATCGGTATTTTCCAGGCGGCGACACAAATCCAGGAAATGACTCTGAGCTTCATTCCCAAACTGATCGCGCTGGTGGTGGCGCTGTTTGTCGCCGGTCCCTGGATGCTGCAGGTGGCCATCACCTTTACCCAGCGCCTTTACACCGAGATCCCGGGGATGTTGGGGTGAGTGGCCTGCCGCTCGATATCGATCAGGTGCTGGCCGCCATGCAGCTCTACTACTGGCCGTTCCTGCGTGTGTCAGCACTCATGCTGGTGGCACCGATATTCAGCGCCGCCAATGTCACCGTGCGTGTACGCGTGCTTTTGGCAGTATTGATAGCCGCGCTGGTGGCACCGCTGATGCCGGTGGCGCCCGTGACAGATCCGCTCAGCGGTGCGGGAATTCTGCTTGCCGCGCGAGAGGTGGCGATTGGTGCCGCCATGGGTTTCGTGATGCAAATGGTATTTGCCTCGGTGGTGGTGGCGGGGGAGACCCTGGCCATGAGCATGGGCCTGGGTTTTGCCATGTCGGTTGACCCACAGAACGGCGTACAGGTGCCGGTGGTCAGCCAGTTTAATACTATCCTCTCCATTCTGCTGTTTCTGGCGATCGACGGTCACCTGTTACTGCTCTCGGCGTTCGGCGACAGCCTGGTGCTGTTGCCGCCCGGGCAGCCGGGATTTGACCCCGGTACCTTTGCCAACCTGGCGGGATTGGGTGGTGGCATTTTCGCCAGCGCGCTGGTGCTCGCGTTGCCGGCGCTGACCGCCGTGCTGATGACCAATATAGCGCTGGGTGTGATCACTCGAGCCGCGCCGCAGTTGAATATCTTCGCGGTCGGCTTTCCAGTCACCATTCTGGTCGGCTTCACTTTTCTACTGCTCGGTATGCCGGCATTTATCGCGGCCATGCGCCGTTTTCTGGAAGCCGGCATTGAACAGACGCTGATGGTGTTCTGATGGCAGACGAGCAGCAGTCCGGTCAGGAGCGCACAGAAGAACCCACCGAGCGCCGCAAACAGGAAGCGCGGCGCAAGGGGCAGGTGCCGCGCTCCAAGGAACTCAACACGACCATCACGCTACTGGCCGCCGCCGCCAGCCTGTTGACCCTCGGCCCGGCCATGGTGGACGGCCTGTTTCGCTTGGCCGCGGAGGCGTTTGCGGCAGACCGGGAGCTGGCGTTCAACGCGGTGCACCTGCCGGTACACTTCATGCACATGATGTCCTCAGCGGTAGTGTTGCTGGCGCCTTTCCTGCTCGTGTCGCTGGTGGCCGCCTTCGCCGGGCCGCTGTTGATGGGGGGCTGGGCGTTCTCCGCTGAATCGATGACCTTCAGCTTCGACAAGATCAACCCGGTCAAGGGGCTGGCGCGCGTGTTCTCGCTCAAGGGCCTGTTGGAACTGGCCAAGGCGCTGATCAAGTTCCTGCTCATTCTGGCGGTGACCTTTGCCCTGTTCGGCCTGCTGCAGCGGGACATCCTCCAGCTCAGCAGCCTGTCGCCCGGTGCTGCCAGCCAGTCGACGGCGGCCCTGCTGGCCTGGAGCCTGCTGCTGCTTAGCGCCTCCATGGCACTGATTGCCCTGTTCGACGTGCCCTTCGAACTGTGGGACTTCCACCGCAAGTTGCGTATGACGCGGCAGGAAATACGCGACGAGATGAAAGAGACCGACGGTCGGCCCGAGATCAAGCAGCGCATCCGCACGCTGCAGCGCGAGGTCTCCCAGCGGCGCATGATGGCCGATGTGCCCACCGCCGATGTGGTCATCACCAACCCTACGCACTACGCAGTCGCCATTGCCTACAGTGCCGAGGGCAGCGGCGCACCGCGGGTGGTGGCCAAGGGGCGCGACCTGATCGCGCTGCACATCCGCAGCGTGGCCGGTGCGCACCAGGTGCCGATGTACGAAGCGCCCCTGTTGGCGCGGGCACTGTATGCCTCCACGGACATCGGAGCGGAAATCCCGCGCGGGCTGTATCTGGCTGTGGCCCGAGTGCTGGCCTACCTGTTCCAGTTGCGTCGCGCGGGGCCCACGGACTACGTACCACGCCCCACGGCACTGGAAATTCCCCCGGAGTATGAAGACCTGATGAACGAGGATGCCACCGATGGCGAATGACAACGCCGCCGCAGTAGCGCCGGGCGCCCCGGGGTTGTCCTGGCAGACTGTACTGACTGGTGCCGGCACGCCAATTGTGCTGATGCTGATGCTGGTGATGATCGTATTACCGCTGGCGCCGTTGGTACTCGACCTGTTGTTCACCTTCAATATCGCCCTGGCAATTATTGTGCTGATGGCCGCGGTGTATTCCTCGCGACCGCTGGATTTCGCGTCCTTCCCCACGGTGCTGTTGATTGCGACCCTGTTGCGCTTGGGCCTGAACGTGGCATCCACCCGGGTGGTTCTGCTTGAAGGGCACACCGGTACCGCCGCTGCGGGCCGGGTGATTGAAGCCTTCGGTGAATTCGTGGTGGGCGGCAGCTACGCGGTGGGTCTGGTGCTGTTTACCATTCTCGTGGTCATCAACTTCGTGGTGGTGACCAAGGGTGCAGGGCGGATTTCGGAAGTCACCGCGCGCTTTACCCTGGACGCCATGCCCGGCAAGCAGATGGCGATTGACGCCGACCTGAATGCCGGCCTGATCAGTCAGGACGAGGCCCTGCGCCGTCGCGAGGAAGTGTCGCAGGAGGCCGATTTCTACGGGGCCATGGACGGTGCCAGCAAGTTCGTGCGCGGCGACGCCATAGCCGGCATTCTCATTCTGCTGATCAACGTGCTCGGCGGTATCGCCATTGGCATGCTGCAGCACAACCTGAGTGCCACGGATGCGGCGCAGAACTACACCCTGCTGACCATTGGCGATGGCCTGGTGGCGCAAATTCCCTCCATGCTGCTCTCCACGGCGGCGGCGATCATCGTCACCCGCGTGTCCAGCGCCCAGGACATGGGGGCCGAGGTGACACTGCAGCTCACCTCCAACCCGCGTATTCTCTTTGTGGCCGCGGGTATTATCGGCCTCATCGGTTTCGTGCCAGGCATGCCCGGCGTGGTCTTCGTACCGATCGCCGCATTGCTGGGTGTCATGGGCTATCTGCGCTGGCAGTCACAGCAGGTGGGCGCAGTGGAACCTGAGCCGGTGCGACCCGAGCGCAGCCCGGAAAATACGGAGCTTAGCTGGGATGACGTGGCCGAGGTGGATGAAATCGGCCTGGAGGTGGGCTACCGGCTCATTTCCCTGGTTGATCGCAACCAGGGTGGTGATCTGCTCAGTCGTATCAAGGGCGTGCGTAAAAAGCTGTCTCAAGAGCTGGGTTTCCTGGTGCATTCCGTGCACATACGCGACAACCTCGACCTGTCTCCCAATGCCTACCGCATCAGCCTGCACGACGTGGTGGTGGGGGAGGGCGAGGTATTTCCCGGCCGTGAGCTGGCCATCAACCCGGGGCAGACGTTTGGCGACCTCGAGGGTGTGGCCACGCGCGACCCGACATTCGGTCTGGATGCCGTGTGGATCGATCCGGGCCAGCGCGGCGACGCCCAGACCAAGGGCTATACCGTGGTCGACAGCAGCACCGTTATCGCCACCCACCTGAGCCAGCTGCTGAAGAACCACGCACGCGAGCTGATTGGCCAGGACGGCGTGCAGCAGCTGCTGGACAAACTGGCCCGCTCCTCGCCCAAGCTGGTGGAAAACCTGGTACCGAGTGCCATGTCGCTGGGCGAGATGACGCGGGTATTGCAGAACCTGCTGGAGGAGGGGATTCCGGTGCGTGATATGCGCACAATCGCCGAAGCTTTGGCGGATCAGTCGGGCAAGGGTCAGGATTCTGACGCTTTGACCGCTAAAGTCCGCATTGCCCTGGGCCCCTCCATCTTCCAGAACATCAATGGCACCGCGGATGAGATGTCGGTGATGGCGCTGGACTCGAAACTGGAACAGATCTTGCTGGGTTCTATTCATCAAGGTGCGGGCGGGCTTGAGCCGTCCCTGCTGGACAGTGTGATTCGCCAAGTGCTGGAGGCGTCCGCGAAGCTGGAAGCCGAAGGCAAGAACCCCGTGCTGCTGGTGGCGGGCAATATCCGCTTGTTCCTGTCGCGATTGCTGCGTGGACGCATGGCGAATTTCTACATACTGGCCTACGACGAGATACCGTCGACCAAGACGATCAAGGTGGTTGCCACCATCGGCGGTAGTGCCGGTGCCCTACAGGGAGCGAAATGATGAACATACGACGATTCAATGCCCGGGACAGCCGCAGCGCGTTGGCGCTGGTGCGCGAAGAGCTCGGCGCGGAGGCGGTGATCTTGAGCAACCGTCGCGTTGCCGATGGTGTTGAAGTGGTGGCGGCCTGCAACCTGGAAGCGGTGGAACAGGCTGCAGCGGTCAGCGAACAGCCCGCTGCTGTGGTGGCGCCACCGGTCGAGAACGAACTCGGCATGGCGCAGTTGCAGAACGAACTGGCCAACCTGCGCTCTCTGCTGGAAACCGAGCTGCAGCAGCGCAACTGGCGCGACAGCGCCGCCAAGGCACCGGTTCGCGCCACGCTCAACCAGCGGCTGGCGCGGATGGGTTTCTCCCGCGCGCTTAGCGAAGGCATTACCGATGCCCTGCCGGCCAGCGGTGGGCTGGAGGCGCTCTGGCAGCGCACCCTGGCCGCGCTCGAGGCGCGCCTGCTCACCCTGCCGGACGGCCTGCCCGGTGGCACCCGCGTGGTGGCCTGCGTGGGCACCACCGGCGTGGGGAAAACCTCCACCATCGCAAAGCTGGCGGGCCGCGCGGTACTCAGTCACGGCCGCGAACAGGTGGGACTGATTACCATGGACCAGTACCGCATAGGCGGCCAGGAGCAGCTGGCGACCTTCGCGACACTGCTGGATGTGCCGCTGCAGAGCGTCAGCGACGGCCCCGAGCTCTATGCCGCGCTGCGCGACTTCCGCAATCGTCGCCACATTTTTGTCGACACCGCCGGCATGGGCCAGCGCGACCCCCGCCTGCTGCAACAGATCGAGGTGCTGCGCCACAGCCCCATCCCGGTGACGGTGCTGGGCGTACTGTCAGCCTCTGTCGGTGTGGCGCCCACACGCGAGCTGGTGCATTCCCTTGGAAGGCAGGGCTTGAGCGGTGCTATCATCACCAAGCTGGACGAGGCAGCGGGTGTGGGTGGTACTCTGGACACTCTGATCCGCGCCCAGTTGCCGGTGGCGTATACCAGCAGCGGGCAACGCGTGCCGGACGACCTGCAGCCAGCCAGGGCAGGGGAGCTGATTGCCCTGGCAGCAGATTGGCTGCGACAGCGGCGGCGAGCGGATGCGGTGCCGTCCTCACGGGCTGGCATGACAGCCATGGCAAGTTGAATGAACAACAGGAAAACCTGACATGGGCGAACAGGCCCCCACGAATGTTATTGCAGTAACCAGTGGTAAAGGGGGGGTGGGCAAGACCAACGTCTCCGTGAACCTTGCTGCGGCACTCGCCCGTCAGGGGCAATCAGTCCTGTTATTCGACGCCGACCTCAGCCTGGCTAACGTCGATGTCGCCTTGGGCCTGCGCCCGAAGTGGGATATCAGCCATGTGCTGTCCGGCGAGAAAACGTTGCAGGAAATTCTTCTTCCCGGGCCCGGCGGCATTACCGTGGTGCCCGCGAGTTCCGGGGTAGCGCGCATGGCCAATCTGGCGCCAGCCGAGCAGGCGGGGCTGGTGCAGGCCTTCAGTGAGCTGGAACAACCGGTGGATACGCTGATCGTGGACACCGGCGCTGGCATCGACCCCACCGTGCTGACCTTCACCAGCGCCTGTCAGCGCGTGATTGTGGTGGTCTGCGACGAACCCACCTCGCTGACCGACGCCTATGCCCTGATCAAGGTGCTCAACCGGGACTGTGGCGTCAAACGCTTCGACATCCTGGCCAATATGATGGACTCCGAGTGGCAGGGCCGGCAGCTGCTGGCCAAGCTGTGTAATGTCACCGATACCTACCTCGACGTGAATGTGCGCTGGCTGGGCAGCGTGCCGCGAGATGAATACCTGCGCAAGGCGGTACAGGCACAGCGCGCAGTGGTGCTGGAGTACCCGCGCTCGTCTTCGGCGCGTGCCCTGCTCGAGATTGCCGCGCGCATCAGTGCGGAGCCGCCGCAGCCCATGGGCGGCGGGATGGCATTCTTCATTGAGCGTATGCTTGCCGCCAGGGAAAAAACAGGCTGACGCCGGCTCATGGATCGCACAGCCGCCTATCAACACGTAGCGCAGACCGGTGTCGATGCGCTCGTGCGCGAGTATTTGCCACTGGTCAAGCAGATAGCCCTGCGCCTGGCGGCAAAACTGCCGGCCAGTATCGAGCTGGACGACTTGATGCAGGCGGGGCTTATCGGCCTGCTGCAGGCGCGTGAGCAGCACGACCCGGAACAGGGGGCGAGCTTTGCCACTTACGCCGGCATACGCATCAAGGGCGCCATGCTGGATGAGCTGCGCGGCAGCGACTGGCTGCCACGCAGTGTGCAGAGCAACCTGAGCCGGGTGGCGCAGGCCATCAACAGCGTGAGCCTGCGCGAAGGCAGGCCGGCCCGGGAGGCGGAAATCGCCGAGGAGCTGTCGCTGTCGCTGGCCGAGTACCAGAGCCTGGCGGGGGAACTGGCCTGTGCCCGCATGTGCCAGCTGGATGATGATGTCGCCCTGTCCGCCGGGGATGAGCAGGTCGACCCTCTGCGCCAGGTGGGCGAGGCGGGCTTTCATGAGGCGTTGCAGCAGGCGGTGGCGCAACTTCCGGAAAAAGAACAATTGATGATGTCGCTGTATTATGGCGATGGCTTGAACCTGAAAGAAATCGGCCTCGTGCTCGGTGTCTCCGAGTCGCGGGTATCACAGTTGCACGGTCAGGCGGTAGCCCGCCTGCGTGTAGCCCTCGAAGCGTGGAAAGAGTGAGGAGAGGCTAGTGGCTGGGAAGCCCGGTTCGCGCGTGTCCTTCGACATGCTTACCCTGCTGGGTGTTACCCTGGCGGTGGGCGTGATTGTGGTCGGCAACATGCTGGAGGGCGGTGAGGTCGGTGCCCTCATGCAGCTCACCGCCTTCATGATTGTCGCGGGGGGTACCCTGGGTGCGGTAATGGTGCAAACACCCCTCGCCGACTTCGCGCTGGCCTTGCAGCGCCTGCGCTGGATTGTATTCCCGCCGAAGTTCCCGCGCGAGGCGCTGATGGAGGAGGTGCTGGGCTGGAGCCGCACCGCACGCCGTGATGGCCTGCTGGCGCTGGAAAAGCTCACTGCCGGTGGCACCGACGCCTTCGTCAACAAGGGCCTGGGCCTGTTGGTGGACGGCTTTGATCCGGATGTAATTCGCGGGGTGCTTGAGGTGCAGGTCGACAACGCCCACGTGCGCGAGGCCCGTGCGGCGCGTGTATACGAAGCCATGGGCGGCTACTCGCCAACCATCGGTATTCTCGGCGCCGTGCTCGGCCTTATCCACGTCATGCAGAACCTGTCAGACCCGGAAGAGCTGGGCGCGGGCATTGCGGTGGCTTTTGTTGCCACCATCTACGGGGTCGGCTTTGCCAACCTGTTTTTCCTGCCCATTGCCAACAAACTGAAATCGATCGCGGCGGAGCAGCTGCAGTACCAGGAGATGGTGATTGACGGTATCGTCATGATTGCCGATGGCGACAACCCGCGCGCGATCAGCAGCAAGCTTGAAGGGTATTTGCAATAGCTTATGCGCCGCCGCCGTCCGCCCGAGATATCCGATAGCCAGGACCGCTGGCTGGTGTCGTATGCGGACTTTATCACCCTGTTGTTCGCCTTTTTCGTGGTGATGTACTCCCTGTCCACGGCCAATGAGGGCAGCTACCGGGTGTTGTCCGACTCGATTGTTACCGCGTTTGGCGCTCCCCAGCGTTCATTGGATCCGATCCAGGTCGGCGAGCTGGTGCGCAGCTCGGTGCCGGCGGAACAGGTGCCGGCGAACCTGGCGCAGAACTCCATTTCCGTGCCGCTGCGCGTGCCGTCTGGCACGGATGAGGCAGAGCAGGGCGGCGCCGACCTCAATGCCCTGGCGGGCACCCTGAGCGGTGAGGTGGAAAGCGAACTAGCCTCCCAGCAAGTGCGTGTAGCCGTGGACGATGCCTGGGTGGAGCTGGAAATCGATTCAACGTTGTTGTTTCCCAGCGGTAGCGGCGTACTCCTGGCGCGCGCGGTGCCTGTGCTGAGCCGTATTGCCGGCGTACTGGCTCCCATCCCCAACCGCGTACGCGTGGAGGGCTATACCGACAACGTGCCCATCCGCAATGACCTTTTTCCCTCCAATTGGGAATTGTCCGCCGCGCGGGCGTCCTCGGTGGTGCGCCTGTTCGAAAGCAGCGGCATTGATCCCGCGCGCCTCTCTGCGGTAGCCTTTGGGGAGCAGAATCCGTCGGCAAGCAATGAGACCGAAGCCGGAAGAGCCGAAAACCGGCGCGTGGTATTGGTGGTGCTGGCGCTGAACACAGGCGTTAACGACGAGCGAACGCAGGCCCGCTAGCCCGGGGCTGCGGTCAGCGGGAGGTCCCATGGTAGAGCCGGTGGACGACCGGGGGCTTACCCCCCTGACGCGGATACGCCCGGTCAAGCGCGACGACAAGCCGCGCAAGCAACCCGCACAACCCGCTGCAGAGGATGAGGCGCCGCCGGCGCCACAAACCTCGCAGCGTAAAAAACGTCTCGGCGGAAATATCGATGAGCGCGCCTAGTCAGTGATTATCGGCGAGTAACATGCCCTGTTTCTGCACCACGTGGCGGATGAGTTCTTCCTGCTGGTCGGTGTCCTCGCGAAATTCTACCCGCGTCCAATAGCCCTGACCGTTGGCAACCGGCTCTGGCGCCGCGACAACCTTCCCCAGGAGATGCAGGGGGGCGTGCGATGGCAGCAGGCGGATCTCGATCGTCACGGCCGTATTCTCCGGCAGCAGCTCGCGCGCCTCAAAGGCAATACCCGTGCCGCTCAGGTTGACCTGCATATGCTGGTAGGACACCGGCCCCGTGCTGCTTTCTGCCTCACCGGCAAGTGAGCCCAGAACGGAGATCTTGCGATTGAGCAGGCCGAGCGCCCGCGCGACGTCGGGGTCGGCCGACCACACGCGATTGATAGTCTGGTTCAGCTCGCGGTCGATCTCGGCGAGTATGGCGCCTGCGGCGAGCTCAACTCCAACCCCACGCGAATCCTCGTCCTCGCTGCCGGCGTCTACGCGGTAGTGCAGCAGAATTTCATCGTTTATCCGGTAGTACTTTCTGCGCTCAACGCTGGGTGTTGTCATGGTCTGTGGTCCGCATGCAATAGTGATCCGGCTCAGCGCCCCGCACCAACGCCGAGTATGTCCAGAATTTCCGGGTTGCCTTCAAGGATGCTGTCCAGGCCAGTCTCCGACGCGCTTTCAGCCCCCTGGCGGATAACCAGCTCTACGCGGCGGTTGAGTGCGCGCCCGGCAGGGTTATCGTTGAAGGTAAAGGGCCGCGTGTCGGCGTAACCGACGACCACAATACGCTCGTCCGAGAGCACGCCACCTTCCAGCAACTCATGGGTGACCGACAGCGCGCGGGTAGCTGACAGCTCCCAGTTGGAGCGGAACTGGCCGCCGCTGATGGGCACGTCATCGGTGTGCCCCTCTACGGAAATCTTGCCGGGAATGGTCGCCAGCGCGTCCCGCAGCCGCACCATGACCGGCAGAAAATCCTGGTTCAGTACGGCTGATCCAGAGGGGAAAGAGCCGTTTTCCCGAATGCGTACCACAATAGAGCGCTGGTTGGTTTCGATGTCCACCTTGCCGGTATTCAGCTCTTCCTGCAGGATCTCGCGCAACTCGTCTGCGTCCTGCTGCGTTTCCAGCAGCAGGGATTCAATCTCCTGCTGCACAATTTCCCGCGCCTCATCGTCGCTGAGGTCGCGCGGCGGGGCGTCCGGGTTGCCCACTTCCAGCGAAGGCCTGGTGGTGTCCGCCGTGACCTGCTGGATGGTATCCACAGGGCTCGGGTCCGGTTTGCCGGGGCTGAACTCCTGGGCGATGATGCTGGTGCCTTTCGGGATGTCCTCCACCTTCACCTGTTGTTGCACACCGAAGGCGTTTTTCATTGAGCCGGCAATCTGTTTGTACTTCTGCACATCCATCTCGGAAAACGACAGCAACAGGACGAAGAACCACATCAACAGGGACATGAGGTCGGCGAAGGTCGCCATCCACATGGGCGCGCCCGGTTTGGACTCTTCTTCTTCCTCGAAGTCGATCATGCCGCTTCGGCTTCCTTGTTGCGCTCCTTGGGCTCCAGGTAGGCTTTCAGCATGGATTCGATAATGCGCGGGTTCTGGCCTTCCTGAATCGCGAGCACGCCGTCGATGCACATGGCTTTAATGCGTCCTTCCTGGGCCTTGCGCAGGTCCAGTTTGTCGGCAATGGGAATGGCGACCATGTTGGCGAGCACCGCGCCATAGAGAGTGGTGAGCAGGGCTACGGCCATGGCGGGGCCGATGGATTTGGGGTCATCCATGGAGGAGAGCATTTGCACCAGGCCGATGAGGGTACCGATCATGCCCATCGCCGGGGCGACATCGCCGGTGGCAGAGAACACCTTGGAGCCCCATTTGTGGCGATCGATGGTCTGCTGCAAGTCCTTGCTCATGACGGCACTCACCACCTCGCGGTTGTTGCCGTCGATCAGCATGCGCACGCCATCGCGCAGGAACTCGTTGTTGATCTCCGCGTTTTCCAACGCCAGCATGCCTTCCTTGCGGGCGATTGTGGCCAGCTCAACCACTTGTGTGATGAGGTCTTCAGGTTCATCCAGCTTGAACATGAAGGCCCGCGCTGCCACCTTGAAGGCGCCGAAGAACTGACCGAGCGTGAATTTCATCATCACGACGAGTGCAGTGCCACCGAGCACGATGAGAATGGAGGGGACGTTCATGAAGATGATCGGCGAGCCACCGGTGATGATCGCCGCCATCACCACACCCATGGCGCCCACCAATCCAAGCAGTGTTGCCAGATCCATAAAGCCGTATCTCCGAGGTCTTCTGGAGGCGAACCGCCTCAATTCCGTTTGTAACGCCAAGCTCGCTGTGCAACAGGAGTATACAGACAACCTTCGTGGTGCGTCAGCACCCTGCGATGCGGCCTGACCGGCTTTCATGCTACATTCGAGCTATTCTGTACGGTAAGGCGTTGTCGTGGAAGAAATCCAGCTGGCCCTGACCGCCGCCCGCACCGACCAGAAGAACTTTGGCCTGTGGCTGAAGAACTGGCAGGTGGGGCAAACCCTCTCGGCGCTGGTTTCGGGACAGCGTCCCACGGGAGAGTTGGTGCTGCGGGTCGGTGGGCTGCAAATTACCGCAACGGCGGATATTCCGGTGCAGCAGGGCGCGCGTTTGTTGCTGGAAGTGCGCCAGCTGCAGCCGCAGGCCGTGTTGCGCATTATCGGCAACCCCGCCAGTGCTGCGGCGGCGGAGCCCGGCGGGAATGTGCGTCTGCTGGGTGCGGCCGCGCCGGGCGTGGAGACGGTCAATGCACTCGCACGCGTGGTCAGCCTGCTGCAGCCCGCCGAAGGCGCGGTGCGCACTCTGCCGGCAGAGAGCCTGCCACTGGTGCGGCAGGTGTTGCGGGGGGTGAGCAGTGCAACTCAGTTGGCAAGCCCGGCCGGCGTGCGCGCTGCCGTCGCCGCCTCGGGCACGTTCAGTGAGGCGCAGCTGATGCACACGGCGAGCAGGCCGCCAGGCGCTGCACCGCCTCCCGCCGACATGAAAACCAGCCTTGCCCGGGTGCTGGCGCAGGTTGATGCACGCCTTGAACAGGTCAATGCCATCCCCACGCGCGCCACCGATGCCGCCGCGCTGCTCGGGCTGCGCCAGGAGCTTGAAACAGCACTCACCGCCATCACCACGAATCAACTGGCATCGTTGCCAGCCGACACGGGCAGCGTACGCAGCTGGGTGTTTAGCCTGCCTTTCCTGTGGCAGGATGAACCCAGGCAACTGCAATTGCGGCTTGAGCGCGAAGCGCAGCAAGGCGAAGAGGCGGATGGGCAGGAGCGCTGGCGGCTGCAGCTGAATATCGAATTACCGCGGCTTGGTGCACTGGCGGTGGAGGCGCGGCTGGCGCAGGGGCAGTTGGCGGTGGAAGTGATCAGTGAGCAGCCAGCGGTGCGCACTCTGGTGCAGGCGAGTGGTGGACTGCTCGAGAAAGCGCTGGCGAACCGGGGGCTGACGCTCACCGGGTTGGTCAGCCGCGCACCGAGCACGGTATCCGATGTGCCCGATGCGCCGTCCTCTGCTCTGGACGTGCGCGCATGAGTGATACACGCGACAACCTGCCGCCGGCGCGCGCCGCCGCCTTGCGCTACACCGGCATCGGTGCGCCCACCGTTGTAGCGAGCGGTGAGGGCGTTCTCGCAGAGCGTATTCGCGCCCTGGCCAGCGAGCGCGATATTCCCCTGTACGAGAATCAGAAGCTGGTCGAGCTGCTCTGCCAGATACCGGTAGGTGACGAAATACCAGAAAGTCTTTATATTGCAGTCGCTGAGATTCTCGCTTTTGTTTATTATCTGGACATCGCGCTCGACGAAAGCGTGTAACGAGAAACGCCGAACGGAAACAAGTATGCAGCGCACAGAAGCTCTTACACGTCTTACACTTCGCCTGGCCCGCATGGCGGAGGGCAACAGCGACACGATTGACGAAGCTCTGGCGCGCATCAGACGCCTGATTCACGACAACGCCGATGGACGCGAACTGGCTGCTGCGTCCGACCAGCTGGCCAAGGTGGTGATGGCGGTCACCGGTGATTCCCCCGACAACGGCAGCACATTGCCGGCCACACACGACCTCTCCGGTCTGTCCTCCATCATCAAGGCCATGCCGCTGCGCACAGAAGATCACCAGCGGATGACCGATCTGGTGCGCAAGATTTCCGGCGAAACTTCACAGGGCGCGCGCCAGCAGGCATTGGGTGAACTGCTCGCATCAGCCACCGAAGCGCTGAAAGAAGTGGCGGCGCGGCAATCACGTTCCGAGGGCGGCGTGCGCGGCCTGTTCAAGCGTCGCGCCAGCGACAGCGCCGACTACGACCATTTCCTCGAGTTGTTCACCAATCTTGTACATAGGTTGGTGGACCATATCGACGTCATCAACGGCTCCCAGGTGCGTAGCAAGGCCCTGCGCGACGCGCTGCCGGATATCACCGTGGTAGACCAGGCACAGGCGCTGATGCGCGAAGTCACCCGCGAAATGGACAGTATCGACAGTCGCATTCGCCAGGAGCGCCTGCAAACCAGCGACTTCCTCGACACCCTGCGCGAGCGCCTCGGCGGCTTTGAAGAACTGGTGGTGGATGTCACCCGGGGCGGTGAGCGCTCTGTGGAACGGTCCGAATCACTGCAAACACAGGTTGCGGCCGACGTGGATGTGCTGGGCACAGCCAGCCGCAGTGGCGACCTGGAAACCATGCGCAAGGCGTTCGAGGAGACCCTGCAGAATATTTCGCAGCACATGGCGGAGCACGTGGACGCGGAGCGCCAGCAACACCGGGAGGCGCAGGAAAAAGTCGATGCGCTGTCCGAACAGTTGACACGGCTGGAAACCGAGGCCGAAGTGCTGCGCACGGAGATCCGTAACAAAACCGACCTGGCGATAAAGGACCAACTCACGGGCGTATACAATCGCAACGGCTTTGACGAGCGCGCGGCCGAATTGTTCGCGCGCTGGGAGCGCAACGCGGCGAAGCTTTCCATCGTGTTCGTCGACTGCAACAAGTTCAAGCACATCAACGATACCTACGGCCACGCCGCGGGTGACCTCGTGTTGGTCAAGGTCGCGGACATATTGCAGTCCCGTGCTCGTGTGACCGATGTGGTGTGCCGGTTTGGCGGTGACGAGTTCGTGATTCTGCTGCCGGACACGGGTATCGATGGCGCCGAGACCTACGCTGTCAGCGCGTTCAATGAGGTGCTGGATGCCGGCTTCAATGACAACGGCAAACCACTGGATGTGTCGATTTCACTGGGTATCACTGCTATCAAGGAAGGGGATACGCTGGAAATCGCACTGGCGCGCGCCGATGAAGCCATGTACGAGGCCAAGGGCAAAGAGGGCGTGCGGGTCGCCAAGAAGCCCTGAGCCGCACTAGAACCGCTTTGCCGATCGGTTGAAGTGTCTGCGGAACCTATCGGGGTTCCGCAATGAACACCGGAATCTTGCGCTCCGTCTTCGCCTGGTAGTCGTCGTAGGGCGGGTAGGCGGCAACGCTCGCTGCCCACAGCCGGGCGCGCTCGTCCTCGTCGGTCACCTCGCGCACGCGCATGTCGAACACCTCTGTTTTATCGCGTATCTGCACGTTGGGGTTGGCCCTGAGGTTCGCCACCCAGGCCGGGTTCTGCGGTTGACCGCCCATGGAACCGATCAGCACATAGTTGCCGTCCACCTCCACGCGCATCAGAGGAATCTTGCGAATGCCGCCGCTCTTGTGCCCGGTATGCGTGACCAGAATGCAGGGCATGCCGGTGTCGAGCAGCGTGGTGCCTTCGGTGCCACCGCTGCCTTCGTAAAGCTCAACGTGTTCGCGCACCCAGTCGAGTTTCGGCGGGATATACTCTTGCATGTGCAGGACTCCTGAAAGAGACTCTTTATTGAGCCACCACAATACAGGTAATCGCTCGGGCGGTAAAAGCGTCGCTTGGGCCGCGGACAAAGGAATCAGGTGTGCAGGAAACGAAAAGAATTGCCTTGTTGATCGACTGTGACAACGTCAGTCACACCGCGATCGAGGGTGTGCTGCAGGAGCTGGCAAAACACGGCACGGTCAACGTGCGTCACGCCCACGGTAACTGGAACAGCCCCTCTCTGTCCGGCTGGGCGGAAAAGCTTCACCCTCATGCCATTCGCCCCATGCAGCAGTTTGCCTATACCAAGGGCAAGAATGCGACTGATTCGGCGATGATTATCGATGCCATGGACCTGCTCTACAGTGGCAATGTGAATGCCTTCGCGCTCATGACCAGCGACAGTGACTTCACCCCACTGGTGCTGCGCATTCTCGAGAATGGCTTTCCGGTGTATGGTTTTGGCGAAAGGAAAACGCCGCTGCCTTTTGTCGACTCCTGCTCGCCCTTCATCTACATCGAGAACCTGCTGGCCGCCGGTGACGACAAGACGGAAAGCGACAAGGTGCCAGCGAGGAAGGGCAGGGCGCAGTTGCGCCAGGACACAGCGCTGGTGAAGCTGCTCAGAACGGCGGTAGAGCAAGCGTCGGATGATGACGGCTGGGCCAATATGGGGATGGTGGCGAGCTATATTTCCAACAACAACAGTTCGTTTTCCTCAATCAACTATGGCTACAAGAAGATCAGCGACCTGATTCGCACCACGGAGTTGTTCCAGATAGAGATGAGAAACGGGACGGCGATGTATGTGCGCGACCCGAAGGGGTGAGTCGTCGCATGAGCTATACACAGCTTGAAGCGACGTGTTGGATGCTGATTACCGGGTAGGTTCAGGGATGGATGCAAAGATCATTGTGGCGCTGGTAGTGATCATCGCGGTGGCCGCCCATGTGGTTCTCTACCGTTGGGTAAAATTCAAGATTCAGGAGGGCGTGATTCTGCAGTTTCTGCGCGACGCGCGGGAGGAGGGCGCGCCGGATCATCATCATGTCGATGCCATTGCCGCTCACACAGGACTGTCGGTGGCGCGTGTTAAGACGGTGTGTGAGAAGAGCAAGCAGGTTCTCCCCGATCCGGCGGTTGCGCATAGCTGGCGTGGCTTACCGCTATAGCTTCCCGGCTTGAGTTAACTCAACGGTAATAGCTTTTCCAAGAATCTAGTCCCTCCGGTATATCCGCAGCCGTGTGTGTGTCGTACGCGCGCATACGCAAGTCTTTGCCCTCGCCAAGCGCATCCAGGTATTCTTCGGTTGCGATGTAGTAGAAGAAAGCAAACACGCGCTCTGCAATTTTCCATGCACCCTCATGGCGGGCATAGTGATCGGTATAGCGGATCGCGGCGAGCATTGGCTTGCCTTTGCGGTTCATTTCCGCGTGCGACAACACCGTGCCCGTTGCTACGTCGGGATCATCGCCAAAACTGATTATCTTGTCGTGGGTAAAGTGGTTGCTTGGCCCTAGTACCTCAAAACGGCCGCGAAACATCGCCACCACCTCATCTCGACCGTGTGCGTCCATCACTCCATCGAGGGAGCGTACCCGCACATCCGGCGTGAACAACTGCGGCATGCCAGCAATGTCGCGGTCATCCATGACAAGCCCATAGCGTGCGACCAGCGCGTAAATTTCCTCGCGATCCTCCAGCCTTTGTATTCTTTGCAACATGGCGCTCAAGTCTGTCATGGTGAAATGTCCCTTGCCTCACGGTTTGTGTTACCTGCAGCGCGATGCGTTTGCAGGCTCGGTGCTGTATCGGTTCGACGAGGCGGTGAATTCACGCCAGGCGAGGTTCATTGGGGTGCCACCAGGCTTCATTCAAAACAGCTTGAACTTGCAGCTCTGGCGGAATGTGCTCGCGTCCGATGGCCGCATCGGCCGACTGATGTGCGTGGTAGATTCGCGCCTCCTGGTAGCTCAGCGGAATGCCGGTCGACTGGGTAGCGTCCAGGGTCTCCTGTATTGCCTCCGACATCTCGATGTCCTCACGCAGCACGAGGCTGGGTCGCGCACCCGCGTCTTCGGTCCACATATCCGGCCCGTTTTTCGCGGTTGAGCCCCAATCCGGTGCCATGGTCCAGGTTTCGACAATGCACTGGTCAGGCCCGTCTGGCCAGAACTGGATGGGGGGAATCACGAACTGATTCAGTGGCATGACGAGATTCGGGAACACGCTGTAGGACTGCGTGCAGGTTCTGGCGATCTCTCCTGCGCTGCTAATTTCCGGCCACCTGGATTGCCATGCAGGGTTTGCGTGTCCCGCCGGAATCGGTGCGACCATCCTGCTGTGCCCTCCCGGGTAGAAAGTATTCACGTTGCGCCGCGAATCGAGCACTGGCGCAACTGTGCGGCCGTGAATGCTGGGCACATGGTAGACCTCCAGATTGGCCTCCATGGCAATTTTCCAGTTGCATCGCACGGTGAAGCGGTCTCTTCGCGACAAGCGGCAGTTTTCCAGGTCAAATTCGGCCCATTCGTCCACGAGTGCACCGAGGCACTCCCGCAGACTTGGTGTGTGAAGGTCGAAGTTAACGAAAATCAGCTTGCCCAGGCGCTCACAGCGCAAGCGCCGCAAGCCGCTGGCGCTCATGTCGAGATCGCGAAAATCACGCGCGTCACGCACCGCCAGCAATTGTCCGTCATGGGCATAACTCCAGCCGTGATAGGGGCAGGTAAAACGCTTCTTTTTGCCCTTGTTCGCCATGGCGACCGGTGCACCCCGATGGCTGCAGCGGTTGAGCAAGGCATTCACGCTGCCATCTTCTGTATGTACCAGCACGACCGGCAGTCCCGCCATGTCCCAGCGGTGGAAGTCGCCGGGTTCAGGCATCTCGTCGAGATGCCCGGCCAATAGCCACGTCTTGCGGAACATGACTTGCCGCTCAAGCTCGTAGAACCCCGCATCGGTGTAGCGTGCGGAGGGTATTGGCGGCAGGGCGGGAAAGTTTGTCGGCGGGGTGTCCCGCGCTGCCTCGTAGTCCATCAACTGGTGCAGACGCTGAGTATCAATGGGCATTTACAGCCTCCTGTTTTGCGCTTGGTGCGTCACTGCTCTTGACAACGCGGTTCTCCGGCAGTGGATATTCTTGCCTGCCGCCGCTCGAACTCGTGGTGACACAGCAGGTAGGCGTGTTGCCGTGTGGCATGTCATTCTTGATCGCACTCCGGCGTTGCAGAACGGGTGGACGCAGATAGCCGGGAATCGGGAACCCCGTTCCCACAGGGTCACCAACTTTGCGTCACGGTGCGGCTGTTAACCGGAGCAGACAGGCCGTGAGAGTTTACCGAGAGCTCAGCGGCAAGCTGCAGCAGCGCCGCAACGGTATGCTCGGCAAGCTCAAGACGATCCTCCACGGTTGAGCTTCTGCCAGTCCCGGGCAACCGGTAGCCGCTTTTGTCTACGTACTCGGCAAACGCTTTTACGCGCCTGCCCCAGTCCTCCCGGGGTACAAAGCGGCGAATATCCAGTAGGAGAAACAATGCTCCGTTGCTGAACCAGGGTGCGTCGCGCTCTCCCGCCATGAGCCCCCCCGCGAGTGCTGAGAGCATCTCTGCAGCCACCATCAGACCAAAACCCTTGTGCCCTGCAGAGGCCCCGCCCAGTGGGCGCAATGCTGCGAGGCCGTCCAGAAACGACTGCGGATCATCCGTGCTGCTGCCGTTCTGGGCGATCACCCAGTCCGGATTTAAACGGCCACCCGCGTTGGCTACCTCGCGGATACGGGAGCCTGCCACCTGTGATGTCGCAAAGTCGACAATCACATGCTGGGCAAGGCTGCCGCAGGTCGGGATACCAAAAGCGATCGGGTTTGGTGCCAGCACGCGGTGGGCACCGTCTGCGCCGGCGACGTTGAGTGCGCCCCCGCCGGTGTTGGCGAAGGCAAGGAAAGCAGCATCCGCGTCGCAGGCGCGCTCGGCCCATTCTCCCAGTCGTCCCAGATGGGTGCCGTCAGCGATTCCCACAGCGGCAATGCCATGGTTCTGCATTAGCCCAACACCCAGATCTACGGCGAGCCTACCGGTTAATTGGCCAAAGGTGCCACCGCCGTCGACCCAGGCCATACTGTCGCTGATAGCGTTGGTTTGGGGCTCGGCGCCTACCTTGATAACGCCCGCTGCCGCCATCTGGCAGTACAGGGGCAGCAGGCCAACGCCGTGTGTGGGTACGCCGCGGACGTCGGCAAGGGTCAATGATTGCGCGACCCTCAGTGCCGTCTCACCCGGCGTATCGATGGCCTTCAGGATGTCCGTAGCGATCGCCATAATCTGTGTTTTGTTAACGTTCATGGCACTCCCGGATGCATTGCTAAACTTGCTTGACGCGAGCAAGAATGTAGTCCACCTTACCTCTCCTGGCAAGCCAAAACACATAATACGGCGGTAGCATGGTCGATATGACCCGTTGTCAGCGCAGTGCCTGTACGCTTGAGGCGCATTTTTGTGCTGTTCGGCATGCTGCTTGGTGCGCTGCACAGGTGGAATTTTTCTGCGGTGGGACGTTTACCCCAGAAGCGATGTGGGCTGAGGTTCACGCGTAATTGAATGGCGCCGCTGGCCAAGGAGTATTCTAGATGACCCCCGAAGAGCTCCATGCTCATCTGCAGCATGTGTATTTCGACAATGTCGACACAGCCAACCCCGCTGGCGCCGTGCTCGCTTTTACCCGTGATATGCACTGGCAGCACACCCAGGTCTGGCCACACGACGGCCACGATTCACGGCATACGGATCATCTGCACGGGCGCGCTGCATTGCTCGAGTTTATGCAGACCAGGGTGAAGGAAATGCAGGTCATCCGCATCAGACACCGGGTCGACGAAGTGATCGTGCAGGGCGATCGCGGTGCTTTCCGCGCCAGCGTGCTGGACCCCTCCGGCCGCAGCCTGGGTTTTTTGGGTTGGATTGAGCTATCAGATGGCTTGATACACCGCTATCTGGTGGTGCCTGAAGATTCCTCACGGTAAGGCCTGCGGTGGAATCTGCTGTGCTTTCTCAGAGTAACAACTTGTATAAAGAATCGACTGGTGACTTGCTTGAATAAAAAAGACCTGAACAACGCGGCTCTTGGTGAGGACGGCTACCCATCGGCCCGCAGAGCATGGGCCGTTACGCTGCTGCTGACGATTGCGTTTGTTTTTTCGTTTATTGATCGGCAGATTCTCAATCTGCTCGTCGGGCCTATTCAGGAGGATCTGAATCTCACGGACACGCAAGTCAGCCTGCTTCAGGGGTTTGCTTTCGTGTCCACCTACGTACTGCTCAGTGTGCCTATTGGGCGTCTGGTGGACACCCGGCGCCGGGTGTCGATTCTGGCTGGCGGTATTGCTTTCTGGAGTCTGGCGACTGCCGCATGTGGCGCAGCTAAAAGCTTTGGCGGCTTGTTTATCGCGCGAGCTGGAGTCGGTATGGGGGAGGCGACACTGACGCCCGCGAGCTGGTCTCTGTTGGCTGATTATTTTCCGCCCAAACGACGCATACTGCCCTTCAGTATCTTCCTCACCGGGCCTTATCTCGGTGCCGGTATCGCCATGATACTTGGTGGCCTTGTTATGGAGGCGCTGCTGGCCCACGACGATTTGCAGCTCCCCTTGCTGGGTTCGGTTGCGGCGTGGCAAGCCACCTTCATGGTCGTGGCCGCGCCGGGTTTGCTGCTCTCTGTGATTGTATTTTTTGTGCGCGAGCCGGCGCGGAAAGGCTTGGCGACCGCGACGCCAGTTGCGGCTCCACTTCGTGAAATTGTTTCCTGGGTGCGCGCAAACGGACGGATTTATACTGCCTTGATGCTGGGCATACCCTGCGTCACCCTCGTGCTCTATGGCCTGCAGGCTTGGATTCCGACCTATTTGTTGCGAGTGCAGGAGATGAGCCTGGTGGAAGCCGGCACGCAGTACGGTGTCATCGCCCTGGTCAGCGGTTCGCTGGGCGTGTTGTCAGGCCCGGTGGCGGGCAATTTTCTTTTGCGCCGTGGCTACTACGATTTCCAGCTGCGGGTCGCGATGATATCTCTGCTGCTGATCGCACCTTCCTTGATTGGTCTGGCGTTGGCACCAACGCAGGGCAGCGCCCTGATGTGTATTGCGGTGGTCAGCTTTCTTGTGCCTATGCCGTTGGCGTTAGTGGCTACGTGTATCCAGAGTGTTACTCCGAACCAAATGCGCGGCGTTCTGGTCGGGACTCACGTGGTCACGGTGAACGTGATTGGGTTGGCTTTGGGGCCGACCTTGGTTGCTTTTTGCACTGACTATATTTTTGCCGATCGGCAGGCGGTGGGGTATTCGCTGGCCCTGGTTGGCACCGCAGCCTGCGGGATAGGACTGGTGCTCATCGGGCGCGCACTGAAGCCCTTGAGCGTAATGCTGAAACGCCAGGAGCGCTCGGTCACCTCCTGAGCCGCGTCTTTGGACCTCGGTCACCGAGACTCCTTTTTTCCGACGCCTCTGGGTTGCCATGCCCTTTGCTATCGGGTACGCTCCATTAAATTGCTTGATGCAAACAAATATAATGAATAGGAGCTTTGCTGTGCAGCTTGAACAGCGGTGTTTGGCGTATGATGGCTCAGGCGGTTGCGTTGCTGCGGGTGGGTTATCACCTTTTTTGCGCAGAGCGTGGGCCGGAATCAGGGACGCCGGCGTATGACGCACGAATATTCCCCCACGCCACTGGTGAGGCAGGCAGGCTCCCTTAGTCTTTACGACATATTCAACGAAACGGCATCGCGCAGGCCCGACGCGCGCTCGTTGGTGGATCGCACGCAGGCCTACACCTACCGTCAGACCCATGATCGCGTGACAGCGATTGCGGCAGCTTTGCTCGACAGGGGTATCCGGCAGGGTGATCGAATCGCCGTTTTGGCGGAGAACTGTATAGGATATATCGAGCTCCACCTTGCAGCAGCCAGGTTGGGAGCCATTGTGGCCTGCCAGAACTGGAGGCTGACCCCGCAAGAAATCCGCCAGTGTCTAGAGCTGGTGTCGCCATCGTTGCTCGTGTACTCGTCGCGCTTTGTCGATACCGCCGATGCACTCCTGCAGGACATGCCCTTGGATTCAGTCTGTCTGCAGGTCGGCATTGATTCTTGGGTGAAGAAAAGCCGGGACGCCGTGGCCCCGCCAGAAATCGATGCTGAGTCCGGCCTACTCATTTTGTATACAAGCGGCACCACAGGGCCCGCCAAAGCAGCACTGATAAGCCAGCGCGCGCTGATTGCACGAATGAACCTGCTGCGCACCGATCTGGACGTAACGCGTGATGACGGGTTTATCGCCTGGTCCCCCATGTTTCACATGGGGGGGTCCGAGCACAGTCTGTCGACTTTGCTGATCGGTGGCACGGTGTTTGTGGCCGATGGCTTTGACGTTGACTACATTGCGCAGGTGATCGGCAAGGAAAAACTGGGTTGGCTGTTGCTGGTTCCTGCGACCATTGATCGGCTGATCGACGCGCTTGACTGCCAAGATGTTACGCCAGTCGGCGTAAAGCGTGTCGGCGCGATGGCGGATCTGATTCCCAAGAAACAGCTGGCGAGGATCAGCGCTCGCCTCAATTCGCCTTTTCTCAACACGTTTGGTGCGACAGAGACGGGTATTGCACCTGCTTCAGGGCACGCGATTCCGGCTGGCGTTGAACCTGAAAAGCTCTCAAAGCAGCTCAACTCGAACTGTGCGTTCCGACTGGTTGACGACGCAGGCAACGATGTACCGGCGGGTAACGTGGGAGAGGCGGCTGTGAAAGGACCAACTCTCTTTAGCGGCTACTGGGGTGACGAGAAGGCCAACGCCAAGGATTTTTTCGATGGCTGGTTTCGCATGGGAGATCTGTTTACGCAGAACGCCGATGGATCCTTGGATTTTTACGGCAGGGCAAAGTACCTCATAAAATCTGGCGGTGAGAACATTTATCCGGTCGAAATAGAAACGATTCTGCTCGCGGATCACAGGGTGCTGGAAGCTGTAGTCGTGTCCTCGCGTGATGAGAAATGGGGAGAGGTACCCGTCGCCGTTATCGCAACTGATCAAGCTCACGATTCAGGATTATTGGAAGATTTGCTGGCAGCTTGTCGCGCACAACTCGCCAGTTACAAATGCCCGAAAGAAATTCTCGTTATTCCTTTGGAGAAGCTTGGTCGTAATACAAGCGGAAAAGTCGTCAGAAACGAATTGGAGAGAATGCTAAAGGTAGAAGGCATGATCAACTAACCAGTTGGCATGCTACCCGATAAATTAATCGGCAGGTCCCAAGGAGGTGTTTTTGATACTACAAACGATGGCTCTTGAGCAATAGAGGTTTTCACCAAAACACGGCGTAATACGTTGTGACAGTATCTGAAATAAAATAAGGATTATCGCTATGAAATTTACTTCGAAGACTAAGTTGGCATTGGCTATTGCACCCATACTCGTTTCTACCTCGGTCTACGCTGCCGAGAGAAGCGGAGCGCTGGAGGAGGTGGTGGTTACGGCGCGAAAGAAAGAGGAATCGCTGCAGGACATCCCACTATCGGTTACCGCCGTCACTGGGCAGTCCATGCGTGAGACCATGGTCAGCAGCATGGAAGATGCTCAGCAGGGTATGGCCAACGTCAACTTTGCCGTCAGGCTGGGTTCGGCAGTACCAACCATACGTGGCGTAGGTTTTTCCATTTTGAATAATGGCACAACTGCGAACGTTGCGATGCATGTCAATGGCGTCTATATCGGTAGGCCAATGGCAGTCGCTTCCAGTTTTTTTGATGTATCAAGGCTTGAAGTTGTGCGCGGACCACAGGGCACGCTCTACGGACGTAATGCAACAGGTGGCGCCGTCAATATTATCACCAACTCACCTACTGAGGAGTTGTCGGGATACATCGACGCTAGCCTTGGCAACTATGATTCCGCAACTGTAGAGGCAGCTATCAGCGGCCCTGTGGTGAAAGACAAGGTACTGGCACGAATTGCACTGCGTACAGACCGTCATGACGGCTGGGGCACCAACCTGTTTACCGGGAACGATGTGGATGCTCAGGATCTCCAGGCGTTTCGCTCCACTGTCCGATTTTTAGTATCCGATGAATGGACTGTGGACTGGGTAGCCGAAAAGTACCACCAAAACGATAGTATGTACGGCATGAAATTTAATGGCAGTACCAACCCGGACGCCGAATTGGCAGGTGTTTTGCTCGGTGGAGAGGCCTTTCCAGTGGGCAGCCGTGACGTCAACACAGAACGGGATATTTTGAACAAACGTGACATTTTTGCTACCGATGTCACGGCGACTTGGGTTGGTGAAGAGCTGACTTTCAAGTCCATCAGTGCCTACCGGGACACCAAGGTTAACGTTGAGTCTGATATTGATGCGACCAACGTTGTAGTGTTTTCAGGACCGAACCGCGAGGAAGACGCAGAGCAATATAGCCAAGAGTTTCAGCTCTCCTATGACAGCGACAAACTGAGCTGGCTTGCCGGTGCATTTTACTTCAACGAATCCAACGATATAGCTACAGTCGCTAGAGATGGGTATTTCTTGCCGAACAGTTCGGCGCCGTTCTATCCGCCAGCCGACGGCGTAGGCTCAACCCTGTTCTTTGTGAACGGAGCTAACGTGGAAACAACATCCTATGCTGTTTTCGGCGAAGCAACCTACAACTTCTCAGACGCTTGGTCAGCCACCGCTGGCGTTCGATACACCTATGAGGAGGTCGAAATCACTGACGAGTATTCTCCCCTGCGCACAGCATTGCGAGACTGTAATGCACTCGAGTGCGACCTGGACTTCGACAACGTCTCGCCACGGCTTATCCTGCAATACCGACCAACGGACGACTGGATGCTGTATGCAAGCGTCTCTGACGGGTTCAAGAGTGGCGGTTTCTCGGTGGGTGCAAAGAGCCCCTCGTTTGATGAGGAGACGATCAGGAGTATCGAGCTGGGTGCCAAGGCCACACTCATGAACGAACGCCTGCAATTGGCTGTGACGGGGTTTGATTACGACTACGACGACTTGCAGGTAACCAAGGTGCTTGACGCCAGTGCACTCACTGAAAATGCGGCAACCGCGTCGATTCAGGGCCTCGAACTTGAGGCGAAGCTGCTCATGACGGAAAGGTTCCAGGTTGACGTTGCGGTTGGTGTGCTCGACGCGGAGTTTGACGAATTCGAGTCGCAAAACCCGAGTTTCCCCGGCACCCCACCTCAGAATCTCGCGGGGAACCAGCTTCCGCAGGCGCCTGATTTGAGCGTTACCGTGGCCGCAGAATACAGCTGGGACGTGGGGTTGGGTGATCTAACGCTGCGCGGCGAAATGGTCCATTCCGACGACTATTACCTGACCAGTTTCAATGAAAATCCCGACTATCAGGAGTCCTATGAGATGTATAACGTGTTCCTGAACTACAATCATCCCAGCGGGGTGCGGGTCGGCGCGTTTATGCGCAACGCCAGTGATGAACTGGTGAAGTCATCCGGTTATACAACGATTGTCGCTTTGGGGACGCCGTCATTCACAAGCTACCTGCCGCCGAAAACCTACGGTGTTAGCATCGGCTACACGTTCTAGTATTGAGTAGGTAATTGCCGCTGAAATCACCCGCAATGCAGGTGATTTCAGCGCCGGTTGTTTGGTGAAGTGCATGCACAATATTCGGAGCGGGTAATGGGTAGAGTTGAAGGAAAAGTTGCGATTGTTACCGGGGCTGCAGGAGGGCTGGGTGAGGCAATTGTGCGCAGATTGTTGGCAGAAGGTGCCACAGTAGTTGCCACGGATATCAATGAGCAGAGTTTAAGCAAGTATCAGGAAGCAGTCGGCGAGCGCTGCATGACCCAGTGTCACGATGTCGCCAGCGAGAGTTCGTGGAAAGAAGTGATGGAGAAGACGCTTGCCAGGTACGGCAGGCTTGACGTGCTGGTGAATAACGCCGGCATAGTGATAGCCGGCTCGGTTGAGGAAACCTCGCTAGAGGATTTTCGGCGGGTACAGCAGGTGCATAGCGAAGGCACGTTTCTAGGTTGCAAATTCGCCTTGCCGGCCATGAGAGGGACGGGCGCGGGGAGCGGGTCAATCATCAACATGTCATCTGTCACTGCAATTGGCGGGTTCCCTTACGTATTCGCTTATGCCGCGGCCAAGGGCGCAATACGCTCCATGACCAAATCGATCGCGGCGGGCACGTCTGCAGTTGGCGAGCCGATACGCTGCAACTCAATTCACCCGGGGCGAATCGAGACACCGATGGTGCGTGCCTGTAGAGAAGAACGCGAGTTGCTGTCCGGAAACGAGGCCGTGGAAGAGGGCAACCCGTCAGGCCATCCGGACGACATCGCGCATGCCGTTGTTTATCTGGCTTCGGATGAGTCGGTATGGATGAACGGGTCCGAGATGGTAATCGACAACGGAGCAACCATCACCGATGGGAGCGTCAAGCGGCGCGTGCAACACTGAAGCCTTGGCGCAATGCGGCCGCCGCTAAACCAAACGCAGTGTAATGTGCTCTCCCCGGAACTCAATGGTATCCCCGTCGCGCATCTGCCGGCGTTTGCGCGTTTCCACCTCGCCGTTCACGCGAACCTGGCCGTCACCAATAAGTAGCTTGGCCTCGCCACCGGTCGTCACCAGCCCCTCGAACTTGAGGATTTTATAGAGCTCTACCGGTTCACGCGTGATATCGATGGTTCTCATTGGCTGTGCCTGCGTCTGCTAGCGGTGGTGGAACGAGTTTTGTCGATTCTGTCAGGCGGCCTTCGCCTCCGCGCGCGCACGGTCGACAAGGTATTCGTCGTAGGTGCCCTGGAAGTCGATCAGGCTGTTGTCCTTGATTTCCACGATACGGGTTGCCAGGGACGACACGAACTGCCGGTCGTGGCTGACGAAGATCAGCGTGCCATCGTAGTTGGCCAGGGCTTTGTTCAGCGCCTCGATGGATTCCATATCCATGTGGTTGGTGGGCTCGTCCATGATGAGCACATTGATATCCATCATCATCAACTTGCCGAACATCAGGCGGTTTTTCTCGCCGCCGGAGCAGACGCTGGCTTTCTTGTTGGCATCGTCTGCTGTGAACAGCAGGCGGCCGAGCATGCCGCGTACGGCGAGATCGTCGTGCCGGGGCATGCGCCACTGGGTCATCCATTCGAAGATGGTGAGGTCGCCTTCGAAGTCAGCGCTGCTGTCCTGCGGGCAGTAGCCGATGGCCGCGTTTTCCGACCATTTGACTTCACCGCGGTTAGCGCTGATTTCTTCAATCAGGCAGCGCAAAAAGGTGGTTTTACCCGCGCCGTTTTCGCCGATAACTGCGAGCCGTGCGCCGGCCTCCAGAATCATCTGGCCACCGCTGAACAGCGGGCCGTCGTCGAACCCGTGAGCGAGATTCTCAAGCACCAGCGCCTGGCGATGCAGCTTCTTGTGTTGTTTGAAGGTGATGTAGGGGGAGACCCGGCTGGACGGTTTGATCTCGTCCAGCTTGATCTTCTCCATTTTCTTGGCGCGGGAGCTGGCCTGTTTCGCCTTGGAGGCGTTGGCTGAGAAGCGGTTCACAAAGCTCTGCAATTCCTCCAGCTCCGCGGTCTTTTTCGCGTTGCCGGCCTGCAACTGGTCCTGTATCAACGTGGACGCGGCCACGAAGGCTTCGTAGTTGCCCGGGTAGATGCGCAGCTCACCGTAGTCGATATCCGCCATGTGGGTGCACACCGCGTTCAGGAAGTGGCGATCGTGGGAAATGATGATCATGGTGCTCTTGCGCTGGTTCAGCACCCCGGCCAGCCAGTTGATGCTGTGGATGTCCAGGTTGTTGGTCGGTTCATCCAGCAGCAGGATGTCCGGGTCCGCAAAGAGTGCCTGGGCGAGCAATACACGCAGCTTCCAGCCCGGCGCTACCTGCTTCATCAAACCGAAGTGCAGGGATTCCTCGATGCCCGCTTCCAGCAGCAGTTCGCCAGCGCGGCTCTCGGCGGTATAGCCGTCCATCTCCGCGAACTGGACTTCCAGTTCGGCCACGCGCATGCCATCGTCTTCGCTCATTTCCGGCAGCGCGTAAATGCGCTCGCGCTCCTGCTTCACTTTCCACAGTGCCGCGTCGCCCATGATGACAGCGTCTACCACGCTGTAGTTTTCGAAGGCGAACTGGTCCTGACTCAATATACCCAGGGAGCAACCCGGTTCAACCGACACGTTGCCGGCAGTGGGGGTGAGTGCGCCACTCAGAATTTTCATGAACGTGGACTTGCCGCAGCCGTTGGCCCCGATCAGGCCGTAGCGGTTGCCGTTGCCAAATTTGGCCGAAATGTTTTCAAACAGCGGCTTGGCACCGAACTGCATGGTGATGTTCGCGGTGGTAATCAAGAGCGTATTCCTGCGAGCGAGCGAATGGGGCGTGGATGTGCCGGCGTGGTCGTGGTGGTGTGGCCACAGTGGCGGCGTGAGCGGGGCGGCACTATACGGGCTTGGGCCTTGAGTGTCGAGGGCGCTGGCTGTTATCCGGCATTGTGCACAATGTAGGCACGTATGCGGCACCAGGCAGCAACGGCCTCGGGCACCTGCTCATTCACCAGCCCGTGCCAGCCCTGAATCATCCCCGGCCAACTTTCCATCGTGGCCTCCACGCCACAGCGCAGCGCGTTGACCGCGAGCCTCGCGGCACCATTGCCCACGGTATCGAACTGGCCGATTTGCAGATAAAGCGGCGGCAGGCCGGTGAGGTCGGCGAAGGCCGGTGACACGCGCGGGTCGTCCAGGGCGATTTTCCCCGCCACGTAGTCCCGCCCCCGGTTGCGGACCCACTCGGGGGTCAGGAACGGGTCTCCCCGCTCGCCGGTTTCTTCCGACACCGACAGATCGAACCATCCGGTCAGTGACACAAAGCACGCTGGCATGGGCAGCCCGGCATCGCGCAGGCGCAGCAACAGGCCCACGGCGAGGCTGCCGCCACAGGACTCGCCGATCAGAACAATGTTCTGCGGCTCGACGCCGGATTCCACCAACCCGCAATAGGCGTTAAAGCAATCGTCGTGGGCGGCGGGGTAGGGGTGCTCCGGCGCCAGCCGGTAATCCGGCATGACGACCCGGCAATCGGTGTGCCGGGCAATCATTTCTGCGTAGAAATGGTACTCGTCCAGCGGGGTGGAAACGAAGGCGCCGCCGTGGCAGTGAAAGGCCACCCGGTGATTGCTGTGGGCTTCCAGTGCGTAGTCTCCGCAGCGAACCCCGCCGTATTCCAGCAGCCGGACTTGCAGGTGCTTGCTGACGGGCCGGCTGTGGAAGGGAGCGAACATCGCGCGTACGGCGAGATAGTCGGCGGCGGGGTCGGCGAAATCGGGCGGTATGGCGTCGATGATGGCGCGTAGTTCCTTACTGGCAGGCATGGCGTTTCCCTTCGGCGGCGTAGTTTGACGGGCTGACGATTGGCGTTGTCACCAGATGATTGTCCGCAACGGACTGCCACACGACCCCCCGCGATAATGACGCGGGGTCTGGAGTGTCGGTATACTCCGGCGATGATTCCATTATCCATACTCGATGTTACCGCTGTTCCCGAGGGCAGCACCACCGCGCAGGCGCTAGAGAACGCCCGGGACCTGGCGCAGCATGCGGAGCGCCTGGGGTATCACCGCCTGTGGGTTGCCGAGCATCACAACATGCAGAGCATCGCCAGCGCAGCCACCTCCATCGTCATTGCACACCTGGCCAACGCGACCACCTCAATCCGCCTGGGGTCGGGCGGTATCATGTTGCCCAACCATGCCCCGCTGGTTATCGCCGAACAGTTCGGCACACTGGCAACACTGTTTCCCGGCCGTATCGATCTGGGACTGGGACGCGCACCAGGCACCGATCAGGTTACTGCACGTGCTTTGCGGCGCAATTTGAGTGGCAGCGTGGACGACTTTCCCAACGATGTGCTGGAGCTGCAACACTATTTAAAGCCGGCGCAGCCGGGCCAGGCTGTGGTGGCCACACCCGGTGCTGGTACCGAAGTGCCGCTGTGGATTCTAGGGTCCAGCCTGTATGGCGCAGGGCTGGCGGCGATGCTGGGCCTGCCGTTCGCGTTTGCGTCCCACTTCGCCCCCGCGCACATGGAGCAGGCGATAGACATCTACCGGGAACAATTCCAGCCCTCTGCGCAGTTGGACAAACCTTACATTATGCTCGGCTACAACGTGTTCGCCGCAGATACCGACGAGGAAGCACAGCTACTGCAAACGTCGATGATGCAAACCTTTGTGCGTCTGTGGCGGGGTACACCGGGTAAAATGCCGCCGCCCCAGGCGGGCTATTGGGACACCTTGGGCCCGCAGGAACAGCAGATGTTGGGCGCCATGCTGCGCTGCTCGGCCGTGGGTGCCCCGGATACCGTGGCGACCGCCATGCACGCGTTTGTCGCCTCTACCGGGGCCGACGAGCTGATGCTGATGTCCTCCATCCACGACCATCAGAAGCGGCTGCGCTCTTTTGAGCTGGCGGCAGCGGCGATCGGCTAGTATTCCCTGCCGGCAGGGATGCCTCAATGCACAGTCTTCTATGGCGCCTTATTGCAATCACGGCCCTGTTGCTGGCGGCGGTGGGCATACTACTGCCCATTATGCCCACCGTGCCCTTCCTGCTGGTCGCCACTTGGGCCGCCTCCCGCGGCTGGCCGGAACTCAATGACTGGCTGCTCAATCACCCCGAATACGGGCCGCATATCAGTGCCTGGCAGGAGAACGGTGCGGTGTCACGCCGTGCCAAATGGTTGGCGACGGTCATGCTCGGCGGCAGCACCAGCATATTGTGGCTATCCAGTGCGCCGACAGTGCTTGCCGCGGGTATCAGCACGGTGTTCGTCGTCGTGCTGACGTGGTTGTGGTGGCGGCCGGAGCCGTGAGCGATACATCTGGTCCATCTGGAGGCTCGTGGTTGCAGCGTTTTGGTTACCGCCTGGTGCATTCGCGCCATGCCCTGTGGGGGCTCACGCTGGCGTCATTTCTGGAATCCACCGTAGTGCCCATTCCCTTGGAAGCGCTGTTGATCCCGCTTATGCAGGCCAGGCGCCGGCAGCTCTTCCTGTTGGCTGCGCTGGCCTTGCTCGGCTGTTTGCTGGGCGCCAGTGTCGGGTATGGTGCCGGCTTGTGGCTTTTCGACGCGTTCGGTGATCAGCTGCTTGAGTGGTTTGCCAACCCGGCGCAGTTTGAACGCGCACGCACGGCCATGGCGGACCACGGCTTCTGGTTTGTTTTAAGCGTGGGCGTAACGCCGGTGCCTTTCCAGACCGCAATGCTGGTCGCCGGCGCCACCGGTTACTCCTTCGCGCTGTTTATGCTGGCCTCTGCGCTGGCGCGGGGACTGCGCTACTTCGGGCTCGCCCTGCTGGTTTACTGGGCGGGTGATCAGGCTGAGGCGTTATTCCGCCGGCATACTCGCTGGGTTGCTGTGGCTGTTTTGGTGCTGGTAGTTGCGGTTTTTCTACTGGTTTGAGCGCGGCGGCCAACGAAAGTTGAGCACTATGCATTGCGAGCCGCCTCCATTCCCGCCGCTCGTCTACACCCCCACCGGCTCCCGATACGCATCAATGCTCGGGCAGGAACACACCAGGTTGCGGTCGCCGTACACATTGTCTACCCGGTTCACCGGTGGCCAGTACTTGCGCTGACGCAGGGAGGGCAGGGGGTAGGCAGCCTGTTCCCGCGTGTAGGCGTGCTCCCAATGCTCGGCCGTCACGTCCTGCAGGGTATGCGGGGCGTTGCGCAGGGGGTTGTCGGTGGCGTCCAGGCGGCCTTCCTCCACCGCGCGAATCTCCTCGCGGATGGCGATCATGGCGTCGCAGAAGCGGTCCAGCTCGGCGAGTGATTCCGATTCAGTCGGCTCAATCATCAGTGTGCCCGCAACCGGGAACGACATGGTGGGTGCGTGGAAGCCGAAGTCCACCAGGCGCTTGGCAATGTCCTCTTCAGAAATACCGCTGGCTTCTTTGAGCGGGCGGATGTCGACAATGCACTCGTGTGCCACCGTGCCATTGCGCCCGGTATAGAGCACCGGGTAGTGGCTCTGCAGACGGTGGGAGATGTAGTTGGCGCTGAGGATCGCCACGCGTGTGGCCTGGGTGAGGCCTGCAGCGCCCATGAGCGCAATGTAGGCCCAACTGATAGGCAGAATGGAGGCGCTGCCCCAGGGGGCGGCGGACACCACGTCGTTGCTCTCCGGCAGGCCCGGCAGCGGCACCACCGGGTGCGACGGCAGGAAAGGCTGCAGGTGTGCGCCCACGCCGATGGGGCCCATACCGGGGCCGCCACCACCGTGCGGAATACAGAAAGTTTTGTGCAGGTTCAGGTGCGACACGTCAGCGCCGAACTTGCCGGGTGAAGCGAGCCCCACCAGTGCGTTGAGGTTGGCGCCGTCCACGTACACCTGCCCGCCATGACGGTGCACGATATCGCACACATCGACCACGGTTTCTTCGAACACACCGTGGGTGGAGGGGTAGGTGATCATGATCGCTGCGAGTTCGTTACTGTACTGTTCGGCGCGGGCTGTGAGGTCGTTGAGGTCAACGTTGCCGTCGGCATCACAATCCACAATGACTACCCGCATGCCGGCCAGCGCGGCGCTGGCGGGGTTGGTGCCGTGGGCAGAGGAGGGGATCAGGCAGACGTCGCGCTGGTCGTCGCCGCGGCTCTCGTGGTAGCGGCGAATCGCCAGCAGCCCGGCGTACTCCCCCTGCGAGCCGGCGTTGGGTTGCAGCGAAATGGCATCGTAACCGGTGCATTCCTTGAGCATGTGCTCCAGCTCCGCGAGCATCTCGCGGTAGCCCTCGGTCTGATCGGCCGGGGCGAACGGGTGGATGCCGGCGAATTCGGCCCAGGTCACGGGCAGCATTTCGGTGGTGGCGTTGAGCTTCATGGTGCAGCTGCCCAGCGGAATCATGGCCTGGTTGAGGGCGATGTCGCGGGTTTCCAGCCGGCGCATGTAGCGCAGCATCTCCGTTTCCGAGTGGTAGTCGTTGAACAGTGGGTGCTGCAGATAGTCCACGCTGCGCTGCAGTGGCTGGGGTATCGCCGTGGCCGGAGCGGCCTGATCCCGACAGGGTGTTCCCGCCGCTTTGCCCGTGATGGCTGCCAGCAGCTGGTCGACATCTTCCGCCGTGGTGGTCTCGTCCAGGGCAATGCCCAGTTTGTGGGTGCCGATAATGCGCAGGTTCATGCCCGCCGCCAGCGCGCGCTCGACAATGGCCTGCTGCTGGTCACCCACGTTCAGGGTGAGTGTGTCGAAGTAGGCCGTGTTCTCCGCCGTCATGCCGGCTGCCTGCAGGCCGGTAGCCAGCAGCCCGGTGAGGTAGTGCACACGTTCGGCGATGCGCCGCAGGCCCACCGGCCCGTGATACATGGCATAAAAGGCGGCCATGATGGAGAGCAGCGCCTGGGCCGTACAGATGTTGCTGGTGGCCTTCTCCCGGCGGATGTGCTGTTCGCGGGTCTGCATGGCCATGCGCAGGGCTTCGTTGCCGTGGCAGTCGATAGACACACCGATAATACGCCCGGGGGTGGAGCGCTTGTAGGCGTCGCGAGTGGCAAAGAAGGCTGCGTGCGGGCCGCCGAAACCCATGGGAACGCCAAAGCGCTGCGAATTGCCCACGACCACATCGGCGCCCTGGGCACCGGGTGACTTCAGCAGCAGCAGCGACATAAGGTCGGCGGCCACGGTCACCAAGGTGCCGGCAGCATGCGCTTTCGCAATCAGCGGTTCCAGGTCATGCACATGGCCGTAGGTGCCGGGGTACTGCAGCAGCAGGCCGAAGGCCTCTGTGCTGCCCGCGAGTTGGGCGGGGTCACCGACCACCACCTCGATATCCAGCGCCTCGGCGCGGGTGCGCACCACGGCAATGGTTTGTGGGTGGCAATCTTCGGCGACGATAAACGTGCTACTGCGGTTTTTCTTGTTGACCCGCTGCATAAGGGTCATGGCCTCCGCCGCGGCGGTGCCTTCGTCCAGCATGGAGGCATTGGCCAGTTCCATGCCGGTCAGGTCCATGATGGTCTGCTGGAAGGTGAGCAGGGCTTCAAGACGACCCTGGGATATCTCCGGCTGGTAGGGTGTATACGCGGTGTACCAACCCGGGTTTTCCAGCACATTGCGCTGGATGACTGCGGGGGTATAGGTGTCGTGGTAGCCAGTGCCGATGTAGGATTTGAGCACACGGTTCTTGCCGGCAATGGCACGCAGACGCGCCAGCACGGCCTGCTCGGTTTGCGGCGCGGCCAGGTCCATGGGCGCTTGGTTGCGGATGCGCGCGGGCACGGTGGCGTCAATCAGGGCGTCGAGGCTGTCGAAGCCGAGCAGGCGCGCCATCTCCGCCTGCTGCGCCGGCGTGGGCCCGATATGGCGCCCAACGAATTCCTGAGAGTGTTCCAGTTCGGACAGCGAAAGACGAGTCATGGCAGCTCCGGGGCGGGCGTGGCAGCAGGGTGTCAGGGAAGGCGCGAATGGTAGCAGCAGGGCCCCCGAGCGGCAATATTCTGTACCCCTTGTGACCAGTCTGGCACACTGCCCGACAACTTCGTACGCGCCGCGATCAGGAGACCGCATGGAACAGGTAAATCCCGAGACTCTGGGCCTCAATGCGGCACAGCTGGCGCGCATTGGCGAGCATTTACGTGGCCGCTACCTGGAACCCGGCAAACTGCCGGGCAGCGTCACCCTGGTGGCCCGTTACGGCCGCGTGGGCCTGCTCGACGTGGCGGGGCTCAGTGACATCGAACGCGATACGCCGATGAGCGTGGATACCATTTTCCGCATCTACTCCATGAGCAAGCCGATCACCTCGGTGGCGCTGATGATGCTGTACGAGCGCGGCCTGTTTTCGCTGGATGACCCTGTACACCGCTTTATCCCCGAGTGGCGTGAGCTGGCGGTGCGCACGGCGGGTGCTTTCCCGCTGTTTGCCACGCAACCCTGCGCGCGGCCCATGACCATCCGCGATCTGTTGCGGCACACCTCGGGCCTCACCTACGACTTCCTGCGTGAGAGCAACCTGGACTACGCCTACCGCAAGCTCCAGATCGGCAACCCGGCCCCGGGCTATACGCTCAGGCACATGATCGAGCAGCTGGCGCAGCTGCCGCTGGAGTTTTCCCCGGGGACCCGCTGGAACTACTCCCTGGCGACCGATGTGCTGGGTTACCTGATCGAGGTGATCAGCGGCCAGTCATTACCGGACTATTTGCAGGAACACCTGTTCGGTCCGTTGGGTATGGTCGATACCGCCTTCAATATAGCGCCGGACAAGGTGCACCGGCTCGCCTCCTGCTACGAGCGTGATGCCGCGAAAAAACTGGTCTGCAACGACGACGGCCAGGACAGCCGGTTCCGCGACCGGGTGTTCTACTCCGGCGGTGGCGGACTGTTGTCTACCGTTGGTGACTACTTCCGTTTCTGCCAGATGTTGCTGCAGGGCGGCACGCTGGATGGGGTGCGCATTCTGGGCTCGCGCACGCTGGAGTACATGACGGCCAATCACCTGCCCGGGGACGTGGACCTGGAGCAATTCGCCATGGGCAGCTTCAGTGAAACCGAGTACGAGGGTGTGGGTTTCGGGTTGGGTTTTGCCAACAAGATTGACCCGGTAAAGAACGGCAACCTGGCCTCACTGGGCAGCTTCTTCTGGGGCGGCTTGGCCAGCACCCTTTTCTGGGTCGACCCGGAAGAGGAGCTGGTGGTGATCTTCATGACCCAGCTTATGCCGTCGAGCACCTTCAACCTGCGCGGACAGCTGGAGTCGATGGTCTACGCTGCGCTGGACTGAGCGGCGCGGGCTGCGCTAGTCTCCGGGTCTGCATAACAATAATCTGACCCTGGAGGTTTGCATGATATTGCAGCGCCCCGTGCTTTACCTGTCATTACTGGCGGGCCTTGTGGCCTGTTCCGATGGCACCGATACCGTACCGGTCACCCCGCCTCCCGAGCCGCCACCGCCGATCAGTATCGATACCCCCAACGCTGACCGCTGCGAGATGCTGGATGCGGAGAACTGCATGTTCCCCTGGCCCAGCGATGTGTTCACGGTGGCTGATGAGAGCCTGGAGACCGGGCGTCGGGTAAACCTCAATCAGGAATCGCTACCGGCCAATCGGCGCGGTGATCGCGTGGACCCCGCGGAATGGAACCGCAACGACGGCTTTTCCCCCTCGCAGATGATTCTCGCGCAGGTGCCGGGCGTGGATCTGGCGCAGACCGGCGCGCCGTCGATCAGCGATCTCGCGCAGTCGCTGGAGGTTGATTCGCCGGTTGTGGTGATTCGCGCCAGCACCGGTGAACAGCACCTGGTGTTTGCGGAGCTGGATGCCAACACCGACGACCCCGCCGAGCAGACCTTTATTATCCGCCCCATGGTGCAGTTCGAGCGGGGGGAGCGTTACATTGTGGCGCTGCGCAACCTGCGCGACAGCGCCGGTGAGGTGCTGGAGGCGCCGGAAGTGTTCCGCGCGTTTCGCGATGACACGCTGACCGACAACGAGGACATCGAGGCGCGTCGCCCGGCCATGGACGCGCTGTTCAGTACGCTCGAAGACGCCGGTGTTGAGCGCAGCGAGCTGTATCTGGCCTGGGACTTCACCGTGGCCAGTGCCCGCAACATCACCGAGCGCCTGCTGCACATTCGCGACGAAGCCTTTGCGGACCTCGGTGCCGCCGCGCCGGATTACGTTATTGATACCCTCACTGATTTCGCACCCTGCGACCCCGACGGCTGCACCGATGGCCAGGATGAGCAGATCGCACGAGAAATCGCCGGCACGTTCTTCATTCCCAACTTCCTCGACTCCGACGAAGGCGCACCGGGCTCGGCGTTCTACTACGCCACACCCGATGACGGCCTGCCGGATCGCCTGAATGGCGACAACCTGTTTGCGGCCAATTTCGTTTGCCGTATCCCCCGCTCGGTGGCCGAAGACTTCGAAGCGCCACCCAAGGCACAGGCGCGCCCATCTTTGTACGGGCACGGCCTGCTGGGGAGTGCCAATGAGGCGCGCGGTGGCACACGGCAGAACGTCGATATTATGGCGCTGGACCACCAGATGATGTTCTGCGCCACCGACTGGGCGGGTTTTGCCAGCGCCGATGTGCCGTTTGCGATTCAGGTACTGCAGGACTTCAGCCTCATGCAGGCCTTCTTCGACCGGCAACAGCAGGGCCTGCTGAACTTCATGTTCCTGGCCCGGCTGTTGAAGAGCGACGCGGGCTTCGCGGCCGACCCAGCCTTCCAGGCGGCGGGCCAGCCGGTATTTGACAACAGCACGGTGTACTACGATGGCAACAGCCAGGGCGGTATTCTCGGCGGCGCGCTGATGGCGGTTATTCAGGATGTGACGCGCGGCGTGCTGGGTGTGCCGGGTATGTCTTACAGTTTCCTGCTGCGGCGCAGCGTGGACTTCAACGCCTTTACGCCGTTTTTCAGCGGTAGCGGTACCGGCGAAGACGGCGGTGGCTATCCGAGCGTGAAAGACCAGAGCTTCCTGCTGTCCATGGCGCAACTGCTGTGGGATCGCGCCGAGTCCAGCGGCTATGTTGTGCACATTGAGCGCGACCCGCTGCCCAATACGCCGGTGCATTCGGTGTTGCTGCAAGTGGCCTACGGTGACCACCAGGTGAGCATGTGGTCGGCGGAGTTCATGGCGCGCAGTATCGGTGCGCACCTGCGTATTCCCGCGCTGGAGACCGGGCGTCACCCGGACAGTAATCCCTATGTGGGCCTCGAGCCCGTGCCTGCAGGTGATTTTACCGGCTCGGTGTTGACCCTGTGGGACGACGGCCCGGTAGGCGCTGGCGCGCTTGAGGGAGGCACCGCACCGCCACCCATCACCAACACCCCGCCGGTGGAGCCTGATTTTGGCAACGACCCCCACAGCTTGCCGCGGCGCGAGCCTGCGGCGCAGGCACAGAAATCCGCCTTCCTGAGGCCGGAGGGCGAGGGCCGGTTCGTCGACACCTGTGCGCCGGAACAAGCCTGCTTCACCAACGGCTACAATCCCGGGGGCTGATCCTGCCACGCGGCGCGCGCGGCCGGTGAGGTTCAGGTCGCGCGGGTTGCAGGGTCGCTGTAGTCGACGGCAGCAATCACGTAGTGTTGTTCGCCGCCGGGGCTGTGCAGGCTGACCTCATCATCCAGGCGCTTCCCGAGCAGGCTGCGGGCCAGGGGAGAATCCATGCTCAGCTTGCCGGCAGCGAGATCGAACTCGTCGGGGCCCACGATGCGGTAGCAACGTTCCCTGCCGGCTTCGTCCTCCAGGGTGACCCAGGCACCAAAAAACACTTTTTCGGTGTCCGCGGGTATGCGGTCGACCACGTTGAGCTCCTCCAGCCGCTTACTGAGAAAGCGCACCCGCGAGTCGATTTCGCGCAGCCGGCGTTTACCGTAGATGTAATCCCCGTTTTCCGAGCGGTCGCCGTTTTTTGCCGCCTCGTGTACCACGTCAGTGACCTGCGGGCGCTCCACTTTCCATAACTGATGCAGTTCCGCGCGCAGCACCGCCTCCCCCTGCGGGGTGATATAGGGCGACCCCCGGCGGCGGGGTGGGCGGTAGCGACTCATGGTGCGTATTCTAACGGCGCGAGTTTCACTACACTAGCGGGCAGTCCCTGTTTGCCAAGGAGAATCGAACGATGAAAGCCTGCTTGTTTGCCGCCCTCATGGCCGTCGGTGCCCACTCCGCGTTTGCCGCGTGCCTGAATGTGCAGGGAAACCTGCAGCAGGGTGGCCTTATCTGGGGCCAGGCGGCGCCGGGTACGCCAGTGCTGCTCGACGGTGCCGCGCTGGACGTGCTGGATGACGGCACGTTCATCGCCGGCTTTAGTCGTGACGCCGATTCCAGCGCGGTGCTGCAGGTGGGAGATTGCCGGCAGGAACTGGCCATCGCCCCCCGGGAATACAATATTCAGCGGGTAGAGGGTGTGCCCCAGCGCACGGTAACGCCGCCGCCGGAGCAGCTGGCGCGTATCGCCCGCGAACGGGAGCTGGTGAATGCCGCCAAGGCCAGGCAGCTGCGGCGCCCGGATCTGCTGGCCGGTGTGCTGGCGGGCTTTCGCTGGCCGGTGGAGGGGCGCATTTCCGGTGTGTACGGCAGCCAGCGGGTGTACAACGGCCAGCCCGGTAGCCCGCATTACGGCGTAGACGTGGCCGTGCCCACCGGCACGATTGTGCGGGCCCCGGCGGCCGGGGTGGTGACGCTGGCAGAACCGGACCTGTTTTACTCCGGCGGAACCATTATCCTCGATCACGGTTACAGGCTCTCCTCATCCTTCCTGCACCTGAGCAAAGTACGGGTTGCGGTGGGCGACGCGATTGCCCCCGGTGACATTATCGGCGAGGTGGGTGCCACCGGCCGTGCCACCGGGCCGCACCTGGACTGGCGCATGTCCTGGCGCAGCGCCCGCATCGACCCGCAGCTGCTGGTGCCGCCCATGCGCCTGCCCGAGGCAGGCAACACTCCCTAGCTGCATGACCCTCGCCGGGCACCCCTCGCCGGGCGCCCCTGGCCGGGCGCCCCTGGCCGGCAGCGCTGTGGCGTCGGATCTGCCCCGCAGGGGGCCGGCCAACGGCATGTTATGGCTGGGAAAAATCCGTATAATGCAGGCCCTTTGCATTCCTCAGGACCTGTCATGATCGACGAGAAACTGCTGAGTATTCTGGTGTGTCCGGTAACCAAGGCCCCGCTGGAGTACGACAAGGAAAAAGACGAGCTGATCTGCAAGGCCAGTGGCCTGGCGTACCCCGTACGCGACGGTATTCCGGTTATGCTGGAAAGCGAGGCGCGACAGCTCAGCGCTGACGAGAAACTGGGGTAAGGCATGTCTGAGACGATATTCGGCAAGATTGTCAGTGGCGAGATTCCCGCGGAGTTGCTCTACGAAGACGAGCACTGCATCGCCATCAACGACATTAACCCGCAGGCGCCGGTGCATGTGCTGGTGATTCCAAAGAAGGGTATTCCCCGCCTGGTCGATGCTGCGGCAGACGACCAGGCGCTGCTGGGCCACCTGCTGCTGGCTGCGGGCAAAGTGGCAGAACAGCTGGGCGTGGCGGAGGCCTTTCGCCTGATCGTCAACAACGGTGCCGGCGCGGGCCAGACCGTATTCCACCTGCACCTGCATATTCTGGCGGGTCGCGGGTTTGCTGAAGGACAGATGGCAGGGTTCCAATGAAAACAGGCGACATACGCGAAGCATTCCTGGCCTATTTTGAGGCGCAGGACCACACGAGGGTGCCCAGCAGTTCGCTGGTGCCGGGCAACGACCCCACGCTGCTGTTCACCAATGCGGGCATGAACCAGTTCAAGGATACGTTCCTGGGCACGGAGCCGCGCTCTTATGTGCGCGCCACCAGCAGCCAGCGCTGCGTGCGAGCCGGCGGCAAGCACAACGACCTCGAAAACGTGGGCTACACCGCGCGCCACCACACCTTCTTCGAGATGCTCGGCAACTTCAGTTTTGGTGACTACTTCAAGCGTGAGGCCATCCAGTTCGCCTGGCACTTTCTCACCGAGACCCTGGGCCTGCCCGCCGAGCGGTTGTGGGTGACCGTGCATGTGTCCGACGATGAAGCCGCCGATATCTGGCTGAAGGAGATGGGCGTCAGCGCTGAGCGTTTCTCGCGCCTGGATGAAGACAACTTCTGGCAGATGGGCGACACCGGCCCCTGCGGCCCCTGTTCGGAAATCTTCTACGACCACGGCCCGCACGTGCCCGGCGGCCCCCCTGGCAGCGAAGGCGACGATCTCGACCGCTATATCGAGATCTGGAACCTGGTGTTCATGCAATTCAATCGCGATGCCAGCGGTGAACTGCACCCGCTGCCCAAGCCCTCGGTGGATACCGGCATGGGCCTGGAGCGTATCGCCGCGGTTAAGCAGGGCGTGCACAGCAACTATGAGATCGACCTGTTCCAGGCGCTGATCCGCGCGGCGGCGAAGCTGCTGGACGTGTCGGATCTTGAGCACAATTCGCTGCGCGTCATTGCCGACCACATTCGCTCCTGCGCATTCCTGATTGTTGATGGCGTGCTGCCGGGCAACGAAGGCCGCGGCTACGTGTTGCGCCGCATCATTCGCCGCGCCATCCGCCACGGCAACAAGCTGGGCGCCACCGCGCCGTTTTTCCATCAGCTTGTGGCTACGCTGGCCACAGAGATGGGCGACGCCTATCCCGAGCTGGTCAAGCTGCAGCCGCAGGTGGAAAAGGCGCTGCTGGCCGAAGAGGAGCAGTTCGCCAAGACGCTGGACAACGGCCTGCAGATTCTGCAGGACGCGTTGGCCGGCATCAGCGGTGGCGCCATCCCCGGCGACGTCGTGTTCAAACTGTATGACACCTACGGCTTCCCGGTTGACCTGACCAACGACATCGCCCGCGAGCGCGGCCTGGAATTGGATATGGCCGGTTATGAGGAAGCAATGGCGGCACAGCGCAGCCGGTCCCAGGAAGGCGGCAGTTTCAAGGTGGATTACAACGCGGTGCTCACGCTGGAAGGCAGCACCGAGTTTACCGGCTACGACAGCGTGGAAGGCGAGGGCAGGGTGACCGCGCTGCTGTGCGACGGCGCCGCCGTCGACGCCCTGCAGGCCGATCAGCAGGGGGTTGTGGTGCTCGATTGCACGCCGTTCTACGGCGAGTCCGGCGGTCAGGCCGGCGACACCGGCTATTTGCAGGCCGATGGCGTGCGGCTTGAAGTCACCGATACCACCAAGGCACAGAGTCAGCACCTGCATCATGTGACGGTGCTGCAAGGCAGCGTCAAGGTGGGTGACCGCCTGCAAGCCAGCGTTGACGCCAGCGTGCGCCAGCGCACACGCCTCAACCACTCGGCAACGCACCTCATGCACGCGGCGCTGCGCCGTGTGCTGGGCGAGCACGTCACACAGAAAGGCTCGCTGGTGGATTCCGAGCGCCTGCGCTTCGACTTCTCCCACTTCGAGGCGGTCACGCCTGCGGAACTGGCCGAAATCGCCGCCCAGGTGAACGCGCAGATTCGCGCCAACACCCCGGTTTCTACTCGACTCATGTCCATGGATGCAGCCATCGAAGCCGGCGCCATGGCGCTATTCGGCGAGAAATACGGCGACGAAGTGCGCGTGTTGAGCATGGGGGAGGCGGACTACTCGGTGGAACTCTGCGGAGGCACCCACGTTGACCGTACTGGCGATATCGGCGTGTTTCGCATTCTGTCGGAATCCGGTATTGCCTCTGGTGTGCGCCGTATCGAGGCTGTCACCGGCGCCGGTGCGCTGGAGGCCATTGCCCACACCGAGGCGCAGCTGGATGCCGTGTGTGAAGTGGTCAAAGCCGGGCGCGACGCCGTGGCAGCCCGCGTCGGCGCCCTGCGCAACGAGAACCGCGAGCTGGAAAAGGAGCTGGCACGGCTGAAACAGAAGCTCGCCACCTCCGCCGGCGGTGACCTGACGGCGCAGGCGGTCGACGTGGGCGGTATCAAGGTGCTGGCTGCCAATGTGGAGGGCGCCGATGCCAAGTCACTGCGCGACACGCTCGACCAGGTCAAGAACAAGCTGGGCAGCGCCGTGGTGCTGCTCGCGGCGGTGGATGGCGACAAAGTGGCGTTGGCTGCCGGTGTCAGCAAAGACCTGACCGACCGTGTCAGCGCCGGCAACCTGATGCGCGAATTCGCCGGGCGCCTGGGCGGCAAGGGCGGCGGTCGTCCGGACATGGCCCAGGGCGGTGGCAGCGAGGTGGCCGGCCTGCCGGCAGCACTGGGTGCGGTAGCGGACTGGGTGGCAGACGCACTGGCCCAGAACGCCTGATATGGGTTTGATTGTGCAGAAGTTCGGCGGCACGTCCGTCGGCAGCGTCGAGCGTATTGCCCAGGTAGCGGATAAAGTCGCGCGCTTTCGCAGTGACGGCCATCAGGTGGTGGTGGTGGTTTCCGCCATGAGCGGCGAAACCAACCGGCTGCTGGGCCTGGCGCACGAGCTGCAAGAGCCGCCCCTGGCGCGGGAATTGGACGTGCTGCTGGCTACCGGCGAACAGGTGACCACCGCGCTGCTGAGCATGGCGCTCAATCGGCGTGGCGTGGCCGCCAAATCCTACACCGGCAGCCAGGTGCGCATTCTTACCGATGGTGCACACACCAAGGCGCGTATTCGCGATATCGATGACAGCCGCCTGCAGGCCGACCTTGCCGCGGGCTTTGTGCTTGTGGTGGCCGGTTTCCAGGGCGTGGACGAGCAGGGCAATATCACCACCCTGGGGCGCGGCGGTTCCGACACCACGGCCGTCGCCCTGGCCGCGGCCCTGAAGGCTGACGAGTGTCAGATCTACACCGATGTGGATGGCGTGTACACCACCGACCCCCGTGTGGTTGACGATGCGCGACGGCTCGACCGCATCACCTTCGAGGAAATGCTGGAAATGGCCAGCATGGGCTCCAAGGTGTTGCAGATTCGTTCGGTGGAATTCGCCGGCAAATACAAGGTGCCACTGCGGGTGCTGCACAGCTTCAAGGAAGGCCCCGGTACCCTGATAACCCTGGAGGACGCATCCGTGATGGAAACGCCGACAATCGCCGGCATCGCCTTCAATCGCGATGAGGCCAAGCTCACCATTCTCGGCGTGCCGGATATGCCCGGAGTGGCCTATCGTATATTGGGGCCGATTGGCGACGCCAATATCGAGGTGGACGTGATTCTGCAGAACGTGGCGGAAGACAACAGCACCGACCTCACTTTCACTGTGGGCCGTGCGGACCTGCCGCGGGCGCAGGCTGTTCTGGAGCAGGTGGCGGCAGAGCTCAATGCGCGTGAGGTGCGCGTGGACAGCCGCATCGCCAAAGTGTCGATTGTCGGCGTGGGCATGCGCTCGCACGCCGGGGTCGCCAGCACCATGTTCCGTGCGCTCTCGGAAATGGGCATCAACATCCAGATGATCACGACATCCGAAATCAAGATTTCGGTGATCATCGAGGAAAAATTCATGGAACTGGCGGTGCGCGCGCTGCACACCGCCTTTGAACTCGACCAGGCACCTGCCGGCGATATTGCAAACTGATACAAACCGGTAGTTGCGTTTTCAACGTTCTCGGCTAACACTAAGTATTCAGCAGCGCATGGTTAGCGCCGCCCGCAGTGTGTTAGCGGGCGCCAGGAGGCAAGGAGTTATGCTCATACTGACCCGCCGGGTGGGTGAATCACTGATGGTTGGCGATGACATCACGATCACCGTGTTGGGCGTCAAGGGCAATCAGGTGCGCATCGGGGTAAACGCCCCGAAAGATGTCGCAGTCCACCGCGAAGAAATCTACAATCGTATCCAGGAGGGTGATGTGGAAACTGCCCCGGAGGACGATTCCCGGGACTAACCCGCACCCCGTGTTCTCGTGCACAGGAGTGCTGCCCCCATGACGCGTTATTCCCGTCCGTTAGCCGCGCTGGCATTGTGTTTTGTCGCCGGCTGCCAAAGCCCGGACCCCCAACCTGCAGGCGAAGCCAGCACCCAGCCACCCTCAGCGTCACACTACGACGTGGAAATCATCCGCAGCAGCTTCGGCGTGCCGCACATCACCGCCGGTGACTTCGCCAGCCTGGGGTACGGTGAGGGTTATGCCGCCGCGGAAGATCACATCTGCAATATCGGTCACTCATTGCTCACCGCACGCGGTGAACTGGCCCGCTACCTGGGCGCCGGGGCCGACAATGCGAACGTGGCCAGTGACGCCGTTGTCGCGGCGCTGGGTATACAGTCCCACGCCGTGGCCGCGCTCTCCCGTCAGGACAGTGACAACCGCGCCTGGCTGCGCGGTTACGCCGATGGCTACAATCGTTATCTGGCTGAACACCCGGAACAGCGCGTAGGGTCCTGGTGTGATGGTGCTGCCTGGTTGCAGCCCATTGCCGATACCGACCTCATGGCGCGTATGGTGCTGGTGGCGCAAACTGTGCCACGGATGGCGGATGCACTGATGGCCGCGCAGCCCCCGGGGAAGACACCCATGGCGGCGCACGCGGTCAGTGATCGGCGCCTGGCTCGGGCCGCGGACGCCGCGAGCTTGCAGGGCATGGGGTCCAATGCCTGGGCTTTCGGCAAGGAGCGCACGGCAAATGGTCGTGGGCTGCTGCTGGGAAACCCTCACTATCCCTGGTATGGCGATAACCGGTTCTGGGAAAAACACCTGACTATTCCCGGCCAGTTGGACGTTTACGGCGGGCATCTACTGGGTGCTCCCGGGGTCGCCATTGGTTTTAATCGCCATGTGGCCTGGAGCCATACGGTGTCCGCCAGCCAGCGGCTGGTGTTCTACAAACTGGAGCTGGTGCCCGGCAAGCCCACCGTCTATCGCTATGACGGCGAAGAGCGCGCCATGCGCGAGGTCGCGGTGTCGGTTCCGGTAGCGCAGGCGGACGGCAGCCTGCAGGCGCAAGACCATACCCTGTATTTCAGTCACTATGGCCCGTTGCTGACCCTGCCGGGTATGCCCTGGACCGCCAGCACGGCTTTCACTGTGCGCGACGCCAATGCCGACAATAGCCACCTGCTTGCGCAGTGGCGCGACATGAATCTGGCGACCAGCATGGACAGCTTCATCGACGCGCACCGGCGCTGGAACGCGATGCCGTGGGTGAACACCATCGCCGCGAGTGCAGACGGCCGCGCCGTGTACCTGGATAACTCTACGGTGGGACGACTGAGCGACGAGGCCATTGCCCTGTGGCGCCGGCAGTTGATCGACGACCCGCTAACGGCAGACGTCTATGAGAAAAAGGGTTTTGTCCTGCTCAACGGCAGTGACAGCCGCTACGAGTGGGTACAGGATGGCGCCGCGCCGCTGGCCGGCACCGAGCCCTTCGAGCGCCGGCCGCTGCTGGAGCGCGCAGACTACGTGTTCAACGCCAACGACAGCTACTGGCTAACCAATGCCAGTGCGCCCCTCACCGGGTATTCGCCCTTGTACGGGCCTGAGGCCAGCGCGCGCAGCCTGCGCACCCGCATGAACGTGCAATTGATCGAAGAGGGCGAATTCACGATCGAGCGCATACAAAGCCTGCTCTTCGAGAACGAGAGCCTGGCGGCCTTGTTACTGGTCCCGCCGCTGTTGCAGGCCTGCGAGGACACAGTCGACCTGGCCGATGCCTGCGCCGCCCTGCGCGGCTTCAACGGGCGGTTCGACCTGGATAGCAAGGGTGCAGTGCTGTTCCGGGAGTGGCTGGCAGCCTATGCCTATGAGGATGGCATGCGTCAGGGAGATCTGTTCGCGGTGCCCTTCGATGCCGCTGCTCCGCTCACCACGCCGCATACACTGGCTGACAGCGAACTGGCATTGCAAAAACTTGCACATGCCGCGGCGGTGTTGACCTCTGCGGGCTACGCCCTCGACGCGCCCCTGCGCGAGGGCCAGTTTGCCTATCGCGGCGAGCGCGGCATTCCCATCCACGGCGGCAACCGCTATGAAGGCGTGGCAAACCTGATGGTGTCGGATATACCTGAGCATCCCGTTGCCATGCTGAGCCCAACGCGGATTGACGGCAGCGAATTGCTCACCGACGCCGGCTACCCCGTGGTTCACGGCAGCAGTTTCGTACTGACCGTCGGCTACGAAGACGACGGCCCCGTGGCGGAGGCACTGCTGACCTACAGCCAGTCGGGTGACCCCGCTTCGCCGCACTTCACGGACCAGACCGAGCTCTACCGTGACAAGCAGTTTCGACCGGTGCGTTTTCAACGCAAGGATGTAGAGGCCGATGTGCAGTCGCGCATTACGCTGACCGCACCCAGATAGTGGTCGTGATAGGTCAGCAGGACTTTGAATTTACGGTCAGTGTGGTATGATGCGCGCCGTTCCTGAGGGGTGCCAACGCGCAGCAATCACCCGGGAGCGGTCTGTACGGAGAGGTGGCCGAGTGGCTGAAGGCGCGCCCCTGCTAAGGGCGTATAGGGTAAAACCTATCGAGGGTTCGAATCCCTCTCTCTCCGCCATATCCCTTTATAAATCAATAAGTTACATGCGGAATATTCAAAAACCCGCCATAAAACCCGCCATTATCGAAATGCTTGAAAATTGAGCGAATCTGCCTCGATGAAGGCTATTTCCGTCGGAGTGCTGACGGAACGCGGTCAGTGAACCTATGGAAAACCTATGGGTTTTGCCTTCCGGGGGTTGTTGTAGGCTGATCATGTTTCCGCCCTATGCTTCTTCACTCACCACCCGCTGCTCCTGTGAGAATCAAGGGATCGGCTACTCGCACGAAGAGCCGCGGTTCCTGGTTTGCGGTGTTACCCACTATGCGATTGACCGGGTACAACCTCAGGCTTTCCTTCAAGGTTTGTGGAGTGAACACTTGTGCGTTGGTCTATTGAGGAAGCAATCTCCCGCGACCATCCTCAGCCGGGCACACTCAGGTCGATCAATAGCGTGCGCAACATGTGACGAGAGTCTTGGATTTTCATATTCGAATATTCAGAACCCGGCTTCAAACCACTAAAACATATACGGATTGAAGTCGGGCCTAAGTGAACAAGTTGGCTCTAGTAGAAACTAAAAGGTGGTATTTTTTCGCAAGGTTACAAATTTATTAATAGCAACCACTTTTTCTAACCTATTAAGCCCTGCTTCACTTTATCGCGATACGTTGTTTGCTCTTCTGCAACTTGATCGAGACTTGGAATGTTTCCCGTGCCAAAGCCTGGAAGAATCTGTTCAAAGCTTTGGAACCGTCCCAGAAGTTGCAGTGTTTCCGGGGCGTAAAATGGCAGGTACAGTGTGCGCCGCTGATGAGGGCCAGTTGGGGGCGGACCCGCATGCATCAAACAGGAATAATGGATCGTCACGTCGCCAGGTGATGTATCCAAGGGAACCGCACGCGGGTGATCAGTCCCCATCAACGCGGTATTGTGGACGGAGCGACCATGAGTACCTGCAAGTGCCCACAATCGGGAACTCCGGGACCCTGCGGCATCAAGATGAATGCCAATATTGATAGAGGGACACATTATATTACAGCCCCCAAGGCCACAGTCAGCGTGCCAGCCGAGATTGCCTGCGATACTTGGCGCCAGTTTTGCGCCTGCCCCGAAGGGCTTAAGCACCGTCATAGCGCCCTGTCCTCGGTCGTGTAGCGGAACAAGATTTCTCTTCGAAAGGCCCACAATATCTTGAACTGTGGTGTCCTCTTCCATTAGTGATCTGATAAGAGGCGACCGTTCTGAAAGAAACATGAGTCGGTAAGGGAAACGCTGCTCCGTGTCCAAATTCTGTGTCCACCATGAAAATATCTCCCCTTCCCTGGATTGCGAACGAATCCGCTCTATTTCAGTCGCAATTTCCTCGCGACGATGAGCCATAGCTCCTCGGATGACTAAATATCCTGCGGTACGAAGAAAGTGGGACATTTCCTCCGGGTCATCTTCTGGAAGGAAGGTCTTTTTCAGGTCTAGGGGTGTTCCGTCCATAGACAGAAGAGGCCGTGATGGATCAAAGATCTCCCGTCCAGAATACATACACTGGATGGCAGGAGCCCAAGTGCGCCAATCGTCCATGTTTCCACGAAGAAAGTGCACGGCTTGAGAGAGTACCAACGACGATGGCGTCCGTAACTCATGAACGTAGTTTTGCCAGGCACGCTCTTGAATCTCTATCACGCACTGTGCGTCCGCATGTATCCCCGGGGTAATTTGGACTTTTCCCTCAATTGAAGCATAGCTGTAAGCACGCCCATCAGGGAGCGTAATTGAGAACGGGGGGGCACATTCTAAATCCCACGTCACTTTGTCATTGACCCCGGACTCCAGCCGGGCCGGGAGCTCTGCTTGGTGGAATTCATCGAAATCCCACGCCTTCAAACCCCATCCACTAAGATCCCCAACATTCATATCTCTTGTAACTTCACTAAACACTTGACACCTCCTCTAATGATATCCTAATATTAGGATTTCTAATCCGAGATATTGGACATGAGTGTAGCAGCATCGCCACCTACGTCAAGAGTCATTGCTGTACTTGAGGCTCTGGCGACAAACCCAGAGGGATTAAGCGGGGTAGAGATAGCGCGTCGTCTTGATCTAAGCACATCAACACTCTCTCTCATCCTGAAGACGTTGCGAGATGAGAATTATGTTGAAAGGCTTGATGATCGATCATACAGATTGGGGTTTGGAGTACTCCGCTTGCTAAACGGTGTTGCTCGTAGCTTTCCGCTTCTAGGAATTGCCAACGATGAGCTGAATCGCCTTCACGCGAAATTTGGGTTTGGTTGTACGCTGGCTCGAATTGATGCCGGTCGGCAGGAAGTGGTCTTGACAGTAGGCTCTACGCAGGGCTTCGGAATTACGCCAGGTGTAAGCGTCCCACTCCAGCCACCACATGGCACAATTGCTATGGCCTGGCGCTCTGCGGAAGATATAGATCAATGGCTAAGCAGCGCATGGTGGCATGAACCAAACCAGCAAGGTAAACGCCAGAAGAAAATTATGCTTGATATCCGTAAGATGGGCTTGGCTGTGTACGGCATACAAAACAATGCCGACGACACTATCTCTCAGCTACGCGAACTCTTGGCCTCGGTACAAACAGAAAACCCCAAAAACATTCTGCACGCGAAGCTTGAACAACTCGCAGCAATCGTGGGAACACGAATTTATACCGCTGAGGAGCTCTCCAAAAGAGAGTGCCTCGGTGTGAGCCATATCATTGCTCCTGTTTTCGGGCCAGAGGAACAACCCCGGTATCTAATTTCATTACATGTCATGCAAGACGAAGTATCGCCAGACAATCTCCATCTTTATAACGAAGAACTTCTTGTTTCAGCCAATGTGATTTCTAAGCAGATCGGTGGACGCCCGCCAACATCGTAACTCATGCCATACACCAATATCCGTTCGACGACTGCGATGAGAAGCATGGCGACTGCAGCGATACGGAAGACTAGAAGGTCTGTTTCGAGCTTAACCCACAGTGAAGCGTCAAGCACCAGAAAGAGAGATCAATGGAGGGCCGAGATGCTTACCACTAAGAAACACAGAAAGTGCAGTGTAGTTGGTAGAAGTGAACGGGGGTGAACAATCGCCTTTGATCGCTGAGGCTTTGCCGAAGGTCCACCTGCCACTTGACGGTGAGGCTGCTGCTGAAGTTCGAGCCTGAGTCTTCGGTTTTACTGCCGACGATGGTATTCCAATGGGATTGGAAACACCTTAAGCCGGCGGCAGTTAACGGCGGGTTAACACGCTTGGGTGAGGGTTTTCGTCCCACGCTACCGTGAACCGCCCGTGCTTGACCTGGATTGCGTTGGCCTCTTATCCTCCGGTAGCTTGAATAACAGTTATAACAAGTAATCGGGAGCCACGTGCAGACCGTCAGCACATGTATCGGCCTGGGCATCACGGGCTTGTCTATCTCAGCAGGCGCTGCCGGCCAACCGATGTGATGATTCATCTGTAGAGGAATACCCATGCTCAACCAAATTCTGATTCGCGGCGGAATGGTCGTCGATGGCACCGGCGCCCCGGCGTTTACAGCGGACGTACGCGTACGCGACGGCCGCATTGCCGAGGTGGCTAGTGGCCTGCAGCCCGAGGCACAGGAACAGGTGGTGGATGCCAGCGGCTGCTATGTGTCACCGGGCTTTATCGAGACTCACACCCACTTTGATGCCAACATGTGGTGGCAGCCAGATCTAGATCCCTTGCCCGGCTATGGTGTGACCACCACCATACTCGGCAACTGTGGCTTTACCGCAGCGCCGGTTTCCGATGACCCTGCAGTGCGCAGGGAGATGATCAATATCTTTTCCTTCTTTGAGGATATTCCGGTGGCGCCCTTCCTGGAGCATTTGCCCTGGGACTGGCGCAGCTGGCCGGAGTACAAGGCGTCCATGACCAGCAAGGTCAAGGTGCCCGCCAACTATGGCGCTTTTGTCGGCCACCTGGCGATCCGCCTGGCGGTGATGGGCATGGATGCCTGGGAGCGCGGCGCAACGGCCGAAGAGGTGCAGCGCATGTGTGCCCTGTTGGATGAGGCTCTGGCCGCAGGGGCCCTGGGTATGTCCTCCAACCTGCTGGACCACGACGGTCAGGACCGTCCAGTGCCAACCCTGAAGGCGGATGATGCCGAGTGGCAGGCCCTGCTGGATGTGTTGGCGAAGTACCCCGGCGCCACCCTGCAGGTGATCGTCGATACCTTCATGCGCAAAACGGCCCCGGACTCCATTGCGCGCATCGACCGCTTGATCGGCGATCGAGCGATTCGCGCTCAGGTGGCGGGCATGGCGCCGACCCTGACGTTCCAGAAAGATATCGAGGACAAGGTTGGTCCTCTTCGCGAGCGCTTCAAGCGCGAGGGGCGGGATATCCGGGCAGGCTTTGCCCACGTGCCCCCGACCAGTGTGATCAGCATCAAGAAGTCGCTGATTTTCGCTCAGTCCAATGACTATGTCTGGCACGAAGTGGTGCTGGCGGAGAGCGAGGAAGAAAAACTGAAGCTGCTGCAGGACGAGGATTGGCGCGCACGCGCGCGCGCCAGCTGGGACGAGAAAGTCTGGAAACACTCACCTTTCGCCAACCCGCAGAGCTTGCTGCTGATCAACTCGGAAAACGGCGTGGGCCCCGTGGATATTTCCCTCGCTGACTATGCGCAGCAGCTGGGTGTGCATCCCTCTGATGCCATGGCCGAATGGCTGGTAAAGAACTCCGTGCACTCCACAGTGCACATGGCACCCTTCCCGCAGGACGAGCAGATGGTGGTGCGGCTGATCAAGGATCCGTGGACGGTTCCCAACATCTCTGACGCCGGCGCCCACGGGCAGATGCTCTGTGGGGGCGGTGAAAACATTCGCCTGCTCAGCTATTACTGCCGGGAGAAGGGCTGGATCAGCGTGGAGGAGGCGGTGCACGCCCAGACCGGCAAAGTGGCAGACTTCTTCGGTCTGCAGGAGCTGGGCCGGATCGAGGTAGGTCGACGCGCAGACATCACGGTGTTTAACCTTGAGGAGGTGGACCGCCGTCCGATGAAGAAGGCCTTCGATGTGCCCGACGAAAACGGCGGCACTACCTGGCGCTTCACCCGTGACCCGGCGCCCATGCGCCTGACCATGGTCAACGGCGAGGTCACCTTCGCCGACGGCAAGTCCACGGGGGCCGCTCCCGGCGAAATGCTCAGCCCGGCCGGCGCCTGAGGCGCTGCGTTCACCCGCCATTGTGACGGAGGCACCGATGACAGACAAAAAAATACCTTACCTGATGAAGGGGGCGACGGCACCCACCTCCGCAAGCTCCATATTGATCAGCTCGTCGCGGTATCTGAATGACGCGCGGGTGCGGGAAGGCATAGCCCTGCGCATGTTGGGACGTAACGGGCGTGATCTGCCCCCGACCTACAGCCTGCCAGCGCTCTACGAGGCACTGGGTGCAGTGGAGGATTACGCAGAGGTTCAGCGACTCTTCGATGCGGAGAAAAAGGTGAATCCGCGCTTCGCGGATTGGCTGTCGGAACGCTATCTCTCCACTATGGAACGGGATGACTTCAGGCACTACCCGCCGGAGAGTGTGGGCGGTATCTACTATCGCTACTTGCACGACCGCCAGTTCGAACCCAACATCATCGAGTTGCACGAGCCGGAAAGCGACCTGGATTACTGGCAGATGCGCAGCTCCCAGATTCACGACGTATTCGAACACATCCTCGCGGCGGCACCTTTCGACATTATCAATGAAATGGTGCCCACCGCGATGAAAATCACCAGCTGCTACAGCGTTCTCAGCCCCGGGCTCGCGGGCAAGTTGACGATTATCAACAGCACGCTACTGTCGGGGCAGCTGATGCGCGCCACGCTGCATTACCCCGAATGCATGACAGCTATCATCGAGCGCATGGAGCGCGGGCTGCTGATCGGCCGCACGTCCGAGCCCTATTTCATGCTGAAATACGAGGACATCCTGCACCTGACCCCGGAGGCAGCGCGGGAGGCAATCGGCATGCGCAATGTGCTGGCGAAGGATTATCCGGAGCTGTCCAACGTGATCAGCGAGGGTGCGTACTTCGAGGAAATGGAAGAAGTGAGGGCGCGCGCGCGTCAGCGCGAAGCGCTTGAGGCCGTGTAAGGGGCGATCGCGCCGCAGGCTTGCCAGCGGCCGTGACCACCCGATTCTCACACAAACTTCAGCAACAGCTCCGGCGTTTCTGTGAAGTCTCGCACGCTGTGTGGTCGGTGTATCGCTTGCTCGACTATCTCCGCTGAGTAGCTATAGCAAACATTGCCATTCTGGTGTTTTTTAACCGGCTCATTTGCCTTTCCGAGTGCATCGGCGAAGCGCCGCGCCTGTGCCACGAAATTACCGCGCTGCAACACCAGTGCCGCTTCCAGGGCATCGCCGCTGAAACAGTCTCGCGCCCAGCTGGAAAAGCCGCGGAACAGTGTGCGCCCGGCAAGCGGTTCCGGCGCTGTCAGCGCGAGGCCGCTGGCATGCCACAAGTGCACGGCCACGCCGTTGCAGTGCACACTGAGCTCTGAAGCACCGTCGCGTTCATCGGTCACAGCGACATCGTATTGCCAGTCAACGGCGCCACGCGGGATATGGTTGATCGCGAGTATGCAAAGGTCCAGCCAGTGCGTGCAATTGCTAGCCGGGTCGGCGCGCCGGCTCAGTTGCGTGGCATCGCTGTGAACGTCAGCGCCCACCAGCCGTTGCAGGCGGGCGAGGGCGCCGGGGCAGGTCGACAGCGGCGTGCGCAACGCATCGCCGGTGATGCCTGTGATAGACAGTCCATCGTGCTCAATGCCAACGCGAAAGCCGTGGTTATTGTCTTCCAACTCGGCACATACGTGGCCTTCACCGTGCATCAGCCGGATACGGCGCCGGTACACGCCCGTGCCGTAGTGTGGGTTGGTGATAGGCAGTACTGGAATGCTCATGTCTGTCTGCCTATGCTCGCGGCGGCAGTCCGTGCAGTAGGGTGAGGAACTTAAGTTCGGTGCCTGCCCGGCGAAATTCAGACAGTGCCTGGTAATCGGGGTCTGCGTACCAGGCCCGTGCCGCCGCCTCGCTGGGGAACTGGAACAGCACCACGCGCCCCTCGCGTGGTTCAGGGCCCTCCAGGGTGTCCGGATTGTCATCGTAGGTGATGAAACTGCCGCCGTGGCGCTTGAGAATCGGGAAGAAGCCTTTTTCGTATTGGCGGTATTCAGCGGCGTCGTGAACGATAAAGTTGGCCACGATGTAGGCGGGTGCATCTGCCACGGTGATGTCCTCAATCAGGTTGCAGAGCACACAGTACAGGTTTCGGGTTTTAGCTGCGAGAAGCAGGGGGCGGCAGTATCATCAGGCAGGCTCATACATTTGAACTGGCGCACGCTTTCTGCCCGAGTCGACTAGGTTAGTGTGGCCCAGTGCTCTAGATTGCCCGTGACTATGAAGAGGAGGCTGTGTAAATGAGCAAGTCTGCAAACCCTGGCAGTGGCGTGATTATCACTGGCGGCGCGTCCGGTATTGGTCTGGCGAGCGCAGAGGCGCTGGCGGAAGTCGGTCGTCCTGTGGCTATATGGGATATCAACGCCGAGCGCAGCGTGGCGGTGGCTGCGGACCTCGCTGACCGGTTTGGCGTTGCCACCGTGGGTGTGGGCGTCGACCTCAGCGCGATGGCCAATATCGCACCCGCCCTGGAGCAAACACGGGCAGCGTTGCCCAGTATCGGCGGCCTGGTGCACGCGGCCGGTATTTCGCTCGCGGTGCCGGTTGAGGAAATGACGGAAGCGCAGTGGGATGCGGTGCTCAATGTTAACCTGAAGGCGCTGCCATTTATGGTGCAGCAGTTGCGCAGCCTCCTTGCCGCTCAGCCTGGTTCGGCCATCGTTGCCATCGCCTCCATCAACGCCACGTTGGGTAATCAGATGAACCCGGCCTACACGGCCTCCAAGGGTGGCACGCTGGCGCTGGTGCGCTCGCTCGCGGATGATCTGGCACGCGATAATATTCGCATCAATTCCGTGACGCCGGGTTATATCCTCACACCCATGATGCAGCCCGTGGTGGAGCATCTTGATCCCGGGCATTTCGAACGCCCGGTGATGTTGGGCAGGATGGGGGCACCGCGCGAGGTGGCGGCGGCAGTGCGCTTTCTGTTGTCAGACGATGCCAGCTACATTACCGCTGCCGAGCTGGTAGTAGACGGCGGCACCATCGCCTCGCAGCGCACACGCTAGCGGAATCCTGGCTCTAGCGGCGCGTCAGGCGATGTGCCCGGCTGCAACCACGCGGTTGCGCCCCTCGTGCTTTGCCTGATACATCAGGCTGTCCGCACGCACCAGCGTATCCCAAATGCTGCTGTCGTTGTCTCGTACGGGTGCAACACCAATGCTGATAGTGAAACGCTGACCGGCGACGTGCAACGCACCGACGGCCTGCCGCAGGCGTTCGGCCAATACCGTGGCGGAGCGCAGGTCGGTTTGCACGCAAAGGATGGCGAACTCCTCGCCACCCAGGCGTGCAACCAGGTCCAGTTCGCGGGATACCCGCGTGAGGCAATCCCCAAGCGCTTTGAGCATCTGGTCGCCCACACCGTGGCCATGGGTGTCGTTAACCACCTTGAAATGGTCAATATCCAGCACCAGCAGCGTGAGAGGAACGCTGAACCGCTCGCGGCGTTCGAATTCGTCAGCGGCGCGCGCATCCAGACCGCGTCTGTTCAGCAGGCCGGTGAGAGGGTCCACGAATACGAGTTCTCTCTCCTGTGAAAAGCGGCGTAGCACGGCGTAGCTGAAAAAGCCGAGAGTCATGAGCAGGCCGATGGCCGGCAGGTGTAGCAACCAGTCCGCATTGGGCAGGAGGCCGTTGACGCGCAGGGTGTTCAATACAGCGGCGGTAGGCGCCAGCACCCAGCCGAGGGTGAAAACGCCCGCTTGTTTGACTTTGCGACGCCAGAGATACAGGGCCAACCCCGTGGTTAGCAGGGGTCCTATAAAGATCACCACCAGGCTGAGCAGCATGGCCAGTAGCGGCGGCAGGTCGTGCAGCAAGGCTAGGCCCAGGGAGAGCCATTGCAGACCAGCAACCAGCTTGTCCGCGGTGGGGGCCTTGTGCGCGAGGTCAAGAAAGGAGCGGTAGAAGCGTGTGCCCAGGTGCATCAATAGCGCCAGGCTCAGCATGTGCAGCTGATTGGTGTAGGGCGTCAACGCATCGGGCAGTGCGTACTGCACATAACCCATGAGAAAGCTGACGTAGGTTGCGTAGAGGGCCAGGTAGGTGCCGAGGATAATGGCCAATCGACTGCGCACCATGAAGGCACTCAGAACCAGATAGAACGCAGAGATCAGGACCGCACCAAACAGGGCACCATAGATCAACGCAAGTGTTTGCTCCGCGCGATTGTAGGAGTTGGGCGCATAGACGGACATTTCGAAATTCAGGTTGGACTGTGTTTCCACGAACAGAAAAATGGGCGTGGTGGACTGCGCGGGCAGTTGTAACAGGAAGGACGGGGTGCGGGGGCGCTCGTTGCCCATTGTTGTCTGCAGGTCACCGCTGCGTCGTTCATGCCAGCTGCCGTCGGGGCGGGGGTTTCGAATCACCACCAGGTCGGTGGGAGCGTAGTGGTGGCTAAGCACCACCGCGGTGGGTTGATCCATCGTATTCTTGAGCTGCAGCCGGGCCCAGGCTCCCTGTCTTTGCAGGCCCAGGTTGAGATCAGTTGCCGGGCTGAATTCCCCCGCAGTCCAGCGAGCGACAACATCTTCAGGCGTCTGGTTCACGCTTTGGTCGAGAAGCAGTTCCAGGTTCTCGGGCCGCACGCCTATGACAGTTCCTGCGTGGATGTCGAGCGCGACCGCCTGGCTGCCGAACGCGCCGTGACAGGCGGTGACAGCCGTCAACCAGAATAGTAACCACCGCAGTGGTGACAGTTTGCGTGTCATTGCGGCACCAGGGTATGGCCCATGTTGTACCCCCGTAGGCCGGGGCATGAGCGCGTTCATCTTTTAGGAAGCGTAGCACAAGCTGCATTATTGGCTCGGTTAATTCGCCTTTGCTGTGCGGTGGCTGCGGTGGGCCGCGCGCGGGCAAGCGGGCACAAACGCTCGCCGGAGGATGCGACGTGCGATGAATTCGGCGATAATGGGCGAGTTTTTCGCATATTCAGGCCTGATCTGATGGATTTTCTCTCCGTACTGCGGCGTGGTTGCGCCTTTGCCATGTTGTTACTGACATTCACCGTGCCCTCGGCGCAGGGTGAGGAGCCCGCGATGGAAGCGGTCGGTCTCACCCCTGGGAGCGTCGAGCACGCGCGCACCCTGCGTGACCGGGCGCTGGACGGCACCATGGCCTGGGATATTGTGGAGGCGCTCACCACGGAAGTAGGCCCACGCCTGGCTGGCAGCGCCAGCGAGGCCCGCGCTCGTGAATGGGCGGTGCAACGTCTGCAGCGCATGGGGTTTGCCAATGTACGCATCGAGCCCTTTGAAATCCCGGGCTGGACGCGCGGTGCAGAACGCGCCGAACTGCTGGCGCCGTTCCCCCAGCCGCTGGCGATTACCTCACTTGGCGGTTCGGTAGCCACGCCGGAAGCGGGCATAGCGGCAGAACTGGTCGCCTTCGAGAGCCTGCAGGCGTTGCGCGCGGCCGCCCCCGGCAGCCTGAGCGGCAAAATTGCCTACGTCAGCCACGCCATGCAGCGCAGCCAGGACGGCTCATCCTACGGGTTCTACGGCGAGTTGCGCCGCGTGGGAGCCAGTGTCGCGGCGGAGAAAGGCGCGCTGGCGATTGTCATTCGTTCCATCGGCACGGATGATCACCGCTTCCCCCACACCGGCCAGATGCGCTATGCGGAAGGTGTGCCGAAAATCCCCGCAGCCGCGCTGTCCAACCCGGATGCAGACCAGATTGAGCGCATACTGGGTCGCGGCCTGCCGCTGCGATTGCATCTGCTGCTGCGCCCGCAAAGCGCGCCCAGTGCCCCAAGTGGCAACGTGATCGCTGAGATTGTGGGGCGTGAGCGGCCAGAGGAGGTCGTCATTATCGGCGGTCATCTGGACAGCTGGGACCTCGGCACCGGTGCGATTGATGACGGCGCTGGCGTGGCGATTACCACCGCAGCGGCCAAGATGATTCTGGACTCAGGCAAGCAGCCGCGGCGAACCATCCGCCTGGTGCTCTGGGGTGCCGAAGAAGTCGGCTTGCTCGGCGGTTATGAATACCTGAACGCGCACCGTGAGCAGCTCGGCCAGCACGTGATTGGCACCGAGAGTGATTTCGGCGCGGAGCGCATCTGGAAGATGACCGCACAGGTGTCCCCTGCCGGTCAGACCGTGGTGGATGTCATGGCCGAACTGCTGGCACCGCTGGGTATTGCCCCCGGCGACATGAACACCTCCGGCTCGGGGCCAGACCTTGTCCCCATGGTGGCCGCCGGCCTGCCATCGCTGCGCCTGGTGCAGAACGGCATGGATTATTTCGATCTGCACCATACGCACGATGACACCCTGGACAAGATCGACCCTGAGGCGCTGGACCAGAATGTAGCGGCCTATGTAGTGTTTGCCTGGCTGGCGGCTGACAGCACGGCCCACTTCAGGCGTTGATCCGCACCGGCGACAGGAGGGTTTACAAGTCTCTGTTTCTGGTGCTCAATGGACGACTACGAGACCCTGCGCAAGAAAATCGTGAAGCGCAAGCAGTAAACCACGCTGCGCTATTATCTGGACGAATAATAACAACGGACTTCTCGCACTATGCATGAGCTTAAATTCCGGTGGTTATCGCTGCCGCTTTTCGCACTTTCGCTGGCCGGCTGCAGTGATGGCGTCGATACACCACCAGCACCCCCCGAGGTACTGCCGGCCTACGACTTCACTGCCGTGGACCAGCGCTTCCAGCAATTCCTCGATGACAGCACCATATTCGACGGCATCTCCGTCACGCTGGTAGACCAGCGGCAGGGCACCGTGCACGAGGCCGCCTTTGGTGACCACAGTCTGGAGACGATCGTCATGCTGGCATCCACCAGCAAGGTGCCGGTGGTGATGCTGCTGATGGCGTTGAACGACGACCCGGATGCCGGTTTTTCAGTGGACGAGCCCATCGGCGGCTATCTGCCCTGGGAGGGTGTGTACGGAGACCGCACGGTCACGCAGCTTGTGAGCAATACCTCGGGTATTCCCGGGCTGGGTAGCTTGAACGTATACGGCGCCCACCTGTGCCAATATGCCCCCGGCGGCACGCTGGAGGCCTGCGCGCGTACAATCTACAGCACCGAGCTGGAAGGCACGGTGCCCCCCGCCAGCAAATTTGACTACGGCGGCTCCCAGTGGCAGCTGGCAGGTTCGGTTGCAGAGCAGGTCAGCAACAGTACCTGGCGTCAGGCGTTTGATGCCTATATCGCAGAGCCCTGTGAGCTTGAGGTGTTTCAGTTCGGCAATATGTGGTCCAACCTTGAGGGCTGGAGCGGAAGCCCCGACAGCCTGCAGGGGCTGGATAACCCCAACATCGAAGGCGGCGCCATTTCCAGCCTGCAGGATTACGCCAAGCTGTTGCTCATGCACCTCAACGGTGGCCTCTGCGGTGACAACCGGGTGATGTCGGAAGACTCGGTAGCGTTCATGCAGGTCGACCGTGGCGGTGAGTTCGGCGTGCCTTACGGTATGGGCTGGTGGATTGTGACGCCCGACACAGCCGGGGAAGCGCCCACAGTATTCTACGACCCGGGTGCCTTTGGCGCCGTGTCCTGGATTGATACCGAGCGCATGATTGGCGGCTATGTGGCCATCGATGATTACACCCGCCGCGATTCCGGTGCGCCGGTGAACCTGGTGCTCGAGGAAATCATCCCGTTGGTGGCACAGGCGGTCGATGAGGCGCGCGCCGCTGTCGAATAACTGAGGCCAACGCGCCCGGTGTGTTGCGCTGGACGCCCTGTGGTTAAATGCGTACAGTCCAGCCTGTCCCGATCAAACCGCTGCTGGAATCTTTAGCTAATTCATGAGCCTTCTCCTCGCGTTTGCTGTCCTTTCCATCGCTGTCTCCTTTGTGTGTTCGATACTGGAAGCGGCACTGTTATCCATCACCCCCAGCTACATTGCCCAGCAGAAACAGGAGCACCCGAAACGCTGGGAAAAGCTGAAGGTGCTGAAGGACCATATCGACCAGCCCCTGGCGGCCATTCTCACCCTGAACACGGTGGCTCACACGGTGGGTGCCACCGGTGTCGGTGCGCAAGTCGTGAAGATCTACGGCGACGGTTTCCTTGGCATTGCATCCGCCATCATGACGCTGCTTATCCTGGTGTTCTCCGAGATCATGCCGAAAACAATCGGCGCGCGTTACTGGGTGCTTATGGCGCCGGCGCTGCCGTCCATACTCAACGGCCTGATTTTTATCCTGAAGCCGGCGATCTGGATGTCCGACCAGATCATGAAGCTGTTTGGCGGCAAACCGCCGGAGCATGACATCCGCCTGGAGATCAAGGCGCTTTCGTTGCTCGGCCGTGAGCTGGACAAGATCGACGAGGACGAGCAGCGGGTGATCTCCAACGTGCTGGACCTGCACGAGATCAACGTGCGCCAGATCATGACGCCCCGCGTGGTGTGCCAGACCCTGGCGCCGGACCAGACTGTGGCCGAGTTCATCGAGCAGATTCAGGAACACCAGTTCTCGCGTTACCCGGTGCTGGATGCGGACGAAGCGCCGCTGGGTATCCTGTTTCGCCACGACGTGATTCGTGCGGACGAAGGGCAACGGGTGGCCAACCTGATGAAGCCCGCTACCATTGTCACCGACCGCGCCAACGTGGAATCGGTTATGACGCGCTTTATTCGCGAACGCCAGCACATGTTCCTGGTGTATGACGAGTACGGCAGCTGGCTGGGTGTGGTGACCATGGAGGATGTGATCGAGGCGCTGATTGGCCAGCCGATCATGGACGAGAGCGACGATATTCCCAACCTGCGCCGTCATGCAAAACGGCGCTGGAAGAAGCGCCTGCAGAACCTCACCGTGGAATCCGAAGCGGAGCTGCTCGGCGTTACCAGGCGCGAGGATGAAGACGACATCCCGGCGCCCAATCGCCCGCGCTAGTGCATGCCCGCCTGCGCGCGCAGCACTGAGGCGCGCTTGTCGGGCCCATCCGCCGACCAGCCCGGCGCCAGAAAGAGTATGCGCAGGCGGTCGCCCCAATTGTTCGCGCGCCGCAGGTCACGCCAGATGGCGCGATATTCGTGGCTGAGCACGGTCCACGGGTTATCTGAATCGATGTTGGTGGTAAGCCCGTAGACCACAGGCTCGTCGTCGCGCTCGTCGGCAAAGGTGCCGAACAGTCGGTCCCAGATAATCAGCACACCACCGTGGTTGCGGTCCAGATAGCGCACGTTGGAACCGTGGTGTACGCGGTGGTGGGAGGGCGTGTTGAACACTGCCTCAATCCATGGGTGCAGTTTGCCCACGGCACGGGTGTGTATCCAGAACTGGTAAAACAGGTTCAGGCTGATGACGGTGACGATCATCGCCGGGTCGAAGCCCAGCAGCGGCAGCCACATCCAGAACAGGAACTTGTGCACGCGCTCACCCACACCCTGGCGCAGCGCAGTGCCGAAGTTCAGGTATTGCGATGAGTGGTGGTTGACGTGCCCCGCCCATAGCAGACGCACCTCGTGGTTCGCGCGGTGGAACCAGTAATAGCTGAAGTCATCCAGCACAAACAGCAACAGCCACGCCCACCACTGGCGGCCAATTACATCACGTAGCGGGCTGACCTCATGCAGGTAGACAAACGCGGCGAGCGCGAGCAAGCGGGGCAGGAGTTCCACGATCGCGGACGCCGCGAGCATGGAAAAAGACGCCAGCGTGTCGCCCAGCCGGTAGCGACCCGATTGATGGCGGTGGGCGTGCCACGCTTCCACTAGCACGGCTGCCAGGTAGAGGGGCAGGGCGAACAGGCTCAGGTCGTCCTGCAGAAAGTCCTCAAGCATGCGGGCTTACGCTCGCCTGCAGCGCAGTCGGGGGGATGCGGTCCGCGCCCCAGCTGCGGTGCACCAGTGCGGTCACGCGGTCCAGCTCTTCCTGCGCCACGTCGGCCAGCGCGCCCGGCTCCAGCGGGTCGTAATGAAATATGTACAGGCGTGAGAGGAATTCCTCAAAGGGCAGGGACGATTCGCCAAACCGCTCGCCGTTGCCTGATGTGCTCACTTTCACGCCATCGCCCCAGTCCTGGCCGCTGTCGTTGTTCGGGTTGTAGAAATACACGCGCATGGTGTTACCCGGGTCGATGTTTACCCGCAGCAGTGTGATGGCGTGCCAGCCAACAAAGCGCGCGGCGCTGTCGGTGACGGCGATGCCAGCGGGCTGCGGATGGATCACTGGCAAGCCGCCATTATAGTAGGGATGGTAGCTGGCGTAGAAGTGGCGCAGGAAGGCATCCAGGTCCGCCAGTTGACCGCTGGCGACATCCACGTTGATGCGAAAGCCCCGGCCGGACCACCAGCCGTGAAACTCGGGGTTGACCCAGCGGTGCGGGTCCCCTTCGCGGCCGATGCAGCGGCGCCCCATTTCCGCGTAGATGCGGTCCAGGTGCGGCACTACCAGCAGCGATACCGGGTCCAGATCCAGGGGCAGGGTGGCCGCAAGCCCGCCCTCGCTGGCACAGGAGGAAATCGGCTGCCCTTCGAAATGCATGATGATTTCGTTGTCCCGCGCGGCCCAGGCGACCATTTGCAACAGGTAGTCCGGGTCGCTGTATGCCCACATGGACAGGGCGCGCGCCGACTGGCAAGTGGGGTTGTTGCCCTGGCCCACGCCCAGTGGCTGCCCGAGCATGCACAGTACGCCCTCCATGAGTCGGGCGTGGGGCGATACACCGTTGCCGAACGCCAGTGTCAGACGTTCGCGGGAGGCCGCCGAGAGCTGCAACCCCAGCTGGCGCAGCAGGGCGGGTGCGGCGGCGGGCTGATAAAGAATGCCGCGTTCCAGCATGAGGGCAAGACCGTACACCGCTTGTGCGGTATCGGGCTGCACACAGCCGTGAATCAGCGCATGCACCAGGTCGCGGTAACAGAGCAGGCAATCGCGGCCCGTGGCGGAAAGCCCCAGCGCCTCTGCCAGCAGGTGGTCGTTCTGTTCCAGCAGGAAGCGCAGCAAAACGGCGTGGTAGGGCGATACCAGCCCGGTGTCATGCATCGCGCGCGCGCAACCGGTAGCCTCACTCTGCAGGCCGCTCGGGTCCATGCTGTGCAGGCGCTCAAGATAGACCGCCACACCGGGGTCTTCGGCGCAACCGCGGGTGGGGCTGAACAGTGCGCTCACCAGGCGGTTGGCACCCTGCCCACTGCTGCCGAGGTCGATATCCGGGTTCGCCTGGCAGCTGGCGATCTGGGTGATCATGTGCTTGACGCTGTCCACCTGAATGGGCCGCTGCTGCAGCATGCGCCAGATCTCGTCGATCAGCTGGTCGATCACATGCTCGTAGCCGATGCGCTCAGTGAGGTAGTTGAAAAGATTGCGCGGCAGCAGCGCCAGCTTGCCCTGGCTGGCCCGTTCCGCCTCGGTGGGCGCACCAAACAGCAGGTGCAGGTTGATGGCAATCACCTGGGTGAGGTAGTGGTGTGCCTGCTCCGCGGGTAGCTGGGGGTGGCGGTACTCGCCCAGGGCCACGCTCAGCAAGCGCAATTCCGATAGCGCCTCGATGACCACCGTGTGGGCATCGGCACTGCCCAGTGAATGTGGCGTGAGGGCGGGTACCAGAATCTGCGGCGTGGCCCAATCGGACCCCGCAAACACCCCGGCTTCCTCGATCGTGCGCGCACGTGCGGCCACGGCGGCACAGCCACCCGGCAGCAACATCACCCGGCGCGCCGTATCCAGCACCCGCGGCAGTTTGCCGGGCTTGGCGAAGTCCCTCGCCGCCGCCAGCAAGGCGGTGGCCTCGTCCAGCATGGCCAGCAGGCCGCTCAGTTTGTCGCTCTCTGCCGTCACCGCCAGCGTTGCTTATTACTAGACATAATAGTCGAGGTCTTCCTGATGTTTGAGCAGGTCCCGTAACTGGTGCGCATCCGGCCCCTTGAAGTACACCAGGCCCCAGTGGGTACCAAATGCGGTGCGCTTGGTGACGGTTTCTTCCAGCGGCGGCGTGAGCTCGTGCGATTCGAAGTAGGGATGATCTTCCACTTCCTGCGGAATTTCCAGCGTGCTGACCACACGGCGTCGTGGGTACACACCGAAACAGCCGGCGTAGCCGTTGGCATCTTCAATCTCCCGCGGGAAGAATGTCGCGACTTCCTCGGCGGTAGCTTTGGGGTCAAACACCAGCATGCTGGCCTGATAGGCATTGAAACCGTAGACCCGCTCCAGCAGTTCGAACACCTTGAAGCCCGGCGGGCGATAGGCCACTTCGCCAAAGTACATTTCGCCATCACTGGTCACGAAATATTCCGGGTGAATCAGGCCGAACTCGATATCGAAGGCCTTGATGAGCTTTTCGATCTGGGCGGTGATCTGCGCGCGGTAGGCTTCGAGGTCCGGCGACGCCGGTACGAACACCGAGTAGCCCAGGGTGACGTATTCGGAAATATTGAGAAAGGCGATTTTACCGTTGTGAATCCAGGCTTCCACCGCAAATTCCCAGCCATCCAGGTGCGACTCCATCAGCACCGGGAATTCCTCGTCCGGAATCGAGTCCACCTCGTCGGGCGTGCGAATCACCCGGTGGCCCAGGCAGCCTGCCTTGTCGAAGGCCTTGAGGTGGATGGGGTCGTTCGGGTCACCGTCGAGTTTCAGCAGCGTCTGGTTAACGCGCTTGAGGAAACGGATGACATCCGCTTTGTCGTGAGCCTCCTCGAAGATACCCACGCGAATGCCGCCCAGTTGCGCGCGGCGCTTCATCAGCGCTTTGTCGCGCAGCAGGAGTGACTGGCCATACAGGCGCGGGTTGTCCAGCAGTACGGAGTTGATGGCCCCGGCCCATTCCACGGTTTCCTCGTAGAGCGGAACGGCAACATCCACGCCCATGGATTTCAGTGTTTCGGCAATTTCCAGCGAGCGGTCGTTGAGGCGCTCGAAGTTCCAGGAAACATAGGGGATATTGTGTTTTTGGCAGTACTCTTCAGCCCATTCCGGTGCGACGACAACGTAGCGTCGGTCAAAATTTTCTGCGGCTTCTACTGCGTTCAGGCTCCAGCCCAGCAGGGCGATGTACCCTTTTTGCGGATCTTTGTCCATGATGCGCCTCCCATGGTCGGCGAAGTGAAGGGTTTGCCGCGGAGTGTTGAGAGCAAACCCGATGAAGAACCGCACAGTGTACAGGATTTAGCACTTCTTCGCAGGCGGGGCCCCGGTGCAGGCTTTTGCTCGCCGCCGGTTTTGACTATGCTGGGCCACCCTGAAAGCACGAGAAATGCTATGCAGAAAGACCTCTATCCGAATGTTGCGCCGAGCCTGCGCAGCCGGTTTCGCGGCTGCCTGTTGGCGGGGGCTGCAGGTGATGCGCTGGGTGCAGCGATTGAGTTCGACACCCGGGCGGCCATTATTACGCGCTTTGGTGAGGGTGGTATTCGCCAATACGCCCCGGCCTATGGCTTACCCTGTGCCATCACGGATGACACGCAGATGACGCTGTTCACCGCAGAGGGGCTCATCCGCGGCCTGATGCGTTACCGGCAAGCAGGCCTGATTGAGTATTCACAGGTGACCGCCTGGGCGTACCAGCGCTGGTTGCTTACACAGGGCGAGAGCAACCATAGCCAGCTTGATCCTCTGCACCCGGACAGTGGTTGGCTGTACGAAGTGCCGGCTCTGCACAGCCGGCGCGGCCCCGGCCTGACCTGCCTGAGCGCCCTGCGCGACACGGAAACGCCCGGTGACCCGGCCCGCAACAACAGCAAGGGCTGTGGCGGTGTTATGCGCATGGCCCCCGTGGGGCTGTTTGCCGATTCTGCAGAAGAGGCCTTTACGCTGGGCTGTGAGCTGTCTGCACTCACCCACGGCCACCCCAGTGGCTGGTTCGCCGGTGGCGCCATGGCCGCCATGATCAGCACCCTGCGCGATGGCGGTGATATTGATGACGCGCTGGCGGTTGCGCTGGATAATCTGGCCGGCCAGCTGGATGCGGAGGAAACCATCGCGGCCCTGGAGCGTGCGGCAGACCTCGCTTCAACTGACCTGCCCTATGCCGAAGCCGTTGCCCAACTCGGCGAGGGCTGGGTGGCGGAGGAGGCACTGGCCATAGCCGTGTACTGCGCGCTGGTGGCGACGGACCTGCAGGAGGCACTGGTGATTGCCGTGAATCACGATGGGGATTCCGACTCCACCGGCGCTATTGCCGGTAACCTGCTCGGCGCGCATTGGGGGGAGGAGGCCATTCCCGCCAGCTTGCTGGAGCCGCTGGAGCTGCGCGACGTCATCACCCAGGTCGCCGATGACCTGCTCGACTGTGTGGATTGGCAGCCGGATGCAGCCGTGCTGCAGCGTTATCCCGCGTTCTGATTCAAGGAGCATAGCTGTGAAAACACGATTGGCCGCACTGTTGGCGGCACTGGGCACTTCCGCTGCGCTGTTTTTGTGCTAGATTCATTCAGGCGCCCGCGGGGCGCCACCCACAACTTCAACTCAAAGCAGGACTACTCGAATGACAACAATCCGCTTGCTACTGTCCGCCGCGCTGCTCGCTGTTACCACGCTGGCTACCGCCGCCGATGATGCACTGCCCTCCGTCTCCGCCAGCCGTATGGTAGAGGCCTCCGCATCCGTTGCGGCAATCAACCATGAAACACGCGAAGTCACCCTCTCCACCGAAGAGGGCGAGTCGGTGTCGTTCACCGCCGGTAACAACGTGCGCAATCTCGATCAGGTTGCAGTGGGTGATGTGGTCACCATGACTGTGCTGGAAGAAATCAGCCTGTCGCTGGTACACCCGGACCAGCCCATGGCCGCCGCGGAGGGCGGCATGGAAGCGGTAGCCTCGGCCGCTGAGGGCGACAAGCCCGGGGTGGTAATGGCTGACGTGGAAGTGATTACTGCCACCGTAGAGGCCATCGACCTGGAAGCCGGTACGTTCTCCCTGAAAGGCCCTGAGGGCAATGTGATGGAGTTTGAAGCCCGCAACCCCGAGAACCTGAAAAAAGCCAGCGTGGGTGACCTGGTGGTGTTCGAGCTGGACCGCGCCGTTAGCCTGGTGGTGGAAGCCCCGGCAACGATGTAATCACTCCGTATGTCCCGCGCGGCAACGCCGAGCGGGACAGAGGTGATCGAGAGACGGTTACAGCAAGCTCTGTATCTCCGGCACCGCTACCGCGAGTAACGTCACGCCCATCAGTGCCGACAGCACCCGGAAGTTGCCGTGCATGGTGGCCTCGATGGAGGCAAGCTTGATGTCTTGCTGGTTGAGGCGGGTAGTAAGCATCGTCTCCAGCTCCGCTTTCAGGCCCGTTCTCAGATCCCCAAGCTGGTGCTCAATATCGATAAACCGCTGATCAATGGCAGCAAACCGCTGCTCGAACTTCGCATCCTGCTCCGCAAACGCCGCGCGCAGCGTGCTATCAAGGTAATCCTTGGTGACGATATTGTCCGCGTAGAACCCGAATGCTTCCGCCATCAACTCAGCCTGCACCTCCGCCTGCAATTCAGGAACCGGGACGCCGGACCGGCCGCCTCTCTGAGTCGCCGCGCATACTTCAACGAATCAAATGCCAGTGTCGTCATAGCATAGCCTTCCGTTCTGCACCTGCCAAGCATGCCCAATCATGCCAAATCGGGCGCCAGAACCGTACATCACATCCGTCCATCTTGCCCATTAAATCCGCCCACCTTGCCCGGCCAGGCGGGCCCCAAAACCACACCTGCGCGAAAACGCGACCTGTACAGCCATCCACCATGGCCAGCCCGCCCGAGCGCCAGTACTGTGATGCACGTCAAAGTCAATCACAGCGTGCGTAGGCAGGGGGTACGGTTTCCCCCATACTTCTGACAATTGGGGGAAATAACAACACGTGAAATTCATCCACACATCCGACTGGCAGATCGGCATGACCCGCGCCTTCCTCAGCCAGGAGGCGGCGGCGCGCTACAGTCAGGCACGCATTGATGCGATTCGTGCGCTCGGAGAATTGGCCGAGAAGCACCATGCACAGTTTATGGTGGTAGCGGGGGATGTGTTTGAATCCAACCAGCTCTCCGCCCAGACACTGATCCGGGCGCTGGATGCGCTGAACAGCGTATCGGTGCCGGTGTTCCTGCTGCCCGGCAACCACGACCCGCTGGATGCCTCCTCGATCTTCCGCAGCAAGGCTTTTCGCGACCAGGCCCGCGACCACATCATCGTGGTTGAAAACAACGAGCCGATTCCGGTGCCGGGGCTGGCCAATGTGGAAGTGGTCGGCGCACCCTGGTTCAGCAAGCGCCCTGCGGAAGACCTCTGTGCCAGGGCGCTGCAAGCCCTGGAGCCCGCCCCCGGCATAACCCGCATCCTGCTCGGCCACGGCCAGGTGGACTCGCTGTCACCGGACCACAGCCAGCCCGGGGTGGTCAGCCAGGCGCGGCTGGAACAGGCGCTGGCCGAAGGGCAGGTGCACTACGTGGCATTGGGTGACCGTCACTCCCTGACCAACGTCGGCAACAGCGGCCGCCTGTGTTATTCCGGCACGCCGCTGGTCACGGATTTCGACGAAGTGGAGCCCAACCAGGCGCTGCTGGTAGAACTCGCTAACGACACCTGCACTCTCACATCACTCAATACCGGCTTCTGGGAATTCCAGGCCCTGCAGCGGGATATCAACGCCCCCGAAGACCTCGCGGCCTTCGCCCAGTGGCTGGATGCAGTGCGCGGCAAGGAATGCACCGTGCTCAAGGTCGGCTTTACCGGCAGCGTCAACCTGGCGCTGGCGGCGGAGCTGGATGCCCTGCTGGACTCGCAATCCCACGTTTTCGCCAGCCTCAAGCGCCGCGCGCGCACCACGGACCTGGCAGTCATCCCGGACGCCCTGGACGACAACGCCATTGCGCTGAGCGGCTACGCCGACGCCACCTGGAAAGCCCTGCTGGAACGGGCCGCCAGCGACGACACCGCCACCGATGCCCTGCGCCTGATGTACCGGCTGGCGGGCGGCGCCGGCGGCAATGAAAAGGCGCGCGGCGCATGAAGCTGCTCACCCTCACCCTGGAAAACTGGCGCGGCGTCAGCGCAAGCCACATCGAATTCGACAATGCCGTTACCCTGATCGAAGGCCCCAACGAGGTTGGCAAGTCCTCCCTGGTGGAGGCCCTGCGCATGCTGCTCCGGGAAAAGTCCGGCTCGAAGAAAAAGGAAGTGCAGGCCGTGCAGCCGGTGGGCCAGGACGTCGGCAGCAGCGTCGCCGCCGAAGTTCGCTGCGGCGACTACCACTTCCACTACAGCAAGACCTACAACCGCAAGCATGGCACCGAACTGCGCATCCTCGCCCCGCGGGCGGAACAGCTCACCGGCGATGACGCCCACAACCGCGCCTGGGAGATCCTCAGCGGCCACATGGACATGGCCCTGTGGGACGCCCTGCTGGTGGAGCAGGGCAAGGAGATCGGCGGCGTCAGACTGGCGGACTCCGACGGCCTGGCCCGGGCGCTGGACAACGCCGCCGGCGGCGCCGGAGTCAGCGGCGAGGAAAGCGCCCTGTTTGACGCGGTGCAGGCAGAGTACGAACGCTACTTCACCCTGAAGACCGGCAAGGCCCGCTACGGCGAGCAGCAACAGCGGGTGGAGCAGCACAGCACCCAGGTGCAGCAACTCAAGACCACCCTGCGCGAACTCGACGACGACCTGCGCCGCTTCGAGGGCGTCTCCGCGGAGATTTCCCGCCTGCAGCGCGCCCTGCCTGAGCTGCAAGCAGCCAAGGAACAGCACGAGCAGCGCTGGACCGCCATCGACAGCCTGCAGGCCCGGCTGACCGCGAAGGAGGAGGAGGGCAAGCCCCTGCGGCAGCTGCTGGACCACGCCCGCACTCAGTGGCAAAAGCGCCAGGAAGCCGCGGCGGACATCGCCCGCCGCGAGCAGGACCTCGCGCAGAAGCAGGCCGCGCTGCAGCCCCTGGCCGAACACGCGACGGAACTGGAGCGCACCGTGCAGGCAGCGGAGGCTACGCACAAACAATTGCAAACCCAGCGCCGAGCCCTGCAGCACGCCCTGCAGCAGGCCCGCCGCGATACCGCCTACCTGCGGGACGCCGCCGAACTGGCGCGCCTGCAGCAGCTGCTGGAGCGGGTACAGACGCAGCGTGCTGAACTCGCGGCACTGCGCAAGACCCTGGCCGACATTCACATTACCGTGGAAGGTCGCAAGGACATCCAGGCAGCCGCCAGCGCCCTGGATGTGGCCAGCCGCACCCGCGACAACGCCGCCACCCGCCTCAGCATCGAAGCCCTGCAAGCGGCAGAATTCCAGCTCAACGGGGAAGCCATAAGCCTGCGCCCCGGCACGCCGCTGGAACGGCAGGTGGCAGAGAGCCTGCAGATCGACATCCCTGAGCTGGCGCGCATCACCATCGCCCCCGCGGCCTCCGCCGGTGAGCTGGCGGCAGAGGTGGACGCGAAGCAGCAGGAACTGGATACCCTGCTGGCCCGCTACCAGGTCAAGAGCGTGGAACAGGCCATCACCCTGGACGAACAGCGGGCCGGCGGCGAACAGCTGCTTCGCTCCGCCCAACAGCGCCTGCAGGACACCCTGCAGGGCGCGGACGAAGAGGCGCTACAGGCCGACTGCGCGCGCCTGCAGCAGGCCTGCGACGACGCCCTGCAGCAGCGCGACCCCGGCCAGGAACTGCCCGCCAGCGAGCGCGAAGCTCGGGCGCAACTGGAAACCGCCAGCGAAGCCCTGGACGCCTGCGAATCCGAACTGGACCAGGAAGCCGGCCGCCTGGCTGAGCAGCGCGATGAACTCACCCGCGCGCAATCGCAACAGCAGCAGGCCAGCACCGAGCTCAACGCGCTCAGCAGCGTCCTCGAGGACAAGCGCAGCAGCCTGGCGCAGGAGCGCGAGGCCGAACCTGACGCCGCCCTGGAACAGGCGGTGACCGAGCGGCAACAGCAACTGGCGGCCATCACCGACGAGCTGGAACAGCTGCGCGCCCAGCTACAGGCGGAAGACCCGGACAGCGCCCGCCTGCAGCGGGACAACGCCAGCCAGGCCCTGCGCCGGGCCGAGCGCGACATCATCGACCAGCAACAGGAACAGGCCGTACTCAAGAGCCGCCTGGACCGCGCCCAGGCCAACGGCCTGTTCGAGGAACTGGAAGCCGCCGAGCAGGCCCTGGCGGAAGCCGAGGACACCCTCGCCGCCATCGAACGCCGCGCCGCCGCGGCCAAGCTGCTGTGGGAAACACTGAACGCACAGCGCGACGCCTCCCGCCAGGCCTACGTAGCCCCCCTGCGCGACGGCATCCGCAGCCTGGGCAAGATCGTCTTCGGCAGCGACTTCGACATCGTGCTGGGCGAGGACTGGACCATCCTCGACGTCATTCGCGACGGCAAGACCATCCCCTTCGACTCCCTCAGCGTCGGCGCCAAGGAACAGCTCGGCATCCTCACCCGCCTGGCCGCCGCCCGCATCGTCGCCGACCAGGGGGGCGTACCGGTGATCATCGACGACGCCCTGGGCTTCTCCGACCCCACCCGCCTGCAGAGCATGGGCGCGGCGATTGCCGCGGCGGGCAGGGACGCGCAGGTGGTGGTGCTGACGTGTACGCCGGGGCGGTTTATGTATTTGGGGGAGGTGGGGGTTAGGAGGTTGTGATGTATGCAGCTGGGGGCGGTTAATCTGGTTAGGTTGGGAACGATTTTTTGCAACAGTCTGACTGTAGAGGGAAAGTTGTGAGTGTGTTGCTGGAAATACAGGAATTAGTCGGCGTCGTGTTGTACGGCGTGATCCGCATAATTAGCTGTTACATGTCTGAATAAGGATTTAGTTTTGCCAAAAAGAACTACAAAAACACCAGATGGTACCCACCAGGCTCTAAAGAATACGAGTTATGAAAACACCCTTATTAGTTGGCTGATGTACGACGGATGGCAAGTGTTCGCGCCAGTACTCGATCATGGCCACAAGACTGATATTCTCATTTCAGACGGCCCAAATTATCACCGTCTCCAAGTGAAGACTATTGAAGCCCAAGGCGAAGTTCATGTTCTTGAAAATCGATGGGAGGGCAGCAATGTGGACTTCGTGATCTACATTGCAAGAAATTCTACGTGGGGGTATGTGATGCCTGCGTTTACCGAACCCAAGAGACCTATGAATCATGAGGCACATAAACGTTTTCTGTACCATGATCGAAAGTCATTCCTTAAGGCGTTTCATACCGTCGACACGTAACAAGTTAGGGCTACGGACACGCTACGCTTGCCGCAGCCTAAAGCGATAGAATTTACGGAGAAATAAGGAATTACTATGAAGTCCTGTTATATCTCAATACCTAAGAAAAGCTGGGTGATCGAACTTGCAGATGAGCTTCGAAGTCGCGATATCAAAGCCGTTTTTGCCACGGATGTTAATGAATTTGAAGGGAGCTACGCCTCTACGGTTGCATCGGTAATTAAATCCTGCGACATAACCCTGTGTATAGCTGACGATGAAAGGTCTCTCAAATCTGTGCTCTTTGAAGCAGGCATAGCTTTTGGTATTGGGAAAAAGGTTTTATTGGCCACTTCCTACGATGCTGGAAACATACCGATCGACTATTCTGAGTTTCCGATCATCCGTTTGGACTCATCCCATTACCAGGAAATAGCGAGCTATGTGGAGGAGGTTTTAAGGTACGGAAAAAAGCCTACTTCAAAAAAGAAATATAACTTCATACCTAGCAAGCCGATCGGAGCCTATTCTCAGAAGTACGTAGAATCATTGCGTGAAATTGAAGAAAAAATCTTGGGTGCCTGTGATAAAGGAAAAGTGTCTCGGGAATTCGAGAAGCTAATCGCTGAAGCTATAAGAAAGTCGGGGGTTAACATAGTCTCAGAATTTCGATCTGGAAAATATAGACCAGACATAGCAATTTGGAGTGATGAGCTCACGTATATTGGCGCAAACCCACTAATCGTGGAAGTAAAGTCAAGAATCAAATCACTTTCTGAACTTGAGCGAGTTGTAGACAAACTTAATCACTACCTCTTGGATTCAAACTCGAAATATGGCCTCTTAATCTATCTCAGTGGCCCGGAGCGAGACCAGTACTTCTATGACCTGCCATCAAATATCATTGCCGTTTCTGCTTTCGAATTGCTGAGATCGTTGGAGGGTAATAGTTTTGGTGAAGTTATAAGAGATCTTAGAAACCAGCGTGTTCATGGCATGAGGGGATAAGATGGCTACATTATCCCTAGCTAAAATTTCTGGCTATGTTGCGCAAGGCCAAGCTGCGACAACAACCAAAGGGAAAGGTGATGCATTTGAAGAGTTGCTCTGTTATGTTGTTGGAAAAGTACCTGGAATATCTATTACAAGACGAAATGTACTAAACGATGCTCATTCAGAAGAAGTAGATATCGCTTTTTTCAATGAGCAGAAGCTAAAGGGCTTCTTCTTTCTACCAAATTTCATCTTAGCGGAATGTAAAAACTGGTCCAAGCCCTTAGGAAGTATCGAAGTGAATTGGTTTGATACAAAGCTCAAAAATAGAGGACTAAGTTTCGGAATTCTATTTGCTGCAAACGGTATTTCCGGCGAAGCTGCAGAAAGAACAGCGGCAAGAGATGTTATTTCGAACTCGCTCAAGGAAGGCCGCGATATTGTTGTGATCACTCAAGATGAATTGATGGCTATTGCGACCACTGACCAGCTATGCCAATTGATTAAAGAAAAAATATGCGACCTAAAGGTAAGTGGCACCGTAATTTAGCTTCTAAAAACTCAAAGCACTCGGGCGCAGAAAAACTGCGCCAGTGTTTGAGGCGTTAAATTTCAGGAGACTCCATGGCACTTCCAGGATACTAAGGATATTGTTGACCTTATGAAGAAGGGGGCAACGATTTAGGCTCAAGAGAAAATCATTGAGCTGCGCGAGTCAGCGCTCGAACTCCAGGGAGATAACATAAATCTCAAGAATCAGGTTTTGGAGGTTCAAGAACGGGTGCGCAACTTAGAGTGGTTTGAATGCGAGCACTGTCCGAAGTGTCGAAAGCCGGCGTGGGTTGTCGAATTTAGTAAGCGTGATCGCCAGTTTGGGCGGTTGGGCGGAATTCGTAGCGAATACAATTGCACTGAATGCGGTTTTACTGAGTCGAAGTTGATCACGCAAAAAGAAAATTTAGCAAGGCTATTAAATTCGCTCACTACGATCGCCGGACGCTCGCAAGCTCTCGCTCCGCGCCGGGACGCCACAACTGGCGACTCTGCTTGAAGCGTTATGAGGCGCTAGCTGATCAATACCTTGACTGGGAGAATGAAAATGGTTAATCGTAACTTTCGGCTGAAAGCCGGTTTCGCTGGGGGACTCTGTATACTGTTATTGTCTAGTTTCGCCAATGCTGAAACCGCAGTCGGTCGCTGGTGTGACCGGGCAGTCCCGAGCATGCCTCAATTCAATAGAGTAATGACCATTGTTTTAACGCAAGATGGGCACGTTGAGTTAAGGTCGGAGTTTATTGATGGCTCCAGTTCAGTGCTAGAGCTTCAAGAGCTTTCCGGAAATATGTATGCACTTGCGAACTCTCAGTCGGGAGAGCGGTACAGAACCATTTCTGATGACGGCAGCTTACAGCTTCTGGATGCAGATGGTCTTGTCAGAACGGCCCTCCGATTAGAGGACAGCCCTCAAACGGGTGAGTGTGGTTGATGAGAACGCCTCATAACCAAGTGCAGCAGTTCGCGCCTGATGGCGCCGGACGTCAGCCCCGCTGCCGCCGCAGTGCACGGCCTTATGGGGCGGTCACTCCCAAGTAAGATTCTTCAATTCACGTAGGCCCTTTTGCAAGTAATTCAAGAGTATGAATGACGATCGCATAGTTCCATTTCGCATGACCTCTCAGTTATCGGAGTTTGATGCTGCGCTATCTGATGATGTGGCTGCAGCTATGCGAGAGCAGCGAAGATCAGTGTTTTCTGGTAACAATGTGTATAGTTATTCACATGGGACCAGGTGGCACTCAAGATCAACTGAAGAATCTGCGGACGATGAAGATGATGAAATGCAGGTTCACTCTATGGAAGTTAGGGTTACATTTGAGGAGATCGTCGCTAACGACGTTGGCGCCTTGAGTCGATATGTGAATGCGGTTGTGAGCGGGATGATGCAGGAGCTTATGCGCGCCATGTATCAGGCCCTCAACGAGTCTACAGAAAAGACAGGAAACGTGGTTAATGCAAAAGGCGGTGGTTTCAAAGCCGAGCAGTTTATAGAGATGCTCGAGAAAATTGAATTTGGGGTGGATCGAAACGGTAATGTGTCATTCCCAGAAATACACGCAGGGCCCGAACTAGCGGAAAAGATGCTGAAAGAGTTGTCGGCACAGGGGCCAGGCTTCGAGGAGCGCGTTAGGAAAATTACTCAGAAAAAAAGCCAAGCAGCGTTAGAAAAGGAAGGAGAACGCAAATCGAGATTTCCCAGAAGAGGTAAGGACTAGCTGTGAAAGTTTTGGTTGCTGTTGGCTGTGATCATTACTCCTGTGATGAGCTCTCCAATTTAGCTGGAGCTGAAAATGACGCAAGCGCGATATTTGAAGCTCTCGTAAACAGTGATACATCTATTTATGACAAGAAGCATTCTATCTTGCTTCATTCCCCTACTTCTCAAGAAGTAAAGGAAGCAATACAGAGCATTATTTTTGTCGACGTTGGAATTGAACTTTCCTTTTTCTTCGCCGGTCACGGTGGCGTCAAAGATGGGGCATATTTCCTATGTGCAAGCGATACTATGATCGATCGGCTTACCGTTTCTGCTCTTGGGATGACAGAACTTTTCATGTGGCTTAATGAAGCGAACGTGCGCGACTCGAATATTGTAATCGATGCCTGCCAAGCTGGAGGAATCGCATACGATGTGGCAACTTTTCTGAAGCCGACTAATATTGGGGCTCTTGGCACCCCCTCTTTATCGGTATTGGCCGCAGCAGCTGCCGATCAGAACGCTAGAGAAATTAATGGGCACGGCATAGCCACGGCCGCTCTATTGAAGTGTTTGTCAGGGGAGGAATGCGTACTAGCTGATCGGCCGAGTCTCAGCTTGAGCGAAATAGGATATTCGGTGGCTGAGCTAATGAGCAGCAATGATCAACAGGCACCGGTAAATTGGGGGCTAAACCTCTTTGGTCGAACACAGTTTTGCCGTAACCCATGTTTCGCCGAATCCAAAACACCTGTTATAGGACTGCCAGAAGGACTGCGGAGTGGCGTGGTCGACGCAATTGTAATTGCCAAACATACGAACAGGATATGGGAGCTTTATCTCACTAGTTCAAACCATTTCGACGCTATTAGCTTCTTACGCTTAACGCAATCAGTTTTGAGCGACCTTCCTCCCGAATCCGAGGCTGCACCTGCCATAGTAGATGGTTTAGCCAATACCTTCCTGCCTCTTTTGGCTGGTTCGAGCGACCCATTCGAAGAGGTCGAATTGCTCGGTGCATGCATAGCATCGCTATTGCGCTATGTCGACGACCAAGTTGTGGCGAGCATCGTGAGTACTATGGCCAAACAACTAGTGGGGTCAATTAGTTCCGCGGCCCGAGCCGTTTGCGCCTCGCTCGAAGAAAACGAGTATCACTTATTGAGTGACCACACCGCTTTAGCCGACTTATACTTTCTTCCGATTAGGATTCTTCGAATTCTCGGTTGGCTCGGTGCAGCGAAAATTATCGCCGATACATTAGAAGGTGAAGTGCCGCATGATGCCCCTAGCACGGAAGAATTGGTTCGTAAAATTCTAGAACTATATGCATGCTCCATCGTCGCCGTATCCGATGAGCAAGCGTGTGGCCTTGTCGTGTTCTTGTGCGCTGCACAAGACATGAACTTGTCGGAAGAGGCCGAGCAGATCTTCGGCTTACTTTGCCATTCCTTTCACCGTTATAAGGGGCGCGTTGCCGTGCCACAATTATCCGGATCAGGTGCATACAGATTCACAAGGAGTCGTGCTGCGGGAAATAAGTCAACATGCGAGGAACTAATTGCCAGTCCAACTGAGTTTTTGTCAGCATTGTTACTGGCATCTGAAAAAATGTCTCTGACAGACATTATCGATGACTTCATAGAGGATTTTGATCACGTCCCCGGCAATCTGTTTGTGCCTGGCAGCTACGCCATTTTCGCTGATGAGAGGATCGTAGATGGCGTGAACTACACGTACATGATTGGACATGGTGTGTGGGCGGTTCGCGACTTCTGCGGCACTTGGGATGCTGTTTGCAAGCAGATTGAGAAGGATTCGGGGCTTAAATCAGGAGCCGCTCAGATCGGAGCAATATGCGCTGCACTAGTTCAGCAGGATCGCACTCCTTGGTTCATATGGCGCTAAACCCGGAAGACTTCATATCTTACATCGCTGGGAAACTCAGTGGCGGTAGAGGCATGCCCCATAACCAGCACAAGCAGTTTGCTTCCTTCGGTCACCGGAGAGGCCTAACGGTCGGCCGCTGTTGTAAGAATCATCCGGAGTTATCTGTTGACTAGCAGAACCGCTTGGACCCGGGAACAGTTGCTGATCGCATTCGGTTTGTACTGTTGGCTACCTTTTGGGAAGCTGCACTACAGAAACCCTGACATCATTGAGAATGCGGAGAGAATCGGGAGAACACCATCCGCGCTCGCTATGAAGCTGACAAATATAGCAAGCCTAGACCCAGCAATAGTGGCAAGTGGTCGCTCGGGTTTGTCGGGTGCCTCAGCCGCGGATAAGGCCATGTGGCAAGAAATGAATGAAAACTGGGATCAGTTCGTAATGGCAGTCCACGCGGCTCAGGAGAGGCTTTCTGTTGGTCACGATTTGGCCGGGGAGAGAGGAGAATACAGAGACTCTGTCGAAGACGTCAGCTTTTTAGGATCGACAAAGGAGTCACTCGTTAGTGTCCGCGTAGGGCAGGCATTCTTCCGTAATTCTGTGCTCAGCGCATATGACTACCGGTGCTGTGTAAGCGGTCTTGCGTTACCTCAGTTGTTGGTCGCGAGTCATATTGTTCCCTGGAGCCAGGATGAACACAATCGATTGAACCCCAGGAATGGATTGGCGATGTCAGTTCTGCACGATAAGGCGTTTGATCGTGGTTTTATAACGATCGCAAATGATCTGACTGTGCGGGTCTCATCTTCCGCCATGAAGAATGCAGATCCATTTTTTTGTTCAGCTATCGCTGCGTACGATGGCAAGCCGATAGTGCTTCCCGAAAAATTTAGACCTGACCCGAGTTTCTTGCAGTATCACCGGAATCAGGTTTTCAATGACTGAGTTCGAGTGGGGCTGTAGTCGGTTCCTAGAGTCATTTTTGAGTCAGGCGAATGGCGCAGAGCGTGAATTCTACTAACGTGTATGACAAGCAAGCCACGAGTCTGTCAGATCAGTACAACGCTGTTGATTCGACGCTTGTTCATTCGCAGTGGGCATTCGGTCTCGAAGATAGAAACCCCGGCTTCGCCTGCGACATAGGCGCCGGCTCCGGCCGCGACGCTAACTGGCTAGCCGAGAAGGGCTGGGACGTCATCGCGGTCGAGCCCAGCCGGGGCATGCGCGAACTGGCCATACCCAAATCCCACGCCAATGTCACCTGGCTCGACGACTCCCTGCCGGAACTCTCCCGCCTGCGCACCCTCGGCCACCGCTTCGACCTGGTGCTGCTCAGCGCCGTCTGGATGCATTTGCCACCGGGCCAGCGCGACCGGGCCTTCCGCATCCTCACGGAGCTGCTGAAGCCCGGCGGTACGTTGGTGATCACGTTGCGCCACGGCAGCGATGAGCAGGAGAACCGGGAGCGCGGTTTTCATCCTGTATCCGCCGCGGAGCTCGCGGTCTTCGCCCAGCGCCGGGCGGTAGTGATGAAGGATCCAGTCCGGCAGCCGGACCAGACCCGCGCCCACGTGGAGTGGGAAACGGTGGTGTTCACCATCCCGGATGATGGCACCGGCAGTCTGCCGCTGCTGCGCCACATCATTGTCAACGACAACAAGTCGGCGTCCTACAAGCTGGGGCTGCTGCGGGTGCTCACCCGGATTGCCGAGAGCGCGCCCGGGGTGGTGATGCGGCGCTCGGATGACTGGGTGGAGATTCCGCTCGGTATCGTCGGCCTCTACTGGCTGAAGCAGTACAAGCCCTTGGTGCTCGACTACCAGTTGCGGGAGCGCCCTAAATCAGGGCAGGGACTTGGTTTCGCCAAGGATGCCTTCTGGAAGCTGGCGCAGATATCGCCCTATGACCTGCGCGTGGGCGGCCATCTGGCGGCGGACCATGCCGCCATCGTCACTCAGGCCATCCGCGATGCCTGCGCCAATATCACCACGATGCCCACCCGCTACATTACCTGGCCCGGCCGGGCTGACCCTGTATTTGAATTCGAACGGCGCGGGTTTCGTTTCCAGCCGCAGCCGCTGGTGATTTCCGCGGAGTACCTGGCGCGGTTCGGCGTGTTCCGTGTTCCCGCCGCGATCTGGCAGACTCTGGGCCAGTACGCCTGTTGGCTGGAGCCCGCCATCCTGCGCGAGTGGGCGGCGCTGCACAGCCAGTGGAATGTGAGTGATCCCCGCGCCGGCGACCAGCAGGTATTTGCCTGGGAGGAGGGGAGGCGCGATACCAGCCTCGCGGCCGGCCGCTTGCTGGACCTGCGCCAGCAGGGTGTGGACGTGCCCTGCGTGTGGAGTGATACCCGTGTCCGCGACGTGAACCGGCTGCATATCGACCACTGCTTCCCCTGGTCGCGCTGGTTCAACAATGACCTGTGGAACCTGCTGCCCGCCCGCAGCGACGTCAACCTGGCCAAGGGCGACAAGCTGCCATCCGCGCTGGCCCTGTCATCCGCGCACGGGCGTATTCTGGACTGGTGGGATCGGGCGTGGCTGGGGTCGCCGTACCGTGAGCGCTTCCTGCTGGAGGCCGCGGTGTCACTGCCGACCCTGGTTGAGGAACCGGCCCCCGCGGATATCTACCAGGCCATGCTGCACCAGCGGGCGCGCCTGAAGGCGGACCAGCAGTTGGCGGAGTGGACGTTCGGGCGATAAGCGAACTTTTCCGAGATTCCCCGCCCTGCATTTCCCGGACCACAGTTCATTTGAGGAGGTAGCTCCGTAAGCTCCCCCGTCACGAGTGCGCCTCATGAAGAAGATCAACGTAAAACAACGGCATTAGTTAGGACACATGTCCGGTTTGTAAAGATGAACCACTACTCCTCGATAGCAATTGCAACACACCCGGTCGTCGTTACTATGGATTGAGCGCAGTTCGCGGCCAGAGCTGGAGCCTCCAACAATGGCTCACTTCGCCGATTAACCGATATTCACCGTTTTTTGTTCAAGAAGAGGATCGTGCTGTGACCCAGAATAATGATCATAGTGGTGGCTTGAGCCGCCGGGGCTTCTTTGAGGGTGTAGCGTCGTTTGCCGCACTGGCATCCATGACGAACTTGCCGCATGCCGCCGCGGAACCGGCCTCGCGGCCTCTGTCTATTGAAAGTAGAACGCGAAGCCTGGCGAAGGGCATTGAACAGGCGATGCTGACGGGATTGAAGCGGAATTCGGCGCGCTATCCTCTGGGAGAAGCCAGCACGATTGTGCATGTGCTGCAAAACCTGCAGTTGGGGTTGGCAATGAATTATGTGAATGCGGACCCCGCCCGGCCAACGTTGTTCAATTACATGAATCCGCACGTAAAGCAGGGTGGCGACAATACGGACGCCTTTTATTCGGGCTTCGCTGTCGATGCCCGGAATACCTATCGGCTCCATGGCAAGTTGGGTGGTGCCCGCTACGTATCCTTTACAACTGTCGAGCGTGACGACTCCACACCCTGGGGAGGTGCGATGGGTGCTGCCCTGTATGGTCATGAAATGGAAGTTGAGCCCGATGGGAGCTTTGAGGTCATAGTCAGCGCCAAACCTCATGAAGGGAACTGGTTACGGATAACGGAAAGGGACTTTCGGGTTACGATTCGCCAGTTCTTCGCGGACTGGGAAAATGAAGCGCCGATGTCTGCCATGGTGGATCTTGTCGGGGAATCGGGCATAGAGCCCATTGCCAATAATGCAGAAAATATGATGCAAGCGATGGAAGCATCAGTTGGATGGCTGCATACAACGGTCAACTTCTGGCAGGACGTGATTGATATGTACCGGCAGCACCCGAATGCCTTTAAAAGCTGGCGAGAGTTGACGGGCGACGGGGTGAATGCCACCCCGGGCGGCGACCCGGATATTTGTTACTGGAATATCCCCGAGGGCAAGGCCTTGATTCTGCGTGTGCGGCCCCCTGAGTGCCTGTTCTGGAATGTGGAATTCAACAACCCGTGGTGGGAAACCATGGATTATCGGTTCCACCTTGCCGGCACCAACAATCACCATGCGGTGCTGGAAGACGACGGCGAGGTTATTCTGGTGGCGGCGCACGAAGATCCGGGCCTGCCCAACTGGTTGGATACCTGCGGCCACACTGAAGGCATGATGGGCAGACGCTGGATGTTCGCGAAAGAGAACCCGCGCTATAGCTGTACCCTGGTTGACTTTGATCAACTGGATGCCGTGCTGCCGGCAGGCGTGAAACGGATCACCCCGGAAGGCCGCAAGGAACAGCTCGCCGCGCGCCGGCGAGGGCTCTATAAGCGCTTCGTCACCTTGTAAGCGCGCTCATCGGGTCGGGGCGTGCTAAAGGGGTAGGCCCCGGCCACTTTGTAAGCGATTGAGACAATCATCAATCAGCGTAACCTGGTACTTGCGTGTGTAATACGTGGGGTCCGCCAGCTGATTACAGCTAACGCCTGCCAGGAGGTGCAGCAGCACATTGGTGGCTGCCTGAATGTCTGTGCCAGCAGGTATCTCTCCATCAGCTACCGCTTGCTGAAGGTCGCCGCTGAAACGCTCCCTTGCCCCGGTAATACGCAGGCTCATACCAAGCTGTTCATCGCGACTGGCGATTGCCGAGCTCCAGTAGTGAATTCGAATTTTCCATTCACTGATAAGTTCACGGTTCACCGGCATCAGGGAGAGCATACGTGCGCGCGCAGCCGCAAGCCCTCGTTTCCTCCGTGTGGCGCGCTGCTCTCGTGAGAGTGCTTGCTGGTTGATCCATTCCTGGGTCTTGCGGATGATGTCTTGCTTGCCGGAAAAATAGTGCTCGACTACGCCCTTGGACAGGCCGGATCGTTGGGCGATGGCACGGAAGGTAGCCCCTTCAATGCCCTCATCCGCAATGATCTCGGCCGCCGATCGAGCAATCAAGTTCTGGCGCTCAGCCCTGTGTTCAGCTCTAGGCATCAATGGTTGCCCGATAGGGGGCCTCGTCCGGTTAGTGGTCCAATCCAATCAGTAATTGTACGTGACTTCGACCCCAAAGGTTCTGGGGTCACCAAATTGGTTCGCCGCGAAGCCAAAGGCGCCAAAATCAATGCCGTGCACGTAATATTCCTCATCGGTCAAATTCTTTGCCCACAAGGCAATGGAAACCCGACCTTGATCCCCTGCCGGGATGTCACTCAGGGCCACACGCGCTGAGAACATATCGTAGGCTTCGATGAAGGTACTTTCGAAATTGTCAGGATAAACAGGTTGATCGTCAATATAGGACCAGGCAAGCCTCATGCCCAGGGTGCCAATCGACCCGATGGGACGGTTGTAATCCAGCGCTACACTGCTCGAATGCTCTGTCAGGAAGGGAATAACGCGGTCATCCTTTACATCGACATTGACGCCTTGCGCAGCATCGAACACGGTGTACTCAGTATACTCTCCATCCAGGTAACCATAATTGACAGTGAGCTCCAGGTTTTCGGTAAGAAGCGCCGCCAACTCCAGTTCAAGCCCGCTGATGCGCGCCTTGCCAGCATTATCAACAATAGATACCGCCCCGGCGTTGGGATCCGGGAGGAAGTTGGACACCTGAATGTCATCGTAGTCGCTGTAGAAGGCCGCGGCGTTCACCTGCAGCCGCTGATCAAGCCAGCGTGACTTCAGGCCAAGCTCATAGGACCACAAGGTCTCGGAGTCGAAGCCTTGCTGGAAGGCGCTGACTGTTGTGGCGGCGTGATTGAAGGCACCACTCTTGAAGCCCTTGGCGACTTTGGCGTAGACGGTTCGGGTTTCGTCGATATCCCAGGAGATTGCGACCATGGGTGAAGTGTCATTGTAGCTGTCATCCACCTCGGTGTAGGGAACGGAAACAATGCCTGAGGATTCGATGCGCAGTTTGTGAAAGTCCTTGTTTTCTTTTGTGGTCCGGGCCCCAAGGGTAAGTTTCAGGCGATCGTCGAAACCCTCCGGACGCCAGTCCACCTGACCGTACACAGCAAGGGCGTCATTGTCGAAACCAAACTGGGTGATTACAGGGTTGATGGTGGCACCGAACTGCTCAAAGTAACCAAAATTAACCCCGGGGTTGTTTACGAACGCCTCTTCTTCGAAGTAGAACAGGCCCAATACATAATTCACCCGATCGGTTGAACCAATCAGTTGGAACTCCTGGGACAGCTGCTCGTAATCGATGTCTCTGAGGAAACCGGTAATACCGACATTGGTGCCATCGAGGTCGAGCAGGTTTAGCGAGTCCGTCGTCCGTCTCGCGGTGATCGAGCGCAAACTGACATCGCCCATCGCACCCCATTCGAAGCTGCCACCCTCAAGGGTTAGCGCATGGCCGGTGATTTTCAGTTCTTCACGTCCGCCATCATTGTTGGAGGCGGTGCTTAAGCGCTCGGACTCGGCATAGTTGTGCAGCTGAGTGTTGGAAAAACACGCGCCCTGAATCGGGGTGGGGCTACACAGGAAGCCCTCTGGGTCGAACAGGCCATTGGGCGTGATTCGGGTGAGCTGCATCAGAGGCGGTGTTCGATCCATCTCGGATCGGTCGTACTCGTAGCGCGCGCTCCATTGATTGTTGATGTCCCACAGCAGAGACAGGCGAACTGCCTCGTCATCTTTTTCCCCAAACGTTCTCGAGGACGGTGCTTCCGCGAACGGACTGATGGTTGAAAACACGTTGTCGGCCCAACCATCACGCTGGTATTTGCGGTAGGTGATCTTGCTGGATAGCTGGCCCGGGCCTTCTCCGATGCTACCGATGGCGGGGAAATTGACGGTGACCTTGCCAAAACGCTCGTCGAACCTGCCGACGCCAAATTTGGCATTGAGACCAAACTCTCCAGTGGGCTTCTGGGTAACGAGGTTGATGGCCCCGCCAATGGTGTTCTTGCCGTACAGGGTGCCCTGCGGGCCTCGCAGGACCTCGATGCGTTCCAGGTCCACGAAATCCAGGAGATTCCCGGTATTTTTCGCGATAAAGACACCATCCAGATAGATGCCAACCGTGGGTTCAAAATTAATGTTGGGGTTGGTTGTCACGGTTCCGCGGATAGCGATTGTCGCACCGTTACTATCACCGGCGGTTGAGCGGATCTGCAGGTTGGGTATCTCACCCGTAAGATCCGTGATATCCATAAAGCGGATTTTTTCCAGGGCGTCTCGCGATAATGCCGAGATCGATATGGGGGTATCCTGGAGTGATTCTTCGCGTTTCTGCGCGGTGACCACCACCTCCTCAAGTGCCAGCTGTTGGGCGATGGCAGCTGCAGGCAGCGTCGCCAGTGTACTGAACAGGGTCGCTGAGCCGACGGCCAGTACCAGTTGATTGCGAGCATAACGTGCCATGTGATGACTCCTTATTATTGAATATGAAAAAAGTGCATTGGGAAGAATGTGTTGTTGCTGACCGAGCGCTCATTCATCTGCAAGCCTGTCTGCACCAGGTCTGTACCAGATCGGAGAGCTGTAGGCCCGCTCCTGATGTTCCTGCGCGGTCGTTTGCGGTGCGCTTAGCTCATATTGCGCGATGTCATGTGCAACCCAGTTGGGCGTGGGAATTTCCAGCACGCGGACGTAATAGAAGGCCGCTTCCTGCAGATTGAAGTCGGGGTCGCGCCAGGTTCCTGACAGCTGTACGGCACCGCGATCATTACGGTACGTCGCCCCGACGACGCCACTGGGCATCCTGGGCAATTCACCGTCTTCCAGTGCCTGGTCTTCTGACCAGAGGACGTCGTAGACACGCTCCTGACTGGCGCCTTCCTGATCGACCCAGCCTTTGATGATTTGAACGCGGTCCAGATTGGCGCCCATCGGGTCCTTCATCGCCGAGACCAGAAAGGTGGGGGCACCAGCGCCTGCACTCCGCCGTGGCATGACACTGCCCATGGGCACGCCGTGCTGGTATCCCCTGGAGACATGGAGCGGGTCCGAGGCGCTGCCATCGTCGAAGTTCCAGCCGCCGAAGAAACGCAACGTAATGCGGGGGCCTGTGGTGGCGTAGACCTCGCGTCGCCGCAATGCGTCGAAGATGGCACTTCGCGTATTCTCGGTGGCCCAAACCGCAGCGGAGCCTGCGGCAGCAATATCTTTGACCATTATGTCGGCCAGTTTTTCGTGGGACGCCGGAATCAGGGTTTGAGCGATCCGGTCCGCTTGCGGCTCGTTGCCCGGGTGATTTCCCCGGAAGTCGTTGTCATCAACACTGCTCAATGAGGTGTGGGAGTCGGTGCTGCCGATCATGCCGAACTGATAGGGGTTCACACCCGTACGTAGTTCGATTTCCAAGCCGAGTTTCAGCGCACCCCGCGCGTATTCGTGACGCAGCATCCAGGGCTCCTTCGGCGCACTGGCCAGGAGGTTGCCCTGGTCCCAGGTGTAAAAATCGGCGTAGGCATCCTGGGGGGAAAGGAGAGGATGCGCTTCGGCGTCACCCTTGTACTGGACTACCTCGACCAGAGGTTCCCACTGTGCTCGCAGTGCGGCGTATTCGCGTCCGATCGGACGACCATCGGCTGATTCAGCAGGAAACATCAACCCGTTGCTTCCATTGGCATTGTGCGGGATGGCAAAGACCTGGCCACCCGTTGTGGCCTCGTACTGCGCCAGGTAGTTCCAGAGGTCTCGCGGATCTTCACTGTTGAAGGTTGCGAAAGGCAGAACCTGGTCGGCAAAGCCGCCACCTTCGCGAAAGATGATCACGCGGTGGAGATTGTTACCGCCGGGTGTCGGGGACCACTCAAAACCCGGTAGCGTGGTAAAAGTACCGGGTTGATTGGTTTCATCCGCCATCTTTACTGACAGGTCCCAGAACACTTGCTGGGCCTTTGCGTCGTTGAGCTCGGGGTTCCCGAGTTTGCTGAAGAAGTGGACGAAGCCGCCTTTGTTGTCTCCCAGAGCTTCAAAGGTCTCCACCCATTTCTTCATGCCCGGAATAGCCAGCAACGCCGGCTCTCGTGACTCGATGCCCTGCATCATCCCCAGGTTTTCGGCGTGATCGGCTACCACAAGAAAATCCAGCGGCCGCTGCAGCTGTGCCTGTTGCCCGGTACTTGTCGTTACCTCCTCACCCCTGGCAAAACGGTAGGCGTGTTCTGGCGATAGTGTGAGGTTGCCAAAGAGGTAGCTGTCTGCCGAGAACGCAGAGTGGACGTGGGTGTCGCCCCAAAAAACCTGGGTTGGAGAGAGCGATTTGCAGGGTTCGACGGCACCCGCCCGTCCGGTGCCGAGGCATGCGATTACAAGCCCCGCGAAAATTCTGACTGCCTGCTCTCGGCGCATACGTTAGCCCTCTGATATCAGTGGCCAGGCCGGTCTGGATGTGAGCCACCGCAGACGGCAATAATTATTGTTTTGCGTGACGGACTTGCTGGTGCGCCATCACAGTTGTTCAGATTAGGACGCGCGTCCTATAAAAGTCAATACCAGGCGCTCAGCTGCTTCGCCTGAATTCAGCGCCTTGACGCCACTCGTTCACAAGTTTGTACTTGACATGAGTAGGACGCGCGTCCTATTTTTCGAAAGAGCCGTGACACGACAACCTGAGGAGAAAGACCAGCCAATGTCCAAGCTGCTAACTGAGAGAGAGGTTTTCCCTTGGGTCGAGAAGACGATGGGCGGACGCATAAGCGCCTCGCGCAGACAAGGGGGTAGGGAGTCTGGTGGCCGTCCGGGCTGGTTTATTGATCTGGAGACCGGCTCCGGCTCCGTGCCTTACTATGTGCGAGGGCACCGCGGCGGGGATTTCGGCTACATTCAGGAGTATGGTCTACAGCGAGAGGTGGCATTACTCAAGCTCCTGCGCGAGGAGGGCATTCCGGTACCTGAGGTAATCGCCAAGTCCGACGAGCCCAATGTGGCTATTCTGGAATATATTCAGGGCGTGAACGATTTCACTGAATTGGGTTCCGACGCCGAGCGCGATGCGGTCGCCAGGGATTTTGCGCGCATCATGGCCAAGTGGCATGCGATTCCGGCTGAGAAGTTCGTGGAAATCGGGCTCAAGCAGCCCGGTAATTCCAGGGAGCTGGTCGACTGGGATCTGGAGGTTTGGGAACGCGGGCACTTCCCGTTGATTGATGAGCCGATCCCCCTTGTTACCTTTGCGTGCCAGTGGCTTCGCCGCAACGCGCCGGAGATGCCCGAGCGTCTGGTGTTGGTCCAGGGGGATACGGGTCCCGGTCAATTCTTGTTCGGCGACGGGCGGGTACAGGCGGTCGTGGACTTTGAACTCGCCTCGCTGGGCGATCCGATGCGAGAGCTCGCCCACATACGGACGCGCGATGTCTGGTATCCCACGGGCAATCTTCCGCGTTGGTTTGAGTACTACAGTGAGTTCAGCGGCGTTCCCATTGATGCGAAGAAGCTGTCCTACTACAGCGTCATTGCGATGTTGACCACAGCCCTTGCTCTGGGGCCGGTTGTGCAGAAGCTGAATCCTCGCGATGAACATGCAGAATGGATCGCACAGGACGTGTGGTCCAAGCGAGCGACTGCAGAGGCGCTTGCAGAAGCGACCGGAACACCGCTGCAAGACACTGCGTTACCGCAGGCGGAACACAGCTATGTTTCTGGACTATTTGATGCCCTCGAAGACAACCTGCGCGAGGAACAGCTGCCGCATATCGACGAGAGTTTTCGACAACACCGTATGCAGATGACACTGCGCCTGGTCGCGCATATGCGTAATGTGGCTGAGATTGGCGCTGAGATGGCCGAACTCGAAATAGCGGATATGCAGAGTTTGCTGGGTCATCGACCGAAATCTGTGAAGGAAGGACACAGATTGATGGAGGCCCTGGTCAGGAGGGCTGATGCAGATATGGATGATGCACTCATCCAGTATTTTTATCGCCACGCGAAACGTGAGGTGGCCTTGATGCGAGGCGGGATGGGGCGCGCCGAGCACGCCCGAACTTCGCCTATCAATTGATTTGGAGGCTCAGGCCCATGGCAACACGCGCCAACAAACAGACGGCGATTGATTTCATTCAAGCCATTAACAGTGGGGACAAAGATTGCCTGCTCCAGTTGATGCACGATGCGGCGACCTGGACAGTGCCACAATCAGCCGTTGCGCCCTACGCGGGTACCCATCAGGGTGCATCGGTCATCGCAGATATGATGGTTGGTGCAGTTGAGCAGGCATTTGATGCTGACGGTGTTCATCACGACGTGGGGCTGTGCGTGGCAGAGGGGCAGCATGTGGTGATAGAAACGCGGATGACCGCCAGGCAGCCCACGGGAAAAAGCTATGAAAATGCCTATGTCTTCATTTTCTGCATTTCCGATGGACGCATTGTCTCAATTCGCGAGCATGTAGACACCGCCTACGCCATCCAGTTCTTTGCGATGCCGGAGTGAGTTGAAACAAGGCTTCTGCGTCTGCAAGGAGTCCCTCGTGGAGCAGGCGGGTGCCCTCGAAACCTTTGCGGATACGGCAGTGGGTTGGCCACTCCGGACGCCGGTGTAAAAAATACGTCGCCACTGTACTATCTGTCGGCCATTCCAAGAAAACAGGGACCCACCCCATGCCCACCAAACAACAAATCGACCACGCCATCAACGAACACTTCGACGCCTGGAACGCCCAGGATCAGGCGCGCTGGTCAGCGAACTTTTCCGACGACATCGTCTTCGAGGACCCGTACGGCGGCCTGCTCAAAGAAGGCCCTCAGGCCGTGCAGCACAGCTGGGAAAACAGCTTCAAGAACGGCGACGTGTGGACGCTGGAATGCCTGTTGAAACAGGTCTGCCTGGATCAGGCCGCGTTGGTGGTGCGCTCCACGGGCTCAGTGAATGGCAAGCCCGCAGTGGTGGAAGGCATCGAGATTTACACGGTGAACGACAGCGGCAAGGTGTGCCACATTCGCACGTACTTCAACCCGCCGGAGGGCATGGAGCTGGATCCGTATTTCTCCCAGCAAACCTGAAGCGGGTGATAATCCTGGAGCCAAAAAAAACCCGCCGTTGGCGGGTTTTGATCGACGGTGCGGGGCTGCTTAGGCAGCCTTGCGGCGCACCAGCCCCAGACCCAGCAGGCCTGCGCCGAACAGCAGCAGGGTGGCCGGTGCGGGCACGGGCGCTGCTTGTGTTTCAACAGTGATGTAGGCTGCGCCGCTGTCGAAGGGAGAGGAATTCACCAGAATGTCCACGGAATAGCTGCCAGCTGCGAGTAACGTGCTCCCTGTACTGTAGTAGCCACTGTCAAATGCGACATCGGGGTTTGCAGTGGTGTCACCCGTTCCCGTAGTTGATGTGGTGAACGCGAACTCTGAATTGATGAACACGTCAAAAATGTCGCCGATCAGATAAGCGTCGGTGACTTTGAGTAAGCCCGGCAGGAGCAGGTCGAACGTGAATGAGTTTCCTGTGGTGCCGACTCCCTCGTTCGTGCAGCCTGCCTCCGCTGGGGAGCCTACACCGTCAAAGCAGAAGCCGTACCATCCGGCATCCGGGGTAATTGGACCCGCAGAAGCAAAACCGGGAACCAGCAGGGCGGCAAACAGGAATACAGATGTGCAGAAATTCTTGGTGGTTTTCATCGCATTAATCTCTCGTGGGTGTACCGTGAGGAGTGTTATGCAAACACTGTGCCATGCCAGGTTCTACGCGGGGTGGCGGCCACTCAGGGTGCTATACAGCGCTGATGTGTAAAAAAAATCGACATTGAGAGGTGTGAGCTGAATACCCGTTTTCGGAGCCCGGTGACCGTAGTTTATTGCGCTACATTCACTACAATTTTACCGCGCGTCCGCCCCCGCTCCAGATAGCGAATAGCATCCGGCACTTCCGTCAGCGTAAAACGTCGATCAATGAAAGGTTCCAGCTCCCCGCGCTCTGCATAGCCCGCCAGCACCGTCAGATCCTCTGCGGTGGTCATTGCCATCAAGGGCTCCAGGCTTTGCGAAACGAAGGGTGAGCGCACCAGGGCATGCAGAGGCCGGGCCAGCGGGCCCCACCAGTTGTTCATCTTCATGTTGCCGACCGCCACCAGCACACCGTCCGGTTCGGTGACGTCCAGCATGGCTGAGATGGAACGGTTGCCGACCATATCCACAATGGCGTGGTAGCGGGTGTTGCCTTCGGTGTAATCCTCTTGGGTGTAGTCGATGACGTGGTCTGCACCGAGTGCGCGCACCAGTTCGGCGTTGCGGCCGCTGCACACCGCGGTCACGGTGGCGCCCATGGCCTTGGCGAGTTGCACCGCGTAGCTGCCAACGCCGCCGGAAGCGCCGTTGATCAGCACATGCTGGCCCGGCTGGACATTCGCTTTGTCGCGCAGGGCCTGAAGCGCGGTGATGGCGGCCACCGGCATTGCGGCGGCTTGCTCGAAGCTGAGGTTTGCCGGTTTTAAGGCCATGCCGCCGGTTTCATTGCGCACCACATACTCCGCGAAGGCACCATTGGCCACGCCATACACTTCATCACCCGGTGCAAACAATGTGACGTCCGTACCCACGGCCTCCACGGTGCCGGCAAAATCGGCGCCCATGCGCGGCGACTTCGGTGCATTCAGGCCATTGGCCAAACGCAGCAGGTAAGGCGTGCCGTGCAGGAAATGCTTGTCGAGGGGATTGACGGAGGCAGCGTGCACACGAACCAGCACCTCGCTGGGAGTCAGTTCCGGCACCGGGAGGGTCTCCAGGGTGACAATATCAACGTCACCGTAGCAGCGCTGCAGGTTGGCCGTGAAACCGCTAGCGCCTGCCGCTGTCGGCGGCGCCGGCTCGCAGGGTGCGTTATAGCGGGTCATCAGCGCCAGTGCGCCCACGGCGATAACGACAGTGGCGGTAAGCCCGGCCAGTATTTTCAGAATAAGTCGTTGTTGCATGTTGTGTGCCCGGGCAGTGAAGAGGGCGTCACTCTCTATGGGTGTGGGCTGCGCGGCAAGCCTTTTGCGATGAATAGCCTGTGGGGTGCGTTCAGTGGACCAGCCAGGCCTGCAGCTGGGGCACTACCTGCGCAACCACAATCAGCCCCAGCATGAACGAGTGCAGCGTAGCCTGTATGCGCAGTGGCTCGAGCTTTTCCAGCCGCGTCACAAACTTGTCAAGGCGCGCGTCGAGCTTGTCTAGCCGTGCATCAAGCGCGTCCAGGCGCGCTTCAAGCGTGTTCAGCCGAGTTTCAATTCGCTCAAAGCGCTGTGCCTGTTCGCCGAATCCGGCGCGCAAGACGGCGTCCAGATAGTCGCGCGTCACGATATTATCGGCGTAAAAGCCAAATGCTTCGGCCATCAGTTCTGCCTGTGCGTCAGCCTGCGGTTCGGGTACGCCGGCCTCCCGCAGGCGGCGTGCGTAACGCAGTGAATCGAATGCCAGTGTTGCCATAAGAATAGCCTCCCCACGCGATTACGCCAAGCATGACAACCCTGCAGGGGCTGTGGTACATCATGTGCATGCCTCTTTCATCCCAAACAGCCCACATTGATACAGCCGATTCGCGGCCGCGTGCGTGGTTACTGTCTGCCTACCGTGCCGACAGCCACGCCGCCTGGGCAGACTGGTTGCTGGCCTCGCAACCTCAGTTCAACTGGCAGCGCCTGGAACTGCCGGGGCGTCACTTTGCCTGGCGTATACGCGGCAATCCGCTGTCCTGGCTAGATGCGTTGCCGTTGGAGCAGCCGGCCCTCATTGTGGCTTCTTCCATGGTGGATCTTGCGACGCTCAAGGGGCTGCACCCGCGTCTGGCTGGCGTGCCAACGCTGTATTACTTCCACGAGAACCAGTTTGCCTACCCGCTCAGCCACCGCCAGAGCCACTGGCTGGAGCCGCAGATGGTGCAGCTCTATGGTGGGCTGGCGGCTACCCGACTGCTGTTCAACTCCGCCTTCAACCGCGACAGTTATTTACAGGGCATCGCGGGGTTACTCGCGCAAATGCCGGATGCGGTGCCGGATGGTGTGGTGCAGCGGCTGGCGCAGAAGAGTGTGCTGTGCCCGGTGCCTATCGAGCCGGTGCCGGCAGCGCAACAGCGCGACAGTCAGCTGGTGCTGTGGAACCACCGCTGGGAGCACGACAAGTGCCCGGAACTCTTTGTCGAAGCGATGGTGGCATTGGCCGAGAAAGGCGTTGAGTTTCGGCTCGCCCTGTTGGGCAAGCGGCCACAGCGTGCACCGCCGGCGTTGGCACGGCTGCGAGAAGCACTGCCGCAGCGCATTGTTGCCGACGGGCAGTTGCCGGCAGCGGAATACCGCACACAACTGGGCCGGGCGGCGATTGCGGTGAGTACTGCGCGCCATGAATTCCAGGGCCTGGCTATGCTGGAGGCGGCGAGCGCAGGCGCCATCCCCCTGGTGCCCGATGCGCTGTGCTATGCGGAACAATATCCCTCAGCCTGCCGTTACCCACAGGGCGATGTAGCCGCACTGGTGGAACGCCTGCGGCTGTGGTTGACGGGCGGATTGCCGCCGCGAGTGGACGTTACGCCCTGGTACAGCGCCAGCCTGGCTGCAGTGTGGGCCGGGTTGCTGGCAGCTGCACCGGGGGCTGGAGCTACCCCTTCGGCCCCATCAGCGCCCATATAATCAGCCCTACCAGCGGAGCCAGCAGCAGGAGCAGGATCCACAGCAACTTGGCCAGCCCGCCTGCGGAACTCTTGGCCACCTTCACCACCGCCCAGATAACAATCACGAGCCAGATCAGGCCCAGTAATCCACCGACTTCTACACCCATAACAACCTCCTTGATGATGGCAGGCCACTTTGCGTGCAGGCCCGCCAGTTTCTTCCTGAGTTCACTCTACTGAAAATGCCCGTGTCTTACTATGCACGTAACCCCTTCATTTCCCGCAGTGGTAACTGCTGGCTTCATCCATGGCCCCGTGTGCGTTGTAGATGGCGCGCTGGGGATAGGGACAGAGCAGGACGGTGGCTTCGGCGCTCAGCGCTAGCGGTGAGTTGGGCATCGCTTGAGCTTCTGCAACCACGTCGATGGTGGCGGGATTGATGTGCTCGCCGGCCGGTACGCCACGGTAAATGTCAAGGAAGCCCTGTGAGGCCTGTTGCCCCCATGCCGGCTGATCCTCACGCCCGGTAATCCAGTGTTGAGGTTAAGGCATGTTCGCCGGAGTCCACAAGGAACGTGTCCTCGCTCCGTTCCAAACAGTATGCTCATCATGGTTTCGGCGATGGACCTTATGTACTATTTACGAAGGTGACCGCACAAGTGGGTGACCTCCGGCAATGCAGGTCGAGAAAATCATGAACAACTGCCCCATCACCAAACACAGGCTCGCGGATCTGGCCCTCTACAGTCATGGTGCGCCCAATCAGCTGATTGCTGAAAATCGGCGACAGCACCCGGTTTCCTGGGAAGAGGGTTGTGCCGGGCAATCCGGGCATTGGAATGTGTTTACATCCGATCAGATGGATATCGTGTTGAAAAACCCGGCGATTTTCAGCAATGCCACAGGGCCAAGGCTTGTCGATACACCCAAGGAAGCAATCAGGGGTAAACACGTCTCTCTCAATCTGATGGACCCGCCAATGCACCGCGATTACCGGCGCCTGGTCGACGCCGCGTTCAAGCCAAGTGCCATCAAGCTGCTTGAACCCCGCGTTCTGGCTATCGCCAACGAGATAATCGATGGAATCATTGGGCAGGGTGGCTGCGAATTTGTGACGTCGGTCGCGACACCGTTACCACTGCGTGTCACCGCGTCGATATTGGGCATCCCGGATGAGGATCAAGCTTACGTCTGCACGCTGACCAACACGATGATGATCGCCGACGATCCTGACTTTGCCGGCAGTGTGATGGACGGCTACGAGGCGCAGCGAGCACTCGTTAAGTACGGCGCGGGGTTAGCCGCCAATCATCGTCTCAATCCCTGTGAGGACCTTACGACTGAAATGCTGGAGGCTAGGCGGGAGGGCGGAGAGCAACTGACGGATCTGGAATATGGCCTGTTCTTTCTGAACCTGATTATTGGTGGGGTTGAAACCACACGTAATGCTACCGCCTATGGTTTGTATCAATTGATACAACAGCCGAAACAGTTCCACATGCTGCAGAATGATCCTGCGCTGATTCCCGACGCGGTGGAAGAAATTCTGCGCTTTCGAGCACCGATAATGAATTATCGGCGTACCGCAATGGAAGATTTTGAGCTTGGGGGGCAGACGATCCGCAAGGGAGACAAAGTCATTGTCTGGTTGGCTTCGGCCAATCGGGATGAGCAGGTTTTTGCAAACCCCGACACCTTTGATATCAAGCGCTGCCAGCGCGAAAGGGTACAGCGGGATGCACGTACTTTCGGTGCAGGGCCGCACTTTTGCCTTGGCGCACATTTGGCGAGGCTACAGCTCAAGGTGATTTTTGCAGTGATCACATCGCGAATGACCAATGTACAACTGGTGAATGAACCCAGGAATGCACTGTCTGCGTTTGTTGACGGTTACAAGGAAATGAATATTACCTTCGAACCCTTGGCATAGAGCCAGCGCATCCCGTTTTGCCCCCGGCCCAACAAGGGCCTGACAATGACTGGCATCGGCGTGTTGCTGCCCGCATACACTATTTGCCGGGCTTGCGGCGTCGCGCGGGTTTCTGCGCGCCATCCTGATACTGCTCCAGCAGTGTGTTCAGTGATACCAGCTCAAAATGGCGCTTCGCGGTGATGGCGTAAAAGCGCTCCACAACACTGTCCAGTACGCAGTAGCGTTCCAGCTTGCCGGATTGTAACTCGTCCTGCACCACCACCTCAGGCACCACCGCCAAACCGCCCGAGTCGCGCGCCAGCAAGCGTAACATGGCCATGTCTTCCACTTCGGCGTAGGGGTCCACTTCCACGCCGTGTTGTTCACAGAGCAGGTCGAACTGGTTGCGGATCTCGCTGTTGGGGCCTGGCAGCAGCAGCGGCAGGGTGCCCAGATCGTGCGGGAAGCGGAACTGTTTGGCCGGCTTGCCCGGTGGCCCCACAATGCAGACGCTCTGCTCGGCAATCTGTTGGCAGCGCCAGGGGGTAGACGTGTCGGCCGCCACGGCACGGTTAGAGAGAATGAGGTCCAGCTTGTGCACGCGCAGTTGCTCCAGCAGCTCCTCCAGGCTGGCGGAGCGTATCACCAGCTTTACCTTGGCTTCGCCGATAACCGGGCGCAGGAAGTTTTCCTGGAAGTTGCGCGAGAGAGTGGCCACGGAGCCGATGCGCAGGCGCTGCACACGCTGCAACTCGCCGCTTTCCGTGAGCGCCAGCAGTTCGCTGCCGAGGTTGAATATGCTCTCCGCGTACTCCAGCACCAGGTGGCCTACCTCTGTCAGCCGCAGCGAGCGGCCGTCGCGGCTGAACAGTTCGTGGCCGAGCTGTTCCTGCAGCTGCTTGATCTGTGACGACAGGGCGGACTGGGATACGTGCAATTGCTGCGCGGCGCGTGTGAGGTGGCCTTCTTTGGCCACCACCCAGAAGTAGTAGAGGTGGTGGAAGTTCAGCTGGCGCATGTCAGTGTTCTCTTTAAAAGAACAATAATATCTAATCTAACTGTTATACAAAATCATTCTCGCGCTTCAATATTGAACAGTTGAACCACACCCGCCACGGCAGTTACGGTACGTCGCCTGCATGACTGATCAACCACACGCGAGCAGCGGCCGTATCGCCCTGCTCACCCGCCATGCCAAAGGAGCGCTCGTTGCGCCGCCACTGGCCGCGCTTGGCCTGGAAGTCAGTGTTACCGACGCCTTTGATACGGACCAGCTGGGCACCTTCGCGGGCGAGGTGACGCGCACCCTGAGTCCGCTGGACTGCGCGCGCAGCAAGGCACAGCTGGCCTGTGAGCTGACGGGCCTCGACCTTGGCCTGGGCAGTGAGGGCAGTTTTGGTGGAGGCCCCATGGCCGGCCTTGTGAATTGGGACGAAGAGCTGCTGCTGCTCTGGGACCGGCGCTCCGGTCAAGAGGTTGTGGCGCGTGCCGCCGGGCCCGTGCGGGTCGCCGCATTTACCTGGGAATCCGAAGCGCAGCTGGTGGCGCAGTTGGCGCCATTCCCCAGCGCGCAAGGCTGGATTATTCGCCACCCGGCCGGGGTGAGCAAAGGACTGTGTGGTGTTGCCGCAGTGCTGGAGGAGCTGCATGCCAATGTGCTGCCGCGCCTGCCCTCGGGCGACGCACATTCGGTGCGAATCGAACCTGACCTCCGGGCCATGCATTGCCCGGAACGGCAAACGTATATCCGCCAGGCGGCAGAGCAACTGGCCCAGCGCCTGCACACAGCCTGTCCCCACTGTACCGCGCCGAACTTCTGGCCAGACGATCACGTACCCGGTCTGCCCTGCGCGGACTGCGATGCACCCACCTCACTCCCCCTGCTGGCCCTGCGGCGCTGCAGTGTCTGCGGCCACGAACAAGGCGAGCCTGTTACTCCGCCTGTCGCTGAGCCACAATACTGTTCCTGGTGTAACCCGTGATGCATCGCGTGGCATGTACGCAGCACGCAGGCGGCAAACCCTTTTTTCCCCTGCAACGTACAGGTAAGTATTCCTGCTGGAGGCCCGTATTACTGTGAAAGACAAACGTCACCACTCGTCCCTTGTTGTGGACGGCATCGAAAAAGCACCTGCTCGCGCCATGCTGCGCGCAGTGGGTTTTACCGACGAGGATTTCCACAAGCCGCAGATCGGCATCGCCTCCACCTGGAGCATGGTCACGCCGTGCAACATGCACATCAATGCGCTGGCGGACGAAGCCTGTGCCGGGGCCGATGGCGCCGGTGGCAAGGGTGTCGTGTTCAATACCATCACCATTTCCGATGGCATCGCCAACGGTACCGAGGGCATGAAGTATTCGCTGGTATCGCGCGAAATCATTGCCGACTCCATCGAGGCGGTCGCGGGCTGTCAGGGGTTCGACGGGCTGGTGGCGGTGGGCGGCTGCGACAAGAACATGCCGGGGTGCATGATCGGCATCGCGCGGCTCAACCGTCCGGCGGTGTTCGTGTATGGCGGCACCATCCAGCCGGGTGCCAACCACACGGATATTATTTCCGTGTTCGAGGCGGTGGGCCAGCATGCGCGGGGCGACCTGAACCTGTTGGAGGTCAAGCAGATTGAGGAAACCGCGATTCCGGGGCCCGGTTCCTGCGGCGGCATGTACACCGCCAACACCATGGCGTCGGCCATCGAGGCATTGGGCATGAGCTTACCCAACAGTTCCGCACAGGAAGCGGTATCTCGCTCCAAAGCGGAGGATTGCCGACAGGCGGGCGCCGCCGTGCTGAGCCTGCTGGAGCGGGATATCAAGCCCTCGGATATCATGACGCGGCACGCGTTTGAAAACGCCATCGCCACCGTGATTGCGCTCGGCGGTTCCACCAACGCCGTGCTGCACTTGCTGGCCATGGCTCATGCCGCGCAGGTAGAGCTGACACTCGACGACTTTGTGCGTGTGGGCGAGCGAGTGCCGGTGTTGGCGGACCTGCGCCCCAGCGGCAAGTACATGATGTCGGAATTGATTGCCATTGGCGGCATTCAGCCGCTGATGAAAATGCTGCTGGAACGCGGTTTGCTGCACGGCGACTGCCTAACCGTAACCGGCAATACGCTGGCAGAGAACCTGGCCGATGTGGCGCCTTACCCAGAGTCGCAAGACATCATCCGCGCCTTTGACAACCCCATCAAACGCAACAGTCACCTGATGATTCTGCGCGGCAACCTCGCGCCGGAAGGGTCTGTCGCGAAAATCACGGGTAAAGAGGGCCTGCGCTTCCAGGGCACTGCGCGCGTATTTCATTCCGAAGAGGAGTCCCTGCAGGCGATTCTCGATGGCCGCGTGGTCAAGGGTGATGTGCTGGTGATTCGCTACGAAGGGCCGCGCGGCGGCCCCGGCATGCGCGAAATGCTCAGCCCCACCTCGGCGCTGATGGGCAAGGGGCTGGGCGCCGATGTGGCGTTGATCACCGATGGCCGTTTCTCGGGCGGCAGCCACGGCTTTGTGGTCGGACATATCACGCCGGAGGCGAGTGAGGGCGGCCCGCTGGCCATTGTTGAAGACGGCGACGAAATCGTGATCGACGCGGAAACCGCGCGCATCGACGTCACGCTCAGTGCCGACGAGATGGCCACCCGTATGGCACGTTGGCAGCCCCCGGCGCCGCGGTACACACGGGGCCTGCTGGCCAAATTCGCCAAAACCGTGGCCTCGGCGTCAGAAGGCGCGGTCACAGATAAATACCTGTAAGGAAAACAACATGACAGACGAGTTGGAAGCGCGGCGATTCCGGTTGATCAGTGGTGTGTTCTACCCGGACGAAGCCAGCCAGTTGTTGATGACCCTGATTGAGGACAAGATCAGTTTTCACCAGCGCAATAACTGGAGCCGGCGCGAACGCTTTGGCGAAACGGATACGGCCAGCGCAGGTCGCATCAGCGAGCTGCGCCAGACCAAAACCGACCTGGCCGCGCTGGTTGAGGAGGCCGAAGCGGCGGGCATGACGCTGAGTATCAGTGGCAACATCGATATCACGCTGACGCCGAAATAGGGTGCAGGAGCGCTACCACGCGGAGCGGTACTGAGGGTTGCGTTCGTCAGCCAGTTCTTCCGCCAGCGCCACATAGTGGCGTTTGAACTCCGGGTGCGTGAAGATCCAGAAGCGGCCCTCGGCGACGGCGTCGAGCACGATCTCCGCGCAAGCCTCCGGTGACAGGGGCACAATATCCTCGCTCATCAGTTCGGTCATCAGTGCCTGCGCTGTGGGGGAGGGGCTTGCGCGCCCGGCGGCAGAAGCGGCCATGGACGTTTCGATCGGGCCAGGGCAGAGCAACGAGACGCCAACAGAGGCACCGATACTGCGCAGTTCGTAGTGCAGCGTTTCGGTGAGGCCGCGCACCGCCATTTTTGAGGCGGTGTATGGGCCCATCAGTGGCGCTGCGAGCAGTGCCCCCAGCGAGCCGGTGTTCACGATGTGGGCCGACTGTTCCTGCTCCAGCATACGCGGCACGAAGCTGGATACGCCGTGCAGCACGCCCATGAAATTGATATCCATGGCCCGCCGCCAGGACGGAGCCGACTCCTCCCAGCACACGCCGGTTTGCAGTATGCCGGCATTGTTGCACAACAGGTTTACCGCGCCGAAGTGCGCGTAGACATCCTTTGCCAGCGCTTCCACGGAGTCGGCACAACTGACGTCCGTGACGCGGCTGTACAGGTCGCCTCCCGCGCTGCCAATAAAAGATTCGGCAGCGGCCAACTGGGCCTCGTCGATATCGGCAAGCACCACGGTCATGCCCTGGCGAGCACAGCGCTGTGCGAGGGCGCGCCCGATACCGCTGGCGGCGCCCGTGATAACGGCAACTCTGGCTGACATGCGGTTTTTCCTTTTGCTGAGTTCAGGGCAGGATACGCATCGCCCTGCTTCCTGACCACCGGCAAAGTCCGTAGCACTTGCGCCCTGCACGCTGTACCCATAGTCTGGGCACAATAAAAAAAGGAGCCCCCACGTGGCCGCTACACCGCCTTCTGCCGGCGCGCCGTCTTCGTTGTTTTCTGCGGGAACGCGCCGTTATGTGCTGACCATCCTGGTCATCGCCTACACCTTCAACTTCATTGACCGACAAATCCTCGGCATATTGGTGGAACCCATTCGCCTTGAACTCGGCGTCAGTGATACAGCGATGGGCCTGCTCACGGGTTTGGGTTTTGCCCTGTTCTACACCCTCATGGGTATTCCCATTGCGCGCTACGCCGACCGCGCCAACCGGCGTAATCTCATCGCGGCGGCTGTAGGTATCTGGAGTGTGTTCACCGCCGCGCAGGGGCTGGCGCAGAATTACTGGCAGCTGCTGGCTTATCGCATTGGCGTTGGGGTGGGTGAGGCGGGCTGTTCGCCACCGGCCCATTCCATGCTGGCGGACTATTACCCGGCCAATGAGCGCGCGACGGCGCTGGGTATCTATTCACTGGGCATTCCGATCGGCATTCTGTTCGGCTTTTTTGTCGGCGGCTGGATGAACGAGTGGTTTGGCTGGCGCGTGGCATTTTTTGTGGTGGGTATTCCCGGCATTGTATTGGCGCTGGTGATTCGCTTTACGCTGCGCGAGCCGGATCGCGGCATGTCCGAGACCCGGGTGACCGCGCCCGGTAGCCAGCCCTCTATTGCCGCGGTATTCCGTTACCTGCTGGCGCGGCGTTCGTTTGTGCACATGGCGTTGGGCGGCGGCATTACCGCCTTTGTCGGTTACGGCCTGATCTCCTGGTCTGCGGCGTTCCTGGCGCGCTCCCACGGTATGTCCTCCGGTGAGATCGGCACCTGGCTGGGCCTCATATTCGGCATTCCCGGCGGCATCGGCATTGTGCTTGGTGGGCGTCTGGCGGACTACCTCGGCGCCCGGGATGCGCGCTGGTATTTATGGATTGTGGCGCTGGCGCTGCTTGTTTCCGTGCCCGCCGGGGTGTTTGTGTTCCTGCTTGATGACATTCGCGCGGTGTTGCTGCTGATGGTGCTGCCAGTGATGCTGGGTAATTTCTATCAGGCCACCACCTTCGCCCAGACACAGACATTGGTCGGCCTGCGCATGCGCAGTGTGGCGTCGGCCATTCTCCTGTTTGTGATTAACATCGTTGGCTTGGCACTGGGGCCGTCGGTAGTGGGACTGATCAGTGACCTGCTGGCAGCGGATTACGGCGAACACTCCCTGCGCTGGGCGCTGCTGATCTGTTCCCTGGCGAATGTCTGGGCGGCCTGGCACTACTGGCGGGCAGGGGCGGCGTTTCCCGCTGATCTGGCCCGGGTGGAAGACTAGCGGCGGCTCTCAGTTCCAGGGGCTGGCCGCCGGCTACAACGTGGCGAGGAAGCGCAGTAATGCGGCGTTGAAAGCCGCCGGCTGTTCCTGTTGCACAAAGTGGCCCGCGCGCGGGATCAGTTCTATGCCGCGCAGGTCACTGGAACAGCGCGCCAGCACCTCGAGTGCATCGGCGCCGATCATCTGCAATACAGGGTCTTCGCTGCCGGCGATAAACAGCGACGGTGGTGTGACCGTCGCGTCGGCCCAGGCCTTGCCCACTTCCCAGTTGCGGTCTGCTACCCGGTAGGAATTGATGCCGCCAATGAACTCTGCCCCCGCCGCACAGCGCGTGAACTCCTCGACGTAGGTATCCATGTCCGCCTCGCTCATCCACGGCCAGGGCAGGGGAATGGCCGGGTCGGCGAGCACATCGAGGTAGCTGTTGCCTTCGGTGCTGAAGCGCGTCCAGTCAAGCAGGTGGCCGTCGGCACACAGTGCCCAGAACAGCCGCGTAAGGAACAGGCGCGGCGCGTGGGCGAGCTCGCGCTCCGGCCGCTCGGGCTCCTGATAGTAGTGCATGTGGTAGAAGTGGCGCGCGGCCACTTCCGCAAAGCAGGTGCTGGGGGCCTTGTCCGGGCGGGCGAAGGCGCGGCCGTAGTCCGTGCCGGGCGACGGGTTGGCGCCGGCGCCACCGCGGCCCGCGAGGTCGAAATCGTAAGGGCAGGCCACGCCTACCACAGCGCTAACGCGGGACGGGTGACGTACGGCCACGTTGTATACCTGGGCTGCACCGAAATCGTGCCCGACCAGTACCGCTTGTGCCAACCCCAGATGATCCATTAGCCCGAGCACATCGTTCACCGTGTGCTGGCTGTCATACACGGCCGGGGCAAGCGGGCGGCTGGAGCGGCCGTAACCGCGCTGGTCGAACGCAACGGCGTTGAAGCCAGCCTCGGCCAGAGCCGGCAACTGGTGGCGCCAGCTGTAGGCGAGCCCGGGAAAGCCGTGGCAGAGAATTACCCAGGGTTGCTCCGGCTGGCCCCGACACAGGCTGTAGTGCAGTTCAAACTCACCCACGGGGGCGCTGGCGTGCTCCACGGTGCTCACCGGTGGCTAGCGTGGCGTGATGAAGCGGTCCGCGAACCGTTCCATCGCCTCGAGTTTGGCATCCAGTGAATGAAAAGCCGGGTCGTCGACTGTCCAGGCCATGGCGATAGTGCCGTCGATGCCCCAGTCTTCCAGCTGATGGTAGATGCCGGGGTCTGGTTCGGTCTGAGGCATGACAAAACGTCCGAAGGGCTCCGCGCCGCGTTCGGCCTCGACGATGGCGCGCTCGGCGTTCAGTTGGTCCAGTAGTTCACGAATTTCGGCCATCGGGTAGTTCATGCCCATCCAGCCGTCGGCGTGTGCTGCGCGGCGCAGGGCGGCGCGCGATTTGCCGCCGATCCACACCGGCACTTTGCCGGGCACCGGGAACTGCCCCGTGGGGGGGAACTGGTAGAAGTCGTTGTCGGCTTCGGCCATGCCGTCATCCCAGAAATCCCGCATCACCTCCAGCATCGCGTCCATGCGTTTGCCGCGGTTGCGCGGGTTGTGGCCCAGCACGGTAATTTCATCCTCGCACCAGCCCGCGCCAACACCGAACACAAAGCGGTGGTCGGTTTGCATGGCCAGCGTCGCCGCCTGCTTGGCAGCGCTGAAGGGCTCGCGCATGGTCAGCACGTACACATAGGTCATAAAGCGCAGTTGCTCGGTGACCGCGGCCATGGTGGCGATGGTAATCATCGGGTCCGGAAAGCGGGTGTGGGCGTGAATGTGGCGCTGCCCGGAAGGGTGCACGGAGGTGTAATCGCGAGGGATGGCCACGTGGTCTGATACGGCTATGCCCGCATAGCCCATTTTCTCGGCCGCCGCGGCAACCTGTTTTACCTGGTCGTTGCCTTCGTGAAACCAGGCCAGCCAATATTCCATATCTCCTCCTGACGGTGCGGGAAAACGCCAGGCGAGTGCTGCGGCTTACTCGCGTTTCAGCAGCAGCCAGGCCTCGGCGTAATCACTAATGTGACGATTCGCCGCATGATACCCCGCCCAATCGCGGTAGTAGCCGCTCAGCCAGTCGAGCTGGTACAGATTGTCATGAAAAGCGCCGCCGGTATCCGCCATCACGTTCAGGCGGTAGGTGGGCTCCCCGGCTTCTTCGGTGCGCAGCAGCACCAGGCGGCCCAGGCCGAGCTGGAAAATATCGCCGGCAACGGTCACCAGCGGTTGTACAGGAATCTTGTAATCCGCGTCCTTGCCGTAGCCGAGCACGCCCGGCACTGCCTTGAAATACCAGTAGCGCTCCTGCTCCTCGGGCTTGCGCGTGCGGTCGTATGCAATACCGTTGTTGCGATGAACGTTGAAGTAGCGCTTCTGGCCCGCGTCGTCTTCGATGACCGCCGTGCCCTGCAGCAGGGCGCCTTCCAGGTCGGCGCGGCTGAGCCAGATCAGCGGCGGCGCGCGCTGTGCCATGTCGTTGGCGCTGGCGGCTGCAGTTTCACTGGCCACAATCGCCTGTTTGCCGAACTGGAAGCGGGTAATGGCCGTGCCCAGGGCATCGGCCTCGGCCAGTGGCAGCTGGGCCTCATCGTGCGGTAGGCCATACAGGGCGTGGGGGGTGGCCGCTGTCTGCGCTTCGCTGCCGGATGCCACCCGCACGTAGTATTTGGTCAGCAACAGGCGTTCGGCAGGCAGGTTCTGCAACAGCGGTTTGCCGCTAGCCAACTGTGCGGCCCGCGCGCGATCCGGCTGCCAGCGCAGCAGCTCGAAGTGGCGCTGCAGGAACGCGGGGTCGTTGAGGCGCGAGCTGCGCCCGAGGCGTGCGTCCTCTGCCGCAACTGCGCAGACGAATTCCAGTGTGGCGCGTATGCGCTCGGGCGGGGTTTGCAGCCAGGGCGTGGTGCCGCCGTGAATGACAGCCGGGTCGTAGGCGTTGCCCTGGGCGAGATAGTCGGCGGTGGCGGCGGCAACGTCACACAGTGCCTCGCTCTGATCCGGCCATTGCCCAGGTGCCAGGGTGTGTGCCGGGCGGAAGCTGGGCGCTGCGCTCGCCGCCGCGCTACAGAGCAGCAGCGCGGCCAGCGCGCCCCGGAAAGTCAGTGGCATGAGGGACCCGCCTAGAAGGTGGCGCGTACAGCGATAGCCGCCATGCCCGCCAGTGCCAGCGAGGACAGCAGGAACAGCAGGAAACGCACCGGCACGTAGTTGGTGGTGGCCTGCACGATGCTGTGGGCAATGCGCAGCACGAGGTAGCCCCAGGCCAGCTGCACCGCCAGCGCACTGTCTATGCCGGTAATGGCCAGAATACAGCACAGTGCGTAAAAAACGGTGGGCTGCTCGTGCAGGTGGGTGTAGTTGTGCGCCTTCCAGTTCACGTGGTCGGGAAGCACGCCTTCGAGGTCGGCACCACGGCGTCCACCGGGTTGTGGCTTGGACAGGTCCAGCCCTGATTTGCTCATGGCGGGCATGCGTGTAGCGGCCATCCAGATCAGCATGACCAGAGACCAGCTGGCAAGCAGGGCGGCGGGGGCAAGGATTTCCAGGGCAGGCATAGCGGGCACTCTCGGCGTTTATGTGTCGCGAGTAGAACTGATCGCGCAGCTCGGCGTCAAGCCTGTTCCGGAATACACGCCTTCTGGCGTAAGCTGAATTCAATCCCGTGTGTTGCCAGGAAAACTGTCGATGAAACGTCTGTTACTGATCGCCCTCCCGCTGTTGCTGCTCCTGTTGGCAGTGCCCCCGCTAATGCTGGGGATGCCGCTGTGGCAGCTGGGTAACGCGGTGTCCCTGGCGACCGGGCTCGGCGCCAAGCTGGCCTGCTCCGGGCGTTTTATCAGTGGTTTTGATGACGCCCGGATTCTCGACGACCTGGCCAGCTATGCAGCGATCAATCGCCAGCTGTCACTCGATTTTGGCGTTGACCGCGTTGAGGTGAGCTTGTTTGGCCTGGCGCCGGCGTCCGCGACTTACCGGCCGGGGCTGGGTTGCACAGTGAACCATGGCGATACAGCCTTGGTGGATGCACTGCAGCCGCCTGCCCGCAGCACACCGCCTGCGCAGTGGCCAGCACGTGACGGCGGGTTCACAGCGCAGCAGGCGGCGGTTGAGGCCGCGTTGGCGGCGGATAATGCGGAAGGCCTGCAGACCCGCGCCCTGCTGGTGCTGCAACGGGGTGAGCTGGTGGCGGAGAGCTATGCCCCCGGGTACAACGCGGACTCGCAGCTGCTCGGCTGGTCCATGGGTAAATCGTTGATGGCGATTGCGCTGGGTCGCATGGAGGCGCTGGGGCTGCTGCCCGCGTCGCCAGAGGGGCCGCTGTTTCCCGAGTGGGGGGACGATGACCGCGCGCGCATCCGCCTGGTACAGCTACTGCAGATGACCTCGGGCCTGCGCTGGCAGGAGGATTACATTCCCGGGAGCGATTCCACACACATGCTGTTTCATGCCCGCAATGCCTCCTCCGTGGCCCTGCGCAGCCCCGGTTTGCACGTACCGGGGAAGCAATTTTATTACTCCTCCGGCACCAGCAACCTGCTGGCGCGATTTGCGGTAGCAAGGCTCGGCGGTCCCCAGGCTCAGCTGGATTTCTTCTACGCCCAGCTGCTGCATCCACTGGGCATGCATCACACCGTGCTGGAACCCGATGCCGAGGGCGTTGTGGTCGCCAGCTCGTTCGTCTACGCCAGCGCTCGGGACTGGGCCCGCCTGGGCCAACTGTTATTGGACGATGGCAGGCTCCAGGGTCGCCTGTTTCTGCCCGCGGGCTGGGTCGCGCGTGCCACGGCGCCCAATACCAGCGCGAATGAACCACGCTACGGCTACCAGCTCTGGCTCAACGACGGGGGCGCTGCGCTGCGCTGGCCGGATCTCCCCCGCAGCGCGTTTGCGATGCTGGGTAATCGGGGGCAGGCGGTACTGATGGTGCCGGAACAGGCGCTGGTTGTGGTGCGGCTGGGCTGGACCGCAGGAGCGTATCCGCTGTCGCGCAAGATGGGTGAGCTGCTTTCCAGGCTCCAGAATGCGAGGTAACACTCGATGTGCCGTTTCGGTGGTAATTTTCACATTTCCCCAAGCATTTTTGTCGGGTATTAAAAATAATATATAAACCAATAAGTTATAGAAATATCCTTATTGAGTCCTCAGAAATATCTGGGTTTTTAAGGCGATCATGACAAACAATTCATGATCCAGTTACCTTTAAAATCAGTAAAAGCGTTACCATATGTGAAGTGTGGTAACAAACCGGTAAAACGAGAGGGTGCAGATGGTCTGCAACCGTTACCGGCATCTGAGGAGAGTGGAAATGAAAACGTTGGCTGCAACAGCCAGGCTCGGCACCCTGGCACTGACTTTTGCCCTGGGTAGCACGGCCTTTGCGCAGACGGCCGAACAGGAAGGCCGCTTTTTGCTGGCGATGAACGAAACGGTCGCGAGTGCAGAGTGGCAACCGGCAGTTCGTGCGGAAGAGCAGGCTCAAGCGGAGGCCGTGGAGCGCGAGCTGGCAGTATCTGCTGAGGCGATCTCACGCAAGCTGGACGAGCAGTTGAAGGCGCGTCTGTCGCGCAAACTCGATATGGCCATCTAACAGGCCAAATGAAGTCGCCAACCCGAGGCAGTGGCCTCGGGTTTTTTTTGCCCGCCGCCTGCTATGATTCTCCTCCCGAATGTTGCACAGGAGGGCTGTCATGCTGGAACCACTGGCCCCGGATCAGATATACCGCGCCTGCTCGGGTGATGGGTTCGACTTCTCCACCACGGAAGGGCTGGAGCCGCTGGACCTGCTCTACGGCCACGACCGCGCCCGGGAGGCGCTGAGTTTCGGTACCGCCATGCGCAGCGACGGGTTCAACCTGTATGTGCTGGGCGACCCCGGTCACGGCCGCCACGACCTGGTCGAGCAGTTCCTTGCGCAGCGTGCAGCCGGGGAGGAAGCACCTGGAGACTGGGCCTACCGCTACAACTTCGATGACCCGACCTCGCCTCGCTACCTGGCGCTGCCGGCCGGCATGGGGCGCCAGCTGGTAGCGGACCTGACGCAGCTGGTAGAGGAGCTGCGCGCCGCCATTCCCGCGCTGTTCGAGAGCGAGGAATACCAGAATCGACTGCAGGACCTCAATCAGGCCATGGGGGAGCGCCAGCGCGATGCCGTGGAGGCGATCCGGCGCGAGGCGCGGGAGCAGGACATCCTGCTGGTTTCCACCCCCAACGGCTTTACCTTCGCGCCGGTCGACGGCAAGGGCGACAGCGACAATATGATGTCGCCCGAGGACTTTCGTGCGTTGCCCAAGGAAGACAAAGAGCGCATTGAAGCGACCGTGGAAATTCTGCAGCGCAAGCTCACCCAGGCCATCCGGCAGATGCCGCTGCTGGCGAGGGAGCTGCGCCAGCAAGTGGACACGCTGAACACCGAGATGCTCAATTCCGCCATCGAGGCGCCGCTCGCCGAGCTGGAAGCGCGCTACCGTGAGCAGGCTCCAGTGCTGGAGCATCTGGGCGCCTGTCGTCAGGCCGTGCTGTCCCACGCCGCGGCATTTCTTGCCGAGACACCCGAGGTTGCGCCGGAGGCGGTGTTCAGCCGCTTCCAGGTGAACCTGCTGGTCGATAATGGCGAGACCAGCGGGGCGCCCGTGGTCTACCAGGATTTGCCCAGCCATCAACACCTGGTGGGCCGCACCGAGCATCACGTACACAACGGCACCCTGGTCACCGATTTCTCCCTGATTCGCGCCGGTGCCCTGCACCGTGCCAACGGTGGCTACCTGGTGCTCGACGTGCGCGGCTTGCTCACCCAGCCAGGCGCCTGGGAAACCCTGAAGCGCGTGCTGCGTGCCCGGCACATCCGTACGGAAAGCCTGGAGCAGGCCTACGGCCTGATCAGTACGGTGAGCCTGGAGCCGGAGCCCATTCCGCTGGACGTGAAGGTGGTGCTGCTGGGTGAACGCCTGTTTTATTACCTGTTGTGCGAGCACGACCCGGAGTTTCTCGAGCTGTTCAAGGTGCAGGCGGACCTCGAGGACACGCTGGACCGGGACCCGGCCAACCAGGCGCTTTATGCCCGCATGATCGCCACACTCGCCACCGACGCGGGGCTGCAACCCCTTGACCGCGGCGGTGTGGCAGCCGTCATAGAGCGCGCCAGCCGCCTGGCGGCGGACCAGCGCAAACTCACCGCGCGACAACGCGAATTGCGCGACCTGCTGCGGGAAGCGCAGCATTGGGCGGAGCAGGCGGGCGCGAAGATTACCGGCCGCGAGCATGTGGAGACCGCCATCCAGCAACAGCTGAGGCGCGCCAGCCGCCTGCGGGAGCGCAGCCACGAAGCCATTCATCGCGGCATTGTGATGATCGATACCCAGGGGGCCGTTGTAGGACAGGTTAATGGCCTGTCGGTGCTCTCGCTGGGTGACTTTGCGTTTGGCCAGCCTTCACGCATCACGGCGACCGCGCGCCCGGGCAACGGGCAGCTGGTGGATATCGAACGCGAAGCGCGCATGGGCGGGCGCATCCACACCAAGGGGGTGATGATCATTGCCCGTTATCTGGCCAACCGTTACGCGCCGGACACGCCTCTGTCATTGTCCGCCAGCCTCGCCTTTGAACAATCCTATGGTGGGGTTGACGGCGATAGCGCCTCGGTGGCCGAGATCTGCGCCCTGGTGTCGGCCATCAGCGGTGTGCCGCTGAGTCAGGCTTACGCGGTTACCGGGTCGGTGAACCAGCGCGGTGAAGTCCAGGCGGTGGGTGGTGTCAACGAGAAAATCGAGGGCTTTTTCGATGTCTGCACCGCGCTGGGCGGGGTGGAAGGTCGCGCGGTGCTGTTGCCGGCCACGAACGTGGAACACCTGATGCTCAAGCAGGAGGTGCGCGATGCCGTCGCGGCCGGGCATTTTCGCATTTACGCCATGCGTCACGTCGACGATGCGCTGGCATTGCTGACGGGGCTGGAGCAGGGCGAACTGGAGCGACGAGTGTCTGCGCGCCTGGAGGCCTTCTCGGCGGCGGTCAGGGCGGCGCGCAGTGAGCACGACGACCCGGCGGGACTGGTGAATGCGGGGGAGGAGAGCGACGATGAACAGTGACGCGGTGCAGCGCCAGCAGGCGCGTCGTGTGCTGACCATGCTCGACGCCTCGCGCCACAGCAGGACGGCACTGCAAGCAGCGGTCGAGCTGGCGCGCGAGCATCGCGCGGAGCTGGTTGCGCTCTACGTGGAAGATGAGAACCTGCTGCGCTCGGCCGATTTCCCTTTCGCCTGTGAAGTGGGCGCTCGCAGCGGATTGGCGAGGCCGCTGACGGTTGCCGCCATGCAGGCTACCCTGTCGCGGCAGTTACAGGCGGTCAGCCAGGCACTGGAGTCGGCGGTGGCGGGGGACGGTGTGACCTATTCCCTGCAGGTGACGCGCGGTGGCGTGGTTGCCGCCACGCTCGCGCGGGTAACCGCAAACGATATTCTGGTACTGGGTAAAGCGGGGTTTTCTGCGCACGGCGGCGGCGCCCGGCTCGGCTCGACCTGCCGGGCGCTCTTGCTGCAGGCGCCGTGCACAGTGCTGGTGTACGCCGAGGACGTGCCGCTGCGACCCGGCCCCTTGCGGGTGTTATCGCCGCCAGTCCCCGAGCCGCTGCTACAGCTGCCCTTGTGCAATTCGGTGGAGACGGTGCAGGCGCGCTCTGCCGGCCATCTTGAGCACCAACTGCAGCGCGTGCGCAACGGGGCCCTGTTGCTGCGGCGCGCCGAGTTGCGCGCGCTGGCAAGCGAAGACCCGCAACTGCTGGCGAAAATACCCGTCCCGGTTATTGTGCTGCCTGACCCCGTGTAACGTCCGCCATGCGCTCGCGGTAGTCCCAGGTAAACAGGCGCTCTGGTTGTATCCGAATCAACACCTCCTCGGCCTTGCGCGACAGCAACCAGTTGCCTACCCGTGATTCCTGCTGCCCCAGGTAGCGCTCCAGTAACAGGTCCAGCAGCTCGCTGTCACCCAGCGGCTCAAGGCTGGCCTGTCCCTGACCGCGCACACCGTGATAAGGGGGCGCGTTGGGTGACACCTCGAAACCCACTTTCGGGTCGCGCTGCAGCAGTTTGACCAGTGCCGATTTCTGGTGCGAGACACACAGCAGTGCCTGCTCGGCAAAGGCATACCAAACCGATACCACGCGCGGGTAGCCGTCGTTGCCCGTGCAGGCGAGGCGCATCGGCACGGTGGTCTCACGCAGGAAACGGTGGGTGTCTTCCAGGGACCAGGGGCCCTTTGTGGTGGGTGTCATGAGAACCTGCTTGCTGTAGTGAGGGCGCAGTATAGGGCGCTTGACGGCATTCGTGAATGCTTGCAGCGGGCTTGGCGCGATGCGCAAAAAAATTGATCGGGGACAACATACCCGTGTTCATGTTGAGCGATACTGCTATCCTATTGCTGAGATTAATTCTAAATAGACACAGCAGGAGAGCTGATTGTGAAAAGACAGCCTGGATGCTCAAATGGGCACCGCAAGTCCACTTTGATCCTCGCCCTGGCGGCTGCCGGCATGGCACTGCCCGCAGCGGCGCAAACCTTCCAGTTGGGCCCGTTCGAAGGCAATTTTTCCTCGAATATATCCATCGGCGCCAGCTGGCGCACGGAGGCGCCCAACCTCGGTGTGTTGTCCCCCGGGAACACAGACGGCAAGGGGCGCGCGTCTTCCAGCACGGCGGATGACGGCAACCTCAACTACGACCGGGGCGATATGTACTCGCTGCAGGTGCGGGGTATTCACGACCTGGAACTGGCGGCGGACAACTACGGCTTTTTTACCCGGCTCAAGTACTGGTACGACCACGAGGTGGGCACCAGCGACGTACCGCATGGCCATGCAGCCAACGGTTACACTCCCAATCGCAAACTGGACACTTCGGATTTCGAGCCTCTGGCGCAATACAGCGGCATTGAGTTCCTCGACTACTACGTCTACGGCAGCTTTGAAGTGGGTGACAGCCCGCTGGAGCTGCGCGCGGGTAACATGGTGCTGAGCTGGGGCGAGAGCACTTTCATCCAGAACGGGGTGAACGTGATCAACCCCTTCGACGTCACCGCGTTGCGCAAGCCGGGTTCCGAGATCAAGGAAGCCCTGCTGCCGGTCGGCATGCTGTATGCGAACTATGGCGTTACCTACGACCTCAGTGTGGAGGGCTTTGTGCAGTATGACTGGCAGCGCACCATCCTCGATGAGTGCGGCACCTACTGGAATTCAGCCGACCCCTACGGTGGTGGCTGTGACTACCTCACCATCTCCAACGCCATCCCGGATGGCGAAGCAGAGGCGGCGGGCCTGACCCTGCCACGGGGTGCCGATGTCGAGGCGTCGGATTCCGGTCAGTGGGGCCTGGCACTGCGCTATTACGTTGAGGAACTGAATGGTACCGAGTTCGGTCTGTACTATATGAATTATCACAGCCGCACTCCGATTTTCAGCGCCACCAATGCGACACAGAGTTTCGGTCTGCCAGTAAACTTCGGCGCGAACCCCGAGTACTTCTTCGAGTTCCCCGAGGATATTGAGCTCTGGGGCGCCACTTTTGCCACTAACGTGGGCGAATGGGCGGTATCGGGCGAGCTCAGCTACCGGCCTGACTTCCCCCTGCAGATCAACACCACTGATTTGTTGCAGGCGGTGGCGCTGGGTACCGCTGCGGAATGGTCGCGCATGTTGTCACGCTCGCTGGAGCAGGGGCCGGGTGGTTACCTGGCCGGCTATGACGATGTGTCCTATACCCAGTTCCAGATGACCTTCATCAAGTTCTTCGAGCAGGTGTTGGGTGCACAGCGGCTGTCCTTTGCCAGTGAAGTGGGTGCCGTGTGGTTGAGCGGCATGGATGACAGCATCAATTACGGTCGCTCGCCCAACTACGGGGTGGGTGATTTCGAGCCGTTCAACAGCAACTTTGCCCTGTGGCCGGGCTCTCCTGTTGCCTGTGATTCGCACCCGGCGGCAGAAGCCTTCGCTGGTATTAGTCCCAACAGTAACGGCGATTACTGCACCAATGATGGCTTCACTGACGACTTCTCCTGGGGCTACCGGGTGCGCGCCGGGCTGGAATACACCGACGTGCTGGCGGGTATCAACCTGACGCCCAATATGGCATGGTCGCACGATGTGAAGGGTACATCGCCGGCACCCAACTTTGTCGAAGACCGCATTGCGCTCAGCGTTGGTGTCACGGCGGATTACCTCAACGTGTACCGCGCCGATCTGTCCTACACCAGTTATTTCGGGGCAGACTACGATGAGTTGAAGGACCGCGACTTTGTTTCCTTGAGCTTCTCGGTGGCGTTCTAGCATTCACGATAAAAGGAGTTACACATGAATAAGAGATTGATCGCCGTGGGTTTGGCGTCGCTGCTCGGCATGAGCGGCAGCCTCGCGCTGGCCAAGGTCAGCCCTGAACAGGCGGCGCGTCTGGGCAGCGATGAGCTGACGCCGATGGGCGCTGAGCGCGCCGGCAATGCAGACGGCACCATTCCGCGCTGGGAGGGCGGTTATCAGGACCTGCCGGCCGGTTACACCGAGGGCGAGCGCCTGGTGGACCCCTTCAGCGCAGACGAGCCGCTGTTTACGATCACTGCGGAGAACGTCGAGCAGTACGCGGACAAACTGTCGCCGGGCCAGGTGGCGATGTTCCGGCGCTACCCCGACACCTATCAGATGCCGGTGTACCCCACCCGGCGCAGTGCGCGCCTGCCCGAGAGCGAGTACGACCTGATCAAGGAATGGGCCACCAAAACCGATCTGGTAGCGGGTGGCAATGGCCTGGTGGATTTCAAGGCCAACGTGCCGTTCCCCATTCCTCAAACGGGCATTGAGGTGATCTGGAATCACATCACCCGTTACCGCACCCCGCTGGGTGTGAAGCGGCGCTACATCCAGGCCCCTGTGCAGGCCAATGGCGCCTTCGCGCCGGTGCTGTTCGAGGAGGAGGCGATCTTCGCCAACCGCTTCCCTGAGAACCCCAATCCCAACCGCCTGTTCGTGTTCCTGCAGCGCATCCTCGCGCCAGCGCGCCTGGAGGGCGACGTGCTGCTGGTGCACGAAAACGTGGACCAGGTGAAAGAGCCACGCTCTGCATGGGTCTACAACGCCGGCCAACGACGTGTACGGCGCGCGCCGAACATCGCCTACGATGGCCCCGGCGTAGCCTCTGACGGCCTGCGCACCGCGGACGACCTCGACCTCTTCAACGGCGCCCCGGATCGCTACAACTGGGAGTTGGTGGGCAAGCGCGAGCTTTACATTCCGTACAACGCCTACGCGCTGCGTCGCGGTGACCTCGCCTACACCGATATCATCAAGCCGGGGCACATGGACCCGCAGTATCTGCGTTACGAACTGCACCGGGTGTGGGTCGTCGAGGCGACTTTGAAAGACGACGCCCGCCACATTTACGCCCGCCGCACATTCTATGTCGACGAGGACACCTGGCAGATCGCCGTGGTGGACCATTACGACGGCCGCGGAGAACTGTGGAAAATGAAAGAAGGCCATATGGTCATGCACTACCAGGTGGCCGTGCCCTGGCTGGCGGCGGAATCCCTGCACGACCTGATCTCGGGCCGTTACGTGGTGATCGGCCTCGACAACGAAGAGCGTGGTTACCAGTACGACTTCGACTATGTGGGTGATTTCGAGGACTTCACGCCGGCGGCGTTGCGTCGCGCCGGTCGCCGTTAGGTAGCCCGCGGTGCATTGCAGAGGAATCGCGGTGGGGCGTGTGAGCCCCATCGTCTGGCTGCTGGGCCTGCTGGTCTGTGCCCTGCCCGCACAAGCAGCGGTCGAGTTCGCGTTCATGCCGGCAGTGCGCATGGACGACCCGCAACACGCACAGCTACTCGATATCGCACGCGCCGGTGAGCGGCTGGTGGCTGTGGGTGAGCGCGGTGTGATCGTGCTCAGCGATGATCACGGCCAGACCTGGCGTCAGGCGGACGTGCCGGTCAGTACCACCCTCACGGCGGTGAACTTCCCGCAGCCCGATGTCGGCTGGGCGGTGGGCCATTCCGGCGCCATCCTGCATACGGCGGACGCCGGAGCAAGCTGGTCGCTGCAGTTTGATGGGCGCGACGCCAACCGCCAGTACCTGGCGTGGGCGCAGTCCCGCGTGGAGGCGCTGGAAGAGGTGGTCGCCGCCAACGAGGGCCCGGAGCAGCAGGAGGCGCTTGAGTACGCCCTGGATGATGCCATGTTCGCGGTGGACGACGCCACGGACGCGATTGAAACCGGGCCGGCTGATCCCTTTCTCGATGTGCTCTTCATCGATGCCAACACCGGGTTCGCGGTCGGCGCCTATGGCATGCTGTACCGCACGGACAACGCCGGCACCGATTGGCGTATCGCCATCGACGGCGTGGCCAACCCCGACCGTTTCCACTACTACGCCATGGCCACGGGTGTCGATGGACGCCTGTATCTAAGCGGTGAAGCGGGTCTGCTCTACTACTCTGCAGACACGGGACAGAGCTGGGTTCGCATTGAAGACCTCTACGACGGCTCCCTGTTCGGTAGCGTAGAGGGCGAGGACGCGGTATTCGCCTTCGGTTTGCGCGGCCATATTTTCCTGTCACCGGACGGTGGTGAGAGTTGGCGCGAGCTCGAGAACGACGAGCGCACCAGCCTTTACGGCGGCGTGGCGTTGACCGACGGGCGTGCGCTGATGGTGGGGTCGGGTGGCCTGGTGTTGGCTATTGACGCCGAGGGTAACCGGCAAGCCTGGCGACACCCCTCACGCGCCAGCCTGTCTTCTGCGGTGCAGGCGGCGAACGGTGATATCTGGCTGGTCGGCATGAAAGGCCTGATGGCTTTGAGCGAGGCAAAACCCCTGTGACTGATCACGAAAGCACAACGATCGAGCCTGAAGACGGTCGCCTGCGGCCCCTGTTGGGCACGCTGCTGATGCGAGCCCGGCTGCCGCTGATTCTGCTGTTTGCGGTGGCGACGGCCTTTTTTGCCTGGCAGGCCAGCCAGCTGCAGCCGGATGCCAGTTTCGAAAAGATGCTGCCCACCTCCCACCCCTATATCCAGAACTTCCTCAAGCGTCAGGATGAACTGAAAGGCCTGGGCAACTCGGTGCGTATTATCGTCGAGAGCCGCGAGGGAGATATCTTTACCGCGGAGTTTCAGGACCTGCTGAAACAGATCACCGATGAGGTGTTCTACGTGAACGGCGTGGATCGTTCCGCATTGCAGTCACTGTGGACGCCGAATACGCGCTGGATGGAGGTGACAGAGGAGGGCTTTGTTGGCGGCGCGGTAATACCGGACGATTATGACGGCAGCGAGCGCACGCTGGCCAAATTGCGTGAGAACGTGCTCAAGTCCGGGCAGATCGGGCGCATCGTCGCCAACGATTTCCAGTCCACTATCATCGTTGCGCCACTGATTGAAATCGACCCGAACACCGGGGAGCGGCTGGATTACGCACAGTTCTCGCGTGACCTCGAGGAAATGGTGCGCGACAAGTATCAGTCCGATGATATCCGTATCCGCATTACCGGCTTTGCCAAGCTCATCGGCGACCTGATCGAAGGCGCCACCCTGGTTGGGCTTTTTTTCCTGGTCGCGTTTGCCATCACGGCCGTCATGCTGTTTTTGTATTCCCGCTGCGGCTGGCTGACCTCTGCGGCGTTGCTGTGCTCCACGGTCGCCGTGGTGTGGCAGATGGGGCTGCTGAAACTCATGGGCATGGGGTTGGATCCGTATTCCATGCTGGTGCCCTTCCTGGTGTTTGCGGTAGGTGTGAGCCACTCGGTACAGATCATCAACCGCTTTGGCACCTTCATCTATTTCAAGACATCGCGCATCGAAGCCGCCAGGCTGACGTTTATTCGCCTGTCCAAACCCGGTTTCGTTGCCCTGCTCAGCGACGGTGTAGGGTTCTTCACGTTGCGCGTCATCGACATTCCCGTGATTCAGGAACTGGCGGTTGTAGCCGCCACCGGCATCGCCGTTCTGGTACTGACCAACTTGCTGTTATTGCCGCTCGTGCTGACCTACACCGGCATCTCCGACCGTTGTGTCGGTTACCGTGCCACCAAGGAAAACAGCCGGTTCACCCACTGGCGGGTGCTCGCCAAGGTCACGCGCCGTGGTCCGGCAATGACCGTGTTGGGCATATGCACACTGCTGTTCGCGGGTGGCCTTTACTACGGGCAGCACCAGAAAATCGGTGACCTTGACCCGGGTGCGCCGGAGCTGCGCCCGGATTCACGCTACAACAAGGACAACGCCTTCCTCACGGCGAACTACAGCACCAGTACTGATGTGTTCGTGGTGATGGCCAGCACCGGCGAGCAGCAGTGTGGCAGTTACGAATTCATCTCGGCCGTGAATTATTTCCAGGGCGTGATGGAAACGGTGCCCGGCGTACAGTCGGCCATGTCGCTGGTGGATGTGTCGAAGCTCTCTATCCAGGGTATGAACGAGGGCAGCCCCAAGTGGCACGAGACCAGCCGCAACCGCTATATCCTCAATAACTCCCTGAGCAGCGCGCCGAACATGCTGCGCAACACCAATTGCTCCATGGCACCGGTCATTCTGTTCCTGGATGACCACAAGGCGGATACGCTGGACGGTGTTGTGGCGGCGGTGACCGAGTTTGCCGATGAACACAACAGTGAGACGTTGCAGTTCGAGTTGGCAGCGGGCAATGCCGGGGTCGAGGCGGCCACCAATATCGTGATCCGCGAGGCGCAAACCAAAATGCTGCTGTGGGTCTACGGTGTGGTGATTGCGCTGTGCCTGATCAACTTCCGGTCGCTGCGTATCACCACCTGTATCATCGTGCCGCTGATGCTGACCTCGGTGCTGGGGCAAGCGCTGATGGCCGCCCTGGGAATTGGGGTGAAAGTGGCGACCCTGCCGGTTATCGCGCTGGGCGTGGGTATCGGTGTTGACTACGGCATCTACATCTACTCTTCGCTGCAGAGTTATCTGCGCAGCGGGGAAACGCTGGAAAACGCCTACTTCTACGCCTTGAAGTCCAGCGGCACCGCGGTGGCCTTCACTGGCCTGACTCTGGCAGTGGGTGTGGGCACCTGGATGTTCTCGCCGATCAAGTTCCAGGCGGACATGGGCCTGATGCTCACGTTCATGTTTTTCTGGAACATGATCGGTGCGCTCCTGTTCCTGCCCGCCCTGGCCTGGCTGCTTTCCCCGCGTGAGAAAGCGGCTAGCGCGTAACGCGGTACGCCAGCAGCACATTACCTGGCAGCTGGCCGAACATGCTGTAACCTGACAGCACGTAGAGCCAGCCGTCGTTCACCACTTGCCCGCTCACGTCGATGGCGCCGCCATGGCCGTCCACACCGTTGTTGCCGCGGAAGGGCACGGCGGTTGCGGCTTCCCACAGTACCTCGCCATTGCGAATATCAAACGCCCGCATGCGTCCGTCGAGTCCGCCACTGAAGGCCAGTTGCGGCGTCACCGTGGTGGCAGCCGACAGGCCGTAGTAGTAGGAGCAGCGGTATTGTTCCTCGAGGGGCTGGCCGCCGCCGGCCCGTACTTGAGCCAGCCCCACCAGCGGAGCGTGTTCCATGGGAAAGTCGCAATCCCGGGTAACCGGGTGTTCCCAGAGCGGGGTGCCGCTGGTGGCATCCAGCGCATACAGCCCGGGTGCGGGTGTATAACCCGGTATGTCGCGCTCGGGGTCGGCGACGGGCACAATCAGCCGGTTGCCGGCAAGCCCCATGCCCCAGTGCACACCGCCGTTGGTGCTGCCCTGGCTGACACGTGTTTGCCAGACCAGTGCACCGTTGGCAGCGGGGTCGAGCGCATGCACCATGCCGGATTTCTGGCCCGCGAGCAGCAACTGACGGCCATCGGCCGCCTCGCTGATGATGATGGAGGCCCCGAAGTCGAAGTCGGGCCCCGGCTGGCTGGGACAATTGGCACCTGCATTCTGGCAAGCTGCATTCCACACGTCGTCCACAGTGGCTTGATAGCGCCACACGGGTGCCCCGCTGTCGAGGTCCAGTGCAACGATGGCGTCGCTGGTGTCGGTTGCGGGTCGCGACAGGTTTTGCCCGGTACCGACGTACAGGCGGTTGCGCGCAGCGTCAATGGCCGGCGTTGTCCACACGGACGCCCCCGAAGGGCCGTACCAGGCGCTGCCGTCCGCCCTGTGGCCCTGCAGCCTGGCATCCGGCGTTGCGTGCCAGGCCCAGAGTTGTTCTCCGCTCGCGGCGTCCAGCGCGATCACGCCACCGTGTGACCGGCAGCAAGCGTGGCCGGGTCCCCCGGCAACGGCAACCTCATAGGACGACACCGGCACGTACAAACGGCCTGCATGGTAGCTGATGGATCCCGTAACCACAGAGCTCTCGAACAGCTTCGCCGGGGCCTGCCACACGGTTTCCAGCGAGTTCGGGTCAAGCGCGAACACGTTGGCCAGAGAGTCGGCGAATACCAGCAGCGGTGTGCCTGTGGCACGCTCTGCCACGGTGATGGCCGAGCGCACGCCAGCCATGATTTCCCGGTGCCGGTGAACGCAGCCGCGCTCACGGTCCAGTGCATAGAGCATCCCGGCACGATCACCCACATAGAGTGTGTCACCAATCAGCGCGGGTTGTGAGCGCATGTCGGTAACACGGGGCAGCGCTAGGCTCCAGGCGAGTTCCAGTGAGTCCACATTGTCGCGGTTGATACCCGCGGCGGCGGTGGGTACGAAGCGTCGGTTGTGCAGCCCCAGCCCCCAGTTAGCCAGCCGGATTGCTCCGCCGGTCATCGGGCTGTCACAGGATGCATCGGCCAGCCAGTCGTAGACGCCTTCGGCGGAGTCCGTAAGGTGCAGGGCGATCAGGCGACGCTCTTGCTGACTGAGGTGTGCGGCCATAGGTTGCATCTTGCCGAACTCGAGGGCGACCATGATCGCTTCGCGAGACTGGTTTCCCAGCGCCTGGCGGGTGGGTGCCTTCATCGCCGGATTATCGTGGCAGCCCGCGCAGTGCGTGTCGTAGAGCTTGCCGCCGAACCAGGCCAGCGGCAGCTTGTCTGCGTGGCGCATCACCCATGCCTCGCCGGCCTGCACGGGGTCGCGAAAAAAGCCCTCACTGGCAAGCCAGTAGCCCAGGGGCAGCAGCAACAGCAGCGGCAACAAAAAGCGTTTTTTCATGGCGGAAGTCCGAATGCGTAGAGGTAGTCGCCGCTGCCGCGGTTGAACATGTGGTGGCCGCCGGCATTGATGACCACATACTGGCGGCCACGGTAGCGGTAGGTCATGGGTGTGGCGGTGGCATCCACGGGCAGCGTGTAGCGCCAGAGTGTCGCGCCCGTGTTCACGTCAAAGGCGCGGAACTGGCGATCCATGGTGGCCGCGATAAAGAACAGCCCGCCAGCGGTTGCAATGCCACCCCCCAGATTGGGTGTCCCCCACTCAATGTGGAAAGGTGCTGTTACTGGGCCCATTTCGTGTACGGAGCCCAGCGCTGTCTCCCACAGAATGCGGCCGGCGTAGAGGTCAACGGCGATCAGTTTGCCCCAGGGCGGCGGGTTGCAGGGCAAACCGAGGAAAGACTGCAGACTACCCAGCTCCGCTGCATAGGGTGTGCCCGCCATGACCACGCGAAACTGCTTGCCGGCCGAGGGCGGGCCGTTGCCGGCGGCGGGTTGCTCACCGAGTGGCACCAGGCGCCCGCTGAAGGCCACGTTGTTGACGTTCACCAACAACACGCCGCGCTCATCGAGCAGCGCACCGCCACCCCAGTTGGGCCCGCCCAGGCTGCCCGGATACATCAACGTGGGGGTTTCGCTGATCGGTGTGAACAGGCCCAGGTTGTGCAGGTTTGCCAGTTTCCGGCGGCAGTCGGCCCGATCCACTGGCGTGAGGCCCCAGGCGTCATGGGGCATAAGGAAGGAGTCCAGCAGCGGCGGTGGCGCGATGGGTTTGGGCTGCGTGAGGGCCGCGTGCTCTCCGGGAACCTGGGAGGGCGGAATGGGTTGCTCGGTGATCTCCCACAGCGACTCACCGGTAAGCCGATTGAGGATGAACACCAACCCCTGTTTGGTCAGCTGCACCAGTGCCGGAATGCTGTCACCGTTGCGCTGCCAGTTGAACAGGATGGGTTGGGCTGGCGTATCGTAGTCCCAGAGATCGTGGCGCACATGCTGGAAGTGCCAGCGTAGCTCGCCGGTATTCAGGTCCAGCGCCACGATGCTGTTGGCATAGCGGTTGTCGCCGGGGCGCTCGACACCGTAGTAGTCCGGGGAAGGGGAGCTGGTGGGCAGGAAGACCAGCGCGTGTTCGGTATCCACTGATAGCGGTGCCCAGACGTTGGCGCTGCCGCTGTCCGGGTGGCCCACCAAGGGGTCGAAGGTCCAGCGGGCTGAACCGTCGTGGGCATCCAGGGCCTGCACCACGCCGCGCGGCGTATGCGCCCGGGTAAAGTCGATCACGGTAGAGCCGGTGATCACTACGCCTCCTGCAACGACCGGCGCCGAAGAGTTGCTCACATCCCCGGGGGCATGGCCGCTCGCGCCGTACAGGGCGACACGGCCACCATTGCCAAATCCGCTGCAGGGTTGTCCATTCCTTGCGTCCAGCGCCCACAGGTGGCGGTCGTGCGTGGACAGGTATAACCGGTGTCGGCAGTGTGCGTTGGCAGGGCTTTGCGTGTCTTCGGCATACGCGACACCCCGGCAGCGGAAGGGGCGGTCACCGCCGCGGTTGATCTGCGGGTCAAAGCTCCAGCGCTGTGTGCCGTTGCCGGGGTCAAGGGCTATCACGCGATTGAATGGCGTGCAGTAAACGAGGCTGGCACCGGCCGCCTCCGGCAGCAGAATGGGCGTGGCCTGGGTGGACGTGTTGGCCATGTCCGCACCGTACTGCGCGCTGTCGCCGCTGCGGAATGTCCACGCCACTTCCAGCTCGGCCACATTGCCGGTATTGATGTCATCGGCCGGGCTGTAGTGGCGCCCCCCGGCATCGCCACCGTACACCGGCCAGTCGCTCGCCAGCGCCGCGCCGGCGGCCAGCGCCGCAAGCCACAGGCCCGCGCTGAGTGCAAGCACGCCGCTGTGTTTCACGGAGTCGGCGGCGTAATGCGCAGCAGTGTCGGCTGGCCACCTTCGGTCTGCCAGCTGGGAAAGTGGGAGTTGCTGGTGTACACCGCACCGTCCTTTTCGGACACCTCTACATCGCGAGTAAAAAAGCGTTGCCGGGGCATGGGGTAGACGCGCCAGTCCTCGGTGGCAATGTCAAAGCTGAGCAGGGTATCGGACTGATTGCCATTCACCCACACCACGCCGCGTTCGCGATCGACGTTCAGGGCGTAGGGAATTTCATTGCGTACCGGCAGGGGGTAGTCGCTGAACTCGCCGCTTTCTGGCGCATACTTGACCAGCAATGAGTCCTGGAACGCCACGATCCAGAGATTGCCCTCGGCATCCGCGCGCAGGCGGCGAGGGCCCGCGTAGGGAAACTCAATCATGCGCACTTCATCGGTCGCCGGGTCGATCACGGCCAGATCATTGGCGTACAGTCGGGCCACCCAGATCCGTCCGTCGGGTGCCACGTCAATGCCGTAGGGCATGGGTAATCCGGTGCCCTCTCTGTCCGGCGCCGGTTGTGGGCGATTCTCCGGATCAATGCTGAACATCAGCGGCAGGGACTTCAGCACCAGCCATTCCTTGATGCTGCGCGCCGGCAGGTCATACAACGTGAACTCACCGCTGGTGCGTTCGAACTTTGCCACCTGGGAGGAAAGCGCCAGGGTAAACCACACCCGGTCCTGCTCATCGATGCGTATGGTATGCGGGTAGTAGCCCGCGTCCATCTCGTGGATGGTGAAGGCTTTGGTGGTGGGGTTGAACTCCAGCAGCGCCTGCTGCATGGACGGGGTAATAAAGATATTGCCGTCCCGCGGTGACACCGCAAAGGAATGCACGCCCATGTAGTTGTACATTTTCGGGAATACGGTGAAACGGTTGCCGAGAATGCCGCCCACTTCGTCATCCGCGCGGTGGGGGACTTTGTACACTGTGTATTCGCCGCTCTCCGGGTCAACCTCGTAGAGACGGTCGAACAGGTTGTCCCCCACATACACCATGCCGTTGGGGTGCAGCAGGAAATCGTGCATCTGCGAGAAGCCATCGCCGATGGGCCACTCGGTCATGCTGACCTCGGCAAGGTGCGCGCCCCAGGCACGCGGTTCCGGTACGGTCTGCGGTTGCTCGCGCAGTGTCCGCAGCTCGCGCTGCAGGTGCTCGGCGATTGCCTGATGGTCCTCGGCGGGCAGCCGCGCGCCATAGCTGTTCATGCGCGCGAATACGGCCAGCCACTGCTCGACGGTGCGTTCGTTGCGCATGAAGGGCGAGGCCTGCTGGTGGCAGAACGCGCAGTTGAGCTGAAAGGTCTTCTTCAACTCGGCATCACCGCCAAACGTGAGCTGCGACAGCCAGACATTGGACGGGAAGCTGGCGATGTACTGCTCCGGCGTCATCTTTTGCAGCACGACGGTCGCACTGGCCGTGCCGGGGTCGGCGCTGGTGCTGGCATCCACGAAGCCCTGCGCGCGTACGCGAACCTGCCGCGCACTGTCGGCCTCCGGCAGCGAGGCAACGCCCTGTGCATCAGTGAACCGGGTGATGGTCACCGCCGCCGTGTTGGTGACGCCGTGGGGCGGGTAGCCATCGTCGCTCAGGTCCGCGGGCGGTGCCTCAAATGGGCTGGCCGTGACCATGGCCGTGGGCACCGCTGCGCCCTCGCGGTCGACGACCCGGATGTCGGTGGCGTGGCTGATGGCAGCACAGAGCAGCAGCAACACGGCAGGGACTGTTCTGATCATTATGTTTCTCCCTTTGCGTAGGCGCATGATAGCGCGCACGCCGGGTGAGCTGAAGTGGCAAGCGCAGTGCACTGCGCGGCCAGTTCGCCGTTCCCGGCAACGAGCGGGCAAATTGGCGCTATAACTCCCGCCACGCAGGCGCTACAATCCTGCTTCGTTCTGTAAACAGCACAGGGTTTCTCATGGCTACATCGTCGCTTCGCTCACGCATTCACACCTCCCTGGCCTCGATGGCCATTGTTCTGCTGGCCGCCTGTGCCAGTGCGCCGCCAACCCCTTCGGTGGACTACAACGCCGCGTACGACTTTGACGCCGTGAAGACGGTCGCCCTGTATCGCGCAGCGGAAACCGCGCCGGGTGAGGATCCGCTGAAAATGAGTGACATGACGCGCGATCGCATCGAGAGCGCGTTGAGAACCGCACTGTCTGAGCGCGGTTTCACGCTGGTCAATAGCGTAGAGGAGGCCGACCTGCTGCTGAGCTGGCACCTGGTGACTGAAGACAAGATGGATGTGCGCAGCTACGAGGTGCCTTCCGCCACGACCATGGGCATGTACGGCCCCGGCTTCTATCGCTACAACACCTACAGCATGTACAGCTGCTGGTCCTGCATGTCCAGCCGCACCGAAGTGTCTGTGCACGAGTACACCCAAGGCACCTTTGTGGTGGACATGATCGATCCCGAGCAGCAGCGCTCGGTTTGGCGCAGTGTAACGACCTCTAGGCTCAAGGGTGAGCTGGGGCGCGAACAAAGCAAGTATGATGAAGCCGCCAATCTGGTGCTGGGCTCATTCCCGCCCGGTAACAGCGCTCCCTGAGGCCCGGCAGGCCTGACCTGCCGCTAGGCAGGCAGGCCGAAGCGCTCGCGCAGGAAGCGGGCGATACCGTCCTCGTTGTGATGGCCGATAACCGCGCTCGCCGCGGCCTTCACGTAGGGTTTGGCGTTGTCCGGTGCGTAGCATTCATCGGCCAGGGCGAACATGCTGAGGTCGTTGTCGCTGTCACCAAAGCACAGCACCCGTTCTATACCCAGCTCACGCTTTAACACTTCCACGGCGTTGCCTTTGCTTGCATCGCTGTGATGAATGTCAATCCAGCTCAGTGCCGCTCCCTCCAGCGCGTCGCCGCTGTAGGCCACCAGGTTGGCTTCACCTTCGACCATGTCGGCGATGGCCTGAATGCGGGCCGGCGGGCCCAGCGCACTGATGTTGGTGATGTCCGCGTCGGCGGGCATGCGCTCTACCGGTAACACGTCCACTTCCGAGCGTTCCGCAAAGGTCTCCGACAGGCGTCTCTCCACGTCGTTGCGCAGCGGGGTATGGTAAATCGCGTGGTAGTTGCCGGGGGCGAGGGTGAAGATGAAAGGCGTGACGTCCTGCGCCGTAACGGCTTCCAGCACGTGCTGGATTTCGTGCTGGGTGAGAAAACTGGTGTGGCTGTAATCGGTGGCCGTAGGGCACCAGATCATGGCGCCGTTCTTGTAGATCTGCGGGAGCGCAAAGCCATGGCCATCAATGATAGTGCGAGATGCGTGCAGCGTGCGTCCGGTCGCCACGGTGTAGGCGATGTGCCGCTCCGTCAGCATCGCCAGTGTATCGCGGGTGTACGCACTGATGCCCGATTCGCTGTTGAGCAGCGTGCCGTCTAGATCAAAAACAACCAGTTCCACTGTCGGTCCTATCCGCCCTGAGGCTCAAGTTTCACAGGCGCGCAAGGATAGCCGTTTGCCGGCGTGAGGTCGAGAAAACCGCAGAACCCACCTCGACGCGATTGAGGCAGGCCGCGCGCTGCATCGGCCTGTCGCTCGGGCTTAGTGTGCAGGGCCGAAGGCGTAGGCGCCGCCCTGCTCAAGCGCGCGGTGGTAGGCGGGCCGCGCATGAATGCGGTTGCGAAAGGCCGCCAGGTTGGGGAACCGGTCCAGCGTGTGCAGTAGCGGCGCAACCTCCGCAACGAACGACATCTGCACATCGGCGCCGGAAAAACTGTCGTTGACCAGCCAGCTTTTGCCTTCAAGCGCGCTGTCGATATAGCCCAGATGACGGTTCAGTTCATCGGTAATACGGGGCTGCAGTTCGGCACCCTGGTCGGGCAGCCGTGAGGTGTACATGCGCAGCATGAGCGGCAGCATGGCGCTGCCTTCAACGTAGTGCAGCCATTGCAGGTAGTCTTCGTGCGCATCGCTGTCGGGGGCGGGCAGCAAGCGGCCGTTACCGTGCCGGCGCAGGATGTAGTCGATAATGGCACCCGACTCCATGATTATCCGGTCGCCATCAGCAAGCAGGGGAGACTTGCCCAGCGGGTGCAGCGCTTCCAGCGCCGGCGGCGCCAGGTTGCTTTCCGGGTCGCGCGTGTAGTGCACAACCTTGTAGGGTAACTCCAGCTCTTCCAGCAGCCAGAGCACACGTTGTGAGCGGGAGTTGTTGAGGTGGTGAACAGTCAGCATGGCGGGCTCCGTGAGTGATGTTATCTGGCGACCAGCCTAGCACGGGTTACCAGTCGATGGGCTTGTTGTCCCAGTCGAGGTAGACGAGGGTGCCGTCGGCGCGGGCCTGATTCATGGTGCTAAGCAAACGCCTGGCGACGAAATCGGCGCTGAATAGCTTGTCCGCCGGCACACGCGCCTGAAAGGGCTGTGACAGGGGCGTGTCAGTGGTGCCAGGGTGAAAGGCGATCAATTTGCTGCCCGGCGCGCGGCGCGCCAGCTCCACCGCGGCGGTTTTCAGCAGCATGTTGAGCGCCGCCTTGGAGGCGCGGTAACTGTACCAGCCGCCCAGCTGGTTGTCGGTAATGCTGCCCACGCGGGCACTGAGTACCGCGATCCGGCAGTCCTGCTTGCGTGCCAGTTTGCCGACGATGGCCTGCAGCCAAAGCAGTGGTGTGATGGCGTTCGCCTGCAGCACCGTCTGCATCCAGTCGGCATCCAGCTGCTCCAGAGACTTCTCCGGTCCATGCTCGGCATCGTGCAGGATGCCACTGCAGATCACCACGTGCGAAAGCTGCGGTACCTCCGAGGCAATCTGCTCCCCGCTCGCCTTGATGGCCGACGGAGAGCCGTCGCAGGTCAGCCAGCGCAATCCGGGTTGCTGCGCGAGGTCAGGCGGCGCTGTTGCCGCGCGGCTGATGCCCAGCACGCTGTGAAATTGCTGTTCCTCGAGCAGGTGGCGTATTACCGCGCTGCCAATACCGCCGCTGGCGCCGATGACCAGCGCCTGTTGCTGATCAGTTGTCATGTATGAGCGCCTTCCTGATGGCGGCGATCTCTCCTTCGGGCCACACTGCACCGACGGGTAGATTGCCCCAGACGGGCTGTGGCCAGCAGGGGTCGTCGGGGCGGCGGCCAACGATGTGCAGATGCAGTTGCGGTACAAGGTTGCCCAGCGCGCCAAAATTCACTTTTGGGTAGGCATGCGCCTGCTTCAGCCATTGGCTGATGCGCTGGCAATCCCGCATGACCAGAGCCAGGGCATCGCCGGGCATATCCAGCAGGTCGATGGCCTCGGTGTCGGGCACGAGTAGCAGCCAGTGCAGGCTGGCGTTGCGCGACAGCAGTAGACGGCCGGAGGCAAGCGCACCGAGGTCGTGACAGTCCGCTTGCAGTTGCGGGTGCAGCTCAGGCGCCGACATAGCGCTTGATTACCATTTTGCCCAGTGCCATCTGGTGCACCTGGTCCGGGCCATCGGCCTGCCGGCACCAGCGCGCATAATTGAAAGCATCCGCCATGCAGTAGTCTTCAGTGAGCCCGCCGGCGCCGTGGATCTGCATGCAGCGGTCGATCACGTTCTGCATCAGCAAGGGCACCGTGCTTTTCGCTGCCGCAATGTAGTCGAGAGCGCCCTGCGGGGTCAGCTCGTCCATCTTGGCGCAGGTTTTCAGCAACAGCAGACGCCCCATCTCTATTTCGGAAAAACAGCGCGACAGATCCTCCCGCACGGATTGATGCTGGCTCAGTTTGCGCCCGAAGGTGGTGCGGCTCTCGGCACGTGCGCAGGCGAGTTCCAGCGAGCGCTGCGCGGCACCGATCAGGCGCATGCAGTGGTGAATACGACCCGGCCCGAGCCGGCCCTGGGCAATTTCAAAGCCGCGCCCCGGCCCGAGCAACATGTTCTCAGCGGGTACCCGCACGTTCTCGAACAGCACCTCGGCGTGGCCCAGCGGCGCATCGTCATAACCCAGCGTGGTCAGCGGCCGCACCAGGGTGACGCCGGGCGTATCGCGCGGCACCAGTATCTGGCTCTGCTGCAGATGACGATTGGGGTTCTCGGGGTCGGACTTGCCCATGACGATGAAGATTTGCGTACGCTCATACATGGCGCTGGTGATGAACCATTTGCGGCCGTTCAGCACCCAGTGGTCATCCTCCTGTTCAATGCGCAGTTCCACGTTGGTGGCGTCGGATGAAGCGACCTGGGGTTCGGTCATGGCGTAGGAGGAGCGTATCTCGCCGGCCAGCAGCGGGCGCAGCCAGCGTTCCTGCTGCTCCGGGCTGCCGTAGCGCATGAGCACTTCCATGTTGCCGGTATCCGGCGCATTGCAGTTGAACACCTCCGGCGACCACAGCACACGACCCATGAGCTCCGCCAGGGGGGCATAGTCGAAGTTACTGAAACCATCGTGATCGCAGTATTCCGCCTCATGCGGCGAGATAAACAGGTTCCAGAGCCCGGCGGCCTTTGCTTTGGCTTTCAGTTCATCCATCACCGGCAAGGCGGCAAAACGGGACGGGGAGGCATGCAGCTCGTCGGTGTAGCGCTGCTCGTTGGGGTAGATATGTTCGTCCATAAAGGCCTGCAGCTGTTCCTGGTAGGCGTTGGATTGCGCGCTGAAACTGTACATGTGTGTCTCCATGCGGGTGGCAAAGGGCTCAAGTGTAGCGTTCCCCCCCGGTTTCGCAAACCGCATTTGTCTTCATTGGACCCGGCCGACACGGCGTGTTCAAGTCAGCGACTGAAGGTCTTGCCCGGTCGAGGGAGTCGGTTTACCGTGACGCTCTATTGCCACAGTGGACGTGTGCTTGTGCCCGCCGGGGCAGGTATTTTCCCGCTTCAGCCCGCGAAGGTGCCCGGGAATGCGTTATGCTTTGGCAGGTCAACGTTTTGGGGTTGCGCAGTATGTATGGTCGATTGAAGACGCTGGGTGGCCTTGCGGCAGGGCTGCTGCTGTTAGCAGGCGATGCTTCTGCGGGTGAATTGCAGGTACGCCTGACGGGCAGCGATGGTAACCCGGTGCCGTTTGCGGTGTTGACCGTGCCCGGCGCTGAGGCGGCGCAGCCTGCGCCACAGGCAGGTGCAACGGTAGATCAGCGTGAGCGTCGCTTTGACCCACTGGTAACCACCATTACCCCCGGCTCTGAGGTGACGTTTCCCAACAGCGATGATACGCGTCACCACGTGTATTCGTTTTCGCCGGGGAACACGTTTGAACTCAAGCTGTTTCGCGCCAATGACGCGCCGCCCGTGGCCTTCAATGCGCCCGGTGTGGTGACGCTGGGCTGTAACATCCACGACAGCATGAAGGCCTACCTGTACGTCAGCGAGAACCCGAGTGCGGCGGTGTCCGATGTGCGTGGCGTTGCCAATCTGCGTTGGCAGGGTGTCGCCACCGAGGTAGAGGTGTGGCACCCGCAGCTGCCCGAGCCGTTGCGCTTCCCGCTGCCGGTCGCCGGCGGTGAGCTTGCCCTTGATCTGCCACTGGCCTGGCAGGACCCGCAGGGAAGCAAGACAGACTCTGAGCTGGAAAACATGCTGAAACGATTCACCCGCGATGCGAATTAGCTTTCGCAACAAGCTGCTGTTGTTTATCGGTGGCCTGTTGGCGGTAACGCTGGCGAGCAGCCTGCTCGCCGTGTTGCGGGCGTCCAACACAGCGGTAGAGACGATCGTACGTGACGAGCTGGAAGTGGTGGAACGCGTCTTCCGCTCGCTGCTGGAGGTTGATCGTGAACAACTGCGTGGCCGCGCGCAGGTGCTGGCAGGCGATTTTGCCTTCAAACGCGCCATCGCCACCGGTGAGCAGGCCACCATGCTCAGCGTGCTGGCGAACCACGGCGAGCGTATCGCCGCGGATTTCGTGGTCATGCTCTCGCGCGATGGCGATATCCTGCTCAGCACGCATGAGCTCGAGCGCCTGCCGCAAAGTGCCGCCAGCGCGTTGCGCAGTGAGAAAGCCAGCGGCACGGCAATTCTCGCCCTGTTCAACGAACAGCCGTTCCAGCTGGTACTGGTGCCGGTGTTTGCACCTGATCTGATGGGATGGGTGGGGCTGGGGACGGCGGTGGATGACTCCATGCTGCAAGACCTGCGCGCCCTCACCAATGCCGAAATTACCCTGCTGGCGCAGAGCGATACGCATGGCCCCCGTGTGCTGCACTCTACGCTGCCTGCGAACCTGAGCGCGGGCCTGCACGCCGGTGCGCAACCCGGGGGAACCGAAAAGGGCGCGGTCGCTACACGGGCCGATGGTCGCTGGGTAACCCGCGAAGTTCTGTTGCTGGACGAAGACGGTCAGCGCCTTTCGGCATTGCTTTCGCAGTCATTGCAGCAGGCGCTGCAGAGTTACCGACCTTTGCGTCAGCAAATGATCCTGATCGGGTTTGTTGCCCTGCTACTCGCGGTGCTGACGGCACTGGTCATTGCCCGGGGCGTTACGCAGCCAATCTACGCGTTGGTGCGCGCGGCCCGGCGCATAGCCGACGGCAACTACACGCACCGCATCGACCTGAAATCCGGGGCGGAGTTCGGCACGCTGGCCGATACCCTGAACCTGATGCAGGACACGGTATCCGAGCGGGAGGCGCGCATTCGCTATCAGGCGCAGCATGACATGCTGACGCGCCTGCCCAACCGCAGCCATATCACCGGCACCTTCAACAACCGTATGGCGGAGCCAACAGCCGCGGCGAATTATGCAATGGCCCTGCTGGAGCTGGGTAATCTGCGCGAGTTGACCGACCTCTACGGCAGCGACTTCAGCGACCAGGCGCTGCAGGCCGTGGCGGGCCGGGTGACGGAAAGCCTGCGCCGGGGTGACATGGCTGCCCGCGTAGCAGACTCCCAGATTCTGCTGTTCTTCGACGCCCTGAGCCGAGCCGACGTGGACGTGGTGCTGGACAAGCTGCGCGCCGATTTTGCCGCACCGTTGTCGATAGAGGGTATTCCTGTGCGCATCGAGCCACTGCTGGGATTCGTGTTCGCCCCGCAACACGGGCAGGACTTCGAGGAGCTACTGCGTCGCGCCCAGATTGCGCTCGGTAACGCGCGCTCAACCAAGCATGGTTACTCGTTCTATGAAATCGGCCAGGATGAGAATCACCTGCGCCAGATCACGCTGGCCCATCGTTTGCAGGCAGCGGTGGAAGCGGAGAGCTTCCGCATGGTCTATCAGCCCAAGTACGATCTGGCGGACCACCGGGTGCTGGAAGTAGAGGCTCTCATGCGCTGGAACGATTCGGAACTGGGAGAGGTATACCCGGACGAGTTCATCCCGGTGGCGGAGCAAACCGGGATCATCACGGATATCAGCATGATCGTTCTGCGCTTGGTGTTGCGCCAGCTGCAGGACTGGGAGCGCGCGGGGCTTGAAGTGACCGTGTGCATCAACCTGTCCGGGGCGGACATTCTGCAGCTAGATTTCGTGCGTCACGCCATCGACCTGTTGGCAAGCTCGGGGCTGGACAGCAGCGCCGTGGTGTTCGAGATTACCGAAACCATGATGATGGCCGACATGGATCTGGCGCTGGCGAACATTCGGGAGTTTGAAAAAGTGGGTATCCGATTGGCCATTGATGATTTCGGTACCGGGTTTTCATCCCTCGCACAGCTGAAAACACTGCCGGTACAGGAACTGAAAATCGACAAGAGCCTGGTATTGCAGCTTGATCTGGATGCGGACGACCAGCAGATCGTGCGCTCCACGATCGAGATGGCGCACTACCTGGGGCTCAAGGTGGTCGCAGAGGGTGTGGAGAACATCGCCTCCCTGCGCCTGCTGCAGGCCATGGGTTGCGACGCCGTGCAGGGCTACTACATTGCGCGCCCCATGCCGGCGCCCGAGCTCGCGGCGTGGCTGGAGGACCTGCCGCCTCCGGTACTTGCCATCGCAGGTGATCCCCATGTGTAGCTGGCGGGCGGGCATCGCGATACTGGTGCTTTTGCTGCCTTTGGCGGTGCAGGCTGACAGCCGGCTGCTTGCCACCGGAGGAGCCAGTAGTATTGAAGGCCAGGCCGGCGGTGGCATTGCCCCCTGGGCCGTGATCAGTGGTTACGGCGATGTTGGCGAGTGGGGCGGTGCGTTGGGGGTTGGCAGGGTAAGCGTGAACGATTTCCAGCTTGATGTGCAGAGCGTTAGCGTGGGCCTGGAGAACACGCTGGAGTTCAGCGTAGGTCGCCAGGATCTTGAGGTTGCCCCCCTGGGCCTGAATATCCGCCAGGACGTGTTCGGGGTGAAGGCGCGCCTGGCCGGCGACCTCATTTATGGCGCCATGCCGCAGCTCACTGCGGGCCTGCAGTACAAGCGCAACCGCGACATGGCCGTGCCATCGGCGTTAGGGGCAGCACGCGACAGTGGCACAGACCTGTATCTCGCGGCGGGCAAACTCTGGCTCAACGGCGTACTGGGGCGCAACGTGTTTGCCAACGGCACACTGCGCTGGACCGCCGCGCACCAGACGGGGCTGCTCGGGTTTGACGAACAGCGCGAGTTGGTGGCAGAGGGTAGTGTGGGTGTGTTCCTCAACCGGCATTGGGTGATCGGTGCGGAATACCGGCAGAAGCCCGACCAGCTGCAGAGTGTTACCGAGGATGACTGGGCCGATGTGTTTGTTGGCTGGTTTCCCAACAAGCGCTTCGCCGCGGTATTCGCGTGGACGGAGCTGGGTGATATCGCGGGGCTTGCAAGCCAGAGCGGTTGGTACCTGTCGCTTCAGTTGAGTCAATAGGTGTTTGTCATGCGGCGTTTCTGGTATCTCCCCTTGTGGCTCACATTACTGGTGACCGGGTGTGCGGGGCAGGCGGAACGAGGCGACTCGCTGTACGCACAGCTCGGTGGTGAGGCGGGCGTCGACCGCATCGTTGCCGGTTTGCTCTGGGAGATTGCCGAAGACAGTGACACCCGCGCACTCTTTGTCGACACCGATATCGAACGCTTTCGCAATAAACTCGCCGAGCAGCTTTGCGCGGTGGCCGATGGCCCCTGTGTGTACAGCGGGGACAGCATGCGGGAAACCCACCGCCATCTGCAGGTCACGTCCGCACAGTTCAACCGCCTGGTGAGTAGCCTCATACGCGTAATGGAACAGGAACAGATACCGGTTGGTCCGCAGAATGCCTTGCTGCAGCGACTGGCTGTGATGCACGGTGATATTGTTGCCGACTGACTGCAGGCTCCATGCTACGCGGTCGCACAGCTTTACTCTGTAGCGCTAGCTGTGTAGTCTCATGGTGTCCTGTGCGGACGCGACAACACAACCAAATCAAGGGGTGAGTGTATGAAAACACAAAAAGTAGCGGGTGCCGTACTGGCAACGATGATGGTTTTTGGCCTTTCTGCCTGCAGCAAGGAAGACGCGGAGAGCGTTAGCGAGTCGGCTTCCAATGCCATGAGCACGGTAGCGGACAAAGCTGAAGAGGCGGGTAACGCAGTAGCTGATGCAACGGGTGATGCCATGGATGACGCCGGCGACGCAATCGACGACGCCATGCACGATGGCAGTCAAATGGGCGAAGACGCCATGCACGATGCGGAACAAGCCGCTGAAGACATGCAGCACGAAGCGGGCCAGGCCATGGACGATGCCAAAGACAAGGCAGGCGAAATGGCCGAAGACGCTGACAAGGCTGTCCAAGACGCCATGAAGTAAGCTGTAACAAGGGCGACCCTCTGCGCGTTGGTCACGAATGACTAACGCTGCTCAGTGGGTCGCTCTGCTTTCCCTGCCTGCGGATGCCCGGAGACGACCATGCTTGTTCGTTCGATTTGTGTATCAAGTGCTCTGTGCATGGTGCTTGCTGCACCCGTATCCTGGGGCGACAAAACTACCGCTGAGAGCGGTTGGCTAAAACTGGTGAAAGGCCACCTGGACGCCGAATCCGGCATCAGTGTGGACAGCGTGGAGCCCGGGACTGTGCCCGGCGAGCGCAAGGTAACCCTGATTATTCCCAAAACCCACGCGGCGTTCGACCCGGGCGCACTGGAAGAAGTGCGAGTGGTTGGTCGCCGTCCCGAGCCGGTCGATATTCTGCCCGACTTTCGTTACGAATGGGTAGCGGACTACGACAACGACAATTACGGTCTTGTTATTCACCTGAAAGACGACGGCAGCCTGCCGCTGCGTCTCTACATGGAATCCGACACCGGCTTCATTCGCTGAAGTGGCAGACGGTGCTGGTAACGCCTCACTGGGTAACATCCTTTGGCACGTGCGGCGCATTGCAGGGTGATGTGTTGGCAGAAACCGATTTTTGCCGGCGAAGGGCTTGACGAAGGAGCCTCTGATACCTATAGTACCGCCCCTCAACGCGCCTGTAGCTCAGCTGGATAGAGTACCTGGCTACGAACCAGGCGGTCGCACGTTCGAATCGTGCCAGGCGCGCCAATTCCGTAAGGGTCTGCAGCTTAGCAGCCACTAACCTTCCCGCGCATTTCCGGCAGTTTTCCGACACTTTCCTCCTTCTGCCGCTTTATCACTGTCAGGGTGGGCGATTGCGCGCGCCCACGATCGGTCACCTTCTCCGCGGCATCCAGCAGTTCGCCGAGTTCGGCTGCCGAGTAGTGGGTGGTGATATCACCACTGGCATGCCCCAGCAGCGCCTTGCGTGTTTCCAGTGGAACCGCCGCGCCTCGCAGCCTTCGGCCGAACGTATGGCGCAAATTGTGAACGCCTTTGAGTATGGTGCTGTCCGTCGGTAACCCGGCCTTCGTCCAGGCCCTGATCCACGCGCTGGTCCGTAACTTCCCGACCGGGTTGCCCCGATAGGTAAACACGAAGTCCTCGTGGATCCCCCGCCGTGAATCGACTACTGCCTTCGCGACCGTGTTGAGCACCACCACCCGCTCGGTACTGGTCTTGGTGATCGACTCGGGCAGGACAAAGGCGAAAGTGGATAGATCATCCAGTTTTACCTCCCATGCCCAGCGCAGCTGGCAGACCTCTTGTTCCCGGCATCCCGTATTGACCGCAAACATCGCGGCATCCGCCAGGTGGCGGGGGAGCCTTGAAAAAAGCCTGTCCTGTTCTTCCCACGACAAGGGGTACGGTCTTTTCTGGCACCCCTTGAGCGATAGCCGACTGAGTTTGGGCGGTGCCTGTTTTAGCCACGGCAGCCCTTGCTCATTTCGCCATACCCGCGCCGCGCGATTGAGAACTGCACTGGCTGTACCAATCGCATTGTTAATGGATTTCGGGGCCTTCCCCAGACGGAGCCGCTCATCCACGAATGGCTTTAAAGTGCCGTCGTGGACCTGCTCCAGGGGCAGTGCGCCGATATACACGAACAACTGGTCCAGATGTATCGCTATCGTTTCTGCCGATGACGACTGTGCAATATCTTCGAGGTATCGCAGTGCCGCTGCCTCGAAGGTATAAACCGCTGCGGCTTGTTGCTTTGCCTCCTCTTGAATCTCCGCCAGTCGACGGATCAGTTTTTGCTCTGCCTCAGTGCGGCCAGATACTCCTGTGCTTTCGCGGAGCCAGCCGCCGGGGGCGTACTGCGAGCGTTTTTCGATATGCCAGATCCCGTTTTTGAGGCGGAGCCCCGGCATTTTGTTGCGCTTTGACATAAATCGTCCTCCAGAATTGAGCCTAAAGGACGACGCCCGTTGCGTTGGATATAGTCCTCCGCCCAGGCGTCGATTTCAAGTCTGTCGAAGAGAATGGTTTGTTGTCCCAGGGAAACCTCAGACAGGGCAGGGCGCACCACGCGATTAAAAGTATTCTTGTTGATCCCGAGGTAGGCCGGGGCATCGCGGAGTCGGATCAGGCGGGGTTGGATCTGCATGCCCTATCTGCCTATGTACACAGCAGTTATCTGGGCTCTGACATGGCCTATTTCAGCACTGATGGTCAGGCGGGCCTGCTGGTCGACCTGACGCTGTGACCCGGTTAATTGCTCTTTGGCGGGCCCGCCCGCATGGGGGCAGGGCCAACCTGTGAGTTCCCGGTACCGCTGCTGGGCATAGGCATGGCGCAGGCCGTGCATTTTGGATAAGCCGGCGTTGGCGGTGTGGCGTTCGTAGATCCTGAGCTGCTCGATGTATTGCCGGCCCCGGGGGATCAGCGAGCCGAAACCGGCCAGCCGCTTGGCCTGTTCCAGCAGGGCGCGTTGTTCCAGGGTGCGGATGGGGACGGTGCGTTCCCGTCCGCCCTTGGTCCAACTGGCCTTGAGGTGCAGGTGATCACCCCGGTCTGCCCAGCGGGGCTGGATCTTCAGGGCTTCCTCCCGTCGAAGCCCGAAGGCCTGTTGCAGGCGCAGGCTCATCCTCACATATTCATCTTTCACCAGGGCGAGTTGGTCCCTTTTCAGGTCCTTGGCCTTGCTGGTGCCGGATACGAACTGCCGGTCCGGTATGCCATAAAAGTCGTTGGAGCTGGCAACCACGGCCCGCTTGTTAACCTTCTCGGCCCACCAGCGTAAACAGCTCATCCGGTTCTTGATGGTGCCGGGTGAAAGGTTCTGTTTCAGCCACTCGTCCACCAGGGCCTGGACATGCTTTTGTTTGAGGGAGGAGGCCTTCAATTGCCGGAAGCCCAGCTCGTGCAACTGGTTGGCGATTGCGCTCAACTGGCGCTCACGGCCTACGCGGGTTTCGAAGCTGCCTTCATGGCTGTGTTTGCACAAGAGTTTCAGTTGGTAGTTCAGGTCTCGCATAGTGTTGTTTCCATCGGTGAGTGTTTCTGATCACCTGGCAACAATGCTGCGCAGGTCCGACGAGCGGTACGATCACGGGACACCAATCCCGGTTGACCTGAATGTGTCTGGCCATAGACAGCACGGTGTGTTTTCGCAAGAAAACTGGCCCGTGCAAACCAACGGTCATCCAGCCAAAGGCTGGTGGTGGATTTCTCCTTTTTAAGTTGAGCAGAGCGCACTGACCGCCAGTGCGTTTGCGTGGTTGAAGAAACTGTCTTTCAGGCCGGCATATATGCCCGGCCATCCACAGCGCTTATGGAACCGATCCCCGTACCAGGCGGGAGGGATTTGAAGGTGCGGTACCCAGACGAAGCGGCACTGCGATAGTTCGAAGAGGGACCCG
>NZ_AUHJ01000003.1 GCF_000423125.1 Haliea salexigens DSM 19537
TGTATGCGTCCGGTGATTACACCTTGATCGGAGGTGTCCAGTTATACGGCAGCAGCTCATCAAGGTCTGACTGCCGGGCGCTCGGCAAGCGCTCCAGGACGTCGCGCAGATAAGCCTGCGGATCCAGACCGTTGATCTTTGCCGACTGGATCAGGGTCATCACATTGGCACCACGCTGGCCACTGCGTAGTGAGCCTGCGAACAGCCAATTACTTCGGCCAAGGGCCCAGGGCCGGATCTGGTTTTCCACCCAGTTGTTATCGATAGGCAGATTGCCGTCATCCAGGTAGCGAACCAGGGCGGTCCACCGTTTAAGCGTGTAATCGATCGCCTTCGCAGTTCGCGTGCCGTTGGTCAGCTGGGATCGCTGGCCCGTCAGCCACTCGCGCAGATGCGTTATTACGGGCCGCGCCTCGGTGTCGCGCAGCCGCTGCCTCTCCTCTGGCGGCAGGCCGCTGGCCTGTCGCTCAACGTCATAGAGCATGCCGATGTACGATAGCGCTTTCTCGGCGATGGGGCTTTGGTTCCGCTCCAACAGCTCGTGGAACTTGCGTCGGGCGTGTGCCCAGCAACCGACTTCAGTCATGCCCGTGGCGAAGCCGGCCTTGTAGCCAGTGTAATCGTCGCAGACCAGCTGACCGCGCCAGTCCGCCAGGAAGTCCCTGGAGGCCTTGCCGGAGCGCGAGGGCTGGAAGTCGTAAACGACACCTTGCACCGGGGCATAGCGCGTGGTTGCGTAGGCCCAGATGTAAGCCTGGTGTGTTCGCTTCTTGCCCGGCGAGAGCATGGGCACCGGCGTCTCGTCAGCGTGCAGCACCGCGTGCTCAAGCAACTTGCTCCGCAGGTGCTCCACCAGCGGGGTAAGTTCCACGCCACAGCGCCCCACCCAGTCCGCCAGTGTGGATCGTGGCAGTTCAACGCCGGCCCGGGCGTAAATCTGTTCCTGACGGTACAGCGGGAGGTGGTCCGCATACTTGCTGATCAGCACCTGCGCCAGCAGGTTCGTGGTGGGGATGCCCTTGTCGATCACGTGCGGTGCTACCGGGGCCTGCGTGATGGTCTCACATTGCTGGCAGGCCCACTTGCCGCGGATGTGACGTTCCACCGAGAAGCTGCCGGGTTCATAATCCAGCTTCTCGCTAACATCCTCGCCAATCCGGGTCAGGGTGCAGCCACAGTTGCAGGTGGTGTGTTCCGGTTCATGATGGATCTCGGTGCGTGGCAGCTGGGGCGGCAAGGGCCGGCGCTTCGGTGTGCGGGTTTTGGGCTCCGGCCGCGGGCGACTCTCCGCCAGCCGCTCCAGCTCTTGTTCAATGGCCGCCGTGTCTTCGTCAACGAGTTCTTCAAGGAGGTTGTATTGCTGCCGGTTGACGCCTTCGCTGCGTTTGCCGAACCGATGGCGCCTAAGCAGGGCAATCTCGTGGGTCAGCTGCTCCTCGCGCATAGAGTAGCGGCGAATGGCCTCGTCACGTGCAGCAAGCTCGGCGTCCTGCGCCACGAGGCGCGCATCGCGTTCGCCCAATTGCGCCAGCATTTGCTCCGCCATCTGGCGGAGTTCGGTCTCGTTGAGCTGATTGAGATCGATAGGCGCTTGCATGGGAACACTTTGCCAGCACCAGCAAATCGGTGCCAGCAGCAATCATCGGCAATCGTTCTCTGGAACTGCGAGCGGGATTCTGGTGTTATCTAATGTCGGTCCATAAAGTGCCCAGCGCCGGCATGCTGCCAGGGTAAGCCGACCACCAGGGCCTGCAACTGCGGCATATCAATGCACAATGGATCGCCGGTGCGGAGCTGGCTCCAGACGAACCGACCCTGGTGCAGCCGGCGCGATGCCAGCCAGATACCGAAGCCGTCACACACCAGCACCTTCATCCGGTTGGCGCGCTTGTTGGCAAAGACATACGCGCAATGCGGACGTGCTTTGCCAAAGCGGTTGATGACACGTGCCAACGCCGTGTCCGGTCCGGCGCGCATATCCAGCGGCTCGCGGGACAGCCAGATCTCGTCAATCTTGATCACTGAACGAGCGCCTTGAGCCAAGCGACCGAGTGGTCAATCTCACTCAATGGCCACTCGACGGTGATCGGACCGCGCGGCGTATCCAGCCGGATGCTGACAGTGGGCAGAACTCGCGCTACGCTCCGGCTTGGACTGGATTGGTCTTTGGCCGGCATGGGTAGCCGCACAAACTCTCCGGTGTCATCGACAGTCATCAACTGGCGCCACTTGTGTACCAGGTTGAGGTTGAGGCCATGGCGCAGCGCAACTTCGGCCACGGAGGTGTTCGGTTGCTGGCACTCGGCCAACACTCGATTTTTGAACCCCGCAGAGTAGCGACGGCGCCGCTTGATGATCCTTGGGGGAGACGCTTCGTTATCCATATCAGGTGCCCACTTAAGATTAGGTGGGCACCTAGCTTACGCAGTTTGCGGGGCGCGAACAGATGGGTTTACCGGACGGTTACGGAAGAATCCCGTAAGGATCAGAAACAACGCGAGGCTGCCACGCATTGGCACGTCAAAGGCACGCACAATCAACAGGCTGGGAAACACGGCCAATAGGCCTATGATCATGGTCGGGGCAATTTTGGCGAGGAACAGCTGGAACGTGGAAATCGGCGCAACTAACAGTTGCTCTAGGGTACCACGTTCCTTCTCACGCACAATCGAGGCGGCGGGATGAATGACGCCCACCATCATACCGGCCAGGGCAATCATCGACAGTACCATGAAGCTCGATGTGGTCAGTTGCGGATTGTACCAGACGCGTGTCACCGCGATTGCACCGGTGTTCGCTGCAAACGGCAGTTGTTCGCGGACCAGCCTGGCAAGAACACCTCTCGCGTTATACAGCGAGTTAGCGGCAATATTGGAATCGGTGCCGTCCAATAACAATTGTAGTGTCGTCTGCTCACTGGAACGAATCGACCGCTCAAATCCCGGCGGTATCACGAGGATGGCAGTCACCTTGCCGTGCGCTAAGTGCGTTTCCGCAACCGATACCGCGCTTTCCTGATACTGAAGGTCAAAGGATTCACTCAGGGCAAATTTTTGCACCAACTCGCGACTGATAGTACTGCGGTCCTGGTCAACAATGGCCAGCGGCACATCTTCCACGTCAAAGCTAAGCGCGAGGGTGCAAAACACCGCTTCGACGGTGTATAACCACAAAATCAACACCAGGATCACTCGATCGCGAAAAAACTGGATAACTTCCTTGCGCAGCAGGCCAATCATCGCTATGGACATATCAGGCCACCTTCTGCTTCATACGCCAGACAGCAAACACGAATACCACCAGGGTGTACCCTATCAACAGCAGCAGATTGGGCAACACTGCCTCAACACCCAGCCCTTTTAATAAAATCCCTCGCGACACCTCCATAAAATAACCGGCGGGGAATAACCGACTGTAGAGCTGCAGGCTGTAAGGCATTGTAAAAATGGGGAACAAAAATCCGGAAAACAGGAAAGACGGCATCAGGGTGACGATCAGGGTAATCAGCATGGCGGCAAGCTGCGTTCGCGCCAGGGACGAAACCAGCAACCCGATGCCCACCGTGGTAAACACATAAACCAGTGAGGCGACAAACAACAACGGCAGGCTACCGGCGATAGGAATCTCGAACCAGACAAAGCCGACCAGGATGACCATCAGGATTTCGAGAAAAGCCACCAGGGCATAGGGCAGCAGCTTTCCCAACACATACTCAGCGGAGCGCAATGGCGAGGCATAAATCTGTTCCACGGTGCCTGTTTCTTTTTCCCTGACGATGGCCAAGGTGGTCAGCAACGGCGGAAAAGCCATCAAAATCACCGCAAACAACCCGGGAATGACAAAGTTGATACTGTTCAGGGACGGGTTGTACCAAACGCGGGTCTGCATCTCAACGGGCTCGGGCCGCGGCGCGGGAAAATAAGCGATGACGGCGTCGATATACGCCATCCCCAACCCGGCAACCATTGGATAGCCGCCATCGACGATCACCTGCACCGGCGCCGGCTGATCCCTTAGCAGCGCCCGGCCAAAACCGGGAGGAATCACAATGCCTGCGCGGATACGGGATTGCTGCAGGCTGCGGTCAAGGTCGCGAGTATTGTGACGGTATTCGATGATGTCGAAATAGGGAGAACCAGCAAAGCGCGCCACCAGCGCACGACTGGCAGGCGTATTGTCCTGATCGTAAAGACCCAACGCCAGCTCATCAACATCCATATTGATGGCATAGCCAAACAAAAAAAGCATGACCAGCGGCATCACCACGGCCAGCGCCAGCGTCACTGGGTCCCGCACCAGTTCCCGAGTTTCCTTGAGCAGCAAGGCAACAATGCGACGCGCGTTCATCCCTCACCTTCGCTCAATGATGCGCTATCGGCCCGTGCAACTGCGGTGAGAAAAAGCGTTTCCATATCGGTATCGGGCGACAAGGCGAGAGATTCAATGAGTGCATCGCGGCTACCATGTGCGATCAGGCGACCGTTCATCATCAGCGCCAATCGATCGCAGTAAGCGGCTTCGTCAAGATAATGGGTGGTCACGGCCACGGTCATGCCTTGTGACGCCAATACCCGGATGACCTCCCAAAAGCGGTAGCGCGAGGCGGGGTCAATACCGGATGTCGGTTCATCGAGAAACAGTACTGCCGGCCGATGCAGAATACTGCCAGCGAGCGCCAGCCGCTGTCGGATGGCGCCGGACAAATCCCCGACCATGGTCCGAAGAGGCACCGTCAACCCTGTTACTGCACTGGCCCATGCCACGGCGGCACGCGCGGTATTGCCCGACAATCCGTAGAGGTTGGCAAAAAACGCCAGATTCTCCCCCGCCGTCATATCCAGATAGAGCGAAAATTTTTGCGACATATAGCCGATTTGCCGTCGCAGATTGCGATTTTTCAAACTCACTGCTTCGCCACCGACAACCGCCCCGCCCTCGGCAATTGCCGTCAGACCACAGATGGCCCGGATCAACGTGGTTTTGCCCGCGCCGTTGGGTCCCAACAGCGCCAGCAACTCCCCTCTCTCAATCGTCAGATTAATGCGATCGACGGCGGTGAATTCGCCAAAACGGATACTGAGGTTTTGCGTTTGCACGCCGTTGCGATCTTTATCCGCATCAAGTTTGGCTGCTGCTACAGGGAATCTACTGGCCTGTTCACCATTCCCCATAGCAGGTGGTTCAACACAGTCCATTTCAACCTCCGTACGGCTATCCAGCACGAACAGATCTTCAAGCTGTGGTTCAGCTGGCGTAACCACGGTATTGGCTGGCAGCTCGCGCATGGCTAGTTGTTTGAAATCGTCGGCATCAGTGACGCAGCGCAGACGATCCGGCAGCCGCTGTATGGCGCGCATCCCTTGCAGTCGACGCAGCTTTACCGAGACATCGTCAAGCGGCTCGGGCGATGTCGAAAATGTTACACTGAACACCCGCCCCCTGAGCTGTTCCAGCAGTGCCCCGGGTGTCCCATCCGCCAGCACTTGACCTTCCCGCAACAGAACCACACGGTCGCAGCGCATGGCCTCATCCATATAGGAAGTCGCAATAACGCTGGTGACTTGCCGCTGCTGAAAACGATCCAGCATTTCCCATAACTGGCGACGCGACAGTGGATCGACGCCCAGACCCGGCTCGTCCAGAATGAGCAGTTCAGGCTCATGAATCAGGTTGGTACAAAGGGAGAGCTTTTTGCGCATGCCACCGGAAAGCTTGCCCGCCGGCCGCTGCGTAAAGGTCGTGAGGCCGGCCATCTGTAGCAAGCTGTTGCGTCGCGCAAGGTATTGATCTTGAGGTACGTCGCGGATGCGAGCGGAAAACGCGAGGTTTTCATCCACGCTCAAGCGATCATAGAGGGTAAAGCCCTGCGACATATAGCCGATGCGAGCGGCAATGATTTTGGACTCGCGGCGTGTATCAAGGCCAAACACCCGACAGTCACCGCTGCTGGGGTCGAGGATGCCCGCCAGCATTTGCAACAGCGTGGTTTTCCCGGCACCGTCTGCGCCGACGACACCGACACGCTCTCCCCGTCGCACGGCAAAGCTGATATCACCCACTGCAACCGTCTCCCCGAACCGCCGCGAAAGTTGTTCAGTCTGTAAGATAAGTGCCTGGGGCTGTTCAACAATGGCGTCAGGCATGTTGTATCAACTTGCCGGAACCGGTAGCGAAGCCGGCCATTGTTGGGTGGCGTCCCAGCGAATCCAGGCATCGGCCGGCATCCCCGGTTTCAACAGGCCATCAGGATTGTCCAGTGCCAGGGTAACCCCGTAAACCATGCGCTGGCGTTCATCCGGCATATGTACATCCCGCGGGGTGAATTGAGCAAAATCATCAATACGGCTGACATTGGCGACAAACTCTCGATCGACACCATCGACGCGAATACGCGCCTCATCACCCAGGTGCAGGCGGTTCAGGTGGTTGGCGGAGACATAGACTTTCAACTCCAGACGGTTGAGATCGACAATCAACGCCAGCGGCTGGCCGGCGGCGACCACCTCGCCGGTCTCCACTGCACGAATCAACACCGTGCCCGACAAGGGGGCTGCCACCTCCAGTTTGTTGCGTTGGGATTCGGCCAACGCCAACGTAGCACCAGCGGCTTCCATCTGTGCGTTGAGCGCGTCGCGCTGCTTCTGCAACGCCTGCAAGCGCCCCATTGCTTCTTTAACAGCATTTTCTGCCGTATCGACATCCTGCTGCGTACCCAGTTTCTTTGTCTGCAGGGCGCGTACACGTTCCAATTGGCGCTTTGCAGTCGCGGCGTGGTGGCGCCAGGTATCACGTTCACTGTCAATTACGGCGATGTTCTCCTTAAGTGACTCAAGTTCGCCCTGGGCACCACGGATCTGTTCGTCGGCATCCACCGGATCGATCTCGACAAGTACGTCACCCGTAGAGACCGCTTCGCCTTCCAACAGGCGATGTCGCAGCACCCGGCCACCGCGTTCAGCGGCAAGCTTTACATCACGCCCCTCGATATGCCCGTTACCATAAACGAAGCCCTCGGGTAGCGGTTTACCCTGGGTAAGCCAAAAGAGCCCGTAAGAAACAACGGCAACCAGTACTATCACCGTTAACGACCAGATCCAGGATGGATTTTTCATCTTTTTTTCCTTGGTTCGCACATCAACTCAGTCGGGCAATAGCCCTCGTATCAGGGTGCCATAGACCACCATGCTAATTCTCACTCTATGGAATCGCTCTCTGAACAGGGCTGGCAAAATTTCATCCGGTTCATCGCCAGCAACGAAAAAGAGGCCGACCAGGTGATCAGCACCAGTCCGTTAATGGCCTCCAGCCCATAGAGAATTTTAAACCATCCCGAGGCCGACAAATCGCCGGCACCCAGCGAGCTGTAGGCAACAAATGAAAAATACAGGGTATTGATCCAGTCTTCGAAGCTGGAGCCCGGCAGTTCGCCAAACCCCGGAATAAGATGCGCAAAATAATAAACAAAGGCATAAACCACTACTTCGACGACATGGGCAACAAACAATCCGCAAATGATGGCAATCAATTTAATCGACTGCGCCCATCCGGTATCCAATATTGCCATCAACCGCGTCAAAAACCCATAATGCACCGTCACGGTTAATACCAGTAGAAAAGGAAATAAAATTATCAGAACCATCACATTACCTTATCGAAAATAACCAGGGTTAGGATGTTTTTACACGCAACCAGTGTCGGTGTTCATAAAACGCGCTCCACATTGCGCCAAGGGAAAAGGCAAATAACAACTCCTCTACCGGAATCCCGGCAACCTGTATACCGCTGATATTGGCATGATTCCAATACAGCGCCACAAAACCCGGATGTGAGGCCGCCATGGCGCTAAAAAACAGAAAATACAATCCCGTAAACATCATGGCACCTTTTATTGCCTGCGATAACAAATCCGGCCGGCAAACTATCGTTGTCATTGCACCTCCCAGCAAACTCAACGAGGCGGTATAGATGGCATTCCATGTGGTAAGTCCCTCAAGCCCGAGAAACAGCCACACCGGCGAGCTGAGCAAGAATTTATGGTAGCGATGACGCCTGCTGGATTTCTCGCAATCAGCCAGCGGCTTGAGCACGTATTTATCCGACACCCCAAAGAGACTACTTGCCAAACCACCCACCGCGAAGGAAAAAATGAGGCTTTCGATATCGAAGCCAGTGGCTTCGCCCAAACGAAACAAGGTCGGTGGAAACCAATAGTCCGGGTAAAACAGCGGTTCAGACAGTCCCAGCGGTGCCGTCCCGATACTCATCGTCATCATCTTTACATGCTGGCTCTTTTGCACAATAAAAACGACCAGCCAAATCAGCAACAGAATAAGACTCCAGACGAAGTAAGTGTATTGCATATCCATCATTGACCGTTTTCACTCCGGGGATCGAGATGATTCGCCAGCACCGGTATGACACTGGAGGCGATAATGGCGGTCGCCAGCGTCATCAGTACCAGCGCGATCATGGCGTGGTGGGACAAATGCCCTTGTTGAAGCCCTACACTGGCAACAACCAGCGCAACCTCTGCCCGAGGCAATAGCGCAAACCCAAGCAACCATCGTTCACGCAGTGACAGGAAAGAACCCATTACCCAGGGCGCAAGCAACTTACCGATAACCGCCGCCGCGATGACCAATAGCACGTACCCAATCAACTCATCGTCCGCCAGAGCGAGCTCCGTAATCTGCATACCGATGGCCAAAAAAAACAGCGGCGAAAAAAACCTGCTGACGCTGGCAAAAAATTCACTGTCCGTTGTTTTGGCCGCTTTTGTTGATTGTGCGAATCGCGTTTTAAATACGGCGGCAACCGCACCCGCCGCAAAACCACCGACCACCGGTGAGAGTTCAAAACTTGCCGTCACCCATGCAGCCAGCAGCGCCGTCAAAACGGCAAAAACCCTGCGCAAAAGTGTTAGTCGTCTTAGCGATGAGCGCACCAGCAAGGTATTCAACAGCCACAGAAGAACACTGAGTCCGGACAAGACGAGCAAACTCATTAACAGCGAAAACAAGATGAGGCCCAGACCATTGTCACTGCTCAGCCCCGCATGGGTGGCAGATAACAAATACAACACCAAAATGTCATCGCCGATCGCTGCCGCCAATAATATTTGGCCCACCTTGCTCTCAAGCACCGCAGCATGATGCATCAGGGCGACACTGAGTCCGATACTCGTGGCTGACAACGCGATACCCACATACAGGGCTTCATCAATGTCCTGCGATACGATATAAGCGGCTGCAAATCCCGACAGCAGACTTAAGATTATTCCCGCCAACCCCACCAGGATTCCCGGCTTGATTGCAGCGGCAAAATGTGACCATTGAATATCGTAACCCGCTGAGAACAGGATCAGGATAACCGCCAGTTCCGATAGAACGTGCTCAGCCTCACCAATCCGAATCAGGCTGAAACCCGCCGGCCCCAGCAGCACGCCAACGACAATAACCACCGCCGCCTGCGGCAACCTAAATCGCTCAGACACCCCATCACAGGCGACCATCAACAGTGATGCGGTTAAAAACAATGTCAGGTTAAAAAACAAAGCTGAATTCCCTGTAGCGTGGTTTCATTGCTGTCTCAAAGATTGTCATAACGACTCACATCGAGCAGACCTTCGCCACCACCCATACGGCCTCGATAGTGATGAAGCTTATCCAGGATCAACCAAATTCGGCGGTCTGTCCTGCGGACACCATAACGCTCGACCCATCGATCCATAGTCACCGGGTCGGTGATTTTGTTTGCTTGGCTGGTAAATTTATCAAGCTCGCTGCGCTCTACCCAAAAAATAAAATTCGGATAACTGCCGATAGCCCCGTCCACCAACATCAACATATCTTCATCAGGTATACGACGATCTTCCTCGCCGAAAATAAATGACACATTCGCGTGAGCCTTATTGATAATCATCGACACCACCTGCTCAATCTCACCGTCTTCGTTATGAATCACCAAATAACTCAGTTCGGGCAGGTTGCGTATCCAGGCTGACTGCTTTGCCGACAGGTGATCCAGAGGTTTAAGCGCGTTGGGCACGCGATCACCGATGGGAACGGCTTTATCCCGCGTGAATGAAGATCGATCACGGATCATCTCGACCAGTTCGCTTTTGACATCATGACCGGCATATCGGATGGCTGCCGGGGTATCAATCAACAACTTGGAATGGCCGTAAAATACCTTGGCCTGTGCCAGCGCCCCCCGATACCAGCGTTTAAGAATGGGTTCTCTATCGGCAATGGGTAGGAAGGAGAGAAACAATCCCTCGCTTTCCATGCGCAGATAATCCATGTACATGCGAGTCAATATTTGGTGTGACACACTGCCGAACACATCGAAGTTCACCACCAGGTCGTAGTAAATGCGCTCCAGTGTCGGGTAATCAATGACCCAAACGGTATTGGGATCCTCGCCAATCAAACCCTCCGACACAGAAGCACTGTCGAAATGTCTGAACACAGTGAGCACCGGCGTCGATTGACTTTCGCCCTTCCAGATGGCTGTGATTGGTAGGCCCTGCCGGGTCAGCTCGTGAGATCGATAGGCGTTGTCACGGAATTCCAGGTAGCGTCGGTGGGCATGAAGCCCCTCGTGCCACAACGCGGTAAAGTCCAGAGGACCAGCGCTTGTCGGCGGAAGATCCAGAAAGGGTATTGTGTTAAAAAGATAGGCGTTATCGACCACCGACAAGTCATACTCCGGCGACAGGAAGGCCACAAAGAAATAATCGTTAATCACATTCAACGCGACCTGCCCGCGACAGACCGGACCTTTGATAAAGGATTCAACAAAAAATTGGACGTTATCCAGCATAAATCGATAACGGGCATCGGCGGGAATAGCACTGAACGTCAAGAACGGATTGGTCGCATTTTTCGTGGTGTAGCCAGCCGACTCAGAAACCTTCCAGTCACTGTAGAAAAACAGGGAGTTCCAGCGAGCCATACGACGCTGATCGAGTGGATAAACGCTATGTGTTTTATCCAGGAGTGTTTCCCTGACAGGAATGAGCCGGTAGTAAAACGGCTTTTCCCCAGGGTCACTGTTAGGACGACGAGCCGCGATTTCATTCGGCGCAATAGCCGTCGGTGTCGATGATCGGATCAACCGAAAGTAATAAGTTTGCTCCTTATCGGAAATCGCCAAATGCCCCAGAAACAAATGTTCATACAAATAGCGGGAAACCAGTTTATGCCGGGGTGATTTTTCGTTGAAAAATGCCTCCCACTGGTCGACTTGCGCGATCACACTGGATGGCAGATCAAGAGGTGGATCAAAATCCGGATAGCCCTGCTTTATCCAGTTTTCCAACTGCAGTTGTTCCTGGCGCGGTAAGGGCGCCATGCCATAGGGCATGGCGGCCATCGGCTGTTTGGCAAGAAAATTATCAACTTCTTCGATTGTTGCCGCACAGGACAATTCACGGTTGATATCCAACGGAAAGTCCGTGGGCAATTTTCCTCCGGAGGGAAAGGTATTCTCGGGTTTGCGTGTAACAAGCCTGTATAACGCGTCGTCCAGATAGTCGGTATTTTTGGGCGAAGCTGAGGTGGCGGTAATCACCTCGTGAAAGCCTAGCTTGCGCCAGTCGGTGACGGACCGGCCGTCAATAAACAGCCTTGTGGTGACGTCTTCTGAGAATCTGGAGGGGTTATAGACAGTTTGAGGGGTCGCTCCGCGCAAGAGCCCCTCATAAGCACCAAGTTTTAATTGACAGGGGGCGTCATAACAGCCATGGCACACCACGCAGCGTGTATCCAGGATGCGCTTTACGTCGGTGCTTTCCGAATATTGGGTGGCGTCAGCCCAACCATTGCCGATCATCAACAGAAAGGCGGCGATCAATATTGATATTGTTTGTATTGGAATCATTGGCACCAACCTGTTCACAGCCAGCGTTTAACCATCATGGCAATCCGCTCCAACCATCGCGATACCCCATCGCGCCGTTCCCAATCCTGAGACTCGATGCTTTCCGACTGCGATAAATCCTGCAGGAACTGCACTTTAAGTTCGGCGGCCAATCCCCTATCGGCTGTTGCCAGATTGAGTTCGTAGTTAATAAATAAACTGCGGTAATCCAGATTGGCCGTTCCCACCATCGACCAGTTGTCGTCGACTACCACCGTTTTTGCGTGCAGCATTCGCGGCAGGTACTCAAAAATTCGCACACCGGAATCGAGCAAGGAGGCATAAATATGACGGGCGGCCCAGCGCGCAATACGCACGTCACTCTCACCGGGAACCAGTAGCCTGACATCCACGCCACGCTCAGCGGCCTGACGCAATTGGCTGAGGGTATGACTATCGGGGACAAAATAAGGGGTGGTCAGATAAATAAACGTCTTCGCCTTGTCGAATGCCGCGCCGTACACACATCGCAAGCGGTGGCGACAGGTCAGCGTATGATTGTGCAGCAGTCTGCTGCCCGCTTCCTTTTGCATGGGCTGCCAACGCAGACGACCTTGCCAAAATGCGTCAAACAATTGCGCGGCCACGTCGACAAGTGAACCGCCAAAACTCACATGGGTATCACGCCAGCGCGCATCCCCGTAATACTCCCTGGAATTTTCCTGATGTATATTGAAGCCACCGAGAAAGGCGACACGACCATCCACAATCAGCATTTTGCGATGATTACGGCGGTTATAGCGCCAGGGCCTGCGCCAGCTCCAGCGGTGAAACCAGCGCAATTTCACGCCGTTACAACGCAGGTGATTTTGCATCTTGCGCGAAAACCAGAACAGCGAGCCCGCCGCATCAATATGCACCTTTACCGCGATACCCGCCTGTGCCCGTTCAATAAGCGCCTGACAAAACCGATTGCCTACTGCGTCATCGGCAAAGATATAGCATTCCAGCCGGATACTCTCTTTAGCACCCGCTATCGCCGAAAGCATGGATGCATATAAATCATCGCCCTCGGTAAACAGCTGAAAGGTTTCCATAGCATGAACAGGTAATGTGGCGCAATCGTTGCCGTTACACTGGTTTTCCAGTCCGTCCGGCCTCACGTTCAACCCGGCGCAATATTCAATCATCAGAATTCAAACTGGAACTGCCGACAAACGCTCGCCATTGCTCCCGTCGAGGAATAAACATAGGCACCCGTTGCTGGTAGGCGCGATAGGTTTCGCCAAATTTCGCCAACACCTGGCGTTCTTCCTTGCGGGCCAGCATGAAGTAGGCAAATACGATCACGGGGAAAAGCCCCACGGAAAAAAGAGTGGGCCAGTGCACTACACCCTCGCCAAACAGCGCGATAAACAGGCCCGTGTATTGAGGATGCCGGACAAAACGGTACAACCCATCGGTCACCAGCGTGTTTTGTTGACGTGCGCGATGCACCTGTCGCCAGCCCTGGAAAAAAATGCCAATCCCGAGTAGCACCAACGCATAACCCAGAATCATCGAAATCATCATGCCCGTCTCGCCCATGCCCAATAAGGTGGACCATAGGCTGGCATTCAGATCGTACCGATCAAGGCCAAAGAACCGTGACAGCAAATATATGGTTAATGGGAATCCATACATTTCAGCGTATAGCGCGATAATAAATGCCTGCACCACGCCCGCACTGGCCCATTCATGCCAGGATTTGGGTGCCAGATAGCGATAAAAAAACCAGGAAATCACCACGATCATAATGATCGCGAGCGCCCACGCGCCTGAATGTTGTATCGTTTGTTCCATCTTTAATCCTCCAACTCACGTGCTGTTATGGTAAATTTCATATTTGTTCGACAATAGCCTGTCCAGCACCAGACAAGCGGTAATATCGCCGGTGACGTTGATAGCTGAACGCTTGAGATGTCTTTTCTTCATGCGCTTTACTTATGTCGTAAATTGCATAGACCTTATCTACCAACGACCGAGGCAGAACCGTGCTACTACGGTCGGCCCAATTCCACCTGCATCACATTGATCCCCCCGGCACGAAACATGCCAGCACAACTGGCCAGGTAGAACCGCCATTTGCGTATAAATTTTTCGCTGTAGCCTAGCGCCTGTATTGCCGGGATGTGTTTATCAACGTTTGCCAGCCATTGTTCCAACGTAATGGCATAATCCAGACCGAATTCAAAAACATCATTCAGCACCAGGCCGCTGTCCACAGCAATCGCTTCAAAGCGTTCCCTGGAGGGCAGCATACCGCCGGGGAAAATATGCTCTCTGAGAAAATCACTGCCAGCCCTATACTGCTCAAACCGCTCTTCTGCGATGGTAATCGTCTGTATCATGGCCTTGCCCGCAGGTCTTAGGTAGTTGTGCACATCCTTCATATACGTGGACCAATACGACTCGCCAACGTGTTCAAACATCCCAATCGATACCACGTAATCGAACGATCCCGTCAGTTCGCGATAATCCTGCAATCTAACCTCGGTATTCGCGTCCAGTCCGGCAGTGTAGAGTCGTTCAACCGCAAATTGCGCCTGCTCATTCGATAGCGTCACTCCCATAACATGGCAATCACTCGCAGCCGCGACTTCCATAAATCCACCCCAACCACAACCGATTTCCAGCATGTGGCTTCCGGGTGCCGGGGCCAATCGCTGAAGGATCCGTTGGTATTTGGCTTTTTGCGCATCAATCAGTGGAACGGAGGCATCGCCGTTAAAGAGAGCGCTGGAATAGGTCATGCTCTTATCCAACCAGAGCCGGTAGAAGTCGTTGCCCAGATCATAGTGCTCGTGCACGTTTTGACGGCTACGTTTGAGCGTGTTGGAGAATAGGTGGTGTTTGCACCAGTACAGTAGTTTTAGCCATAGGTTGGTCTGTAAATACCGGTCGAAAACGGCCAGATTGGCGGCGGCTAAACGCATGAGCGCCAGCAGATCGGGCGTGGACCACTTGTCCGCCATATAGTCCTCTCCCAGACCCACGTCACCGTGGGTGATCAGGCGATCAATCACACCCCAGTGATATACAGTCATTTCTGCATTCACACAGGCACTTTTCCCTTCATGGTATGTCGTCTGTCCATTGGGCCAGGTAAGCGACAGAGAACCGAACTGAAGCGACTTCAAAGCCTGCAAGAAAAGCTTGCGGTGGATATTGCTCACTTTTCCTTTATTTGCTTCAGGTATCTCAGATTCACTGTTTTCGGAAAAATATGCTTTGTCCATGCTTCCCCTCCTCACAGTGTTTCCAACAAATCCAGTAGACGACAGGCATAGGCGTATTCGTTGTCGTACCACACTTGAAGCTTTATGGTTCGGTCACCGATGAGTCGTGTGGATAGCCCGTGAACAATGGCAGAATGGGCGTTGCCGATAATATCGCTGCTCACCCACTCCTGCAGAGTAAAATCCATGACACCTTTAAGAGCGTTTCCACAGGCATCCAACAAGCGTTGATTGACTTCATCAACCGTCACTGGTTGTTGCAATCGCACCGTAATATCGGTCAAGCCACCATCAGCTATCGGCGCCCTGACCGCCAGGGCGGAAAACTTCCCGGCAAGATCGGGCAGCACAGCCGCGACCACCTTGTCCGCACCGGTGGAAGTGGGCACCAGGTTGAGGGCCGCCGCGCGACCGCGAATGCGCTTTCGGGAGGCGACATCCACCAGCCCCTGAGAGGAGGTGTAGGCATGAATGGTGGTGGCCGACGCCGTCTCAATACCCCAGGCTTCCAGCAGCACCGCCAGCGGCGGCACCAGGGAGTTGGTGGTGCAGGAGCCACTGGAAATGATCTGGTGTTGCTCCGGGTTAAATGCACCCTGGTTAACGCCATAGATAATGGTTAGATCAGCCGATTCAGACGGGGCGCTGATTAACACCCTTCCCGCCCCCGCCGCCAAGTGCTTCGCCGCATCGTCGCGCTTTCTGAATACGCCCGTGGCTTCGAGCACCCAGTCCACCGCCAAATCCGACCAGGGCAACTGCCCGGGATCAGGCTGATGATAAATCGGAATGGACACACCGGACACGCTCAACTGATCACCGCTGGTTTCAACAGGAGCTGCGAGGCGACCGTGGACCGAGTCATATTTCAGCAAATAGGCCAGCGTCTCGCAGTCGGTCAAGTCATTAAGCGCAACCAGTTGCAGGTTTTCAGGCATGCGCCGCAGGTATTCGCGAATAACTAACCGGCCGATTCTGCCGGCGCCATTGATTGCAAATCGTTTCATGGCTCTTCTCCCTATTTGCGTATGAATTTCAGTTAGTGGTACTGATTCAATCGGGCAATACCACCAGCTTGTTGGGCAACTCATTTTTGTCTTGCGTTGCCGGGTAATGCTCTGCCAGTAAGCGACCACAGGATTGAATGCACTGAATAAATCCCTCAGCAATTTGCTTGCGCTTTACCTGTTGGACAAAGGCAGAAACAATGTCCTGCCATTGCTCATCCGCTATTTTTTGGGCGATACCCCGGTCGGTAAGGATTTCCACATAGCGTTCCTGCGCTGACACAAAAATCAGTAGGCCCATCCCTTCCCGCGTATGATGCAGACCGTTCTCCAGAAACTGCCGCCTCGCCATATTGGCAGCGCGCCAGTAGCGAACCGGTTGGGGAATAATCCGCTGAAAAAATGGCTGCCAGCGAAATAGCAGCCAGGACGCGACGAAGACCAGCAACTGCAACAGTGACACTGCGCTACTGTGTCCCCACCAGGGTGTTAATACCAACAGCAGAGGTGACACCAACGCGAGCAACGCTGCCCAAAGGGCTGGAATGTAATAATAATCATCGCTGCGTGGCGCAAGCACGCACACCACTTCCGCATCGGTGAGTTGTTCGACGTCACTGATGGCCTGACTGATCTGTTGCTGTAACCGTTTTGAATACTGCATCACCAACCTCCCGAGGCGCCGCCGCCACCAAAACCACCGCCACCGCCGCCGAATCCACCGCCCCGGCGCGAACCACCGTAATGGCCACCATGGTGGCCATAAAATCCCCCCATGCCAAAGCGCCGTAGAAAGATCAGGGGAAGAAAGAAAATCACCCACCAGGGTGGCAATTCATTGGATTGATTCTGGGGCGATCTGAAACGGTATTGTCCACCCATGGCCTGAATAATGGCATCCACACCTTCGGTAATACCCTGGGCGAAGTCGCTATCACGAAACTGCGGCAGGATCACCGCCTGTATAATGTTGGCGGACAATGCATCTGTCAGCACACCTTCCAGCCCATAACCTACTTCGATACGTACCTTGCGAAGACCTGGCACCACGATCAGCAAGGCGCCATTGTCCTTACCTTTCTGTCCGATACCCCACGCCCGTCCCAGCTGGTAGCCGTAGTCCTCGATTGCCAGCCCTTGCAGGTCCTTCAGCGTAACCACCACCAGTTGATTGCCAGTCGCGGCCTCGTGGGCCTGCAACTGCTGCTCAAGCTGTTGTGCCGTGCCGGAATCCAGCAACCCGGCCTGATCGACCACCCGACCGCTGAGCGGGGGGAAGGAGACCGCCGCGAAGAGCGGCAGACTGGCCCAGAGCAGCAGTAGGCAGGTACTGATTCGCCATACGCTAGTCATTGAAATCTACCTTGGGCGCCTGTTCTGCATTCTGGTTCGTAGCCTCATAGGTTTCCCGTAGCGGCATATCACTGTAAAGAATCCAGTGCCAGATCCTGCCGGGAAAGGTTCTTATCTCCCTGTTGTATTGGTTGACTGCCTGAATAAAATCGCGACGGGCGACGCTGATTCGGTTCTCAGTGCCTTCCAACTGGGATTGCAACGCCAGAAAATTTTGATTGGCTTTCAAATCGGGATAGCGCTCAACGACGACCATAAGACGCTGTAGCGCACTTCCCAGCTCGCTCTGAGCTGCCTGAAACTGCTGTAGCTTCTGTGGATTATCAAGTAGATCTTTGCCCGCCTGAATGGAACCGACTTTGGCGCGGGCCTCAGTCACCGCTATCAGCGTTTCCTGTTCATGGGCGGCATAACCTTTGACGGTGGCGACTAGATTGGGAACCAGATCCGCACGCCGCTGGTACTGATTCTCCACCTGGGCCCAGGCAGCTTTCGCCTGCTCATCGTAGGTGGGGATGTTGTTAACGCCGCAGCCGCTTAACCACGGCAGCGTAAATAACAGAACCAGCAGAGCGCGGGGGAATAATGGTCTGAGTTTCCATCGAGCGTTTATCAACGTTGTCATAATCTTCTCCATCGTCAGGGTTATAGGGGTTACAAGAAACGATCCGCAGCGAGACCCAACGCGATGCCGATCAACAAGGTTAAAAAGCCCATGGCCACCGGAAGACGCAACGTCTTAGCCCCCGCCGTCAGGACAATCGCGTACTTAAAAATCAGGTTGGCTACGAAGGCGATAACGATGGCGGTTACCGCCACTGGTGAACTGAGTGTCTGGCTCGATACCAATTTAAGATTGGAAATGGTAATGGCATCCAGGTCCGTCAAACCTGAGATAAAGGCCACGACATAAACACCGGTATCGGCGAAGTTGTCGTTCATCCACGATACCAGTAGCAATACCACAGCGAATGCCGCCGCAAAGCCCAGCGCCGTTTTCAGCTCCGCCGGATTTCTGACCTCCAGATCCGGGAGGGCTTTTTGTGCACTGACAGCACGACGATAAGCCCAAAGCCCATAAACACCACCCACTAAACCGCCGCCTAATAACCAAGGCAACATGGGCCGCAACATCGAAGGCTCTACCACTGAAACCAGGATACCAACGCGAATGAACAGGACAATGTGCGAGAGCAGGATGATGGTGCTGGCAACGGTGGAAAATCCCCGTAGGCTCTTACTGTGTCGCGCATAGACGAGGGTCGTCGCGGTGGTGGAAACCAGGCCACCAAACAAGCCGAGAATCAGCAGCCCTGCCTTGCCGTCCAGACAGCGTAGCGCTACGTAACCGGCGAGACTGATACCGCTGATCAACACCACCAGCCAACCGGTTTAATACGGGTTAAACACCGCATAGGGACCATAGGTGGTATCAGGCAGGATGGGCAACAAAATAAACGCGACCGCCGCAAACTGGAAGAACGACCGGATATCCTTATCCGTCAACTGCTGCGGCACCTGCCGCAATTGCTCGCGGAAATACAAAATAGCGGTGATAGCGATGGCTAAAGCAGACGGCAACAACGGATGGCCAAGCCACAAACTGTAGCCCAGTGCAAAAGCAATCAACCCGGCCATCACCGTGGTCGTATCCGACTCTTCGGATGTGGACTTTGCCTGGGCAACGACCAATGAAAGACCGACCAACAGACCAAGCACAATGGCCAGCCCCACATTCTGATCAGGTGTAGCAATATAGCCGGCCAGACTGCCGGAAAGCGCAATCAGGGTAAACGTGCGCACACCGGCAATGGCGTTATTGTGGCGCTCACGTTCAAGCCCGATCAAAAAGCCGATGCCGATACTTTGCGCAAACAACATCAGATGGGAAAGTTGCGTTTGGTATTCATTCATTAATCTGATAATTCATGGTTCACATAAATTTCCTAGTGCAGTTTCAACACAGGCCGCAAGCGTCGATTGATGCGCCCAACCAGTACCAGTAGCGCTGTCTTAACGTAACCGTGTAAAGCAATTTGGTGCAGGCGATACAGCGATATATAAAGATATTTGGCAATACCTCCCTCCACAAATATGTCGTTTTTAAATAACCCTGCGAGAACACCAACGGCATTGTAGTCCGCAAAAGAAACTAATGAACCGTGGTCTTGGTAGGCAAACGTAACAAGCGGACGATTTTTCAGTTGCCTGACTATATTTCGACAAACAGCATTCGCCATTTGGTGAGCGGTCTGGGCACGTGGCGGCACTAAAGCTCCATCGCTTAGCGTGCAGGCAGCACAATCACCCAATGCATAGATGGCGCTGTCATCAATTGAGCGTAGATTCTGGTCTACCACTACCTGGTGGAGTTTATTAGTTGTCAGCCCATCGATATTTTCCAAGACTTTCTGGCATTTCACTCCCGCACACCAGATAACAACATCAGCTGGTATCCGCGTGTCATCGTCGACTAGGATCCCCTCATGATCAACGGCTTTGACGGTGACACGGGTGAATATCCGTGCACCCAATTTCGACAATACCTTGGTCGCTTTTTGCGAAATATGCTCCGGCAATACACCGAGGAGACGATCCGATGCCTCGATGACATTGACCTCCAAAGTGTTCCGGTTTACGGACCTAAATCCGTACACCTTCAATGCATCAGTGGTTTTATACAATTCCGCAGCCAGTTCAACGCCGGTGGCACCACCTCCAACAATGGCGACTCGCAATGGCCCCTCAGCACCCGACGCTTTGACTTTCAGAAAGGCATTGAATAAGCGCTGATGGAGGCGGCTGGCCTGGTCAGTGTCGTCAAGTGTGAAACAATGCTCTCTAACACCGGGCACCGAAAAATCGTTAATGACAGAACCCACTGCCAATACCAGGATGTCGTAGTTCACGCATCTGGGGGGCACCAGCACTTCGCCCGATTGATCACAGATTGCTTCGAGCGCCACTTCCCTGCTGGGTCTGTCCAACCCTCGCAGTGTCCCCAACTGAAATTCAAATCCGTTATTGGCTGCATGAGCACGATAGTCCACCCCATCCATATCAACATCGAGAGACCCCGAAGCCACTTCATGAAACAAAGGCTTCCAGATATGAAACGGATACTTGTCGATCAATAGAATGGATACACCCGGTAGTTTTTGAGCTGCACGCCCAAGGCGCGTCGCCAATTCCAGGCCGCCTGCGCCTCCACCCACAATCACAATCCGTGAGCTTGTTGTCATCGGGCCACCACCGGCCGGTACTCGAGCTCCCGGTGGTTCAACCAGCGCTGCCATTGACCGCCCAGCCAGAACGCAGCTAATAGGCCAATAAACAGATAAACCAGAACAACCCAACTCACTCTTCTCTGCATTAACGGTGCTCCCCAGAAAGATAACGGGAAAAAGCCGCCTGTTCGATTGCATCGGATACGCTGATTTTCTGTTTAATGGTCGCTAAGACGTGGTCATCCAGGGTTTCCTCCGCCAGTAACTGCTGAGCGGTTTCCTCCAATACTGACTGGTTAAGCGACAAGATATCCGTTGCCAATTGGAACGCCTCGTTCAACAGTTGATTGACGGCAGCCGATACCCGTTGTGCCATGTCAGGGCCGAAGCGCAGACCGGAATCATCGATAGATTGATCAAGAAACTGTGACTTCTGTGATTCGATGGACAACATACCAATCTCGTCCGACATGCCATACTGGGTCACCATGGCACGGGCAATATCAGTGGCTTTCACCAGATCATCGGCGGCGCCGGTGGTCACTTCGCTAAATATCAATTGTTCTGCTGCCCTCCCCGCCAACAGCACGGCAATGCGATTCTGCAAATCTTTTTTGCTCATTAAATAGCGATCCTCCGAGGGGCGTTGAATGGTGTAGCCAAGCGCCCCCACTCCACGGGGGATGATGGAGACTTTTTGAATCGGTTGCTCCGGGCTGAGCGCCATACCCACTAAGGCATGACCCATTTCGTGGTGCGCGACGATGGCTTTTTCCTGAGGGTTAATCAGTTTATTTTTCTTTTCCAGACCGGCAATGATGCGCTCAATGGCATTGACAAAATCCTCCATGGAGACACTGTCGGCACCGCGCCTCGTAGCAAGCAAAGCCGATTCGTTAACCAGGTTCGCCAGATCCGCGCCACTGAATCCAGTGGTTAGCGACGCAACTGCTTCTATGCTGACAGCCTCATCCGTTTGTATCTTTACCATATGAACGCGAAGTATCTGTTCACGGCCGACTTTATCCGGGCGGTCGACCAATACCTGACGGTCAAAGCGGCCAGCGCGTAGTAAGGCCGGGTCGAGGATTTCGGGCCGGTTAGTGGCCGCAAGAATGATCACACCTTCAGAGGGATTAAAACCATCCAGTTCGCTGAGTAACTGATTCAGGGTTTGTTCACGCTCATCGTGGCCCCCGGACATGGGGCCTACACCGCGCACACGACCCAAGGCATCCAGTTCGTCGATAAAAATAATGGCGGGGGCATGTTGCTTGGCCTGTTCAAACAGATCCCGCACTCTGGCGGCACCAACACCGACAAACATTTCGATAAATTCCGAGCCGCTAATGGAAAAGAACGCCACTCCGGCCTCCCCCGCCACGGCGCGGGCGATCAGTGTTTTACCGGTACCCGGCGGGCCAACCAGTAATACCCCCTTGGGAATATGGGCACCCAATCGGCTATATCTCCCCGGTTCTTTTAAGAACTGCACCACTTCCACCAATTCTTCCTTGGCCTCATCCACCCCAGCCACGTCATCAAACGTGACGCCCGTATCTTTCTCAACCAACACCTTGGCTTTGCTCTTACCGATATTCATCATGCCGCCCATGCCCTGCTTGTCGGCAAATTTACGGAACATCAAAAACCACACCAGGAAAAACACCAGTGCCGGAGCGATCCAGCCGATTAATGTGGCAAGCGGCCCACCGGAGACAACACCCTTGTAGTCCACGTTATAGGGGGCGAGTTTTTCCGCCAGGTCGATATCGACCCGGGGTGTAACGAAGTGGTCTTTGCCCTCAATCGGCTCCTTGAAGCTGCCGCGAATGGTTTGCTGATCAACCACCAGGTCTTTTAACCAGCCCTGTTGCAGGTAGCGCTCAAACTCGCTGTAACTCAGTTGAGCCTGACTAGCTGTGTGTCCCCAGAAGCTCTGAAACAGCACAACCCCCCACAGCGCCACAAACAGGTAGACCAGATTCAATTGCTGCTTTTTATTCATTGCATTTTCCTCAGTGACAACCACCGTCCTTGGTCAGGTGTGCAAGGTTGTCGAGTTCACACTCCTCGCTGTAATGAATCAGTCCCCGTTTAACCTGATCCAACACACCTTTGCGAAACCCAACTGCCGCTTTCTCGATGGCTTTTTCAATATCCTCCAGAGAGACTTGAATGAGGTCGTAAGTCACGTACAAGTCTTCACCTTCAAACACAATTGCTTCAACACCCATCAGCATCTGCAGTGAGGCTTCCAGTTCTGCTTTAAGGGGATCGCTGATGGCTTCGCAAAATCGAATGCGACGCTTCTTTAACACCACCTGGTCTTTCTGCTTGGGTGACTTGCCATGTTGGGGGTCACCCACAAACAGATGTGGATGGGACTTAAATCGCTCCAGACACTGGGTCGAACAAAAATAGTGATCAACGCCCTGATAGTTCACCAACAGTGATCGGTTGATTTTTGTCATATAACAAACAGGGCAGTGAATCGTGAATTCCAGTTTGTTCATCAAAACCTCCTCAGGGTTGCTGGCCCACGCCATTCAACAACTGGTACAACTCGCTTTCGGTGGTTAATACCAGCGTGGTGGAAGGATCAATCACCTGCTTGTAGGTTTCCAATGTCTTCACAAGGTCATACAGTTCACGTGACGACTTGGTTTGGTTGTAGGCCGCCGCATAGATTTCTGTGGCTTTGGCATCGGCCACACCTTGAATAGATTGAATTTTTCGGTACGCTTCGGACTCAATACGCTGCAGGTCTTTTTCCTTGTTGCCGATAATTTTGGCGGCCTCACCGGCACCTTCGGAACGAAACCGCTCAGCAATCTGCTGGCGTTCACTGATCATTCTGGCGTAGATTTTCTGCCGGACGCTTTCGTTATAGTTAATCCGCTTAAACCGGATATCGAGCAACTCAATACCGAATTCCGCCAGTTTTACGGACGCGGCGGAAAAAATATCCTCTTCAATTTGCCGCCTGCCGCGCTTAATCGGTAGCAATTTTCCAACGTCCGCTTCTGCCAGCAGGGGATCAACAGCAGGCGTTCTGTCTTTGGTGGTTCGGACAATTTCAATCAATTCGTGTTTGGCGACGGCATTGCGGGTTTCACTGCCGAGAATATCCTCCAGCCGGGACTGGGCACTGCGCTCGTCCCGTAACCGCAGGAAGTACTGCAGCGGATCTTTGATTCGCCAGCGGCCGAAGGTATCAACCGTGATATAAAGCTTGTCCTTGGTCGGCATATCGTTGGCGGAACCATCCCAAAGCAATATCCGTTTTTCGATACGATTGACTTTCTGGATAAAGGGAATCTTTAATTTCAGGCCGGCTTCATTAACAATTCCGCCCACGGGTTTACCGAACTGCGTCATGATCACCTGCTCGGTTTCGTTCACGGTATAGAACGCTTCATAGGCAACGATCAGTAGCGGAAATAATACCGCCAGCGCGATGTAGATGAATCTGTTCATCGGGGTTCTCCTTGCATGGCGTTGAGTTGCAGCAACGGCAAAACGGACGCTGCTTTATCGTCGAGCACAATTTTGTTTTTCACGACTGGCAATACCTCCTGCAGGGTTTCCAGGTAGAGTCGCCGCTTGGTAACCCCCGGTGCCTTGATATATTCAGCCAGCAGCGCGTTAAATTTGGCCGCGTCCCCTTCCGCCTGATTGACACGCTGGATCGCATACCCTTCCCCTGCCTGGATGGAGCGTTCCGCCGTACCCCTGGCTTGGGGTACGGCCTTGTTGTACTCGCCGCGGGCTACATTAATCATGCGCTCACGTTCCTGCTGCGCTTCGTTGACTTCATCAAAGGAAGCCTTTACCGGTTTCGGCGGATTGACGTTCTTGAGCTGCACCTGATCTATGCGCAAGCCCATTTCATAGAGGTTAACCACCTCCTGCATCTTGGTCTGGGCATTGGCCTCAATGTCCTGACGACCGATGGTCAACACTTCATCTACCGTACGATCACCGACAACTTCGCGCATCACCGATTCGGAAATGTCCCGCAGGGCATCCCCCGGATCGCGCACTTTGAATAGGAAGTCGAAGGCGTTCTCAATGCGAAACTGAATCACCCACTCCACCAGCGCCGCATTCAAGTCTCCGGTAACGATGGTGGTTTCCAGCTCCCATTCCCTGGGATCGGACATCTGTGGCGTAAACGTCGCGCCGGGTGTACCGAAGCCAAATTCTTCTTTGAGCTGACGTTTCACTGGGACCTGAACCACCTGATCAACACCGAAGGGAATTTTGAAATGCAGGCCAGGATCGACGACATAGTGGTAGTGACCAAAGCGCTGTACGACGCCGACGGATTCCGCCGAGACTGTGTAAAAACTGCTGTAGCCCAGATACACCGCGAGCGCGATGACAATACCCAAAGCAATCTGACGCGGTGAAATGGGTATGTCCGGCAATGATTGTTCAAACTTATCGTTCATGGCTGTTTCCTTTTCTTTGATTGCTTAGGTGGCGCGGTTTTGGCTGAATGGCGCTAGCTGGTGGTGGCATCGGAACCGATCTCCAATACGTTGTTTCCCAAGTACTGATGCGGAGGAATAATCAGGTTGGTAGGGGCCGGCACCCCTTTAAATACCCGCCCGGCCAGATCGAACTTGGAGCCGTGACAGGGGCAGAAGAAAAGTGCGTGCTTCACCTCTGCTCTGCCATCCGGCTCATAGTTGGGTACACACCCCAAATGGGTACAAATACCCACCGCCACAAAGATATCGTCCCGGATACTGCGAACGGCATTCCTGGCGTAATCCGGTTGTTGATTAACGTCGGAATCGGGATCTCTTAATTCGCCGCTATGCTCTTCCAGAGCCAGGTTTTTTAAATTTTCGGCAGTGCGCCGAACGACCCACACAGGTTTTCCCTGCCACGCCACGGTAATCATGGCACCTGGGTCAATTTTGCTGATATCCACCTGTACCGGAGCTCCGACAGATTTGGCCTTGGCACTGGGATTCCAGGATTGAACAAAGGGCGTGGCGACTCCGACCACACCCGCACCTGCAACAAAGGAGGTGGCTCCTATCAGAAACCGGCGCCGAGGTTCATTCACTTCAGTCATTTCATGCCTCTCCTCTGCCTATTTTCTGCATAACCACTGTGGCAATGGACTGCGCATCAGACTGATTCGCCCGTAATAAACCTGGCGTATCCAAGGTACCGCCTTGATTGCGGTAACCAAAAGCGATACATCGATCAACGCCAAGATCCAAAGGGCGGCAGACACCGAGCAATATTTCCGGTCGCAGGTGCGATACAAAAATGCGCAAACGAATGTCATCGGGAAACAGGTTTATGCGGGTAGCCACATCGCAGACATAAGTCTTCTCATAGGGATCTCGCGGCTGCCGGAAGCGACCCGGTTCTAACAGGTACGTTATGTGGCATTGAATACCTTGTTTAGATAAAGTGCGTTTTACTTCCTGACAAACGCCTAATTGATAGGCACCTACCGCGACAAGTTGTACCGGTGCACCGTCAGTCTTATCCAACGTCAATGCGCCCTGCTCTGCCAACTGGGCTGCCTGCTTGGGTGTGAATGCTGTAACAACCTCATTTTTGGGAATCGTCATCCCCCAGATTTGACCCTGGGTCTGGTAACAGGCATCGAGGCAGGCTACAGCACTATTGGCATCGGCGGGATACACAACTCTCGTCATATCGCTCATTTCCCCCAGCAACACCTCGCCAAAGGCGGAATCCTGATGGGATTGCTCATTCTTGCCGTTCTCCCATAAGTGCGAGGTGGCAATCACCGGCACCGACAGCCAGCCCGGCGGGCGCCCCAGCGCTTTTTGATGGCGCGCAAAAATGATTTCCTGGCGCAGCGCACCGATCATTTTCATGGCGAAGGCTTCATAGCTCACCACCAGGTTCAGACCGCCTTTGTTTCCCAGCGCCGCATTTACGACCGCCTCTTCATTGAGTGCGGTAATCACCGAGCCGTGAATGGATTCGGCCACACCCTGTTCCGGCTTCAGCACCCGGTGCTTAAGCAGATCAAGCGTCTTGCCCATGCGATTACTGCGCAGCTCATCCGGGTTGCCGATCCGCACCCGCCTATCGGGATTAGCGAGGTGCCATTCACAAAAGCGTGTGTCCACCGCTGCCATCGGGGATGTCGGGTCACCCTCGGTATGCCATTGTGGCTCTGTGGGAGATTGAAGCCTGACGTTGCGCATACACAGGGCATGGTGTTTTTCCGGCACTCGATTATCCGCCTCATGCTGCGCAATTTGTGAGATAGCCAGTTCCAACTCACTTCGTGGAAGAAATAATTTGGCCGCGTGTTCGTTAAATAGGTTGCGGGAGCGTTCATCGCTACCGGGGTTACCCGGTAGCGGTGTGCCATGAGCAGCATTGGTACCGGCGCCGTAGAATCCGTAGCCTTTTTCCGTTTCAGCAATCAGATATGGCAGTTTCACCGGATAGTGCATATGGCCTTCACGGATGTGCGCACTGCAGGCTTCGAGCCGCGCTTCGGATTCAAAAATTCCCCAGATAAACGCCGCCGGATCACGCCCGTCGATGGCGATGGGGTGAAAATCATTCTGTTCCAGGTGCTCGTAGAACCAGGACAAACCGCCTTGCTGGTACATGGTGGAGCGCTGGTCAATTCGCCTGCCATTGGCAATCATCACCGGTGTCACCAGCCCGCAATCCTCGGCGCGCCACCAGCGACTGGCCCAGTCGCTACCGCGCTGTTCTTCAAAAGCACCGTCACTTAAAAACGCCACTAGCCGTTCCCCGGGCAGCGGCATATGCACATATTGCAGTTCGGCAAAACCCAGATAGCCGCCTTCAATCAATCCGCCAGCGGTCTGCGGGTTTACGTGACTACCCAATGGAACACCAGGACGACCATCATCCGCCATGGCATAGCTGTAAAAATCCCGCGCCAACTGCGTCAAACCCTGCTCACTCAACGGATAGCGTTCGGCCTGTTCCGGATAAAGATTTTGCAACAGCACATTGACCGCATCGATGGCGGCCACACAGTGCCCCTGTCCCATCAACCAGCTGCGGGTGATACCGGCCAGGCGATTGGCAACCATATAGCCCGCATAGGCAGGCACCATATTCAGGGAACCGCCGGTATGCCCCTGTGGGTTGGATTTAAAGTCGTCTGCATCGAGTGCGCTGCCGTTGAAATTCACTTTGTTGGTGTAGGTCATATGCACCACCAACCACATGGCCGCAGTCGCCAGGCGGTCAGCGGCAGATAGTATCTCCAACACTTCATCGATCTGTCTAAACCGTCCTGTACACAGCAGTTGCTGGCAAAGATCGAACACTCTCACCTGCGTTTCATCCCGGTGTTGGATCACGCCATAACCTTCCGACCAGCGCGCAAAGGCAGGATATGTATCGCGATATAACTTTGCCCGCTGTTGTGTCCGATGATCGTTTTGTTGATCTATGGCATACATGGAATTTCCTCAATCAGCCAACGACTGAAATTCATTCTCAAAAGAAAAGTGATGGTGTACGGATCGCAACATGGCCGCTGCCTCATCGGCGACCACTACCCAACACTGCACCGGCGATGCCGGTGACGATAAAAGTAATGGTAAAGGGGAGCGAGCCAGGGGATCTTTTAACGTAATGCCTAAGTGGGAAAGACCGGACAACAAGCGACAGCAAATATCGACGTTGTTTTCCGCAATACCGCCGCTAAGAACGACACCGTCCAGCCCGCCCAGAATGGCGAAATACGCGCCCAGTGCTTTCTGGAATCGATAACGGAAAAAATCAAACGCCAGTTGGTGTTGCGGCTGTTTACTCGCAAACAAATCCGCCATGTTATCGATTCCGCCGGACAGACCCCGCCAGCCGGATTCGTGATTTAAAACATGATCAGTCTCTTCCGGCGTCCACCCCTCCTGCCGCTGCAACCAGGTCAGTAATCCGGGATCGATATCACCGCTGCGCGTGCGCATCAACAACCCTTCATTGGGTGTAAACCCCATGGTGGTATCGACCGGTTTGCCATCGCGGATGGCAGCCATGGAACAGCCGCTTCCCAGTTGCGCAGTCACCAGGGTGTAGTGTTCGATATCGGGATTCACTGTCTCCCACTGTTTGACCATGGACTCATGAGCAAAACCGTGAAACCCGTAACGGCGTAATCCATATTTCTCAGTGAGCGCGACGGGCAGTCCATAAATCTGTGACAGCACCGGCAGGTCGCTGAAAAACTCACTATCGAAAACCGCAAAAACGGGAATGGAAATTCGGGTATTCCGAAGCTGCTCAATCAGTTCAATGGCCGCTTTATTGTGCAGTGGCGCCAGTGGTATCAGGGTTTGCAGTTGCCGAAAGTTATCGTCGTTGATGGGGAGAGGTTTAAGATATTCAGAGCCCCCGTGTACGACTCTGATAATCACCGCGCGAACATCATGATTTGTCAGCACATCGGTCAGCCAAGGGGGTGCGCCAGGATAAGTCTGCGCAGCTGATTGGCCGACACCTGCTTGCCCAATAGCAACAGGCGCCGTTGCACCCGCATATTCAAGCGCCGAGACGTTATGCGTGCTCCACTTGATGGATGAACTACCCGGATTCAACACCAACAGAACCGGTTTGTCATAGCGCGGCAAACTGCTCATCAGCCGGATAATCAGTCGGATGACTGCAAGCGGTTATAAATGGCCGCCAGCAGCCAACCGGCGATACCCGCTGCCACGAACCAGGCCACCAGCCCGATAACGACACCAGTGAGAGTCAAGTGCCAACCCATCTCATTCAGTTGCATATGCACCATTTCTCCAGACATGGACAACATCATGGAAGGCATTAACATCACCAGCAGACTGCAAGCCAGCCACAGTATCGCCGCGGTAATCGCGCTGGCCATCCCGAATTTGAACGCATTAAGTGTCATGATTATTCCTCCGTTTATGGTGGTGTATCTGTGAGAAATTGGTGTCTCTACAAATCCTCGAACCGATTGGCAGACTGCGTCATACGCATCATTTCGTGCTCTTCCAGCGACCGGAGTGATTCCATCAACTCTTTGGCAGAGGGGATCTCCGCCCTGGAGGCGAGATAGCGATACAGTTCAATCACCTGCTGGTGTTGATCGACTATCACCTCCATGATTTGCGTGGCATCCAGCTCGGCAAAGGGCGCGTCGCAATGCGCATGCCGAACGATGGGGTGCTTTGCCACATATTCGTAACACCAGGTATTCAGTGCATGCTCGTCGCCTGAGGTTTCAAACCCGCTGACTACCTTGGTCAGTGCCTTCTCATGATCGGACAGATACCCAAGGATCATCCGGGCCCGTTCACTCGTATTCTTGTCCGCACAATGAGATAAACACTGGCTGAGGTGTTGGTGGAATTCCTGAGTCCAATGAAGAACATCTTTTAAGGTTTCGATTTGCATAGTATTTTCCTCTTGTTCTGGCCTGACTCAATTGTCACAAACGCAAAATGTCGCGGTATCCCGCCACTGCAACTTTATATTTTGTATTTTCCTGTAAATGCACTCGCAGGCCCTCTAACGCTTCCGGATCACCATGAATTAATTGAATCGATGTGGTATCTGCTAATTCTGATTGCGTTAACCATTGAGTGAGTTCGAGGTAATCGGCATGACCTGATAGGCCTGAAATGACCTCAACCGTGGCGCGAAGCGGTATCCACGCACCGTGAATTTTTACCGCATTGACGCCCTCCAACATTTTTGCACCACGAGTACCGCCCGCTTGATAACCGGTAAACAATACAGTGGTTTTCGAGTTATCTAACAGGCGTTTAAAATGGTGAAGAATACGCCCACCTGTGGCCATGCCACTGCCTGCAATTATGATGTGTGGGAAAGCCTGCCCAGCAATAGCCTTAGATTCATCCACTGACCGGGTATAGGTCACGGCATCACACATGCGATGGCATTGTTCGTGGCTTAGGCGATGTTGATCACTGTACTGACAAAAAATATCCGATACTTTGATTGCCATAGGGCTGTCGAGATAGATCGGCATTTTAGGGATATCGCCCTGATCCATCAGGGTCGCCAACAGATGTTGCAAGGCCTGCGCCCGCCCTACCGCAAAGGCCGGGACTAGCAGCACGCCGCCGCTTTTGGCGACACGGTTAACAATTTCCGCCAACTGCTGAAACGGATCTTGGGTGTCGTGCCGGCGGTTGCCGTAGGTGGACTCCATCAACAGCAGATCCAGCTCCGGCAATGGTCGAGGGGGGGGCATCAGCACATCATCGAAGCGACCGACATCACCAGAAAAGCCGATTCGTTTCCCTTCCGCTTCAACGATAATGCTGGCGGCGCCGAGAATATGACCGGCAGGCTGTAAATAAAAACGGATATCCCCGACCTCGATCTGTTCATCAAACTCCACAGACTGAAATAGCCTCATGCTGGCTTCCGCCGTTTGACGGTCGTAAAGCGGCTCAGGGTGCGCGTGCTTGCCCAATTTATGTTTGCTGTAATACTTAGCGTCTTCCTCCTGGATATGGCCGCTGTCGGCCAATAAAATCTGACACAGGGCCTTAGTGGCGTGATGGGTAAACACCGGGCCGCGAAAGCCGCGCTTGTATAGCACCGGGATATAACCGGAGTGATCCAGATGTGCGTGAGTGAGCAGCACCGCATCCAGTTTGTCGATGTCCAGGGGCAAGGTTTGCCAGTTGCGTTCCCGCAGCCACTTGTAGCCCTGGAACAAACCGCAATCGACTAATACGGTTGTCGTTTCAGTTTCCAGCAGAAATTTTGAGCCGGTAACGGTCTCGGTGCCGCCGACAAAGGTAATTTTCATAATGATTTTCCTGGCAATTTAAGCATGCTGATAACGGGCGCAATCAGTTGCGACGTAATATCAATAGCGTTGGAAGGATGGGGGATGGTATTGGATGTGACCAGTTGGCTCAGGCCTGAGGCCAGTAAGGTTTTATCGGAGTGATCGGCAAATATGCCGTGCACCGCCACGCACTGAATGTTGTCGATACCTTTGGACCGAAGTGTTTTAACGCATTCCAGGATTGTTTGCCCGCTGGAAATAACGTCGTCGATAATCACTGCCGTTCTATCCCTGAATTCGTTGATGTCGGGCAGCATCACTTCGACTTGGCGATCCCCGAAGCGCTGCTTTTCTCCAATCACAAAAGGATGTTGACTAAAGGCAGCAATCTCATCAACCCATTGCTCGCTTTCGCTGTCGGGCCCTACCAACAGTAGGTTGCTTTGCGTTTTGAGCCAGTGCGCCAATGCCGGAGCCCCTTGCACAACACGACTGGGTATGGAATAGATTTCATCCAGAGAATGATAGCGATGCAAATGTGGATCGACCGTAACCAGCCAATCAGCATGTTGAGAAAGGCACTTGGCAAAAATACGTGAAGTAACCGCTTCCCCATCGACAAAACGGCGATCCTGACGCATATAACTGAGGTAAGGCGCCACTAACCCCACTTGCGACGCTCCCAGCTCCCGCAGTGTTTCCAATAAAAACAACAACGGCAGATATTTGATGTTTGGGTGTGACAGATCAGCCACCACAATACAGGCGCGATTTTCTACATCAGATTGAATACGCAGATAGGACTCCCCATCAGGAAACTGCCGAGCGTTAAACTCGCCAGGTTGACCACCAATCGCGTTACTGAGTGACTCAGCCAACGGATGATTGTTCAGGGAAAACACCACTGGAGATTTATCTTTCACAGCCATCGTCTCGCTCATCGTTCCTTCTCGACCGTAAAAATTGTCGATTGGCGATAAAACGCCATCGCATACTGTTGCTCTCCGATCGTATCGGAACAGAGCGTAAATAAAGGTTGTCCGACGGTGACCTTGTCGCCGACTCGAGCATGTAGACGCAACCCCGCAGCCGCTGTCGCCGGAGCGCCTGCCAGCTTCGCCAGACGCGCGAGTTGACGATTGTCGATAGCGGTAAGTGTGCCCGCTGCTGTGGCCGCTTCGGTATGTTGGTAGCTGGCGTCAGGCAGGGCTTTCATCCCACCCTGCGCGGCCAAAATGCGCTGGAACTGCTGCCAGGCTTTACCTTCATCCAAAATCGCGATCGCTCTTTCCAGCCCTTGTTCATAACGCTCTTGATAAGCAAGTGAAAACAGATGTGCAGCCAGAAACAAGGCACGCTCCCGAAGATCCTGTGGTGCACTGTGCTCGCGCTGCAATACTGCCAGCACATCCCGCGCTTCTTCTACCGGGCCGATACCACGCCCAACCGGTTGGCTACCATCCGTAATAAGGCAGCGAATTTGAATACCACAGGCGGCTCCCACCTGGGTAAAGAGTGAGGAAAGGCGATCGGCGTCGTTCTGGGAACGCACTTTAGCGGTGGGGCCGACGGGAATATCTATCACCGCATGAGTGGAACCGGCAGCGATTTTTTTTGATAAAACCGAGGCGATCAACTGCCCTTCACCATCCAAATCCAGGGCCCGTTCAATGCGAATCAACAAATCGTCGGCCGGACTCAGGTTGACAGCGCCACCCCAAACAAGACAGGCATGGGTCTCAGCCACTACACGTTGAATCTCATTGAGCTCCAGATTGACGGTAGTCAGTGCCTCCATAGTATCCGCAGTACCGGCGGGAGAGGTGATCGCCCGCGAGGAGGTTTTAGGGATGGTGAGTCCCGCAGCGCTGACAATGGACACCACGAGCGGTGTGGTGCGGTTGCCCGGCAGCCCACCGATGCAGTGTTTATCAAGAACCATGGCTTCGTCTGGCCAGTTCAGCCGCTTACCACAGGCCACCATGGCCTGGGTGAGACTGATGATTTCATCTACGTCTAAACGGCTACCCGCGCACACACTGAGGAAGCTGGCGATTTCGATATCCGAATAGCGGTGGTCGCCGATGTCCTCGACAATAGCGGTAATCTCTTGATCACTGAGTTTGTGTCCAAAGATTTTTTTGCGCACGGCGGCAAGTGATGTCACTACCGGTGCGTGGTCGACACTAACCGCGGCGCCATCATCGACGTCCAAGCGCTGCATGGCACTTTTAGACAACCCTGCACTCCCGGAACTCAGTACCTGTTCGTCCACCACATTCAGCGTGGCGATAACGCTGTTTTCCCCGTACCGCAGCATGACACGGCTGTTGGCAGTGAAACCTTCAGAGCGGCAGATGTGACAATCACTGCGCATATACACCACCGGTTCCTGGTGGGTGTCGATGCCCATGTCGATCACCTTAAGTGTGTTAATTTGATCCATTAGCATTTCCTGAACAACAAAATTTAGCCATTGCCTTTCTTTCAGTGGCCAGCAGGCTTTCTCCACCACCATTTTTAATGGTGATGTTCATTATCCTGACTCAGGTGCACAACCTGCTTTCGTTTTTTAGATCCCAGAAATAGTTGCTCGCCGATAGCGATTAGCATCATTGTGACAACGGCCACACCCAACACAAATGGGTCTGAATTCAACTTCACCCAAACAAACCCGCTTAGTGCAAGCAAATCTAATATAATCGCAGTGACGGGAACCCAGCTTTTAGCTTTAACATCGTCCAACAAGTAGCGCAGAACACCCCAATGAATGGCGATATCCATCACTAGATAGAAAACGATGCCAAGTGCTGCTATACGGGAAAGATCAAAAAACGCTGTGAGCACAAGACCGAGTACCACGGTGTATACCAATGTATGTTTCTGAATGCTGCCAGGCATACCGAAGTGTCGGTGAGGCACCAACTTCATCTCTGTTAGCATCGCGAGCATCCTGGAGACCGCAAAAACACTGGCAAGAATCCCACCCGCCGTCGCAAGCATGGCAATCGCAACAGTGAACCACACGCCATACTCACCGAGTGCGGGTCGAGCGGCTGCAGCCAGGGAATAATCACGGGTCTCGATAATCTCACTGAGTGAGAGGTTACTGGCCACCGAAAAACCAACCAATGTATAGATGACGACACAAGCAGCAATCGAAATAACAATCGCGCGACCAACATTGCGGTGTGGATCGATCACCTCGGAACCACTATTGGTAATCGTGGTAAAGCCTTTGAATGCCAGAATCCCCAGCGCTGTGGCACCGAGGAAATTACTAGCTGAACCGGTCTCGCTTACATGGTCAAAGTCCACCGCCAGGCCATCAGCCAACCAGATTCCGACGAGGCCAATAATCAGAATGCCGCCAATTTTCAGTAGACCGATGAATCCTGCAACTCCTTGAATCAGCCGATTACCCAGCAGGTTCACAATGAACGCCGCCAAGATTAGGGAGACGCCGAGTATAGGCGTCATTTGTCCTGATGGGTCACCGCCAAACAATTGCATGGTGTAGGAACCGAACGTACGCGCGAGAAAGCTCTGAGCGATGACCATCGAAAAATACATAAGTAGTGCATTAAATGCAGTGGGCAACCGATCGCCATAGGCCTTATGCAGATACATGCCAATACCCCCTGCTGATGGGTAGGCATTGGATATTTTGATGTAAGAGTAAGCGCTGAAACCAACGATGATTGCGGCCGAGAGAAATGCCAATGGGAACAATGCACCAGTCATCTCTGCCATTTGACCGGTTAGCGCGAATATTCCCGCCCCGATCATCACCCCAGTCCCGAGCATCACCGTACCTGATAGAGTGAGGCTACCTTCGTCGTAATGTGTCGAACGATCGTCTTTTTCCTTCATTCAGGACTCCTAAAAATAATGGTTAATCCCCTTTCTGGGCTTTCGGTGCAAGGTATGCAGGCTGCTTAACTGCAATTCTCTATTTATCGACATTCACCATGGAGGTATACACTAGCGCTTGCGGCCAGCGCCCGGGGGTATTTGATGACAGCTCCACGGTTCGTGACTGGCGTTGTTTTTAACGTTCTGATCGACAAATTTGTAATAACCTTCTTTAAAATGCGTCCACCAATCATGGCTTACTTCGACGCCATGCTTTTTCAACACATCTTCGATACCATCCAGACAAATCCTGGAGGCGTCATAAGCAAGATTCAGCACATGACTTTTTTCATCAAAGGAAATGGCGTCGAGCCCGTAAAGCTGATCGACTTCAGCAACCACTGCTTGCAGGTTGTTCTGATCGGCAGGTTCCAGTTTTAAATGGCGTACCACAAGATTGATTTCTGATACGCCTAGCCGATGTTCTTTTTTGCTCATTTTCGATTTCCTCTAGTGAGGCGGCATCTTGTTGCAACAATGCGTTTCATGCTTGGCGTTATCCTTGATATTTTCATCTGTCTGCCGTTGCCAACCCAGCTTGGTGCGGCTCCACCAATTGTTTTTAATTGCCGCGCCATGTTTTTCGACAATGGCAATCATTTCATCGATATTGTGGTGAGAGGCGTCGTATGCGATTTTGAGAGTACCTTTCGTCGTGCTCAGCCAAACACGGTCAACACAGGGGAGCCCGTCCAACTCCTCTGTAATGGCCTTCGCGTTGCTTTCATTCACCCCACGTAAACTTAAGCTGTGCTTCGCTAGAAAACCTGGATTGATTCCTAATCGATGCTCTACCATCACTTCCTCCAAAATATCGATTACTAACGATCAATAGTCCGCTTCGCTTATTTCTTAATGTGTTTAGGACGACCCTTGCGAACTTCTATCATGTTGTCCATCATCTGCCCCATCATCATCTGCATCATCCCCATACGCTCCTCCATCATTTTCATGCGCTCTTCGGTAGAGCTGGATGCCATGTCGCCTTCACCCTGATTTAGCATCATCATGCATTGCTGCATCTCTTTCATATGTGCTTCGATGAGTTCATCCCGTTTGCCTTGGTCTGCTTCCTTTTTCAGCTGACCCATCAGGCGCTCCATGGATTTTTTGTGTTCTTGCATCATTGGCATCATTCGCTCATGGCTCATCATCATGCTGCCTTGCTTACCCTGTGTGTTCGGGTCACCGTCATGTTGATGCTCACCTTCGGCGAAGACTGGAGATGCCAATAATGCGGAAATAGCGAGTGCTGACATTAAATTTTTCATTGTTTTATCCTCAGACAGTTTCGGGTTCATTGATTTTAAATTTTGGAATCCACGCAGGCGTAGATTCCATATAATGGCGATAAACTTCGCCAAATTCTTCCAGCGCCATCCGCTCCTCACGCTTTGCGAGTCGCACGTAAACCATTACCAGTATCGGAAACATCACCAGCGTTGGAATGGTCGGCCACTGCAACAGGAAGCCGAACATAATCAGGATAAAAGCAACATACTGCGGATGGCGACAACGAGCGTACCAGCCGGTAGTGGCCAGCGACCGGGTCTGCTGTGCCTTGTGCAGTACATTCCACGCTGAGGCAAGCAGGAAGAAACCCAAAATGATCAGGACATTGCTGGCGATATGCAGCGGATCAAAATGAGGGTTACCTTCAAAACCGAAAAGGGTATGCAAAAGATGGCCGTTCTCGTGGGACAAGAAATCAATACCTGGATATTTTTCCGCCAGCCAGCCGGAGAGGAAATAAATGGTTAAGGGAAAGCCATACATCTCGGTAAACAGTGCAATAATAAACGCCGAGAAAGCACCAAAGCTTCGCCAGTCAGTTTTGGTTTTCGGTTTGGTAAAACTGAAGGCAAAGAAAATAAATATTGCTGAATTGAGTATCACCAGCGTCCAGAGGCCGTAAGCGGATTCACCGTGCATACTTCATCTCCTGTTATGTATTGGGTTAATGGTGATGACGATGTTCGTTTTCCCGGCGACCTTCTTCCAAGCCACGTTGATAAGCATCCTGGTCGGATTCATCCTCGTGCTGGCCATGGTCACCGTGGCCGCCGTGCCCCCCATGTCCGCCGTGCATAAACAGATGCATAAACGGGCAGGCCAGGAGAATCAGGAAAGGTAAAAACTGCCAGACGTGTTGCCGGTGCTCGATCAGCAGAAAGTAGCTCGCCGCTGCAATTAAACCCAGGGCGGCCAGGCCTTTGGGGGTCAACCAGAATGATGATTTTTGGGTTGCCATGGAACACCTCACCTGTGAAATTGAAAATCGTTGTCTGTTGCGCTGCGTTTATCATGTATCCAAATCAGATCGTTGACTGGCACGATGCAGACCAGCCCTTCGCTATCGGCATTAACATGCGCCGCATCCACAATCAGCTGCGCAATTTCCCTCGCCTGCTCAGCCTCGGCATAAATCTCCATTTGAATATGCTTGATCAAGTGGTTTTCGTTAAAACTGTCGAAGTAATAACCCCGGCCGCGAACCGGGTGTAAGGTAAAACCCGTCACCCCGTGTCGTATCAAGGCCTCTTCCACGTCTTTCAGGCGAAACTCATCAAAAATGGCCGTGACTTTATTGATGTTCATCAGATCCTTCTACTTATTTCACCGTGATCAGTCCACGGTACATCTGCATCTGGCAATGAAACGCGTATTCACCTGCTGCCAACGCGGGTAACTGAATGGTTTTCAATTTGTTCAGTGGCAGGGTATCGCTGATTTGCAGGTCAGGGATCAGTAAAGTCTCAGAACAGGGTGATTGATCTTTGCGGATAAATTTGATTTCGACAGGTTCTCCGGTCGACACTTTAATCCGAGAAGGGGAATAGGTGCCATTTTCAACAGTAATCACCAGATCGTTTTCCCCCAGCTCAGCTTCTTTCGGCTTGTAAAGCCAGAACCACCACACAATCAGAGCGATTAACGCAAATCCGGCTATATTGATCAGTAACATGTGGTATTTCTCCTGGTGTTGGGCTTAGTGTTCCTGCGCTTTAAACAAACGCAATCGATTGGCGTTGGTCACGACAGTGAGTGATGAAAACGCCATCGCGGCCCCGGCAATCACCGGGTTCAACAACAAGCCCAAGAATGGGTACAGCACGCCAGCCGCAAAAGGCACGCCGGCCACGTTGTAAATAAAGGCGCCGAATAAATTCTGTTTGATATTGCGCAAGGTCGCTTTACTCACTGCAATGGCATCGGCCAAACCATGTAACGAACCCCGCATCAGGGTGATGTCGGCACTTTCAATGGCCACATCGGTACCTGTGCCAATAGCGAAGCCGACATTGGCGATGGCCAGGGCTGGCGCGTCGTTGATGCCGTCACCGGTCATGCCCACCACTTCACCTTCCATCTGCAGTTCCTGCACTTTTTTGGATTTTTCTTCCGGCAGCACTTCGGCGAAAAATTCCTTGATACCGGCTTTTTCCGCTACCGCCTTGGCTGTGGCGCGGTTATCGCCGGTGAGCATCACCACCCGGATGCCGTTATGTTGCAGGCGCTTGATGGCAGCAATGGAGTCTTCCTTAATTGGATCGGCTACTGCGATAATCGCTGCGAGCTTATTATCAACGGCGAAATACATCGGCGTTTTAGCCTCGGCGGCCAGCATCTGGGCCTTTTCAACAAAATCACCCAGTTCGATAGTGCGCTCGCGCATGAGCTTTTCATTGCCGAACAACAGTGTTTTTCCGTCCACCTCCGCCTGCACACCGTGGCCGGCAATGGCGTTAAAATTTGAGACCTTGCCCATTTCGATCCCTCTTTCCTGAGCACTTTCAACAATAGCCATGGCCAACGGATGCTCGGAGCCGGATTCAAGCGTTGCTGCCAATCGCAACACCGCCTGCTCGTCATGTTCACCTGCCACCAACACATCGGTAACCTTCGGCGCGCCCAGGGTGATGGTGCCGGTTTTATCCAGAATCATCGCCGATATCTTCGACGCGGTTTGCAAGGCCTCGCCGTTACGAATCAGCACGCCCGCCTCCGCGGCCTTGCCCACGCCCACCATCACTGACATCGGTGTTGCCAGGCCTAGCGCACAGGGACAGGCGATAATCAATACAGTGGTCGCCGATACAATCGCAAAAGCTACCGCTGGTTCCGGCCCAAAATTCAACCAGGTCAGGGCGCTCGCTACGGCGATAATCATGACCACCGGAACAAAATAGGCTGAGATGACATCAGCCAAACGACCAATGGGCGGCTTAGAGTTTTGTGCGCGCTTGACCATATTGATGATTTGCGCCAGCGCCGTGTCTTTACCAACGCGGGTAGCTTTAAACAGAATTGAGCCTGACTTATTGATGGTGCCCGCCGCCACGGTATCCCCAGTAGCTTTTTCTACCGGCATCGGCTCGCCGGTGAGCATGGATTCGTCAATAGCGGTATGCCCTTCGATTACCTCGCCATCGACGGGAATTTTTTCACCTGGCCGCACACGGACCACATCGTTCAGTAGAACCTGTTCGATAGCAATATCCAGTTCTTTGTCATCGCGAATGACCCGTGCTGTTTTTGCCTGTAAACCAATCAGGCGCTTAATGGCCTCCGAGGTACGACCGCGGGCTTTCAGTTCCAGTGCAAGGCCAAGATCAATCAAGCCGATAATGATCGCCGTAGCCTCGAAGTAGACATGGCGCGCCTGATCGGGAACGGCGTCTGGGAAAAACACCACCACCATGGAATACAACCACGCCGTGCCAGTACCCAAAGCAATCAGCGTATCCATATTGGCAGAATGATTGAGAAAGGACTTCCAGGCGCCGACAAAAAAGTGCTTGCCGGAAAAATAGAGAACACCAAAAGTCAGAATACCCACGACCAACCAGGCGATGCGTTCTGTGGTGGTGTTGACGTTGACTTCACCAGTGATCAGCGCATAGGCCATCAAAGGGCCACCCAGTGAGAGAGCAATCCAGGTTTCTTTCATCAAGCGCTTGTAATAAGCCTGATCCGCCTTCTCTTTTTCGGCCAATGCATCATCTTCATTCTCAGCAGCCGCAAGCTTGGCGTTATAGCCCGCCTTCTCCACCGCCTTAAGCAAGTCAGACGCGGCTGCATTGCCAATCACGCTGACGGTGCGCTGAGCGAAATTCATTTCCGCGTTCTCCACACCCGGTACCGCCTTCAGAGCTGATTCGATTTTTCCCACACAGCTGGCACAACCAGCACCCTCGATAATCAGTTCCTGGTGCGCCGCGCTATCAACATGAACATGGGGATCAGAACCGTGTTCATGATTATGATGCTGTGCGTTGTTATCGGTATCTTTATGACAACCCGGTTTGCCGGATTCCGTGTTCACTGAACTCATGGGATCACTCCTGAATTATTTGATGACCGCCGCAGGAAAACCCGCTCGATTCAACGCCTCTATCAGAGCGTTAGATTCGACCATGCCAACGACCGAAGCGACACCCGTCGCCAGATCCATACACGCATCGCTTACACCGGAAACAGAGCGTAGCGTTTGCTCAATGCTTCTTACACAACCACCGCACGTGGCGCCTTGCACCTGTAACCGCTGCAGCGGGATATCGCTATCTGAGCCAACACTGCTCCGAGTGTTAGCTGCAGTGGATGACTTGCTGGCGCAACAGCAGCCGCCCCGGTGATGAGTAGGGCTCTCGAATTTCTGTGTATTCATGGCAAATCCTCTATGTTGATTTACTGGGCAAACTCTTCAATCAGGTGACAGATCATATGGCCAGTCGGCACCTTATCTGGCTTTTGGCTCCACTCAACCACGGCCTGCTGCATGCGTTCCCGCAGTTGCAGAGTCTCCGCGAACCGTTGTTCAGTTTCATTCAGGCGTTGGTCAATCAAGCGGCGTACCGTCGGGCAAGGCGATTTCTTCTTATCCGCGTGGTTCAAAATTTCCTGAATATCCTCAACGGAAAAGCCCAGTTGCCGTGCACTCAGCACGAATCGCAAGCGGTTGTAATCATTTTCGCTGTATTCCCGATATCCATTGGTTTTGTTCTTCCCCGGTTTCAGAATCTTGATCCGGGTATAAAACCGCACGGTATCGGCCGTAACCCCTAAACGCCTGGCCATTTCGATCACTTTCACACAGCTCTCCTCGCAGCTCAGTCTGACTATCGCGGGATTCAGATTAACCCCGAAGATCTGTTCCTTGCCTCGATATGAGTTAATCATCAGTTTTAAACCCGAGAGTAAATCCGAAGAATTTATCCGGCTTTTTGTCACCTTACACCTGTGTCCAAGACACAGGTCAAGCAATTTTCATTCACAGGTATCCGGTTTCTCGTATTCACTATTACACGCTCCTCGATCTTTAGCCTGTACGCCATCAACCGTTAATATTGGCAAGATATCCTGTCACTGCGTTTCTGCATTGAATCGGCCCGCACACAACTCCCAAGGTGCACCTGGACTTATCCATTGTCATAGTAGAGCGGTGTTTCTGACCTTAAGATGACCCATGTATTACATTGCTGTAATGTATGTGTAATCCTGTTTACCCTGGCTAGTCGGAAAATGGGTTGCTCCCAGCACAAAGCGGGAGAACCGCCAGCAGGGATTTCAAAGGTTCAGGAACCAGGATCCGCAAAGGCGGAACCATTCAAGAAACAGGTATCGCGGTTGTTATACCAGCGGGATTACCGGCCTGATCAGGCCGTTTTGGGAGGATGGAAAATGCGTGAGGGGAGCCGCGCCAACAGTGGTTCCGGGGCGGTATTGAACACATCGCAGGCGGCATGATTCAAAGTATTTTTATAAAATGAACCGACAGCCCCAACTGTTCCCGAGGCTGAACAGGTTGGCGCACAGTGACTGGCCGATAGACAGCCTGAGTCGCAATGACCGGTTAAGCACTTACCGCAGGGTTTGGGCGAATTGCTGCCGACACCCTGGTGACAGGGCATTGTCGAAGCAGTGAGGCTATACCCGGCCGCCTGTTCACCGTGGTCATTCGGGTTGAGAGAATCGGAAGTGGGCGCTGGGACTGGGAGCGTATGGTCCAGATCCGATATCGAGACGATCGAGCCATGGTTGAGCGCGTTTGCCGACACTGGAAGGTGAACCTGCATATCCTTGGGCAATGCAGCCATCAGTGGTTGCGCAAGCAACCCCCAAATGACCAACACAATACCCAGATAATGAACCATCTCGGCCCCTCTTTATTGACCGTTTTAATCTAGCAGATCCGATATTGCTAGTTCTTGACCTGAATCAATTGTTTGACACCGATGAGTATCTCATCGGTTCCAAAACCAGAACCAGAACCAACGGAGAGGCCAAGAATATAGGGTTAGAATTCAGAACGGCGCACCCGAACTTTATAACCGGGTACGCTACGCTCATCGCTTATGCTTCACCAATGCACTTGCTCTGCTTCCAAAGCAGATAAACCGCCGGCAATACCAACAATGTCAATACCAAAGCACTGAGCATGCCCCCCACCATAGGTGCAGCAATTCTGCTGACCACTTCCGCCCCTGTACCGGTACTGAACATGATCGGCAGTAAGCCGACAATAGTAGAGACTGTCGTCATCATCACCGGTCTAACACGTAAGCCTGCACCGTGAAGAACAGCTTCCCGTAATCCTTTCATACTCGGTGTGATGCCCCGCTCCTCACACTGAAGCAAGAAAAGCGTATGTGCCTGGTTGAGATAGACCAGCATAATGACGCCAATTTCTACCGCCACGCCCGCCAACGCGATAAAACCCACACCCACAGCAACGGAAAAGTTGTAACCAAGCAAATACATCAACCAGATGGACCCAATCATTGCCAGTGGTAAGGTGCCCATAATGATGGCGACCTCGGCAACACTGCGGAAATTTAAATAGAGCAGCACGATGATAATTGCCAGAGTCAGAGGCACCACGTAGGAGAGCTTCTCTTTGGCCCGCAACATGTATTCATACTGTCCCGACCAATTCAGGGAGTAGCTTGTTGGTAGTTCGACCTGATCGGCCACCACTTTCATAGCGTCTTCCACATAACTGCCGACATCCACTCCGTCGATATCGACAAAGGTCCAACCATTAAGACGGGCGTTTTCACTCTTGATGGCAGGCGGCCCGTCTTCAACATAAACACGAGCAACATCCCCCAATGCAATGCGCTGACCACTGGTCGTGACAATAGGCAGCAGAGCTAACTGCTCGGGAGAGTTGCGATAATCTTGTGGGTAACGCAGGTTGACGGGGTAACGTTCCAGCCCTTCGATAGTCTGCGCTACGTTCATACCGCCTATAGCGGTGGCAACCACTTGCTGCACATCGGCGATATTGAGGCCATAGCGTGCGGCTTTTTCTCGCTGAATATCCACCTTGATATAACGGCCACCCGCTACTCGCTCGGAATATACTGAGGCTGTGCCAGGTACATCTTTGAGCACCTGCTCCAAACGCTTGCCGATTTTTTCGATCTCCTTGAGGTCGGGGCCAGCCACCTTAATACCCACCGGGGTTTTTATACCGGTAGCCAGCATGTCGATGCGGGTTTTGATGGGCATCACCCAGGCATTGGTCAAGCCGGGAAACTTCACCAGCGCATCAAGCTCCTTCTTGAGTTTGTCGGTGGTCATGCCATCGCGCCACGCCTCTCTGGGTTTCAACTGAATAAAGGTTTCAATCATGGTTAGCGGCGCCGGATCTGTAGCAGTTTCAGCCCGTCCAATTTTGCCAAATACGGTTTCTACTTCCGGAACTGTGGCAATCAGCTTGTCAGTCTGTTGCAGGATTTCCCGCGCCTTGCCGATGGACAGGCCCGGATAGGTAGTGGGCATGTACATCAGGTCGCCTTCATCCAGATCGGGTATGAATTCGCTGCCAATCTTGTTAAGCGGCCAGATCCCAACAAGAAACACAACGCCAGCCATGGCGAGTGTGATTTTTGGAAAGCGCAAAACACCCTTGAGCAGCGGCATATAGCCTGCAATCAGCAACCTGTTGATGGGGTTTTTTCTCTCGGCGACCACCTTGCCCCTGATAAAATACCCCATCAACACCGGCACCACTGTCACTGCCAACGCGGCGCTGGCGGCCATGGCATAGGTTTTAGTGAAGGCTAGGGGACTAAACATTCGGCCTTCCTGAGCCTCCAGGGTAAATACCGGCACAAAGCTGACGGTGATAATCAGCAGACTGAAAAACAATGCCGGGCCGACTTCGCTGGCAGACTCTGCCACCACTTTCCAACGGTTCTCTGGCGTCAACGGCGTACGTTCCATATGCTTATGCATATTTTCAATCATCACAATCGCACCATCTATCATGGCACCGATGGCAATCGCGATTCCTCCAAGGGACATAATGTTTGCATTAATGCCTTGCCAGTACATCACAATAAAGGCCGTCAGGATTCCCAGCGGCAGGCTAACGACTGCCACCAGTGATGACCTGACATGAAATAAGAAAATGACACAGATCAACGCGACGATAGCAAGCTCTTCAACCAGACTTTTCCATAAACTGTCAATGGCGCTAGAGATCAATCGAGATCGGTCGTAAACCGTGACAATTTCTACGCCTTCCGGCAAACCCACCTTGAGTTTTTCCAACTTTGCTTTGACGCCATCAATGGTTTTCTGGGCATTCTCGCCAAAGCGCATGACGACAATCCCACCTACCACTTCTCCCTCACCATTAAGTTCAGCAATACCACGGCGCATTTGCGGACCCAGTTCAATATCGGCCACATCCTTTAATAACAGCGGTGTGCCATTCATATCCAAACCCAGAGGAATGGTTCTCAGATCGTCAATACCCTGGATATAGCCACTGGCACGCACCATATATTCCGCTTCACTCATCTCCACAACAGAAGCACCAACTTCCTGATTACCACGTTGGATGGCCATCTGGATATGAGAGAGAGGAATATTAAAAGCACGAAGCTTGTCCGGATTTACTTTGACCTGATACTGTTTGACCATACCGCCAAGCGCAGAGACTTCTGACACCCCCGGCACCGTTTGCAGTTCGTATTTCAAAAACCAATCCTGCAGGCTGCGCAACTGACTGATGTCGTGCTGACCAGTTCTATCTACCAACGCGTAGAGATAAACCCATCCCACGCCAGTCGCATCCGGTCCCAATTGTGGTCTGGCACTGGGTGGCAGCGTCGGCGCCACCTGCGACAGGTATTCCAATACCCGCGAGCGGGCCCAGTAAGCATCGGTATCTTCATCAAAAATGACATAGACATAGGAGTCGCCAAAAAACGAGTAGCCGCGTACGGTGACCGCACCCGGTACTGACAACATGGCAGTAGTCAGCGGATAGGTGACCTGATCTTCCACCACCTGCGGCGCCTGCCCCGGATAACTGGTTTTGATAATCACCTGCACGTCCGACAAATCGGGAATAGCATCTACCGGTGTATTTTTAAGGGACCAGCCACCAATTCCCACCAACATCAAGGTGGCCAACAGAACAAAAAAACGGTTATGAACGGACCAGCGAATAATTGCTTCGATCATTGTCCGGCCTCCTGCTGGTGCTCACTGTGATCCATCCCGCTATGATCCATCTCCTGATGATTCATACTTTCAAGATCACTGTGTTCCATGGCATCGGTTGGCTGGACATTGTCTGGATCCATGTCGGGAATATGCACTTGGCTAATCACGAAATTATTGTCTTCCCGGCGAATCTCCACATGGATATTCATTCCAGAACCAAACCGGCTCATATCCACCGCTTCGTCGACCGTAAAGTCCATTACCATAGCCGGCCACTGCCAACCTTCGATGGCTGCATGCGCCAGAGTTACCATTCGATGCTCTGTCATCAGGCTTTCAACACGTGCACTTACCCAGACCGAGTCGGAACTTGCGGTTATCCGATCATCTGCATGGGCCATGCGCTTGAAGTCTGAGGTTTTGCTGGATTCGGAATCAATCAGGAACTGGGCAGACGTAACAATACGCTCACCGTCTTTTAAACCAGAAAGAATTTCCACCTTATCTTCACCAATTCTGCCTACCTTCACTGCGATGGACTTAAAACGCCCTTCACCTTTTGCCAATACCACTCTTGATTGGCTACCGGTACGAATCAGTGCTTCACGGGGAATGAGTAAAGTCTCCCGCGAGGGCTTGGTAACTATTGTCATTTGCGCAAACATGCCCGGCCTCAGGAATCTATCCGAGCTGTCAAAATGCACCCTCACCTGAGCGGTACGCGTTTTGGCGTTCAGAGAGGGGTAAATATAATCAACATTTCCTTTCCACTCGCGACCGGGTAAATAATCCAGTCGCATGCGCACTGCATCACCCACTTGCACACTGGCCGCCTGCCGTTCGAATATTTCACCAATCACCCAGATATGCTCCAGTTGGCCTATGGCCATCATCTCCATACCCGGCTTAACAAACATCCCTTCCCGAGTGTTCAGATTATCCAATACCCCAGATTGAGGTGCAGTGATGGTAATGGTCTGACTAACCTTGCCGGATTTTTTTAGGCGATTGATTTCTGAATGAGGCACTTGCAAGGCCGATAGCCGCTCCATGGCAGCCGTGATTAGTGTTGGATTATTTCGTTTTAATGCCAGCAACAGTTCTTCCTGGGCATTGACCAAAGTCGGCGAATACAACGCATACAGCGGCTCACCCTGTATAACCGGATCACCCGCAGCTTTGACATGGAGTTTTTCAATCCAACCCTCCACCCGTGGATGAATGTGAACTAGACGGTCTTCATCATATTGCACATAGCCCACGGTATTGACAGAGACGTCCAGCTGCCCCCGAGTGGCAGGCGCTGTACGTACGCCGAGGTTATTGACCACATCGGGAGAGATGGTGACCGTGCCAATCTCCTGATCGCCGCCCGCGTCTTCATACACTGGTATCAGATCCATCCCCATAGGGGATTTACCCGGATTATCGCGCTTATAGTTGGGGTCCATCGGCGCGACCCAGTAGAGTGGTTTTTTCTCGGCAGCAACGTCATCACTGCCTGTGGTCTCTTTCATACGCCATAGGGCCGAGTAGTGCGAAAGGGTCGCTGTCGCAATCAACAAGGCAACTGTAATGAAAAAAGATTTATTCAATTGAATCTTCATGGGGTTAATCCTTCAGCGTGTTCTCTGCTGGTGGCGGGAAACGGTTCTGAACCATTTTTGGACAAGAGGTAATTCAACTCGGCAATCATCTTCAGCCGATCAATCCTGATCGTTAAAAAGTCGATCTTGGCATTTAACTCAGCAATGCGGGCGCGCACCGCTTCGGCAAAGTCGCCGTCGTCGTTGTTGTAGGCGGCCAGGGCAGCTTCGGCCTGCTCTGACATTTGCGGCAATAACTGCCCGGCGTAGAGCGCGCGACGATCATTCAGACGCTGTAGCTGGACCAAGGCCGTATCCAGGTCCGCCATCAGCTTTCGCGCCATCAGTAACTTGTCAGTTTTCAAGGTCTCGGCCCGAGAAGTGGCCGCACTGACGTCTTTATCCTGTCGCTTGCCGGTGAAAAGCGGCAGGTCAAAGGTCACACCGACAGAGAACAAATCAGCGCGGTCGCGACCCATGGGATCATCGTCCCTATAGCCGTATTGGGCGGAAAGACCCCACTCAGGTTTATATTTCTGGCGCGCTAATTCGACCCCGGTCTCCATGGCATCAATACGCTGATCAAGTGCCAGCAAGAGTGGGTGCCGATTGACCTGTTCATAGAGCCAACGATCACTATCCGGCTGACCTCCCACCGACGTCGGCTCATCACCGTACTGACTGGGCACAAGCTGCGCTAACGGCAGACGGGCGCGACCGCCGACCCACTCGGATAAACGCTGTTGGGCTGACTCCGACTGTTGCCGCAGCACCGTCAAACGATCGTCCAACCGAGTAAGCTCCAATTGGGCCCGGATAATATCCTGCTGGCGGGCACGTCCCAGTGCCGACGAATAGCTCGCTTTGGTTGCATCTACCAAATGTTCAAACAACGAGCGATCCCGCTCAATCAATCGAATGCTCTCCTGGGCCCTGAATGCTTCCAGCCACAGCTGCGAGACAGTAGCCGCTACCTTGGCCTGGCGATTCTGCCTGAGCAATGGCTCCTGTTCCGCCAACTCCTGTTTCTGACGGCTGGACAGCGCCAGACTATCGCCGCGAGGAAACATCTGACTAACACCTACAGTGAGCTGCGTCATAGGCTCCTGGTTGATATCGAAGCTATCGGTAGGAAAGTTAGCCGCCATCAGGCTGACCTTGGGGTCTGGCAGCGTCGATGCTGAAATTGATTCGCTGGTCAAAGCGTCTTCGCGATGCCGGCTACCGTTCAGCCAGGGATCCGTGGCAATGGCATGGGCGATGGCCTCATCCAGACTCAACGTATTAGCCGGGCTCTGCGCAAATACAGGAAGCCCCACCAGCAAAAACAATAAAAATACCCATTGAATGTTCATCGTTATATGTCCTATTGCTGATCGCGACTATTCACAGATGCAAACACGTCAGCCGAACCGTCTTTTTTAAGCAGCCATACCTTGTAAGGCGTAAACCTGTCACCCATCTCCATACCCGGGCTGCCTGCCGGCATGCCAGGCACACTAAGGCCGATGGCGTCATCGGGAGGGTTTTCCAGAAACTGCTGAACAAAGCGCGCAGGGATATGGCCTTCGAACACATAACCGTTACTCGTCACTGCTGTATGGCAGGACTGGAACTCAGGTGCTATGCCATAGTCATTTTTAATGCGATTCAAGTCCGACGGGTGGTGGGTTTTTGTGTCAAAACCAACATCTTCCATATGGTGAACCCATTGCTGGCAGCATTGACAGGTGCGGCTTTTATAAACATCCAACGTGGCAATCGTTGCGCTTTTAGTTGCGTGATTTTCGCTTTCTGAACAAGCGGTAAGAAATAACAGGAATACGATCAGCGCCGGAAAGCGCAGATAGGTATGTAACGGCTTCATGATGACTCCCAATCAAGAGTTGCAGTGAACGCGCTCGTAGCGATGGCGCGTTTTAAACATACGTTATGGGAGTTTTGATCTCCCGCTTATCGAGTCGTCAGACGCCTGAATTTCAGGCGTACCAACCCTACTTCAGCGGGAAATGGGGGGGCGAAACAGCGAGGAAGCTGCTTGGGAGAGGAAGGAAACCGAATACGCTGTATTGAGGGTTTGAGAAAACTGAACGGAAAACGGCGACAGTGTACTCACCACCGCAACGCTTGCAGAGATGCAATCCAACTGAGAGCAGTGATCCTGGCTGCAACAATCAGCGGCATCAGCCGTAAGGGCATTATTGATCTGGATATTGTTTGCCTTGGTATGGCTTCCATGATCCATTGCCCCCGTCATTACTGGAACATCGGGTTCGTGACTCATCTTGTGGCAGGGCAATTTCGCAGCAGCAAACGACTGGCTGGTGAAAGCCAGTAACGCGAAGATTGCCATGTAAAATCTGAATCTGCTAAGCCACATAATCTGCAAATGGTTATATTAACCTTAGGAAAGATACCTTATTCTCTCGAAAGTTCAAACATAGCGCCCTTGATGATTGACATAGATCAATCAACGGATTGTTCCATTAAGCGCCAGAACTGCAAATATTGACTTGAGGCCCACCCCGTCAGGATTGAGTGGCTGAGCTAAGTTTTTTTGTTCAACGGCGCTATACTTATATCCGGACTGGAGTAACCCGCAGATGGAGTCTGCCGATGAATACTGTCAACCACATTGCCAATATCCTCAGAGCCAGTGCTGCTTTGCTCGTAACCGCTTTGGGCATTCTATTCAGCGCCGATGACGACGAAAGCGAAGACCGCCCCTTAGGAGATGGCTCAGACCGATTTGGGGATCACAATTTTCGTACCGGACGTATGGACTCTGGAGCTGATCCAGATGGCTGGTATGAGGAGGACTTGTAACAGCTCCCTATTTCTTTTTCATCCCTTTTGAGACGGCCATTTTACCCAAACTGCCGCCCTGCCTTCCTGCATCATCAGCAGGCCTTGCGAGCGGGGAAGTAGCTGCAGTGATAGAGCGCCCTATATTCACCCCCGCCCACGCCATCATCCCACTCCACAGCAGCGGCAATCCCAGGTAGAGGCTGGTTGTGATCATATTCAACAGCATGCGCTTGGCATCGTGTTCACCAGGGTTGGCAAAGATCTGCAGGAAGACATTGACGTCCGGGTACATGGACAGAATCAGGTTCTGATCCACCCACATGGCCAGGTACCAGAGCACTGTCCAGAACTTGATGGTGAAGATGGCCATGCCACCGACCACCATCATGGCAATGGAGTAGCGGGACAAAACCACCACCAGTGGCAGCAGGGCATAGATGCCCAGCAGCATAATGGCCTGGACCATGGGCAATGACTGCAACACGGCGGTCATGGTGACGGAAAACAGGGCCGATGCGGTGACCACACCACCGGTCGCCAGGCCGCCTTTGACGATGGATCCAGCGGTGTTGACCAATCCTGCCCCAGATGCATTATTGGCGATCAGATCATTGCTCGACCAGGAGGGGGGCGCATTGGTGAGAACCGTTTTGGCGACGGCGTCGTTTTGCTGCTCGCTGGCCAGTGCCGGCGCGATAGCGACCACCAGACCGGAGAAGCCGGCCGATGTGGCATCTGCCTCATTGATCAGTTTCTCCCGCAAGCCGATGGCCCCATCTTCCCACCACTGTTTGCAGTAGGGTTTGCCCCAGGCTGGCGGAGTCGTCGGATCGTATTCCGTATCCCTGGCCGCGTTGTAAGCCCAATCGGTGATTTGATTGGCCGGGCGCAGAGTATCGTAATAGCCGGCGGTATCCCGATAGACGTGTGAGCCCATCCAGTCGGGGTCATCGGCGCCATAGGTGGTGATAATGCCATTGATGGCCGCTGTGTTTGGTCGTTCAGTCTGGTATTTGGAACGGGCCGGAATATAGCACTGGCTGAAGAAATCACTCACCTCCTGCCGGAGTCGCGGATCGGCAATGGTGGCCAGGTGTGCTTGTTGCTCGAAGGTGCGCATATCTGCCACGGTTGGCAGGCCTTCGACAATGGCATGATTCAGGCCGGAGCTGAGGGCGATCACGCCGTACCACCAGACGGGAACATTGACGGTTGCGGCAGAACCCGTGAATCCGGTCGAACCATAGGTGCTCTGTGGGGCAGCGACGGTCGCGGTTGTTGGCGCTGGATTCAGCAAGGTCGGCGGCGGCGAGTAGGACAAGGTACCGGCATTGAGTGGCGTGAGGGCAGCGGGTTGCCCGGCCAGCACGACTACCAACAGCGCAATGAACAGCTCGATCTCCATCCGCCGCAGTGAGAGGCCGCTGGCATGGCCCACCTCACCGCCCTGCGCCGGTTCGCGCCAGTTGTCGATCAGGATGCCCAGAAACGGGAGATAGACGATGCCGGTACTGACCAGCACATCCCACAGAATGCCGTAGAAGGTCCAGCCGAAAAGGGAAGTAAAGAGTTCCAGATAGCTATCGACACTCATTGCCCTGCTCCAATGATCAAGCTCTAACCATCAAGCCAATGGCATTGACCAATACACCCTGCCCTAACACCAGTTCGAGCAAAACCAGCCAGGTGACGGCGCGCCAGCGTAATCCTGTTAGTCGGGTTGCTTTGGCCCGGCTCAGGATCTCCGCCTCAGCCAGCCAGGCAACCAGATGATTCCAGCCAAAGGCAATGACGGCGATCACTGTCCAGCGCATGGCTGTTAGTGTCGTCCGCCAGGTATCGATGCATTGTTGGACGGATTGCACGGAATCCGTTTGTAATCGATGCATCAGGAGATACCCCACCAGTCCCGTCAGCAACACAGCCATGGTGGTGAATAGCAGAAAGTTTTTTCGCCGTGATCGGAGGTTATTGAACACGCCCACCTCGCAACGGATTGGGATCCAGGGTCGGCACTTCCGGTACCGTAAGTGAACTCTGCCGTTTGGCAGCCGCTCGCTCCAGTAATGTGGCAACGGTGTCGGAGACCACTTCCTTGCGCACACGGGTTTCAAACAGCAGGTTTTCGATTTCTCTATCGAGCTCGGCGATGGAGTTGTCCGCATGTTCGCGGGCGACTTCGGTGGCGTAAACCTCAGGGACCTGCCGCCCCGACAGCAGCAGACGCCGGGCATACAGGGCTTTTTCGACCGTGCGCGCGGTGCTGATTTCGGAGACCAGGCGGCCCATGATCAGACTCTGCTCTGAGGCCGGCATCTCGCGGATCGCTTCGATCACTTGGCGAGTGATGGCCACGCCGGGGGCGGTGATCTGCTCCAGGTTAGTCAGAGTGGGTGGTGTCGCGCCACTGACCAGGTTCTGGATCTCGGTGGTGACGGTGGCGGACTCCTGATAGAGCTTCGGCAGCAGACCCGTACCGGGAATGCTGTCTTTGCGGCAGGTATCGCAGGTAGTGACGATGTTCTCGCCCACCACATCCACGGTCCAGTCCCGGGCTTCGCCGGGCGTGCTCCAGATTTCCGACAGGCGCGTTGCCGATGCGGCCGGTACCGGACTGGTGTCGGTCACGGTGCGATTCATATTGATGTTGTAACCGGCCTCGACGATGTCGCCGGTGAACTCCAGAACTGGCTGGCCAGTTCCTCCGGCCTGCCCACCGATCCAGGGCACACCATTGTCACCGTTAGAGGATTCCACCGTGTCTTTGGCAGTGACGGCATCATTGCCGCCGATACCCATTTGCACCTTCCAATCGTTACCTTTGGACAAGGTGATCAGATCGGCATAGGGGTTCTTGCCCTGGGCGATTTCCGTCTCCATCTGCTCGCAGGACTTGGTCGCCAGCTGCATGGTTTCTTCGGCCTTGATCAGGGCATTCTGGAAGAGATCGTACAGGCCGGGGTTGGCTCGCTGCAGAATGAGTGCGGGTAACGACGCTATGGCGCTGGTGGCCGCTGCCGTCATGGCGTTCATCATGTTGTCGACGCCGGAGCCGATGTCGTTCAGGGTATTGGTGACCGCCGCCACCGGATCGAACTTGCCGCAGCTGTAGCCGAGTCCCAGTTGGGCAGAGCCTCCCAACGTCGTGGAGACCACGGCGGGGTTCGCCGGTACCGAGACCGGTTCAGCGCCACCGATCTCGTAATACCACAGCCCATCTTCCGTGGGCGCCTGAGCGGCATAGCTGTCGGGGACAATAGCGACGGCCAAAGCGATCAGCAGACAGTGAATAGGGTTGTGTTTGATCATGGCGGGTAATCGATCCAGTTGATGTCGAACAGAAAAAACTGGCCTTCTTTTTCACAGCACTGATAAGGCCTCCACAGGTTCCAGGCGTAATCACCCTCCTCGTCCACGCGGCCACCACCCCAACCATTGGCGCTGGCGAGATCGTTCGTGCCAAAAACAGCGCAGCTTGATTCTGCTTTGGGCAGCAACATCTGCCACTCACCAGTGGCGGGATCGTCTTCAACCAATGGACCCGGCGACCAAATCCGCTGGTCGGAGCTGGAAGACGGTTCGATCTGATCGTAAATGTGCGGCTGACCGTTTCGGGTCACGATATCCCCGGCTCGCTGCGCATTGATCGCCGCGGCCTTGGGCTCCTCTGCCTGTGTGGTCCAGCCTGTTCTGGGATAGACACCACCCCAGGTCTGCAGAGGCCAGGTGCCGATTTCCCGCATGCCGGGTATCAGACTCGCTGGATAGAACATCTCCGGGATTTCCATCCGCCAGGAGAGTGCATCCAGGCTCGACATGAAATAGGGATAAAAGGAGGTGGTTTCCGATTCACACAAATAGCCGGTACCCGCCAGGACACCTGACAGCGAACCTAAAGGATGGCCGATGACATCGGTCTCCCGAAAGATCAGATTACGGTGGTCCTTGTTGCCCTGCCCACCTTCCGTTCGATTCCCGGCGCTCTCGATGGGCACGGCCAGCAAGCTGCCGAGCAGTCCTGTCGCGGCGGAACTTTGAGCGGCCCCAAGAATACTGCGGATCTCTGTCCAGGGATTGCTACCGAGTTCGTTGTAACTGCTCACCACCGCATCCGGCTGGTAATGGCCAACTTTGATTGAGGTCTCGACATCGCATTCGTAAATGGAACAGCGCAGCCAAAAGCACATCCCCACCGGCATCCAGCGCATACAGCTGAGTGCGGCACTCGTGGTCTGGGAAACGATTTCCGTGGTGGAGATGGTTCCAGCATTGCTAATAAGGGGCATCCACATCAGCAGGATGAATCCACAACGGCGGATAGCGCACATCATGGTCGAGCCTCCCCGGCCTGCCACTGCCGATACCGTTCAGTTGCTGCTCGAACATCGGTGATACCGTAAACCACCGCTTTGCCATCGAAGACCATGGCCGGATAGCGATCAATGCCGTATTGCATCGCCTGCACCAGGCCGTTAGCGGCGTTTTCCAGTTCATGGCTGAGTTTATTGTCCATACGCTGAAAGCGATGGAGGGCTGTCTGTTTTGCGGCTTCGGGATTCGCTGGCAAGTCTTTGGAGAGCTCTTGCTGAAGTCGATCAATACGGTCTATGTGGTACACCGTTATACCATCCGCACCATTCGCGACCGGGTTCATTGAATCGGTAAATACCTCGATCGCAATTGATGGTTCGTCAGCCAAAACCGGCTCACAGAGCACCCCTATTAGAACGATCGAAAGAATGAGATGAGCTCTTGCACTATTCACTGGCGGCCATCCAGATCCACATATCTTTGACAGAGCATTCATGCTGAAGGATTGACGGTGGGGGATAAACGGAAAATCCAGACATGAAGCGTCGATGTTTCTGGCCGACCAGAGGCGACATTCCTATAATGGCGGGACATTCGTAACGGAAGAAATACAGGAATGGATTTCAGCCCCATCATCCAACAGGTCTACGGCGCGCTGTGGTACCTCATACCTCTCGCCATCCTGGCAGGTGTTCTCAAGTCCCCCTGGTTCAAAGGCATTACCGGTGAGTTTCTGGTGAATACGGCCGCACGACTGTTTCTTCCAAAGGACGAATACCGCCTGATCAAGGATGTGACATTACAAACCGATGATGGCACCACACAGATCGACCACATCATTGTGTCGCGCTACGGCGTATTCGTAATTGAAACCAAAAATATGAAGGGCTGGATATTCGGCTCGGCCAACCAGAAAACCTGGACCCAGAAAATCTACAAACACACCCATAAATTTCAGAACCCACTGCACCAGAACTATAAACACGTCAAAACCCTGGAAACCCTGCTGGATATTCCGGCTTCCGCGATTCACTCGCTGGTGGTGTTTGTCGGTGATTCGACGTTCAAGACTGAATTGCCCGAGAATGTGGTTTATGCCGGTGGGTATATCCGGTATATCAAAGCGCGGCGCGAAGTGATCCTCAGCCAGGCCGCCGTGGAGACTGTGACGGCACAAATCGAACAGCTGAGATTACAGCGGGGGTTTACCACCAACCGACAGCACGTCAACCATTTGCTCCAGAAGAAGGCTCCCTCACCGCCAGCCGCCCCCGCAGTCATGCCGCCAGTCACAGCGTCAACGACGCCCCAAAGTCGAAAACAGTGCCCAAAGTGTGGCGCTACGATGGTACTAAGAACGGCCAGAAAGGGACAAAACGCGGGCAATCAATTTTGGGGATGCGCAACCTATCCGGCCTGCCGTGGAGTCGTGAAACACCCCTGAGATCAGTAAAACTGCTACGCACGAGACTGTTCGATACGCTTGGCGATCTCGTAAACCGCCTCCAGCTCCGAGCAGTTCTTCTCACGCATAATCGCTGCACGTTCAGCCTTCTCATGCTTTTCGGTCATGGCCAGGGCGAGCGATAAGGCTGGCGGCACGTTGCGGAACAGCGCTTCGACCTTGTCGGCCAAAACGACTCCTTCCACGTATTTTCCCGGCTCCTTGCGGGCAGACAACAGCAGGTTGCGCTGTTCGTCATTGAGATCCTTGAAGCGGGCGATCTGCTCCACCTCCTCTTTCGGCATGACCAGGCACAGCCACCACTCCATCATGTTGAGCATCTTGCGGCTGGCATCCGGAAAGTCTTCCAAATTCTGGGTGGCGATCCAGAACCAGGCACCGAGCTTACGCCACATTTTGGTGATCTTGACCACGTAGCGCGCCAGCAAGGGATTGGTGGTAATGATATGGCCTTCGTCAGTCACCACCAGCGTGGGCCGATCGTCGTGTTGATGACGTTCCACCAGGTCATTGATGTGGCTCATCATAGACAGGTAGGCAACGGTGAGCTGATCCTCGTAGCCTTCTCTGGCCAACATGCCCATTTCGAGGATGGTGACATCGGCTTCTGGCCAGGACTGCCCCGGCCGATTGAAAAAGTGGCCCGCCAGGCCCGAACAGAATAGCGCCATGCCGTCGCCCATTTCCAGGGCTCGATTACGTCGGTGTTCGGGCAGTTCCCTGTTGGTGGCGATGGTCTGGAAGGCGTTGACCACATCCTGGGTAATCACCTGGGTTCGACTGGTCTCTTTCACGGTTTTTGCGGCAAGGAATATGGCATTGCGGATCAGCAGTCGGTCGGCCCGGGTCAATCGCGCGTCTTCGCGCTCATCGCCGCCGGTGATCATGATCCGTGCAGCAATCTCCATCTCGCCGAGAATATCGCGGCCGCCCCCTTCCTCCTCGATCTCATCATCTTCGTCTAACGTCTCTTCCATTGTAGATTCATCGACACTGAGCGGATTAAACGCATGGCGCCGATCCAGAAGTCGAAGCGCATCGGCAAAGGGCGGCAGGCTGACATCGACATTGGGGTTCAGGGTGATCTGATTCACTGACAGACCGTGGTGCGCAAAATGCTGCCCCAGCAACGAAAACGAAGCCCCGGCCTCGATGATAAAAAACCGTGGCCGATGCCGTGCCATCATTTGCTGCAGCAGATACACCAACAGTGCCGACTTGCCCGCCCCCGTCGGCCCGAGGATCAGCATGTGGGCATTCTTCTTGCGGTCATCCCGGTGCAGCGGGTCGAAGACCAGCGGTTCGGCACCCCGGTTGTAGAACACCAGGCCAGGATGACCGGTGCCACGGGAACGACCATAGAACGGTACCAAATTGGCAATATGCCGGGAGAAGATCAGCCGCGAGCGACGGCGGGATTTGTCCAGGTCGGCGTCGTAGGCCATGGGCAGGTTACGGATGTAACTGTCGAGCGACAGCAGGTCAGCTTCCTGGGCAATGGGCTGCAGACCATTGGGCAAAAGCAGCGCGTGGAGACGATTCAAATTGTTCCGTAGCGCCTTTTGATTATCTCCGCGCACATAGAAGGCCATGCTCACGGGATACAGCTTGTTGCCCTGCGCCATTTCCCGCTCCACTTGTTCGGCATCTTCCCGGGTGATCGATGCCTCAGCGGAATCGCCTACCGCTGCGCGCTTGATCTGGGCAATGTGATTGCGGGTGGTGTCTTGCGGTTTGAGCGTGAGGGTTATCGCCATAATGGTGTGCTCGGGCAAACGATCGAACAGCGAATACACCTGATCCCCGGCTTGGCGCTCCGCCGTGAAGTGCCCGATGTCCGGGGCCCGCCGCAAGCTTTGGACGGTCACGACGGTGTGCGGCAGTTTATCGAAAATCCAGCTCGAGGTTGCCTCGTCGGAGTGTGGCATCGACAGGGTCAGCTGTTCGGAAAAGTCATAGCCGAAGGGTAAATTGTCATCACCCGGATAGGGTGCCAACTGCAGAAGCACTTCCGGGTTACCATCTGCTAACGGTGGATTGGGATTGAACCAGCTCAGCAACCACTGATAAAACGCCTGACCATTGGCCCGTTGGGCGTTGATTCCAGCAGAGGCCAGTGAGGCGATCCATTTGGTGGCCACGTCATTGAGCGCCTCCTCCACTTCAACAGCGGGTGGCGCTTTACCGTTGTTTTTCAAACGGCGGTAGAGCACAACGCGGATCCGCCGTTGCTGCCCCTGCCAACGCGAACCGGTGACGGTGGTATCGTCAAACAACCCACCCGGTCGGGAAATCGCTTGCAGGTGCTTCGACATCACCGACTGGTAATGTTGAGAATAATCCGATGCGCGAACCTTTGGCGACGAATAACTGGCCAACGACTCATTGAATTGGGTTAACCTGGGCTCGTCCTGCACATAGATCTGTAAGACCCAGGGCGCATCGTCGCGCTCGGGAATGGCCTCGTTGATTGACGTTTGAATGGCGTCACGTAGCTGGGTCATAAAGGCCGGCGTCCTCGCTTCGCAACCGACCGGCTGCACCTCGAACAGGGCGCCGAGGCTAACCCCGTCCTCTAACAGAAAAGCTCTACTCTCGGGAATGTATTCCATCCAGGGCAGCAAATCGGTAAACGACGGCGGGCGGGTATAGTGCTGCTTGATCATCACGTTGGTTAGCGGTGATGTATCCGAATCATCAGGTTGGTTAGCTGGCATGGGTACCCCTACTGGTCTGACGGCGAATGACTAACTGCCGACGACGCCTCGCCTGACACTTCCCCCGGCACTTCTCCCGGCACTTCTCCCGGCAAGGCGTACTCCGCCTTTTCATAAAAGGGAAAGGTGGTGACATAACCCGGCACCGGGGTGCGCTCACTGCCCGACAGGTGAGGAAAGATATACATCACCAGCGTAGGATTCGGCAGACGGGGAAATACCGTGTCGATTTCATTAGCGGCCTCTCGCACAAAGCCCTGGTAGTGGTCGATACCAGATTGCGGTAACGGTTGACCACCGATGACTCGCCGATGGTCTGGTTTCTGAACATCTACCATGTGCTGATCGTAAATGGACTTCATGGTCGGTCCGTCCTGCGGTAGTACTGTCTCTTTAGTGCTGGCGCAGCCGACCATCAAGGCGCTAGTCCAGACCAGAACCAGTGGTAATCGTCGCTTGCTGGAAAAGATTGGTTTCATGATGAAGTTTCCTGCCGTTGGAATGGAAATCGATGGGGAGTTCATGATCAACGTGGATTGCCAGCTCGACACCGGCGGGCACGAAAACCGCATCGAAACTCTGTGCCTGACGCTCCCGCAACCACTGGGCGACTTCGTCGCTACCGCCGCTCAGGGTTTTGCCCAGTACGTATTTACCCGTCTCCCCGGAGACCACACTGGTGGCCGAGCCTGAATCATTGATCAGCGTTGTGGTTTCGGCCTGTGCTGCCGCTTCACCAGCCGCTTCGAGGGCCATCACGCCAATGCGTTGTGTCAAGAATGCGGGAGCGTTGGTCTTGCGTTCGCCCGTGATACAGGGGATACCCCGCGCATCGGAGATCCAGCCCAGCGGTCTATCGCTGCTTCCACTGGAACCACCCAGTTGGTTGCCGCCACTGGAATTTTCATCAGAGGAAATGGTCTGAATGGTGCCGTCCTCGAATACGAAGGTCACCGATTCCAATTTCCCGGTCACACAGGAGAGCGTCCAGTCGCCAACAGCCGTTCCACTCCAGATCATGCCCTCAATACCGGGTATGCGCAGTCCATTGGCGGCCAGGTTTTCTTTACCGGTAATCACCTTGAACGGCATGGGGTCGCGCACCTGTCCCTGAATTGGCACCCTGCCCACCAAGGCGGTCATGCCAGTTGATCCAATCAGGGTGGCATTGCGCGGCACGGTGTACACCGGCAGCGCGGTATTGAGGGCTTCGGATCCTTTCGTTACCAGCGATTTCATTTCCGGACCGGCGCTATCTAACGCATTGCGACTGCCGCGGCTGAAGCGGTTGAGCAACGTCTCCTTATCATTGTCAGCTGACGGCGTGAGCTCAAGAGGGCTAACCCACACCAACGCTTCCGATTCCGCCGCCGATGTGCTGACTCCATCCAGACCGAGCCCGACCGGAATATCAGAACCCGTGGAAGTCCGCTGTGTCGATGACGTCCCAAAGCGGTTGGCCAGGGAATCCACCCTCGCCGTCAACGCGGCGATGGCCGACGTGGTTTCGCTTGGCGCGGCATCCATACGTTTTGCCTCCAAAGCTGTCTGCACTCTCGACAGCACGTTGTTTTCGATCTGCTTTCGGTCTTCGATCAAATCGCGGTTTTCCTGTTTGAGTGCGGTGTTATCCCGGCGCAAGGCGTTGAGCTCCGAAGTCATGGCGCTGACATTGGCCGTCAGTGTCTTGATGGTATCCGCTGGGGTATCGGCATCCGGTTTCGGTGCCTGTGGCACGGCTTCCAACAACTGAGGTTGTTCGTCGTTCCGGGAACAGGACTTCACCGCGACGAGCACTGCCATCAGCACGACGGAACCGGCAAGAAGTGGTAACAAACGATTACTGGTGACCATCGACATGGTGGATTCCTATTCTCTCTCAAAGCGCCACATCAAAAGGCCGCATCAAAGCGCCGATCCGACACCAGATAGACGGCTGTGGTATCGGCCTCACTGCCAGCGGGTAACAGGCGATTGTGCTGAAAGGTCGCCGCCAGCCATGACCCGCGCAGTTCGCGTGGATCCAGCACGACGGGGCTTTGGGTACGATTGATCAGCTTGACGGCAGTGACGTACCGCAAACCCGCCTTCCAGGCAGCAATCGGCACGGCTTCGATCTTGCCGCCCAATACCAGATCGACCGGTTCGGGGTTCACGGGTATGGCTACCACGCCCGGCTGCCGGGGGATCAGCCGTGTTGGCGCATAGAGTTGTTGCGCGGCATAACGGGTTAAAGCGGCATAACCCACAGACTGTGATCGGTTGTCCGATGTCGACCGATCGGCACCGGCGTCTTCCGACAAATCCTGCGGTGGCTTTTGTGATGCTTGGAGCAGTACCTGCACATCCGACAATGATCGACTGTCTGATCCGCCTGGTGCCGCTGAGATATCGAGGACGTAGATTGGGCCGTCGATTTCCGAGCGCACCATGACACGGGTGGGCTCAAAGGCTTGCCTTGCCAACAGGTATAGGGTGCCGTTGATGCTTTGGCTGCGCAGCAACGGTGTCAGTGACTGCGGCAGGCCGATGCTCACCGAATCTGGAAAATGCACTAGACGCTCTTCACCAACGACCAATGGAATTGCGATGGGCGCTTTGTTCCAGACAACGCGTTCCGGAATGTTCGGCGCTGCATCATCGACTTGTGCGAAGGACAGCAGCGGGAAACAGAGACCGATCAAAGCGATCAAACTCAATGACACAAAGAAATCACGAGAATTCATTGGGAGGATTCCTTATTGGTAATGGCGCCAGTCACGCTGGATTCAGCCAGCTCGGCATCGGTTAATCGACGCGGGCCTTCACTGGCATAGCCATCGAGTGCCAGGCCCCAGGGATTGGCTTCCGGATCGATGGCCTGGCGCACCACGCGAATCGGGTAGCGAATCGTGGTTTGCTTGACGGTCATGCCTTTCACGGACTCCAGCAGATCGAGATCAAGCCAGACAATCCAGACATCGGGCGACAACACATCGACGCGGCGCTCCTCGTAGCCGTGCCCTGGCACTTCATGGACACCGCGCACCCGGTAGGCCAACTCGCCGCGCCGGGCTTTGAGTTCCATATCGGCAATCAGGTCTTTGCGGTAGCGCGGTGTCAGGTAGGGCGAGATCCGGAAAATTGCGCTGCCGTAATCCGTTGCGCCATTCTCGGGCCAGCGATTGAGCTGCTGAAAGATATAGAACGCAAAGGCATATACATTGGCCGGAGGCACTTCTTCGGCCGCCAGAACAGCGCCCGACCGCAGATCGGGAGGCACATAAACCCGCAGCTGCTTGGGTGCCTGGCTCCAGCCAATCCAGAGCGCGAGAATGATCAGTCCTTGCAAGCCAATCACGATCCACAGGGAGCGCAAATGGGACCGCACGTTATCGATTTCGAGTCGGTAGCGGCGCATAGTGCGTTCTCCCTATATCCCAGGACCCGCTGCGTAGCACCCAGGGCGTGCGATACAGCCCCATCGTCTGCAGCCGGATACGCAGCCATTGTTGGTAATAGCCTTCAGGCCGGCCGCGTTTGATACGCTGAAACAGCGTCGCCAGAGTGACCACAGTGGCCACCACACCGACACCGGCGATACCAAAACCCATGGTGATGGCACCCAGCAACCAGGCCAGTAACAGACTGAGGGGCAGCCATATCACAATGGCCAACCCCACAATCATGCCCAGCTCTGAAGAAGAGCAACCTTTAAAGATGGCGGGCTCGGCATTGAGCCGATCCGCCAGAATTTCATGGTCGTTGGACATTCGCGTCTCCTACGGCAAGTTGATATTGACGCTGGCTGTTAAATCACCCCTGCCGCTTCTGTGAGCAGATAGCTGGCGAAGATCAGCACGATCGCGCCGACAATCCCCAGCACACCGACTTCAGCCCACTCTGCCTTGCCCTGGCGAGCTTCATTGAATTTTGCGAAGCCCAGGTAGGCGATCCAGAGAAAACCCAGCACTGCAATGGCCAATCCGAGTACCAAGCCGCCATCCTTGATGTAGCCCTGAATCAAGCCGATCCAGTCACCCGCCGGCGGCGCCGTACTCGGCGCAACCGGCGTCGGCAACGCCGCCCAGAGCGGCATTGGTAGTAGCACCGCGACCGCTGCCGATAGCGACTTGCGGATGGCAACAGATTGCTTGTTGAAATCGTTTTTTGTATTTGATGTGTCCATAACAAATGTCCTCTTCTGTAATGCTGATAAAAAGGGGAACTACCCCCGCATCCCACTGCGCTGCATCGCCGTTTGCCCTTACCGGACTTTCTCGGTCTCAACTCGATCGACTCACCGCAAATAGAAGCCCAGAACCATCAAAACAAGGCTTGCCCGCAGAGTGCTCCAGGTCAGATCAAAGAGCGTGGCCTGCCCTTCCTGCCATGCCCTAAAAGTGCCTAAAGCCACCCAAATCACCCAGACAAACGCCAACACCAACACCATCGACGCGATGGCCGTCAGCATGGTGGCTGGGGTAATACCGGAACCGGCTTGAAAAGCTGTTTGTTGTGCGGCGTTCATGACAAAACCTATCGACGGTAATCGCCGCGCAATGGCGGAAATGAGCGAGGCTGAGCACGGGGAGAGTCGATGTGTGACTGGATGCCGTCCTTGATGTTCTTCAGGTCCTGACGCAACCAGTCATAACGAAATCGGATACGGGAATCCTGCTCGGCGTTGGCCTCAGCGCGCTTGATCAACAGTTCAAGAGCATTGAGCTCATGAATGATTTTCGCCAGCGCCTCGCGCTCGGCGTCTGCATCGGCAAACGCCGTCGGCGCGACGCACAAGCCTAGAATCAGAAAAGTCGAAGGCCAGAATTGGCGTTTCATGGCACTGTTGCTCCCGTGTTTTGGTACGGGGCATAGTGCGAGCTTTAGTTGGGAAGAACGATGGAAAATCTATTCGGTGGGTGGTGTGGTTTTAAGATTCCCTGGAAAAACTATTTGAACAATTAACCTGTTCATAATGACGAACATTTACTCGAATGCCGAATTTTCTCATACCCAAGAAAGGGAATTTAGTTCTTTTGGGGGATAGTATTTGCGATTGTGTATGTTATCTGGTTTTGTTTAATCATGCCGCCACTATATGTGGCAAGCTCTTAAATGTTCAGTGCTATGCAGGCCTAGCCGTAAGGCTCCCTTTCAGACCTTCCTACATGAGCTTTTGCCCCTGCAACTGGGGCTTTTTTCGTGTACGCCAGGCATGGCGCATAGCGCTGTGATAGGGCAAGTGTTGGCAAAAACAGGGCAAAACCTACTCACCCATAAAGTAAAAAAACCGAAAAAATCAAACCACTATGATTTTCCGGGCTTTTATTTCTTAAACTGCCGATTTGAGAACCTTTTGGGCTGTCAAAAGCACCCAGCCAAATCATTTGCTTCAATACTTTGATTAGCGACGACCGCATCACTAAGATCGACCTTATTAGCGAGAAGCCCGTTTAGTTGCTGATCGAAAGATCGAACACTTGGATGAAGCGCCATTGGAATATACACATTAACCTCCCGCTCTTGCCCGATCCGATACACCCTGTCAGTCGCCTGGGCTTCTTTAGCCGGATTCCAGTGGCGCTCTAAATGAATAACATTATTTGCCCCCACCACAGTCAAGCCTACACCTGCCGCCACAGGAGACATGACAATCACGCCAAAACCTTGCTCCGACTGAAAGCGGTCGATAATAGCCTTTCGGGTCATCGAATCCTGTTTGGTCGCTACCGCCTTGGTCTCACCATTGATAATCTCAACAGGGATTCTAAAGATCGTTGTAACTAGTGCGCAAACGTAGGCCTGCACAGCCTTGGTTTCTACAAAAACAAGCACCTTTTCGCTTCTTTTTTCAATTTCTTTAAGAACTGCTACCAAAGATTGAATTTTTGCAGACAACTGCGCCTGCTTCAAAAGCTCATTCTGTGCACTGGGTATTGTCGACCGAGCGTCTATATCGTGATGAATACTGGCAACTTTTAGACGTCGTAAACTGGGAAGAATTATGCTTCTCTTGTCTTCTGGCTTGCTGCATTTAACCTTAGCAATAATTTCGTCGTAATACGCTAATTGGGAGCCACTCATAACTCCTGAGAGTATGGGTAAAAAACCACCTCCCTCAGAGTCTTTATCTCCTGAGAATATCCGTTTCTCTGGTAAACCTTCCAACTTTTCTGCTTTAGTTCGCCGCAACATATAATCACCAACGCGAGAGCGAAGCTGTCTGCCAACGTCGAGTCGAACTTGCCCCAACGATTCAGGAGATGCAGCTAAAATTGGTGCGATAAAATCCCGCCTAAAGTCCTGCCAAGCGCCTAGCAAACCCGGCACTGCAGTATCAAAAAGACACCAAAAATCTTTGAGCGAATTCTCAACGGGAGTGCCTGTTGCTAAAAGCTTGAAATCTGCCTTCAAGCCCTTGGCTGCCCGCGTAGCTAATGCATTTGGATTTTTAAGATTCTGAGCCTCATCAAACGCAACAACACTCCAATCTATCCGACTTAAAGAAAACTGATAATCCCTAAGGGTTTGATAGGTGGTCAAAACCAATCGACTGGGAAGATCCAATCTCTCAGATCCGTAAACCCCACCCACTTTAAGTGCGTAACGAATTTTATCTTGATCTTGAATCACGTATGACTCTGGAAACTCTTGTAACGTTTCACGGCCCGCTCCCTTTATTCTGTATCGAGACAGTTCAGCTCCAGACTGTAGAACAACCATATCGGTAAAAGGTGATTTATTAAATGTTGCATCCACTTCGGCTTGCCAGTTCTCGATTAAACTTAGTGGGGCCACAATCAATGTAGGCTTCTGCGACATATTCCGCTTCTTACAACGCAAGTACCACTCAGCAATGGCAACCAACGTCATGTAGGTTTTGCCAAGCCCCATATCATCTGCAAGCAGAGCTCCACCGACTTCAGTAGCTTGTAAAATGTGATCAAGATGAGCCAGCATCCAACAGATGCCCTCCTCTTGGTGAGGATAAGGTAGGCGTTTCAGATTGCCCCTTTCGAATGTCTGCTGCGCTAAATCCAAGCCTGTTGCACGGGCATCTTTACTGAACTCAATGCTATCGTCATTACTGTCTATCGCAACAACAGCTCTTTCAGGCGTCGCATTTTCTTCGCCTTCAGAAAATCCAGGTTCTTCAGGCGTGCGATGTATACTCCCATCTTCTATTCCTGATCTAATGGCAGACAGGGAACTTTGCACTTTATTTTCGTCAGAAATATCGAAGATCCTATCTTCTATCTCGACTAACTGAGCACCAGTTTTCAGAGCATCATTAATTAATAATTCAACTTCCTCAAGCCTTTCCGCGCTGTCAACAATATCACTCAGCTGCTCTGGAGGCTCAACGAAATCAGAGGCTTTCGAGAACCAATCTACACCAGACTTTTCGACATCGCCAAAATATCGATGGCTGAATCTTTCTGCTCCGTGCACTCTTAATGAAAATCCAGTATCCAAATCAACCAGTGCCGCATTCAAATAAGCAGTAGGTGATTTCAAAAAGGAAGATACCTGCTCCTTAGGAATTCTTTGGTTGGTCAATATTTCCTTTGTTGCTTCGAGGCGCTTTTCATCAAGAAGTACGAACTTGTTTTTCACACGTAAGATACAATGCTCATCTCCATCTGAAATTTGGCCTAATCGCGCTTTAATATCATCAATGCCAATTCCTGACCCGAATGACGGGGTCAGCACTATATCTCCATTAGTTAGAGCGTCGATCGAGATGCCAATGGCATCAGGGCTAATAATTTCGAGATTGTTGAAATGGGCCAAGTCGATTGCCATGCCAGAGCGCTTAGCGAACTGCAACTGGAAAACCAGCCAATTATTTTCATATTCTCCGCGGCCCTCGGGGCTTAGCGCTCGATGATTGCTTAGAGCCGTTAGCGCCCGCCAATCTGCTGGTGTCAACATGTACATTTCATTCTCAGCCAGCTTGAGAAATGGCCCGCATACAGAATATCGCTGAACAATGCTTCCATCTTTCATAAGCAAATCAATGGATGCCTTAAAAGACGACTTGCCTGTATTGCCGTCAAACTTGCCAAGGTACTTACCAGAGTAGAGGTCAGGAAAATCGAAGAGCGATATAAAATCATCCCCAAGCTCTACTGCATCAGCCGACATAATTGTAAAGCCGTTTGAATTTTTCACTGCTTTAGATTGCTCAGCCATGCCTTTCAGGTAGGCAAGCTGCATCCCGAAATGCGGATTCTGCATTGCGAATCGCTCGGGCTCGGAAAGCACTTTGCGATCCATAATAAAGTCGATGCCTTCTCTGGGATCAACACGCCAGGTGATTAACGTTTCGTTCTTGGTTGACTTTAAGCTGTTGATGAAGTCCCTGATTCCCATGTTATTAAGCCCCGAACTTAGATTTATATTCCCGGTATCGATTTTTACCAATCAAATCGCAGGGATTCACGGCAATACCGTGACCAACAATGAATTGGATAGCCTTATTCTGCCAGCCTAGGTGAACGTCATGTGTCAAATCTCTATATCCATCGACGTTCTTAAATTCCCGATAGTACCTGTTTAAGATCCCAGTTCTTAAATCGCTATCAGAAACAACCTTTACCCCATAGTCCAAGATGTTAGTGCCCGTCGGGAGGCGATCTAAAAGCTTAAGCTTAAAGCTGTGGCTTCCCTCAATCATGTGAACATTTCCGGACAAATTTAAGTAAATCATCGAGGTCTGCTGCGACGCCACAAGCGCATACTCGGGAAGCTCGTCCTTTTTGTAGTGGGACTTTAGATAATGTTCAGCGTATCTACTCAAAAAAAGACGGGAATGAATAACAATTCCTTGCTCCAGCAACCCCTCCATAAACCTCTTCCTAGACTCAAACATCCTTTCCATGTCTGTATTACTTCCATCCTTGGCGCTTTGCTCAAGCACCCTTAAAAACAGGGCTAAATCAAAACGACTGAGCCATCCACGCATCAGTGCAATGCGCTTTTCACCAAGCAGTGTCCACCATTGTTGATAGTTCGAGCTGGATTTTGGCACACGTGGATCACCCGCGATGGTTAGAATCGATCCCTGCCACGCCTGACTTATGGATTGCCCTTCTGAGCGGTCAATCAGCACTTCCAATATAGCGTGACCAAGTAAACGATTTCCGTCAAAAGGTGCGTTAACGACATCTTTCTTCACGATTTCATAAAGGATTTGATGCTCGGATCCGGCAGGAATGGTTTTCAAGGTATCCAGGTAATACTGGTACCGACAGAGCGTTAAGAAACGACCGGCGCTAAACCCTGTAAGACCTAATATATTTAATGCACGATCAAAATCCAGATCCCTTTTTTTGGCGAAGGCCACTACATCAGCAGGCCCGGAAGAAGAGAACAGAATGGACGAATATTTTACGTAAGAAGATAAATCACTTGTGCCAGAATTTAAGCCCAATTGATTCAACTGCCCTTGAATGAACCCCTGCCAGTGTTTCAAAGCTTCCTTTTCTGCAACCGTATCGTACCGAACAAAATACGCCCTGATGAGCTGAACTAATGAAAGTTTGCTGATAGGCATACGGGGAACTAAAAGAACATCTAACAAACCCCGATTCAAGGATATTCGACGTGCAAAATCATCAGATGAGGCCAGCAGAAATGTAAACGCCCGCACATCAATACAGCTTGTAATGCTCGCACTTAATGTTTGTGTATTGCCGTGCATTGACGCATTGAGTAACATCCTGCATGAGTCCTTGAATTTACCCGACCCCTTTCCTGCACCACGGGCAATGGATACCACTGTCTTTTCTGCCTCTCTTATAAGGCGGAAATCTGCATCCTGCCACTCTGGCAGGTTGATTTGCAAATCCGGCAGCCTCATGTCTAATCCAAAGCCTGCTTAATTGCCTGATAGTCTTCAAGCGCGGGGCGTCTTACTGTAAAGCGAATATCAATGCGCCGGTTTTTACGTAGCGACTCCTCTTCGTCCAAAACACCTGAGGGACAAAGCGTGGCATCACTCACGTCAGAACTTGCGTTGGAACAGGGCACTGGGCGCGTTTCAGCATAACCGCTGACTGAAAAGAGCTTCTTGCCTAAATGGTTACTCAGCATATCAAGGCGAGCGCCGTCATCCATCGCCTGATTCCAGTAATTCCATACGGAGATCGCCCGAAATGTTGACAGCCCCCAATTTCCCTTTATTGAGCGATTGCGATAAGGCACACGGTCGGTATGACCTTCAACAAAAATTGTATCCAGATATTTCCATCGATCCTCTTTGGTAATACTCGCGAAAAGCACTTTACCAATATCCAGCGCAATACGCTGTGACCTTTCATCGCCAGAAATATCGAAGCGACCCTGCTCAAAAGTCAGTACATCCTCTGGAATCCGCAACACCGTATCGTTATCGCTTATTTTTACGGGAATATTCATAGCATTGAGCTCCTGCTCAATCTCTCGCAACAAGTCTTTCCTTACTTCTTCTGCTTTAGCAATCTCCTTTATTGCCTCGTCCCACTGCTCACTCTTTTGCGTCAATTCCAGAATCAGCGCTACAGCCGCCAGAACAAAGATAACTAACAGGCCTGCCATGATGTCTGAAAAAGAAATCCAATAAGGATTTTCCTCATCCACCTGGTGATTGTTGTAGCGGCCGTTTAGCGTTCTCATATGTTGCTACCTGCATGGTGTGGAGACACCTTGCCATCGATTTCATCTACCACGCTGCTGAGTGTACGTACAGCATCCGTCATTGAGGAAATATAACTGTTTGTTTGCTCATTCCAAGTATTCAGGCGAGTGACGGTCTGCGACTGCACACGTTCGCCGTAGTCGGAAAGCAGGTCTGCAACTTGCTTCTGCACCGCAGCCAAGTGCGTTTGAAGTGATTCCGCCAATGTGTTGAAGTGCCTATCTACCGACGTTAATCCGTTTTCCGCTTTCGAAGCCGCTTCATTCAATGTACCAGAAGCATTTACGATTCCTTCCCCAGCACTGCGCAAATCTTCCACTACCGTTTTAAATAATGCAGCCGTTTCAGCATTACTCTTGGTTACCACATCGGCATGATTCAGTGCAGCCGATAGCTGCTGCCCAAAGCTATCAATGGTGGCTTTGAGATTCGAAGACAGAATACCCAACTGATTTGAACCTGCTTTCAATTCAGACGAGGTGGTCTGCATGGCAGAGGTTGCACTTTGATGGCTTACCGAAAGCTGTTCGAAACGATCAATAACAGAACGTAACCCTGATAATAGTTCGGCGTTCTGCTCCTTTTGCATGGAAAGCATGCTATCAATTCCGCCGGTAACATGCTCCTGCGCAGATTGGAAGCCCTTTAACTGATCATGAAGAACTTTCTGTCGAGCAATTTCTCTACCTTGCTGCTCTTCAATCTGGCTCGATAATTCGCCTTGCACAGTTTTGAGCGTGGTCGCATTCTGTTCCGCCAATGCCGCCAGTTGCGTTTTCAGGTTAGCCATAAACTCGCCCATGCTGGCTGTTAATTGCTCCTGGCGCTCTTTTTCCTGTTGACTTTGTGTTTCAAGCTGTTGCTTCACCACACCATTAACCTGATTTAGTACATCAGCGTTCTTCTCCATCATGCTATTCACCTGGCCTTCCAGCTTACTAGAAAACTGATTTAGCCCCTCAGCCATACCTCCAGATGCGGTCGCAATATCCTTTGCTGCCTGTTCCATCATGGCCTTTTGAGAGTCGCCCGCTGAACCCACACCCTGTAAAAACCGCTCCAACAGTGACTCTAAAGCCTTTTCTGAACCCGATTGAGCATTATCCACCAAGCGTTCGATTGCTGGCCCAAGAATCGTGTTTAAACTTTGCGCGACACTTTCGCTGATCACGCCCGAGGCTTCGCGCATGGCCTCCTGCATTTTATGACCGATTTTTTCATCCAATTCTGCTAACCGATCATTGCTCTGGCGGGTGAAATCTTCAATGTTAGAAAGACTCTGCTCTGCTGTTATGCGAGGGTAGAGATAATCTACTTCGTTTTGGAAGGACGTAATGGAGCCGCGAATATTTCGCTCCAGAGACTTTTCAAAGAAATTGAAAAGAACACTGGTTAATACACCCCAAACCGAGGTCATGAAGGCAATCGATGCGCCGCCTATCATGCCAAAGATGCCATGGGTCAGGTCGTCTACTTTGGCATTGGTTGGGTCCAGACCACCAAGCGGCCCTAAACCCAGCTGCAAACCGGAAAAGGTGCCGATAACGCCAATTGCCGTCAAAAAGCCCGGTACCGCAGCCAACAGACGGTTTTCAGTAAGGCCTCTGGCAATGGTGTGAGTATTAAAAAAGTGTGCAGCATCCAGTGTGTTACACAAGCGCTGTTTTTGGGGAATATGTACCAACGATTCATCAAACTCACGCCACAGACGACCGTGAGTTGGGTTCTCTAAAGCCGTATTCACCAGCTCTCGGCGGCGATCCAGCAACTGTTCTACCGTAAGTCCCTTCAGTAACCCCTTATAAAATCGCAGATGTTGACTTGCCCGAATATAATTGATTATCGACCACACCGAAAATAGTAAAGCCAACGCAAACAATATCGCGACAATTGCCGCGCTCAAGCCTTCTGGTGATGTGAAGTCACCGGCAAACAGCCGAGCAAACTCTGGCCATAATTTTGTTAAGCTGTAATCCGTTTCAAGCATATCATTTCCCCAAAGTTATAATTGCGTTTTCCAAAGTAGTCCTGACACTTTCCTCGTTTCACTCTAATCCGCATCCCCATATCGCCGCATCATCTCGACCACCCGAGCTGCCTGCCGGCTATCAATTTTCGCTCCATGAATCCCATTACGCTTAGCTCTAAGATCTTCAACGCCCAGTACTTTCGTCAGCACATCTAACGATGGACCTCTATGACTACACGGCAAATCTGTTGCCTGCGCCCAAGCAATGGCGGCTTTCTGACTGCAAAACACACCTTGAACTGGCGGCATTGTTAAACCGTATCGGGCGACGTGATCCAGCAGGATCGGCCAGTCAAAACTGGCGTTGTGAATCACGATGAGCTGATCTTTCAGATATTCGGCAATCTGGTTCCATTGGGAATCAAAGGCATCAAATCCTGCAGCCTGTTCATTGGTGATCCCGTGTATTCTTTGTGCTTCTTCTGAAATGTGTTTTTGTGGCCGCGTTTTAAACTCGACGGATTCCGCTATCTTTCGATTTCTTACCACGGTGATACCGAGTGTCACGATATCCGGCGGGCCGTTTTCGTCAGGGAGTCCGGTGGTTTCGGTATCGAGGACGATGTAATCGTCCGGGAGTTGGGTGAAGATCCACAGCAGCTCGTTATACATTGCCATCACCTCCTGCCACTGCCGCCACTATTGCCATTGATGGATTCAACGTCAACGATCGTCCCTTGGTCATAGTGGTAGCGCAGATAGCGCCAGTGGATCGCATCGGACAGCACTCGGGCACGCATCACCCCGTAACACTCCCCTTTTGCTCTCACGCTGTGGTAGTGAACGCCGAAACTTTTGGCATCACGTAACGCGTAACCGAGCTGCTGGGCTTCGCCGTAATTCTCGGGATCGTAGATGGCGTCTTCGGCCAGGTGACGTACATCGTGAAGGGTTGTCGGACCCAGCTGTGCGCGAATCACGCGCATTTCCTGGGTGGTCTTGTCGATTCTGGACTCACGCAGGAAGCGCGCTCGGTGGTAGGACGATTCGGCGATGGCGACCGCTTCATCGGCAGCGCAGTAATAGATGCCGAAATCCCGGTTGAAGCGACCACCTCGCCCATCGACCGGTGGGTGGGTAAAGGCCGCCATGATCCAGGATGCACCATCGCCATAGACGCGGTCTTCCGGCGGCACCAGGCGAATATCACCGACTTCATCCCGTAGCCTGGGATTCGTCAGGGACTCGACAGCGTAGAGCACCTCCCAATCCTGTGGGTTGGAGACGCGCTCGAACAGGTGGATCTGCGGGTAGCGCGACAGGATGATCCGATAGACCGGTTCATTGACCTCGCTAGTGGGTAACGTATCGATAGCGATCACCAGCCACCCCGCTCCGCATCGAGAAAATCCCTGACCACCGCCAGGTCGACCACCTGACCGGCCAGCAAGCGATCCATCGGCGCCGTGCCATTGAACAGCGGGTTGTCGTTGGGAGTAGCCAGCCACTGGTCAGCCAGCACCTGATCAGGCAACAGGATTTGCAGGGACTTGTAGATCCCCAAAATGTAGCTGGCCCGTTCCAACAGGTCTCGCGTCAGCTTGGCCTTCTCGGGTTGGCTCTTCCAGTTATAGAGGGTCTTCTCATTGCTGAGGCCCAGTAGCGTCATCTGCTGGGCACCAGTGAGGCGCCACTGGCTGAAGATATTGAAAATCGCCGGCAGCAGTGAACGGGTGACACTGGAACCACGTTGCAGCAGTTGTTCGGCTTGAGCGATCATGATTACCTCCTAAGCAGCATTCAGACTGTACCTTTACAGTGCTTAAATGCAGCCTAGCAGACTGTAACGGTACAGTCAACTGGTTCAATGACTTTGTCTTAAAGGTACTTTTTAAAGGTACTGGCGGTGATGGTGACGGCGAAGGCAAAGGCCAGCGCGAATGGCAGGATGATCCAGGACGGATGCAAACTGAACGGCAGCGCCAGGTAAAACACCCAGGCCATGATGATCAGCGGTATGGCGGCTCTCTTGGCGTAGTGGTACACGAAAGAGCTTTCCCTGCCGCCGCCCCAGCGCCGCAGGTCGCGCCGCACCAGTCCATCCACCAGCGCCACCAGGGTGAACAGTCCAAATACTGGCGTGGCCAGCGTCAGGATGGCGAGTCGCACCGCAAAGACCTGGGTGATTTGCATACCCGCCAGCACATAGTCAACGACGGGCCGGTAAAACCGGTGCAGCACCGGTCTGAGACCGGTTTCCTCCGCAGATGGTACCGGTGTGATCCAGTGAATCAGATCCACGAGCCCCGTCCACTCGAAGGCAAACTGGTAGACGCGATCCGAGAGGTTACTGGCGAACACCATCGGCTGGGCGGTTAACCAGCTGCGATGAAAGTCGGTGCCGAGGAACTGCAATTCGTTCACCAGCATCTGTCGACTGTGGCCAAGTCCTTGCTCTTCCCACCAGAACGCCATGCCGATCCACTCCACCAGAATGGAGAACAACAGGGAGAGAAACAGCCATTTGAGGCACTGGGCGATGCCCGTCAGCAGCCGGGATACAGTACCCGGCTGTGCAACCGGCCGTCGGGGATCGCGAGGCTCCACCGTGCTCAAGCCTGCTCACCGGCGTCTGAGGGTCGAATCGCGGCCTCGGAGACGGCGTGCCACCAGTGGTCGGTGACCCGGTACCAGTGATCGTTGGTGATATAGCTGCGGCGCATGGCCTCGGCTATCGCCTCAAAGTCATCAGGCATGGCCGTATCCTCGCGGTCACCCGGCAGCGGGATACGGATTTTCCACAGCTGGCCGCCTTCCAGCAGGGCGAAGGCCTGCCCCTTGGGCATCGTGACCATATCCGCGGCAGTCAGCATCGGTACTTCCGAGACACTGATCCGGTCTTCGTTGCGGGATTTGAAGTCGACCCCGGAACCGGGATCCGACGAATCATCGACGCCGGAGACACTCATCAGGGTGAAGACCTCAACCCGCGGCAGCTGTTCGGTCAGCATGGCGGCGGTATCCAGCTCTTTCACCCGCAGCATCAGCAGGGTATTGAAGTTACCGGCCACCTGCCCCGCTTTCGCCCGACTGCCGATTCGCGCTTCCACGTCCGACCAGGTCTGGGTATAGGCCGTGACCTGAAAGCCTGCCCCGCCGGCCTTGTTCAGCAGTGGCACGAATTCATCACCGATCAGCTCGTTGAACTCATCCGCATGCAGAGAGATGGTGGGGGTTTTGTGTGTTGTGGTTTCCGGGTCTGGCGCATCAGTACCCTTAGCCGCGACACCGTGCTTGTAGATATGCCCCGCGACGGACACCAGATCCGCAAACATGGAATTGCCCACCGCACTGGCCACGGTAGTATCGGTGAGTGCATCCAGTCCCACATACACGATGCCCTTGCGGCGCACCACATCCATCCATTCAAAGATCGGCCTGGCGTCGTGCTCATCCTGGTAGTCCGGTGAGATCAGCCCGGCAATGGTGCCGGTGGTCAGCTTTTCCATCAACGGGCCGACGGAGCTGACGATCTTGTCGAAATAGGTCTTATCGTATTTGAACGCGGAAATCAGCCCGTCCAGCACGGGATCGTAAATGGCCTTCTCCTGCAGCAAGCGCATGCAGGCGATGGCTTCCATCGACCGGCCACGCAGGGCATTGGGTAAATTGCGCTCTTTGATATCCGCCGCGCGCGCTTCAACCAGAGACGCCCAGGCTTCGATGCCAGCAACGCCAGCACAGTGGCCGGCGTATTCCACAAACAAGGGCTCGATGTCGTTGATGTAGCGACGGATCTGCTGGTAGTCCGGCCGGCGTTTCAGGGCCACCAGCGCCCGCGCAATGATATTGACGAAGCGCCAGGCGAACTCCTTAAAGGCAGCGGAGTTGCCCTCGTTGGGCAACTGATTGGCGATACGGGTCGCGACCTCGGTAATGCGGGAGAAGTTACCGATGGCGTTGTAACGTGCCGACAGTTCCGGAAAGCCGAGATGAAACAGATAAAAATCCTCTAGCCGACCGGCGCGCTTCGCCTCAGCGTAGATGCGACGCAACAGATCGGCATCCCCTTTGGGGTCAAAGACAATGACCACATCACCCCGGCGGATGTCCTGGGTAATCAGCAGTTCCGCCAGGCGTGTCTTACCGACGCGCGTGGTGCCCAACACCAGCGTGTGCCCGACCCGTTCACCCAGATCCATCCACACCGGCTGCTCTTGCGGTTCAACCGCGTGCAGGGCGGGCTTGCCGCCGACGGCCGGTAGTGGCGCCAACGGGTTCCAACGGCTGCGACTGCGTAGGGCTTTGGCCAGCAAAGACAGGACAGGAATCGATTCCCAGGCCACTTCCTTTTGTCGCGCCCACTGGTAAAGCGGGCCCGGCTGAACGTAACGTTGAACCTCGGGCTTCAGGGTATCGCGCAGGCGCTGGGTGTGTTGCTGGGTCCAGCGAAAGCCTTTGCCCAAAAACAGCTTATGGCGACTGACGGGGATCTGGTTGGCCCGCACTTGGTAATCCGGCAGCCGCTTCATGTGATGCTGATAGCGCAATACGCGCCATGCTTGACGGCCCCGCCACAAGCCAAAGCCGAAAAAAGTCAGGCTGGTGGCCATTGCGATACCCGGTGGCATCATCAAGGCCCAGGGGGCGAGCCAGGCCAGCGTACCCGCCGCGAACGCTGTCGCGGTGGACCACAACTCGACGGGGGGCCGCAACAGCGCTTCCATCGGATGCGAGCTCATTGCCGGATGCCATCACGGGTAATCAATACCGGGTAATGATGGATACCCAGTGCGGCGGCCAGATCGCTCCCGGAGCCCAGGGTGATGGATAAGCCCTGCGCCGCCTCGGCAACCCGTCGCACATCCGCCTCGGTATCGGCCTGTACCAGCATGCCCACCGCACCCAGGGCTTTGAGAGTGTCGTGGTGAGTCACCAACCATTGCACTGACAACGCATCCGAGCCGATGAGAAAGAAGGGGCGTGGATTCCCTTGCGCCAAACGCGCCAGGGTCTCGGGATTCAGTTGGCTATCGGTGGTATCGCCGACGGCCAATCCGGGTGACCGTATGGGCAATAAATTGCTGAGAGTCGCCGGACCGAGCAAGGACTTTGAAGATGGATTCTGGTCGTTAGATTCAGCCGGGGCGGTCGATTGAGTCTTCTTTGACAAAAGTGGGCTGAGTAACGGCGCTAAGGGTCGTGTCTCACCACTGTCATAAATCACCGCCAGCTCAGCCAATACGGAGGAGTTCATGACCAGCCCGAGCACGAGGACTGGCAACGATCGTTGTCTACGGATTCTCAAAGCGAACCTCCTGTGGTGTATCGGTCAACCGCATCCAGTGCGCCTTGACCCGCTGACCGTATCGATCAGCCCGGGCAGGATCGTTGGGTGCGTGATAGCAGCCGGCGCTTTGAATCCAGTGGCTGTGCTCGACGAAGCAGTCGCGCAGGATCGCGGCCGCCACACGCAGGTTGTGGTAGGGATCCAGTGCTTGCCAGGATGAGCCCAGGACCGAACGATGGTAACGCCAACTGATTTGCATCAGCCCGATATCCACCGAAGTTTTGGTTTCCGTCAATACCGTCTCCAGCGCCAGCCATGCCCTCTGACGCGACGGGAAATAGTGCCCTTCCCCATCAATATTGAGCGCCCACGGCCAGGGGCGGAACTGTCCATCGCTGAGCGAGCTTTGTCCGCTCTCGGTCAAGGCCACCGCGTAGAGCAGACCCGGAGGCAGGCCGTATTCGCTCGCGATTTGCTGATACCCCACTGGCACGGATTGCGACTGCGCGGCCGTCGACCACCACAGTAAACCGATGAGGCAAAGTGTGATCGGCCAATTAGCCATGACCGGCGCCCGCTAGAATCGTGATAGCGGCAAGGGCATCAAGTGATCATCCCGCCGCAGTATCAGTACGGGCAAATCGTGTCCTTGTACGCCCGTATGTGCGGAGACCTTACCTAGCGCACCGGCGTCGATGTTCAGGGTAATCTTGTGCTCGCTCACCCATTGGGGATTGATCTGTTTCGAGGCCGCCCAGTCACGTATGCGGGATTCCTCACCGGCAAACACATCGATCAGGTACAGATCGATGCCAGAGAACTGTTTGATCTGGCTGACCAATCGCTCCAGCACCGCATCGCAGGTCGGGCATTGGGTATCGGTAAAGAACAACACCCGGTCCGACGACTGCCACACGAATTTTCCCGCCAGACCTTGATCCGGCTTGGTGGACGCTACAACACCGGGGTCGATCAATAAACCGTTGGGGAACAGGCGCCGCTGGGCGTCGTCGTAAGCCCGCTGAAACGCCAGGATGCGCTCGGCATCGTCACGCATCATCACTGCCCACTGCTCAGCGTAGCGCCGACGTTCATCGGCACTGCGGGCGTGGATGCCCAGCACTTCTAGGGGTGACAAGGTCGCAGGACTCACGCTGCCCCTGATACCCTGCAGCAAAGATTGGTAACGCTGCCATTCCGATTCATCTAATCCCCACTGGTCAGCACGAAACGTTTGAGAGTCGATACGTTCTATTGCAGATTGCTCAATCGCCAATGTGTTCGAAGATGGTGATTCGGCTACCTGCCGGGTATCCGCGTTAACAGGCAACGTGATGCAAAGACAGAACCCGATTAATGCGATGGCAGGTTTTCTCATGTGATGCTCAATGGTCATCTTCATTGACCTTTTGATCAACGGGCACGGTCAGATCGCGCTGAATGATCAGCTGATACTCCTGATCACAAATACGCACGGAGCATTCTCGATCCTCTACCTGATCGCTGATCGAAACTGCCTTGCTTTCAGCACGCGGTTCCGGATCAACTTGCCTGGACTCAGCACCCCAAAACCATGCGGTAACAAAAACGATGGCAATGACAAAGGCTTCCATTACTGCGCACCTCCCGTCGCATTGGGGGCGGAAATATCCGCGCAACGCTCGAACGCAATGAGGCGGTGAACGGGATCCTGGATAAGGTGAAAAGCAGGACCGATCATAAGTCCCATCACGGTTTGGAGTGGCATGGGCTCAAAGCGACGATGCACCGCTGGCAGTGGCAGCGCCAGCATGGCTTTCGCCTCCTCCGACAGCACAACATCGGCCGCCAGGCGATAGCCGGAATCTCGCAACATCCAGTGGAAGGCCTCCCCCACACTTTCGATGTCGCCTGGAATCGTGATCGCTCTCGTCACCGATAACAGATCCCGCTGCCCGGTGGTCGGCTGAGCGGCCATCACTGAATAGCGACCCGTTTGTATCAGCGTGGTCATCGTTGTGACGGGCTGGTCTGCCGCCACTACCGAATGGCTCCCGACGGCAGCACCAGAACAGCACACCAGTATCGTTAGGAGACGAGGGATTCCGTGATGTTTAAACGAAGACATGTTTTGGCCTCGATCGTGATGAATGGCATCATGATCGCCAAGTGATCTTCTGGCGTGAATGGTTAATCCACTCGGTGAGTGTCGTGCTTATCCATGAGACGCCTCGGCCAAAACTCATCGACCTAAATAAACAGCGCTGATCTGCTCGCGGGCGTGGCCCAATTCGCGACTGATGGTGAGTCGTGCCTGATGGTCCTGCTGTCGTTGCTCGATGCTCAAACTGTTTGCGACCGGTCCACCCGCCGCAGGACAGGCCCAACCCGTCAACGCCTGATAGCGTGACTGGGCATACGCATGGCGCAGGCCATGCAGTTTCGATAAACCTGCCTGAGTGGTATGACGTTCATAGGTCCGCAACTGTTGGATGTAGGTTTTCTGCGGTGGAATCAGGGAACCAGATCCCACCAGTCGGTGGGCACGATTCAAGACGGCACGCTGTTCCTGGGTGAGCACCGGCACGATCCGCATCTTGCCCCCTTTCGTCCAGGTAGCTTTCAGGCGAACGTGATCACCCTGGTCGGCATAAGCTGGGATAAATTTGATCGCCTCCTCCCTGCGCAATCCGAAGGCGCGCTGTAACTCCAGAGTCATTCGCACATGCTCATCTTTAACGCTGGTCAACGCATCGTTACCGACAACCACCGCCTTGGAGTGTTGACTGACGAACTGCCGATCGGGAATGCCGTAGAACTCATTCGATCGGGCAATAACATTGCGCCTATCCACCTTGGCGGCCCACCAGCGCAGGCAATTCATACGGTTTTTGATGGTACCGGCCGCCATGCCCTCGCTGAACCAGCGTTTCACCAGGGCGTCCACGTGCTTCGGCTTTAGGGATCGGGTAGTCATGCGCCGATACCCCATCTCCTGCAGTTGATTGGCAATCTGGTTAAGTATGCGCGCGCGATTGGCTTGCGTACTGTAACTGCCATCGCGATTGCGTTTGCACAACTGTTTCAATTGGTAGTTCAGGTCTCTCATCGTGTACTTTCCAGTCTGGTAAGTGTTTCTGACCAACCACAGGCTCGTAGCCTGACTGGGTCCGCCGAAGCGGATGGGTCAAGGGACACTACTCCCCTTTCGACCTGATAAGCCTGGTCGCAGGCAACCTGGCTGCTCTTCTGCTGAAGATGGTGCCGGGTAAACCAATGGACTCTAAGAGTCAGTTGCGATGGTGAGTACTTCACCTCCTTTTAAATGAGCGGAACCATCGGTCCGCGAGTTGAAAGAAACCGTCGGTGAAACGGCGCGTTGGTAGTCGGCTACTTGCAAGCCGGGTTTGAGGTGGCATTAGCCAGATTGAAGCGAGGACGAACGTCCTGCTCTTGAGGAAATATTGAAGATGAGCTGCAGCTGATGCTGTGCGCCAGGGTAGCTCGGCTGGCGCCGTTGCCGTTTTTGCCATTTTTGATGGCGAGGGCGACAATCCTCATCCACGTTACCGCCGTGGCCGCGTATGGAACTGTTTACGTTTCTTGGCCGCTAGTATAGTTAGAGCGAACTCGCTGGGAACGCATCAATCCGAGCGCAATCCGTTGTCGTTCCGTGCTCCGCCGCCCTCGTCACTACCCCGCTTCGCTAACCAGTGACGAGGGCTTCGTTCGCATCAACCACCACGCCAGGTCTGCGACCTGTCATGGCAGTTGAACAGACAAATCTGTTCGACCCACGGTTACAGTGGAACCACCATGGGGCTGTACGCTGGCGGCCGACAATTTTTACCGTACGGGATATATTCTTACTCAAGCAAGCCAATACTCTAATATTTATCCCGTACGGTAAATATTTGTTGATTTAGCTGCGTCTGCATGCTAATTTTTACCGTACGCTCATTTTTTGGATAGATTATGGCTCACGATCAGGTGCAATACGGTGCAATCCGATCCGCTGAGGATCTCGGCAAGCTGGTGCGTGCTCACCGGAAACAGAGAAAACTGACGCTGGAAACGATCTCGGGACTGGGTAACCTGAGCACCCGCTTTTTATCCGAATTCGAGCGTGGCAAGGAAACTGCGGAGCTGGGCAAAGTGCTAAAAGCGCTGCGCACCCTGGGACTGGAGGTGGTCATCCAGCCGCGCAGGGTTGCCGTGCCCAAGCCGTCGTCCTCACAAGAGGGAGAAGGCCATGCTTGATCCGGATGGTCTCAACGTCTGGAATGATCAGCGACTCGTTGGCTATTTGTGGCGCAACACCCAAGGCCTGATTGGCTTCCGCTACGAAAAGGAATGGCTTACCCAAGGCGGATTTGCCATCTCCCATAGGTTGCCATTGCGACAGGAAGACTTTGTGCCGGAAGAGGGACTCGCCCACCGCTTCTTCGCCAACCTCCTGCCGGAAGGTGGTGCTCGTGATCAGGTTATCCGCGATCTAAAGATCGCCAATACCGATTTTGATCTGCTCAGAGCCATTGGCGGTGAATGCGCCGGAGCCTTGTCGATTCTCCAGGCAGAACAGAAACCTTCCACACAATACGCGTATTACGAACTCTCGGAACAAGAACTCGCCAAGCTGGTGAAACGCCGTGGTCAGGTTTACACATGGACTGAAAACGAACGTCCCCGTCTGTCTCTGGCCGGAGCGCAAGACAAGTGTCCGGTGTTGATCAAGAATGGTGCCTGTTGGTTGCCTAAAAAAGAATCGCCTTCCAGCCATATCCTCAAATTCGAATTATCCGATTACCGCCACCTGCCCGCTTACGAAACCTTCACGACACTGCTGGCAGGCGCTATTGGTTTGCCTGTAGTCGATATCCAACTGCGCTCGATAGCAGACACGCACTATGCATTGATTGAGCGCTATGATCGGCACCTGTTGGGTAGCGGTCAGATGGTGAGACTGCATCAGGAAGATTTCTGTCAGGCGCTGGGTTTCGGCCACGAACGCAAGTATCAGGAGGATGGCGGCCCTTCCTTCGCAGATTGCTATCGGCTCGTCCAGGATGTCTCTAGTGATCCCGCCAACGATCTGCAGTATTTACTGCGATGGCAGATTTTCAATGTCCTGGCGGGTAATTCAGATGGTCATGCCAAAAACCTTTCGCTGCTATACCGGGCCAATGGCGAAATACAGCTAGCCCCTTTTTATGATCTCGTTTGCACTCGGGCCATTGAACGTATTGACTATCATCTGGCATTTTCCGTTGGCAATGAAAGAAATCCAGGCATCGTTTCCACAAAGCACTGGGATGACCTGGCGCAACAATGCGGTTTGCGTGCTCGGTTTCTACAAGGCCAGGTGCAGGATGTTGCTGTCAGTCTGTTGGAGCACCTGCAGCCGACGAGAGAAAAGTTTGAAACGTTGTACGGGAAATATCCCGCGCTGCAACGGATCGAAAAGGTCGTGAATAAACAGTGTCGGCGCACGATCAGCGAATAAGTGCGACTGGCAAGGTTCTCAACGAACAACGAGCTATGCATCGGCATTTTAATGAAATGGGGGTGCCACTTTATCCCAAGTGGCCAGGGCAAGGAGCCGATTCGATCGGCGACATTAATCTTCGTTGGGCAGCATGATCGTGACGACCGGTTCACCGGTATCACCGGGGCCAACCATCAGTTTCAAACTCACCTCGCCGGCTTCTGTCGAATGCCCGTCTTTCGGCACGCGGTACAACGAGAACAGCAACCGATCACCAGGAGCAGTAGCCGTTCGAATGGCGTAGAACGCCATAAACAGCACGTCCCACAAACGGCCAGACTCGTCCTGGTGCACTTGAAAGCGGTTATCCCGCTCTGTCCAGGCAACGCAATCACACCAAGCGGTGTGGGTAAGTGCGACTGGCCATTTGAAGCCAGCCTCACGTGCCATAGCGGTAACATCGATCAGGACGCCATCTTCGATAGCCTGTGCACGACTGTAACTTGCGACGACAGGGCCGAAGACATCTTCCAGCGACTTGTGCTCTGAATTTTTCATAAGGTTTCTCCCTGGAGAAATGAATTAAGAAATTCAGGGAGCACCTCCTTCCCATTGGGGAAGAAGACTCCCCAATGGGTTGATTGAATGGATTTACAGCAATCCGCGTTCGGCGAAGGAAACTGATTCCCCCACCGTGACCACAAAGTGATCCAGTACACGAATATCAACGAGTGCCAGCGCATCTTTTAAGCGCCGGGTAATCGCTTCGTCCGCGTGACTGGGCTCGGCGACACCACTCGGGTGATTGTGAAAAAACATCACCGCTGCCGCGTTGAGCGTCAGCGCCTGTTGCACCACCACGCGGGGGTACACCGAGGCGCCATCAATGGTTCCCTGGAACAACTCTGCGGCTTCGATTACCCGATGCCGGTTATCCAGGTACAGACAACCAAAGACTTCCGCTTTGCGTTCAGCCAACAACATCCGCAAGTAGTCACGGGTGTGGTTGGGACTCGGTAACTCAAGGCCCGGCTGGTGCAGGTCCTGCAATATCGCAAAGGCCAGCTGCAGCAGGGATTGCTTTTCAGGATCGTTCAACGACGCCATGCGAATGGCCGCAAAACGGTTTTTAGGAATCACCCGGGAGGGTGAGGATTTGGAAGCCATGAGCGGTCTCCTTGAAGAGTCGAGGAGACCTGCCCGGCAAGGGAGAATCTCCCTCGCTGGGTTGAAAGATTGATCGCATCAAAAGATGCGATCAGATTTGGTCGTCAGGCTACAGCGTTGTGGGTCTCAGCCGTCGGCGCCGGAAAGGGCCGACCTTCGACTTTGATCCACTGGAACCGCAGTAACCGGGACTTCAGGCTGATGCCCGTCGTACCGGCTCGATCACCGTTTTTGAAGATGAAGGTTTCGGCTTGCAAATCACTGAGGTGAAAACCCACCAGCACTTTAAAGTCAGCTTCCACCGCAGGCATTAGCTGACGCACCAGATCCTTCGCCTCTTCACCCACCACCACGCACTCGAAATGCGTGTGCTGAACGTTATCGGCTGGCCCTCGTAGCGCCGCGATGGTGACACTGAGAAAGGGGAACCCATTCTCGGGTGTCACTTCGCGAACCCGGTTGAGGTAACCGATGCCGTGGATATCAAGATCGAAATACTTCGGTTTTTCAGGGGTAGATTGTCTACTGGTCATAACAGTTTCTCCTTGAACATAATGGGAAGCCGGAGAACACGATTCCCTGGCGGGAAGGTGTTTCCCGGCAGGGTGAGTAAAATCAGGACAAGCCCTGATACTGGATTGACGGTAAAACCGCGATGTCACTTGCACAATCCGCTGACATCTTCTTCGCCACTGAGACCGCAGTGGCCACGTACAAAGTCGTTACCCCTCCCTCACCGGGGCGTCGCAGACAAACTGCAGGTACTTGAGCATGCCCCTTGCGTTAGCAAAAGCGGCATGGTCGGCAATGCTTTGATTGGGAAACCAGTTGGCAATATCAGCGGCTAACGCAGCACTGCCAGCGCCGACGAACAGCACACGATCCAACTCCACACCGAGTCCAAGCTTGCGGCGGGTTTCGGTATAGAGTCGTTCCACCAACTCGCGTTTTGCTTCCGCCACCATGGCCGAGACATCGTGATCCTTGCCATGCAGACGCAACCGATGTGTATCGACGGCCCGACTGATACTCTGCTCGCCGAGCTCGTTGATATCGAACTGTTCCTGTATACGGTTCGCCACGCGAATCTTGACGTTCAGCATGCCGCGATTCAGAGAGCCGGAGGAACCGTGCACAATGCCCTGATCCTGAACCACCACATAATCCGTGGTGCGGCCACCGATATCGACAATGGCGATGGGCGCGTTGACGCGATCCGCATCCAACGTCACACCATCATCATCGGTCATAACAATCACATAGTCGTACCAGGCTGCCAGCGCCTCCGGAATAACCTCATGAAAAGCGATGCTCACTTTTAGGAGCCTCTGTTGCGCTAACTTATGCGACGTTTTTCTGGCAACAACAGGCTCAACCGCCAATTTCAAACCATCCCTTTTGGCCTGGATCGCTTGTCGTCGTTGCTGACCATCGTTGCGGTAAAAGGCGGAGACCGGCAACCCCGTCACCACATGGACGGATCGGCCCGACAAACCCGCCTGTTGCAGTGCATGCTGGACGATCACCCGATTCAGTGCCGAACCCGGGTATTCATCGAATTGGGTGGGTTCACCATCGACCGCACCGACGGAATACACACTACCGCCGGTTTCGTACTCAAAAATTTTCTGCTCCTCATCCCGTATCCAGGTGACACCGGCCGACCCCATACGTGCCCGCGAAGGCACCGCCAGGAGGCGACCATCCGGTAATGCCACTTTGGTATAGGCATAACCGTCGTCGAGGCCCACCTGTCCCACCGCCATGGGATGAGTGGTCACGGGTGGTTTGTCTTCGTCAGAAAATTTCTCATCGGTCAGTTCTGTCATGGTGCGATTCCTGATGTCTGGGTTAGATGTCTTTACTCACCGATCACTCGTCTCAGGTGCGTAAAGGGTTTTCTGGCGTCATTTGGGGGAGCAAGCTCAGAGTGTTCGCTTATGTGTGAGCTGCCAGGTGACCGCGCAGCATGATCGAGCATCGTCTCGGTTGTTCGCGGCTGGACGGAACCCGCTCCGCGACTTCCGTTTATCTGGGTGGATGTACACGGCTGGCTCATAGGAATTGTGTGTGCCGGCAGCGCTTGCTCAGATCTGATGGCCTGACACTCGCTTCGAAATCCCAGCAGCAACAGCTGCCGCAACCACTCGTTTTGTCTGCTGTTAGGCAGGCGGCGTAGACGCTGAAGCACCATCGCTTCGAGTGGAATTCGCGTATCGAGCGAGATGACGAGCTGCTGAAGCGTGCTGGTGGCCACGGCGGTCAGGCCTCGTCAGAATCTGCGATGGCGTTGCTATTCAGCTGCTGAATTGCCAGGGGACGCAGAGACGGCAACCGCTCGCCATTGAGGATGTCCGGGGGAATCTCGCCCATCCGCTCTCTCGCTTTGATGGCTGCCGGTGTTCCTTGCCGGATATCGGAGCGACGAACGTCCAGGCAGTGATACCCCTGGGGCAACGCAAACACCCGGCGCACCCATCGCCCACTACCCGACACCTGCTCAATGAGGTCAGTGGGCATGTCGAGACCTAAGTAATGCAACGTCATGTCTGCGCACATCAACCGGTCGTACTCACCCAGCAACTGTGCAGCGCGGAAGGCGTAGGGATTGGCGAACTGTAACGATACGCGCTGTGGTCGACTCGATTGTGCGACGCTGAATTCGAGAGCACTGTTGGATTCAGTGATAAGGGCGTCCATCCTTTGCTGCAATCCCTGCAGCTGTGCGCGGATATCGGCAACGCCCTCTTCCACTTTGAGCAACCACCAGTCGGCATAAGGGTCGTCGAAGCGGACGGCCTGCCATAGCGACTTCAGCCGATCTGCAAAACCGATCAATCCCATAATGGCAGGCTTGCCATCGGCTGCACGGCGGCCGCGGATCAGGCTCTGGGCCTGATAGGTCTGAATCGTCAACCAAACTTCACCCTGCAGGGAGCCTGGCACTGACTCGTTTTGATTTTCGGCTGTACTCTCGTGTGACTGCTGTGCATCTGAATTCATTTGCGTCATTCCCTTCAAGGTCAACTCTGACGTTCTATGAATCCACGAATGGGAAAATGACACCACGGAATATCCATCCGACTGATGCAGTGTTTTGTGTTGTTGCGATCAGATGGTTCCAGTGGAAACAGTGCAGGGAAGTAACGACGGAGGGGTGTCACATCGTGTGTGATAACGGGCGGTCGCGCTATTTATCCATATTCAATGATGCTCGTAACTTGGCCAGCTGCTCACGCCCATAGGCTTGGTTTCGTGCTCGCTCTTCAGCCGCTTTGCTTTTCTGTTCTTCGTTTTCTGGCGGCGGGACGTGAAGTACCCGATCTTGTCTTGCCTCGGCCACCTTGATCCCGAGGTTGGGCACAAATTCGCCTTGTTGTGCCGCCTTGCAGAGCGAATGCAAGAACCGCAGCTCGTCATAAACCGGCTTCATGCCTTTTTGCTCAGACTCCAGACGACCCTGAAGTTCGTCGAGCACCAACTGCCGATCATCAGGATCGATCATGGCAAGATACCTGTCCGCCAGGTGTTTCTGGTTATCCGACAAGCGCGGCGGATAAATCAGCGCTCGCTCTGTTGCCGACGGGACTGATGGATTGGATTCAGAAAATGTTTTCTCTTCATGGTTTGTATTTTGTGTAGTGGTTGTTGTAGTTGTTTTTTTATAATGACTACTACAACGACTACTGTAGTGTTCCTTAGCCTCCGCCTTTGAATTTTGGTCCTGGACGGATTGTGCTGATGCGCTGGCCTCGGATGAATTTTTCAGTTTCCCAATGGTCGCGGCGTGAAAGGTAAAATAACGACCGCTTTTGCTGTGGTTTCCGCTGGAATCCGACAATTGTTGGGCGGCCTGCAGTCGACGCTCAATAGTTGACTCCTTCCGTCCTAACGACTCACCTTCCTGAATATCCTTATCCAGACTCTCCAACACAGCTTGCGCCACGCGCCGGACGCGGGCGTGATGATGTTCCTGGGATTGGGTGACGAATGCCATATAAGCCTCATCCAGGTACAGGGCATCGACCAGAGGCAGGGGTTCATCGTGAAGACTGTAGACATTGCCGGTGAAACGGCCGCTTTTTTGACGCACTCTGGCGCACAGCGTGAGCCAACGCGTCAAGCGCAGAATGGCAATAGCACGAGAGACAGTGGAGGTTGAGGAAACGTTAGTTTTAGCCGCAATGGTATCGTAATCGGGAAACGCCGTTCGTCCTCCAGTCTCTCTGGCATGGAGCATGATAACCATCCATACCAGTTTATCGACGGGTTCCAACACCGGGTCCTGGATGACCATGACCGGCACGGCCTGATGCCAATTCCCCATGAACAACATGGCATCCGGTAACGATGGATCACTCTGGGCACGAACCTTGGCAACAGTTGCCTTGATTAAAGCGTCGAGAGCAACAGTTTCTGGTCGCAGCGCATCCGCTTCATGGGCCATTCTCGACAACCCGCCCGGACGTCGCGGCACTGCTTCCCTCACCGTAGGTTTCCCAACGCTGCACCAGCGCCCAAATCGATCGCAATCCAATGCCTGTCTGTTGCTGTAGGTCGAGATAGTCCTCTGCAGTTAATGTAGATTTGTCATCCGCCTGTACCTTATCCTGCCAGGCATACCAGAGCGCGTGGGTATCGGTTTCATTCAGTTCGGGAGGCCTGCCCACGGCCGGCGCCAGCGTCAACAATCGGCGCCATCGCGTGTACTCCCGAGAACTCACACCAAACAGCTGCTGCATCATCTCTAACGGTGCGTCCGCGACCAGCAATGTTCGCTGCAGATCCTCAGATTCCCGCTGATGACGCAGGTGATCGAGCATCGGCCAAAAAACATCACGATTGAGACCAATCTGCAGACAGTGCACACGCAGTGCATCGGCCCGATAGAGATCGGCCAGATTCATCTCTTTCAGGGCGTCCAGTTCTTTGGGGCCAAAGTTCATGGCGCGCAATGCCTGCTGATCCCCCTCTGCCAGACATCGCATGGCGTACAACAGCACGGCGGTGGTGAGGTCGGCTTCCTTATTGGACGACACCGCTTTCACCTCCTTGTTGCGCCCAAAGCTCGACCCCGGTATCGAAGGCTAACCGTTTAATGCTCCGGTAGGACTCCATCATTTGCAGCAAACGCTGCCAGTCTGGCGGGTTCAATTGTTGCCAGAGCTGGCTGTTGAGATGGCCGGGATCAGGCGTCCAGACACTGCCAAAGAGCAGACCGGCATCATGGGATGCCAAGGCCTGGTATAGGGGCGAGTCTTTATCCAGGTAGGCCAGGACAATGTTCGTGGGAGCGACGGTCAACTCTGAGCTCGCAGCCAACTGCCACCAGAGTGCGGACACTAAATCCAGCATGTCCTGGTCAAGGGATTCCCGCAGCTCCGGTGAAGGCACATCAATCAGCAGAAAGCCCAAGCCCTGATCCGGCAGACGAATGACTGTCTCGTGCAGACCGTGGGATGTCGCCAGGGTTACTGCGCAGTCCCACAACTGGCTCCGCAAAACTTCAAGATTTCTTTGCTGACCGCCTTTTTGGGCATTCGGCGCAGAGGTCAACTCTGCCGCCGTGCTGTGTTGGTCTTTGCTTTTGTCATGACCACTCGTCGGTGAATCGATGTCAGCGGGCTGCTTTTCCAATGTCATCGTATTCGATAACGGTCCACTATCAGAATGCTCCGGGTGTTCCGAGTCCCTGTCCGCCCCCGGCTCTGTATCCTCTTCGGTATGAGCGGGAAGGCTGAATGCGCGGCCCGATAGTTGCGCCTCCATCTCCAGATGAATCACTTGGCGATTCAGTTCGGACTCCACGGCGATCTCATTTTCCAATGCATCGCGCAGTGGCTGAATGTCCCATTCGGCGCCATCATGACGGCGACACAACTCGGCAAAGATCGCATCGAAGACGGTGTTATCCCCCAATTGGCGACGATCCCAGATCGCTCGGGCAGCGCGTTCAAGGGCTCGGATCTTTTCCACCTGTGGCCGACCCAATCCGGCAGCCAAGGCTTTTGGCATCAATGGCCACAAGGTCTCAACGGCATATCCCATTTTGGAAATCATGCTGTGGCTGAGCCCGAAACCTCGCTCTCTGAACAACTCTTCCAGTTGGCGCTGAGACAGGCTCTCAACCTCCATCTCGCTTTCGAGGAGATTCTTTGCTTCGAATACTGCCAACGCTTTATCAATGAAAGGCAAACCGCCGCGCAATTCGTTTTCGCGGAGGTGGGCAAAAAGTACATTGGACTCCTGCGACCAGGGCTTGACGACGCAATCGATCCAGCGAAATCGCTCATCGCCCGTTTCATCCAAGAGCTCTTTCAGTATCCTCAGCCGAGTATTTCCACCACTGTGAAGTACATAGCCTATAGTCCCCGGCTCCTGTGATAGCACCAATGGTTGATCTAGGCCTTCAGCCTGGATCGACGCCTTTATTCGATCATATTCCGGGTTCTGCTGCCGGCGGGGATTGCGGGAGTAATGGTGGATACGAGTGACGTCTACACGGGTGATCTCGTGGACGGATGGCGATCTCTCAGGCGTCATCGTTACCACCTGCTTCTTGTGCACCCGATTCAGGCACGACGCCGTAGAAAATCTCTGGATGTCGAACCATGCTCGCCCGAGGCACAGGCTCCAGTCGACCATCCGAAAGGTCCGCCACAGTACGGGTGTAATGCTCGATTTGCGTCGCCATCAATGGGCTGGCATATCGATGCTGGCCGGCAATCTGATACAAGTAAGAGACTGAGTCGCCACACGCCGCAGCGACGTCGGCCCGCTCCCGCTTGGTTGCCATCTTGAGGAAATCCTTTAGCTCCATGCGCAGAAACATTAGCACCGTGCGAATCATTGAACAACGCGCAATCGCCGCTTTTTGTTTATCACTCTGCTAAAAATTATGCTAAAGTGTTTCGCATGACGCTAAAACTTAACCAGATCCGGCTCCACAATCTTGAGGTTCTGATTGCCGAAGCGGGGTCAGCTGCCAAGTTGGCGCGCGAGGCTGGGACCAATAGCTCCTACCTCAGTCAGGTGCGCAACCAGCTGCCGACCAAAAAAGGAACGCCCCGCTCTATTGGAGATGAGCTGGCGGAGAAACTGGAAAAAGCCATGAATAAAGACCAAGGATGGATGGATACCCCCCATGGAGACGGGGCAAGACAAGAGGAACACAACGCCCACGACGGCCCGGATTTGCGCAGTCTCCACCCGCTGATATCCTGGGTTCAAGCGGGAAACTGGTATGAGATTTCTGAAAGTTTCGTGCCGGCCTACGGTTCAGAACTTTTACCCTGCCCGGTGTGCTGTAGTCCTGAATCCTTTGTACTTAGGGTCCGCGGCAGCAGTATGGAACCCAAATTTCATGAGGGCGACCTGATTTTTGTTGACCCCAATGTTTCACCTGACCACGGCAAGTACGTGGTTGTTCGACTCGATGAATCCAATGAAGCCACGTTCAAGCAGTTAATTATTGAAGAGGGCAAGCAGTACCTGAAGGCGCTCAACCCTGACTGGCCGAATCGCATTATCGAAGTGGATGAAGAAGCGACAATCTGTGGAGTCATTGTCTTCAAGGGGGAGGTAGTCTGAATACTGATCGTAGACTTAACCGCCTACACCAAAAGATGACAAGAGAATGATTTGTATAGACAGCACGCAAAAGATAACAACCTTGATTAACCGAGAAACATTGTTGGCAATGATACCGCTTTCAGACCGCGCCATTTACAACATGGAAAAACGTGGAGAATTTCCCCGCCGTATCGTTTTAACAAGCCGCAAGGTGGTCTGGGATTTAGCTGATGTAGAGCAATGGATCGAGGAACGAAAGCAGTCCAGCGATAAAGCCACCAGACCGGCCTCTACTGCCACATCAGAAATCCCATGCTTAACAAAGTGACGGCTTTCACAAAGGCCATGTTTAGCTCCCTGATAAAAAGATAGCTTGGATTCTAGCTTGTAATAACAATTAGCTTAATGCTAATGTTTTTACAGACTAACATGAGCTTCTGACTCTTTCGGGAACTAAAATATGAACGACAGCGCAGCGGTTATTTACGACCGCGAACTTACAACTAAAGAGGCGGCTTCGCTACTAGGCTTATCACCCAGCACACTGCGAAAATGGCGCTGTACAGGAGAGCGTCCAGAATTGCCGTGGTGTAAGCGGTTTCGAAAGGTTTTCTACCTGGAATCCGAAGTTATCCTTTTCAAGAAACAAAATACAACATCCAATTGTGAAGAAACTTACGTCTAGCCGTTATTTCAACTATCCAGCTTCATATCTGTTAGCGTTTATCGGGCTTGTCTAGATTCGCTAGTCACTCATTCCCAATTTAGAACGCCCTAGAATTTTGGTTTAGCAACTTACCAAGCAGCTGTTAGCTCTTTCATTAGATCCAAACAGGATTTTCCAATCATATAATCAGCGACCTTCTGACTAGCCTCTCGTAGTTTTGTCATGGATGGATGAATATAGTGTGCATCCACACCTTCCCGGGCATGACTCAACAGCTCATCAATAAGGATTGGACTGATCTCCAATTCGGCCCCGATAGATTTGTAGGTTCGGCGCAAATCATGATTAGTGACAGATACCCCAGATACCTCCTTGACGATCTTTCTGACATCTTTTGTATCCCTGTAATGCCCGCTGCCAGTAATTCCCGGAAATAAATACTCCGTCTGTTCAGGCAAATTTGCCAATCGATTACGAACAATCGCTTCCGTGGCGGAGTTCAGGGGTAATTCCGCCTGCTTTCCGCCTTTCTTGATAATTTTGAAAGTATGCCTGTTAAGATCAATATCAGCGATTCGGATAGTCATAGTACCCATCAGCCTTACACCAGAGAACAACATAAATAGCAAAGCGTCCCGTCCATTGCGAAAGGCCGAAGTGTGATCATGCTCCCGGAGCCCTAGCACCGCTCTGAGATAGGGTTTGAAGTCGCTGTCATCCAGGCGTTCTGTGCGACGGTTAGAGCGGTTAATGTTAACGCCTAGCTGTTTCATCGCTCGACTAACCGGGTTTCGGATAAAAAGGTCAGACTCATCATATTTCGCCTGAGCCCAATTCCATACCGACCTCAAAATACGCATTGCATTATGTAGCTGGGTTTCGCCCTTACCTACTTGCTGGAGATATACGGCCTTTACCTGCTCTGCCGATATGCGGTAAAGATGCTCATCTAGTAAGTCCGCCAACAAAACCTCACATTTGTTTTTGATATCGATCAGGTAACGGTCACCGGGGCGCCTCTCCGCGACAAAACCATCAGGCAAAAACTCCCCGTCCTTACCTGTCGGCGACCCAAAGATCATATCTCTGAACGTTCGCTTAGCCTCGGATAGTTGTTGCTCATTTGCTTGCTCAGCAGCCAGCTGTTGAGCAAGCAAATGAGGATCGCGTCCCTCTTGTATTTCCAGGAACAGGCTATCTGCTTTTTGTCTCAGTTCTGAAATCGGAACTTGTGCATTTCTCGCTTCACCAACCTTCATGATTTGCCGCTTATACAACTTACTTTTTTGCTGTCCGCGAATACGAATCCTTTCGTATAGACAGAACGCACTGTCTGAATACGATTGACTGGGTCTGATTCTTATCGCCAGATGGCTGGCATTGTCGTAAAGGTAGGATTCTTTTGTAAATTCACCGTTATTAATTCGGCGCTCAATAACGGTTAAGGTCGGCTTGCTAAACTTGACCCTGTTCTCTGATGATCTTCCCATGAACAAGAACTCCTTTTCAGGCGATGGTAAGGTTAAATCTGGGATACACCTGGGATACAAAACAGCGTAATTTTTGTATCCCAGAGGAAATATCAAGTAACAGTGAAAATTGAAGAACCAAGAAAGAATAAAGGATTAAATACTAATATATCAACAACATGGGTATCATAAATCAACTTTTAGGAGCATCAATTAACACTGAGAAATGATTATACGAGAAGGATTCAAAATCCCCCGCCGTAAAAAGCGTGCCGGTTCGAGTCCGGCCTCCGGTACCAAACAACATCATGCGGCACGCTGGCGCGTGCCGGCCGAAATGTCGGACCATCGACTCCGGCCTCCGGTACCAAACAACATCATGCGGCTCGCTGGCGCGTGCCGGCCGAAATGTCGGACCATCGACTCCGGCCTCCGGTACCAAACAACGTCATGCGGCACGCTAGCCGAGAGCCAACAACATCTACTCACAAACTCCGGTATCATCTGAACTGACCAACCACCGTGCGCACCCCACCCTGAAGATCAGATGCGCTACTGGCAGGATCAGCGGAGGCCGTGATGATGAGCAGCTCAAATACAGGAAAAAGCGGCCGCAACCCTCGCCTCGCCCGCTTCGCATGGCTACTCGACAGCAGCATTCCCCTGCCCTTCGGGCGCAGCATTGGTCTCGACGGCATCATTGGCCTGATTCCGGGTATCGGCGATGCGGTCGGTGCGGCCCTGTCGTCAATCATCATCTTTGCCGCCTGGCGCAGCGGTGCCCCCGGCGCCGTATTGCTGCGCATGACGGGCAATGTCGCCGTTGAATCGCTTGTCGGCACCATACCGCTCGTGGGCGACCTGTTCGACTTCGCTTTCAAGGCCAACCAGCGCAACGTCAAGCTTCTACAGCGTTGCGAACAGGACGCCCGTGGCGCGCAGCGACGCAGCCGCTGGGTCATTGCAGCAACGTTGGCCGTCGCATTGTTGTTCTTGGCGGCGCTACTGGCTGCCGTCACCTTTATTGGCGTGACCTTGTTTCAACTGCTCACCGGGAGCTGAGCGCCCGCGTAACAGAAAACGCAATGGAGTAACCAATAATGATCACACTTCTGAAGCCTTACCTGACCGTCCTGATCGCTTTTCTTGCCATTGATGCTATATGGATAGGGGCCGTCGTGAGCAAATATTATCGTCACGAGTTGGGCGACCTGATGCGGGGAAGCCCGAACTTTGCCGCCGCTGGCATTTTCTACCTTTTCTACGCTGCAGGTATCGTCATGCTGGCGGTCACACCGGCGGTGAACGCGGGGCAGTTACGCATCGCACTCATCAACGGCGCGGTGTTGGGTGCGCTGGCCTACGGCACCTATACCGTCACCAATTACGCCATACTACACCGCTGGAGCCTGGGCCTGGTTGGCTCAGACATTCTCTGGGGCGCCTTTCTTACCGCAATAACGGCAAGCCTGGGTTACTGGGCAGCGGCTCGGCCATAGCCGCACCTCGAGAGAAGCCGCACCCTGGGGGGAGCGGCTTCCTATTCTCCTTCCTCTACCGGTAACCCCATTGCCAGCCAGGCGCTCATGCCGCCAATGAGGTTGCGAACGTCCTGAAATCCGGCACGTTGCAGAATACTCACTCCCAGCCCTGCGCGATGACCTACGCCGCAGGTCACCACTACCGGCGCCTGTTTATCGAGGTCCAGGCTGGCAACGCCATCCTCAAGGTGACCAACGTATAGCGACTTTGCCCCTTTGATGTGGGCGGCAGCAAATTCATCGGGCTCACGCACATCGAGGATCTGGCAGGCGCCGCCCTCAGCGCTCAATTCAGTGGGAGTAATGGCACCGGAGCGCTGCACCGCTTGCCCCGACTTGCGCCAATTCCCAAAGCCATCTGCCAGTGCGCCAACAACGTTATCCAAGCCGATACGGGCAAGATGCACGGCAGCCTGGGCAACATCTTCTCCACGGTCGGTTACCAACATGACAGGGTCATTTTCGTCTGCCATCCAACCGCCAAACACCGGCAGGCCACCCAGCCAGATGCTGTAGGCACCTTCCACATGCCCGCCGGCAAAGGCTTCCGGCTCCCGCGTGTCGTAGACTGTAGTGCCGGTCATGCCCCGCGCGAATTTTTCCGGGTCCATCATGCTGACCATACCCAGTGGCTTTTCCAGTGGTTTGCCGCCTTCGAGGTTGACCCGTTCCATAATCCTGAAATAGGGAGGCCGCGGCAGTCGCTCACTGCCCTTTTCACGGGCGAATGTGTCGCGGTCTTTGGTGAACACCACGTTGTACAGTTTCTCCTCACCCAGTGTGGACATCGGTCGCTCCGCCATACCACTGCCGCAGACCGAACCAGGGCCATGCGCTGGCATGACCAATGCGGTATCACCGAGGTCGGCCAGCTTCTCGTGCACCGAGTCGTATAAGAGCGCTGCATTCTCTACGGACTTTGCTGCATCCGGCAGGTCGGTGCGGCCGGTCTCGCCGAAAAACAGGGTATCCCCCGTGAAGACACACCATGCGGCGGTGGCATCATCGCTGAATACCGCGTAACACATGCTCTCCGGCGTGTGCCCCGGCGTGCTCAGCGCTTTCACACGCAGCGAGCCGAAGTCGAACTCATCGCCATCCTCCAGGCGCACATCACCTCGCCCAAAGCATTCGTGTGTTCCGTTGGCCACTTGAGCCCCCGTCACACGCGCCAGATGTGCCGACCCCATTACAAAGTCTTCCTGCCGATGGGTTTCCAGCACGTGGGTGATTTGCACTCCAAACTCCTGCGCTTTGCGCAGGTAAACGTCGATGTCTCTGCGCGGGTCAACCACCAGCGCGCGGGCCCCGTCCGCCAGCAGGTAAGAGAAATGGGCAATGCCCGGGGTTTCGAGTCGTTCCAGCTTCATGATCACATTCCTCCTGAATCAAGGGAGTGAAATGGGGACCTGCTACAACTGGGGGCGAAGCAGGTCGGAAAAGAACTCCTTGACGCGGGTGAGAGCGCCGCGCTTCCGCCATCGGTCGTAATCCAATGCTTCACACCGCACCAGATTCTCGCGAAAAATTGCCGAGTGTGCGGCAGCAAACGCATCACTGAAGACATTCACAAGGATTTCGTCATTGAGCGCAAAAGACCGGTTATCGAAATTTGCCGAGCCAACAATTACCCACTCTGAGTCGACGATTGTGGCCTTCGCATGCAGCATGGTCGGGGTAAACACGTGAATGCGCACCCCCGCTTGCAATAACTCCCCCCAAGAGGACCGCGAGCTGTAACGGACCACCTGGGAATCGATATGCGGGCCCGGAACCATCACCTGTACGCTCACCCCTCGCTTGACAGCGGCAATGAGTGCGGCAATCGTTTCCCGGTCAGGCACGAAGTACGCCGTGATCACAAGGAATGAGTCGGTCGCGGACTCAATGGCGTACCGGAACAGCTCATAGACGCGCTCACTCCCGCTCCGGGGCGCACTGCTGAGCACTTGCGCGGCGTCGCCACCCGCCTGCTTCGGGCTCGACGAAAGGGTAGAGGCTGCCGGCAGGCAAGGCTGCTGCAACACCTCGCTCCAGACTTCAGCGAACGCAGCACGCATCTCCCCCACAGCGGGACCCGTCATCCGATAATGAAGGTCATACCACTCATGCGGGCCTCTTGCGTTTCCGCACCACTCTTCCGCAATGCCGACCCCGCCGGTGAACGCGACTTCCTCGTCGACCACCAGTATTTTGCGATGCGTTCGGTAGTTCATGCGCTGCAGCTGCCACCAGCGCAGGGGGTTGAAGTGACGCACAAGAACACCTGCATCCCGCATCTGCTCGATCAAGTGTTCATCCATCTCCTGGGCGCCCCACCAATCCAGCAAGACATAAACCGATACGCCGCGCCGTTCAGCGTCGCTGAGCGCGCTGGCAAACCGTTGCGCTATATCGCCTGACCAGTAGATGAAGGTTTCAAAACAGATTTCACGCCTGGCACCCGCGATGGCCTGCAGCATGGCCGGGAAAATCTCATCGCCATTGATCAGCACGTCCATCCCATGCCCGGACTGCACCGGAAGCCCCAACAATTTGCTGACTTCACGCGCAACTGCCGGCAGCGCGTGCTGCTCAGGAACGGGATCGACCACGGGCTACCCCGCTACGCGCCGGCCTGCAACCGGTTCTTCAACCACTCGACGTCGAGCTTCCACGGGTCCTCAATATATTTTTTCGGGTTCTGGTTGATATCACGCAGATAATCCATTGACACTTTCCAGTCGATATCCGGTGCATCCTTGCCGTGAGATGCCAATTGCAGCTTGCTGTTATGCATACGCACCGTGAAATAGTCGTGCGGGTTCTCGGCATCATTTTCGTACACCGCCACCCCGAACTTGCGACCTTCCGCCTGCTTGTCCATGAGTTCAACGATGCTCTTGATGACCGGTGTATCGCGCAACTCGGTGAGCGCGTCGTTGGTCACCTCAAGGGCCCCCATGAATTGTTCGTAGCTGTCTTTCTCATTGCCTGTGCTTGTCATATCGCCTCCAGATAGTCATTACAGTAGCGGCAGGCGTCCTGCCCTTACCCCGGTGGTGTTGCAATTGCTGTGCCAGTGCGCCTCGATGGCGCAGGCCGCGCCCAATCGACACCCACCTGTGAACATCGCGTGTACTTTTTGCACCTGCGCTGTAAAATTTACCGGGTAAAACGACATTAAAGGCGACCAGCGTGCTTAAATGTCGAGCACGTACCGGACTTGCCGGGAAATCAGAAACCACCCGCCAGGGATTCAGCGGACCATGAATCAACACCCCACAACGGCACACGCCTCCGTCTGTGCCCTGTTGCCTGCCTGGCAGGCAGCTGACTTCATCCAGGCAACCCTCGATTCCCTCTCCGCGCAAACCTATGCACACTTCAGCGTTATTGTGTCGGTAGACGACTGTGACGATGACACGTTTGAACTCTGCTGCGCACATGCTGAAGCTGACTCGCGCTTTCGTGTGGTCCGGCAAGAGCAACGCCTGGGTTATGTCGGCAATTGCAATGCACTGCTTGCACTGGCGGACGCCGACTATGCACTTTTCGCGTTTCACGACGATGTGATAGCACCCACCTATGTAGAGCGGCTGGTCGCCGCGCTGGATAGCGACCCCGATGCCGTAGTGAGTTTTTCGGATGTCCACCTCACACACACCGATGGCCGCGAGGAACACTGGGTGCTGAATGAGCTCGACGGCATCACCAATCCCGCGGAACGAGGACACCTGATGTTGGCCGGCGGGCTCAAATGGTGGGTTCCCAACCGCGGTGTTTTTCGCCTGGAGAAAGTACGCCAGATCGGTGGACTGAAGTTGCACGGCGCCGGGGAATTTTCTACCGACATGCCCTGGCTGTTCCACATGAGCCTGCTGGGCAACTTCGTGCGCGTGCCGGAAACCCTGTGCTTCAAGTACTATAAACCCGGTAGCCTGTCACGCAGCTGGGCCTTCACGCCCCACCAGCGGTTTGAAGTGCTCTGCGCCTGTTTGCGCGAGCTGTGGAACTCCGGCCTCAGCAGTACGGCCAAGCTGGATATCGGCGCGCCCCTGGTGCACTACCTGGACCAGAACCGACCGCAGAGCGGTTCACCCGCATGACACTTGCTGCCACTACGCAGGACTGCTGGTTTGATGGCAAAGCGCACCTGTTGCACCTGCAGCGACATCGCGATGCAAGGGGATGCCTGCTGCCGCTGGAGTTCGACCAGCTGCCTTTCGCACCACAGCGCCTATTTACCGTATCGGAAGCAGATCCCGGCACACAACGCGGTGGACACGGCCATCGTCGCGGCCAGCAATTACTGGTCTGCCTCGCGGGGCGAATCGATGTTGCGCTGCAATACGGGAGCGAGCGAGCGGAGGTCACGCTGGACAGCAACGGTCCAGCGCTACTGGTAAGCGCAGGGGTGTGGGGCGAGCAAACTTATGTCGAGCAGCATAGCGTGCTTCTGGTGCTCGCCAGCGACCCCTATGACGCCAGCTCTTATTTCCTGCAGGGCGAACCCGCCCCGTGAAGGCAACACGCCATATCGCCGTTCTGGGCGCCGGCATCATGGGCTGCTCGGTTGCCTTGTATCTGGCGCGCAAGGGTATTGCGGTCACGCTGTTCGACGAAGCCCCTGAACCCTTTACCGGAGCCAGCCGCTGGAATGAAGGCAAAATTCACCTCGGCTATATCTATTCGGCAGACAGCTCCCTGCACTCCGCACGGCACGTATTGAGCGGTGGATTGCTGTTCAAACCACTGGTTGAAGACCTGCTCGCAACGTCTCTGGACCCCGTTGTTACCGCACAGGATGACATCTATCTTTGCCATCGCGACTCAGTAGTCACCGCCGATGATATGGCGCAGTACCTCGATCGGGTCAGCGAGCTGGTGCGAGCACACCCCGATGCGCACCACTATCTGACCGATGTCTCAGGCGCCACCAGCAACCGGCTCTCGGCGGCAGAGCTGGCGGCCAACGGCGATTCGAGAGAGATTGTGGCAGGGTTTCACGTGCCCGAGCGCTCCGTCGAGACGACCTGGATTGCAAACCGTTTCCAGGCGGCGGTGGCTGCTGAACCATTGATTCACCTGCGCATGGGGGAGCGAGTGCTCGCCGCCCACCCCGCTGGGGAATCGGTACACGGGCCGTGGACGGTGGCAACGAATGCCAGTCACACAGAGACCTACAGCCACGTCGTCAACGCGCTGTGGCAGGGCCGCATGGCTGTTGATGAAAGCGCTGGCATCATGCCGTGCGGGGTCTGGTCCAATCGCTATCGTCAATCGATATTCCTGCGTACCCGACGGCCTGTTCACACGCCCTGTGCCATTATCGCAACGGGGCCGTTTGGCGACATCAAGAACTACAACGGACGCGACTTCTATCTCTCGTGGTATCCCGCGGGCCTGCGGGTCGACAGCTCGGCAGTGGAACCACCGCCCCTGCACACCCTCAATCTGCCGGACCCCGCCCTGTTGACCAGCACCGTGCTGGACACGCTGCAGTCGCTGTTGCCCTGGGTGGGCGATATTCGCGCGGAAATGGAAAGTAGCCGGGTTGAGGGCGGCTGGGTATTTGCCGCCGGCCGCGGCGAGTTGTCGGACCCGGCGGCGTCACTGCACAAGCGCTATGACTATGGTGTCACACGCTCGGGCAACTACCTGAGCATTGACACCGGCAAATACGCTACAGCGCCCTGGACCGCGCGCAGCCTTGTGCAGGCACTGTGCGGTGAGCTGCCCTGAGAGCAGGGCAGGCTCACCTGAGCGGTTCCTCTAGAAGGTGATATTGAAATCAATGCCGTAAGTGCGCGGCATATTGTACTGGGCGGTCATGTTAATGACTTCGTTGCCGAACACGTTGATCTCATCTTCATCCAGCAGGTTCTTGACCCAGAAGGATACACTGCTGACCGCGGAGCCCATGGGAATTTCCATCACACCGGCACGTGCATTCAACAACCAGTAGGCCTCGCGCTGTGACAGGCGGTCAGCCTCGGGGAAGCCACTGGCAAAGGCCGTGTTCTCACCTTCTGCCAAATAACGGCTGTCCAGGCGCATAAAGGGCGAGCCACCCAGCATCTTCTGGGCAAAGTCGTACTGCAGCGAGATACGGGTATTGAAGTCCGGCGCACGTATCGGGCGCACCTGATCGGCTACATCAACGCCACCGCGAATGTATTCCTTGTACTCGTAATCGTAGGCACCCAGGGTGGTGCTCAGAGTCAGGCCTTCACCAAGTATGGCGTCCAGTTCCAGTTCAATGCCGGTCACTTCCACCTGCCCGGCATTCTCGAAGCTCTGCACGCCATCCTCGAACAGCTGTACCTGCAGATCTTCGTAATCCATGAAGAAGGCCGCGGCGTTCAAGCGCAGGCGATTATCCATAAACTGCGACTTCAGGCCCAGTTCGTAATTGGTAATGGACTCAGGGTCATAGGAGATACCGTTGAGAATACCGCCGGCAACAAAACCCGTGCTCACCTTGGCGTAGGTCATTACGTCATCCGCCCAGTTGTAGCTAAGCACGACGTTGTAGTTGGTCTCGCCGTATTCGAGCGTGTATAGCCCTTCGCCGAGGTTGCCGCCACCCGATGTGGCACTGATATCCACGAGGTCGATTTCACGCTCGTCTTCCGTACGCCGAATACCCAGCGTGACGTCGAGTTTCTCTGTGGCGTGGAACGTACCCTCGGCGAATACCGCCCAGGAACTGTTGTCGGTGTCGGTTGAGTTAACCCCGCTGCCGAAAATGGCGTCGAAGGGCGTGGGAATCACGACACCATTCGCTACCGGCTGCAGCACACCGAGTACGTTGCGTGCTTCGGCTTCTTCCTGGAAGTAGAACACGCCACCCACCAGGGTATAGCTGTCAGTGGCCCAGGTTAACTGCAGCTCCTCACTGAACTGCTCCTGCTTGAGCGACCGCGCGGTCAACAGGGTAAACAGCGAGTCGTTGGGGCCGGGCGGGTTAGCCAGAATGCCCCCGACATCACCCTGCAACAGCGCACCGAGCTGTGCAGCGGTGAACTTCCAGCCGCCGGTAGCGCCCAGGTCGTAGATTGCCGGGCGCTGGTCCATTTCCCGATACGCGGTGATGCTCTTCAGGCTCAGGTTGTCGTTGATCTCCCAGCTCAGGGTCACGTTATGCCCCTGAATCAGCAGCGGCTCCTCGCTGGTCGCAGCGGCAACGTCCTTGAGGGGCGTTGTGCTCAGGTTGGTAATGCCGCCGTACAACGGCTGGAACTGGTTGATCCCGCCAACCAGCGGCGCCGTCGCACCGATAATACCCACCTGCTGCACAGGCGCACCGACGGTTACGCTGTCCGTGTAGTCGAAGCGATAGTCTACGGTCACCGTGTCAAAATCGAGGTTGGCGGCCAACATGAAGGCCTCGACATTCTTGCTGCCCAGGTTCTCGGCGTAGGTGAGCACGCCCATATCAGGGTTGCGCAGGCGCAGATCCAGTGTGCGCCCGGCGATCAGGTTGTCAGAATAGCCGTCATTCTTGTCATACAGGTAGCTCAGCTTGACGCTCAATGGCCCCATGGACGGCAGGTTCAGAATCGTGCGGAACCGCTGAGCGTTGAGGTTACCTACCGAGACGTCCTGTGACAGGCCAAACTCGCCGGTAGGCGCCGATGTGGTAATGCTGATGGCGCCACCGGTGGCGTTGCGCCCGAACAGCGTGCCCTGCGGCCCCCGCAGGACTTCAACACGCTCGATATCGGCCATATCGAAGATTGACCCAATGGTACGCCCGATGTACACGCCGTCGAGGTAGGTGGCGATCTTCGGATCCACTTCAGCCGCCGACACGCCTGAGGACACACCGCGAATATTGATCTGGGGGATGGTGCCGCGGCCCTGATTCTGGATATTCAGGTTCGGCGCCAGGTTGCTGAGGTCCTCGGTGTTGGTCACGCGGAACATGTTCAGCGTTTGTGCATTGAGCGCGGTCACCGCAATGGGAACGCTCTGCAGATTCTGCTCGCGTTTTTGCGCCGTAACGATGATTTCTTCCAGCGCAATATTGCGCTGGTTTTCCTGGGCCGCAACGCCGCCGCTGATGGCCAGGGCAATCGACGATGCCAGCAGGGATACGGACGAGATATGACGCATGGGCAAAACCTCCAGTAATAAAAATTATGCTTATTAATATTCCGACTGTACCCCGCGCCTCAGCGCTGGCGTTAGCAGAAACGACCGCGACTGGGAAGGCACAGCTGCGCGGTATAAATAGCTGGTATCCGCTGCCTGTTGCACCCCCGCCGGCGACGGGAAACCCGGAGCCCGCTGCCTTATGAAGTATGCTGGCGGGATCGACCCGTTGAGTACAGGTTCAATACCACGATGCGTGACGCGCAAGCACTGGCAGGGTGCTGGGAGTTGGTGTCCTACACGCTGACCACAGCAGACGGCTCCACCCTCCACCCCATGGGGCTCACGCCGCGTGGCCTGCTGTTCTATGGCACAGGCGGTGAGCTGTCGGTGCACCTGATGCAACCCGGCGCCGCGCCCCCTTCCGCCGACGATCTACCGGCCGGCGTGACGCCGGACCTGGCCCTTTCCTATGGGTGCTATTCCAGCTACTTCGGGCGCTTCGAGGTCAACGAAGCCCGCAGCGAAGTGACGCATTTCGTCCAGGGGGCTTCCGTATTGAGCTGGGCCGGTGCCGTTTTCCCGCGAACCTACCACCTCGACAACCATCAGTTGACGCTGACCGCCGCCGCCAACGCACAGGGCTACGTGCCCACCTTGCTGTGGCAGCGCACCGGCTGAACATCAGCGCACGGAGACCCCCGCATGAGCACATCGCAGTACCCCACACTTCTGTCCCCCGCCCGAATCGGTGCGCTTGAACTGAAAAACCGCATGATCGTCACGGCCATGGGGGTCAACTTCGCCGAGAGCGATGGCAGCGCGGGTGAACGGCTGATCGCCTACCACGAGGAACAGGCACGCGGCGGTGTTGGCCTGGTGATTACCGGCGCAACCGGTGTGGCTTTGCCCGTGGGCCGGGTGCAGCGTTGGCAGGTCGGCATTTCCGAGGACCGGTTCCTGCCCGGCCTCGAGAAGCTGGTCAATGCCGTGCATCGCCACGGTGCCAAGGCCGCTGTGCAGCTGCACCACGGTGGACTGGTCGCGGGGGACAGCGCCCGGGATGGCCACCCACTCTGGGCGCCGGCCATGCCGACACCTGTCAAGGATGCAGATTTCCTGAGCTACTTCCTGCCCGAGGAGCTGGCAAAAATGTCTGCCGGCATGAGCAGCCCTCCGCAGATCAAGGTGCTGGAACAGGCGGATATCGCACTCGTTGTGCAACAGTTTGCCGAGGGCGCACGGCGCGCCAAACAGGCAGGTTTTGACGGCATCGAGATCCATGGCGGGCACGGCTATATCCTGTCCTCCTTCATTTCCCCGAAAACCAACACACGCACCGATGCTTACGGCGGCAGTGTAGAGAATCGCGCGCGCCTGCTGCTGGAAGTCATCCATGCGGTGCGTGCTGAAGTGGGGGCAGAGTTCGCACTGTGGGTCAAACTCGACTCGCGTGAAGTCGGCAAGCAAGGCGGGATTACACTGGAGGATGCCAAGCGCACGGCACAACTCGTCGAGCAGGCGGGCGCCGACGCCATCACGGTCAGCGCCTACCATGAAACCGCCTACGGCAAGCTGCACTCGGAATCCAATATCCCACAAATCCCCGGGGCCAACCTGCCTGCCACCGCCGCGTTGCGACAGGTCGTCAAGATTCCGCTGATCGCCTCCGGGCGCATTGAGCTGGATGTCGGCGAGGCGGAACTGCAGAAGGGAACCTTCGACTTCCTGGGACTGGGCCGCAAGCTGCTGGCAGACCCGGAGCTCCCCAACAAACTCGCGGCGGGCGACATTGCGGCCATCAGGCCCTGTGTCTATTGCATTACCTGCGCCAGCGCCATCTACACCGGCGATTCCACGCGCTGCGCGGTCAATGCGGAGATTGGCGTGGAGCACCTGCGCATCGCCCGCCCGCGCTCCAGCGCCCCGCTTCACATTGCCATTGTGGGCGGCGGCCCCGCCGGCATGGAAGCAGCGCGCCTGCTTGCGCGCGATCAGCACAAAGTCACGCTCCTGGAGCGCGGCCCACGACTCGGGGGCACCCTGCAGTTCGCCTCACTGGCCTACCAACCCAACCAGCGTTTCCTGAACTGGCTGCGCCGGGAAGTGAGCCAGGCGGATGTTGACTTGCGCCTGAACACCGAGGCTACACCCGAGTTGCTGCGTTCACTGGGCGCGGACGCTGTCATCGTCGCCACCGGGGCCAAACGCGACCTGCCAGAGATACCCGGGAACGAGCAACACCACGTCTTCAGTGGCGATGACATGCGCAAGCTGATCCTGGGGGAGAGCTCAGCCAGACTCAAATCCCGCACGTCAGGCCTCACGCGAATGGCTACCCGCATCGGCGCGGCCACCGGCCTCAGCGCCAATCTGGACCTCGTACGCAAACTGACCCACGCCTGGATGCCGTTGGGAAAGCATATTGTCATCATTGGCGGTGAGTTGGTCGGTGTGGAACTGGCTGAGTTTCTGCTCGAGCGCGGGCGCGTGGTTACCGTAGTCGACGAAGCGCCGCGCTTTGGCGCAGGCCTGCCCATCGTGCGCCGCATGCGCCTGTTGGCCGAACTGCGTGAACACGGGGCTGTTCTGCAGCCCTCCGCGACCAATATCCGCATCGAAGCCGATGCCGTGACCTTTGAGGACGCCGCGGGCAATGCGCAGCGTGTAAAGTCGCAACAAGTGATCGTGGCGAAGGGCGCCAGCGGCGATTCCAGCGTCGCGCAGCTGCTACGCAACAATGGCTTTGCCGTGCACGAAGCGGGCGACTGTACCGGGGTGGGGTATATCGAAGGGGCGATACGCAACGCGCAATCGGTGGTCGACGCCATCAATGGGGGCCAGAGCCCGGCCGAGGCAGCCACCTCAAGCGATGGCACCAGCGGTGCTCAAGCGACCGGCTGATACCGGTCGTGGTTTACCCCTCGGCAGCTGAGGCGCGTCGCGACGTGGAACCACTGCGCTCGATCAACGGAATCATCGCGACGGCCAGCAGCAACAGCAACACGAACCCCATGAACGCCAGGTCATAAGAACCACTGATGTCGCGCACCCAGCCTGCCAGCGGCGGCGTCAGCAGGTTGAAGGGCAGCAATACCGGCGCCATGAGCCCCATGACCCGCCCGTAGTTCAATACCCCGTAAACCTGCGCCAGCAAAGAGCTCCATACCGGTAACATGCCGCCGCCGCCGAGGCCCATAATCAGGCTGCCCGCGACCAACCTCGGCATATCCGGCTCTCCCCAGAACAGCGACAGACCAATCCCCATCAATGCCATGACCGCCGCAAGGGCAAGACGCACATCGAAGCGGTCGGCGCACCAGCCGAAAAGCAGCGTGCCCGGCACCGCTGCCAGCGCCAGATTGGCAATCAGCATCGCCCCCTGCTCGCGCGTCGCCCCGGTATCAAGAATGAAGGGCATGAGGCTGCCCACCGTCGCCGTGTAGGCGGCAAACATGAAACCCACCGACACGGCGATCAGCCAGAAACCGCGGTGGCGCAGGATCGCATCGGTGGAATTGAAGCGTTCACCGCTGTGCGCTTCATGCTCGGCGGCACCATCAGCCGGCGGGCTAAAACCTTTGCTCGCCGGGCGGTCCACCGCCAGCAGTGCCACGGGAACAGCAATCAGCGCGATCACCCCGGCGAAGACCTGCAGCGCAAGCCGCCAGCCCAGCAAATCGGTAAGCCAGGTAATGAGCGGCGGAAACAGGAAGCCGCCAAACGACGTGCCCGCTCCTGCAATACCCAGTGCCAACCCACGGTTGCGGGTGAACCAGCGAGCCAGCAAGGTCGAGGCCGACAGCGGCCCCAGCAGCACGTAACCAAAGCAGAAGATCAGGCCGTAAATGGCCGGCACCTGCCACATCGCGGTAGTGAGGGATAGCGCCACAAACCCCGTGGCCGTCATCAAGATCGCGAAGATGATGATCAGTCGCAGCGACAGGCGATCAATTGCGACCCCCGCCAGCGGCGACACCATGCCGGCCCCCAGTGTCATGCAGGTGAGCCCCAGCATCAGCGTCATGCGGCTGGCATCGTAGGTCTCGGCCAGGGGTACCGCAATCACGCTGTAGGAATAGCTCAGGGCGCCTGTGCCTGTGGCCTGGATCAGAAAGGCGACGACAAGCTGCAACCACGGCCAGTGCTGCGCACGGATCATGCGCCGAATACCTCAAACAGAATGAACACCGTGGCAACCTCTGCGTTTGAATGATTTTTATACCGCGGTTAATTTTAATGAGCTGTTCGCGCGTGGGTCAAGGTAAACCGCTCAGGCATGTCCAATGGCGCTTCCACCTCCTGCGAGGATTCGCCGAGGGGGTCGGGGCGTACCCGGTCAGCGCGGCCCACGGTACCGTCGGGCAAAGCGCGCTGGCGCTCGCGGTCGCATTCCGTCAAATACGCCCACGCCGCAGTGGCGACACGCAGCCGCACCTACACTGTGCAGACCATACCGGAGGAAAACGCCATGCCAGAACGATGCACACCCAATTTATCTGCAGCCCTTCCAGGCGCGCCCAGGCACGGCCGCCGCGCCGCGCTGCTCGCCCTGTTGCTGCTCCTGCTGCCGGCGCTGTCACAGGGGCAAGAGCCGGACGCCAGCCTGCAGCTCTGCCGTAAATTGCAGCAACAGATAGAACGCCTGGACGACCGCCGACAGCACGGCGCCTCTGCAAGCCAGATGGATCGCTGGAAACGGCAGCGGCGGGAACTAAAGGACCGTTTCAATGCGCTGCGCTGCCGGCATTGGGGAAACCAGCTGCGCTAGACAAGCGCCGGGTTTTTCCCACTTTTTTGTCATTTAACGTCTACAAGCGGCGTCTGCAGCGCTAATCTAAAGCCCGGAGATTTTTCGCCAGCCACCGGGAGCCACATGTGTCCATATTGAGGACCGCCAGGCACACGCCACTGCCGCAGGAGACCCGCCGCAGAGAGCAGGGACGTAGCTGGCCGCGCGTTGTCTGGTGCATACACGACGCCACAAGCGGTCACAGGCGGCAACTGGAAGGCCTCGCGAGAGCACTGCAAGAGCAACAAAACGCGGCGGTATACTGGCTTCCCTACCGGTCTGGTGCCGCTGACCTGCCCCGGCCCGAGCTGATTCTGGTGTGTGGCAGGCGCACCCACTGGGCGGGGCTGAAAGCACGCTGGTGGCATGGCGGCAAACTGGTTGCCCTGATGAACCCCGGTGTGCTGCGCCCGCTGTTCGATGCCTGCATCGTACCGGAACACGATGGGCTAGAGATGTCGCGCCGGAATATCGTCACCCGTGGGCCGCTCAACCCCCTGCGGCCCGCAACCCGCGTAGACCCCTCACGGGGACTGATACTCATCGGTGGGCCATCGCGCCACTTTCACTGGGACGCTGAGCAGGTCGTAGAGCAGATTCAGCGCCTGCGTTGCAACCTGCCCGACGTCAACTGGCAGATTGCGACATCGCGTCGCACGCCGAACGACTTCGTGCCGATGCTGAGCACGCTGCACGATGACCGGTGCCACGTACTCCCCGCAGCTGAAACGTCATCCGCAGATCTGAGGGCGCAATACGATCAATGCGGCATTATCTGGGTGACCGCGGATAGCGCCGCGATGCTCTACGAGGCGCTGAGCAGTGGCGCCGCTGTCGGCGTGCTCGACCTGCAGGCGCGCAAACCGAACCGCCTGCAGGCTGGGCTGGACAAGCTCATCGCCGATGGCCACGTGACGGAGCTCGTCACCCTCGAGCACAGCAAGTCCATGCCGCCCCCGCGGCCCCCGCTGCGTGAGTCACAACGCGCTGCGGCCGCACTCCGCGCCCGCTTTATCGTGTGGAGCCATCAAGGCCATTGCTCCACACGGGGCAAATAACGTACCTTTAAACCTGCACAGAAAAAGGGCAGCGCATGGAAACCCTGAAACACTTTACCGCCGGTTTTCTGGACGCCTTCGCCTTCATTTTTGCGCTCGGGTTGTTGGGGCTGGTGGTTGCGGTCTGCTGGATGTACGTTGTCGACGTTCGCCAGACCACCCACAGCATTCGCCGCAACTACCCGGTCCTCGGCCGCTTCCGTTATTTCTTCGAGTTCATTGGAGAGTTTTTCCGCCAGTATTTTTTCGCCCAGGACAGGGAAGAACTGCCCTTCAATCGCGCTCAGCGCTCCTGGGTGTATCGCGCTGCCAAGAATCTGGATTCGACCGTGGCTTTCGGCTCCACCCTGCCGCTGAATCAACCCGGCGATTTCATTTTCCTCAATGCGCTGATCCCTCCCCTCGACGAGGAGGTGCCGGCCCGCACCGCAATCGTGTTTGGCGAAGGCTACACCCGCACGCCCTACAGCACATTTTCCTTCTTCAACATTTCGGCCATGAGCTTCGGTGCCATTTCCGAGCCCGCTGTGCGCGCCTTGTCCCGCGGCGCCGCCAGAGCAGGACTCTGGCTGAATACCGGCGAAGGCGGCATTTCTCCCTTTCACTACGAGGGCGGCTGCGACATCGTTTTCCAGATAGGTACTGCCAAATACGGGGTGCGCGACGGCGAAGGCCGACTGAGCGATGAGCGGCTGCGCGACATTGCCAGCCACGAACAGGTGCGCATGTTTGAAATCAAGCTTTCCCAGGGCGCCAAACCCGGCAAAGGTGGCATTCTTCCCGGGGCAAAGGTCACCAGCGTGATTGCCAGCACACGTGGCATTCCCGAAGGCGAGGATTCGATAAGCCCCAATCGACATCCGGAGGTTCGCAACATCGACGACCTGCTGGACATGATTCGTCACGTACGTGAGGTCACCGGCAAGCCGACCGGCATAAAGTTCGCACTCGGCGAAAGCAGCTGGCTGGATGAATTCTGTCAGCGCATCAATCAGCGGGGGCTGGACCACGCCCCGGATTTCGTCACCATCGACAGCGCCGATGGCGGTACGGGAGCGGCGCCGCAAAGCCTCATTGACCTCATGGGCCTGCCCCTGCGCAGCAGCCTGCCGCTGGTGGTCGACAAGCTTCTGCAGTATGGCCTGCGCGACCGCGTGCGCGTGATCTGCTCCGGCAAGATGATCAATCCCTCCGGCGTGGCTGCCGCCCTCTGCATGGGTGCCGATTGCGTCAACTCTGCCCGCGGCTTCATGTTTGCGCTGGGATGCATTCAGGCACTGCAATGCAACAAGAACACCTGCCCCACCGGGGTCACCACACACGACCCCGACTTGCAGCGCGGCCTGGACCCGAGTGACAAGGCCGTTCGCGTAGCGAGTTACGCCACCAACCTTATGCATGAAGTGGAAATCATCGCTCACTCCTGCGGTGTACCCGAGCCACGCCTGCTCAACCGGCGTCACGCCCGGGTCATCAATCCGCAGGGGCTGCCAGTACCACTGTCCGAGGTGTACACCTCGCCTCAGTCCGATACCGGCAACGGTAGCGGCAAGGGAGCAATCCATTGACTGTCGCCGGCCGCATCAACCTCATGGTCGTCAGCACTGCCAGTGTGATGGCACTGCTGATCCTTACCGCTACGGGTATACGGGAGTACTTCCTGCTGCGCGATAGCCTGATCAGCACCCTGACGACCGAAATCACGCGGGAAACTGCACTGGCCGCCGACCTGCAACTGCGGGAGCGCCGCACGCTGCACAACTTTCTCGAACGCCTGCAAACCCTGTCGCCCGCCATCAGCTATGTGCGTATTGATACCGTTGACGGCATCGAGGTGGTAGAACAATCCGCCATTGAGGATATTGAAGGCAAACTGCCAGCGCTGAACGTACTGCGCGGGGGGGCCAGTCACGACAAAACAGGTTTAACAGTACAAGAGGGGCTGCCACCCCCGGATGCGGCGGAGCTGATGGCATCGGTCACCGGCGGCGAACAGGTGTTGAATGCTTCCATCCCTATTCTGTCGGGCCTGAATCCCCTGCGCGAGGACCTCACGCGGCGCGACTTCGGGGCGTCGCTCGCTCAGCCGACGGGCAGCCAGTTTGTGGCCGGCTTCGTGCACGTGGGTATCAGCCGCAGCATGCTGCTCGTGTCGCTACTGCCAACGCTCGGCACCATTGCCGGCATCACCCTGCTCCTGCTGTTGATTGGCAGTCTGATTGTCACACGCTATACGCGCAAACTGACCGGCCCCCTGGCCAAACTCGCGCGCATGGCGGATGACATCACTGCCGGCAACGTGGGCGAACCCTTGACCATAGAGGGCGAGGGCGAAGTCAAGGAAATTGCCAATGTACTGAACGCCATCATCGGCGGTCTGCACAATTACAAGACACAGATCGGCGTTGACCACCAGCTGCTGAGCATGAAGGTCGAAGAGCGCACCGCGCAGCTTTCGCAGCGTAACCAGGAACTGAACCAGGCCGTGCGGCAGGTCACCGAGACCAAAGACCGCCTGCGGCAGATGGCGTATTTCGACAGCCTCACCTCGCTGCCCAACCGGCGCTTGTTTACGGAGCAACTGGACCTGCTGCTGCGCCTGAGCAAACGCAACAATGAAAAGCTCGCCCTGCTCTTCCTCGACCTGGACAACTTCAAACGCGTCAATGATTCACTGGGCCACAGTGCAGGCGATGCGCTGTTGAAGGAAGTCGCACGGCGCCTGGCCGCCTGTGTGCGGGAAAGCGACGTGGTCGCACACTTTGTCGACTCGGATTCCCGCATTGATGTGTCGCGCCTGGGTGGCGATGAGTTCACTGTGGTACTGAACCAGGTTGAGGATGAACAGGCGGTGCGCACAGTCGCGCAGCGCCTGCTGGATACCCTGCTGCAGCCCGTGGTGATTGATGACCACGAACTGGTGATTACGCCCTCCATTGGTATCGCCATGGCGCCCGACCATTCCAGCGAACTTGAGGGGCTATTGAAAGCAGCCGACACTGCGATGTTCCACGCCAAGTCGCAGGGCAAGAACACCTATGTCGTTTACACGTCGGACATGGACGCCGCCGGCGTTGAGCGCCTGCGTCTGGAGACGGACCTGCGCAAGGCGCTGGAACGGAACGAGCTGCTATTCCACTATCAACCGCAGGTAGACACACTCACCGGCACGGTGATCGGCGCGGAGGCCCTGATTCGCTGGCAGCATCCGGAGCAGGGCATGATTCCGCCTTTCCGCTTTATTCCGGTAGCCGAGGAAATTGGCCTGATCGGAGAGCTGGGGAGCTGGGGTATCCGGCAGGCCTGCCGCGACCTGGTCGACCTGCGCCAACAAGGCTTCACTCTGCCGAAGATCGCCGTGAACGTATCGGCGCTGCAATTCACCCGCAACTTTTGCCCAACGGTACGCGAAATACTGCAGACCAGCGGGTTGCCAGCCTCCTCCCTTGAACTGGAGCTCACCGAGAGCATTCTGGTGGAGGACAGTGAAACCACGGTGCGCGCACTGCGTGAACTGAAGGCTATGGGCCTGCGGCTCTCGATCGACGATTTCGGCACTGGCTATTCTTCGCTGAGCTACCTGAGCCGTTTCCCTCTCGACGAACTGAAAATCGACCGCAGCTTTGTGATCGACTTCGACAAGAGTGACAACGATGCCAGCCTCGTGCGGGCCATTATTGCCATGGGCCAGTCGATGAACCTGGACTTGGTCGCCGAAGGCGTGGAAACCAGCGAGCAGTTCAACTTCCTGACGGACCAGGGTGCGAATGTTATCCAGGGCTATTTGTTCAGCCGCCCGGTAACCGCCGAGGAATTGAAGGCCATGCTGGCGCCGGGCCACTTCCTCGAGCAGATCCGCGAAATCCGCGCGGAACTATGAAACGGTGCAGATCCCGGACACGGCGCAGTTCTCTTAACCGGCGCCGATCGCTTCAGGCGTCGCCCTGGTCCTCACCGGACTCAGCACGCTTCAAACGCTGGATGTTCTCCAGGTTCTGCTTGTAGGCGGCGGCAACTTTTTCGACCCCCGACTCATGCAGGCCACCGGAGTTGCCGGCCACGGAATAGGTGGCATACACCCCGGAGGCAGTCATCAATGCGGCGGAAACCACTCGCGTGGATACCCCTTCATTCTTCATGGTATTTGCCAGTGCGATAAAACGTTCCATGCACTGTTGATGATTTTCCGCGTCAGCTGCACTCATGGGTCGGCATTCTCCTTAACGTCATTTGCGCCAGTTTAGCACCAGACACGCCCGGCTTCACCGGCGCGCGGCCAGAATCGCTCCTCAACACAATTCCGGTAACAGGAAATCCGCGCTGGACAGGGCCCAGTCGCCAAACAGTCCGCTGCTGAACCCCCCCAGATGTTTGCGATAAGCTTGCATCGCAGCTTCCAGTCGCGGCGGGTCGCAGGCCAGCGCCTCTACCTGCAGCCAATCGCGCCAGGGCCGCGCGAGCGACCAGCTGGGGTCATCAATCTCGCAGTTGGGCAGCCGGTAATGCAGCGTAGGCCGCGAAGACACGCGGCCATCCGCAATGGCGTCACGCACACGCGACGCGTCGAGGTGGGCAAACAGGGGCAACATGTCCAGGGCGCGGTTGCGCGTGGGGTTCGCCGCCAGATAGTCAGCAATCAACTGCGCCTGGTCGGGCGCATAATCGGCTGCGAGCAGTTGGCTCACATAGTTTTTGTCGTAGGGATCGATATAGGGCGTGATGCGGCGGCTCAGATTGACCTTGCTGCGCACACGGAGCCAATCGGACAGACAGCAGAACGCGCGCAGGTAATTCAGAATCGTTGCGGCATCAAGGCCCGGCAGCTCCGGATTCAGGTGCAGGCCAAAGGCATAATGCGGCGCGTCAGCCGTACCGCGGGCACCGCTGCTCTGCAGTACCCGCAACAACGCACCCAGGCGCCAGAGGTCCGCCATGGCAATGGGGGGGCTCACCACTTCAAACGGCACCAGCTGTTCGGCCGCCAATTTGAGCACGCTTTCGCCGAGCATACTCAGTTCGTCAGTGGTATCGCTGACCCGCTCCCGGCCGCGGCGCTTGAGCCAGGCGGAATCGAGCTCGACCTTGAAGTCGCCGAGATCGGTGTTGCGCACCACACTTTCATAGGGCGAAACGGACTCCAGCTCCCCGCCGAGTTGCTCGCGTATCAATGCCGCGATCTTCTCCAGCCGAAGCCCCGAGAACTCGAGCTCCACACCCACCCTGCGCGCCGCGCCCTCAGCAGTGAGCGCCTCAGGTGGCATTGGCCACTGCGCAGACCGGTAGTGGTCATCCAGTGCGGACTTCATGTCAATCAACTCCTGCAGATCTCGCAAGACGACGCTGCTGCCACTGCAACACCATCACCGTCAGGGCGGGTAGCAGCGTCAGGGTAACAGCAGCAGAGCCCAGAATACCAAACATCACAATCACACCTACCCCGCGATAAAGCTCGGTACCGGCGCCCGGCAGCAGCACCAGGGGTGCGAGGCCGCTGAGCGTGGTAATGGTGGACATGGCAATAGGCCGCAGCCTCGCCTCTACGGCTTCCTGCACCGCCGCAACCACCTCCATACCCGCGTCGGATACATTGGCGACCGCACGGTCGACAATAAGGATGGGATTGTTGACCACCGTGCCCATCAAGATCAGGAAGCCAAGCATGGAGATCATGTCAAATGGCTGCACAATTTCCGCGAGCCCGAACAGCGGCAACCAGCCGCCCACCACATTCAGCAGCCACAGGCCAACCATGCCACCAGCAATACCCAGTGGAATCGACGTCATGATCAACAGGGGATACCCCCAATGGCTGAATATTGCCACCAGCAGCAGGTAGACGATGAGCAGCGCCACCAGGTAATTGCTCAACAGCGAGGCACGGGTTGCATCAAGCTGGTCCGCAGCGCCGGAGATCGCCAGGCTCACACCGGCGGGCACTTCACCCGCAGCCGTCAGGGCATCCACCACCTCTTCTCGGACAATGGCGACCCCGGTTTCCAACGGCACCGACCTCGGGGGGATGATGTTCAGTGTGACCGTGCGCCGGCCATTGACTCGCCGCACCTGTGCGGTGTCCACCGTCTCGGTGATCGTTGCCAGGGAGCCCAGGGGAACCACCGTTCCCACCGGGGTGTAGACGGGCAGATGAGGCAGCGCGTCGAGTGAGCCCGACTGCCCGGCGTCGCTGTAGAGGTAAATATCCACCTTGTCATCGGCGAGAAAGAACTCATCGATGTAGCTGCCATCGGTCAATGCCGCAACGGTGAAGCCTATCGCCTCCGCATCGAGTCCCAGTTCGGCAGCGCGCTCCCAGTCCGGGTGCACCTCAACCAGCGGCTGGGCCAGGGTCAGCGACGACGGCCGGCTCTGGATGCGCGGGTTTTCGAAAGCCGCCTCAGCACGCCGGTACGCGGCCAGCGCCACCCTGTAGATATCGGTCAACTCGGCCCCGGAGACATCCAGATTCACGCTGCGCGTGCCCCCGTCGTTGCTGGTGATAATGGAGCCTCGCGCCGCGAAGGCGCGCATGCCCGGGTAGCGCTCAAATGCGGTGCTGAGCGCGTCCATCAGAGCATCCACCTCGGCGGCGTTGAGCGGTTCGGCAATGATGCGCAACTGGTCCGGCGCCACGCGCATATTAATGTAAGCAAGTGCCGGCATGCTGGTTTCACCGCGGGCGAACGCATCCGGGTCGGCATCCACATACGGCAACAAGGCAGTGCGTACTTCCTCGGCGATCTCCGCCATGGCATCGAGGTTGTAGCCCGGGGGCGCACTCATCAGGGCAAAAACTTTCGGCTCTTCGCCCTCGGGAAGGTACTCGGCGGCGGGCGTCAGCGTGATAACTGCCAGGGAACTGGCAGCGACCACCAAAACAACACAACCCACCCGGCGGCCGGCGGTCGCAAGCAACCAGGCAACCCCCTGCAACGTCTTGTCCCGCAAGCGCGGTCGCGATGTCGGCACCGCACCCTCGCGCCCAAGGGTCAGGCGCGCCGCTGCGGCCGGCAACACGGTGATGGCCACCAGCATGGAGGCCAGAATGGCCGCGGATATCGCGATGGCCACATCCGAATACAACTGACCGGCTTCCTCCTCCACAAACATGACCGGAATGAACACCAGGATCGTGGTTGCGGTGGAGGCAAACACAGCGGGCCACACCTGGCGCACCCCGTCGACCGCAGCACGCAGGCGGGACGCACCGCGCCGACGCTCCAGGGCGATGCTCTCCAGCACAACAATGCTGTTGTCCAGGGTCATGCCAATGGCAAAGGCGATACCTGCCAGGGAGATGACATTGACGGTGCGCCCCGCCAGTAGAAGACCGAGAAAGGCCACAATGATGCACAGGGGCACGCCCATCACGCCCACCAGCGTGGCGCGGGCAGAGCGCAAGAACAGGTACATGACCAGGGTGGCAAACAACGCCCCCAGAATGAGGTTCTGCCAGACGTTACGTACCGAATCCTGAACATAACGTACGTCATCGGAGACCGGCACCATCTGCAATCCCGCCGGCTCAAGTACCTCTTGATTGACGGCGTCGAGCTCCGCCAGCATCGCGCGCTTGATGGCAATGACGTTGGAACCGGACTCGCGGCGCACAGACAGGAAGATGTTGGTCTGGTCATTGAAAAACGACAGGGTGCGGGATTCAAAACTGCCCAGTGTCACGTCCGCCACATCGCTCAAACGAGTAATCGCATCCCCGCGACGCAACAGAATCAGCTGTTCCAGAGAGGCCTGGTCCGCGAAGCGGCCCACGGTGCGCAACAGGTACTCCCGCTTGCCCGACTGCACATCGCCGGCGGAGCGATCGCGGTTGCGGGAACGCACGGCATTGCGCACGTCAGTCAGCGTCAGGCCACGCTGTGCCAAGCGGGCCGGGTCGATCAAAATCTGGATCTGCCGTTCAGCGCCCCCGCCAAGGCTCACTTCGGAAACGCCGGGCACCCGGGCCATGCGCGGCTTCACCGCATCCTCGATAAAATCCAGTGCCAGGTTCACATCCACCTGGCGCGGGTTACCCGCCAGCGGCGTTATACTGAAAAACATGAAGGCATTGGCCGAGAACGAATTGGCAAAAATGCGCGGCTCGTCGACGTTTTCCGGGTAGTCCGGCACCTGGCTGAGCGCGTTGCTGACCCGAATCAGCATTTCCGTGATATCGGTGCCAAAGGGAAATTCCAGCTCGATTTCCGCGCGGCCGGCGCGTGCGGTCGCCACAATGCGCGACAGGCTGGGGAGGTTGCGCAGGTACTCCTCCTGCTCGATGAGAATCTCTTTCTCCACATCCTGGGGCGTGGCGCCGGGCCAGGTGGTGCGCACACTGATCACGCGCACATCGAGATCCGGAATCATCTGTACGGGTATACGCAGCGCCGCAATAATACCCACGACCGTCACGATCAGGGCGATAACGGTCACCAGTGTGCCCCGGCCGACGATACGCTCGAAAACGCCGGCTGAACCCTGCGTCATGGCGTGTCTCCCGTGGGTGCAAGCACCAGGCCGGGTTGCAAGGCTTCATTGCCTCGCACTACCACCTGCTCGTTTACCGTCAATCCCTGAGTGATTTCGATTTGGCCGGCGAACGCGAGGCCGGTGGTCACCGTATTCTCCCGTGCCACAAGCGCCCCGCCCTCGGGCTTGGCCGTCCACACCACAACCCGCCCGTCCGGGTAGCGAACGAGCGCGTCGCGTGGCACTGAAATACCCTTGCGTCCAGTGGCGAGGGCCAGACGCGCACTGACCGACATTCCGGGCAACAAGGCATCACGTGCACTGTCGGCCGGTGCGATGCGCAAGAGGAAGGTACGCGCCGCCGTATCAGTAACCGGCACCAGGCTGGCCACCGTACCGGTGAATTCCTGTGCCGGCCTGGCCGCCGTGGTAAAGGTCATGGGGGCGCCCTCCTGCAGGGAGGCCAGATAGTCTTCCGGTACGGCAAAATCCAGGCGCAGGTCTTCGAGACCAACCAGATCGAAGACCGCCTGGCCCGGCGTCAGCCATTCACCGCGCTCGGCGCGGCGCAGGCTGATCACGCCGGCAAAAGGAGCGCGCAGCGTATGCCGGGCCAACAGCGCCTGCGCCAGCGAAGCCTCGGCGGTGACCTGCTGCAGTGTCGCCCGCGCAGCATCGCGGTCGGCGACCAATTCCCGCACCGTGGTTTCGGCAATGCTCCGTTGCGGCAGTAGTGTCTGCGCCTCCTGCAGTCGCCGCTGGGCATCCCGCGCGCGCACCTCTGCCTGCGCCACCTGGGCCTGGGCGGCCGCGTGACGCAATTGGGCAAGCTCGGCGTCCATGCGCAACAGGACATCCCCCGCCGCCACCTGCGCCCCGGTATCAACTACGATATCAGCCACCAGGCCTGCCGCTGCCACCGACAGGCTGGCATCATGCTGCGCCGTGACCGTTCCGGTCAGGCGCAGCTCGCGCAGGATATCCGTGGTCTCGACAGTTGCCAGCCCCACACGAACCCCGGTATCCGCCGCGCACACACCCGCCAGGAACCAGAGCAATAGCGCCCAGCTGCCGGTGCGTCCCGCCATTGCCCATCGCGTAAAATAATGCACCCGGTCTCCTCTTACTCGTTGAATGTTGGCATCGCCGCAATGGCGGCGTTGCTGATCATACAAGCTTACGCAAACCCCGCCGGATCGTCTCAAACTGCCAGACGCGCCGACCTGTGCTAGGGTAACTGAACGGGACACAGGGTTCCCGCTTGTTCACTCGAATGAGAGGCATCAGCATGAGTACAAAATACCGCAGGGAACAGTCCCTGGATGTGAACGGCACACGCTATACCATCTTTCCACTGGATGGCGCCGGCGGAGACACACAAACCCTCCCCTATTCCCTCAAGCTGCTGCTGGAAAACCTCCTGCGCCATGGCAACGAACCCTACGTCACCGACGCCGATATAGAGGCTCTGACCCAATGGGACCCCGATGCAACACCCAGCCAGGAGATCGCATTCGTGCCCGCCCGGGTGCTGTTGCAGGATTTCACCGGTGTGCCGGCTATCGTGGACCTTGCCGTCATGCGCGATGCCATGGTGGATCTTGGCGGCGAACCGGGCAAGATCAACCCGCTATCACCCGTCGAACTGGTCATCGACCACTCTGTCATGGTCGACTATTTTGGTGGTGAGGACTCCCTGGAGCGCAATACGGCGGTTGAAATCGAGCGCAACCGGGAACGCTACCAGTTCCTGCGCTGGGGACAGGAAGCCTTCGACAACTTCAAGGTAGTGCCGCCCGGTACGGGCATTGTGCATCAGGTCAACCTCGAGTTCCTGGCACGCGGCGTGTTCAGTGCCGAACAGGACGGCCAGACCCTGGCGTACCCGGATACACTGGTCGGCACCGATTCGCACACCACCATGATCAACGGCCTCGGCGTGCTCGGCTGGGGTGTGGGTGGCATTGAAGCCGAGGCCGCCATGCTCGGCCAGCCGGTGACGATGCTGATTCCGGAGGTGGTTGGATTTCGCTTGCAGGGCCAGCTGCCCGAAGGGGCAACCGCTACCGACCTGGTGCTCACCGTCACCGAACAACTGCGCAAGCACGGCGTGGTCGGCAAATTTGTCGAGTTCTTTGGCCCCGGCCTCGTCCATTTAAGCCTGGCGGATCGCGCCACCATCGCCAACATGGCACCCGAGTATGGCGCTACCTGCGGCATCTTCCCGGTCGATGAGGAAACCGTGAAGTATTTGCGCCTCACCGGGCGCAGCGAGGAGCAACTGAACCTGGTCGAGCGCTACATGAAAGCCATGGGGCTCTGGCACGACGCGAATAGCGTGGAAGCCCGCTACAGTGCCACACTCACGCTGGACCTGGGCGACGTTGAACCCTGCATTGCCGGCCCGAAAAGACCTCAGGACCGGGTGCCCGTAAACAAGGCCAAGCAGGCGTTTACGCAGGTGCTGCGGGAATTCCAGGAACTCACCGTGGTATCGGAGGATGAAGGCGGCTGGGAGCAGGAAGGTGGCACGGTCAACGGCGAGGAGGCCACTGCCCTGAACGGCATTACCGTGCAGCGCGGCGGGAAATCATTCCAGCTGCAGCACGGTGCCGTGGTCATTGCGGCCATCACCAGTTGCACCAACACCTCCAACCCCGCCGTGCTCGTTGCGGCCGGTCTCGTTGCACGCAAGGCCCGGGCGCTGGGCCTGCGCTCCCGCCCCTGGGTAAAGACCAGCCTCGCGCCCGGCTCCAAAGTCGTCACTGAGTATCTGGAAAAGACCGGACTCATGGACGACCTGGAGGCCCTCGGCTTCTACCTCGTGGGGTACGGCTGTACCACCTGCATCGGCAATTCGGGGCCACTGCCGGACGACATCAGCGCCGCCATCGCCAAGGGCAACCTGCTGGTAACTTCGGTGCTGTCCGGCAACCGCAATTTCGAAGGCCGCATACACCAGGATGTGCGTGCCAACTACCTGGCTTCGCCGCCGCTGGTGGTCGCCTATGCACTGGCCGGCAACATGGATGTCGATCTGTTCAACGATGCGCTGGGTGAGGATGCCGACGGCAACCCGGTGACGCTTGCCGATCTGTGGCCGAGCAATGCAGAAATTCGCGAGATTGTCGACGGTGCCGTCAACGCGGGGATGTTCAGAGAGAAATATGCCGACGTCTACAGCGGCAACACGATCTGGAATGACCTCCCCGTGGCCGACAGCGAGCGCTATCCCTGGCCGGAATCCAGTTACGTGCGCAAACCCACATTTTTTGACGGGATGCCACCGCAAGCGGCTGACGTACAGGCTATAAATGAGGCCCGCTGCCTGGTGATGGTGGGCGACAGCGTCACCACCGATCACATCTCACCGGCGGGCGCCATCGCGCCGGACAGCCCCGCCGGCCAGTACCTGCAGGACCGCGATATTGCGGTGGATGATTTCAACTCCTACGGCTCTCGCCGCGGCAATCACGAGGTGATGATGCGCGGCACGTTCGCCAATATCCGGCTGCGCAACGTGCTGGCGCCGGGCACCGAGGGCAGCTGGACCACCTGCTTCCTCAACGGCGAGCAAATGTCCATTTTCGAGGCCGCGGAGCTCTACCGCGAAGAAGGCGTCCCACTGCTGGTTCTCGCCGGCAAGGAATACGGCACGGGGTCGTCTCGGGACTGGGCGGCGAAAGGGCCATCGCTGCTGGGCGTACGCGTAGTCATTGCCGAGAGCTTCGAGCGTATTCACCGCTCCAACCTGGTAGGCATGGGCATACTGCCATTACAGTTCAGTGAAGGGGAGAACGCCGAAACGCTGGGGCTTACGGGCGAGGAGAAATTCAGCATCGCCGCGGTCGAGCCCGGACAGAAACACGTTACCGTGAAGGTGCGCAGTACAGACGGCAAGGAGAACGAATTCCGGGCTCTCATCCGCATCGACACACCCAATGAATTCAGCTATTACCGCCACGGCGGCATCCTGCACTACGTCCTGCGCCGGCTAGCCGGCACGGCCGCAAAGGAAGAGTGAGACGCAGGAAATAGCTTATCCACGCTGCTCGCGAAAGCGCCGCCGGGAGTGTTCCATCAACGCCCAGAGGATGTTTCGTGAGCTCACTTGTCCCACCAGCACGCCGTCCTCAACCACGGGGCGGCGGCGCTGACGGGTCTCCAGCATGGATTGCGCCACTTCCACGATGCTGTCTTGCGCACTACAGGCATTGACCGTCGATGTCATCACCTCGCTGACCAGCGCGTGCTCGGGATCTCCATCGTTGTAGATGGCGGTCAATATGCCGCGCAGGCAATCCAGCTCGGAGAGCACACCCTGCACCGCGCCAGTGGCATCGGTGACCGTGAGCCCCGTGAGGCCGTGCTCGGTGATAATATTCACCGCCTCCACCAGATTCGCATCCGGCCGTATGGTGAGCGGTTGACGGTGCATGCAGTCTCTGACCGTGGTGGGTTGCGTCATACTGGATTCTCCACAAGTGAACAATGACTGCCAGTATAGCCGAGGTGAGCCCGGACTGGAGCGGGTACACGCCGCCGAACACGGCATATTCACGCTGCAGCCGCGTTGTCGCCCCGCCTGTAGCCTGTATACTACCGCCCCGTTGACCGCCCCACCCCCAAGGTACTCCCCATGACCACCGAACTCCCTGACGCGACTCGCTTCGCGGACCTGAACCTGCCCGATTTCCTCCTGCGCGCACTGACTGCCGTTGGCTACGAAACGCCATCGGCGATTCAGGCGCGCACTATCCCACCGTTGCTGGAGGGCTGTGACCTGGTGGGGCAGGCGCAGACCGGTACGGGCAAGACGGCGGCCTTCGCCCTGCCGCTACTCGCCGGGCTGGACGTCAAGCAGAAAACACCCCAGGTCATGGTGCTCACCCCCACGCGGGAACTGGCCATTCAGGTGGCTGAAGCCTTCCAGAAATACGCCGCCTACCTGCCTGGGTTTCATGTTCTACCCATTTACGGGGGCTCCGACTACCGCGGCCAGCTGCGTCAACTGGAGCGTGGTGTACATGTGATCGTGGGTACACCGGGACGTGTCATGGACCATATGCGTCGCGGCTCACTGGACTTGCGCGGACTGCGCTCGCTGGTCCTGGACGAGGCCGACGAAATGCTGCGCATGGGCTTCATCGATGATGTCGAATGGATTCTGGAGCAGACACCCCCCACACGTCAGGTGGCCCTGTTTTCCGCCACCATGCCCACGGCCATTCGCCGCATTGCACAGCAGCACCTGAAATCACCCAGAGAGATTACGATTCAAGTGAAATCGATGGCCAACGAGGCCATCCGTCAACGGGTGTGGATGATGGCCGGCGTACACAAGCTCGATGCCCTCACCCGCATTCTGGAAATGGAAGACTTCGACGCCATTATCATGTTCGTGCGCACACGCATCGCCACCACGGAACTGGCTGAGAAGCTTGCCGCCCGCGGCTATTCAGCGGCGCCCCTGAACGGCGATATTCCGCAGCAACAGCGCGAAAAAACCGTGGAACGCTTGAAGAATGGCGGTCTGGATATTCTGGTGGCCACCGATGTTGCGGCGCGCGGACTGGATGTCGAGCGCATCAGCCACGTCATCAACTACGACATTCCGCAGGATGTAGAAGCCTACGTACACCGCATTGGCCGCACCGGCCGTGCCGGGCGCAAGGGTGAGGCCATCCTGTTTGCCGCTAACCGGGAGCGCCGCCTGCTAAAGGCTATCGAACGCGCCACCTCCAACGTCATCGAACCCATGCAGCTACCCAGTGCGCAGGAGGTTCAGGACAAGCGCAGTGACCGCTTCAAGCAGCAGATCACGGCGACGCTGGATACCCGCGACCTCGATGCAGCGCGCAAACTGGTCAGCGACTACCAGCATGAATACGGCGTGCCCATGCTGGATGTCGCCGCAGCGCTGGTGTTGTTGGCCGGCGGCAAGGCCGATAGCCCTGCACCCGTAAAGGACAGCCCCACACCGGCCACGGGCGGGCGGGAGAAACCGCCACGCGGCGACACCCGGCCACCACGGGAAGCTCGCGAACCGCGCGACAAGCCCCGTCGGCAAGAGCGCGACAGCGAGCTGGCGAAGGGCATGGAACGCTTCCGCATCGCCGTCGGCCACACGCACGGGGTCAAGCCGGGCAACATCGTGGGTGCCATCGCCAATGAAGCCGACATCGACAGCGAGCACATCGGCCGCATTATCATCCACGACAGCCACAGCACCGTCGACCTGCCCGAGGGCATGCCCGAAGAGATCTTTGATCATCTGCGCAATGTCTGGGTGAGCGGACAGAAGCTGAACCTGCAGCGGGACCAGGGCGCAACGCCGGCTGGTAACGACAAGCCGGCGGCAGCGCGCAAGCGCACTGGCAAACCCGGCCAGAAGCCCGACCACAAGCCGGGCAAACGCAAACCGAAAGCCTGAGCCTGCAACCGCCGCAGGGATCAGTGCAGCAGCTGGCTTATCATCCGAGCCAGCCCAACCAGGCTGACCGCCAGCAGGCCAACGCCGAGCACGCGAAAAAACACCGCGGTGTCGGCGCGCAGCGTATAGGCGTGAAAGCGCAGGCCCAGCACGTGGCCGACGGCAGCGCAGGGCAGCAGCCAGAGGTGCTGCCGCCACTGCAGGTCGACACCCGTCCAGGCAAAGGCGGCCAGCTTTATGGCAACCAGTACAAACCAGAGTACAAATAGCGTATCGCGCAGTTCGTGACGGGCCACCCGGCTCGCCGCTACCGGCACTACCAGCGGTGCAGCAATCAGCGATGTACCACTCACGTAACCACCCAACATGAGCAGGCCGGCATCTACCCGCCGACTGTTGCTCTTGAAGGGTCTCTGCAGGATGTAACTCACGGCGTAGACACCGACCACCACGAAAATGAAACTGCTGACCACCGATGCCGGCAGTGTCAGCACACCGGCCACACCGATGAGTTTCGGCACCAGCATCAGCGCCAGGGCGTAGCGCAGGAAAGGCCAGTTCACGGTACCGGGGTCGCTGCGGGTGGTCCCGCGGGCCCGCACATGCGCCTGCACAATCGTCAGCCCGGAAAAAAACAGCAAATGCACAGAGATGATGGGCAGATAAACCAGCGGTGCGTTGTACACCATCAGCAAAAAGGGCAAGGTGAGCACCGCACCACCGAAACCGAGGCCCGAGCGCACAAACCCACCCCAGACAAAGAGCAGCCCGATGAGGGTCATTTGCCACCAGGCGAGATCAGCCATGCGCACTCCGGTAGGACGCCAGTTCACTTTCTATGCGGTCAAATCCCTTATAAGCCGCGAGCTCAGTCGGGCAGGCATCAACCGCCTGTAGTAAAGAAGGTATCGCATCGGGAACCGAAGCCAGGGCAGCGAGCGGACACAGATACACGCGTATCGTGAAGAGAATCGCAGCGGTGTTGGGGAGACGGCACAATGATTGCCGTTCGCAGCGGTAATGCAACGGCCCCACCGCTGCGCCCCCCTCCCTGACGCAAAGAGCATCCCCACACTGCAAGCCCCAGTTGAACCGCACCACGGGATGCTCGGGGCGCAGATGCTGCAGAAAGCGGTTCACGCGGGGCTGCAGTGCAGACGCAAATCCGGGAACATCATCGTGAATGGCGGTCAGCGGCTGCTCGAATTTGTCTTCCAGACGCCAGTGGCTCGGGCTGCAGAGGCTGGCAGCGGTTAACAGATACTCATCATCACGCTGCTGCAGCAGCAAGAGGTCATCGGCAACGGCCAGGGAGACGGCCCAAAGCGGCTCAGCACTCTGCGCATCGACACTGATAGCGCCTGCCGCAGAGTGCAGAAACGCCCCGTCCCTGCGATAAAACCCGGGATGATCACGTTCGAGGTGTGCCGCAAGCAGCTGACTGGCCTCACGCTGCGCCGGCAGGGACGCAGGGAGTGCGCGAAAAACCCGGGAGTCGAGCCTGCTGCGTGCTGCCTGCTTGTGCCGGAAGAAACGTGGCAGCGCGTCATCCGGCTCAATCCAGGTGTGCGCATTCAGCGGCGCAAGCCCCATGCCCAACACAGTCGGGTTGCGCAGGTGGGGAAGGTAGGGAATCGGCAATGGCACGCAGCACAGGTCTCCTCGATGAGGGAATGCATTCTGCGCGGTTGTGGCCCTTGGGGCAAACCGCGCAACGCTCAATTGCACATGGCTCAATGAGCACACGCGGCGGCGCGGCGCAAGGCCTTGTCGCACAGGCCGGCATTGGTTAGTCTCGCATTTCCGTCTCGACCGCCATCAGGACCCTTGGCATGCAACAGCCGAGCATTCACCTGTCCGGAGTCGTCGCCCTGACTGCGTGCTTGATGTCTCTGGGTGTCGCAGCCGAAGAGGAAAAACCTGCAATCCCGGCAACCCACTATTTTGCCGAGCTCGGTATTGGTGCCGAGTACGACACCAACGTCACCATTGATGAACTGGACGCCAGTACTCGGGAAGGCGATGCGGCCGCCACCCTTGAAGGCAAGGTGGGCATGCGTACCTACTTCAGTCCGAAAACCGACCTGCGCCTGACCTACGACTTCAATCAGGATATGTATCAGGACTTTTCAGACCTGAACAGGCAAACGCATATTGTTGGTGCCAACCTCAAGACCCAGCCCGGTAGCTTCGACGCCGGATTCTCGACTTTCTATGTCAACTCCCTGCTCGACGGCAACGGCTTTCTGGAACTGTACCGGGCCTCGCCCTACGTCTCGGGCTTTCTCAGCCAGAAATGGTTCAGCCGCCTGGCCTACGTGTTTTCCGACAAGCAGATCAAGGAGAGGGCGGAGCGCGATGCGACAACACACACCGGGGAAATCGACCTCTACTTTTTTGCCCGGGGACTGCGCAGCTACTACAACATGGGTTACCGGTTCCGCGATGAAGACGCCAACCTCGAGCGCCTGGACTTTACCTCCCACGCCGCCAAACTGCGTTACATTCGCCGCGTGGATATCGGCCGCAAAGTACTCAAGGTGGAAATGGCGTATCGCTATGAAAACCGCGACTACAGCGGCGTAACGCCGGGCATTGGCAGCATAGAGGGTGAACCGCGCAAGGACGAACGCCACCGGGTGCAGATCGACCTGGAGTACCCAGTGACCAAACAGGGCGCCCTGCAGCTATACCTGGCTTACGGTGACTACCAATCCAATTTCCCCATCAGTGACTTCGACCAGGGAATCGTCGGCAGCCGCTACGTCTACCGCTGGTGATCAACCGTTTACGCGCAGTACACCGTAGCCGTAAACATCATCTCGTCCGGGCACACCCTCGTCCTGCACGCTGCTGAGCAACGCCTCGCGCACGTCCTCGTAGGGAGTGAGCAAACGCAACCTGGCAGCGGCGGTGGCCACGAAGGGTACCGCAAACGAAGTGCCCGACGAGGTGGCGTAGCCACCGCCGGAGCGGGCATGCAACAGGCCAACACCGGGTGCGGCAAGGTCTACATAATCGCCGCGGTTCGCCAGCCGGAACACACGCCCGTGAGAGTCAACCGCCGTCACCGCCATCACCGATGAATAGGCCGCCGGGTACATGGGCTTGGCCATGGGCCCACCGTTACCGGCTGCCGCAAGAATCAACACCCCGCGACCGGCAGCGCGGCTGAGCGCCTTTTCCAGCAAGCGATTTGGCGGGCCGGCGAGGGAGATATTCACCACGTCGACACCGGACGAAATCAACCAGTCGAGGGCGCGTACCAGGCTCACTGTGCTGGCGATTTCACCGCGCGCGGCATCCTGCTCGAACACGGCAGCCGCATACAATTCGGCGCTGGGGGCCAGCCCGACATAATCCGTATCACGGCCGGCAAAAATCGAGGCGATGGCCGTGCCGTGGAAAGCGGGCAGTACTGCACCCTCGGTGGCAAACGCACGACTGTGGATATTCGCTTTCTGCAGCGCCGGGTGCGCCGTATCGACAAGGCTGTCGATCATGCCCAACCGCAGCGCCAGATCATCCATTCCGGCGGGGAAATGCAGCACGTTGCGCGGACTGGCGCCCTCAACGGTGTGATGCACCGGGGCTCCCGCGGTGTAGATATGGTTCAGGTCAACCTCTGCGCGTCCGCGGCCGACCACGTCGATCACGCCTTCCCGCACGTCGTAGATCTCGAAACTCGATGGCGCCTCGACCTCTGCCAGCAAGAGGCCCATACCCGGCAAGTCGGTAACACGGTCAAACAGATACCCCTTCACCGCCAGCTCATCGAATACCTCCGGCTCGGCCATCACCAGCCACTGCTGCGTCTTGATGCGGGCCTCGTCGATTTCCAGCTGGCTTTCCAGGTCTTCGAGCACGGTGGCGATTTCGCTCTCCAGACGCTCCTCGATGGCCGCTGCAATGCCGACCTCGACCTCACTCTCTACCGAGGCGGTCACCGACTGCTCGACCGTCTCCTCAACGGATTTCTCCACGGCACTCGCGACATTCTGCTCGACCGTGGTCTCGACGGAGTCCTCTACCGCCCCGGCGACCGATTCCTCTACCGTGGTCTCGACTGCTTCCTCGACGGCACCCGCTACCGATTCTTCAACACTGGTCTCCACCGCATCTTCCACCGACTCCTCAACGCTATCGGCGACGGTTTCCTCGACCGACTTCTCCACCGACTCGTCGATGGTCTCCTCGATTGAATCTTCAATGGAGTCCTCGATGGTCTCGCCAACGGCCTGGTCGACGGCAACCTCGAGCTCCTCTTCAAGGTTGTCGACCACCTCTTCTTCAACGTTCTCGGAGACTTCTTCTTCTATCGACTCGTCGATGTATTCCGCGAACTCATCTTCATCCAGGCAGCAGGGCACCTGGGCATTCACGGCAGCGGGCGCGAGCAGGGTGATGACGGCGGCGAACGTGCACGCCGCGATGAAGCGCGAGCCAGGGCGAAGCGAGCAGCACGCTTCGTGACTCACGACCTGCAAAACGGACATTCCGGTAGACTGTCGCACGGCTTTCACCCTCCACATGGCAGACGCCATCTATAGTAAAGACGAATCATAGCGCGATTAATTCCCCCAAATGGAATAGAATCCGGCGGCTAATCGTCTTCTCCAATAACAGGATCATTATGCCATCGCTGAGCCACTCACAGCGAGAAGTTCTGATGGCGGAGCTGGGCAGCTTGCGCCGGTTCTGCCTGTCCCTGAGCGGAACGCCGGCCGACGCCGACGATCTGCTGCAGGCGACTGTAGAACGTATCCTGGAAAAAGGCATGCCGGAGGATGCCGATGCTGCGAAATGGGCGTATCGCGTGTGCAGAAACGCCTGGATCGACGAGTTGCGCTCGCGTGAAGTACGCCAGCGGTATCCACTGCAGATGGCATGGGACACGGACGAAGCACCATCGGCCGAGGACGACGCGGATCTCGAGCGCGCCCTGGAAGCGGTCTCCGTGGCGCTCAATGCACTGCCGCCGGAGCAGCGAATGGCGCTCTCACTGGTGGCGGTAGAAGGCAAGAGCTACGCCGAAGCCGCAGACATACTGGAGGTGCCGGTGGGCACCATCATGAGCAGGATCGCCCGCGCAAGGGCAACGCTGCTGAAGAACCGGGATACCCCGGATTGAGGACGATGTGAAAGGCACCATAACGGAACAGGACTGGGAATTACTGTCAGCCTACCTGGACGGCGAGTTGCCGCAGGCAGCGCGCGAGGCCTGTGAGCAGCGCCTGGCGCAGGAGCCCACTCTGGCAGCCAACCTGCAGGCAATGCAGGCGCTGCAACAGCAACTGCACGACACGCTGCACGCCGCCAATACCGCCCGCCCCCTGCCTGAGCATGTTCAATCCCTGCTGGATAAAACGCCGGTCACCATCAACGCCGAGCCACACCGCCTGCACCGCTTTACCCACGGCGGGGCCCGCGGTTTCGCCGTGGCGGCATCACTGGTTGCCGCGGCGGCTCTGCTGCTGGTTCCGCAGTGGCAGCAGGAACCGCAGAGCGACTCCGCAGCACTGCTTTCCGCCGCTCTGGAGAAGGTGCCCTCCAGCGCCGATGACTGGGAAATCCTGCCCGATGGCAGCCGCTTGCGCCCAGTACTCAGCTTTCCCAGCCAGGACGGTAGCTGGTGTCGTGAATACCTGCTGCACAACCCGGAGAAAACCGTCCGTGGCGTTGCCTGCCGCAATGACGGCCAGTGGGAAACCCGTGTCGCCGCGGCGCAAACGATCATGCACGATGCTGAGGGTGACGCCTACCGTCCGGCCAGCGCGGCAGACAGCGACCCGATCGCCACCTTCGTGGAGACCAATGCGAGTGGTGATGCGGCAGGGGCAAAAAGAGAAGCAGGGCTTATTACCAGAAGCTGGCAATAAACCCTGTAGTTCCAGGGCTGGGGGGCTAGCGTTCCCCATCCTGTCCTGAGGCGTTGAACGTCTCATTCCCTTCACATTCAGCCGGTTGGTTAGCACCTTCTGCTTGCTTAGGTTCAGCGGACTTCCAACGAAAATGGAGGCTGGCGGGGAAGGCCGTGTGACCGGGCACCGAAGTGCACAAGCCACTACCCAATCGGCGCTTCGCCGCCCCCTCTAAGTAGTGTTTCACTCCACTTTCACATCTAAGACGTACGACGAACGCCGCTTATTCCCTGCAAGCCTTAATTTTTTTGCGGCCCGCTCACTGCTCCAGGGCGAACGTGACATTTACCGTAATCCGGTAGCTGTTCTCACCGCCGGCAATGGGGACGGAGCCCGCATCCGCCATCATCTCAGTTCTCGCCATCATCATTGGGCGGGGCTGATAGGATTGCTCGGATATCTCGAGAATTCTGCCCAGGCCCACGTCGGCTGCCGCGGTGAGGGTGCGGGCCCTGGCCAGGGCGTCCTGCATGGCGGCACTACGTGCCACGCTCAGCGCCGCGGCCGGATCTTCGTTCAGGAAACGGATCCCGCCACCCTGATTCACGCCGAGACGCACCGACATGTCTATGACGCCTCCGAGGCGGCCAAGATCGCGCACGCGCACACTGAGCGCGTTACTCACGGTGTAACCGACGATACGCGGTGTGGACGGCTCACCCTTCACCTGCGCCGGCTCATCACGGTAGCGTGGCTGAATGGCAAACTGCTCCGTTTGCAGGTCACGCTCCTCGATACCCGCCTTGCGCAGGGCCGCGAGCACCTCCCTCATAGCCGATGAGCTTGCGTCCAGAGCCTGCTGTGCCGTTGGGGCTTCGCGGGCGACGGCAAGCGAAAGCACTGCCATGTCCGGCGGCAGGCTGGCCACACCCTCACCGCTGACGCGGATCTGTGGATAGGGAGCGGTCTCCGCGGCGGCGGCCGGCAGTGCGAGCCCCAACGAGAAAAGTAGCAGTATATAACCGTGAATCAGCCAGGTTTTCATCATGTTTTCTTCCTCCAGCAAAAATGGCCCCAGGCCATCAATTAAAACGCAACCGGACACGCGCCCCGCCTTGCCCGGCTGAATCAATCGTCAGGCCACCCTGATAGCTCGCGGCGATGTCCGCCGTTACTGACAGGCCGATACCCTGGCCCTCGCCGCGGCTATCCGCGCGGAAGCCGCGTTGCAGAATCGCCCGACACAGGGCCGGCGCAACACCCGGCCCGTCATCCTCCACGATAATGTCCAGTGGATTCTCATCGCCACCGGCAGCGCTGATGCGAATACGGCGCTGCGCATATTTGCAGGCGTTGTCCATCAGGTTGCCGAGCATCTCCATGAGGTCACGCTCGTCACCGCGAAACATGCACCCGGCTTCTACCAACAGCTGGATATCAAGCCCGCGCCCCGCATACACCTTGAGCAGGCTGTCGCGCAGGCGCTCCAAAACCGGTGCTACCGGTACCCGCTGCAGCAGGCGCGCACTGCCACCGGTGGCGCGTTGCAATTGATAACTGACGATTTCCTCCATGCGGTCGGTCTGTTCCGCGACCATGGCTGGATAGTCCAGAGCATGCGGGTCCGCTGTTCGAATCACCGCCAGGGGGGTCTTCAGGCTGTGCGCCAGGTCACCCAGGGTGCGCCGCACCCGCTCCCGCCGTTGCTGCTCACCCAGTAAAAGCGTATTCAGATTGCGCGTGAGCACCTGCACCTCACGTGGATAGGGTCGCTGTAGCAATGCTGTTTCACCCGCCTCCAGCCGCGCGATATCCGCTGCCAGCGCTCGCAGGGGTCGCAGCCCCCACCCCAGTATGAGCAACTGGCAGGCCAGCAAGGCGAGCGCGGAGCCGCCGAGCCAGAGCAGCAGGCTGCGCCTGTATTGCGCCAGATCCGCCTCAATCGGTGCGGTTGTCTCCAGCACCGTGAAGCGCAGGGGCACATCTGCCCCGGAGGGCGTTTCCCAGAGTACCTGCAGCGAAACACGCAGCAGCCCGTTGATCCGGGCGCTGGCGCTCCCGCCGGGACGCAAGGGAGGCATTGCCAGCTGTATTGTGCCGAGATCCAGGCCGAGGGCGGAACGAGACGACCATAACAAGGCGCCGGAGGCATCGCTTATCAGCGCGTAGAACCCCGAGCCGGGTTGCGCCAGACGCGGCTCAAGCAGATCGACCGGCATTTCCAGCGCGGCGTCAAACTCGGCCTGCGCCAACAGGTTGAGGAGCTGTAGCTCCAGGCGCTCGGCCTGCGCCGCCTCCAGGCTCAAACGATGACTGCGTTCGAGAAACCAGCCGGTAGCCCCCAGAAACAACGGCAACAGCAGCGCGCTGGCCAAAGAGAGACGCGCTGCGAGCGAGAGCCCACTTCTCACCGTGCCACCGGCACAAGTGCAAACCGATAGCCGGCACCACGCACGGTTTCAATCGGCTGCAGCTGCCCACCGGGGTCCAGCTTGCGCCGCAGGCGTCCAACAAACACCTCAATCACATTGCTGTCACGATCATGGTCCTGTTGATAGAGGTGTTCCGTCAGCTCGGTTTTGGACACCACAGTACCCGCGCGATGAGCCAGATAAGCCAGCGTATTGTACTCATACGCAGTGAGCTCCAGTGCCACGTTGTTGAGGTTGACCGTTCGCGCGCTGAAATCGATAGCAACAGGCCCGTAATCCACCCGTTCGGTTGTGCGCCCGGACACGCGCCGCAACAGCGCGTTCACCCGCGCTTCAAGTTCTTCCAGATAAAAGGGCTTGGTGACGTAGTCGTCGGCACCGGCTTCGAGTCCCTGCACTTTTTCCTGCCAATCGGCGCGCGCGGTGAGTACGAGCACGGGAAACACCTGGCCGGCGAGGCGCCAACGGGAAATCAGTTCGACACCGGGCACGTCGGGCAAGCCCAGGTCCACGATCGCCAGGTCACAGGGGAACTCACGCACGAGATAGTCCGCCTCCGCCCCCTTCTGTGCCTCATCCACCACCCAGCCCTGTGCGCTGAAGTGCGCCGCCAGCCGTACACGCAGCCGGGCGTCGTCCTCCACTACCAGCATGCGCAACTGTCAGCCCTTGACCGTAACAGTGATCACTCGGCCCGATTCGAGCAAGAGCTTCACCCGATAGACGCCGCCCTGCCGGGAAACATTGAGCACCTTGCCACCGTGCTGTGCCCGCGCCTTTGCCGCGGCTTCGCGCGGGGTCATGGTGCTTTTCTGGGCACTGGCGCCCGCCTGTTGCGCCACTGCCGGCGCAGGCGCAAGCCAACCGCCAGCAACGACCAGCACACAAGCAAGCAGCAGGAACACGCCTATACGTTTACCCATCATGGCCCTCACGCGTAACTCCTTCCGGCAGACGCCAAACACACCGCACAGCAGTGTGCCAGATGCCGCCCCCTCAGCGGTAGCGCTGGCTGGCGCCCCCGGAATTTCCGACGCGAGCAGCTTAGTCCCTACAAGCTGAACCGCAGCTGAATGCACCCGGCAAACAAGACGCCCTGCATTCAGGCCCGGTTCAGGCGGCAGGCGCCACTGTGGACATCACAGGCATCGATAGAAGGAGTACAAGCATGCACAAACCCCTGGTTATTTCTGCGTTGCTCGCGTTGCTGGGTTCGGCCTCCGCGGTAGCGGGGCCGGATCCAGCTCACAGGACATTCAAACACTATCACTCCACAGGCCACAAGGTCGTACTGCAGCACAACCATCGACACCACCCTGCGCACGCATACAAGCATAGACACGGGAACGATCTACGCCACTGGCGCAGGGAAGTGTATTCGCACAGCGATAGACGCCGGCACAGCGTAGGCGCCTTTTTGCTGGGCTCCGCCCTGACTTATAGCCTGGTACACGATCATCATGACAGCAGCTGCCGCGAGCGGCACCGCAGCGCGCGCGGGCACGTCGGTCACCGCTGAGCAGGCATCAACGACAAGGAGACCTTGGGGGCGTATGCCCCCTTTTTTCTTCGTGTTTTCTTCAACCCCGCGGACGGTCACGCTACACTCAACAGCGACGACACTGCGGAGACACGCTCATGCACTTCAGATCACTGTTTTTCCCGGCCGCGATGCTGCTCGCTGCCGGCACCGTACAGGCGGCAATCGATAACGCAACACTCGATGCCGCCTACGCCGCCGTGGAGCCACGCGTCATTGAGTGGCGCCGCGACCTGCACCAGAACCCCGAGCTTTCCAATCGCGAATTCCGCACCGCAGAGAAAGTGGCGGAGCACCTGCGCGCCCTGAAATTCGACACTGTTGAAACAGGTGTGGCACACACAGGCGTGGTGGGCACACTGCGCGGCGGCAAGCCCGGGCCGGTGATCGCGCTGCGCGCGGACATGGATGGATTGCCCGTACAGGAGCAAACCGGGTTGCCCTTCGCTTCCAGTGCCCGCGGCGAATACATGGGCAAGGATGTGCCGGTCATGCACGCCTGCGGCCACGACACCCACGTCGCCATGCTGATGGGCGCTGCACACATACTGGCGCAACACCGCGAGGAGCTGGCCGGCACCGTCAAATTCATCTTCCAACCCGCTGAGGAAGGCGCACCGCCCGGTGAGGAAGGCGGCGCAGCACTGATGGTGAAAGAGGGGGTTCTGGAAGGCCCCGATGCACCGGAGGCTATCATTGGCCTGCACGTCTGGCCCGATGATGCAGGCTCGCTGGTGTATCGCAGTGGCAGCTTTATGGCCGCGGCCGACAGTATCGAAATCACCATCACCGGACGCCAGACTCACGGCTCCTCGCCCTGGCTGGGCGTTGACCCCATCTACGTTGCAGGCCAGGTACTGAGCGCGCTGCAGGGCATACCCGGGCGCCACATCGATATCACCCGCGGCCCTGCCGTGCTGACCATTGGTAGCATTCAAGGCGGTGTGCGCGGCAATATCATTCCCGATGACGTGACGATGCTGGGCACTGTCAGAACCTTCGACCGCGGTGAGCGCGAGCGCTTGCTGGAGCGCCTGCGGGCAACGGTCACAGCCATTGCCGAAGCGAACGGTGCCAGTGCCACCGTCGATGTCACCTACTCTACACCCGTGACCGGCAATGACCCGCAGTTACTGCGCCAGATGATGCCAACCCTGGTCAGGGCGGCGGGGGAAGACCGCGTTTTCGAAGGCAACCTGATTACCGGCGCTGAGGACTTCTCCTACTACCAGGAACACATCCCCGGCATGTTCATCATGCTGGGCGTGGGTGACCCGTCGGTACCGCGCAGCGAGCGTCCGTCCAACCACTCACCCTTCTTCACCGCGCAGGAAGACGCGCTGATTGTGGGTGTGCGCACACTGGTGGGCTTTGCCATGGACTACGCAGAGCGCGGCGGGCTTTAACCCCCGCAAGCGCCTGCCGCAGCGTCGTCAGGCGTTGATCTGCGGGATCAATCCGGCGAACTTGTCGATCAGTGGCATGATTTTTTCGGGTTGGTCCCACATGTCCACTGCAACACCGATGACCACCCGCTCAACACCCATGTCACGGTAGCGCCTGAGCGTGTCCAGATCGGGCGTTATCAGCGTTTGCAGGGTCACCGGCACAGCGTCCGGGTCACGACCATTGGCCGATACCTGGGCGCGAAACGCACTGAGCCCTTCCGCCACATCACCCATGGCCACATCCACCGGCATCCAACCGTCTGCCCACTGTGCGGCATGCTTCACGCCGAGTGGTCCCATGGCGCCGAAAATCACCGGCGGCCCCCCCGCCTGGGCCGGTTTCGGGTTGCACCAGACCGGGTCGAAATCGATATAGTCGCCGTGGAACTCCGCCTCGTCGTCGCGCCATAGCGCGCGGGTGGCCATCACCGTCTCACGCATCACCCCGTAGCGCTTACCCCAGGGCTGCTGTGTGCAGTTGGCAAACTCTTCCTCGTTCCAGCCGACACCGGTGCCGATCATCAGCCGCCCGCCGCTGAGGCGATCGAGGCTGGCGATGGTCTTGGCCTGGGAGAACAGTTCGCGCTCCATCAACAGGGCGATACCGGTGCCCAGCTTCAGCGTGGTGGTGACCGAGGCCGCCGCCATTAACGTGATGTAGGGGTCACCCATGAGCTTGTAGGCTTCCGGCAATTCATCACCTGCCGGATACGGCGTTTTTCGCGAAACCGGGATGTGGCTGTGTTCACCGGTCCACAAGGATTCAAAGCCGCGTTCCTCCAGCGCTCGCGCCAGGTCGCGCGGGTCCGGATCGTGCGGGGTGTTCATGAAACTGAAGCCCAGATGCATGGGGACTCTCCTTCCCTCTCGTTTATTGTTGCGCCGTCAAACGGCGCCTGAACACGCAGTGCATTTTACACAGAATACTGGAGCTACCGGACGCTGCACAGCCACCGGGAGCCATTCACTGCAACAGGAAATCGTCGGGGTCTGCGTGGCGAGTCATCTTCCAGTAATCGATGATACGGAAGGGCAGATTGGCCGTCACTCGGCCCGAAGCGTTCTTGTACCAGTTATCGACCAGCGGTGACCCCCACGCCGTACCCGCATTCACGGCGTCAACACGCTCATTGTAACGGTCGTGCACATCCTGGCGGCACTCCAGGCTCTGCAGGTCATCCTCCAGCAACAGGCGGATGCACTCCAGAATATAGTGCACTTGGGACTCCGCATTGTGCGCGATGCTGCCGGCCACCACGAGGTTGGTATTGGGGCCGTAAATGCAGAACAGGTTGGGGAAGTTGGGTACCGTAATGCCCAGATAGGCACGACCATTGGTTTCCGCCCACTGCGTGTTCAGCTGCACACCGCCGCGACCGGTGAATTGCATGGGGAAAAGAAAACGGTCCGCATGAAAACCGGTGGCGCAGACAATGGCGTCTACCGCGTGATGCCGCCCGTCTTCGGTCAGCACACCCTGCGCGTCAACAGCGCGGATACCCGTGGTGACCACCTCCACATTGTCGCGTTGCAGCGCCTCCAGATAGCAACCGTTGTCCTGCAGAATACGTTTGCCAAACGGGGGATAGGTGGGCAACACTTTCTCCAACAGTTCCGGATCCTGTATCTGTGACTGTATCCAGGCGGTCAGGGCTTCGCGCATGGCGTCGTTGGAGGCACTTACCGAGCGGGTACTGCGCCATTCAGGGTCCACCAGAGTCTGGTTATACACGCCTTCAACCGACGTGTAGAACAACCAGAAACGGTACCACTTGGAGTAGTACGGCAGTTTTTCCAGCGCCCAGCGCTGCCCCGCTCCCACCTCGGTGTGGTAGCCGGGGTTGGGAAACATCCACACCGGTGACCGCTGCAGCGCCACCAGCTGTGAAGCCGTTGCCGCCAGTTCCGGGATGATCTGGAACGCACTGGCGCCCGACCCGATGACCGCCACCCGCTTGCCGGCGAGATCCAGCCCCTCGGGCCAGGCGCCGGAGTGCACAACCGGGCCATCGAAGTCGGCAAGGCCGGGAATCTCCGGCATTTTTGGTCGATTCAGCTGCCCTACTGCACTGATGACGGCACGTGCCGAGAGCACAGATTCCACACCCTGCCCATCGCGCACCTGCACCTGCCAGCAGGCGGCGTCTTCATCGTAGTGCGCCGCGACGACCTCAGTGCTGAATCGAATATGGGGCGTTACCTCGAAACGCCGCGCGCAGCTGTCGAAGTACGCGCGAATCTCATCTGCCAGCGGGAAGTGGCTGCTCCAGGCGTGATTCGGGGCAAACGAGTAACTGTAGCTATGCCCGGGGACATCCACCCTGCACCCCGGATAGCGGTTTTCAAACCAGGTACCGCCCACGCCAGGGTTCTTCTCAATAATCGTGTAGGGGATTCCGGCCTCTGCCAGGCGTATGCCCGCAAGCACTCCCCCCATGCCAGCGCCAATCACGACCACAGGGAATTGCGCCGCCCGCGCCTTGAGTTCCGGATCATCGAACTGCAGACCGCGCCGGTCAACACCGTCGAGCGCGACCTCTTCATCGATAAACTCGAGGTATTCCGGATCGACGTCCGCGCCACACATGAAGCGGTAGAGGGCCTGAATGGTGTCAGCGGTAAGCGGTTCGAGAGGACAACCACGCGCTTGCCAGTCGGCAATCGCAGACAGTGCCCAGTGGTGTACCTGCGCCACCTGAGCCGCTGTGTAGCCGCCCTCCAGCAAATCCTCACCGTCCTCGGCACCGGCCGCCACCACGTCCAGCGTGCGCGGTGTCGGCAATTCGTCCAGCAATGCGGTGTCACCTGTCATATGCACCACTGACATGACCAGCGCTGCCGTATTCAGTTCCTTGAGATAGTCGGTAATTACCTCCGTACTTTCCGTGATCGGCTGCAGTTCGGGCGTGGAAGGCAAGGTCATGGGAGCAACTCCGGGGCGACATACAACCCATGATAATGCATCGGTAAGGTTGTCTTGTCCTCCTTCAAATGGGTGAGAGGTGCGCCAATATGTCGCATTCCACCGGGCACGAGGATTTCTATAATGTGCGCCCGAATACGCCAACGAGGACACCGACCCATGCCACTGGACCGCACCCCCCATGCGCTGGCAACAGCCGTATTTCTCGCCAGTGCCGCCCTCGTTGCTCCTGTGCAGGGGCACGACCTGGCCATTGAGCTGGTCGAGGTGACTGCGCGCGCAGAACCTGCCGGTGGCAACACGCTGCTCAGCGAGACGCCCATTACGCGCCCCACGCACGACGCTGGCGAACTGCTGCGCTCGGTAACCGGCATGACCGCGCTGCGTCGCGGCGGCCGCGGGTTCGACCCGATTATCCGCGGGCAGAGCCAGAGCAACCTCAACGTCATCGCCAACGGGGCCTACAGCTACGGCGCCTGCCCCGGGCGCATGGACCCACCAAGCACCTATGTTGGCGTGGACAGCTTCGACTCCGTGTCCGTGATCAAGGGTCACCGGTCGGTCATCTATGGGGCGGGCGGTAGCGGCGGCACGCTGATCTTTGAACACCTGCGCCCGGAGCTTGGCAGCAATGGCATGACCGGGTCATTCACGACCGGTTACACCGGCAACTCGGACCTGAGCAGTGTGGGGGGGGACTTCGCAGTCGGCAACGAAAAAGGCTACGTGCGCGTCTTTGGTGCCATTCGGGAATCCGACAACTACGAAGACGGCAATGGCGATCGCGTGGCATCGGCCTTTGAATCGACCAGCGCCGGGTTGGTTGCGGGCATTGATCTACAACCCAACACCTACCTCGAAATCAGCCATGAGCAGGCCAGCGAAGATGATGTCTGGTATGCCGGCAACGGCATGGATGCCGTATTCGCCGATTCGGCCAGCACCAGTGCCAAATGGGTGCAGCGATCTGTGGGCGCCATCGACACGCTGGAGCTGACCGCCTACCTCAGCGATGTCGATCACCTGATGGACAACTACAGCGTACGCAACCGCTCCATGATGCCAAATGGCGCAGCAGCGCCGTCGACGTCGACCACATGGGGTGGCCGGCTGCTGGCGACCGTAACAACGGAGCAGGCCGAGCTGCGCAGCGGCATTGACTACCGCGCGAATGACCGCAACGCTGACTTGTACATGGACATGGGCAAGGATGGCAGTTACGACATGCTGGTCGCGCGTATGTGGCCTGCAGCCGAGCAACGCCAGGCGGGGCTGTTCGCGGAGATGGACTATCGCAGCAGCCCAGACGACACGCTGCGCCTCGGGCTGCGCCTGGACCAGTTCGATTCTCAGGTGCGTGAAGCCACGTTGAGTGCCGGCATGATGGGCAGTGCAACACCGATTCGCCTTTACGAGCAGTTCTATAACACCACCGAGACACGCACCGATGACTACGGCCTAAGCGCGGTGCTGGGCTGGGACCGGCGTCTGGACCCGGCGCATACGGTGAGCGTGAACCTGAGCCGCTCGGTACGCACACCGGACAGCTCGGAACAGTGGATAGCGCGCAGCGCCAATGGCGCGTTCTGGGTGGGCAACCCCAAACTGTACGCCGAAATCCACCAGCAACTGGACCTGACGCTGATGCATGAAAGCGGCCGGTTGAGTTGGAATGCAAGCGTGTTCGTGGATGAGGTTAACGACTACATTGAACGCTATGCTGAGGGCAGCGCCGACCTCTACCGCAATATCGACGCCACACTGTTCGGCTCGGAGCTCGATGCCGCCCTGCAGATCAGCGAGCGCTGGCGTGCCCGAATGGGTATTGCCTACACCCGCGGCCACGGCGACAACGGTGATCTGGCGCAGATTGCCCCTCTGGAAACACGCCTGAACCTGGACTACCAGCACGCAGACTGGGCCCTGGGACTGGAGTGGGTCACTGCGCAGCGTCAGAACCATTTCGACCCGGCAGTCGACGTTGACGCGGCCACGCCGGGCTTTGGCGTACTGCATCTCTACGGCCACTGGAACCTGACCGGTCAGCTGCTACTGGAGGCGGGTGTTGAGAACCTCTTTGACAAAGCCTATGCGTACCATGTGAACGCGGGCAACCTGGACCCGTTCAACCCGGAAGCGGTACGTGTCAATGAGCCCGGAAGACAGGGCTGGGTGAAGCTGCGCTACGCATTCTGACCGCGAACGGACAGGTGAGGGTTGTTTACTGCACCGCGCAACCGGGATAATGTCGCAGCGCTGCTCCGTTCATAGCCCTGAGGATCTTCCCGATGCGTAAACACCTGCGTACCCTTGCCGCCAGCGTACTGTTGGCAGCGACCACCCTCTCCAGCTCATACGCCGCCGAGGTTGAATTCCTCAACGCCAGTGGCGCACTACCCGCGAACCTGCCGTTCTCCGATGCTGTGCGCGTCGGGAATCTGTATTTCCTCTCGGGGCAGCTGGGGGTTAAACCCGGCACGATGGAGCTGGTGCAGGGAGGCATGGAGGCAGAAGCACGGCAAACCATGGAAAACATCGCTACCGTACTCAAGGCCAATGGCCTCGCCATGAGTGATATCGTCAAATGCACCGTGATGCTTGCGGACATGGCCGACTGGGGCGCTTTTAACGAGGTCTATCGGAGCTTCTTCACGCCACCCTACCCGGCGCGTAGTGCCTTTGGCGCTACGGGACTGGGCCTCGGCGCTCGCGCCGAAGTGGAGTGTATTGCCGCAGATCGCGACGCAACCGCGCCATGAGTTCGCTGCGAGCAGTTTTCTGCGCCCTGCTCGGTGGCGCGCTCGCTATTGCGCCATTTATTGCCGGTGCTCAGGATAGCGACCCTTGGGAAACCATTTACCCGGGAGGCGACACCCAATGCGCCACCGGCACTCCCTACAGCTTCCATGTGCGCCGGGCAAACCCGGAAAAAGTCATGATTTTCTTCAATGGCGGCGGCGCCTGCTGGAGCACGGGCAGTTGCGATATCAGCGGGAAGCCCACCTACCGCCCCTTCGCCAATGCCGAGGCGGGCAACGACCCTCGCCACTACGATGGTGCCTTTGCCCTGAATAACCCCGAGAATCCGTTTCTGGACTGGTCTCAGATCTTCGTATCTTACTGCACCGGGGACGTGCACCTGGGCACGGCGGAACGCGAATACACCCGGGAAGACGGCACCCGCTTCACCATCGCGCACCGTGGGTGGGCAAACAGCAGCGCAGCACTGGAGTACCTCTTCAGCAGCTTCCCTGCACCCGAGCACGTGGTCGTATCAGGTGGCAGCGCAGGTGCGCTGTCATCACCCCTGTTCGCCGCGCTCATCGCGAGACACTACAACGAGGCGCAAGTCACCCATTTCGCCGGTGGTGCCGGTGGCTACCGTCTGCCGGCGCCTGCCGCGTTATGGCAGCAATGGGGTGTGTTCGCCGCGTTCCCCGATTGGTACAACGCGCGGGGCGAGACGCCTGAGACACTGACCATGCCGGACCTCTATCGGCTGGCCGCTGACGCTGCGCCCGGGGTACGCTTTCACCTGTTTGACCACGCCTATGACGCCGTACAGGAAGATTTTCTGCGCATGCTCGGCTACCCCGCCGACCTGCTGCCCGGCCTGGATGCCAACGTCGCCGAATTACAGGCAGAGATCCCCTTACTGCGCAGTTATGTCAGTGCCGGGGAATTTCATACCCTGCTGCGTTACAGCGAGCTCTACAGCCGCGGCACTAATGACGTGAGAGCCGTTGACTGGGTCCGGTCCATCATCAACGGCGAAACCGTAGACGATGTGCATTGCACTGCGCCTGCGGGCTGCCGCCAGTAGCGCCGCCGCACACACCCACAGGAACACCGCATGGTTATCAACCGCTGGCTGAACTCCGTCGCCTCCGCAGGCAAAAACCTGCTGCGCCGATCCACACGGGAACGCAATTCGATGGCGTCCCTGTGCAGCGAACTGTACTCCAACAAGGGCGAAGCCCTGGGCATCGCCCTGGCCGACGAGGTGGTCAACGCCTATGCCACACTCGACAGCGAAGAGAAAAAAACATTCTTCAACGTGTTACTGCGCGACTACAGCCCCGACCCGGAATTGATCAACCGCTGTGCTGAAGCGTACCGCAGCGCGCTCACACCCGAGACCTACCGCGCCCTGGCGCAGGCGGTTGAATCGCCGCGACAGACCCTGTTCAGGCGCATCAACATGGCGCCGACCGGAACTCGCACCGTCATTGACATGCGCGAGGACCTGCTACAACACCTGTCCGAGCACCCGGAGTTGCGCCTGGTCGATGATGACCTACAGCATCTGCTGACGTCCTGGTTTAACCCGGGCTTCCTGCAACTGCGCACCATGGACTGGGACAGCCCCGCAGCTGTGCTGGAGAAGCTGATCGAATACGAAGCCGTGCATGAGATGCAGGGGTGGGACGACCTGCGGCGACGCCTGGATGCGAAAGACCGGCGCTGCTTCGGGTTTTTCCACCCGGCTTTGCCGGACGAGCCACTGATTTTCGTCGAAGTCGCGCTTGTCCCGGCGGTATCCAGTTCAGTGCAAACCATCCTCGCACCCCACGAAGGGCTCGTTGCACAGGAGCGCATCAGTACCGCGATTTTCTATTCCATCAGCAACTGCCAACCCGGTCTGCGCGGCATCAGCTTCGGTAATTTCCTGATCAAACAGGTGGTAATGCGCCTCAAGGAAGACATGCCGCAACTCACCGAGTTCGCCACGCTTTCGCCCATACCCGGATTCCGCAAATGGCTGAACTCAGTACTGGCCAACGATCAACAACCGCTGCTCTCAGCAGAAGATGCCTCACTCCTCACCGCCCTGGACACACCGCGCTGGCTGGAAGACACGGCCCTGCAGGCACGACTCAAGCCCTTGCTGATGCGGCTCTGCGCACGCTACCTGCTGCGGGAAAAACGCGGCACTGCCCCACTCGACCCCGTGGCGCGCTTTCATCTGGGCAACGGCGCCAGCGTGGCCCGGCTCAACTGGCTGGGTGACACGTCCGCCAAGGGCCTGCAGCAGTCTGCCGGCCTGCTGGTGAACTACGCCTACGACCTGGAGGAAGTTGAAGAGCACCACGAGGCATTCCTCAACCGCGGCGAAATTGCCTGCGCGTCCGCCGTCAAAAAACTGCTGGGGAGTTGAGACCGCTCACCAGCGGGTAGTGGTCACGGCGTGAACTCATCCTGTTTGTCCGCGACCCACTGCCTGGCGAGGACATTACTGTGAACTGGCGCAACGCGGGAATGTGAGGCGGGTAACGCGCCCTACACACCACGGGTTTACCCGGACCTTCCCGGTGACTACTCCTAATTCAAACCCGCGAAAAAGTAAGCAAGAAAAATCAGCATAATAGTTGCCGATAGCAGGGTGACAAAACTGCCCTTCCAACCGGCACTGGAAACCCGCAGGTTAAGATAAATCATCAATATTTGCTGGGCCTTGAAGCCGGCACTTGCAAGTACAATGGCGATAACCCACATCGGCAGTGGTTGCCACCCTGATTGGCTGCCCAATTGCGCCGACGCCATAGCCAATAGCGTCAGCACCATCAGCAGTAACCAGGTGATTAGCAGGCGTTTGGTGCCCGGCAGTGTGTCATTCATACTTATCTCAACAGGTACAGTAATGGATAGAGCAGCACCCAGATCAAATCCACCAAGTGCCAAAACGCGGTTACGATTTCAACATTGACGCGCGACGTTCGCCAGCTCGCCAATGCGAGCAAGGCCAGGCCGTACACCACATGGGCGAAATGAAAGCCCGTCAGCAAATAATAATAGGTAAAGAAACTATCAGTTTCAGGCGTCAGGCCCGCGCTGAATTTATCGATATATTCCAGCACTTTGATGAAGCAGAAAATCACGCCCAGCACCATCGCCAGGCCCAGCCACTGGCGGCAACGTCGCTTGTTGTTATCTGCGATTGCCTGTATAGCAAAGGCGGCACACAAGCCGCTGGTGAGCAGCACCATGGTATTCAAACCGCCGGTCAGAGGATCGAGCAATTGCTGGGAGGCGTTGAACAATGCGGGATCAGCAGCGCGCTGCCACGCGTACAGCACAAAGAACGCTGAAAACACCAGCATCTCGCTGAGAATAAACACCCACATCAACGGGTTACCGGGCAGCGAAGAGAAGGGCCCCCAGTCGTCTTTTTTCGCTGTGGTCAAACGTGTTTCCTCACACCAAACCAACGGCTTTTTGGTGCATCGATAGGCAACAGCCCTGACAAGCCAGCCAATCGCGATACTGTCACGATTGTAAACATTTTCACTCCCCACAACGAGATTGTGGCGCATTAGTCTATCATTACTGCGGTTTTCTACTCCATCAGCAACTGCCAACCCGGCCTGCACACACCACGCTGACTGGGTGGCAACGCCCGCCGTCAAGAAACTGCTGGCGAGCTGAAGGCGCTCGCCAGCGGGTAGTCGTCACGGCGTGAACTCATCCTGATCAGCGCCATCGCGCACCGGCAACATCAAGTCTTCCTTGGTGACCCCCAGCATCAAGAGAATATTGGATGCCATGTAAATGGACGAGTAGGTTCCCACCGTAACGCCCACCAACAGCGCGAGGGCGAAACCGAAGATCATGTCGCCGCCGAAAATCGCCAGTGAAACCAGCACCAGCACGGTGGTCAGAGATGTCACCAGCGTGCGTCCCAGCGTTTCCGTAATCGATCGATTCACGACCTCCATTGGCGACAGGCCGCGCAGCTTACGGAAGTTCTCGCGGATGCGGTCATACACCACAATGGTATCGTTCAGAGAGTAGCCAATAACCGCGAGAATGGCCGCCAGGACGGTAAGATCAAACTCCAGCCCGGTGAGCGAAAAGAAGCCCAGTGTGATAACAATATCGTGCACCAGCGCAATCACCGCACTGACCGCGAACTTGAGCTGAAAGCGGAATGCAATGTAGAGGGTAATCAGGCCAAGCGCCAGCAGCATTGCCAGCCCCCCCTGCTCGCGCAGTTCGTCGCCAACCTGCGGGCCCACAAACTCCGTGCGCCGTAGTTCCACCCCACCAGTGGCATCCTGCCGCAGCAGTTTCAGCACAGCATCGCCCGCCATCTCGGTATGCCCTTGAGGCAGGCGAATCAACACGTCCCGGTCTGTACCGAATGCCACAACGATGGCACCGGGAAAACCACCTTGCTCCAGACCCGCCCGCACACGGGCCAGTTCCGCTGTTTCCGCAAAATGCACTTCAACCAAGGTGCCACCAGTAAAATCGAGGCCCCAGGCCAACTGCCGGGTAAAGAAAGACGCTACCGACAGCAATAAAAAGCCGACAGAAATAGCCAGCGCAATCCTGCGCCAACCCATAAAATCAATGACACGCATGAGTAATTACTCGCGAAGATGTACCCAATATTCCAGCGCAACCAATACCGGTGGACCGGGTATCGTGCGCCGCACAGCAAAGGCCTTGCTCAGCTGACTGTGGGTGGTCCCTGGGGTACGCGCGAGGAACGTGTGATGTGCAGGCGCAGCGCGCCTGCCGCAAGCGGGAATGCCCTTATGCTCTCCGGGAGAAAAGCCGCAAAAGGCGTGAGGCGAGATGCTACCAGCTCGACATCATCTGGATTATCGAGGGACCGGCTTTCTGCGGGAAGTGCAACGCCCGTATCAAAAAACGGCTCCAGCTGTCCCTGACTCGCCGGCTGCTGCTCCGAGATCAGTAACCCCCCGATCAGGGCGAGCGTTAGCAGCAGGTGATTACCACAGAGTGCAACGGGTGCCAGCCAGCGGATAATAGACATTGTGACTTGATGGACTCGGTCAGCAGATTGGCGTTGTTATACTCGCCTCTCGGGAAGACCGCTAGACGGAATTTTACCGGTTTGCGCGGGAAGCAAGCAGAAGACCGGGGGCAACCCCGGCCTCCGCGATGTCGCCGGTTATTCGCGGAACTTGAGAACCTGTAGCAGTGAGGAACCCTGAACTTCACGGTATTCTGCACGATTACCGCTTTCATCCACCATCGCCTGCTCGCTCTTTTCACTCCACGCGGCGTATTCCTTCTGACGCTTTTCACCCTCGGCACCACTGGGAACACTCTCAATGATGCGAATAATGTAGAGGTCTGGCTCCCCCTTGCGGGCGTGCACGTTGGACAGTATCACATAGTCTTTGATCCAGCCTTTTGACTTGGCGAACTCACTATTTTTACGCCATTCATCCGAGAGCCACTTCGTATATTTCCAACTACCGCCATCCTTTACATCGACTGCCGTCACGTCCCAATAATCGGCGCCGTACATGGGCCATTCTTCCTCCGTCATAGCCTGCGTAGACAGCAGCAGCGATACAGCGCCCAGAACGAGTCCGCCAAAAACGTTTTTATCAATTATTCTCATTGACTGTTTCCTCATGCGGCAAGCCGCATAGTGTGTTGTGCTGTATCGAACTCGGCCACAGCATGGACGAATTCGAACCCTGGCTGCTTCGCAGCCTTCACTGAGTGTAGTCGTGTACAGCAGTTCGCGCGAAGTTTGATGATAGAGGGCATGAGAGGAACCGCACCGCCTGTAGCCAACAGCACCGGTCGCACACCACAGGCCACATTTTTATTTTATACTCGAGTTAAATAGATGGGGCTCAGGGCTACAACATGGAAAAAGTGATACGGGATATTTCCTCCAAGCATCTCAATCCATTTAAAGAGGAGCCGGAGGAGAAGGTGGCGCAGGAGCGGGTCATCGATCAGAACGCGCTGGAATTCGTCAAACAACTTGCCTCCGACCTACAGCAGGGGGAGTTCGACCTTCCGCCCTTCCCGGACACCGCACTGCGAGTACAGCAGTGCATCAGGGACCCTGCGGCGGACAACCGTTCACTCGCTGCAGTGATCGCAACGGAGCCCGCTCTCGCCGCACGACTGATGCGCATGGCAAACTCGGCGCTGATGCGGCGCGGCCCCATGGAAGTCACCGACATACCCACCGCAATCTCGCGCGTCGGCATGACCATGGTACAGAATGCGGCCATGTCTTTTGCCGCCAGGGAGGCCTTCAAGGCCCCGCCCGGCAGTGCCTGCGTCGGCGAGTTGAACAGCTTGCGGCAGACCAGCGTCAAGGTGGCAGCAATCGCCTATGTGCTGGCGAAGGAGGCACCTAGCCTGCGCAAACCCGACGAGGCCATGCTGGCTGGCTTGCTGAGCTCGGTGGGCAAGTTCTACATTTACACCAAGGCCGCCGATCACGTCGAATTGTTCGCCGACCGCCGTGCGCTGGATCGCCTGATCGCGCAATGGCACACCGGCGTCGCCCGCGCCATTGTCGAATCCTGGCAGTTTCCAGATACCGTTGCCCAGGCTGTCGACGAACAGGAAGTTAAAGAAAAGAACCGCATCGACGGTGCAGACTTGAGCGACGTGTTGCTGATTGCGAACATCATCGCCCGCGCTGGCGTCAAGGCAGCGGAGCACCTTGGGGACCTGGATTCACTGGCGCGGCTGAGAATGGACGCAAATACACTGCGCGCTACGCTGGAAGCCGGCGAGGATGATATTCAGTCGATGATGTCTGCGATGTCGTGACAGAGAGTGCTTCAGCCCAATGTCTGGAGCAAGCGGGCAAGATTAAGGAAAAGTACTATGTTGCGCTACCTGATCGGACTGCCCCTATTGTCCTTACTCATTACCGCTGCCGTGTGGGCACAACCCGCGGTGCAAGAACCCGGCGTGTCTGCGCGCGAATTGCTGGAGGCAGAGAAGCAGGTCGAGGAACTGGTAGAGCGGCGTACTTCCACAGACAAGACGGCGGCCAATGAGCAGGCAACTCCACTTGCTGCAATGCTGGGCCTGAGAGCCGCCATCCGCGCCAATGACTATGAGGCCTTTGGGAAATTCCTGGACAGGCGCTACATCGAGGAGGAACTCGAGTCATATACCGACCAGCAATTGTTAAAGGCGCTGAGCTACGTTTTCAACCGCCAGAATATTATCGACCTGACTGCACTCAGCGATAGTCCCGACGGGCGCCGCAACGACGGGTTGCCTGACTACCGCGACCAGATTGGCACGGTGAACCTGGTTAAAGAGTCCATTCCCGTTTATCTGCAGCGTGTGCCCGACGGCAAGGGCGGCAGCGTATGGAAGCTTTCGAACGCGACCGTCTCAAGGATTCCCGATATGTGGAATGAGCTGGGCTACAGCGATACAGCACTGAGACTCGGTCAATGGCTACCCGACTTCCATGTGATGGGTATGGAGAACTGGCAGGTTGCAGGGCTGCTGCTGTTTTTCCTGCTGGCCTGGCCTCTGGCCAGCCTGATCAGCTATCTGCTAATGCGGATTGCACTTCTGATACCCAACCGCTTCCCGTTGGGTATTCAGCAGTTTTTCCGTCGACCGATGCGGTTTTTCATCTTCATTTTGATTGCCCGCCTCCTGATCGACAAGCTTGGCCTGTCGATGACAGCGAGCATATTGCTGGATTCTTCCGGCATTGATTACATCGCATTCACGGTCCTGCTTATGGGGCTTCTGTCTCTACTGCGTGACTACCAGATACGCAAAATGCAGCATGCCGGGAATACACATTATGTTGCCCTGCTGAAACCATTCACCATTATCGCCAAGATACTGGTCATCACCATCATCGCACTGTATTGGGCAAAGCAGGCCGGCTTCGATATGTCGACCATTTTGGCCGGCCTGGGTGTGGGATCGCTGGCAGTGGCACTGGCAGCGCAAAAGACCCTGGAAAACCTGATTGGCGCGATTACACTTTACACCGCCCGCCCCGTCAGCGCCGGTGACCTCTGTCGCTTCGGCGACGTGGTTGGCGTCGTTGAGGAAATAGGGCTTCGCTCAACGATCATTCGCACACTCGACCGCTCAATAGTGGTGATACCGAACTCCATGTTTTCCTCTGTCGAGATCGAAAACTTCTCCCGGCGCGACCGCATCCGCTTTTACCGCCACTTCCGCTTTGAGGTGCCCACTCCAGATCAGATGCGCTCAGTACTGGCCGCGGTTCGCGCGCTACTGCAAAGCCACGAACAGGTTGTGGACGATACAGTCAGTGTCCGGTTCGAGAACATTGTGGATGCGAATGCGGTGCTGCGAGTGGACGCGGCCGTTGCCACAACGGATTACCAAACATTTCTGCGGGTGGCCGAAGAAATCAACCTGGGCATGCTGGACATTGTTTCGCGCGCCGGCGCACACTTTACTGGCCCGGCCCAGTTGCATCAGGAGCCGATGAACAAACAATAAACAGGGTTTGGTGAAAATCGGTCTGCCACCCGTTATGTGAGTAGAGCCGAGCCGGGCCGATATACAGAAAAGCCCTGATTGACAGGGCTTTTCGGAGGTTGCCAGATGGGTAATTGGTCGGGACGGCAGGATTTGAACCTGCGACCACCACACCCCCAGTGTGGTGCGCTACCAGGCTGCGCTACGCCCCGAGAAGTCGCGAATGCGAGGCCGGCATTATACTGAATGGGCCTCTGATGACAAGCCTATTTACCCGGCGCGAGCACCTTGAGTACATCTTCCAGCTCTTCAATGGTCTCTTTGATAACCGCCTGCATATCCAGCTGCAGCGCATCGGGCTCTTCAGTGGTCATGCGCTGGCGCGCGCCACCGATGGTGTAGCCCTGATCGTAAAGCAGGCTGCGAATCTGGCGGATGGTGAGCACGTCTTCACGCTGGTAATAGCGGCGATTGCCGCGGCGCTTGACCGGCTTGAGCTGCGGAAACTCCTGCTCCCAGTAGCGCAGCACGTGCGGCTTCACCGCACACAGCTCGCTCACTTCGCCAATGGTGAAGTAGCGCTTGCCCGGGATGGCGGGTAATTCGTTATTGTGACTCGGTTCCAGCATATTCTTCTACTCGCGCCTTCAACTTTTGCCCTGGACGGAAAGTGACTACCCGCCGCGCTGAAATGGGAATTTCCTCCCCCGTTTTGGGGTTGCGACCCGGACGCTGGCTTTTATCGCGCAGATCGAAATTACCAAAGCCCGAAAGCTTCACCTGCTCGTTGCCCTCCAGGCTGGCACGGATTTCCTCAAAAAACAGCTCCACAATCTCCTTGGCCTCACGTTTGTTGAGCCCCAGCTCTTCAAACAGGCGTTCGGCGATTTCGGATTTGGTGAGAGCGGTCATCGTCTTTACAGCGCCTGGTTCCTGAGCTCAGCGTTATAGTTTTTTTCCAATGAATCAATGACTTGTTTCATGGACTGGTTAACCACATCGTCGCTTAGAGTGCGCGATTGGTCCCTGAAAGTCAAACCAAATGCAAGGCTTTTTCGTTTAGGATCAATACCTTTGCCTTCATAGACATCAAACAACCTTAACTGACGCAGGTAAACGCCTGCCGACACTCTCACATTCTGCATCAGCTCCGCCGCCGGTACGTGCTTGTCGACAATAATTGCGATGTCTCGCCTGACTTCCGGAAAGCGGGACAGCTCGCTAAAGGCGGGCAGCTGCGCCGCCAGCAATGCATCCAGAGCCAGCTCACACGCCAACACCGGCCCCGGGATATCGAGCGCGCCCAGCACGTCCGGGTGCAGCGCGCCTACCACGCCGACCTGCTCACCGTTGCGACTGATGGCCGCTGTCTGCCCCGGATGCAATGCCGGGTGCGTCGCCGCGGCAAACGTGAACTGCTCGGCACAGCGCCCGAGGCCCAGCAGGCTCTCGAGATCACCCTTGATGTCATAGAAATCCGCCGCCCCGGACGCCACCGACCACGACTCGTCGAAGCGGCGACCGCTGATCACCATCCCCAGTGATGGAGACTGGCGCAGCCCCTGCAATCCATTGCCCTCGCCGCCGGGGATAAAGCGCAACCCGGTCTCGAACAGGCGCACGCGCGGCTGCTGCCGATGGACGCTGCGCTGCACCGCGCTGACCAATCCCGGCAACAGGCTGCTGCGCATCACGCCCATTTCCGCGGAGATGGGGTTCTCGAGGGCGATAGGGGTCACATCAGGATCAAACAGCTGTTGCAGTTTGCGGTCGACAAAACTGTAGGTGATGGCCTCGCGATAGCCGCGCGCGCTCAGGTGGCGGCGCACACCCCGAAGGGAGAGCCGTGTTTCCGGCTGGGCGGGAATCACCAGGTCCGCCTGTACGTGGCTCACGGGCAAGCGGTTGTAACCATACACCCGCGCCAGCTCTTCCAGGAGATCCGCCTCGATGCTGATATCAAAACGCCAGCTGGGTACGCTGCAGCACCAGCCTTCTGCCACAGTCGTCACACCGAGCCCGAGGCCAGCCAGGATACGGTCCACCTCCCCATCCGCGAGCTCAAAGCCCAGCAGGCGGCGGATACGTGCGCGGCGCAGCACGACATCGGGGCGTGCGGGCAGATGCGCTTCGGACACAGCCTCGGTCACCGGGCCGGCCTCCCCGCCTACAACGTCCAGAATCAGTTGCGTGGCGCGCTCCAGCGCAGCGCGCTGCAGGTTGAAGTCGACACCGCGCTCGAAACGGTGTGAGGAATCGGTGTGCAAGCCGTAGCGGCGCGCCTCACCCGCCAGGTAGTCCGGTGAGAAAAACGCCGACTCCAGAAACAGGTGCTGGGTGCTGCTGCCCACCGAACTCGGTTCGCCGCCCATGATCCCCGCCAGGGCCAGCGGTGCACTGTTGTCTGCAATCACCAGCGTATCGGCGCGCAGCTCTGCAACCTGACCATCAAGCAGCTGCAGGGACTCGCCCTCCCGCGCCGTACGCACCACAATGCCCTGCTCCAGCTTATCCAGGTCGAAAGCGTGCATCGGTTGGCCCAGCTCGAGGAGGATATAATTGGTGACATCCACCACCGCATCAATACTGCGCAATCCACAACGACGTAACTTTTCCTGCAGCCAGAGGGGTGATGGCCGCGACACATCCACATTGCGGATTACCCGCCCCGCATAGCGCGGGCAGCGCTCCGCTGCCTCCAGGCTTACCGTCAGGGAATCGGTAATCGTTGCCGGCACCGGCTCACAGAGCACAGCCGCAACCGGTAAATTGTTCAGCAGGCCGACTTCGCGGGCGATGCCGGCGATGCCCAGGCAATCTGCGCGGTTGGGCGTGAGACCGATCTCAATGAGGTGATCATCCAGCTGCAGATACTCACGCAAATCGGCGCCTGGAGGCGCATCAGCTGGCAATTCCATGAGGCCTTCGCTGGCCTCCGACAGGCCCAGCTCGGCTTCGGCGCAGAGCATGCCCCGCGACTCAACGCCGCGCAGCTTGGCTTTCTTGATTTTGAAATCACCCGGCAGCACCGCGCCCACTTGCGCCAGTGGCACCTTGATGCCAGCGCGGGCATTGGGTGCCCCGCAGACAATCTGCACGGTCTCCGCCCCAGCATTGACCGTGCACACCCGCAGCTTGTCGGCATCGGGGTGTTGCACCGCCTCGAGGATTTCGGCCACCACCACGTTGCTGAACTTGCCCGCGACGGGCTCGATAGCATCCACTTCCAGCCCGGCCATGGTGATCTGGTGCGCCAGTTCCTCGGTCGATAGCGACGGATTTACCCACTCACGGAGCCATTGTTCGCTGATTTTCACTGATCGTTTCTCCGTGGTCTGCTAAAACTGCTCAAGGAAGCGCAGGTCGTTTTCAAAGAACAGGCGCAGGTCGTTCACGCCATACCGCAACATCGCCAGGCGCTCGACACCCATGCCAAAGGCAAAACCGGTGTAGCGTTCGGGATCGATGCCTGAACCTTCTAGAACGCGGGGGTGCACCATGCCGCAGCCCATGACCTCTAGCCAGCCAGTCTGGCTGCACACCCGGCAGCCGGCACCCGCGCAATTCACGCACTGGATATCCACCTCTGCCGATGGCTCGGTGAACGGGAAATAGGAGGGACGAAAGCGCACGGACAGGTCTTTCTCGAAGAACACGCGCAGGAAGTCTTCAATCAGGCCCTTGAGGTCGGCGAAACTGGAGCGTTCATCCACCAGCAGCCCTTCAACCTGGTGAAACATGGGCGTGTGGGTCAGGTCCGAATCGCAGCGGTATACACGCCCGGGGCAAATCACCCGCAGGGGCGGCTGGCTGTTTTCCATGACCCGCACCTGCACGGGCGAGGTGTGGGTGCGCAGCACCGTGGTGGGGTCTACGTAGAAGGTGTCGTGCATGGCGCGGGCCGGGTGGTGGGCCGGAATATTCAGCGCTTCGAAGTTGTGGTAGTCATCCTCGATCTCCGGCCCCTCGACTACCTCAAAGCCAACCGCCGCAAAAAAATCTTCCATGCGCTCGATGGTACGGGTGACGGGGTGAATGCCGCCGGTGCTCTGCCCCCGGCCGGGGAGTGTCACGTCTAGGGTTTCTCGAGCGAGTTGCTCGGCGAGGGCGGCGGCTTCCAGCGCCGCCTTGCGCTCGTTGATCAGCGCCTGCAGTTCCTGTTTGACCACATTGATCCTGGCGCCCGCTGCTGGCCGCTCTTCGGCGGAGAGCTGGCCGAGGCCTTTGAGCAGTTCGGTTACGCGCCCTTTTTTGCCGAGGAAGTCGACGCGCAGCTGCTCAAGTGCGGCACTGTCGCCGGCACCGGCAATGGCGCTTTTGGCCTCTTCAGCCAGGGGAGTCAGGTTGTCCATGTGTTCTCACATTCTGCTGTTGGTGTGTTCACGGTGGGCGGTTGAGGCCAAGCTCTCACCAGGGCTTCCCTACGCTAAGGTGTGGGAGCATTGGCGCCGTCCACGGCGGATAGCTGCGCTTTGCGGGACTCGCCGTGAATACGTCCATGCAGGCCCGGTGGCGACATCCTTGTCGCCAACGGTCCCGCAAAGCGCAGCTACCCCCCGCGGACTCCCTCCGTGCTTGCGATGTAGGTCCAATAAACAAAAAAGGGAAAGAGCTCTGCCCTTTCCCTTTTCTGGTCTTACACGTATCACCAGCGAGCCGCGCAGGCGGCAGGGCGGGCTCAGGCCAATGCGGCCTTCGCTTGCTCCACAATCGCTGCAAAAGCCGGCTTGTCATGCACCGCCAGGTCCGACAGGACGCGACGATCCAGGCCGATATCGGCTTTCTTCAAACCGTTGATCAGGCGGCTGTAGCTCAGGCCGTTGGCACGGGACTGGGCGTTGATACGCGTGATCCACAGCGCGCGGAACTGACGCTTGCGCTGACGGCGGTCACGGTATGCATACTGGCCGGCCTTGGTAACAGCCTGTTTGGCAACACGAAACACTCGGCTGCGGGCACCATAGTAACCCTTGGCCTGTTTCAGGATCTTCTTGTGACGGCGATGGGCCGTTACACCACGTTTTACGCGAGGCATAGTCTACTCCTAAGGTCAGATGGTTAAGCGTCAGCAAGCCCGCATCATGCGGTCTACGTGCACCTTGTCGCTGGCGTGAACCAAAGAGGTTCCGCGCAGCTGGCGCTTACGCTTGGTGGTCATCTTGGTCAGGATGTGGCTTTTGTAAGCACTTTTGCGCTTATAGCCGCCAGCCGTTTTCTTGAAACGCTTGGCTGCCCCGCTGTGAATTTTTGCTTTTGGCATCGTCAGATACTCCGCATTGGCATCAATAAAAAGTGAAGAAAAAAGGCATTCACAGGCCCTAGTTCTTCTTCTTGGGTGCGATCACCATGGTCAACTGTCGGCCTTCCATTTTCGGAAATTGCTCGACAGAGCCCAATTCGGCCAGGTCAGCTTCTACCCGTTTGAGTAGCTCCATGCCGATTTCCTGGTGAGCCATTTCACGACCGCGAAACCGCAGCGTGACCTTGGCCTTATCGCCTTGCTCGAGAAAACGCACCAGGTTGCGTAGTTTTACCTGGTAGTCTCCTTCCTCCGTCCCTGGACGAAACTTCATTTCCTTTACTTGTGTGCGTTTCTGCTTCTTTTTCTGCAGGTTCTTCTGCTTCTTCGCTTCGAAGATGTGCTTCCCGTAGTCCATCACCTTGCAGACCGGGGGATCAGAATCCGCGATCAACACGAGGTCCTGACCCGCGCGCTCCGCGACAGCCAAAGCCTCTTGCAGGGGCACAATGCCTACCTGCTCACCCTCCGGGCCGACAAGGCGCACCGGGCTGACAGTAATCTGGTCATTTATCAGGGCTTTTTTGGAGGCGCCCTTTCCCATGTCTTTCTTAATGCTGATTCTCCAATACAATACGGCCGCGACGCGCCACATCGTTGGTGATCAGCGCCTCTAGCGCTTCCAGGCTCAATGAACCCAGATCTTCACCACGACGGGCCCTCACGGCCACAGTCTGTGTTTCCACCTCTTTGTCCCCGACCACTAACAGGAAGGGCACCTTGCGGAGAGTGTGCTCGCGGATTTTAAAGCCGATCTTCTCATTTCTCAAGTCCGATTGAACCCGAAAGCCCTTGTTTTTCAAGGAATCTTCCACAAACCGGGCATAATCGGCCTGTTTATCGGTAATATTCAGCACCATGGCCTGGGTTGGTGCCAGCCAGGTGGGGAACACGCCTTCGTAGTGCTCGATGAGAATCCCGATGAACCGCTCGAAGGAACCGAGTATCGCGCGGTGCAGCATGACCGGCACCTGGCGCGAACCGTCCTCTGCCACGTACTGTGCACCGAGGCGACCGGGCATGGAGAAGTCCACCTGAATGGTGCCCAGCTGCCAGATCCGCCCAATACAGTCTTTCAGTGAAAATTCAATTTTCGGGCCGTAAAACGCGCCCTCCCCGGGCAACTCCTGCCAGGGCAGTTCATGCGCGTCCAGCGCATCGGCCAGGGCCTTTTCCGCGCGGTCCCAATCGGTATCCGAGCCCACGCGCTGCTCCGGACGGGTGGACAGCCGGTAGATCACCTCGCTGAACCCGAAGTCGGCATACACGGCGTGCAGGAAGTCTATGAACGATGCCACCTCGGGCTGGATCTGCTCTTCGGTGCAGAAAATGTGCGCGTCGTCCTGGGTGAAACCGCGTACCCGCATAATGCCGTGCAAGGAGCCAGAGGGCTCGTTGCGATGGCAGCTGCCGAACTCGGCCAGCCGCAACGGCAGGTCGCGGTATGACTTCAAACCCTGGTTGAATACCTGTACGTGGCAGGGGCAGTTCATGGGCTTGACCGCGAACTGGCGCTCCTCAGACTGCAGGGTGAACATGTCATCGCCAAATTTGTCGGCGTGGCCGGAGCGCTCCCACAACGACATATCGACCAGCTGCGGCGTGCGGATTTCCTGATAGCCATGCGCACGCTGAGCCTGACGCATATATTGTTCGATAGCCTGATACAGGGTCCACCCATCCGGGTGCCAGAACACCATGCCGGGGGCCTCTTCCTGGGTGTGGAACAGGTCCAGCTTCTTGCCGATCTTGCGGTGGTCGCGTTTTTCCGCCTCTTCGATACGGGTCAGGTATTCGTTGAGCTGCTTCTTGTTCGCCCACGCCGTGCCATAAATGCGCTGCAACATTTCGTTGTTGGAATCGCCGCGCCAGTAGGCACCCGCTACCTTGGTGAGCTTGAACGCTTTGAGTTTGCCAGTGCTGGGCACGTGCGGGCCGCGGCACAGGTCCATCCAGGGACCCTGCTGGTAGATGGACAGCTCCTCACCCTCCGGCAGCGCCTCGATGATCTGCACCTTGTAGTGCTCGCCCATATTGCGAAACAACTCGATGGCCCGCTCGCGGCTCATGACCACACGCTGCACCGGCAGGTCGTCGGCGACGATCTGCTCCATGCGTTGCTCAATCTTCTGCAGATCTTCGGGGGTGAAGTGGTGCCCGCTGGCAAAGTCGTAGTAGAAGCCGTCTTCAATCACCGGCCCGATGGTCACCTGCGTACCGGGGAAGAGCTCTTGCACTGCCATGGCCAGCAAGTGCGCCGTGGAGTGACGAATAACCTCGAGGCCCGCCGCATCGCGCTCGGTGACAATCGCCAGGCTCGCATCACCGTCGATAACGTGGCTGGTATCGACCTCGCGCCCATCTACCACACCGGCGAGGGCCGCTTTGGCAAGGCCCGGGCCAATGGCACTGGCGACATCGTGAACGGAGACGGGGCTGTCAAACTGACGTTGGCTTCCGTCGGGAAGGGTAATAGAAGGCATGCGTTTTCCTTGGTGTCAGTGGTGGCCCCTACTAAAGGCCACGTGAGCCGGCTGCTATCAATAATCGAAGGCAGGAGTTCGTGAACCCCCATGCAGCTGAAATCGGGCGACATATGTTAGCACAAGCAGTGAAAGAGGTCACAAAACAAACCGCGCCCGGGTCGAGCCCCTCACCGTATGTCCCTCGACCACAGCACAGCCACCCGCACATGTAAAACGCACGACATGCGGGAAAAAGCGCCCAGCTGGGCTATAGTGTGGTGCGAAGCTCACCCATTTTGAGAGCGACGACATGCGCACACCCGTAAACACCAAGACGCCAGGCAGCCCGTTGCAGTGACACTTCCACGTATTCCAGCCCAGTATCTTCAGGTCGATTTTCTCAACGCCCTGTTTGAAGCGATGCCAGATTTGTACTTCCTGTTGACGCTGGACGGCGTCATTGAGGATTTCCGCGGCCGGCAACTGGACCAGCTGTTCGTGCCGCCAGAAGCGTTTCTCGGTCATCATGTCGCCGACGTGCTGCCAGAGGAGCTAGCCGCGCAGTTCGTGCAGGCACTGGCGGAGGCCGGGCACTCGAATGAAGTAATCTCCTTTGAGTACCAGCTGACCGTGCGCGGTGCCAAGGCGTGGTTTGAGGCGCGCATCACTGCCCTGCATGACCACCAACAGGCGGTATGCGTGGTACGCAATTTCACCGAGCTGCACGAGGCACGGCAGCAGTTGGAATCCATGGCGCACTACGATGCGCTGACCGGGCTCGCGAATCGCGCACTGCTCGATAAACTCCTGGAGCAAAGCGTGCGTTCCGCCAGACGCAACAACCAGCGCATGGGCGTAATGTTCATCGACCTGGACCGCTTCAAGGATGTCAACGACACCCTGGGGCACGCTGCAGGCGACCGGCTCCTGAAGCTGGCATCGGAGCGCTTGCAGGGCACACTGCGCGAAAGTGACACACTGGCCAGGGTCGGTGGCGACGAGTTCGTGGTGGTACTGGACGATCTCGAGAGCATCGACAGCGCCTCCGGCGTAGCGCGTAAACTGATGGATGACCTGTGTGCTCCATTCGATCTGGCCGGCACAGAGGTCGTTATCAGCTGCAGCATCGGCATCAGTATTTTCCCGGACGATGCAGAAAGCGCATCGCACCTGCTCAGCTATGCGGATACGGCCATGTACCGCGCCAAGCAACAGGGCCGCAACGACTGGCGCTTCTATACGGCAGACATGACCCGCGCCGCCGTGGAGCACCTCGCCCTGGTGGAAGCCCTGCGCACAGCCCTGGATGAAAACAGCCTGACCCAGCTCTATCAACCGCAATACGATTGCAACACTGGCCTACCTGTGGGTGTGGAAGCGCTGGCGCGCTGGGCGCGCCCCGGGGGCAATAACCTGGGTCCACGGCGCTTTATTACGCTGGCGGAACAGGCGGGGCTGGCACGACGCCTCGATCGCTGGTCACTGCAGGCGGCCTGCAAGCAACTGCGCAGCTGGCTGGAGGAAGCGCATGATCCCGGCCGCGTCAGCGTCAACCTGAGCATCCATTCGCTCACCGACGACACACTGCCAGAAGCCATGGAAGCCGTCCTGCGTGAGTACGCGATCCCGCCACACCACCTGCAGGTCGAGATCAAGGAGCTGGCCCTGTTGAGCGAGCGCCCCGCCGCAAAGGACTGCCTGCAGGCCCTGATCAGCCTGGGTATCGACATCGCAGTAGATGACTTCGGCTCAGGCTACGCTGCTCTGGAGTACCTGCGCGCACTGCCGGTCACCACGCTCAAGATTGATGCCGCCTTCATGCACGGTGTGCCGGCAGATGAGGAGCAGACAATTATCGCCAATACGGTCATTGCCATGGGGCGCGCACTGGGCATGAGCGTAGTTGCCAAAGGGATAGAAAGCGCGGAACAGGCTGACTTCATTCGCCATCAACACGGTGTACAGGGCCAGGGCTACTATTTCAGCCGTCCATTGAACCCCGAGCAAGTGGGTGCACTGCTGGACTAGGCATGGCCTCAACCACGTACCGCAATGGTCCGTTGGGCCGCCAGTCATTGAAGGGGTAACAGGTCACCAGAAGCAGCCCGGCAGGCCCTGCTGAGGGCGGCTGCAGCGTTTCTACGCGGCTGTCTACCACGCGCACGGAAGCTACCTGAAACGCGCGAACCGACCCCGCCATATCCTCCAGCCAGAGCGCCATGCCGGGCTGCACCGACTGCAGGAACCCGAAGTGGGTATCGCGGTGCCCGGCGATGACGGCCCAGCGCCCCCCGGCACCGTCGAACACCTCATGCAGGCCCGGCCCGAAAGCGAGAGCCTGCCCCGATGTACCTGCAAGCACGCGGTAGTCCGCGTCCAGCGTGGGCAGCTGCAAGCGCGCCACCGGCCATGTATCCGCCCAGGGCCAGGGTTTTTGCGCCTCGCCCTCCCGCTGGGCGGAATCCCAGGCACGCACCAGCAGATACTGTGCCAGCGCGGCCTTGGTGTGTATCCACACCGCACCCCAGAGCTGCCAGCCGGCCAACAGCAGGACCAGTACGAGCGCCGGACGGCGCAGGGCATTAACGCTTGGCATCATCGGGCACGTGGTCCAACTCGGGGCCGCGCATCACCCAGAACAGCAGCGCGACAAAGAGCAACAGGCAGGCGAAGAAGAGCTTGGAACTCGCGGTAGTAGCGGTTTGCGGGTAGGCAAAGCCCTGCGAGGACTGGCCGCCAGGGCGGGTATTGCGCACCGCATCCGGCTTCAGGGGCACGTCGGTCGGCCGCGAGACCTGCTCCTCGACGGCGACAAAGCTTGTATAGGGACTCAGTAACTGGTGCTGCAGCGCAACGGCCAGCACATTGGCTCGAATCACCGCTTCCCGAGCCCCTGTATAGCGTTCATCGAGCAGCGCCTGGATCCGCGCGCGCGCCCAGAGGCTGCCAACACCGCGGGCCGGCTGCTGGGCACTATCGCCGAGTTCAAGCTCCTGCCGCCATGGCTGGCCGTTGAGCCTGCCCGATACCCGAATAACGCCTACCTGCGGCGGGGTATTGAAGTGCACCGAGCGAATCAGGGGTGCGCCTGCGTACAAGTCGGGCAAGGGGCCACCGGCCTCCGCCACCGCCTGCGGCCAGTCCACGCGCACGTCGGTCAACAAAGGGGCCGCTAGGTAGTCAACCAGTGCATCCATCTGCGTGCTGACCTCACTTGATTCACCCACGTGAAGATGCCGACCGCGTCCGAGTGCGGCGGCCTCGCGCAGGAACCAGCTATTGGGGGCGGAGCCAATACCCACCGTAAACAGGCGGGAGGCCCCGATCCGCACTGCAATCATATCGATGATGGCCTGCTCGTTGCCCACGGCGCCATCGGTCAGGAAAACGACCTGGCGCAACCGCTCGTTCGTGGTGGCGAGACCCTGCTGTAGCGCATGCTGCAGCGGCGGCAGCATTTCCGTTCCGCCACCCGCCTCCAGTTTGCTGACGAAGCGTCGCGCCTGTCGCAATGCGTCGGGTACCGCCTGACGCGATTTCGCAAACAGTGACCGGTACTCGTGGTCGAAAGCGATAATATTGAAATGGTCTGCAGGGCGCAGGCTGTCGAGCGCCGCGGCAAGGCTGTGCCGGGCCTGCTGCAATGGCACACCGCCCATCGAACCGGACGTATCAATCACAAACACCAGTTCGCGAGGTATCGCCGTATCCGCCTGCGTCAGCGCGGGTGGTACAACCATCAACATCCCGTAATGATCACCGTCAACCGCTTCGGTAAACAGCGCCGCGCGGGGCTCGCTACCCGTGGCCGGCGTCCAGCGCAGCACGAAATCGCGATCCATTTCCGCCGGCCCGCGAGCCAGTTGCAAGGCATAGCGGCTGCCTTCCCGGGACAAGCGCATGGCATGGCTGGGCGTGTCCACCTGTGCCAGGGGCAAACCCGCGTCCAGTTCAACGGCAATGTCCACGGGGTTCAGCGGCAGGGCATCGGCGCCCGCCCGCGGGTGTTGCCACGCGGCTATCAGCGGGGCATCGGGTACCTGGTCCGTTGCCGCATGCCAAGCCAGATAACTCGCCTCCGCTGCGCCATTTTCTGCGCGCGGCAGTGAAATACCGGGAATATAGCGAGGGGTCAGCGTCATGGGCAGGCGCAGGCTGAAGCGGCCCTGGGCGAACTCGACCGGCTGCACAAATTCGAGCTCAACGCTGACTGTTTCCCCGGGCGCCACATTGGCAATGCGGTTCTGAAACAGGTTGGGGCGCTGCTGCGACACCAGAGAGGCCTTGCGCCCACTGCTGGCCGCCTGCTGGTAAATGGCCTGCGCCTCCTGCCGTTCACGCACTTTGCCAACAATGCGCCGCCCTCCGGCACGCATTTCCATGTGCCGCACCGCCGCGTCCCCCGGCAAAGGAAACGCGTAGACGCCCTCCGCCCAGTCCCCACTGGTATTCTCGAAGGTCTGCTGCAACCGCACCACGGCGACCATGCCCGCTATTTGCACAGCAAAGCGACTGTGCTGCAGCAGGGCCGGCTCGGGAGGTAACCCGGGGCGCTGTAACAGAAGCTGACCGGACCCGGGCTCGAAACCCACGTCCGCACGTGCAATGCTCGCATTGAGGAGCAGGCCACATAGAAACAACGCCACTAACCGGGGCAAAAGCACAAAGCAAAGCCGCAGCAACGTGCGCGCCGCCAAAAAATGGTGTACTGGCCGTATGGTCATCATCAACATCTCTCCCTGAGTTTGGACGCCTCTATTGAAGCGCCGGGAGCTGTCCATCCGGTGGCAGACCTGTGGCGGACTGATGTGCAAATGTGACCAATTGTGGCAACGCTTGAGCAACCGCCCTGATTCTGGAACCATGGCAGCCTTTCCCGCCGGGTAAACCCGCATGCGACACCACATCGCTATTGTCGAAGACGAAGCTGCCCTGGCGGCCAACTATCGCGACGCACTACAGCGGCAGGGTTTCCGGGTGTCGCTGTTTGGCGACCGCCCGACCGCCAGCGCGGAGTTTCGCCGCCAACTACCGGACCTCGCCATCATTGATGTCGGCCTGGGTGACGATATCGAAGGCGGTTTTGAACTCTGCCGCGAGTTGCGCAGCCTGTGTCCGGTGGTACCTATCGTCTTCCTCACCGCACGCGACAGTGAACTCGATGTGATTTCCGGGCTGCGCCTGGGGGCCGACGACTACCTGACCAAGAACATCAGCCAGGCGCACCTGCTGGCGCGCATTGTGGCCCTGTTTCGTCGCGTTCAGGCCCTGCGGACACCCGAGCTACGGGAGCATGTGCTGGAGCAGGGCTATTTGAGCCTGAATCTGGAGCGCATGACGGCGCAGTGGCAAGGTGTGCCGGTGCCACTCACCGTGACGGAATTCTGGATGGTACACACGCTGGCAAGACACCGCGGCCACGTAAAAAACCGCCAGCAGCTGATGGACAGCGCCAACGTCGTACTCGACGACAACACCATCACCTCTCACATCAAACGCATCCGGCGCAAGTTTACCGCCCTGGACCCCGCGTTCGACTGCATTGAAACGGCCTATGGCATGGGCTATCGCTGGCTGGGTCACTAGCGCGTGAGCCTGCGCCGCCAGCTTATTCTGGTCAGCCTGCTGCTGCTGACACTGCCCTGGGCCGGGTGCCAATTCCTGCGCGAAATGGAAACGGCGCTGCGCCAGGGCCAGGCGCAGGCAGTCGCCGCCACCGCGGCCGCCGTTGCCGCCAGCCTTGCCGAACGCCCCGATGCGCTCTACCCCAATCGCGATCGCCTGCGCAGCCCCGACGACACCAGCGGCTCGCTGTATGCGCCGCTGCTGGAAAGCCCGCCGTTGCTGGACGGCTATGAAGACGGCTGGAGCGAACCCGTCCAGCAGACCTACAGCGGCCTGGAAACGCGCATCCCGAGCCTGGGCTACCGCGCCGGTGTGTACGCCGACACGCTCTACCTGATGCTGCACATAACCGATAGTTCGGTCACCTACCATGACCCGGGATTGAGCCCGGAGCCAAACGGGGATCGGCTCATCCTGCGCACGTGGCTGGACGGCAAACGCCAGGACTATGTGATTGCGACGCCTGCTCCCGGCAGCGTGCGCGCGCAATACGCTAGCCCGCGCCACCGCGCAGTCGACGCCGGACAGATCCGCGGCTTCTGGCAGGATACCCGCGCAGGCTACGCCGTTGAGCTTGCGCTGCCGCTGGCCATAACCGGCCAGCGCCTCGGGGTGTACGCCGTGGATGTAGACGGGCACCGCAGCAGTGGCTGGCGCACGGCGGGCAATACCGGCCCGCTGCAGCAGGCGGCACCGCCCTGGCTGATCTATCCACCGCGGGCACTGCAGGCGGACCTGGCGCGGTTTGCGCAGGCCGGCCAGCATCTGCGCGTGACAGACCGCCACGCCCGCCTGCTGGCGCAAGCCCGCGAACCGAAAGCGCCCGGCGTGGGCGCTGGTGATGACACCTTCTGGCTGGTGCAGGCGTTGTATCGACGCGCACTCGCCGAGGAGGCACTGGAACCCAGAGCAGCCCCGGCGAGTACAGGTTATCTGCACGCACCGGAAGTTGCTGCGGCCCTGGAAGGCCGCGCCACCCAGCACTGGTACGGCACTGACAGTCCGGGGCGACGGCTGCTGGCAGGCGCCGCACCCATACGCAGCGGAGACCAGGTGATAGGCGCGGTCATCGTGGAGCAGAGTAGCGATCAATACCTGTCTCTCACAGACCGCGCGTTCAGCCGTTTGCTTGGCTACAGCGCGCTGGCGTTGGCGGTAGCCGCGCTGGGCTTGCTGCTGTTCGCCAGCGTGCTCTCCTGGCGTATACGCCGTCTGAGCCAGGCCGCTCGCAGCGTGCTGGGGAGCCAGGGCATGGAGCTTGCGCACTTCCCCCGCAGCCGCGCGCGTGACGAAATAGGCGACCTGTCACGAAGTTACGCGCATCTGCTGGCGGAACTGCATGAATACAATGAGTACCTGCGCACGCTGAGCCGCAAGCTGTCGCACGAACTGCGCACACCGATCGCGGTCATCCAGTCATCACTGGACAACCTGGGCACAGCGGATCAGGCTGACGCGCGCGCTACCTACGTGCAGCGGGCACACCAGGGACTGTCCCGACTCAGCGGCATTCTTGACGCGATGACCGAGGCAACGCGGCTGGAAGAGAGCATCCGCCAGCGCGAGCTCGTCCGGCTGGACCTGGCTCCCCTGCTCGAATCACTCTGTGCCGCCTACCGCGGCGCGTACCCTCAGCATTCGTTCATTCTGCACGCGCCCGAAGACTGCGCCTGGGTGCACGGCGCTGCTGACCTGCTGGTACAGGCGCTGGACAAGCTGGTGGACAACGCCGCCTCTTTTGCGCCAGCTGGCAGTGCAATCACCTTACGGCTGCTGCCACACAACGGTTATTGGGCAATCAGTGTCAGCAACCCCGGGCCCGCGCTGCCTGCAGACATGCGCGGCCGACTGTTTGAGGCCATGGTGTCACTGCGCGAACCGCGCAAGGCCGACACCGTGCACCTGGGGCTGGGGCTTTATGTGGTTCGCCTGGTGGCGGAATACCACCACGGCAGCGCGCATGCCGCAACGCGGGACGACGGCAACGGAGCCGTCTTCACATTGCTGCTGCCCAGGGACCGCAGCCCCGTCAGCTGATAAAGGCCAGCTGGCGCGCCTCCGCCAACTGGTCGCGCAACGCCGCGGCCTGTTCGAACTCAAGGTTGCGCGCGTGCTCCTGCATCTGCGCCTCCATCTGCTGCAGCTTGCGTGCCAGAGCCGCCGGGCTCAAGCGCGCAATATCAGCACTGAAGGCCAGGGCCTGCTCGGCCACCTTGTTGCCCTTGGCACGGCCGCGGGTCGGCATGCGGCGAGCGCCCTCCATGATGTCCTTGACTGACTTGGTTACACCCACCGGCGTGATGCCGTGTTCCGCGTTGTGGGCCAGCTGTTTCTCGCGGCGCCGCGCGGTTTCCGCCATCGCCCGCTCCATCGACCCCGTTACCTTGTCGGCATAGAGCACGGCACGGCCCTTCAGGTTGCGCGCGGCACGCCCGATGGTCTGGATCAGGGAACGGTCGGAGCGCAGGAAGCCCTCCTTGTCCGCGTCGAGTATGGCCACCAGTGAGACCTCGGGCATATCCAGACCCTCCCGCAGCAGGTTGATCCCGACCAATACATCGAACTCACCCAGGCGTAAATCGCGGATGATTTCCACGCGCTCCACCGTATCGATGTCGGAGTGCAGGTAGCGCACCTTGACGCCGTGTTCGGAAAGATACTCGGTCAAATCCTCTGCCATGCGCTTGGTGAGTGTGGTTACCAGCACCCGGTCCCCCGTCGCTACCGTGGTGTGAATCTCCTGCAGCAAATCGTCGACCTGGGTGCTCGCCGGGCGCACCTCCAGCTCCGGGTCTATCAGGCCCGTGGGCCGCACCACCTGCTCCACGGTGCGCCCGGCATGTTCCAGTTCATAGGGGCCCGGCGTGGCGGAGACAAACACCGCCTGCGGCACCAGTCGCTCCCACTCCTCAAAGCGCAGCGGGCGGTTGTCCAGTGCGGAGGGCAAACGAAACCCGTACTCGACCAGGGTTTCTTTCCGCGACCGGTCGCCGCGGTACATGCCTCCGATTTGCGGGATGGTGGCGTGGGATTCGTCGATGATGACCAGCGCGTTTTCCGGCAGGTACTCAAACAGGGTTGGCGGCGGCTCACCCGGGCCACGCCCGGACAGGTAGCGCGAGTAGTTTTCCACACCGTTGCAGTAACCCAGCTCGCGAATCATTTCGACATCGTAGCGCGTGCGTTGCTGCAGGCGCTGTGCCTCAACCAGCTTTTCATTGTCCTTCAGCTGTTTTACGCGCTGCTCCAGCTCGGCCTCGATATGCACCACGGCATCGAGCATGACATCGCGCGACGTCACGTAGTGGCTTTTGGGAAAAATGGTGACCCGGGGTACCTTGCGTTCGACCACCCCGGTTAACGGATCAAAGAAATAGAGATTGTCGATCTCCTCATCGAACAGCTCCACGCGCACCGCTTCACGTTCGGAATCAGCCGGGTAGATGTCGATGACATCCCCGCGCACGCGATAGCAACCGCGATGAAAATCGACGTCATTGCGCGTGTACTGCAACTCGGCAAGGTGACGCAGCACTTCCCGCTGATTAATCATCTCGCCGCGCGAGAGGTGCAGAACCATCTTGAAGTAGGATTTCGGGTCACCCAGACCGTAAATCGCCGACACGGTCGCCACCACCAGGCAATCCGGGCGCTCCATCAGTGCTTTGGTGGCCGACAGGCGCATCTGTTCGATATGCTCGTTTACCGAGGCATCTTTTTCGATAAAGGTATCCGAGGACGGCACATACGCCTCGGGCTGATAATAATCGTAATAGGAGACGAAATACTCCACGGCGTTATCCGGGAAGAATTCCTTGAACTCTCCGTAAAGCTGCGCCGCGAGCGTCTTGTTGTGTGCCATGACGATCGTCGGGCGCTGCAACTGCTCCACCACATGGGCCATAGTGAAAGTCTTGCCGGAGCCGGTCACACCGAGCAGCGTCTGCGAAGCCAGCCCCGCATTCACCCCCTCCACAAGCCCCCGGATGGCCGCAGGCTGATCACCCGCAGGCGAGTAGCTGGAATGCACCTTGAACGGTTTGGACATAAGCAGTCGGCCCGGAGAGTTGTAAACCGACCATTATGGTCCACTAGGGGCGGAATTGCAGCCGGGTGGGGACTGCGTGAGGTGAGCGCCAAAAGCATTGCGAAAAATCCCCCTCAAGCTGTTGACCTGCCTGTGACGCATCATTAATATACGCGACCTCGGTTGACACCATTCCGCCTTAGCTCAGTTGGTAGAGCAATTGACTGTTAATCAATGGGTCGCTGGTTCGAGCCCAGCAGGCGGAGCCATATTCTGAGAAAAATAAAGGGGTTGCAGCAATGTGACCCCTTTTTTTCGTCTCCATAGAACAGCAACGACACCATCGTCGACCCCCTCAGGTTATCAACTTACACGAGACACAAGGACACTATGCTCACAGCCAGCAAACTTGAAAAAATCATGGAGCTCGAGGCCAACCTCCGCGCCGAGTATCAGCAACAGCTAGACACCAAGACCGCCGAAATCGACCGCCTCAGCGCCCGGGAGTCAGAGCTCCAGGCCGCAATCGACAAGCAGTTGGAGACCATCACCGAACTGACCGGCAAGGCCACCGACAGCCAGAAGGCCGAGCAGCGCGCCCGCGAGCTGCACAATCGCAGCGACAGGCTGGTGGGGGAAATCGCCGAATTGAAGCAGCGGATCAAGTCCCTGCAGAAGGATCTCGCGGCGGTGCGCGAGGAGAACAAGGCACTGACCCAGTTCGACCCTGTACGCATGAAGAAGAATCTCGACGCCAGCAAGAAAAAGCTCGCCGAGAAGACCAAGGCTGCTGACGCCTTACAAAAGACGCTCAGCGAGAGCAAGAAAGAGAACGCGGAGCTGCAACGGAAAGTCGCTGAGCTGGAAGCGAAAGTCGCTGACGCCGAATCCGCCGAAGCGCCTGCAAGCGCGGCGAAGGAAGAGTCAGCGGCGGCTTGATCAGTACGCCTGGTCAAGCCTGATCGGGCTGCCAACTGTCAGATCAGTTGGCGACTGTGAAAGCAAACACCCCCCAACTCTGCCCACTCACGCATACGAGCGCGATATGAACAGAATAGAGAAGCTCAAAAACGACATATACACCTTCGAAGAGCTCGATACTCTGGAGAAGAATGCGATCAAATTGCGCGATCAGGAAACGCTGAGCCTGATTATTCGTAGCCGCGCTTCCAAGACTGCCAAGGGCGAAAAGCCGAAAAGCACAGTTGATGCGGAGGGTAGGCCCCTGACTAAAAGGGCTCGTCGTGATGAAAAAAACAAGCGCTAGTTATTCGCTGGCACCGCTCTTCGACTGCTTTTCTGGCACCCGCTAAACCCTGAAACCACTGCCGGTTCAGACATCCATCTCTAAATCTGCCAGTGACCAGCGCTGATTGGTCCGTGCGGGTACCTCCATTGGAATTCCAGCCCTAACGAGTTTCTTGCGCCGCTCTTCACCCGTGTTCACACCCTTCCTTCCGCGCAGGACAGGTTACCGCAGCATCCGGTATGCTCCTTGCAGAAAAACGACGTGATTCAGGAGCAATCAGAATGCACTCCAAACGCGAATCCCTTCGCAAACGCCTGCACAGCGCGACCGTATCGCCAACCCGCTGTGCCCACAAATGGCAGGGCCAGTACTGGCAGCCGTCAAGCGCTGACGAGCGCAGCGTATCCTGCGCCACTTGCAGGAGCTTTGACTCGCACAAACAACGTTGCAGCATTAGCTTCGGCACGCCCCTGCGCAAATGCGTTGTCTCGAGCCTGGAGGCGCATTTTCATGACTGTGCCGGCGAGGAAGCATTGGAAATTGGGTTCGGGCGTTTCAAACTGGCCCGCAACCTGATAAACCGCAGCGGTGGCCGCTGGACTGGAATAGATCCCAAACAACCCACCTCACGGCCAGCTCGACTCGGAACAGGTGGTCACGGCCTCGCCGATGCGCTGCCATTCGAGAGCCAGACCTTTGACCGTGTGTTTGGAGTGCAATCCATAGAGCACTGGGGGCAGCGTGCGGGTTCGCAGCGTGAACCTGCAAAGTATGAAGATTGCCTGCGCGAAATTGCGCGGGTGACCAAACCCGGGGGGCGCATTTATTTCGATGCGCCAATTCATTTACACGGCAATGAAATATTCATAATGGGTGACGTTGCAAAAATACGCGACATGTTTACAACTGCTTACTGGCAGGACGTCAGTATCGAGCGCTGGCGAGAGAATCATGCGCCGCTGGAACGTTACGAACCATCGCACAAGGAATTCAGTGATTGGCCCATTGAGATTGTGAGCTACCCCGATAATGAAATTAATGCCATAAGACACAACGGTATCATCTGGCTACTGGTAATAACGGCCTGGCGCAGCGAGGTGCCGGTGGAATAGCTGGCGCGTGCGCATTGCAGTCGGGATAATTCGATAGAAAAAACCACGACAATTCTCAAGCCAGTATTTCCGGATAAAAAAATCGCAGCCAAAAAGGCGATAATATGAATGCACAGGGTCTTTGCGTTAATTAATGTGATTCGAATATAATTACGACATTATTAATCAGGAGGCTTCAAATGAAAGTCAAACCATCGGCACTGGCGGTATTTGCAAAATCAAAAGTGAAGGCCAAGGCGGAAGCGCGTCGGCTCAGCCAGGAAGAACTGGAAAAGCTTATCGCCTCATTGAATGAAGCACTCAAGGCGGAAAAGGAAAAGACGAAAAAGAAACAGGAAAAAGATCGCGTTGCCACAATCCGCAAAGTGAATGACTTGTTGGCGGAAAGCGGCCTCAAGCCTGAAGACCTGAAAAAGAACGCGTCCGCAGCACGCAAACGCAAGGCAACTGCAAAAAGCCGCAAGACCGGCACAGTGCCCGCTAAATATCGCCTCGTCATTGACGGCAAGAAACATGAATGGACGGGCCGCGGTCGCACGCCGAAGGTATTTCAAGCCTACTTTGATGCCGGAAACACACGGGAAAGCTGCGCTATCAAAAGCTGATACACAGCGCCTGGCGCCCCGGGCGTGCTGCAACTACTCCACTGCGACGAGCACCTCGTCGCAGTGAACAAGCCTTCCGGGCTGCTGGTACACCGCAGTCCCATCGATCGACACGAAACCCGCTTCGCCCTGCAGCTGCTGCGCGATCAGCTGGGACACAGGGTTTACCCCGTACACCGGCTCGACAAGCCCACATCGGGCGTATTGCTGTTTGCGCAGACACCCGCCGCCGCGCGCGCACTCGCGGAGCAGTTTGCCCAACGTCGCGTGCACAAAACCTATATTGCCATTGTGCGCGGTTGGTGCGCGCCAGAGGGAGTGATTGAACACCCCCTGACGGAACAGCCGGCAGACTCCGGCTCAGGCAAGTTCCCCACACGCACCCAAGCCGCAACCACGCGGTTTCGCTGCCTGGGCACAGCCGAGCTGCCCATTGCCGTGGATCGCTATCCCTCCTCTCGCTATAGCCTGGTACACCTACAGCCAGTTACCGGGCGCAGGCATCAATTGCGAAGGCATATGAAGCACATCAGCCACCCGATTATTGGCGATGCCAACCACGGGAAGGGAATACACAACCGGTTTTTCCAGACACACTTCAACTGCCACAGGTTGCTACTGGCCTGCACGGCGCTGGAGTTACAGCACCCGGAACACGCTTCAACATTGCGCCTGCGCGCCCGGCCCGGTGCCGATTTCGAGGCAACGGCAATTGCGCTGGGCTGGCAACGTGAACTGGAAGATGCGCTCAGAGAGGTCGCTACTGGACCATGAAGCCGCCATCGGACACCAGCGTAGCACCTGTTGTGAAGGCTGACATGTCACTTACGAGATAGAGCAGGGGCCCGAGGATCTCCTCTGTCTCGGCCACCCGTTTTTGCAGGCACGCGTCTATAGCCCCCTGCAAGTACGCAGGATTCTGCGCGGCGCTGTCGAATAGATCCGAGTGATAGTTTCCTGGAGCCAGGTTGTTGACACGAATCTTCAAGGGCGCCCACTCCGCCGCCATCACTTGGGTCATGGCCTGCAGTGCGGCTTTCGTGGCTGCGTAAAACCCCATGTTGGCCGGCGGTTTTAGCGCTGCCACCGAAATGACATTAACGACCACGCCTCCACCCTGTTCGGCCATGTGCGGTGCCAACCGCGAAGCCAGATACCATGGCCCCATCGTGTTGACGTCGAACATTTTATGGAAAAGCTCGGGGCTCAGCTCGCCCAGACCACCCCAGGCTGGGCTGATGCCGGCGTTATTAATCAGTATATCCACCCGCCCGTAGTGCCCGAGGGCGCCCTTGATCAACGCATCCAGCTCCTCTGTACGGCCGGTGTGAGCGGCAATGGGGAATGCACTCCCCCCCGCCGCTTCTATCTCAGCGACCACGGATTCGCAGGCATCCAACTTGCGGCTCGCCACAACCACAGCGGCGCCCGCAGCTGCGAGGCCGATAGACATGGCGCGCCCAAGACCTCGGCTACCCCCCGTTACCAGGGCCACCTTGCCCGTTAAATTGATCTGCTGCATACGCGACTCCCCCGCTGTTTTTCCACAGTGTAGCCTGCCCGCTCCGCGAGGTCAGCGGGGAGTACGCGTACTAAGGCTGCATGCTGACCGGGTTCTCTCCGAGGAACTCACCCAATTGCAGCGCAACGCCGTCGCGATCCAGAAACCGGGGCCCGCGCTCATCCACCAGGCAGTGCACGATAAACCGTTCGCCCTCACCGGGAATGACAGCAAGGCGTAGCTGATCCGGACCGCGGCGACGTTTTATGCCCACCAGCTTGGTGCGGCCTTCAGCCCCCAGCGCCGCCTCAACCCCCGCCTTGCACGCGGCGAGGTCGGCGCTGTTATCCGACGCCAATGCGGCACCCGTCAGGCCCATCAATGTGCAACTCAGTACCCATGCATTGAATGTTTTCATAACTCGCTCTCCCTGTAGGTAACGAGACTCAGGATAACCCTGACCGTATTTGATGGAAGTGGCCAATTCTGATCGTATTCGCTGCATTTTTGGGTATACCAACCACGCGGAGTGTACCGTCCGCAGTAACCGTGTACGCTACCAGCGTGTTCTCAGCCCCGTAGCAACCGAAGGATACCCATGAAACGTCTCGTCTCACTCACGCTGCAGGGGCTGGTGGCCGTACTCCCCGTCGCGCTGACTATTTATCTGGTGTACTGGTTACTGTTGACGCTGGAAACCATGACCGGTGCGGCACTGCGCGCGATCCTGCCTGGGGACTGGTACTTTCAGGGCCTTGGGCTGATTTCCGGCCTGATTCTGCTGATGTTGATTGGCTTGCTGGTAAACGCCTACGTGGTTCGCCACCTGCTGCGCCTGGGGGACACGCTGCTGAGCAGGATTCCACTGGTCAAATCGGTTCACGGGGCCATTCAGGATGTACTGCGCGCATTCAGCATCGCCAACAAGCAGCAGGCGGACTCGGTAGTGATGGTAACCCTTGGCGACAACATGCGACTGCTGGGATTTGTGACCTCGCGGGAGCCGAGCACACGGCTGCGCGGCGCAGTGGATGAATCAGTGGTCGGTGTTTATTTGCCCATGAGCTACCAGTTGGGGGGATATACCGTTTATCTGCCGGCGAGCCAGCTGGAGCCCGTTGACCTCAGCGTTGAGGAAGCCATGCGCATCGCGGTCACCGGGGGCATCCAGAACCCGAAATCGAGCTGACAGGCAGCGTCAGCGGGTATCCAGCTGCGCTGCCACCTTGGCGAACTCTTCAGCGATAACTTCTCTCAGCACTCGGAACCGTGCGCTCAAACGCAGGTCGCGATGCGTTAACACCCACACGTTTGACTGGTGTACAACGGGAGCATCGGGAACCCGCACCAGCTCCGGGTCACCAAAGGCCAGAAAACAGGGCATGAAGACCAGCCCCATGCGGCTGCGCGCAGCCATCTGCATGAGGTTGAGATCACTAATGGCGTGTCGCACAGGCAAGTGCTCGAAGCCACTGTAACGCAACCAGTCCTCGCGCTGGCCCTGGGGGTAGCGCCCCACCCAGGTCAGGTGCGAAACGTCGTGCGGGGCATCCTCGCGCAGCAGCGCCCGGTGTACGTAAGTCGAGGCACTGAGTGGGCACAAATTGCGACCGATCAGGTTGTCTGGCGGCCGGGCGCCTGCAGGCAATACACGCACCGCGATGTCCGCCTCGCGTCGACTGAGGTCGAGGGCGAGGTTGCTGGGCATGAGCTCGAGCTCAATACCCGGGTAATCCTCCGCAAAGCGAGCCAGGCGAGTGAGCAGAAATTCCACACGATCCGGCATGGTGAGGCGGATGCTGCCCTGCAGCTGTTGGTCGGTGCCCGTGATACGACGCTCGGCCGCCAGCATAAGCTCTTCAACGTGCTCCGCCGCTGGCATCAGCTCTTCCGCCGCTGCCGTCATCCGGTAGCCATCAGGAGTGCGATCGAAGAGGCGCGTGTGCAACGTGCTTTCCAGGTCGTCGAGTCGACGCGTTATCGTCGAGTTGCTTACCCCCAACAGCTGGGCTGCCCCCCGCGCAGAGCCCCGACGCCCCAACGCCAGTAGCACCTTCATGTCATCCCAGTTCACTCTGTTTCTCCCTGCAAGACCGATTCCGCGGCCTGCGTCACAGTCTGCGGGCAGCCGCCGGGGCGGCTGAGCGTCTACGCGTAGAACGCCGCTATACGCTCGATAAAAGCCTGCAGCTGGTCCGCTGGTAAAGCGTTTATACCCGCCGCTGCAGCGCGGCCGCCACCCGTGGGAAATTCCCGGCACAGTGCATCCGCGCCGGTCTTGTTGTTGAGAGGCGCACGTACACTGACGAGATAATCTCCATCTTTTCGCGCTGTCACCACGGCGTGTGCTCGCGCCGGATCCTGGTTGGCCAGATCGTTGCCAAAAACGCCACTCACCCGCCGCGCCCAGGCCGCGTCGGGCAATTGGTACACCGCTGCACTCTCTCCACGGTGAATGGGCTCGAGCGCCGCAGCTGCCGCCATATCTTCCCGGTACCCTGTTTCGAGGCGTTCGAAGTGGCCGCGTTCCGCGTCCATGAACTGGAACGGGTCATCGTGCCTTGCGAGCAGCTGGTACAGCTCCGCGGGGGCGAAATGCAGGTCCTCCAGAGCCGGGCCATAGCCGTTGTAGTTGATATAGATACCCAGATCTTCCAGCGCCTGCACCTGCGCGGCAGACAAATCCAGCGTCTTCGCCAGCCGTTGCGCGGAATCGCGCAGGTTATCGCCAAAGGCACCGGTCACGGCCCAGGCAGTATAGGCCCCCTGTAGCCGGCCGTTGACCAGCAGACTGGTGCACACGTCGGATGCGGGATTGATCAAGGTCTCGAGCTGCGGGCTGGCGGGGATCTCCCCGGCAAAGTGGTGATCGCAGTAAAATATATCGGCACCGGCAGCAAGCAGGCGCTGTAGATCGGTGCGATTCTTGTCCAGTGAGATATCCAGCACGGTCACGCGGTCGCCGGGCCCGGCCTCAACCTGCTGCAGCAGGGCGATGTCGCGCTTGACCCCGGTTACCAGTACAGCGTCGAGAGGTTCCGCTCGGCGCAGCTGCACCAGCGCACACAGGCCATCCGCATCGCCGTTAAAGACGTCATAGTTCATTCTGATTCCTTCCGGCTGAGATCAGGACTTGTCGGGGAACAGTTCCTGAACGTTAGACAAACCGACGGCGGCCGGTTTTTGCTTGGGCTTGGCAAGCGTGGGACGCCCGGCCATGCCCTGTTTGCGCCAGACATGATCATAGCGCACTTCGTGTAAATTAAATCCGCTCACAGCGGCGTTCAGGATTGAGGTAATACCGGCGCAATCCATCGTATCGCAGTAATGCATGAGCTCGGTCAGCAAGCGGTGAATCTGATTGTAGGAGAGACACTCTTCCTCGGCGCGCATGATCATGGGGTGCCCGGTGCCGGTCACGTTGCTGCCGAGCAAAAGCTCCTCACGCAACTTCTCCCCGGGGCGCAAACCGATAAACTCGATCTGGATATGGTCGTGTGCGTGGCTGTCGTGCTGCATCTCGTAGCCGCTGAGGCGGATCATACGCCGCGCGAGGTCCACAATCCGCACAGGCTCGCCCATATCCAGCACGAACACATCGCCGCCAGTGCCCATTGCGCCGGCCTGTAATACAAGCTGCGCGGCTTCCTGAATGCTCATGAAATAGCGCGAGACTTCCGGGTGGGTGACGGTTACCGGGCCACCGCCCTCAATCTGTTCGCGAAATAGCGGGACCACAGAACCGGAGGAACCAAGCACATTGCCGAATCGCACCATGCAGAAGCGGGTACCGGAATCGCGCTGTGCGAGCCCCTGCAACACCATTTCCGCAAAGCGCTTGGAAGCACCCATGATATTGGTGGGCCGCACGGCCTTGTCGGTGGAAACCAGGACGAAAGTCTCCACCCCGGCCTTGCGCGCAGCTTCCGCCGCGTACCAGGTGCCGAACACATTGTTGGCCACACCCTCGGCAACGTTGTATTCAACCATGGGTACGTGCTTGTAGGCCGCGGCGTGATATACCGTTTGAACAGCAAAGGTGCGGTACACCGTTTCCAGCCGCCGCTGGTCCTGCACGGACCCCAGCAATGCGATGACCTCGACGCCGGAACCGAGTGCCTGGCCCATCTCGCGCAGCTCGCGCTCAATGCGGTACAACGCGTACTCGGAGTTATCCAGGAGGACGAGCTCTCGAGGCCCTGAAGTCAGTATCTGACGGCACAGCTCCGAACCGATAGAACCACCCGCACCGGTAACCATCACGACCTTGTCGGTAATACAGCGGTCGATCAGCTCGGGGTGCGGCGGCACCGGGTCGCGCCCGAGCAGGTCATCGAGATCGATATCCTGGATCTGGTTGACGCTCGCGCGACCTGCGACAAGTTCATTGATCTTCGGCACGGTGCGCACATGCACCGGGAGCCCGACCAGCGAGTTAATGATTTCCCGGCGACGCTCCGGCGAAGCCGCTGGAATGGCGAGCAACACCTGAGTGATATTGTGCTCGCCTATAAGCCGCTTGATCTCTTCGGGCCGCGCCACCTGCAGGCCATTGATGACCGAGTGCTGCAGCCGCACATCATCGTCCACGAACACCACCGCCCGGTACTGGTCGCCATGGTGCAAGGCAGTCAACAATTGACGCCCCGACTCACCCGCACCATAAATAATGACGTTGCGCGACAGCGAGCGCAGCTTGGCCTGGTAATACGCGCGCACGGTGAGGCGCGTACCGCCAATCAGCAACAGGGCAATACCCCAATAGAAAAACGGCATGGTGCGCGGCACTTCAGCCTGCGCAACAAACACAGAAGCGGCAAGTATCAGCGTGGAATAAGTGACAGCAGTAATCACTGCCCAGATCGCCTGCTGGCCCATGAAGCGGATAACCGCTCGATAGAGGCCAAGACGCAAAAATATAATGGCGCTGATAACCACGGTGATGGCAGCACACGCTATTTCCGTTGTGCCCAGCGTGAACTCGGTGCTGCCGTGGCGAAGCGCTACCGCGGACCACATGGCCGCGCTGACAAACACCATATCGAGAGCGAGAAGAAGCGCCTGCTTGATATTCCGCGGCAGCTCTATGAGTTTTTCGAGTGCATCCCGCACGCTTCCAAGCACCCCGGAAATCGCTTGCAGCACACCATTGCCAAGCCGATTCAGCAAAATCCCTCCCGCTCCGGATAATCGTGACAGGCTCGCTTGAAGTGATTAATTGTGGCGCGAACCCGGAGACCCCGATGTTACGTCAATCGCTGCAACTTCGCCATGCCGAGCAGGAGGGGAAGGTATGCCAAAATTACCAAGAAAAGCTGGAATTCAGGCCAGCGCCAGATCGTCCATGCCAGTGGGAAAAGCCATAATGCGTTCAGCGCCACAAGCAGGAAATCCACCGCGAGGTGAGATCCCCAGTGGCGACTGAGACGCTGATAGGCATGATCTCGATGCGCCTCAAACACGCTTGCCCCTGCTCGCCAGCGCGTCAGCAGGGTCCACGTGGCATCGGTGACAAAGGCAGCAAGTAAAACCAGCCAACACGCCAACGGCAAGGTGCCGTAACCGGCTCCGATCAGCGCGAGACCGCCGAGCAAAAAACCCAGGGGCACACTGCCCGCATCCCCCATGAACAGTCGAGCGGGTGGCCAGTTCCAGTAGAGAAAGCCCAGCTGGCTCAACGCCAGCAGCACACACATCAGGGCGAGTGTGACATCCCCGGCCAGCAGTGCCAGCAAGCTCCCTCCCATGCCCGCAAGAAATGCCTGCAGGGTGGCCAGGCCATCAATGCCGTCCATGAAATTGTACAGGTTGACCAGCCACAGGAGCGCCAATACCAGTAGCGGCGCCTGCACCCAGAGCGGAAAGGCCACCCCGAAAAGCACATCGCTACGCGGAGCAGCGGCAAACACAGCAGTGACGAGCAGCGTACAGACCGCGCAGTAGACACCCAACCGCAACCACGCCGGCAGGTTGTAGCGATCATCCAGCAAGCCCACCAACATCAGCAGCACCGCAAGTCCGAGCAATATACCGTACACCGGTGGCCATACCACCCCGGCCTGCGCGGCCACCGCCGTGGCGAGCGCCAACGCCAGAATAATCCCCACACCGCCGCCGCTTGCCGTGGGCAGGCTGTGCGAGCTGCGCTGACCCGGGCTATCCAGCCATCGGCCGCGCCGCGCCAACTGCAGCCAGAGCGCACAGAGCAACGCGGCGGCGAGCGGTGCGGACAGCATGGCGGCAATCACGGAGGGCCCTCCCCCGCGCACGCCATAGCCGGTGCAACGGTAGCCAGCGTATCGCGCGGCACCCAGCTGGTTGCCTGCAAAAGCGCGTGGTTGTCGTAACGCTCGGCACCGAACAACTTGTCGAAGCTGGACCCCTGTGCCTGCCGCTGGACCAGATCGAGCAGGGAAGCGAGAACGCGCCACAGCCAGGCGGGGCTCGCCACACCGGGCCCCTGTTTGCCCAGCGCGGCTCGCAACAGCTGATACGTCTCTCTGGTGCTGTACGCCCGGCCATCCGCGACATTGAAGGTGTTCACCCCGCTCAGGCCAGCCCCGGGCAGCAGCAACAGGAGCTCGACCAGGTCGTCCAGACCAATCATGGAACGCGCGCCGCCGGCCGGCGGCGCTGGCACACCGAATCGCGCAGCACGCAACAGCCACTTCAGGTTGCCTTTCGGCTCCGGACCATACACCAGTGCCGGGCGCAGAATCGTGACCGTCATGGCACTGCGGTGAAAGCGCTCGCGCAGCGCACACTCGGCCTCCCACTTGGAGCGACCATAGGCGTCCGCGGGGGCAGACACCTCCATCTCCCGCCGTGGCGTGGATGTTGCCGGAGGGCCCATCGCCTTGACGCTGCTGACAAAAATGAAGTGGTGTACGCCTGCGCGCTCAGCTGCATCTGCAAGTGCCAGGGTCGCGCGGCAGTTCACGGCGGCATACTGTGCGGCCGGCGCCTGCGAGTGGGCGATACCCGCAAGGTGATAAACGGTGCTCACACCCTGCAGCAGGGATTCGTCCAGGTTCTCCGTGGCGAAATCCACAGCGTGCATCGCCGGGCCGCCGCGGGCAGTTCCACCCCGGCGGCTGACAAGTACGGGAGCCAGCTCTTGCTGCTGTAGTCGCACCGTGAGTGCCTGCCCGATATAACCGCTGGCACCGGTTACCAGCACTGACATGCACACCCCGCCAATTTCCTGTTGCCTTGTGCCGCGCCGGCGTAATGTGCGGACATACATTTCCCTTAAGCAGCGTTTCTGCACCCGCAAAAAAAAGTGGGGGCCAGGGCCCCCATGATACGGATGCCCGGCGCCTAATCCAGTGTTATGACCGTGCGGTTCTTTTCCAGCGTGGCGGGACCAATGCCCTTGACGTCCGCCAGCTCCTCCACCGCCGTGAAAGGCCCATAGGCCTCCCGGTAGCGAATGATGTCCTGCGCCCGCGACAGCCCTACACCCTGCAGCATAGCGGCCAGTGTGGCGGCATCCGCAGTGTTGATGTTGACGCGCTGTACCGCGACCTCGGCAGCAAGCGGCGGCACATCGGGCGCCGCCGATACTGGAGCTGACAGGCCGCCCAGACTGAGGCATACCGCCAGGGCGCCCAGCAAAGCCGGCCAGCGCTGTCGGCGTTTTCCGCCGGGTGATTGTAACTCCGGGTGGACCTGTGAGTCGGGCTGACAGGCCCGATAAACATGCGTGAGGTGTTGTTTGAGTGACATGGCGTTATCTCCGTATGACGTTTGTGGCATCCCTGCACATCCGTATCGAAGCAAAGTCTAGCAGCCACCCGGACAGGCGGGGTGCCTTTGGTCACATCTGACTTAATGCGCCAGCTCGCCAACGCTATCCGCCCGCCGTACGCAACTCCTCGTGCACCCGCTGCAGGGCCGCCAGCGGGTCGGCTGCCGACGTAATTGAACGACCGACCACGAGATAGTCCGCCCCTCGCCTGCGCGCGTCAGCGGGTGTGACAACCCGACGCTGGTCACCCGGCGAGTCACCCGCGAGACGAATGCCCGGTGTGACCAGGGCAAAGTCTTCGCCGCGCTGCTTCCGCAGTGTGGGGCACTCCTCGGCCGAACACACCACGCCCTGCATCCCGCAGTCTGCCGCCAGGCCGGCCAGTGATGAGACGCGCGCCAATGCGCCTTCAAGGCAGCCGAGCTCACGCAGGTCTTCATCGGTCATGCTGGTCAGGACCGTGACCGCAATAAGCAGCGGTGGCTGTTGCAGGCGTGCGAGTTCCGCGGCGGCCGCCTCCATCATGCGGCGCCCCCCGCTGGCGTGCACATTAACCATCCACACGCCGAGGTCGGCCGCAGCACGCACCGCCGAAGCCACCGTGTTGGGTATATCGTGAAACTTGAGATCCAGGAACACATCGTAGCCCTGATCCTGCAGGCGCCGCACCAGACCGGGCCCGCTGCGCGTGAACAGTTCCTTGCCTACCTTGAGTCGACAGAGCTGCGGCGACAGCTGCTCGACCAGGGCCAGCGCCGAGGCTTCATCGGGATAGTCGAGAGCCACCAGAATGGGAGAGTGCATCGAGAACGCCTTCAATAACTGCGGTCGTGCTCAGTCAACACGGTTGCCGCGAATGGATTTGACCGTGCCCCAGTGCTTGCAACCGGGGCAGAACCAGTGGAGTTGGCGGCCAGCAAAGCCGCAGTGACCGCAGCGGTAACTCGGCCGCTCCGCCAGCAACCGGGCCACCAGTTTCTGCAGTGCCGCAAGATTCTCACGCACGGAACCTTCGGTATTCGCTGCCTGCAGTTCAATCAGCCGCGACAATCCTCCCAGCGAGGGCGCTTTCGCCAGCTGCCCCGAGAGAAACTCCATCGCGGCCTGATCGCCCTGTGTGGCACGCACATCATCGGCAACCGCCACCACAAGGCCCGTAGCCGGGCTGGACTGCAGGCACTCCTGCAGGTATTGCCGCAGCGGTGTCGTGTCGCCCAGCTGGCTGTAGGCCTCGTGCAGGGCGGGCACGGTTTCGGGGATGTAATCAGGGTCCTGCTGCTGCACCTTGCGCAGGGCCTTGATCGCCGCCTTGTATTGCCCGGCCTGGCATTCCAGCTCGCCCAGCATGAGTGAAGCCCGCACGCAGCGACGATCGTGGTGCAAAGCCTGCTGCAACTGCTTGCGCGCCGCCTGCAGGTCGCCCTGTTCCAGCATTTCCGCCGCCAGCTCACAGTGATAATGCGCCAGCGCAACTGCCACCGGCTGACGGCTCGCGCCACTGGGCGCCGGTGGGGTGGGGCCCAGCAGGGACTTGCGCGGCAACAGGGCCGTTGCCACATCAACGGCCTGGGCCCACTCCCGCTGGCTCTGGAAGATGTCCAGCAGGTGTCGGCGGCTCGCGCGCCGCTGTTCGGGAGAATCCTTCACCAGATCCAGCAGCAGGCGCTCGGCGCGATCAAACAGCCCCGCACTGATGTAGTCGCGCGCCAGCTCGAGATGCGCCTGGTGAATTTGCGGGCGGGGCAGGCTGGGGCGGGCCAGCAGGTTCTGGTGTATGCGTATGGCCCGGTCAACCTCGCCGCGCTTGCGCAGCAGGTTGCCCAGCGCAATGTGGGTTTCCAGCGTTTCGCTATTGACCTCGAGGGCGTCGATGAAAGCGTCCACCGCGCCGTCCGGGCGGCCATCCAGCAGGTAATTCAATCCCTTGTAGTATTGGCCTGGCACTTCAGACGCCTGCGCACTCGCGCTGCGCCGCCCCAGCCACCAACCGATGCCGATGGCGGCAAACAGGAGCGCGAATACCAGCAGATCATTCACCGTCTTTGAGCCCAGCGACCCTCAGACGATCCAGTTCCACTTTGCATTTCTCCAGCTTGCGCCGTGCCAGAACAAGCTTGCCGCGCAACCGGAGAATGATGATGCTCGAGGCCAGCAGCCCCAGCAAACCGCCCAGCGCCAGCGTGACGAGCACCCAGAGCGCGAGGCTACGCGGCGCCAGGTCAACCACCAGCAGGTCGAGAGCGACCGGCTCGGGATTCTGCACGGCGAACAACACGCCCGCCGCGACCATAGCCAGCACAACCAGTACCAGAATCAGTCGGCGGAGAATCCTCGCCAGACGACCCGCACCGTTGGAAGCGGTGGTGGCCATGCTCACAACCCCGCCTGCAATCCCAGGTTGACCCGCTCCCGCAGCTCTTTCCCGGGCTTGAAATGGGGAACGTACTTGCCGGTCAGTTCTACCGTGTCGCCGGTTTTCGGATTGCGGCCACGGCGCGGTTCACGATAGTGCAGTGAAAAGCTGCCAAAACCCCGAATCTCGATGCGCTCTCCACCGGAGAGTGCCTCGGACATGTGTTCAATAATCGTCTTGACGGCCAGCTCCACGTCTTTCAGCGACAGCTGTGCCTGCCGGGCGGCAATTGCCTCAATGAGTTCACTTTTCGTCATCGCGGGGCCCCTATCCACCTGCGCTCTCGCCAGACCGCTATCGGTCGTGCTCTGGGAAACTATTGTGACGCCGCCAGCGCAGTTACGCAACTCGTTATTTTATATAGAAAAAAGGCCCACCAACGGGTGAGCCTTCGCGAGGAGTGAGGCTTCGGGGGCACCATGGCGCCCCGTTGCCTGACTGCGGAGCGCACGCGCCCCGCAACGGTATCACTTCTCCATTTGCGCCTTGATCAGGTCGCCGATGGTGCCGGGGGAAGAGGACTCTTCCTGATCCTTCAGCGACTTCACGGCATCTTTCTCGTCGTCGTAATCTTTCGCCTTCACCGACAGCACAACGCTGCGGTTCTTGCGGTCGACCGAGATGATCTTTGCTTCGACGCTGTCGCCCACCTTGTAGACGCTGCGCGCATCTTCAACCTTTTCACGGCTGATGTCGGAGGCTTTGAGAATACCCTCAACCTCGTCTGCCAGCTGCACGGTCACGCTGCGCGCGTCGACGGCAATCACTTCGCCGGTGACGATGGCACCGCGATCATTCTCACCGACGAAGCCGGAGAACGCATCGTCCTCAAGCTGCTTGATGCCCAGCGAGATACGCTCACGCTCGGGGTCGATGGACAGAATGACGGTTTCAATCTCGTCGCCCTTCTTGTAATTGCGCACCGCTTCCTCGCCCACTTCGTTCCAGCTGATGTCGGAGAGGTGAACCAGGCCATCGATGTTGCCTTCCAGGCCGATGAAGATGCCGAAATCGGTAATCGACTTGATGCTGCCGGCAATCTTGTCGCCCTTGGCGTACTGGGAAGCGAAGGCGTCCCACGGATTCTGCATGCACTGCTTGATGCCCAGCGAGATGCGACGACGCTCCTCGTCGATATCCAGCACCATGACCTCGACCTCATCACCCAGCTGGACGATTTTGGACGGGTGCACGTTCTTGTTGGTCCAATCCATTTCGGAGACGTGAACCAGACCCTCGACTCCCTCTTCGAGCTCGGCAAAGCAGCCGTAATCGGTGAGGTTGGTAACACGCGCCTTGACGCGGCTGCCTTCGGGGTAACGGTTGGTGATTTCGACCCACGGATCTTCGCCCAGCTGCTTGAGGCCGAGGGAAACCCGGTTGCGCTCGCGATCGAACTTGAGGATCTTGACGTCGATTTCCTGACCCACTTCGACGATCTCGGAGGGGTGCTTGATGCGCTTCCACGCCATATCGGTAATGTGCAGCAGACCGTCGACGCCACCCAGATCCACGAACGCGCCGTAGTCGGTGAGGTTCTTGACGATACCTTTGACGGACATGCCTTCCTGCAGAGACTCGAGCAGGGCTTCACGCTCAACGCTGTTGGCCGCTTCCATCACGGCGCGGCGGGACACCACCACGTTGTTGCGCTTCTGGTCCAGCTTGATGACCTTGAATTCGAGTTCCTTGTTCTCCAGGTGCGCGGTGTCACGAACCGGGCGCACGTCAACCAGCGAGCCGGGAAGGAACGCGCGGATGGTATTGATATCAACCGTAAAGCCACCTTTGACCTTGCCGTTGATAATACCCTTGACCACTTCGTCCGCCTCATGCGCGGCTTCGAGTTCTTTCCAGGACTCGGCACGCTTGGCTTTTTCGCGGGACAGCTTGGTCTCACCGAAACCGTCTTCCACGGTTTCCAGCGCAACCTGGACTTCATCGCCGATGCTGAGGGAGCAGTTACCCGCAGAGTCGACGAACTGGGCACGAGGAATCACGCCTTCGGACTTCAGCCCGGCATGGACGGTGACCCACTCGTTATCGATGTCGATGACAACGCCGGTAACAATGCTGCCCGGCTCCATCTCGACGGTCTTCAAGCTTTCTTCAAAGAGTTCAGCGAACGATTCGCTCATTACACAGTACCTGTTTGTGAGAGTACGGCGGCTAACCGCCTTGCCGCGCCTCCAGCTGGCACGGGTCATCCGTTAAAACCGACCCCGGCCACTTCTGGAACCGACCTGGGGGCAGCGAGATAAACACCATTGCGAGCGCCGGCAGCAACACGCCAGCCCGGTCACACCAGGCCGCGCTCGCGCGCCGCCTCCATGACAGCAGAGAACACGTCGCCGATAGGCAAACGACTACTGTCAATGACAATGGCATCTTCAGCGGGAACCAGCGGGGAGGCGGAGCGGCTGCTATCGCGCGCATCGCGCTCCTCGATGTCCTCGAGAAGGCGCGGGAGACTAACATTTTCTCCCTTGTCGAGCAACTGTCGGTAACGCCGCCGCGCGCGCTCTTCGGCGCTGGCGGTAAGGAAGATCTTGAGCGATGCGCGGGGGAATACCACCGTGCCCATGTCGCGGCCGTCCGCCACCAGCCCGGGGGCCTGGCAAAACTCCCGCTGGCGCTCCAGCAGCGCTTCGCGGACCGCAGGAATCACCGCCACGGTGGAGGCGCCGCGTCCACCCTCTTCGGTGCGAATGGCACGACTGACATCCCTGCCTTTATAGGCCACGCGCACCTCGCCGGCCGCATCGAGCGCAAAGGCCACATCCAGGTGACGGGCGACAGCTGCCACCGCCGCGTGGTCATCCCAGCCAACGCCCTCCAGCACACAGGCATGCCCGGTCACGCGGTAGAGGGCGCCGCTGTCAAGAAAGTGCCAGCCCAGGGCCTCTGCGAGCAGGTGACTGAGTGTCCCCTTGCCGGCCCCGCTGGGACCGTCGACCGTGATCACTGGCACCGGCTGGCGCCCCATCAGTCGACCCGCGCGGATATTTGCAGGCCGAGGCCACGCGCCAGCGCGTCAAAGCCCGGAAAGGAGGTACTGACATGGTCGCAGTCGAGAATGCGAATTTCCTCGTCCGCCCGCAGTGCCGCAATAGCAAACGACATGGCGATACGATGATCGTGAAAGGTGTTGATGACACCGCCGCCGATGGGGCCCCCTTCGATGATGATGCCGTCGTCCAGCACCTCGTTGACCACCCCGAGGGTGGTAAGGCCCGCCGCCATGGCAGCAATGCGATCACTTTCCTTCACTCGCAGCTCCTCTGCACCGTGCAATACCGTGCGGCCACTGGCGCAGGCAGCGGCAATAAACAGCGCCGGGAATTCGTCGATCGCCAGCGGCACCTGGTCCAGCGGGATTTCAATGCCCTGCAGGGGGGCGTAGCGCACACGAATATCCGCCACGGGTTCCCCGCCGATTTCCCGCTCGTGCTTGAGTATGATGTCAGCCCCCATGGCGCGCAGGATATTCAGCACACCGATGCGCGTGGGGTTGATACCAACATGGGTAAGCAGCAGGTCCGAGCCCGGTGCGATGCTCGCCGCGACGAGAAAGAACGCCGCAGACGAGATATCCGCAGGCACGTCTATGTCGGTTGCCAACAGGCGACCGCCACCCGTGAGGCTGATAACACCCTGCTCACTGCGCACGGTGTAGCCAAACCCCTGCAGCATACGCTCGGTATGATCGCGCGTCGGGGCGGGCTCGGTCACCGAGGTGGTGCCCTCGGCGTAGAGTCCGGCAAGCAGCACACAGGACTTGACCTGCGCACTGGCCATAGGCAAATCGTAATGAATGCCCTGCAGCGCCTGGCCGCCGGAAATATGCAGCGGTGGCGTACCGCGCTCGGCGCCCTCGATACGGGCGCCCATCAATTTCAGCGGGTCCATCACCCGGCCCATGGGACGCTTGCACAGGGAAACGTCCCCCGTGAGTTCGGTATCGAACGCCTGCCCCGCCAGCAGGCCACTCAGCAACCGGATGCTGGTGCCCGAATTCCCCATATCCAGGGCGGCGGAGGGGACTTGCAAGCCGCGCAAACCCACACCGTGAATGGTGACCTCACCGTCCTCGGGACCCTCGATCGCGACACCCATGGCGCGAAATGCTGCCACGGTAGCGAGGGCGTCCTCCCCCTCGAGAAAGCCGCTCACCCGAGTAGTACCCTCGGCGAGGGCACCCAGCATGATCGAACGGTGTGAGATGGACTTGTCCCCGGGGACGCGGACTTCACCGCTGATCACACCACCGGGCATTAATTGAAATTCCATGCAGGGTTCTCTCTGGAGTTCTCGGGCTCAGGTCGCCGTCTGGCCACGCGCCGCCAACAGGGCGGCAAATTCATCGCGCGCTGCCTTGGCGCGGGAAAAAGTCTGCAGCAGGGTATCACCCTCGCCGGCCTCAATCGCTGTACGCAGTTCCTCAAGGTGGGCGGAAAACAGATCAATAGACTGCAGTAGGGCCGGTCGGTTGGCAATGGCGATATCCCGCCACATCACGGGGTCGCTGGATGCAATACGGGTGAAGTCGCGAAAGCCACCCGCGGCAAAGCGGAAAATGTCATCGCTGGCATCACTGCTCGCGAGCGCATCCACCAGCGCATAGGCGAGCACGTGAGGCAGGTGGCTGGTCGCCGCCAGCACCCGGTCGTGCTCCGCCACGGTCATCTCCACCACCTCCGCACCGGTGCTGGCCCACATGGCACGCACGAGTTCCACCGCGGAGGGTTCATTCCCCGCCACCGGCGTTAAAATCACCCGGTGCTTTTCAAACAACGCGGCATTCGCGGCATCCACACCGCTGCGCTCGGAGCCGGCAATAGGGTGGCCCAGCACCAGCCGCGGTGGCATGGCACCCCACACACGCTCAGCGGCGCGCTGCAGGCTGCCTTTGACGCTGGCGACATCGGTGATCACCGGCGGCCGGGGCCGCTCAAGCAGCCGCGGGAGGATTCGCTCCAGCATCTCTTCGGCTATCAGGGTGGGCGTTGCAATCACCAGTATATCGGCCGCATCGACGGCCTCATCCAGGTCCAGTGTGTAGCGGTCGATCACGCCCAGCTCCACCCCGCGCCGCAGCGATGCCTCGCGGTGCCCCCAGCCAATGCAGGAGGCGGCAAAACCACTGGCGCGCAACGCCGCGGCCAGTGAGCCGCCGATCAGCCCCAGCCCGAGCACAACCACCGTCGGCTGCGCCACGATTACAGCACCGCCTGCGGGTAGGAGCCCAATGGCTTGAGCAGGATGGACTGCTCTTCCAGGTCAGTGACAATGGCGCGAATAGCATCGTCCTGCATGTGTCCCTCAAACTCAATGAAGAACACATAGGCCCACTTTTCGGTCCGCGAGGGGCGGGTATCAATTCGGGTGAGGCTCACGCCGGCGCGGCGAAAGGGGTCCAGCAGGGTAAACAGGGCACCGGGCTTGTTGCGACTGGAAACGATGAGGGAGGTTTTATCCCGGCCGCTGGGGGGCACTTCCTCGCGCCCCACCACAAGAAAGCGTGTGGTGTTGTCAGGGTAGTCTTCAATGTGCTCGGCAAGGCGGTCCAGATGATAGAGCTCCGCCGCCATATCGCCCGCCACTGCCGCAACACCGGGTGTGGTCGCCGCCAGCCGGGCCGCCTCACCGTTACTGCTCACCGCCTCGCGCTTGGCCCGTGGCCAGTGTGTATCCAGCCAGTTCCGACACTGAGCGAGCGCCTGCTGATGCGCACAGATCCGCGTCACATCGGCCTCGGCGGTACCCGGCGCGACCAGCAGGTGATGCACGATCCGCATCTCGACTTCGCCGGAGATCTTCAGTGGCGAGTCCATGAAGTTGTCCAGCGTGTGGCTGACCATGCCCTCGGTCGAGTTTTCCACCGGGACCACCCCATAGTTGCACTCCCCGGATTCCACCTGTGCGAACACGCCATCAATGGTGTTTTGCGGCACGCAGAGCGCAGCGTGGCCAAAATGCTTGAGTGCGGCGGCCTGGGTGAACGTGCCTTCCGGGCCGAGGTAAGCGACCTGCAGGGGACGCTCCAGCGCAAGGCAGGCGGACATGATCTCACGGAAAATATGCGCAACCGCGACGCCCTCCAAAGGCCCGCCGTTGCGGTCGATAATGCGCTGGAGCACCTGCGCCTCGCGCTCCGGGCGGTAGTACACCACCTCGGGGGAAACTTCGCCCCGCTCGCGCAGCGCCAGCACTTCCTCCAGCTTGATCTCAGCCACCCGCTGGGCACACTGGGCGCGGCGCTGGATCAAACTCTGGATTTCCCGATCAATGGCGTCAATGTCCGCCCTGACCTGGTCGAGATCCCTGGTATCTGCCATCAGAATGCCGCCGTATCAGCCGTTGCGTTGCGCGAAATCCTGCATGAAAGCGATCAGCGCATCAACTGCCGCCTCGGGCACCGCATTGTAAATACTGGCGCGCATTCCGCCCACGGAGCGATGCCCGGACAGGTTGAGCAGGCCCGCTTCGCGGGACTGCTGCAGGAAAAGCGTGTCGAGGCTGGCATCCGCCAGGGTAAAAGGCACGTTCATCTGCGAGCGGCTGGGCACTTCAACCGGGTTGGCGTAGAAGTCGCTGCCGTCGATCGCAGCGTAGAGCTTCTCGGCCTTGCGGCGGTTGATCTCCGCCATCGCGTCAAGCCCGCCCAAACCCTGCAACCAGTCGAACACCAGGCCCGCCAGGTAGAGTGCAAACGTCGGCGGTGTGTTGTACATGGAGTCGTTGTCGGCGGCGGTTTTCCAGTCGAGCATGACCGGGCAGGCCTCGCGGGAACGACCCAGCAGGTCGCGACGCACGATAACCAGTGTGAGGCCCGCCGGGCCGATATTTTTCTGCGCGCCGGCATAAATCACCCCGAAGCGCGACACATCGATCGGCCGCGAGAGGATAGTCGATGACATGTCCGCCACCAGCGGTACCTCCACCTCCGGCACCCAGTGAAACTCCACGCCGCCAATGGTCTCATTGGGCGTGTAGTGAAAATAAGCGGCGTCCGCCGACAGCTGCCAGCTGTCCCGGGGTGGAATGCTGCTGAAATTAGTGCTTTCTGCGCTGGCCGCCACATTGACCGAGCCAAAGCGCTTGCCCTCGGCGATGGCCTTCTTGGACCACTGCCCGGTGTTCAGGTAATCCGCACTGCCACCCTCCGGCATCAGGTTCAGCGGCACGGCAGAAAACTGCAGGCTGGCACCGCCCTGGAGGAAGAGCACGGCGTAGTCGTCCGGAATCGACAGCAGGCTGCGCAGAGTGGACTCGGCCCGTTCAGCGATGCCAACAAACTCGCTGCTGCGATGGCTCATCTCCATCACCGACAGGCCGCGACCGTGCCAGTCCAGCATATCGTTGCGGGCAGTTTCCAGCACCGGCTCCGGCAGCGCCGCCGGGCCAGCACAAAAATTGTACAAGCGCGTCATTTCAGTCATTTCCTTGAAGTGAGGGGAAGGCGCGGTTACTCGCCGTCTTCCCCGGAATCCTCTGCAGCATCCAGCTCTGGCTCGGCTACCCGTTCCACGCTGACCAGATGTTCGTCGGCGCGGGTGCGAATCACCCGCACGCCCTGCGTATTGCGCCCCAACAATGACACTTCATCGGCTCGTGTGCGCACCAGGGTGCCCTGGTTGGAAATCAACATCAGCTCATCGCCCTCGAACACCTGGGTGGCGCCCACCAGGGCACCGTTGCGTTCGCTGGTGGACATGGCAATCACGCCCTTGTTGCCGCGGCCCTTGGTGGGGAATTCGCCGGCCTCAGTGCGCTTGCCGTAGCCATTTTCGGTCACGGTGAGGATGCGCCCGCCCGCCTGCGGCACGATCAGCGAAATCAGGCGCTGACCTTCGCCCAGACGAATACCGCGCACACCGCGCGCCGTGCGGCCCATGGCGCGCACATCATCCTCGCGGAAACGCACGGTCTTGCCGCCGCTGCTGAACAACATGACATCACAGCTGCCATCGGTCAGCGCGGTGCCCACCAGCACATCACCCTCATCCAGTGCCAGGGCACGCAAACCCACGCTGCGCTGGCGCGCGAAATCCGTCAGCGCGGTTTTCTTTACCGTGCCGTTGGCCGTGGCCATGAAGATGAACCAGCCTTCGGTATATTCATTCACCTGCAGAATCGAGGTAACACGCTCCCCGGCTTCCAGTGGCAACAGGTTGACCATCGGCCGGCCGCGGGAGTTACGCGTGGCCAGCGGAATCTGGTACACCTTGAGCCAGTAGACCTTGCCCAGATCGGTAAAACAGAGAATCGTGGCGTGGGTGCTGGCAATCACCAGATGCTCGACAAAGTCTTCATCCTTGACCGAGGTCGCGGTGCGCCCGGTACCGCCACGACGCTGGGCCTGGTAGTCCGAGAGTGGCTGGGTCTTGGCGTAGCCGAGGTGGGAAATGGTGACTACCCGATCCTCCTCGGTGATGAGATCTTCCACCGTCAAATCATGCTGTGAGGCGCTGATTTCGGTCACCCGGTCGTCGCCGAATTCGGTAACAATTTCCTCCAGCTCTTCGCGAATCACCAGCTTCAGGCGGTCCGGGTCGGCGAGAATGTCCAGGTAGTCGGCGATTTCCCGCAGTTTTTCGTCGTATTCGTTGAGCAGCTTTTCATGCTCCAGCCCGGTCAGGCGGTGCAGGCGGAGGTCGAGAATGGCTTGGGCCTGCACCGGCGACAGGTGGTACTGGCCGTCAACCAGGCCGTACTGCGGCTCCAGCTCGTCCGGGCGGCAGGCGTCCTCGCCGGCGCGCTCCAGCATCGCCAGCACGTCGCCGGGCGCCCAGGCCTGGGCGATCAGTTTCTCGCGCGCCTCGGCGGAGCTCGGCGATGCCTTGATCAACTCGATGACCGCGTCAATGTTGGCCAGCGCTACAGCGAGACCTTCCAGTGTGTGACCGCGCTCGCGGGCCTTGCGCAGCAGGTACACCGTGCGCCGGGTGACCACTTCACGCCGGTGCCGAATGAAGGCCTCGATGATCTGCTTCAGGTTGAGCACCCGTGGCTGGCCATCTACAAGCGCCACCATGTTGATGCCAAACACCGATTGCAGCTGGGTTTGCGCGTACAGGTTGTTCAGCACCACATCGCCGATTTCGCCGCGACGCAGCTCGATAACCACGCGCAGGCCGTCCTTGTCGGACTCGTCGCGCAGCTCGGAAATGCCCTCAATCTTCTTCTCTTTTACCAGCTCCGCAATGCGCTCAATGAGGCGTGCCTTGTTCAACTGGTAGGGGATTTCGTGGATGACAATGACATCCCGACCCTTTTTCTCCTCGTGAATCACCTCCGCTTTGGCGCGCACGTAAATGCGCCCGCGACCCGTACGGTAGGCCTGAATAATGCCGGCACGGCCATTGATGATGCCGCCGGTGGGGAAATCCGGCCCGGGGATGAACTCCATCAATTCATCCACGGTAATGTCCGGATTGGCCATCAGCGCCAGGCAGCCGCCCACCACTTCACGCAGGTTGTGCGGCGGGATATTGGTGGCCATGCCCACGGCAATACCCGAGGAACCATTGATGAGCAGCGTGGGGACCTTGGTGGGCAACACAACCGGGATGCGTTCGGTGCCGTCGTAGTTGTCGACGAAATCGACGGTTTCCTTGTCCAGATCAGCCAGCATGGCATGGGAGATCTTGCGCATGCGGATTTCGGTGTAGCGCATGGCGGCAGCGGAGTCGCCATCCACCGAGCCGAAGTTGCCCTGTCCATCGACCAGCATGTAACGCATGGAGAACGGCTGGGCCATGCGCACAATGGTGTCATAAACCGCCGAATCACCGTGCGGGTGGTACTTACCGATCACGTCACCGACCACACGGGCGGACTTCTTGTAACCCTTGTTCCAGTCGTTGTTGAGCTCGTTCATGGCGAACAGCACCCGCCGGTGAACCGGTTTCAGGCCATCGCGAACATCGGGCAGGGCCCGCCCGACAATCACGCTCATCGCGTAGTCGAGGTACGACTGCTTGAGCTCGTCCTCGATGTTGACGGGAAGAATTTCCTTGGCTAATTCACCCATGTACTGAAGCTTCCTTGTATGACTGCGGGGAGCCGCCACGGCACGGCACCGGGACGAACTCAGGCCGCGCTGACAGCCCCGGCAAGGGGCCTCGACAGACGCGCGACACAAACCCCGAATTATACGGGAGAAGCCGGATTGCCGCCATGTTTTTGCGGATTATAGCGGCCGTTTGGGCGGCAATTGGCGATTTCCGGTTATACTGGCGGACGAATGCAAGCGACGATGCAACCCCACGGGGTTGGATCCGCCAACCCCGGACCAGAAGTCCCCGATCGAGGCCTCATGAACACGCCCGCCGAGACAGTCGACACCCTGCTACATCCCGGCTGGATTATCCCCGTGGCACCCGCCGGGCAGATACTCCGCAACCACAGCCTGGCCATTCGCGGCGAACAGATCGTCGCTGTGATGCCTCGTGCCGAGAGCGCAAAGCTGCAGGCTGCTGAGGTGTTCGAGCTGCCCGACCACGCCCTGCTGCCGGGGCTGATCAACGCGCACGGGCACGCCGCCATGAGCCTGCTGCGCGGCTATGCCGACGACCTGTCACTCATGCCCTGGCTGGAGCAGCATATCTGGCCCGCCGAGGGCCGGCATGTGAGCGATGAGTTTGTCGCCGATGGGGTTGCTCTGGCCATTACCGAGATGCTGCGCGCCGGCACCACCACATTTTCGGATATGTACTTCTACCCGGACGCCTGCGCACGCGTTGCGCAGCGCATGGGCATGCGCTGCCAGATCAGCTTTCCCGTGCTGGACTTCCCCACGGCCTGGGCGCGCGATGCAGACGACTACATCAGCAAGGGTCTGGCCCTGCGCGATGCGGTCAAACACAGCCATCTGATCAGTGTGGGTTTTGGGCCGCATGCCCCCTATACCGTAAGTCACCCAAATCTCGCCAAGGTCGCCATGCTGGCAGCGGAGCTGGACGCCAGCATCCAGATCCACCTGCACGAGACACGCGGTGAAGTACTGCAGGCTGTGGAGGCACACGGCGAACGCCCGCTGGACAGCCTGCACCGGCTGGGACTGCTGGGGCCAAGAACCCAATGTGTACACATGACCGACCTCGGGGAGCAGGATATTGCGCTGCTCGCGGAGACCGGCGCACAGGTGGTGCACTGCCCGCAATCCAACATGAAGCTGGCCTCCGGCGCCTGCCCGGTCGCGCGGTTGCTGGCCGCGGGGGTCAACGTGGCGCTGGGTACCGACAGCGCCGCCAGCAACAACGGCCTGAACCTGTTCGGAGAAATGCGCAGCGCCGCCCTGCTCGCCAAGTTGACCAGCAGCGATGCCAGCGCCCTGTCGGCCACCCAGGCGCTGTACATGGCCACCCTGGGCGGCGCCCGGGCCCTGGGCCTGGATGAACAGATCGGCAGCCTGGAGACCGGCAAGCTCGCCGACCTGATCGCCGTGGATTTGAGCGGCCCCGAAACCCAGCCAGTCTACAACCCCGTTTCACAACTCGTGTACGCCTGCAACGGCAGCCAGGTCACGCACAGCTGGATCGGCGGGCAGCTGCGACTGCGCGAGCGCGAGCTGCAGGGCATTGACCTGGCCGCCATTACAGCGCGTACCGAATACTGGCAACAACGCATCACGGGAACACAGCAATGACCGCACGTGCCAATGTAGACCCTCAGGAAATCGCCAAATTCGAGGCGCTAGCCTCGCGCTGGTGGGACCGCAACAGCGAGTTCAAACCCCTGCACGATATCAACCCGCTGCGCGCCAATTATATCGACGAGCATTCGCCGGTTGCCGGGCAGCGCCTGGTTGATGTCGGCTGCGGCGGCGGCATACTGGCGGAATCCATGGCGCAACGCGGCGCCACCGTCACCGGCATCGATATGGGGGAAGCACCGCTTGCCGTTGCGCGCATTCACCAGCTTGAGTCCGGGGTTGACGTCGATTACCGTCAGGCGACCGCCGAGGAGCTGGCTGTCGAGCAGCCCGCCCATTACCACGTGGTTTGCTGCCTGGAGATGCTGGAACACGTGCCCGATCCGGCGGCCGTGGTCGCGGCCTGCGCCGAACTCGCAACGCCCGGCGGCAGCCTCTATTTTTCCACCATCAACCGCAACCCGAAGGCATTTGCGTTCGCCATTGTCGGCGCGGAATACCTGCTGAAACTGCTGCCAGCGGGCACGCATGAATACAGCAAATTCATCAAGCCCTCCGAGCTCGCGGCCTGGGTACGCGCCGCGGGCCTGCGTGTCGAAGGCATGACCGGGCTGCTCTACAATCCACTGACCCGCCAGTACCGCCTCCACGAGCGCGATGTCTCGGTCAACTACATGCTGCGGGCCAGCAAACCGGCCTCCCTGTGAGGCCACCACCGCTGGAAGGGCTGCGCGCGGTGCTGTTCGATCTGGACGGCACCCTGGTCGACACGGCCAGCGAATTCGTGGTGGTGGTGCAGGCGCTGCGCGCTGAATACGGGCTGCCGCCACTGGAAGCCGCGCTCATCGCCGCCAGTGTCTCCAACGGGGCGCGGGCGCTGGTCACCCTCGCCCTCGGCACACAGGAAACGGAGCCACATTTCGAAACCCAGCGACAGCGCCTGCTGACCCTGTATGGCGAGGTCCTCGGCAGCACCGCCCAGCCCTATCCCGGCATTCCCGCGCTGCTTGCCGCACTCGCCGAGCGGGGCATCGCCTGGGGTGTATCCACCAACAAACCGCGGGCCTTTGCCGCGCCGCTGATGGAGCGCCTGGCCATCCAGCCGACTATCGGCAGCCTGGTATGTCCGGACGATGTGCGCGAACGCAAGCCCCACCCCGAGGCGCTGCTGCGCAACTGCGCAGAGCTCGGCTGCCTGCCCGAGCAGGCCATTTACATTGGCGATCACCAGCGTGATATCGAAGCGGGCCGGCGCGCCGGCATGTACACCGTGGCGGCGCTCTATGGCTATATCGAGGCGGACGACAACCCCGCTCTGTGGGGGGCCGATGCGAGTGTCAGGGACAGCCGGGACCTCGCCCTCCTGCTGTTCGGCACCCATTTAACCGCTTGAGGAACACACATGAATTGCCCAGGACTACCCGACGACTACACGCCTGCCCCAAACCTGCTGGCGGGCAAGACCCTGCTCGTGACCGGTGCCGGTGACGGCATAGGGCGTGCCGCGGCGGAATGCTTTGCCGGCCACGGCGCTACCGTCATTCTGCTCGGGCGCACACAGGAGAAGCTGGAAGCGGTCTACGACGCCATTGAGCGCGCCGGCGGCCCACAACCGGCGCTGTTCCCGCTGGACCTGTCCACCGCGGGAGAAGACGACTACGCGAGCCTGGCAAGCGCCATTGAAAGTACCTTCGGTCGCCTTGACGGCCTGCTGCACAACGCCAGCGTGCTGGGCGAACGGCGCCCCGTGGCGAACGCTTCCTGGACGGCCTGGGCCGAGGTGATGCAGGTGAACGTCAACGCCCAGTTCCTGCTGACCCGGGCGCTGCTACCGCTGCTGGAGCAGGCCCCGCAGGCTTCAATTGTGATGACATCATCCGGCGTGGGACGGCGCGGGCGCGCCTACTGGGGCGCCTACGCCGTATCAAAGTTTGCCACGGAAGGGTTTATGCAGGTGTTGGCGGACGAACTGGAGAACACGTCACGAGTGAGGGTAAACAGCCTGAACCCGGGCGCCACCAATACCGCCATGCGCCGCACGGCCTACCCGGCGGAGGCGCCGACCACCAACCCCTCCCCCGAGGCCATCATGCCGTTGTATCTGTACCTGATGAGCGACGACAGTGCAGGGAGAACGGGCGAGGCCTTCAACGCGCAGGGATGAAGGCCGGCTGGAAACGCTAGCGCTTCTTGTGCGGCCGCCGGGGCGGCCTGCGGCCGGCCGCCGCTGCGGGCGCCTTGCGTTTGCCGAACTGCCGCTCCATCACTTCCTTTTCCTTGATCGTGGAGCGCTTCACCTGTTTTACCGGCAAGCGGGCCAGGTCGTACAGACCCTTGACTTCCTTGGTCTCCAGCTCGGTCCACTGGCCCTGTTTGACGCGTGACGGAATGAATACGTTGCCGTAGCGCACCCGCTTCAAGCGCGACACGGTCAAGCCCTGGGACTCCCACAGGCGTCGCACCTCGCGGTTGCGGCCTTCCATCAACACCACGTAATACCAGTGGTTGATGCCATCGCCGCCGCCATCCTGAATATCCGTGAAGCGCGCCGCGCCGTCATCGAGCATGACGCCATCGAGCAGCCGCTGGAGAATCTCCTCGTCCACGGCGCCCATCACGCGCACCATGTACTCCCGTTCAATGTTCGAAGACGGGTGCATCAGCGCATTGGCCAGCTCACCATCTGTGGTAAAGAGCAACAGGCCGGAGGTGTTGAAATCGAGGCGGCCAATGGAAATCCAGCGCCCGGATTTCAGCTTCGGCAGCCGCTCGAACACCGTGCGCCGGCCCTGCGGGTCCTTGCGGCTGCACACTTCACCGGTGGGCTTGTGGTAGATGATGCAACGCGTCTGCTCCGCGGGGGCCGCCTCGAGTGGCTTGCCATCGATGCTGATGCGGTCGCGCCCGGACACCCGGTCGCCCAGTGAGGCGCGGCGCCCTTCAACTTCCACGCGGCCCTCTTCGATCCAGCGCTCCATTTCACGCCGCGAACCGAGACCGGTGCGAGCCAGGACCTTCTGCAGCTTTTCGCCACTCACGGTTTCCGCAACCGGGGGAGTGCTTGTGTCATCGGCTGGCGTAAGACGACGGCGGCTCATTGTCCGCTCCCCGGCACACCGGGCTCTTCCGCCGCTTCATCACGGTCGACGGAGTCGGCGGAATCGCCTGCATGACCGCCGTCCTCGGCCGCTGACGGCTCCCCGTCCAGCAGGGTCTCTGGCGATGCGGCCGCTGCATCGGGGCCATTGGCCACCTGCGCGGCGTCATTGGCGGCAGGCGCCAGCGGCTCATTGAAACCGAGTTCCGCGTTCAGCGTCTCAAGGTCGCGAATTTCCGCCAGTGCGGGTAACTGATCCAGGTTTTTCAGGTTGAAGTAATCCAGGAATTGCCGCGTCGTGGCGTACATAGCGGGACGACCGGGCACATCGCGATGACCGACGACTCGAATCCAGTCGCGCTCGTGCAGGGTCTTGATGATGTTTGAACTCACTGCCACACCGCGAATCTCTTCGATTTCGCCGCGGGTAATGGGTTGTCGGTAGGCAATCAGCGCCAGTGTTTCCAGCAGCGCGCGCGAATATTTCTGGGGCCGCTCCTGCCACAGTCGAGCCACCCAGGGGCTCAACGACTGCCGCACCTGAAAGCGAAAACCGCTGGCGACCTCACAGAGCTCGAAACCGCGGTCTTCACAGCGCTCGCTCACCACGCCCAGCGCCTCGCGAATGTCAGCCGCGGAGGGACGTTCACCTTCTTCAAACAGCTCACCGAGCTGCGCCACGGTCAGTGCGCGACCGGCAGCCAGTAGCGCCCCTTCGATGATCTGCACCAGCATGGATGCCGAATCGGACATTATTCGGACCTCGCCTTGACGTGAATGGGGCCGAAATTCTCGGTTTGCACAATCTCCACCAGCGCCTCCTTGATCAGCTCCATCACGGCGAGAAAGGTGACAACCACACCCAGCCGGCCCTCACGGGCGGAAAACAACGAGACAAAGGGCACGAACTGACGTCCCGAGAGCTTTTCCAGCACCTCGGACATGCGCTCACGCGTCGACAGCGCCTCACGCTGGATATGGTGGCTTTCGAACATGTCGGCGCGCCGCAACACTTCGCTGAGTGCCAGCAGCAACTCGCGCATGTCCACTTCCGGGTCGGGACGGGCGCGGTCGAGATCCGGCGGCTCGGCGCTGCCCACCCAGGTATCGCGTTCCAGCCGGGGCAGCTCCTCGATGTCCTCTGCGGCCTTCTTGAAGCGCTCGTACTCCTGCAAGCGGCGGATCAGCTGGGCGCGGGGGTCTTCCTCGTCGTCCTCCACGTCCACTGCTCGCGGCAGCAACATGCGCGATTTGATTTCCGCCAGCAGGGCTGCCATCAGCAGATATTCGGCGGCGAGTTCGAACTGCATGGCGTCCATGAGTTCGACATAGCGCATGTACTGCTCGGTAATTTCGGAAACGTCGATTTCCAGGATATCGAGGTTCTGGCGCCGGATCAGGTAGAGCAGCAGATCCAACGGCCCTTCGAAGGCCTCGAGGAATACCTCCAGCGCCTGCGGCGGGATGTACAGGTCCTTCGGCAGCTCGGTCATCGCCTTGCCAAGCACCACGGCGAAGGGCATTTCCCCCTGCTGCGGCCGGGCGCTTGAGGGGCTGTCAGTGGCGGCAGCGGCTGGCGTGGTCTCGTTCACGAAAAATCCTGTACCGGGTCAAAGCGGGAGTATACCCGATCAGACTTCGAAAGGCGTCACATCGCCTTTGCCGGCCCGCAGAATGATGGGCAGTTCGTCCGCCAGATCCACCACAGTGGTGGGCTCCAACCCGCAGTAGCCGCCGTCGATCACCAGGTCGACCTCGTGCTCGAGTACATCGCGGATCTCGTAGGGGTCGATCAGCGGCAATTCATCATCCGGCATGATCAGTGTCACGCTCATCATGGGCTCGCCAAGGTCGGCCAACAGCGCCATGGCCACGATGTTGTCCGGGATGCGCAGGCCCACGGTTTTGCGCTTGGGGTGCATGAGGCGGCGCGGCACTTCCGAGGTGGCCCGCAGAATGAAAGTATAGGCACCCGGCGTGCAGGCCTTGAGCAGCCTGTAGACGGTGTTATCGACCCGGGCGTAATTGGCGATGTCAGAAAGATCGCGGCAGACCAGAGTGAAGTTGTGCCGGTCGTCGAGACGCCGGATACGCCGAATGCGATCCAGTGCGGCCTTGTCGCCAATCTGGCAACCCAGCGCGTAGGCGGAGTCGGTGGGATAGACCACCACACCGCCGCCGCGCACGATGTCCGCGGCCTGGCGAATCAATCGCGCCTGCGGGTTTTCCGGGTGGATCTGAAAAAACTGGCTCACATTAACTCCCCTGCCGCGCAGCCATCGGGCGGCAGCCAGCGCTGCCACACGCCGCGCAAACCACCGAGATGGCGCAATTCTACACCGACTTCGGCGCCCCAGGCCGCATCCTGGTGGAAATCACTGCCCGCGGACACTTCCAGCCCGGTCTCCAGCGCAAGCTGGCGTAACTGGCGGCTCTGGTCAGGGGTCTGGCGACCGTTGAGTATCTCCACGGCGTTGCCGCCAGCGCTCGTGAAATCAGCCACCAGCCGCCGCAGCTTGCTGCGCGTCAACTTGTATTTGAGCGGATGCGCCAGCACTGCCACGCCCCCGGCCGCCACGATCCATGCTGTTACCTCCGCAAGCTCGGGCCAGAAGGCCTTGACGTCCCCGGGCTTGCCCTGCCCGAGGTAGCGGTCGAATGCCTTGGCAACGCTGCTTACATGCCCGCGGGTGACCATCCAGGCCGCGAAATGCGGGCGCCCCAGCTGGCTTTCGCCCGCCTCTGCCAGAGCGCCTTGCAGCGCGCCGGGGAAACCGAGCTTCGCCAGGCGCTCGGCAATAACGCGGGCTCTTTCCGAGCGTGCCGCCGCAAGCCGCGCCAGGCCCGCGGCCAACACGGGGTGGTCGCAGTCCATGCCCAGTCCCACCACGTGCACGGTCACACCGGACCAGACGCAGGACAACTCCACACCCGGTACTACGCGCATCTCGCCGGCAGTGGCGTTATACTCTGCCGCCACCGCTCGATAACCCGCCACCGTATCGTGATCGGTTATCGCCAGCAGGCGTATACCCCTGTCACGCGCCCGCTCCAGCAATGCGACGGGAGACAGGGCGCCGTCAGAAGCGGTGGTGTGGGTATGGAAGTCGATCAACACAGACTCTACACTCCAAAATCGCGGAAACGGCTGGCGCGCAGCGCAGTGGCCCTGCCGCCTGAAGCGTCCATCCTAACATGCCAAGGCCAGGCTGATTTCATGAGACAACTGCTGGAATTCCTCCCCATCGCGCTGTTCTTCATCGTCTACCAGATGGACGGCGACACTGTCACCCTGTACGGGTGGAGCCACACCATCGACGGCATATTCACCGCCACTGCGGTGTTGATGGCCGCGACCGTACTACAACTACTGCTCACCTGGGTGATCACTCGCCAGCTGGAAAAACGGCTGCTCTGGGTGGGACTCGCGGTGTGCGGATTCGGCGCCGCCACCCTGTTCCTGCACAATGAACTGTTTATCATGTGGAAGCCGACCATTTTCAACTGGGCCCTGGCGCTGGCCTTCGCCGCCTCGCAATTCATCGGCAAGCGGAACCTCATGGAGCGCACCCTGGGCAGCCAGATCCAGCTACCGCACCCGGTGTGGACCCGGCTCAACCTGCTCTGGGTCGCGCATTTCACGGTGGTCGGCGGCCTCAATCTTGTGGTTGCCTACGGCTACAGTGAGGCCACCTGGGTAAGCTACAAACTCTACTCCGCCATCCTTTTCACCGTACTGCTCACCGGGCTAACGGCGTGGCTGGTGGCGCCCCACCTGAAAGACCAACCCGCTGAGAACCAGGAGTAATACGCTGCATGCTCTACGCCATCATGTGTGAAGACGTCGACAACAGCCTGTCGCTGCGTCAGGCCGCCCGCCCCGCCCATCTGGAACGTATCCAGCAGCTGGTCGATGACGGCAGGTTACTGGCTGCAGGGCCCCACCCGGCGCTGGACACTGAGGACCCGGGTAGCGCGGGCTTTACCGGCAGCCTGATCATCGCCGAGTTTGACAGCCTGGAAGCAGCCAGAGACTGGGCAGACAGCGACCCGTACGTGGCCGCTGGCGTGTTCCGGCGGGTTGTCGTCAAACCCTACAAGCGCGTGCTGCCCTGAGCGGCATGCAGTGGTAAACTGGCGAGCTACTGATCGCCTGCAGAGAAGGACCCGCGTTTTGCAGCACATTCTGATAGTTTCCCTGTTCGCCATCCTCTGCAGCGCCACGGCGCAGGCACAGGATACCCGCTACATCAGCGACACCCAGTACATTCCCGTGCGCAGTGGTGCGGGCAACGAGTTCCGTATCATTCACCGCGGCATCCCCTCCGGCACTCAGCTCACGGTGAGTCGCGAGTCGGAAGACGGTACCTGGGCAGAAATCACCACCGAGGGCGGCACCACCGGCTGGGTGCGTTCGCAATACCTGATGGCCAGTGTTCCGGCCAGAAACCAGGTGGACTCGGCGCGCTCGCGTGCGGAGCAACTGGCGGAGCAGAATGCAGCGCTCACAGAGGAATTGAACCAGCTGAAACAGGTGCGCGGCGAGCTTGAGACCAGCATCGACAGCGCTGATGGCACACTGCAGGCGGTGACCGAAGAGCTGGCGCAATTGAAGCAGATTTCCGGACGCTCACTGGAATTGGACGCCGAAAACCGGCGCCTGGTGGAAGATGTGGAGAACCTGCGCGCACAGGCCGACATGCTCGGCGCGGAGAACCAGCGCCTGCAGGAAAACCTGCGCAGCAGCGCATTTATCGACGGCGCCCTGGCCGTACTGCTGGGGGTGGTGATCACCCTGGTCGTGCCACGCCTGTGGCCAAAGCGCCGGCGCAATGATGGCTGGGCCTGAGTACCACAACGGAGAATTCCACTGATGAAATATACCCTCAGTCTGCTGGCTGTGTTGATGCTGGCGATGAACCCGGCCTGGTCGCAACAGGCGGCAGGCAATGACCCCATCGTGACCATCAAGACCAGCGAAGGCGACATTACCCTGCGCCTGTTTCGGGAAAAGTCGCCGGTGACCGTTGCCAACTTCCTCAGCTACGTGGACAGCGGACACTACGAGGGCACGATCTTCCACCGGGTCATCCCCGATTTCATGGTACAGGGTGGCGGGTTCCTGCCCGACATGACCGAAAAAGCAACCGGCGAGCCGATTGTCAATGAATCGCGCAACCGTCTGCACAACGTCCGCGGCACCGTGGCCATGGCGCGCACGGGCGACCCGGACTCGGCGACTGCACAGTTCTTCATCAACCAGCGCAGCAACCTGCGACTGGACTGGTCGCCGGGCCAGGAGGGTTATACGGTATTCGGGGAAGTCATCGAAGGCATGTCTGTGGTGGACTACATCGCGTCCAGCCCCGTGCGCCAGTGGGGAGGCTACCAGGACGTTCCCGTGGAGCCCATCCTGATCGAGAGCGTTCAGCGCGCGGGCGGCGAATGACTGCACTCAGCGTCAACCTGAACAAAATTGCGCTGATTCGCAACTCGCGCGATACCCGCAACCCCGACATACCGCTGCACGCGCAGCTCTGTATCGACGCCGGGGCCGATGGCATCACGGTGCACCCGCGTCCCGACCAGCGACATATCAGGGTGCAGGATTGCCACGACCTGGCTGCCATGCTCAGCGTGGAATTCAACATCGAGGGCAACCCGATGACCGGGCCGCGCAAGAGTGACCGCGCGGGTGTCAGCGATTACCCCGGCTTTATGGCGCTGGTGCGCGAGATCCGCCCCGCACAGGCAACGCTGGTGCCGGACGGGGACAACCAGCTCACCTCCGACCACGGTTTCGACCTGCACAAGGACGGCGACAGGATTGCGCCGCTGGTAGCGGAGCTCAAGGCACTGGGGATCCGCACCAGCCTCTTCATGGACCCGGAGCCGGCACAAATGCGTCTCGCCGCGGAGCTGGGTGCCGATCGCGTTGAACTGTATACCGAAAGCTACGCTCAGGCCTTTGCCAACGGCACGGAGATCGACGCCGTGCTGCAGCGTTACATCCGCGCTGCGGAAGCGGCGGCCGAAGCCGGGCTGGGGGTGAACGCCGGGCATGATCTGGACCTGCACAACCTGCCGGCATTCAGCCGCCTGCCGGGCCTGCTCGAAGTCTCGATTGGGCATGCCCTGACGGTCGATGCCCTGCGCCTGGGCCTCGCCAACGCCATTGCCGCCTATCAGCGCGCGCTGGGCAAAACGGTCGCCTGAGCGGCGTGAGCAGTGAAGATGAGCTACCACCCTACCTGGTGCCGCACAGCCAGGAACCGATTCACATTTTGTACGCCGATGATGACTTGCTGCTGGTGCGCAAGCCGCACCTGCTGCTCAGTGTGCCGGGGCGCCACCCCCTCAACCGCGACTGCCTGATCAGCCGACTGCAGCAGACCTACCCACAAGCCAGTATGGTGCATCGCCTTGACCTGGACACCTCGGGCATCATGGTGATTCCACTGAACCGCGCCTGCCACGCACACCTGAGCCGCCAGTTCCAGGAAAGGCTCGTATACAAGCGCTACGAGGCGGTGGTGTGGGGGGTGGTGGCACGCGACCGCGGCGAAATCAGCCTGCCCATCGTCAGCGACTGGGAGCGCCGGCCGCTGCAGAAGATCTGCTTCGATACGGGTCGCGAAGCCATTACCTGGTTTGAAGTGGTGGCGCGCGAAGCCGACCGCACAAGGCTGCAGCTCATGCCCCAGACAGGCCGCTCACACCAGCTGCGTATTCACTGCCGGGAGCTCGGCCACCCTATTCTCGGCTGCGACATGTATGCCCATGAAGCCGCCCTGGCCATGGCGCCGCGCCTGTTGCTGCATGCGAGCGAGCTCGGCTTCACGCACCCCACCACCGGCGATTGGCTACAGGAAGCCTGCCCGCCCGATTTCTGAGGCGTTAACCAGCCGGTAGATAGCTGCACCAATCCGACCAGCTGCCGGCATACAGCAGTGCATGCTCATCTCCTGTGCGTGCCAGTGCGAAGAGATTGACGCAGGCGGTGACACCGCTGCCGCAGTACACCACGCGTGGCGCGCCTTCGGGCAGCGCCGCAAAGTGCTGAGCCAGTTGCCTGTCATCCAGCAAAAATCCCCGGGCATCCGATACCCCTTGCCAGGGCATATTCAGCGCGCCGGGAATATGCCCCGCCACCGGATCAAGTGGTTCTTCCAGGCCCGCAAACCGCGCCGGATCGCGCGAGTCCAGCAGCACCGAGCTGGCGGCCTGCATTGCCCCCAGTCCGGCAATATCCACTACACCTGTATAGCCCTCCACTGTGGGCACGGCGCAGGGTTGGGGCTGTGGCACGCACTGCTCGCTGGTGCCGCCGGCAGCCAGCCAGGCGGCATAGCCGCCATCGAGCAACTCGGGCGGGCGATAACCCAGGGAGCGCAGCAACCACCAGAAACGCGCGGCAAAGGCGAAGCGGGAGGCATCGTAAGCCACTACCCGGGTGCCCGGTGCAATACCCAGTGACGCCAGCTTTGCGACCAGCTGCTGCGCGGCGGGCAGTGGATGCCGCCCGCCGTGCGGCCCCACAGGGCCGGAGAGATCCCTTTCCAGGTGCAGGTAATGCGCACCGGGAATGTGCCCGCGCAAATAATCCTCGTATCCCGCCGCGGGCTGACCCAGCACGAAACGGCAGTCGACGACCACGGCATCCGTTACCGCGGCAAGTGCCTGGGCATTGATCAGATTGGCTGTCGAGGGCGAACTCATGCTTCAAGTGTAGCGCCAAGGGCCGGCCGCGCCCAGCGTACACGCGGCGTTTTGTCGCTGGTCAAAACAGCGACATGCATGCCAGCGCGCCGCGACTGTACTAGACTGGGACAAATTTTGCAGAGGCCGCCGCGTGGTCATTCGCAACTGCGACGGTGAAACCGTCACCATCGTCGCCAAACCCAACCAGTCCGCAAGCTGGCGCACCAACAAGCTGGTGCTGCTGGCGCTCGCCATACCCTCGCTGGGGGCTGGCATCGGCTTTGCGCTGGCGGGCGCCTGGGTCATTCTGCCCTTCGCCGGACTGGAGCTGGCAGCGCTGGGAGGCTCGCTCTATTACGTCAACTGGAAACTGCAGTATCGTCATGTCATCACCCTGGACGCGAGCACGGTGCGCATCGACAAGGGCTTTTACCTGCCACGGCAAAGCTGGACTTTCCCCCGCGCACAAACCGGCTTGAGCATCCAGCCGGAGCGCCACCCCTGGGACGCGCCAGGACTCAGCCTGCAAAGTGCCGGCGAATCTATCCGCGTGGGGGAGTTTCTCAACCGGGATGACGGGCTCCTGCTACAACAGCAGCTGCAGCGGGAGCTGCGCGTGCGCAGTTTCGCCCCGCACGCCAGCCAGGCGTTTTAGGGGGCGCCCGGCTAGGGGCGCCTGGCCGGGGGCGCCCAGCCGGGGCAGCATTACCACGTTTTTCACTCTGCACGACGGTAGCCTATCGGGTATCATCGCGCCCACGAGCAACGCCTCCCGCCAGCGCACACAACGCCCCCTGCCGGCGTGGTGAAACCGCCGCAGGCGAGTCCTCCACAGGAAACAGCATGAGCAACACCGACAAGAAAACCATTGGTTTCGTCAGCCTGGGCTGCCCCAAGGCCCTGGTGGATTCGGAGCGCATCCTGACCCAGCTCAAACTGGATGGCTACGACATTGTACCCACCTACGAAGATGCACAACTCGTGGTGGTCAATACCTGCGGTTTTATCGACAGCGCCAAACAGGAATCGCTGAACGCCATTGGCGAGGCCTTGAGCGAGAACGGTCGGGTGATCGTGACCGGCTGTATGGGCAAAGGGGCCGATGCCGATGCCATCCGCCAGTTGCACCCGAAAGTGCTCAGCGTGACCGGGCCTGCCGCCTATGAAGAGGTGGTCGGTGCAGTACACCAGTACGTGCCGCACACGCCGGTGCATGACCCCTATACCGACCTGGTGCCACCACAGGGCGTAAAACTGACGCCGCGCCATTACGCCTACCTGAAAATATCGGAGGGCTGTAACCACCGCTGCAGCTTCTGCATCATCCCGCACATGCGCGGCGATCTGGTGAGCCGCCCGATCGGTGAGGTGATGGAAGAAGCCGAGCGGCTAGCGCGGGCGGGAGTGCGGGAACTGCTGGTCATTTCCCAGGACACCAGCGCCTACGGCGTCGACCTGAAATACCGCACAGGCTTCTGGAACGGCCGGCCAATGAAAACCAGCATGCAGTCGCTGTGCGAAGGCCTCGCCGAGTTCGGCATCTGGGTACGGCTGCACTACGTCTACCCCTACCCGCATGTTGACCATGTGTTGCCGCTGATGGCGGATGGCAAGATTCTTCCCTATCTCGATATTCCCTTTCAACACGGCAGCCCCAGTGTGCTCAAGCGCATGAAGCGGCCGGCGGCCGCGGAAAAATCCCTGGAGCGTATTCATCGCTGGCGCGAGACCTGCCCGGACATCACCCTGCGCAGCACCTTTATCGTCGGCTTCCCGGGGGAAACCGATGCCGACTTCGACGTGCTGCTGGACTTCCTGCGCGAGGCCCAGCTCGACCGCGTAGGCTGTTTCCAGTACTCGCCGGTCGCCGGGGCACCCGCCAACGATCTGCCGGACCCGGTACCGGCGGCGGTCAAACAGGAGCGCTGGGAGCGTTTTATGGCCCTGCAACAGGAGATCAGTGCGGCGAAGTTGCAGGCCAAAATCGGACGCAGGATCGAAATCCTCATCGACGAAGTGGACGACGAAGGCGCCATCGGCCGCTCCACGGCGGACGCCCCGGAAATTGACGGCAAGGTCTACCTCGACGGCGTCACCGATCTCCAGCCCGGGGACTTCGTGGAAGCCGAAGTCACTGCCGCCGACGATTACGACCTCTGGGCCGGCTAGCACTGCAGTGAACCTGCTGCTGTTCAGGCCCCATGAGTGCTCGCCCGAGGGGCAGCTGCGCGTCACCGGCCGCCGCGCGCAACACCTGCGACAGGTGCTGCAGGCCAAACCCGGCGACGAACTGCAGGTGGGGCAAATCGATGGACTTATCGGCACGGCGGAGCTTGCAGCCATTGACGCGCACAGCGCCACGCTGCAGGTACAGCTACACCACGCCGCACCGACCAAACTCCCGGTGACACTGCTGGTAGCCTTGCCGCGACCGAAAATGCTACGGCGTATTCTGCGCAGTGCGGCGGAATTCGGCGTACGCGAGATTCACCTGCTGAACAGCTACCGCGTGGAGAAAAGCTACTGGCAAACCCCGGTGCTGGCGCCGGATGTGATCGAGGAGTATCTGCTGCAGGGGCTGGAACAGGCGCGCGACACCGTATTGCCGGGGGTGCATTTGCAGCGACGTTTCAAGCCGTTTGTCGAGGATGTACTTCCGGGACTTATCGCAGGACAGTGCGCTTTGCTCGCCCATCCGGGCGCGGGACCGCTCGCACCCACAGCTTTGACGGAAAACACCGTGCTCGTTGTCGGGCCCGAGGGCGGCTTCATTCCCTATGAAGTGGAGAAGTTACTGATGGCGGGTTGTCGTCAGATAACACTGGGCGACCGCATTCTCCGGGTGGAGAATGCGGTCGCGGCACTGCTTGCGCGAGCGCTGTAGGCGCGCCTAGAACCGGTACTGGATTTCAGCCCCGTACATGCGTGGCGGCGCCACCGCAAAACCACCGGTACCGGAGGATTCCACCAGGGCGATACCCCCGTTGATGTAGTCCTCGTCGGTGAGGTTGGTGCCGTAGAGCGAAGCGCTCCAGCGTTCATCAATTGAAGTCCAGCCGAGCCGGGCACTGAGTTCGAACTGTTCATCCTCAAACCAGAGGCCGGTGGTACAGCTCAGCGCATCGAAACAGAACTCCATATCGAACTTCCAGCTGGCCTGGATGCGCGGCAGGAAGGTGCCCCAGGCGGTATCCAGTGCGTACTGCGCTGACAGCAGGTAGCTCTGCTCGGGCAGGCGTGGCAGGTTTTCACTGGAACGGTCGTTGGGGCAGGAATCGACCTGTATCAGGCTGAGGTCGGCGCGCACGCAGTTCGCGGCCGGTGGCTGTGCAGTGTCAGCAATGGTGATCTGCGTGTCCATGAACTCCTTGATTTCACCATCCGTGAAGGTCGCGTTAAAGCCGATAATCAACCTGTCGGTCGCCAACCAGGTGGTTTCCAGTTCAAACCCCTTGATAGTCGAATCTGCCGCGTTGATGGTGGCAGGTGACGGCGAGTTCACCTCCGGGTTGATGACCAGCGTGGTCAACTGGCGGTTGGTGTAGTCGCTATAAAATAGCGCGCCGTTGAGCCGCAACCGGCGATCGAGCAGGTCCAGTTTGAAACCCAGCTCGATATTCTGCACTTCCTCCGGCTCGAAAGGCTCGAGCTCGCCGGTGGGCGACTCGGACAGCCCCCCGGACAGGAAGCCCTCGCTGTAGGTGAGATACAGGCTGCCCTGATCCAGCCACTCACTCTCCCCGATCAGATACTGAATGCTGGCCATGGGGGTGACATCGCTGTTGGAGATCTTGCGCTGGCGCACGTCACTCTCATCGAGAATAAAAGCCGGGTTGTACTCGAACCCGGGGCGCTGCACCACGAAAAGACCGCCTCCCACCGGGATTGCCGCGCCGCCGTTGGCATCCAGCGTACTGGTGTCTATCGCGTAGTCCTGTACCCGCAGGTCGCGGCTTTCATCGGTGTAGCGCAGCCCGAGCGTGGTGCGCCACTGCGGCGTGAACTCCCACTCCACCTGCGCATAAGCAGCGACGGCATCGTTCTTCGCGGTCAGGCTGCTGGGTGAAATATTGAGAAAGAACAGGTTAGCGATCGCCGGATCGAACGGACCCAGGAAACTGATGCTCTGCCGCCCGCCGCTCTCTTCCTGATACCAGAACAGCCCGGTGACATACTGCATGCGATCATCGAAGGCACTGCCGATGAGCTGGAACTCCTGGCTGTACTGGTCGCTTTCTCCGGCACCACCCTGCGGGTGTACCGTATTGGTGCGGTGCAGAAACGGTATACCCGTATGATCGAGCTCATCATTCTGTGACGCTTCGGTGAAGCGATAGGCACTGATGCTCTTGAGAGAAAGGTCCGGATTGATGGCCCACTCCGCCACCAGGGACGCCCCGCGGTTCTCGGCCTTGTAGTCACCGCCGAGGTCGGAGATCACAGTGCGCGGATCGCCGCCACCGGCCTGCGCTGCGTCCTCACAGAAATCAGCCAACGTGCGGCCCGTGGCGGGACCAATCGCGATGGCGTTGAACAGGGCCGCCTGCCAGCCGTTGGCACCTTCAACGTTGACGCATTTCTGCGGGCGCATTTTCTGATCCGTGTCGGCCCAGTTCAGGTTCAGGTCGAGCACCAGGTCTTCCGTGGCTGTCCAGCGGGTCTGCCAGATCAGGCTCTGACGATCCTCATCCATGTAATCTTCGCCGTCGAAGAGATTTTCAATCTGGCCATCGCGCTTGCGGGTCACGCCTGAAAGGCGGGTCCAGACTGAATCGGTCAGCGGTACGTTGAGCACAAACTCCGTATCCAGGCGGTCGTAATTACCCACCCGCAGGCCCACCGAACCTTCAAAATCCTCCACCGGCTTATTGGTGGTAAACACCAGCGCGCCACCGGTGGTGTTTTTGCCAAACAGGGTGCCCTGGGGGCCACGCAGCACCTGCACGGACTGTATGTCGTTCAGGTCCAGCAGCGCGCCATCCGGTCGGCCGAGGTAAACATCGTCGATATAAATCCCCACGCCGGAGTCGATGTTCTCCCCCGTGTTGCGCTGGCCGACACCGCGAATGTACACGCTCGCCAGCGGTGCCGAGCCGTTGGCTTCGACCACGTCGATATTGGGCGCCAGCGTGTTGAGGTCGGCAAGGTTGCGTACGCCCGCCTCGCGCAGGGCCGTGGCATCCAGCGCGGTCACCGCCAGCGGCGTTTCCTGCAGGCTCTCGGCGCGCTTGCGCGCTGTCACAACCACCTCCTCAAGCACCATGCCCTGGGCGAGCACGGAGTTGGGAACAGCCGCCGAGCAGGCGGCCGCCACGGCCAGTGACAGAACAGATATCCGAGACGTTTTCTGCTTCACCATCAACATCTATTGCACCTCACTATTATGATTATCATTATCGCGCGATCGCTCATACTAACAGCGATTAGTCTGGATTAAAGCAAGCTTTGCGTCGCGCCGACAAGGCGACAAAATACCGCGATCGGGGCAGTGTGGCAGGCTTGGGGCACCGCCCCTCACGTTTCAGGTTTCGCGCCCGGCGTGCACGCCAACCGGACAGCTTACCCCCGTACCACCCAGGCCACAGTAGCCACCCGGATTCTTCGCCAGGTACTGCTGGTGGTACTCTTCGGCGTAATAAAACGGGGGCGCCGGAGATATCTCGGTGGTGATCGCACCGTAGCCGGACTGCTCCAGTGCCCGCTGGAAGTCATCCCTGCTCGCCAGCGCCTGTGCCTGCTGCTCGTTGCCGTAGGTGTAAATGGCGGAGCGATATTGTGTGCCCCGGTCATTGCCCTGCCGCATGCCCTGCGTGGGGTCGTGGCCCTCCCAGAAGCGCTGCAGGAGCTCGGCATAGCTGACCTGCGCGGGATCAAACACCACCAGCACAACCTCGGTGTGCCCGGTACCACCGCTGCACACTTCTTGATAAGCGGGGTTGGGCGTATGGCCGCCGGCATAGCCCGCTGCAGTGGTGTACACACCGGGCAATTGCCAGAACAAGCGTTCTACGCCCCAGAAGCAGCCCATGCCGAATACAGCCTGCTGCAACGGCGCAGGGAAAGGCCCTTGTAGCGGGTGGCCGTTGACGAAGTGCGCAGCGGGCACAGGCATGGCTTCGCTGCGGCCCGGCAAGGCAGACCCGGCATCGGGCAATGCGTGTTTCTTGCGAATATCAAACAGACTCATGCGGTTCACCTCTACCTGACAGAAAGCCCAGTGTACTGCCCTTCCCGTTTCTGGTGTAGCGGGTGTAAGCTGCCCGAACGGCATTCCCGCAGCGCTGCCACTGTACTGTCACACTTTTGCCCTAACGTGCAGGCAGAAGCACCCCGGCGCAGTGAACCAAAGTGTAGACGCCGGGTCTGACTGGGAAGAACAAGGACTGCAAAATGAATACACACAACGAAACATTCAACCCGGGGGCACTGTGTAGCCGCAAACTGTGGCGACTTGTCTCTGGGAAGGAACAACAGCCGCAACTGGACGAGGGCAGCCTGCGCAGCGCCGTTGCGGAACTGGCCGAACGGCGCACTTATCTCACTGAGCTGGAACGCCTGGGCAAGCTCGACCCGCGGCACTGACGCAGCCTCCGCCATGGCGAAACCTCCTGCGCAAAACTCCAGTTCACAAGACATCCAGGCTTTTCTCGGCACCGCCAAGGCCGTGGCGGTGTTTGCGCAACGACAGCCACGGCTTGTCTTCGCCATCGACGCCACCGCCAGCCGCGAGCCCACCTGGGCCATGGCGCGCGACCGACAGGCCGCCATGTTCCACAGTGCCAGCAAGCTTGCCGCGATCAGTATCCAGCTGTGCTATTACCGTGGTTTCCAGGAATTCAAGGCGAGTCCGTGGCTGACTGACAGCGACGCCCTGGCGCAACAAATGGCGCGTGTGCGCTGCCAGGGCGGTCACACGCAAATCAGACGCCTGCTGCGTCACGCCCTCACCGTACACCAGGAAAATCCCATCCGCGGCCTGGTATTTATTGGCGATGCGCTGGAAGAGCCGGCAGATGATGTCTGCCAGCTCGCGGGACAGTGCGGCCTGCGCAAGCTCCCGCTGTTTCTGTTCCAGGAAGGTCGCGACCCCGCTGTGCAGAAAACCTTTCAGTCCATGGCGCGCGTAAGTGGCGGGGCCTGGGCGCGTTTCGATCAGCACAGTGCGAACACCTTGGCAGATCTGCTTGGCGCCGTGGCCTGCTATGCCTCGGGTGGCCGCGAAGCGCTGGAGAATCACCCCGGCCAAGGTGCTAGACTGCTGCTTCAACAGTTGAAACCCTGAGGGCCTACGTGCCGAGACTTCTGCTCCTGCTGGCCATTGCCGCAGTCCTTTACATCCTCTATGTCCGCGCGCGATCGCTGCCACCCCACAAGCGCAAGGCACAGTACATCAAGCTCGGGCTGGCGGCAGTCGCTATTGTCGTTTTATTTCTTACGCTAACCGGGCGCATGCATTGGGTCGGCGCTGCGCTCACCGGCCTGCTGGTGGCCGGCAGGCAGCTACTGCCCCTGCTGATACGGCTGTTCCCGATGCTCTCTTCACTGCGCAACTCATCGGCAAGCGCGGGGCAGGGCCGACAATCCACTGTAGACAGCGCCGTGCTGCGTATGCATCTGGACCATGACAGCGGCAAGCTCAGTGGCGAGGTGCTGACCGGCCCGTTCAAGGACTGGCGACTCGATGAACTGGATCGCACGCAACTGGAAACCCTACTGCAGTATTGCCGGCAGGAAGACAGTGATTCTGTACAACTTCTGGACAGCTACCTGCAGCAGCGCTTCCCGGGCGAGACTGATTTTGGTCAGCAGAGCTCCAAGCCGCCGCCCCACAGCCAGAGCGGACTCAGCCGTAGCGAAGCGCTGGCTATTCTAGGCCTCGGCGATGAGGCCACGGATGATGATATTGTTGCCGCGCACCGCAGCCTGATGCAAAAACTGCATCCAGACCGCGGCGGCAACCACTACCTTGCCGCCAAGGTGAACGAAGCCAAAGACTTCCTGCTGGGGTAAAACAGACGGCGCAATGCAGGCTGGTGTACATCGTGACGACTCTTTACACTGCGCGCCGCACACGGTTAAGAGGAGCCCGAGAGCCATGAGTGAGGTATTTGTCGTCCGCAATCAGCTTGGCCACTACTGGGGCAAAAGCAAAAGCTGGGTAGACGGTCGCGACGCCCGTCAGGTGGCGCGCCTGAAGCATCACGATGAAGGCGTCAACCTGCTGTTCGAGCTCAGCAGCAAGGATGTGGCACTGCGCGGGGAAGTCGTGGCGGCGCAAACCGATGAGCGCGGCGAACCGGCCATAGAAGCCAGCCATCACCCGCTGCCGGACGCGGAGCAGGATTTACTCACAGAGACGGAACAGAATCCATCAGCTACCGGTCAAATCGGGGCTGAAACAACCACCACGAGGTGAAACAACGACCATGAGAATCCTGCTCTTCCTTGCCACAAACATCGCGGTACTGGTACTGGTCAGCATTATTTTCAATCTGCTGGGCCTTGAGGGCATTCTTGCCGCGAACGGCGTTGACCTGAACCTGGGTCCGCTGCTGATCTTCTGCGCCCTGTTCGGGTTCGGCGGCTCACTTATTTCGCTGTTTCTCTCCAAGTGGCTGGCCAAGCGGGGCACCGGAACCCACATCATCGAACAGCCACGCAATCGAGACGAGCAGTGGCTGCTCGATACCGTGCGGGAGCTCGCCGAAGAGGCCGGCATCGGCATGCCCGAAGTGGGGGTTTTCCCCTCGGAGGCAGCCAATGCCTTTGCCACCGGCTGGAACCGCAACGCGGCACTGGTCGCGGTTTCCAGCGGCATGCTGGAGCGCTTCCAGCCCGCTGAGGTGCGCGCTGTCATGGCACACGAAATCGGCCACGTAGCCAACGGCGATATGGTGACACTCACCCTGATCCAGGGCGTGGTCAACACCTTCGTCATGTTTCTGGCGCGCATTATCGGCCACACCGTGGACCGCGTCATTTTCAAGACGGAGCGCGGTTACGGCATTGGCTATTACGTGGTCACGATCGTTGCGGAACTGGTGTTGGGCTTCCTCGCCAGCATGATCGTGTTCTGGTTCTCGCGCTGGCGCGAATACCGTGCGGATGCCGCCGGCGCAAGGCTGGCCGGTGGCGGCGCGATGGTGGCAGCCCTGCAGCGCCTGCGTGCCGAGCAGGGCCTGCCCCAGGACCTGCCGGGCGAGCTGACCGCCTTTGGCATCAGCGAGCAGATGAAGGAGGGTTTCTCCGCCCTCTTCCGTTCACATCCGCCGCTGGAGGATCGTATCAGGGCCCTGCAGCAGGGCTGAACCAGTACGCGCTCATCGGCACCACGTCGATCCTGTCGAAGTCGATGAAGCGCGCACAACTTTCCATCATGGCATTCTGGTTTGCCTCCAGCGTCGCGTCGTCCTGCGCGGCGTAGAAGCTGTGCGCGGATGTCATGGCGTCGGCGGGGAAGTCTTCCTCGACGATCGCGTCCAGCGTCGGGCCACCCTCATCGAGGGCACAGACCACCAGATTCTGACGGTACCCGAAGGTAGACTGGGTATCGATGGCCACCTGCCAGTGGCTGCCTTTCCAGATATTGAGCCACTCAGGCACCGTCAACCGGGGAGGACGCTGCAGCAGGGCAACCTGGCAGAAGCCGGTCACCCGCGCGTCAGCGCCCGGCGGATGCGTGTCGTTGACAATCGGCTCGGCCTCGGCCACCAGCCACGCGTGGCTGCGGGCAACCAGCTCGGGTACCAGTGCCGCTGGTTGCGGCCTGCGCCAGGCATCGTCGAGCCAGACTGAAAGCAGCGCGTCCGGCAAGGGGCCGCCACTGGCGAGGCGTTTGTCCGCTGCAGGCGCCACAGCGGAATCCACTACTGCCAGACGCAATCCACGCACAGACTCCAAACGCTGCAATGCCGGCACCAGGTCTGCCAGCAGTCCCGCACGAAACGCATCTTCTCCCACTGCGGCCACACGCCACAGGCAATACTGTACTTTCTCCATGAAACCTCCTAGGACAAGCCAACCGGTGGCGTAATGGTGGAGCAATTGTCGATCAACATCTCGGTACCGTTGACGAACCAGGACTCATCCGCAGCGAGATAGAGCACCATCTGGGCGATATCCTCGGGGTTGCACATGTCAGCATCCTTCAGCGACGCCAGCTCCTCCTCGGAGGCGGAATCCTTGCCGGTGGCCGCCTTGATCACCATGGGCGTGCGCACCCCATCGGGGTGAATCGAGTTGCAGCGAATACCGTTACCCCGCTCCTTGCAGTACATGGCAATGGATTTGGTGATGGAGCGCACAGCACCCTTGCTGGCGCTGTAAGCTGCGGCAAAAGAAATGCCCTGAATGGCCGCCACCGACGACATGTTGACGATGGAACCGCCACCGCTTTGCTCCATGGCGGGAATGGCGTGTTTGCAGCCGAGAAAAACACCCTCACTGTTGACCGACTGCACCTTGCGGAACATGGCCAGATCGGTGTCCACAATCGAGGCGATGGTCAACATACCGGCGTTGTTAACCAGAATGTCCAGGCGCCCGAACACCTTCAGGGTATCGGCAATAACCTGACGCCAGTTGTCCTCGTCTGACACATCCAGGCGCATGAATCGGGCTTGCTCGCCGATGCTGTCGGCAACGGCCTGACCGTCAGCTTCATTCAGATCGGCGACAACCACCGACGCGCCTTCCGCGGCCAGCAAAATGGCATCCGCCTTGCCCATGCCACTGGCGGCACCCGTGACAATGGCGACTTTTCCGGCGACTCGTCCCATACTGCTGCTCCTTCGCCCCTTGTGGGCCTGCTAAAACTGTGAGCGCTGGAGTTAAGCAAATGCCCCTGCGAAGCTCAATGCGCCGCGTGAAAAACAGGGATGCATGGCTGCTCTGTTGAACCGATTGCGGGCCTCGCACAACACCGCTCGTAATAGTATTCTCATCCCCCACCACGACTCGCCTGGAGCTCACCATGACCGCCTCTCAACGCTCTCCCCGCCTGCCCGCCTGGCTGCTCATATTCACGGCACTGCTTCTGCTGGCATTGCCCGTGGCGGTACTGGTCGTGCGCGCCGGCCTGTGGCAGCAGGGACTGCTGCTGTACGCGCTGGCCTGTTTACTGGCGACCGTGTCGGCCCTGATACTGGCGCTACTGTGCGTACTGCCGCGCTACCGGTCGCAACGCAAGCAACTGCTGCTCGGCATCGCCTGCGCACTGCCCGGCACCCTGCTGTTCCTCTCCCTCGCGGCAGGGCGCGGCGACTACCCCGCCATTCACGACATCACCACGGACTTGAGTGACCCGCCGACCTTCTCTCACGCTGCCACACTGCGTGGGCCGGAGAGCAATTCGCTGGACATCAAACCCGACAGCCTGGGCGCACAACAGGAAGCCTACCCGGATCTGCAATCCCTGCGCAGCGAGCGCAGTGCGCGCAACGCCTACCGTCACGCCCTTGCCATCGCCGAACAGCTGGGCTGGGAGGTCGTCTGGCAGGACCCTGATGCCTGGCGTTTCGAAGCGGTCGACACCACCGCCATCATGGGTTTCAAGGACGATGTTGCGGTACGCATTCGCTCTACTGCCGAGGGCAGCGTTGTCGACCTGCGTTCCGTTTCCCGCGTCGGGGTGGGTGATATCGGCGCCAATGCACAGCGCATTCGCGCCTTCCAGACAGCTTTCACCGAGGATAAAGGGGGACAGCTGTGAAACAGTGGTGGGCCGCGTTGGCGCTGGCACTGCTGTGGCCCGTAGCCCTTGCGGCGAATGTGGACTACCTGAGTTTCGCCACCGAGGACGAAGCCAACAGCACGGAAATTTTCAGCAAGGCGAGTCCGGCGGTCGTGTTCGTGACCAACAAGGCGCTGCGACGCGACCTGTTTTCGCTTAACGTACACGAGATACCGCGTGGTTCGGGAACGGGTTTCGTCTGGGATCCAAGCGGCCTGATCGTGACCAATTTTCACGTCATCGCCGGGGCTCACCGCTTGACAGTCACCCTGCAGGACCGCAGTGAGTTCGATGCCGAGGTCATCGGTGTGGCGCCGGAGAAGGATCTCGCGGTGCTGCGTATCCAGAACCCGCCGGCGGGCCTGATCACGCTGCCGCTGGGCGACTCATCGGAACTCAGTGTCGGGCGTAAAGTGCTCGCGATCGGCAACCCCTTCGGTCTGGATACCACCCTCACCACTGGTGTCGTCAGTGCGCTGGGGCGCGAGATCCGTGCCCCGGGCAACCGCACCATCCGCGGCGTGATTCAAACGGATGCCGCCATCAACCCGGGCAACTCGGGAGGCCCTCTCCTGAACTCCCTGGGTCAACTGGTCGGCGTGAATACGGCAATCTACAGTCCCAGCGGCGCCAGCGCGGGCATCGGCTTTGCCATTCCCGTGAATACGGTCAGGGAGGTCGTGCCACAGCTGATCAGCTACGGTCGCATCCAGCGGCCCAGCCTGGGCCTGGAGCTTGCGAGCGACCGCTGGATACGCCGCTACCGCATCGAGGGGCTGCCAGTTGTGCGCGTATTCCCCGGCTTGCCGGCGGATCGTGCGGGCATACGCGGCGCCTACCGCAATGCCCGTGGCGAAATCCTCCTGGGTGACATCATCACCGCCGTCGATGGCAAAGCCGTGCGCAGCAACGACGACTACCTGAGCCTGATCGAGCAGCACACACCTGGCGACACGATCACCATTTCGCTGCGCCGAGGCGACGAGCAGCGCGATGTCAGCGTCGAGTTGAGTGATTCAGACTAAACGCAGCAACGCCCCCGGGGAAGGGGCGGGCTGCGCACAGTGACGTATCAGGACAACATACCACCGTCGACCCGGATGTCTTCACCGGTGATATGTACCGCATCTTCAGAGGCGAGCATGGCAATGACACCGGCCATCACCTCCGCATCCTTGGCTCCGGACAGGGAGGTGATGCGTGCAATCAGCTCGAAGTCCATGTTGGGTGGCCACTCAATCCCGGTGGTCATGCCGCTGTTGATATCCCCTGGACACACGCAGTTGGCACGCACACCGCGCTTGGCGAATTCCACCGCAATACTGCGCGTCATCGCCAGAACGCCACCCTTGCTGGCAGAATAAGCCGCTCCGCACGGCAAACCCGTGAGAGCCGCTGTAGAAGCAGCGTTGACAATACTGCCCTTCGTTTCCATAAGATGTGGCAGCACTTCCCGACACAATAGCAGCGTACCGGTAAGGTTCACCGCAATGACTCGCTGGAAGGCCTCAACAGCGATCGCGTCTGTGTCGTCGAAACGTAGAATGCCCGCCATATTGACCAACGCGTAGAGGCTTCCGTAGTGCGCCACACAGGCCGCGACCGTTTCCTTGACCTGGGTTTCATCCGCGACATCACAGCACCGTGCTGTAGCCTCACCGCCGGCCGCCTCGATGCTCGCCACCGTTTCATCCAGCCCCGGCTGGCTGATATCCACGCAGTACACGCTGCCTCCCTCGGCGGCGATACGCACCGCGGCGGCACGTCCAATTCCACTGCCGGCACCCGTGACCATGACCACCCTGTTACTGAAACGCTGCATCGTCTGTCCTCGTTATCGATAATCAGCCGGCGAGCATGTACCAGAGGTGGCAGAAGCGTCAATTCGCGCGGTACGCAGCACTGAACTCAGCCGCCGAGATTGCACATCCGAACAGGGTTTGCTGCTCTATACCAGCTCCGTATCTAGACCTCCCTTGCGCGGTCAATCGTTGCTTATGGCCGCCCGGTCATTACCCTTGGCACACTCGAAGCGCGCCCCGCAGGGAAAGCGCGCACGGCCGTCATACAGGAGATACAGCGTGGAAGACCTGGACCAGTTCAGAGAAGAGACGCGGCAGTGGCTGGAAGCCAATTGTCCGGCTTCACAGCGGCTGCCCAATACGCCCGAAGAACAGTACTGGGGCGGCCGCCGTGGCAGCTTTGCCAGCGAAGATGCCAGGGTCTGGTTTGAGCGCATGCGCGACCGCGGCTGGACGGCGCCGGAATGGCCAGAGGCCTATGGCGGCGGCGGCCTGACCCCGCAGCAGGGACGGGTGTTGAAAGAAGAGATGAAGCGCATCAAGGCGCGCACGCCCCTCTACAGCCTGGGGCTGTGGATGCTCGGCCCGGCACTGCTCGAATACGGTAGCGAAGAGCAGAAGCAGCAACACCTGCGCGCTATCGTCAACGGCGAATTCCGCTGGTGCCAGGGCTACTCTGAACCGGCTGCCGGCTCTGACCTCGCCAGCCTGCAAACCCGCGCCGAAGACCAGGGCGACCACTTCCTGGTCAATGGCAGCAAGATCTGGACGACTGGCGCAGACCGCTCGGACTGGATTTTCTGCCTGGTGCGTACCAATCCCCATGTAAAAAAACAGGAAGGCATCAGCTTCCTCTTGATCGACATGGCAAGCCCCGGCGTCAGCACGACACCCATTGAACTGATCAGCGGCGAGTCGGAGTTCTGCCAGACGTTCTTCGACAATGTGCGCGTGCCCAAGAGCAACCTGGTCGGCGAACTGAATCACGGTTGGTCGGTCGCCAAAGCGCTGCTGGTGCACGAGCGCAAACTGATGGCGGAAATTGGCGGCGACTCCCCACGCCAGGAAATCGCGCCCGTCGAGGCCGCGCGGCGCTACCTCGAATTCAGCGCCGGGCGCATCGCCGACAACCAACTGCGCAGCGACCTCGCCGACTACGAAATGCGTATGCACGCCATCGGCCTGACCCACATGCGCAGCTTTGAAGAGCGCGCTGCAGGCATCAAGGGAAGTGTCGGCCTGGCGATGAAGTACCTCGGTACCGAAGCCGTGAAAGACAAAAACGAGCTGCTGCTGGCAATCATGGGAACGCGCGCCCTGGGCTGGGAAGCGCCCGGATTCACCACGGAAGAGCTCGACACAACGCGGCTCTGGGCCATGTCCAAGGCCATGACCATTGCCGGCGGCACCAGTGAGGTGCAGTTGAATGTCATCGCCAACCACGTCCTGCAACTGCCGCAGGCACCGAAAGCCGCGACCGAGTCCTGAGGAGTACAGCATGGCACTGGTATTGAATGAAGAGCAGCGTTTGCTGGCCGAGACCGCACGCGAGTTTCTGCAAAAGCAGGCACCGGTGAGCGCACTGCGCGCGCTGCGTGACAGCCGCGACCCACTGGGTTACGACGCCACGCTATGGCAGCAAATGGCCGAGCTGGGCTGGGCCAGCGTGATCCTGCCGGAGGACTTTGGCGGCCTCGACTTCGGCTTCAGTGGCCTCGGCGTAGTACTGCAGGAGAGCGGCCGCACACTGACGGCGAGCCCGCTGTTCGCCACCGCGGTTGTGGGCGCATCGGCCCTGTTGCTCGGCGGCAGCACGGACCAGAAAGCCGAGTATCTGCCCCAGGTCGCAGCGGGTGAGGTCACGTTGGCCCTCGCGCTGGAGGAATCAGCGCACCATCGACCCCAGCATATAGGCACGCGGCTGGAAACGGTGGGCGATGGTTTTGCGCTCAACGGAGAAAAGGTATTTGTGCTCGACGGCCACTCGGCAGATACCCTGCTGGTGGTGGCCCGCAGCAGCGGTGAACCCGCCGCCCGCGACGGCCTCTCGGTGGTTATGGTGCCGCGCGACACAGCCGGTGTTGCCATCGAGCGCACCGTCATGGCCGACAGCCGGAATGCAGCCAATATCCGCTTTACCGATGTCGCCATTTCCAGCGCGCAGGTGATCGGTAACGTCGGCGAAGCCGGGTCATGGCTGGAGGACGTGCTTGATCGTGGCCGAATCGCCATGGCCGCGGAGATGCTGGGGAGCGTTGAGGAAGTTTTCGCACGTACCGTGGCATGGCTCAAGGAGAGAGTGCAGTTTGGCGTACCCATTGGCAGCTTCCAGGCCCTGCAGCACCGCGCGGCGCGCCTGCAGACCGAGCTGGAGCTGGCGCAGTCTGTTGTGTTGCAGGCTCTGGCTACCGTGGATGAGCAGCCCCGGCAGCTGGCGCTGATGGCCAGTCTGGCCAAGGCCAATCTGAATGAACTGGCCAAGCTTGCCACCAATGAAGCTGTGCAAATGCACGGAGGCATCGGTGTGACCGATGAGCTGGAAATCGGTTTCTTCCTCAAGCGCGCACGCACGGCCATGCAGATATTCGGCGATACCGGCTTCCACAAAGACCGCTACGCGACACTGTGTGGCTACTGACACAACACGACACTGTTTAGAGCCCGGAGGGCAATTATGGACAATGCAGACAAGATCGCCATGGTGGAACGTTACGTTCAGGCGTTTGAAAAGGGTGACGTAGAGATCATTCGCAGCATGTACGCACAGGACGCGGTTGTGGAGGACCCGGTGGGCACTGACGCCCACCACGGGCTGGATGCTATCTGCGCATTCTATCAGGGAGCACTGGGAGCCGGCGCCAAACTGCGCCTGTCAGGGCAGGCGCGTTGCGCGGGTAACGCGGTTGCTTTCCCGTTTCATGTGGTGATGCCGGGCATGCAGATTGACGTCATCGATGTCTTCGAGTTCAACGACGAGGGCAAGATCAGCAGCATGAAGGCCTACTGGGGGCCCGACAACCTGCGCAAGGACGGCTGACTAGCGCTCACTGCTCTGCGCCAGCAGCTCGTCACCGGCCTGCAGCCCGGCAACCACCTCGACGCGGCCATCGCCGTCGCGTTTCCCCACGCGCAGGAAGCGTCGCTCAGGCCCTTCGGGGCCCGCGACCGTGGCCACCCAAAGCTGACCGACCTGCGCCAGCAATGCCTCGGGCACACGCATCCGTCGCTCGCTGCCCGCCGGCACGTCAACCCGCGCATAGAGCCCCGGCAACAAGCGGTCGTCGTAGGGCAACCGGATCTTGACCAGAAAGCTGCGCGAGCCAGGCTCGGCTGCTGGCACAATTTCCTCGATGCTACCCTGCACGACGCTATCCAGCGCCGGCAAGCTCACAGACACAGCCTGCCCCACGGCAAGCGTTACCGCCAACTGCTCGCGCACGCTGGCTTCGACCCGCAGCGACAGCGGATTATAGAGCGACAACAGTGTAGTTCCCGGTGCGGCCATATCACCGGGCTCGGCAAAGCGATCAACCACCCGCCCGTCGAGTGGCGAGTGAATAGAGGCATAGGCCAGCGCCGCGCGCGCCTCTTCCAGCCCCTGCTCCATGCGTTGCAGGTCAGCTTGCAGGCTGTCCCGCGTTGCCTGCGCTGCCTCCCGGTCAGACGCCGACAACAGACCGCGCTGCTGCAACTCGATACTGCGCTGCAGGTTGCGCTCTGCTTCGGTGAAGCGCGCCCGCGCCGCCGTGATCTGGTTGCCGGCCTGGGCGACCCGCGCTTCCAGGTCGGTCCTCTCCAGTTCCAGCAGTAGCTGCCCTTCTCTGACCGTATCACCGGCCCGCACCAGAATACGCTCGATGCGGGCGATGATCCGCGATGCCACAAGCGTTGCCTGCTTCGCCTCCACGGAACCTGGCACCGGCTCGGTGACCGCAACCAGCTCCTCCACGACCCGAAAGGCCGGTTGTTGTGCCTGCTCGGGCCGGGGCTTGAGCCCGGGCGCAAGCCGGTTATCGAAGACGCCCGCCATCCACGCCACCAGCAGCACCAGTACCGCTGTTGCCGCCACGGCGGGCGCCCATCGCAAAATACTACGCATCGCCTGAAACCTCCCCGCGCTCGCGGTCAAAGACCAGCAGATACACCACCGGTACCACCACCAACGTCAACAGGGTCGACGCGATGATGCCGAAAATAATAGCCAGGGCCAGGCCACTGAAGACCGGGTCGAGAATAATCACGAGATTGCCCAACAGCGTTGTACCCGCCGTCAACAGCACCGGGCGCATGCGCACATGCCCCGCCTCCAGCAGAGCATCGACAATTGAGGCGCCGCGACTGCGCGCCTGGGTGACAAACTCAACAAGAATCAGTGAATTGCGCACCACGATCCCCGCCAGCGCAATCATGCCGATCATGGCCGTTGCCGTGAACAGAACCGGATCGGGGGCGCCTGCCACGGTGCGCTCACCCACCGTGTTCAACCACCAGAACCCGGGCATGATGCCGATCACCGTTAACGGAATGGCCGCCATGATGATCAGCGACAGCGCCGATGAAGCCGTTTGCACCCGCAGCAGGAAGAAAATCGCCAACAGGGCAAAGGCAAAGGCCAGCCCCATATCGCGGAACACATCTACCGTGATGCGCCATTCGCCCTCTCCAGTCCAGCGTACCTCGATGTCTGGCGGCAGAGCCCAGCCATCGCCGCCGCCTGCGGTGAGAAACGTACGTCCCTGCCAATCATTGGCGCTGCCTTCACCAGCGCCCTCATCGGCGACAATGTCGGCAATCACGTCAGCCGGTGGGCGCCCTGACAGCTCGGCGGTGACATAAACCACCGGGCGCAGATCCTTGCGGTAAATGGCCTGATCAGCCGTCAGTTGCCGAAAGTTACCCAGCTCACCCAGCGCCACCAGTGGCTGCGGTGCGGCGTCGAGACCGCTGGCCTTGCTGGCCTGGGTAATACCGGCACGCCCTTTCACCTGCAGGCGCGCAAAGTCGTGCGGGGAGATGCGCTCTTCCGGCGCCAGACGCAGCAACAGCGGCAGGGGTTTGGCCTCGCTCGCCTGTTGCAGAAAACCCGCAACGACGCCTTCATTGGCCATCGCAATGGCGTCGTTGATATCCGCTGTCGACACACCGGAAAGGGCCGCCCTGGGCTTGTCGACAACAAAACGCCAGCGCGGTTGTGCTGCCTGCACCGAGGTATCCACCTCAACCACGTGTGCTTCGCGCGCCAGGCGCGCCGCAAGCTGCCGGGCAGCGACCTGCTGCCGGTCATACGGTGTGAGCGTCGCGCCGTAGACTTCCGCCACCAGCGTGCTCATCACCGGCGGGCCGGGCGGCACCTCAACCACCTGCAGGTTGACGCCCTCCTTCTGCAGCGGTGCCAACAATTCGCGCAGACGCAGCACAACACCGTGGGACTGCTGCTCGCGCCGGCCCTTGTCTACCAGAACCACCCGGATATCCGCCAGGTGCGGCGCCACCCTCTGGTAGTGACGGCGCACCATGCCATTGAAGTCAATCGGCGAAGGCTCACCCACGAACACCGCCGCTGCTTCCACTTCCGGCACGCGCAGCAGTGTTTGCACCACGCGCTGGCTCAGCGCCGCTGTCTGTTCCAGCGTGGCAGATTCAGGCAGATCCACCAGCACCTGCACTTCGTTCTTGTTGTCGTAGGGCAGCAGCTTCAAGGGCACCAGCCGCAACAGGGGCAAGCTCGCGGCGCCCATGAACATTACCAGCACCACCCAGACCACCAGCCGTGCCCTGCCGCGCCGTATCAACACAGGACGCATAAACCGGGCGTAGGCACCGCCAGCAGGGGCGGGGTCTCCCGCGATTGCCTCCAGAGCGGGGCTATCGACAGAGGGCAACAGGCGCTCGGCGAGCCAGGGCGTCACCAGAAACGCGACCAGTGTGCTGCTGATGACCGCCACAGGCACATTAAAGGCCATGGGCGCCATATACGGCCCCATCATGCCGGTGATAAAGGCCAGCGGCAGGAAAGCGACCACAATGGTCAACGTGGACATCAGCAGGGGGACCCGAATTTCCGCCATGGCGTCGACGATGCGCCGTGTCCGCGGTCCGCTGCCGCCGGCAAAGTTACGCGCAATATTGTCCACCCCGGTAATCGGGTCATCCACCAGCAGGCCCAGCGCGAGAATCAGCGCAAACAGCGTCACCCGGTTGATGGTGTAACCAAAAGTCATATCCAGTGCCAGGGTGAAGCCGTAGCAAATGGGCACGGCGAGCCCCACCACCAGGCCCGCGCGCCACCCCAGGAACACGCTGATGAAAACCACCACTGTCACGATGGCAAAGCCGAGGCTGCTGGCCAGATTATTGACCTTTTCGTTGGCGGTTTGCCCGTAGTCGCGCAGCACGCGTAGCTGCATTTCGGCGGGCAGTAGTTCCCGTTGCAGGGTATTGAGCTCCGCGTGGACCCGCTGCGCCAGCCCCACGGCATTGGTGCCGGGCTTCTTGGCAACGTTCAGCGTGACCATCGGGTAGCGGGCAGCGGCGTCGGGACCGGCAGCCGTGCGCTCCCCGGCGAAGCTGATCCAGGTGTAGTGGCTGGGCTCCTGCGGGCCGTCGACAATGCGCGCAACATCGCGCAGATACACCGGTACGCCGTCGATCACATTCACTACCAGCTCGGGAAGTTCCTGTGCACCGCGCAGTGCATCGCCGCTCTCAAGCAGGATAGACGTATTGTTGTGAGTCCAGCGTCCGGCGGGTTGCAGCAGGTTGGATACCGACAACGCCGTATGTACCTCCGACGCGCTGGTGCGCCGTGCGGCCAGGCGCTCCGGGTCCAGCAGTATCTGCACCTGCCGCGCGCGTCCACCGGTCACCGTCACTTCACCCGAGTCCCGCAGGCGTTGCAGGCGGGTACTCAACTCATCGGCCACGCGACGCAGATCGTAGTCACTGTAGAGCTCCGGAGCATCCGACCACAGCGCCAGTACCACGATCGCGACATCATCCACCTCGACCGGGCGCAGGTGCCACTGACTGACTACAGCAGGCAGCAAGTGTGGATTGGAGTAGAGCTTGTTGTAGGTGTTGAGTAATGCCGCTTCACGCTCTTCGCCCACGTAGAAGGAGAGCGTGACGGTGGTACGGCCAGCCGTTGTGGTGGAGTAGACGTGTTCAACGCCCGGTATCTGGGCCAGCAGCTTTTCCAGTGGAACCGCCACCTGCCGCTCGACTTGCGTGGCGGAGAGTCCTGGCGCCTCGACAAACACATCCACGACGGGTACGACAATCTGCGGCTCTTCCTCTCGCGGCGTCAGCCACAGTGACAGGATTCCAGCCAGCAGCCCCACCACGAACAACAGCCTGGGCAAGCCACCACCGAGTGTGTACGCCACAACCCGATCCAGCGGGTGGCTCATGACCTGCCCTGTTCCTCGCCACAATACAGGGTATGCAGGACCTGCAGAATTGCGGCCACCTCACCCGCAGCAAGCGAGTAATAAACCTGCTGCCCCTCCCGCCGCGCCGTGACCAGGCCGGCCTCGCGCAAGCGCGCAAGGTGCTGAGACAGGGCCGACTGCGACAGTTCGATGTCGGCATTCAACGCTCCCACAGAACGCTCACCCTCCACGAGTGCACAGAGAACCAGCAAACGTTGCTCGTTGGCGAGTTCCTTCAGCAGGGCGACTGCCTGCTTGGCCTGCGCGGCCATTGCACCTGGATCCATCTCCGCCATGACTGCTTCACCCCGGCTGCTTGCGCCAACAATATATTAGATTTAATTAATATGTAAAGTCTTTGACGCCAACCACAGGTCAAAACCGTCTACACTGCAGAAGTAATATACAGAGAAAAGGGCCAGAATATGAATACTGCAAATGCCATCATCATGAACCGGGACACCACCGGCATGGGAGGTGAATCCACCGAGAAATCCAGCAGCGAGCTGCGCACCGAGCGCAAGCAGCGCCTCGCGGCAGCACTGCGCCTGTTCGGCAAGTTCGGCTTCGACGAGGGTGTGGCCGGCCACGTCACCGTGCGGGACCCCGAGCACAGTGACCACTTCTGGGTAAACCCCATGGGCCGCTCGTTCAAGCAGATGCGCGTATCCGACTTGTTGCTGGTCAGCCACACCGGCGAGGTGGTGGAAGGCGACGGCCTGCTCAATGGCGCTGCTTTTACTATCCACTCACGTATTCACATGGCCAACCCGCGGGTAACAGCGGCGGCCCACTCACACTCCCTGTATGGCAAGGCCTGGGCATCCCTGGGGCGGCCACTGGACCCGATTACGCAGGACGCCTGCGCATTCTTCGAAGACCATGTACTGTTCGATGACTTCACCGGCGTGGTACTGGATACCGGTGAAGGCGAGCGCATTGCGAAGGCACTGGACGACAACAAGGCGGCCATCCTGCAGAACCACGGTCTGCTGACGGTGGGCGAAACCGTTGACGAGGCTGCCTGGTGGTTTATCACCATGGAGCGTTCCTGCCAGGCACAACTGCTGGCCGAAGCCGCCGGTACACCGCGGTTGATTGACGCCGATTGCGCCCGGCAGACGCGCGCCACGGTGGGATCCCCACTGGCCGGCTGGTTCAGTTTCCAGCCGCTATATGACGTTATCGTGGCGGAGCAACCCGAATTACTCGAATAGGGTACTCGAATACGCTACACGAACAAGCGGCTACGATCGCCCGCGCGGGGATGCTATCCTGCGCGTGGCTTTCATCCACACGGATACCGCATGTCACGAACGTTCTGGTACAAAATCCTGTTGGCTGCGTTTCTTATCACCCTCGCCGTCATCCAGTTCATTCCCCCTGCCCCCGTGCAGGTGCCGGTGGAGCTGCCCGCCGCCGAGCGCGAAGACGCGCGCTTATTGGCATTCGAGGGTATTCACAACTTCCGCGACATGGGCGGTTACACCACCGAGGACGGACACAGCGTTGCCTGGGGCAGGCTTTACCGCTCCGGGCATCTGGCCAACGCGTCGCGCAGTGATCTACAGCAGCTACAGCGCCTGCAACTCGACACCCTGATCGATTTTCGCTCCCGTGCCGAGCGTGAAGACGAACCCAGCCGCCTACCCGAAGACACCACGTTCACGCAGTTGAGCATCCCCATTCTCGATTCCGGCAACGATGCCCTGATACATGACCTGCGTGCCAGGATCGACAGCGACGATCTCGCGGGCTTTAACGCCGATGACTTCATGCTGCAGGCCAACCGCCAGTTTGCGGACGAATTCACGCCCCAGTACCGCAGCTTCATGCAGGCCGTACTCGCCGCCGAGGGCCGTCCGCTGGCCTGGCACTGCACGGCGGGGAAAGATCGCACCGGGTTCGCCGCCGCAATACTGCTGAGAATTCTGGGCGTACCTAAAGAGCAGATCATGGCGGATTACCTGGCGAGTCGTGAACCGTCACTGGAGGCCCGCAGCCAGGACCTGATGCTGCTGCGGGTATTCAAGGGCGAGGCGGCAGCATCCACCGTGGAAACCATGCTCGGTGTCGATGCGCGTTGGCTGCAGGCCGGGTTCGACGAGATAGACGCCCGCTGGGGGAGTTTTGACGCGTACGTGCGCGACGGCCTCCAGCTGACGTCCAACGACATCCAGAATCTGCGCCGCCATTTACTGGCGGGGGCCGGGTAGGCGGTTTGGGGCTGGAAATGTACACCGAGATCATCGCCGTTGCGGTGGTTCTGTTCTATGCACTGGGTATCGTCTCTGCCGTCGAGGCCATCATCAATGTACGCACGGCGCAGGGGGCCATCGCCTGGGCGATTTCCCTGCTCGCGGTGCCCTATCTTGCAGTGCCCTGCTATCTGGTATTCGGGCGCACCAAGTTCGACGGTTATCTGGAGCAGCGCAATGCCGTGGAGCAGGAAACCCGCGAGCTGTTGCAACAAACAAGAGCCGAGGTATCCAAACATCTGGTTTTCAGCTCCCCCGCCGAACCCGTCTACAACGCCCTCTTCAACCTCACGGGTATTCCTGCTGCCGGGGGCAATGCTGTGGAGCTGCTGGTTGATGGCCAGCAGACCTTCGACAGTATTCTCCGCGGCCTGGAATCCGCCCAACACCACATCCTGCTCGAGTCTTACATTATCCGCGACGACAACCTGGGCAGGCGCATCGGCCGGGTCCTGTCGGACAAGGCGCGCGCCGGTGTCAGCGTACACCTGCTCTACGATGAGATAGGCAGCCGCAATTTTCACCGCACGGGGCTGTGTCGCCAGCTGCGCCAGACCGGCGTGCAGGTTGCCGCTTTCAATACCACACAGGGGCGCCGCAACCGCTTCCAGCTCAACTTCCGCAATCACCGCAAGATCGTCGTTGTCGACGGGCACGTGGCCTGGGTCGGTGGCCACAATATTGGCGACGAGTACCTGGGGCTGGATCCGGATATCGGGCACTGGCGTGACACGCACCTGCGCCTGCAGGGCCCCGCCGTGTTGGGCGTGGAACTGGCCTTTGCCACCGACTGGCGCTGGGCCACGCAAACCTCACTGAGCGTCGTACAGCCGGACGCGGAGGATGCCCACCACGGCACAGAGAATGTGCTCGTATTCCCGTCCGACCCCTCCAGCATACTGGAACAAGCCGGGCTCATGTTCCTGCAGCTCATTGTGGCCGCGCAGAAGAGAATCTGGATCGCGAGCCCCTACTTCGTCCCCGACAGAAGCATCGTGTCGGCCCTGCAGCTCGCCGCGCTACGCGGTGTCGATGTGCGTGTCATGATTCCCGATGAACCCGATGGACCGGTCGTGGGCATGGCCAACTGGTCGTTCACCCGTGAACTGCTGCCCGCGGGCGTGAAGGTGTACCGCTACCAGGGTGGCTTCCTGCACCAGAAGGTACTGTTGATGGACCACCACCTCGCTGGTATCGGCACCGCCAATTTTGACAACCGCTCTTTCCGGCTCAATTTCGAGATTACACTGCTGGTGGACGGCGAGCACTTCGCCAGCGAGGTGCAGGCCATGCTTGAGGCTGATCTGTTGAAATGTCGCGAGGTAACGCCTGCTGAAATTGCGGCCAAGCCCGCCTGGTTCCCGCTTGCCATGGGCGCCGCTCGCCTGTTTTCACCTGTACTGTAAGTGCGGAGCATGCACCCGAAAACAGACGTTTAATCCGGCCAGGACTTCTCGTCGATATCCAGATCGCGCCAGTCACCCGGTCGCAGGCGGGGTTCCTCACCCTGGCGCAACTGGGTGTCGTAGTCGCGTAGCAGGCGCATGCCAATACGGTACATCCACACCAGGCCAACCAGGTTCACCAGCGCCAGCAAGCCCATGGTGAGCTCGGCAAAACCGAACACCGTGCTCAGATCCTGCAGGGATCCCCAGAACACCAGCCCCAGCACCGCAACGCGGAAAATATTGGCGACTGTCGGGTTGTCGTCACTGAAAAAACTCAGGCTGTTATCGCCGAGATAATAGTTGTAAAGAATGGAACTGAACGCAAACAGCACCAGCGCAACGGACACAAAGGTGGCACCCCAGTCGCCCACATGACTCCCCATGGCAAGCTGGGTCAACAGCACGCCATCCACATCCGGGGCACCCGGCTGGTAGACATCAGACAGCAGAATGATCACCGCGGTGCAGCTGCACATGATCATGGTGTCAATGAACACGCTGAACGCCTGCACCACACCCTGGTTGGCCGGGTGCGGCACATGCGCCACAGCCGCCACGTTGGGGGCACTGCCCAGCCCCGCCTCGTTGCTGAACAGGCCGCGCTTTACCCCCTGCAGAATGACGGCGCCGAGCCCGCCGCCCACCGCCTGCTCAATGCCGAACGCACTTTGCACTATGGACCAGAGCGCTGCGGGCACCTCGGTGATGTGCAAGGCAATCACCACCAGGGCCGCAAGAAAATACATGAGTGCCATGACCGGCACGATAACCTCGGACACGAGGGCAATCCGACGAATACCACCGAATATGACGCTGCCAAGTACCAGCACCATCATCGCGCCGGTGGCCCAGGTGGCCACGCCGAACGATTCGGCCAGCGATGTGGCTACCACATAAGACTGCACGGCATTAAAGCCCAGGCCGAAGGTCAGCAACAGCAACACGGAGTAGACCGCTGCGAGACCGCGCTGGCGAACACCGTGGGTCAGGTAATAGGCGGGCCCGCCACGAAAGCTGCCATCCGGCTCCGTGCGTTTGAACAACTGTGCCAGGGAACACTCGAAAAAACTGGTCGCCATACCCATGAGGCCGATCAGCCACATCCAGAACACGGCACCCGAGCCACCCAGCGTGATCGCCACCGCAACGCCGGCGATATTGCCACTGCCTACGCGCCCCGCTACCGATACCACCAGGGCCTGGAAGGAACTTACCTGGCCGCGTTCATGGTGCATGCCACCGCGCAGCACGCCGAACATACGCCCGAAGTAGCGAAACTGCACGCCGCGTGAGGCAACCGTGAACAACAATCCGACCGCGACCAGGACCAGCACGAGCACCTGGCCCCAGAGAAAATCATTGACGGCAGTGAACATAGGAACTCCGCAGGCTCAAACCCAAGTGTGCCTGGCGCCACGGCATGACCTCAGCCGGCAACGCCTCGCACAAAAATGACCACCAGCGCAGGTGGCACCACAAAACGGATCATGAAGCGCCAGAGCCCATAGCTGGCGCCGCTCATGCTCCAGAGTTCGTCGCGACTGGCCCGCGCGGTCGTGATCCAACCTGCAAACACCGCGATCATGAGGCCACCCAGGGGCAACAGGATCTGGTTGGAAAAGTAATCCATGGTGTCGTTGAAATTCCGCCCACCGAGGTTGAAGTCGACCCACACGTTGTAGGACAGAATGCTCAGCACGCTGAATACGGCAACCGACGCGATCACCAACAGGGCACTGCGGTGCCGCGGCATACCGTAGCGCTCTTCTATCCAGGCATTCACACACTCCACCAGCCCGACCATGGAGGTAATACCGGCCACCGAGAGCATGGTGAAAAAGAGTACGCTGAACACATGTCCGCCGGGCATCTGGGCAAAGGCCACCGGCAGGGTTTGAAAAATGAGGCCCGCACCGGCCGCCGGGTCCAGCCCGTAATTGAACACAGCCGGGAAAATCACCAGGCCTGCCAGCAGGGCCACCACAGTGTCCGCCACCACAATAATCAAAGCAGACTGGCCGATGGAGATGGATCTGGGCAGGTAGGACCCGTAGATCATCATGCCACCCATGGCCACACCAATGGAGAAGAAAGCCTGACCAATCGCGGCCAGCACTGCGTCGGGACCGATCTTGCTGAAATCCGGAGTAAACAGCCACTCAATCGCAGCGTGGAAGCCCCCCGCAAAATAGTTGTAGCCCGCAAGGCCCACCAGGAGCAGGAACATCAATGGCATCATCACGACCACGGCGCGCTCGATACCATCCTTGACGCCGGCATAGATAATCAACCCGGTGATACCCAGGCCGACCAGGGTCCAGAACAGCATACCCAACGTATCGCCCTGAACCGCGGTAAACTGCGCGGCGGCGTTCACGGCATCGACATCGGTAAACCCGGTCGTCACTGCCTTGAACAGGTACCAGAGCACCCAGCCCACGATCACTGCGTAGACGATCTCGATAGTGTAGGCCGCCAGCAGCCCCATGCCACCGACCCACTGCCACTGGCGACTGCGACCACTCTCTGTGGCCACGACGGCCATGGCTTCGGGCGGGCTTGCCTGGCCGCGACGTCCCACCATAAGCTCGGCAATCAGGATGGGCATACCAATACAGAAGGCGCACACCAGATAAACAATGACAAAGGCAGCGCCGCCATTTTCCCCCGTGATGTAGGGAAACCGCCAGATGTTCCCCAGGCCCACCGCAAACCCGACGGCCGCCATGAGGAACGCAAACCGCGAAGACCAGTGATCCGCTGCCGCTACTGCCATGGTGCTCTACTCTCCGGGTTATGGTTATTCTGCGCAGTGTACACAAAAGCCCTCAAGGCATCAGCTGGCAATCAATGGCGCGCAGGCCTGCTCCAGCCATTGCCGGTCAAGCTCGTCCAGCAGGGGCGCCACCGTATCTTCCACGCGCCGGTGATAGGCATCGATCCAGGCCTGTTCAGCAGGCGATAGCAGGCCCACTTCTATCAGGCGCCGGTCAAAAGGTACCAGTGTCAACACGTCAAAGCCGTACATCGGCGTTTCCAGCTCGCCGTTCAATGCCTGCACCACCACCAGGTTTTCACAGCGAATACCGAACTCGCCGTCGCGATAGTAGCCCGGTTCGTTGCTGAGGATCATGCCCGGCTCAAGCGTTGCTGCGCTCCACGCCCGGCTGATCCGCTGCGGCCCTTCATGCACGCTGAGAAACGCCCCGACACCGTGACCGGTTCCGTGGTCGTAATCGAAGCCTTCGCGCCAGAGCGGCTGGCGTGCCAGCACGTCGAGGTGCGTACCGGTGGTACCGCGGGGGAAGTGTGCCTGGTCGAGTGCAATGTGGCCCTGCAATACCAGTGTGAAGAGCTTGCGCACCCCCGCCGCCGGCGTGCCAATGGCCACCGTGCGGGTGATGTCGGTTGTGCCGTCAGTATACTGACCCCCGGAGTCCACCAGATACACAGAGTCGGGCGGCAACCGGGCAGGCGTGGCGTTGCGATGATTGTAGTGGCACATGGCGGCGTTGCCCCCGGCCGCCGAGATGGTCTCGAACGAAGGCCCCTGGAAGTGCTCGCCCTCCTCACGGAAGGCGAGCAGCTGATCGGCGAGTCCCGCCTCGTCGTGATACTCGCCATGCTGCAGCTGCGCATCCAGCCAGGCGAGGAAACGGACCACGGCAACGGCGTCGCGCACGTGCGCCGCGCGAGCGCCCGCAATCTCCACCGCGTTCTTGCAGGCTTTGGGCAGCAGCACCGGGTCGGGCGCGGCGATCAGGGTTGCACAGCCCTCTTCCAGAAGTTGTTGCGACCAGGCATTGGCCGTGTGGGGATCCGCCACCACACGCTGGCCAGCCTGGCCGGCGAGAAGTGTCGCGGCCTCCTGTGGTGCGTGCAGACGCACGTCCGCTCCGCAGTGCGCCTGCCAGCCCGGGGGCATACGCTGTGGGTCCACGATAAGGTCCACCGAGGCGTCACGCCAAATCAGCGCCATCGCCTGCAATACCGGCAGGCAGGGCACATCCAGACCGCGCACATTCAGCAACCAGGATACGGAGTCCGGCGCGAATACCAGTGCGGCATCGGCGCGGTGGCCTTCCAGGCTTGCCGCGATGCGCGCGCGCTTGCTGGCGCTGGACTCACCGCTGAACGAGTCATCCAGCAACAGCGCCGGACGCACGTCTGGCGCGGGACGATCGTGCCAGCAACGGTCGACCAGGTTGTCCGCATCCGCACACAACACCACACCCGAGGCCTGCAATGTGTCCTCGGCGTCGCGGTACCACTGCAGGCTGTGCAGCCGTGGGTCTACCGCAACCCGCGCTCCGGAGCGCAATGCCGCGGCCAGCCAGCTGGCCGGGGGCGTGTTGATCAGGTGTTGATAACTGAAATGGGCCGCATCCACCTGTTGTCGGACCTGCACGGTGTAGCGCCCGTCGACAAAAATCGCCGCACTGTCGCGCAGCACCACAACCACGCCCGCCGAGCCGGTAAATCCGGACACCCAGAGCAGGCGTTCATTGTGTAGCGGAATATATTCGCCGAGGTGTTCATCGGCACGGGGGATGACCAGGGCATCGTAACCCCGCTCTTCCATCAGTTTGCGCAGGGCTTGCAGCCGGGTTGCAGTCGTCATCAGGGATTTCCAGAATGTGGTTAGGCTCAACCTTCCATAAGGTCAAAATCGGCCTTGGAGATACCGCAGTCGGGGCACTCCCAGTCATCAGGCAGATCTTCCCAGAGAGTACCGGGCGCAATGCCGTCCTCCGGAATACCCAGGGCTTCATCGTAGATAAAACCGCAAATGACACACTCGTACTTGCGCTGGCCGGGCTTGCTCATAACACGTGATCCTGTAGGTGGTTCGAAGTCAGTGACCCTACTGCGGGAGAGAGCCATCGAGGCGTAAATCGTAGCCCGCCGCCACTGGCCGCGCCAGCAGGGCGAGCGCTTCCTGTAACAGAGGATCCCAGGCTTCGTCATGGGTCAGTAAAATGGCGATGCTATAGTCGCGCTGTCGCAACTGCAACTCTCCCTCGGCACGCAGGGGGCCGGCGAGCGTGACGATGGTGCCGGCCAGCACCCCGGGGGCGGTATCCTGTATATCCGCGGCGTAGCTGCCCAGCGGCAGCAGACCCTGAGGTGAATCCCAGGCCGCCTGCTGCCAGGTCAGCCGCGCGGTCGCCTGCAACGGCAAACCGTCGCGCAGTTGCAGCCTCTCGGCCTGGGCTGTCATTCGCCCACTGAGGGCTATCGGTGCCAGGTGTCGCAACAGCGCTGCATCAAATCGCGCCTCGACATCGGACAGGATGACCTCGCGTTCGCCTCGCCAGGTGATAACAGCCGCCAGTTCCTGGTCACTCCAGCGGGAGTGTATACGCAGTGTCGGGGCCGCCACGAGCAACGACAGTGGACGCAAGGACCAGGTCACCTCGCCCAGATGCAGAATGCCGGCATCCGTGGCCACCCGCACGCGGCTGGCGCGGCCACTCCACACCGTACCTGACAAGCCGTCAGCCGCGACCGGCGTACCGGCGAGAACACGATTCAGCACGTGCGCAGGCGCGCCCGCCAGCAGCAGGACAATCAACAACAGCAGGGCGGCGACCCCCGCGAGCAGCTGCGCGCGGCTCATGGCTGACCGATCCGCACCGTCGCGTTGACCAGTCCCGCGCTGCCCGCCTGCGTGATCGCGACTTCTGCGAACACCAGGCCCTCCCGCATTTCGAGCTGATGCAGCCAGGCCGCAAGATCGGCAAAACGGGCGTTTTCCAGGCGCACCTGCAGGTCGCCCCGCGCACCCGGTTGCAACCTGCTCACTGACAGGCCGTAACGGGCGGTGCTTTGATTGACCACCGCGGCGAGATTGCTGCCCGAGCGCGCCGGCGTACTACCCTCCCGCGCCTGCAACACCAGCGCTGACAGCGCATCCACACGCACCAGTGTTTCCGCTGTCGCGCTGTTCTGCTCCACCATGCGATCGCGCTTGGCAGCCACCGGCGACCACAAGGCTACCCAAAGCAACCACACCACCACAGCCACCGCCAGCACCAGCACACTGGACTGCTCCCGCACCGTGAGGCGCACCCACCAGGCTTTCATCACGCGCCCCTCACCCGGATGCGGGCTCGCACCCCGTCACCTTGCGCACTGCTGCTCTCCATTTCAGCCGCCAGACCCGCATCCGTAAGCCCCGCGCGCAGCTGTTCAACCGCGGAGAAATCGCTGGCAACGATATTGAGGCGCATCTCGCCACCCCGCTGGTTGTAGTTCAGGCTGAGTACCCGCGTGGCCGGGCGCTCGGCAATCACGCGACCGGCGCGCTCCAGCAATGGCACAAAACTGCCTGCACCGGGCCCACCCCGCAGGCTGTCCAGCTGCCGTTGCAGCTGTCGCTCCGCGTCCACCAGCGCACCCTGCGGCACGGCCTGGCGGTAACTCGTCTCCAGCGCACCGCGCAATGCCAGATTCTCGCTTGCCAGGGCGCGGTAGTCCGCCCATGTCGCCGCCAGTTGCAAGACAAACGCGCCGAGCAGGAAACCGGCGGCGACTCGCCAGTAGTTCCACCATTGCACCAGCGGCAGACGCGACGCATAGGCGCCCTGCCGGAGGCTCAATGCCGCTTCATCGGCAGACAAGAGCAGCGCGCTGCACAGATTGCCCTGACGCCACTGCACGCGCTCACGCAGCAACGCTGGCAGCAAATCGAGTGCGGCCGCATGGTCAGCCGCATAGAAAATGATAGTCTCGGGCAGCTCTGCTTCGGCCGCAGCCGCGAGCACGACGGGCAACAGTTCGCACTCCACCGTGTAGCCTTCTGCCTCACCGCTGCGCACCAGTACCTGCTCGCCATCCATAACCAGGCACCATTCACCCGCGCGCCACGGGAGCAGCAGCGTTTCTGGCACCCACCGCGGCAAATCCGGCAGGTGCGCCAGACGCTGCGCCCAGTACGCCATCGCCCGGTGGCTGCACAGCGCCACCGCATAACGGGTTTTGTCCAGTGCCCGCGAGGCGAAATGCAGAGCGTCTACGTCTTCCGCAACCTGCTCCTCGAACATGAACGGCAATGCCCGCGCCAGATGCTTCTTCTCTGCCGCTGTTACCTCCAGCGATAGTAAGCGCACATCGGCACCCGGGGCTGCGAAGCATGCCTGCCAGCGCGAACTGCGCAGACTGGCGGCGAAGCTTGCTACCTCTTCGGCACTGCCCAGCGGCCGCGGCTGCTCACCCGCACCGGGCGGATACCAGACAAGCGCATCATCCATCAGGCGCACGATGGCTAGGTTCTGCACAGAGTTTTCTCCGTTGTCATCAATCCGGGGAATGGGGAGCGGGTCACAGGCTGCCCATCGCTCGCACGATTGGCCGCACCTCGCGCTTGTCGCGCTGCAGGACACTGTACAAGCGCATCTTGCGCTCGGCAACTTCCACCTCCGCAGACAGCAGGAACCAGGAGGAGCTTTCCCCCAACAGGCTACCCGCGTCGGTCATGGTCTTCTCGCCGAAAACGGAATTGGCGAGGAAAGTCTCAAGGTCGGCAAACCCGCCTTCCTCCTGCTGCGTCTGCCAAAGTGCTTCGCCCTGGGCTTCGCTGAGGGGGACAAGCTCGCCGTCACCGTTGATCGCGCGCAGCAAGGGCAGCGATGCCGTGTGAATATTAAGCGGTGCCGGTGTGCGCGGCCAGACCGTGACCCACGGCGCCAGTGCAACATACAGTTGCGGTGTCATGTTGGCGACCGCACGCAGTTCGCTGACGCTCGCCATGGGGTGGTTGGCCGCGCGGTAGGCGGGCGTCTGCCCGGTGTAAACATCATCCTCCGCGCCGAAGGCAAGGGGAATGCTGTCCTCGTCAAGCCAGTCGCCGATAGCACGCGTGACCGCCACCGCCTCGGCCTGCCCAAGCGCAGCTTCCGGCAGTGCCTGCAGCAGGCGGATGAAAAAGGCCTCGGCGGGAGTGAAGCGCTCGCCCGCCTCTCCCGGCTCAATGGGCGCCAGCGCATTGAGGTTGAAGCGCCCCTGCAGGTCCTGCAGCGACCCGACAAGCCAACCGCCCTCGTCCAGTGGATACGGGGTCGCCTGCTGCGCCCAGATTTCATTCCTGTCATCGCGCGGCTGCGCACGGGACTGGTCGGCGTCGTGATCCATCACCAGGGCCACCGCGGCAAGCTCCTCTGCTCCGCGCAGGTACGCGTATCCCTGATCCTGTAAAAACAGGTTCGCGCCCCGCTGCGCAAACAGGGCGAACTCACGCTGCATGGCGACCATAAGGGCAGCGCACAGCCCGAACACCAACAGGGCGACCACCAGCGCCACGCCGCGCTCCGCCAGCGCCGTCCCGGGGCTACAACGGCGGCGGTGGTAATTCATACAACATCCGCAGGTCGCCGAGATCATCCAGTTCCAGCGTCAGTTCCAGCGCCGCCGGGGGCGCCAGTGTAGCGTTCGGCTGACTGGTATCCACCACCCAGTTGTCAGGCCAGTTGCGCGTATCAACCTCAGTGCCCCGGGCGCCCGGCTGCAAGGCCGCCACCGAGGCCAGAAACGTGATCTGAACCCCTGTCACCCCCTCCAGCAAGCGCACCCGCTGCGGCTCGGTCGAACCCGCACGGTCCAGCACGGCATAGCTCTCGCGCCACAGGCTGTCTTCCTGCCACACATAGTTGACCCGCTGCAGCGTGCTGCGCGGCTGATCCGTCGGGTTATGCCAGCCGGTGCGGGTGAAGCTGAGCAGAAAGCGCGCTGCCGGACCACCCATCAGGGCCGGCTCCTGGTCACCGAACTCATCCCGGACGGGGCGGTCGACGAAATGTCGCAGGTCGCGCTGCAGTATCTGCAGGGCACGATTCAACTCCCACGTGCGCTCAGCAACCCCGCGGGTACTCTCGACGCCGTTGATAACGGTAGACAGGCCGGTGTACGCCACCGCAGCCACGAAAGCCGTTATCGCCAATGCGATCAGCACTTCCACCAGGGTAAAGCCGCTAACTCGCAAAACGGAAACCCCCTGCCCGCTGCCGCGCCACGATGCCCTGCCGCTCGCCACCCGGCGCGGCGAGGAAAGCAACCAGGGAATAGAGCAGCGGCCCGCCATCCTCCTCCCCGGCACGCACAGTAATTTCCACCCGGTAGAAACCCTGCACCTGGGTGGGCGTGCTTTCCAGCCGCCAGTGCCAGGGGCGGCCGGCAAACTCCTCACTGCCGCTGTCGGAGCCCCGCAACAGCTCACCCCGTGCGGCGCTCAACAGGCGCAACTCCACCAGCTTGTTGTTGGCTACCAGCTGAGCCAGCGACTTGTCACGCAAGTAGCCGGTGCCGTCCACCTGCTGATGCAGGGCGAACAACAACGCGGGCAGGGCCAGCGCCACGATCGCCAGTGCCACCATCACCTCCACCAGCGTGAAGCCACGCACGCTCCGGGCCCGGCAACTAGCGCGAGGGATACGCGTCATCGACCTCACCGCGGGGCAACATGGTCATACGCCCCAGCAAGTCCCACTCCAGCCGCCAGAGCACCTCCGCCGTGTCTCGAGCGCGCCACTCCAGCGCGCCCGGCGCCACTTCGCCACTGGCGTAGAACACCACCTGGGGTGCGGCGTCCTCGGCCAGCGGCGCAGCCAGCAAATCAGCAGTGGGGATATCATCCAGCAGCAACACCAGTTCGACCTCCGCAGGCAGCGTACGCGGCGCCAGCACCTCGCGCGCCAGCGCCGGTGACCGCCAGCCCTCGGCACGCCGCTCACGCCAGTCGTAGAGGTATTGAGTTTGCGCACCACGCGCATCCACCGCCAGCACCAGGCCCATGTCCCGCCCCGCCATCTGCGCCTCTTCCAGGGCGAACTCCGCGACATTGCGCAACTCACGCACCTGGGACTCAAGCACCTGTTGCTGTCCGCCATCACCCACGTTGAGGGTGGCAAGCGACGTCATCAGCACAATCACAAACAGAACAACCAGCAGTTCAACCAGGCTGAAAGCGCGACACCGTGCGGCACACGGCCGTGACAACCACGCGCCCACCTGCCGCTGCATGGAATCAGTCCTGTTCCTTCCAGTTGCCGATATCGGCGTTCTGGCCTTCGCCTCCCGACAGGCCATCGGCGCCGAGGCTGTAAATATCCACTTCACCGTTTTCGCCCGGGCTCAGAAACAGGTAGGGGCGCCCCCAGGGATCCAGCGGCACTTCCGGCAGGTAACCACCGTCCTTGAAATTACGTGGCTGCGGATCGAGATTGCTCGCCTCGACCAGCGCATCGAGGCCCTGCTCGGTGGTTGGATAGACGTAGTTGTCGAGGCGATAGATTTTCAGCGCGGTCTCGATCGCCTTGAAATCGGCGTGAACTTTCTGGATGCGCGCTTCATCCGCCCGGTTGAGCACCGTGGGTGCCACAACACTGATCAGCAGCCCCATGATCACCAGCACCACCAGAATTTCCACCAGCGAGAAACCGCTGTGCGCCCGCCTTGCTGTCGTCGGCAATTTCATATCACTATCGCACCATCGTATTGAGATCAAAAATCGGCAACAGAATGGCCATGACTATGACCAACACCATGCCGCCCATAAACACCACGAGCAGGGGTTCGAGCAGGCTCATGAGTGTTCCCAGTGTCATTTCCAGTTCGCGCTCCTGATTGCTGGCCGATCGCGCCAGCATGGTTTCCAGTTCGCCACTGGCTTCGCCGCTGGCCACCATGTGCACCATCATCGGCGGGAACCGGCCATTCTCTCGCAGCGCTCGGTGCAGGCTGCTCCCCTCCTGCACCCGCTCAGCCACGCGGGCACTGTCTTCTCGCAGCACCAGGTTGGTCAACACCTGCCCGGCAATGCGCAGCGACTCCAGCAGGGGCACCCCGCTGGCCATGAGAATGCTCAGGGTCGAAGCAAAACGCGCCGTGTCCATCGCTATCACCAGCCGGGAGAAACCCGGCACGCGCAGCAACAGGGCATGCCAGCGCCGGCGACGCTGAGGCTGGCGCAGCCAGCGCCGCAGCCCGAACACCAAAAGCACCACGGCCACCAGCACCCACAGCGCGTAGTCGCGCGAAAAATCGCTGGCGACAATCAAGCCTCGGGTCAGCAGTGGCAACTCGCGGTTGGTGTGCGCAAAAATGCCGATCAGCTCCGGTACGACAAAAATCATCAGTGCCACAACCACCGCCAGCGCCACGGCGATCAGGATAAACGGATAGATCATGGCCATTTTCAGCTTTTGCGCGGTGTACTGGCGCTGTTCGTTGTAATCGGCCAACTGCGCCAGCACCGGACCGAGAAAACCCGCATGCTCCCCGGCGTTGACCATGGCCCGGTACATTTCGTTGAACACCAGCGGGAACTCACCCATGGCATAGGCGAGCGTATGACCCTCCGCGACCCTGGAGCGCACCTGCAACAACAGCCCCTGCGTCCGGCCCTTGCGGCTCTGCTCGGCGGCTGCCTGCAAACATTCGTCCAGCGGCAAATTGGACTGCACCAGTGTGGCGAGCTGCCGGGTCACCAGCGCCAGTTCGGCAACACTGATACGCGGCTGCAGAAACGACCACCCTGAACGCGGCTTGCTCTCCGCCTGGCGGTTTGCCACCACAACGTCAACCGGGCGCAGCTTCTGCGTGCGCAGCTGGCCGCGCACCTGGCGCTCGGAATCACCTTCGAGCACGCCCTTGACCAGCTTGCCGCTGGCATCCAGTGCCCGGTAACGATATGCGGTCATAAGCGCCTATCGGCTCAGGTGACAGCGGTGACGCGCAGCACTTCTTCGATGCTGGTTTCACCGCTCAGGATGCGCCGGCGACCGTCCTCCTGAATCCCCGGATAGTGCTTGCGCGCTTCGAGCAGCATCTGCTGCTCGCTCGCGCCCTCGTGAATCATCAGGCGCAGCGCGTCCGTCACCTCGATAAGTTCATAGATACCTGTGCGCCCACGGTAGCCGCCGAAATTGCACTGCTCGCACCCCTTGGCCCGATAGACACTGACCGCTGCCGTGGTATCCGCAGAGAGTCCCAGTAGCGTGCGCTCGGAATCTGCCAGTTGATGTGGCTCCTTGCAGTCGCGGCAAAGCAACCGCACCAGACGCTGGGCCATCACGCCAATCAGGCTTGATGACAGCAGGAAAGGCTCAATACCCATGTCCTGCAGACGCGTCACCGCGCCGATGGCGGTATTGGTGTGCAGCGTGGACAGCACCAGGTGGCCGGTGAGGGACGCCTGCACCGCGATTTCCGCCGTTTCCAGGTCGCGAATCTCGCCGACCATCACCACGTCAGGGTCCTGCCGCAGAATAGCCCGCAGGCCGCGCGCAAAGGTCATGTCGACCTTGGGATTGACCTGCGTCTGCCCCACACCTGGCAGCATGTACTCCACCGGGTCTTCTATGGTGAGGATATTGCGCGTGGCCTGGTTGATATGCGACAGGCCGGCATACAGCGTTGTGGTTTTACCCGACCCCGTGGGGCCGGTTACCAGGATGATGCCGTGTGGACTGCGCAGAGCCTTTTCATAACTGTGCAGCACCTGCTCATTCATATTCAATTGCCGCAGTTCCAACTGCCCGGCCTGCTTGTCCAGCAGGCGCAGCACCACGCGTTCACCGTGGGCAGAGGGCATGGTCGACATGCGGATATCAATGGCGTGCCCGGCTATTCGCACGGAAATGCGGCCATCCTGGGGCACCCGCTTTTCGGCGATGTCCAGCTTCGCCATCACTTTCAGCCGCGACACCAGCAGCGGCGCCAGCATCCGCTTCGGGGACAGCACCTCCGCCAGCACGCCATCCACCCGATAGCGCACGCTGAGCCGGTCCTCGAAGGTTTCAATATGGATGTCCGAGGCCTGCTCACGCACGGCCTGGGAGAGGATGGCGTTGATCAGACGAATGATGGGCGCATCGTCCTCGGCGTCCATCAAATCGCCCGCGTCCGGTATTTCATCGGCGAGACGGCTGAGGTCGACGTCGGCACTGATGTCTTCCGCCATCTGCACCGCCGCGTTGTTGTCGCGTTGGTAAGCGCGGGAGAGGCGCCGCTGGAACTCGGCATCCGACACCGTCTCGCATTCGAACGGGGCGCCCAGCCAGCGACGAATCTCCAGCAACAAGGGGGCCTCAAGAGGGCCACGGTGCACGAGCACCGCTCCCTGCGCCCGGTTATCAACCAGCACGCCAAACTGCTTGGCAAACCCGAAGGGCAGGTTTGCCCTCGGCGGCTCGGGCACCGCGACCTCCGCGGAGGTCATCAGTCGGCCTCCACAGCCGCCGGCGTGTTACCCGACTCGTCGCGGATTTCCTCCAACTGCCGGATTTGTTCTTCCCACTCGGGCAATACCGGCACGCTGCTGTCATCAAGGAACATCAGGCCCCGCTCGCGACGCAGCACCTGCTGGTCGCGGATATAGCGGTACTTGTCTGCCGTGGCGCCGGCGAGTTGTTCGTCATCGCGAATGATCGTGGGCCGAATGAAAATAAGCAGGTTGGTTTTAATGACCTGTACTGCGTCATTGCGGAACAGGCGCCCGAGCAGCGGAATATCGCCGAGCAGCGGCACCTTCTGGCTGGCGTCCTGCACATCGTCCTTGATCAGACCGCCGAGCACCACAACGCGTCCATCCGCCGCCAACACCTTGGTTTGCAGTACGCGCTCGTTGGTGATCAGGTCAGACGCCTGTAACACCACGGACGTGTTGCTGAGACTGGAGACTTCCTGGGAGATATCCAACACCACAGAGTCTCCCTCGTTGATGTGGGGCGTCACCTTGAGCGTAATGCCCACATTCTCCCGCTCAATGGTCTGGAACGGGTTTTGTGCACCATCGCCGGTACCGGTGCTGGTAAATGAACCGGTCACAAACGGCACGTTCTGGCCCACGGTGATGTAGGCTTCCTGATTGTCCAGCGTCAGCAGGCTGGGTGTTGACAGGATGTTGGCGTTGGATTTCTCCTTCAGGGCGTTGAGAATCACGGTCATCGACAGATTGTCATCAATCACGCCCCAGCCCAGGGAAACACCCGGTGACTGAGCCAGCGCGCCCGCCAGGGCGCCCACGTTGAAGTCGCCCGTGGTCACGCCGCCGTCGGTCCCGTCACCGCCATCTTCCGGCAGAATGGCCCCGGCTATGCGTCGCGCCCGCGCATCGTCAGCACTGATACTGCTGCCGAAAAAGCCGTTGTCGTTGGCAAACAGCCACTGCAGGCCCAGATCCTGGCCGTCACGCACTTCCATCTCGACGATGATGGCCTCCACCAGCACCTGGGCGCGGCGTATGTCGAGGCGCGCCACAACCGCCTCCAGCGCCGCCATCTTGTCGGTCGGCGCGGTAATAATCAGGGCATTGGTATTGGCGTCGGCCTCGATGGTCGCGCTGGTTTCAGATGCACGCTGCGCGCGCCCCGCCTCGCCGGCATCCACCCGGCCGATGTTCTGCATGACCTTGGTCAGCACCTCGGCAATGTCCTCCGCCTTGGCGTACTCCAGGTAGATCACCTTTACGTTGCCGCTTTGCTCGAGAGGCGTGTCGAGATAGCGGATCAGCTGCGTCATGCGCGCACGCTCCAGCTCATCGGCACTGATCAACACACTGTTGGTGCGCGCATCCGCTACCAGCATGACCTCAACCTCATTGCCCTGCTGCGCCTCTGAGGTGTTGAGCTGGTCGAGCATACGCACCACGTCTTCAGCGACGCCATAGCGCAGCTTGATGACCTCGGTCTCCTGCGTTGCCGTGCGGTCCATGCGCTCGATGATCGCCGCGATGCGATCAATGTTGGAGGCCACATCCGAAATGATAATGGCATTGCTCGGCGCGTACGCCGCCATATGTGCCTGTTGCGGCACCAGGGGCCGCAGCACGGGTATCAGCTTGGCGGCGGAAATGTTCTTCAGGCGCATGACCTGCGTGACATATTCGTCATTGCCGCGCCGTCCCTCGTCGTCGCGCACCGTCACCGGTGCCGAGCGGGCGTCTTTGCTCTGTATCACCCGCACTACCCCGCCGGAGCGGACTGCGGTGTAACCATGCACTTCCAGTATGGACAGGAAGAGATCATAGAGCTCAGTGCGCGACACCGGCTTGGAGGACACCACCTTGACCTTGCCCTTGACTGCCGGGTCCACCACGATCGTGATGTCGGTCGCCTCCGCCACGAACTTGATCAGCTCCTGAATATCGGCCTCTTTCAGGTTGACCGTGAAATCCTGGGCGCTCGCGACAGCTGCCCACAGGGCAGCCAGCAGATAAAACAGCGGTACTCGCAGTGCCCGCAACATGGTTCTCACTGATTCTATGTCCTTAACCGAATAGCCGTGACTCTATCACCGATCCGTCGACGCAGCATCAAGGCTCACACTGAGTGCCACCGCTTCACCGGCGCGCAGTAGCTCGAACGAGACCTCGCTTGCGGAGCGCATGGCCTGGTAGAGCCGCATGGTGTTTGCCGGATCTGACAGGGACAGGCCATTCACCGCCAGCACAAGGTCACCGGCGCGAAATCCCAGCTGCTCGAACTGCGCCCGATCCCGTCCCGGTGTCACCCGATAGCCCTGCAGGGCGCCCTCCTCGCGCACCGCGCTGATGCGCACCAGATCGGCCAGTGACTGGGGGTCCTCATACAGCTGGTCGCGATAGCCCGCCGCCAGCGCCGCGGATTCCGCATCGCTGCGCCGGTCGATAACCGCGGCCGCAACCGGCGCCGTGCGCGTGTCACCGGCAGCCATTGCGCGGCGCCCCGTGAGCTGCGCATCAAGTTCGTTTGGAGGGTACAGGCGCAGAAGCTCGTAGGTGCCGCCGTTGTCCAGAACCACCTGCTGCGGCATGACCTTGGCCAGCACCACATTGCCGCCGACAGGCAACTCGTCGTCCACGGAATAAATTGCCTGCCGGCCGCGATACTCAATCACCGCGCTGCCCTCACCGGCTGCATTGAAGGCAATGATGCCACGGAGGGTAAGCTCGAGCCGGCTTTCCCGGGCTCCTCGCTCGATACCCTCGCGGGCTGCACGCGCCTCGCTGGGGAGTGGGGCCACCTCTTCCACCACGGATCCTGCGCCGGGCTCACCGAACAGCGCCCAGCCACGCAGTGCCTCAATGTCTACAGGCGTTCGCTCGCCGGGCGCTGAGATTGCCTCCGCCGGGGGATTGATAACGCCACCCGACAACGCTGTTGCTGGCGCTGCGGGGAACAGCGCCCAGAACAACTGCGCCAGTGCCGCCATCAGCCAGCATACCGCGAGTGCCAGCACACCCCGGCGCAACCAGCGCACACAGCGCGGCTCTGCCAGCATCGCCAGCAGCCGCTGCGCACCGGCCACCCACTTCCCTGCAACGCTGCCCTGATTCAGTGAACCTGCGGCCAATGCTCTCTCCCGGTGTGCCACCGTCCGCCGGCGGCGGCCTCATGGATGTAACGGCCCGATTATAGGGTGCGCCATTAAAAGATAAAACCGTGACGGTTGCGTGACAGGCAGATGACAAGGGCATGACAGCCGACACGGCCGCAAGGCGGCCAATGGACAGCGACAGGCCAGTTGACTACCCTTGCTCGCAGCTGACCCCCTTTCAGGAGCACGACCGATGGGACGTATTTTCAACGACAACTCGGAAACCATTGGCGGCACACCACTGGTTCGCATCAACCACATAAGCACCGGCAACGTTTATGCCAAGCTGGAGAACCGGAATCCGGCGATGTCGGTGAAGTGTCGCATCGGCACAAGCATGGTGCTGGCGGCGGAGCGCGACGGCAGCCTCCAACCCGGCATGACCATTGTCGAGCCCACCAGCGGCAACACCGGCATCGCCCTGGCGTTTGTGGCGTCCGCTCGCGGCTACGGTTGTACCCTGACGATGCCCAACACCATGAGCCTGGAACGGCGCAAACTGATGAAGGCACTCGGCGCCGAGATCATCCTCACCGACGGCAGCAAGGGTATGCCCGCCGCGATTGCCCGGGCCGAGGAAATCATTGCCTCCGAGCCCGGCCGTTATTGGGGTGCACGGCAGTTCGAGAACCCCGCCAACCCGGCCATTCACGAGAGCACGACCGGGCCGGAAATCTGGCAGGATACCGAGGGCGCGATTGATATCCTGGTGGCCGGCGTGGGCACGGGCGGCACGCTGACCGGGATCTCCCGCTACATCAAGGGCAGCGCCGGCAAGGCCATACAAACAGTCGCCGTCGAGCCTGCGAGCACAACGGTGATTACCGCGGCCAAAGCCGGCGCCGAACCTTCCCATGCACCGCACAAGATCCAGGGTATCGGTGCCGGTTTCCTGCCCGGCAACCTGGACCTGGCCATGGTCGACCGCGTGGAACAGGTCAGCAACGACGACGCCATGGCCTGGGCACACAAGCTCATGCAACAGGAAGGCATTCTTGCCGGGGTGTCCTGTGGCGCGGCGATGGCCGTGGCTGATCGCGTGTCGAGGGAGCCTGCCAATGCCGGCAAGATGGTGGTGGTGATCCTGCCGGATTCAGGCGAGCGCTACCTGAGTGCAGCCCTGTTCGAGGGTCGTTTCAGTGATAACGAAATGGTGCAGTGAAAGGGGCGCGGTTCAGCGCCCCTCACGCAACTGTGCCAGGCGGCGCTTGACTGCCGGCCACTCGGTATCCAGCACGCTGAAGTAGACCGAATCCCGGGAAAAGTCGTTCTGCACAATACGGTGCTTGCGCAGCACCCCTTCGCGCATGGCGCCGATGCGCTCCAGCGCACGCTGTGATCGCAAATTGCGTGCGTCCGCCTTGAACTCCACCCGCAAACACCGCAGCCGTTCAAAGGCGTGACGCAGCAGCAGCAGTTTAGCCTCGGTGTTGACCCCGGTGCGCTGCCACTCCTGGCCCAGCCAGGTCCAGCCGATTTCCAGGCTGCGATGCTCCGGCAGCATGTTCAGATAGCGCGTACTGCCCACCACCTTGCCTTTCGCGTTCTCGACAATGGCCCAGGCTTGCTCACCGGGCGCACTGGTGGCCTCGTCGATCCAATGACGGGTATCCGCCAGATCGATAAAACAGCCGCGCGGCATGAATGCCCAGTCCGCTGCGTGACAGCCGCGCAAAAACAATCCCTGGGCGTGCTGCTGGGTAAGCGGCTCCAGCCTGACCAACTCCCCACGCAGAACCGTGTTACCGGCATCGGGGCCCGGCGGCATGCTCATGGCAGTATGATCGTCGAACCGGTGGTCACCCGTCCCTCGAGGTCGCGGTGGGCGCGTGCAACGTCAGCCAAGGGGTAGCGCTGACCAATCGTCACGGTCAATACGCCCGCCAGTAATCGATCGAACACTGCGGCGGACGACTGCCGCAACTCCTCCGTAGTGGCGGTGTAGGTCAGCAGCGTCGGGCGCGTCACATACAGCGACCCCAGGGTGGCGAGGGTCTGCAAATCCAGCGGTGCCGGCTTGCCGGAGGCGTTGCCGAAACTCACCAGCATACCCCGCGGCTGCAAACAGGCCAGCGATACGTCGAAGGTATCGCGGCCTACGCCGTCATAGACGACCGGCACGCCCTGCCCGTCAGTAAGCTCCCGTACGCGCTGGGCCACGTCTTCCTGCGCGTAATTGATCACATGGGCGTAACCCTGCGCCCGGGCGAGCTCCGCTTTCGCCTCTGAGCTAACAGTGCCAATCGCGTTGACACCCAGGCTCTTCGCCCACTGCCCGAACAACAGCCCCACGCCACCCGCCGCCGCATGAAACAGGCAGGTCTGGCCAGATTGCAGCGGAAACACCCGCTGCAACAGGAACTCTGTCGTCTGGCCCTTGAGCAAAGCTGCCGCGGCCGTTGCAAAATCGATGCCCTCAGGAATGGCGACCAGTCGCGCAGAGGGCAGATTCACCGCCTCGGCGTAGGCACCAAACAGGGCAGAGCAATAGGCCACGCGGTCACCCACGGCGAACTCCGCCCCCTCCCCCACCGCAGTCACCACGCCGGCAGCTTCCATACCCAGCCCACTGGGCAGCGGAATGGGATAGGCACCACTGCGGTGGTAGGTATCAATGAAGTTGAGCCCAATGGCCCGCTGAGCCACAGTCACCATGCCAGGCCCCGGTGGCGGCAGCTCAACATCGACCAGCTGCATGACCTCGGGCCCACCTGTGTGCTCAATGCGCACTGCCTTTACTGACTGTGTACTCATACAACCGTCTACTTGCCCTGTGTGAAACGCTAGTGTGCCAAACAAGCCCACTGAGGGAAACGGAAGTTTGCCTGCTGTCACGCGGTCGGGTATTGGCCTGTGGCATGCTACACTGCCCCCTTCACCTGCGCCGGCTACAGACCGGCGCCGCAGCCTGAGACTACCCATGTGTTAGAAGATCTTGCCCTTGACCGCAGCCTGCAACTGGCACTGGAAGACCTCGGCTTCGGCAAGCCGACGGCCGTGCAGCAGGATGTTATTCCGCTCGCCCTGAGCGGCAGTGACCTGCGTGTCAGCGCCCCGACCGGCAGTGGCAAGACACTCGCCTACCTGCTGCCCGGATTGCAGCGCCTGCTACAGGCACCACTGCCGACTGACGGCGGCACTTTGCTACTGGTGCTGGTGCCCACGCGAGAGCTTGCGCGCCAGGTTCTGAAAACGGCACGCCAGCTGCTGGGCAAAAGCACACTGCGTGCCGACGCCCTCACCGGCGGTGCCGACTTCAAATACCAGAAATCCCTGTTGCGCAAGAACCCGGAAGTGGTCATCGCGACGCCAGGGAGGCTGCTGGAGCATTGCGAGCATGGCAGCGCCGATCTGCGCGGCCTGCAAGTGCTGGTCATTGATGAAGCAGACCGCATGCTCGACCTGGGCTTTCGCGACGATGTGCTGAAAATTGCCGGCTTCTGCCCCGCCGAGCGCCAGACACTCCTCCTGTCTGCCACGCTGCACGCCCGCGGCCTGAGTGATATGAGCGCCGCCCTGCAGCAAGACCCGGTTGCTGTGAGCTGCGGCGACATCCGCAGCGCACACGAAAGTATTCACCACCAGCGCATCCTGGCCGACAGCCAGGAGCACAAGGACAAGCTGCTGCTCGCACTGCTGCATGACAGCGGTCGCAAGCAGCTGGTGTTTGCCAACAAACGCAGCACGGCGTCACGCCTGGCTGATTTTCTGCGCCACCACGGCCTGCGTGCGGGGTGCCTGCACGGCGAAATGACCACCGAGGAACGCAAGGCGATCGTGACGCGTTTTGAGCAGGGCGGCGTCAGCACCGTCACCGCCAGCGATGTCGCTGCGCGGGGGCTGGATATCCAGGGTATCGACACGGTCATCAACTACGACTTGCCGCGCAATGGCGACGACTACCTGCACCGCACCGGCCGCACCGGCAGGGCCGACAGCAAGGGTACCGCGATCTCGCTGGTGACCGCGGCTGACTGGAACCTCATGATCAGCATACAGCGCTACCTGAATATCACCATGGAACCGCGCGCCCTGGCCGGCCTGAAAGCGCGCTACGCGGGGCCAAAGAAGATGAAGTCGTCAGGCAAAGCCAGCGGCAGCAAGAAAAAGGCGCCGGTTGCTAAGAAGAAAGTACGCGCCCGCGACAGCAAGGCAAAAGGCAAGCCGCGCAAGACAACCAGCGCCTGGCCGGCGAACGACGGTTTCGCGCCGCTGATGAAAAAGCGGCGCGAGCCGAACGACGAATGAGCTTTCAGTCTACAGGCGTGGGCGCATAGCGCTCGAACCAGCCGAGAATAGCCGCCACCTTGGCGATGAGCTGGCTGGGACGACGGGCGATGGAGTGCGATGCGCCGGGGACCCGCACCATCGCGGTTTCGACACCACTCAGCTTCAAGGCCTGATAGTACTGTTCGGTTTCCGACATGGGCGTACGCAGGTCCTCCTCGCCTGTCAGCAGCAGCGTGGGTGTTGTCACGTTGCCGACCAGGGAAAGCGGTGAGCGCCGCCAGTAGGCCTCGGGGTTTTCCCAGGGCATGTCCCCAAACCAGTAGCGCGCAAAGACGGGTGACTGGTCCGCCGTCAGCACAAAGCTGGCCCAGTTGATCACCGGCTTGGCAACGACCGCCGCCCGAAAGCGCTGGGTTTTGCCGACTATCCATGCCGTCAGTGTGCCACCACCACTACCACCTGTGACGTACAATTGCTGCGGGTCCACATAGCCTTCGGCGATCACCGCATCAACGCCGGACATGAGGTCGTCGTAATCCTCGCCCGGATAGTTGTGGTGGATGAGATTGGCAAACTCTTCGCCGTAGCTGGTACTGCCTCGTGGATTCACATACAGCACAACGTAGCCGGCCGCCGCAAACAACTGCAACTCGGCCGCAAAGCGCGGACCGTAGTTGGCAAAGGGTCCGCCGTGAATTTCCAGTAGCAACGGATAGCGCTTTTGCGGGTCAAAATCCGGCGGGGTGACCACCCAGGCTTGAATATCACGTCCGTCAAACGAGGACGGATAGGTCAGTTCGCGTACCTCGCCGAGGGTGCGGTAACCAAGGAGATTGCTGTTCAGCGTGGTGAGCGTACTTAGGCGGTCACTGCCGACACGCCCAGCCTTCAACTCTGCCGGTGCCTGCGGGGTAACCGCGGTATACACAAAGCGGTCGCCGCCAACCGCGTAGTCAGCACCCGCGTAGGGACGACCGAGCTGCTTGCCACCGAGATCGCGGGCGAGGATGCGCATGCGGCCCTTGAGATCGGTCATGGCGAGATGCGTGTCGCCTCGATCGTCATAGTAAAAGAAGATGTGCTTGCCATCGGCGGACCACTGGGGGTGCTCAATGCTGCGATCAAGGTCCGGCAGCAACTCCCGACGCTGTTCGCCTGCCACGCTCATCACATAGAGCCTGTCCCGGTGATACCCCATCCCCTTGTCATCCCAACCGGTCCACGCCAGCCAGCGCCCGTCTGGCGATACGGTGACTTCCTTGTCCGGCCCCTGTCGATCGGTCAGGGGCGCCATGACGCCGGACTGCAGGTCAACCCGGTACAGCTCGGTATTCTGGGTATCCATTGCCCAGTCGGCGTGGCGATTGGCAGACAGGTACAGCGCCGAGCCATCGGCCGCCCAGGCAACTGCCCCCGTGTGGTTGAAATCACCGTGAGTCACCTGACGCGGACTGCCACCGGCAGCAGGCAGCACGAACACCTGCTCAAAGCCGTGGGGTTTGCTGCCACTGCCATCTGCACGATACACCGTGCGGTCTACCACCACCGGTGCCGCCGCCCACTGCGCACCGATCGGGGCTACGGGCACGTCTTCCACCGCTGGCGCAGGCGCCGGCACCAGCATACGGAACGCCAGCCACTCACCGTCCGGGGACCAGGTCAAACCCTGCGGCGCCCAGGGCAGCCGCGTGAGCTGCGCGGTCTGCGCGGAATCCAGCCAGCTCACGAACAGCTGCAAGCCCGTGTCATCGCGCCGTAAATAGGCAACGCGGTCCCCCGCCGGGGACAGGGCCGGCGAGCTGACCGAGTCCGGGCCCGTCACTACCGGGCGGTGCTCGCTGCCGTCGATGTTCATGCGCCAGAGGCTGGCCTGCGGCTGGTCGCGCATCATGTCCATGCTGTGGCGCAGGTACACCAGGCGACGCCCTTCCCGATCCAGCTGGGGGGACGTTGCCCAGGCCAACTGGAACACATCCCCGGCACTGAACGGTTCAGCGCTCGCCGCACCCGCCGGGGGCGCAAGTAACGCTACCGCAAGGGCCATCGCCCACAAACACCGGTTCGTTGGCTCTCTCATTCCGTCTCCCCACCACTATCCGTTAGACTGTACATACATTTCTCGGGACAACCTTTGATTATGACCAACCCGCTAATGGAAAAGAACCTCTTGCCGCCCTTTTCCGCCATTCGCGCGGAGCATGTGGAACCGGCCATACGCACCCTTATCGAACGCCACAAGGCACAGCTCAACGCTCTGCTTGCGCAGCCGGGGCCGCGCACCTGGGCGTCGCTGATTGCCCCCATTGAAGCAATGGATGATGAGCTGGCACAGTGCTGGTCACCGGTGGGACATTTAAACGGCGTGCTCAACAGCGAGGCGCTGCGCGCTGCCTACAAGGCCTGCCTGCCGCTGCTCTCCGAGTACCGCACCTGGGTGGGCCAGAACGCGGACCTGTATGCGGCCTATTGCGAGGTGGCACAAGGCGAGGACTTCAACGCTCTCGGCCAGGCCGAGCAGCAGGCAGTACACAACGCCCTGCGCGACTTCAAGCTGGCCGGCGTTGCGCTGCCCGAGACGAGCAAGAAGCGCTTCGGCGAGATACAGCAGCAGCTAGCCAAGCTCAGCAGCCAGTTCAGCGACAACGTCCTGGACGCCAGCAACGCCTGGAGCAAACAGGTTACCGCGGAGCAGCTGCAGGGCCTGCCCGCTTCGGCGATCGCCAGCGCGACACAAGCGGCACAGGAGCGCGACCTGGAGGGATGCCTGCTCACGCTCGACTTCCCCTCCGTGTTGCCGCTACTGACCTACTGCGACGATCGGGAGCTGCGCCGCGAAGTCTATCTGGCCAATGTTACCCGGGCATCGGACATTGGCCCGCACGGCGGCCAGTTCGATAACACACAGCTGATGGACGAGATTCTCGACCTGCGCCAGGAGCTCGCCCGCCTGTTGGGCTTCGCAAACTATGCCGAGTGTTCCCTGGCGACCAAGATGGCCGACAGCCCACTGCGCGTAGTCGAATTCCTCACCGAGCTGGCAGAGCGCTCCCGCGCCCAGGCACAAGCGGAGTGGCAGGAGCTGAGCCGGTTTGCCGCCAGCGAGCACAGCATCGAGCAACTCAAACCCTGGGATGTCACCTACTACAGCGAAAAACTGCGTCAGCGCACCTTCAGCATTGCGCAGGAAGAGTTGCGCCCCTACCTACCGGTGGAGCGCGTACTCAGCGGCCTGTTTGCAGTGGTACAGCGGCTCTATAACGTAACCGTGGAAGAGGTGCAGGATTTCGACAGCTACCACCCGGACCTGCGCCTGTTCGAGATTCAACAGGATGGTGAACCCCTGGCGCGCTTCTATCTCGACCTGTATGCCCGCAGCCACAAACGGGGTGGCGCATGGATGGACGACTGTCGCGTGCGCCGCGTGACCGACACCGGGTTGCAGCTGCCGGTAGCCTACCTGGTCTGCAATTTCACCGCCCCCGTGGGTGAGCAGCCCTCGCTGCTCACTGAAAATGAAATGGTGACACTGTTTCACGAATTCGGGCACGGCCTGCATCACATGCTGACCAAGCAGCATGTGGCCTCGGTGTCCGGCATTAACGGGGTAGCCTGGGATGCCGTCGAGCTGCCCAGCCAGTTTATGGAGAACTGGTGTTATCAACCCGAGGCGCTGGCCTTTATTTCCGGCCACGTGGACACCGGGGAGCCTCTGCCCCAGGCACTGCTGGATAAAATGCTGGCGGCACGCAACTTCCAATCAGGCATGCAGATGATGCGGCAACTGGAGTTCGCCCTGTTTGACTTCCAGCTCCACCAGCATTGGGGCGAGACGGGCGTCACCGTGCAGGGCACCCTGGATGCTGTGCGCGCACAGGTCGCCGTGATTCCGGCAGTGCCAGAAAACCGGTTCCAGCACGCGTTCAGCCACATTTTCGCCGGCGGTTATGCGGCAGGGTACTACAGCTACAAATGGGCCGAAGTGCTCTCCGCCGATGCCTTCGCGCGGTTTGAGGAGGAAGGTATTTTCAACCCTCTCACCGGCAGCGATTTCCGGCGACACATTCTGGAAGCGGGCGGCTCACAGGATGCCATGGCACTGTTCGTGGCGTTTCGCGGGCGCGAACCGGACGTAGAGCCCCTGCTGCGCCACAGTGGTATCGCGGCCTGATACGGCCTCAGGGCTTGTGCCAGCAGGCACAGCCCTTTTGCCCCGGCCCAGAGGCGACGCACAGCTCCACTTCCCGCAGGTCATCACCCTCTGAGGCGAGCAGCAACTGTTGCAGCAGGTAGCGGGAAAACTCCTCCACCGTCGCATTGCGCAGGGGCAACACGCGGGTGTCAGCCTTGAGAAAAAGCATCTCTTCGCGGGCGAAATGCACCCGGTAATAGTCTTCCGCGTCCTCTATGCGCTGATACGGCGAATCGCCGGCAAGCAAGAGGTACTCGTCCAGCGCATCGCAGAGCGACTTCAGGCGACGCTTGTAGACATTGTAGTCGGCGGCGAAGCCATTATCCCCCATGGGGGCGACAATCTTCGCCGACACGGAGTAATTGTGGCCATGCAAGCGTTCGCGCTCGGTCGCCGAAAAAATCGTGAAATGTGCCGCAGAGAACTTGTGGCTCTCTTTGTCGATGTACAGCGTGGTCAAACGCTCCATGAGAGACTTCCAGCCGATTGACGTTGAAACATTGTCACGACTCTACGCAGAATAGGCAAGGCTGGACCGGTGATGCACAATGGCGCTGGTCAGGCACAGCGCAAACTGAATTGCGGGTGCCTGCGTATTACCGACTGCACACGACCATCGGGGTAGCACCCCGGTGAGCGATATTCCAGGGGGAAATCCATGCACACTGCAATTATCACTGGCGCCAGCGTTGGTATTGGCCGCGCCACGGCGCAACGCTTTCTGGCGCTCGGCTACCGCGTCTACAACCTGTCCCGACGTGCCTGTCCGGAAGACGGCGTCGAAAATATCGCCTGTGACCTCGCCTCCGACGCCTCGATTAACGCCGCCTGCAGCACACTGCTGCCGGTCGTCAAAGACAGCGAAACCGTCTGCCTGCTGCACAACGCCAGCCAGATGCGCAAGGATGCCGTTTCCCACTGCAGCAGCGACAGCCTGCGCGAGGTCCTGGAAACCAACGTCGTGGCGTTGAACAGCGTCAACCAGCTGCTGCTACCTGCGCTGCCAGCGGGGTCCAGCCTGCTGTATATCGGCTCAACGCTATCCGAGAAGGCGGTCGCGGGCTCCTTCAGCTACGTGCTGAGCAAGCACGCCCAACTCGGCATGATGCGGGCAAGCTGCCAGGACCTGATGGGGACGGGCATTCACACAGCGCTGATCTGCCCGGGCTTTACCGACACAGAGATGTTACGCACGCATATCGGCAATAACCCCGAAGTGGTTGCGGCAATCGGCGGCATGAATGCCTATGGCCGACTGATCGACCCGGGTGAAATCGCCGAGCTGATTGTGTGGGCGCATGGCAACCCGGTGATCAACGGTGCCGTTCTGCACGCCAACCTGGGACAGAAGGAAGCCTGACATGACCGCCGCAGTCACCGTGTGGGAGCGCCGGGAGCGGGTTTTCCTGGTCCTGGCCGGCATTTTTCTCTGTGCGATGACGCTGCTGAATGTGATCGGCATCACCCGGTTTATCCAGCTTGGGCCCATGGCGCTGGCCGTGGGTGTGCTGCCCTACCCGCTCACTTTCCTCTGTACAGACCTGGTTTGTGAACTTTATGGGCGCGCCCGGGCCAACTTTCTGGTCAGCGTGGGCCTGGGGCTCAACTTCTTCATTCTGCTCGTCCTGTTCCTGGGCGATGCCATGCCCTCCGTGGGGCCAGAGGCCATGCCGCCGTGGCAGATTCTGCAACTGGCGGAGCCGGTGACGCTGCCCAGTGGTCAGGTGGTGAGCAACAGCATCGGGCTGTACCAGCTGATCTATGCGACAACCTCCGGCGCTGTGTTCGCCTCCATGCTCGCCTACATCGCCGCGCAGTACTGCGATGTGCAGCTGTTCCACTTCTGGAAACGGATAACCCGCGGCAAATATCTGTGGGTTCGCAACAATTTCAGCACGCTGATGAGCCAGATGGTGGACTCGGTGATGGTTATCACCGTCACCTTTGGTGCGGCATTCCTGCGCGGTGACATCGCTTTCCAGGCCCTGTTGGTCCTGATAGGCAGCAACTACGTGTTCAAGGCAGCGGTTGCACTGCTCGATACCGGCCCGTTCTATGTGCTGGTGCACTACCTGCGCCGCTACCTGGAACTCGGGCCCGAGGATTATGCCGTGCCCGGGGGCAGGTCGGACGGGGTCACGGTCGAGTAACACTGAGAAACGGCGAAGCGCCTAGTGGCGCAGCGCTGCTTCTTCCGCCTTGCGTTGCGCCACCAGCTCACGCACATCGGCCAGCAGGGCCCGCGCATCAAACACGATGCCATCCTTGATCGTGTACCGGATTCCACCGGCGAGCTCCACCGCGCCGCGCTCGCGGTTCAGGCGCTGGTGGCCGGTGCCATAGAGAATCTTGAAATTGGCCAGCGGGTTCTCGTCGACGATGACCAGATCAGCGCGTTTGCCCAGTTCAACCGTGCCGCGGTCACTGTCGACACCCAGCAACTCCGCCCCCTTGAGGGTCGCCGACTGTATGACTTCCAGCGGGTGAAACCCTGCCTCCTGCAACAGTTCCAACTCCCGAATGTAGGCAAAACCGTAAATTTTGTAGATGAACCCCGCATCTGACCCCGCCGTCACGCGTCCGCCGGCGTTTTTGTAATCATTCACGAACTGCATCCAGAGTGAAAAATTCTCCTTCCAGGCGATTTCATCCGCCGTCGTCCAGTCAAAAAAATAGGAGCCGTGGATGTCCGGGCTGGGCTCAAACGCCCGCATCATATAGGGCATGGTGTAGCTGGCGTGCCACTCTGCCAGACGTGCTCGCATCAGGTCACGGTTGGCTTCATAGATGGTGAACGTTGGCGAGAGCGTAAAATCAAGCGAGATCAATTCGTCAATAGTGGCGCGCCACACGTCCGAGCCCGGCGCGGCGGTTTGCTGCCACAGCCTACCGGCCTCACCAAAGCGGTCCTGCTCATTGCTGTAATTGTAATCGTAGGGATAATGCTGGATACGACGATCCTCAAACATCGCCTCGGGCAAGCCATACCAGTGCTCCATGCTGTTCACACCCATTCTGGCGCTGTCGAGCACATTGACCCGGGTGACCGCCAGCTGCGCGTGATGAAAGGCGGTGCGCATGTCGCGATCTATCGCCTCCGCGGTCGCCGCCGCAATAATCGCGGGCGCAGCACCAAAGAACTTCACACCGTCAGCACCTTTGCGATGCACGTCGCGCACCCATGCACGGGCCTGTTCCGGGCTGGCGATCGTCGCCGGAAGCGCAGCAAACACCAGCAGATGCGGCGCGGCAATGCTGCCTTTCGCGCTGAGCTCCCGGTGCTGCAGGGTCCACTTCAGCCCCATGGTCGCACCCACGTCACGCACCGTAGTAATGCCGTGCGCCAACCAGAGCTTGAGCACATACTCAGGGTTCGTCAGGCTGCCTGCCGGGGCGTGACTGGTACTGCCGAGGTGAGCATGCGCATCGATAAAGCCCGGCAGAATATATTTGCCGCCGGCATCGATGACTTCTGTTCCGTCCGGTGCGGTTGCATTGGACACAGCGCCTTTGTCCGCACTGCGTATCTCGGCAATACGATTGTTCAGTATCAGTATATCCACGGGGCCGCGCGGCGGCGCGCCGGTGCCATCGATCAGGAAGCCATTACGCAGTAACAAGCGAGGAAATGGTCCGCGAGACTCGTCTCCCCGCGCCGGGGCCACAGTGGGCGGGGCGATACCGCCAGCCAGCACTTCGTTGATATTCTCCTCGCCGGGCTCCGGCGCAGCCGTGGACTGAGCGGCAACACACAGCGCAGCCACACTCACCAGCAATTGACGCAACATTCTCACAGGCCTTCTCCTCGATCTACGCCGCCGGCACCACAGCAACTTGCAAACTGTTACAAAGCCGCACATGTACCACCGCGTAACAGCGCGTATCATGCTGCATTCCATGTCAGGGAAACACAAGGACGCTGCTGTGGCTGCGGCAAACATTCTGATAATTGATGACGACCTCCTGTTTTGCAAGGTGTTGCGCTATCAACTGGGTGTACGCAAATACCACTGTGATTTCGTTGACTCCTCCACGCGTGCGCTACAGCGGCTGCAGCGGGAACCCTGCCCCGACCTGATCATGCTCGACTACTTTCTCGGCGCGCAGGAGATGAATGGCCTGCAGCTCTGCAGCCAGATCAAGACAGTGTGCGATACGCCGGTGATCATGCTCACAGCCAACGACGACGTGCGCACGACGATTTCCTGTCTGGACGCAGGAGCCGATCAATACATCGTCAAGCCCTACGATATCGACGAACTCACTGCGCGGATTCGCGCAGTACTACGCCAGCATGGCAGCGGCGAACAGCGCGATAATGGCGCCACGGCGAGCCGGGTGCTCGAGTGGGAAGCACTGCACCTTGACCCGCTGCATCGCACACTCGGCGCCTTCGGCAAGGAAGTCGCACTTTCCGAAAAAGAACTGGCGGTATTGTCCGTTCTGATGCGAAACCCGGGCAGCGCCGTACAACGCAACGACCTTTACAGCATTGTTTACGGCAGAGACTTCGACTCCATGAATCGGGCCATGGATGTTCTTGTCGGACGCGCCCGGAAAAAACTCAAGTCGCTCACGGACAACTACTGCATTCGATCAGTGAGAGGTGCCGGTTATGCGTTGCAGCCAACCCGGGCCAGGAGAACACTGCATGAGGATGCCCAGCCATGACCACGCAGCAAACCGTTTTCGACAGCTCGCATTTGCCTCGGTCTCTGGAGCTTGACGACTGGGAGATACTGGAGGATTTCTACGGTACGTTTCTACAGCAGCTGGATACGCTACTGCTGCACATTGAGTCCGCCCCCCCGCCAATGACGATGGATGAGCAACGTCATCACGCACACAAGCTGGGCTCCTCCTGCCGTACTGTGGGGGCACCCGCCCTGGCTTCCCTGTTCGAGTCTCTCGAGACGCTGTGCCGGGACGCGGCAAACGCGGAAACGCGGGAGCAACTGCTCGCAGACATTGTAATACTGGCAAAAACGACCCGCGAGCGCGTTGCATCACATCTTGCAGCGGGAGCCTGACACCGGCATGCCCGCCACCCGTGCCATTTTCGAGGCCCTGACCGCCAGCCAACTGGGCGCCATGCGCTGGCGCCGCGGTGTTGGCGCCATTGCGCTCAACCGTGGCCTGTGCGCCGCACTGGAATTGCCTGCAGGCACCAACGCCCTGTCCGCAGCGAACTTCGAAAGCATGCTCTATGAGGAGGATCGCGCGCGGGTTATCCGCAGTTTCAATCATTACATCGAACAGGGTTTACAGGAGACCGTCGAGATTCCGCTGCGCGCACGAACCACGCAAGGCGGCATACGAAAATTCCAATGCGTGCTCAGCATTGTCACCGATGAGGGTCAGCCCCAAGACGACGTCATGATCATCCTCCGCGACATGACCGAAGCCGAAATAGCACGCACGGAAACACTGCAGAAATCGGAACTGGAGAGATTGATTATCTCCATCTCCATCAAACTGCTTGAAGCCCCAATCGAGCTGATTGACGCCACGATCACCGAGGCGCTGAGCGACACATCAAAATATGTCGGTGCTGATAGAGCCTACCGCTTCACCTACGACTGGGAGCGGGAAAGCTGCTGCAATACGCATGAATGGTGTGCCCCGGGTGTCGAGCCACAAATCGATCTCCTGCAGGACATTTCCACCCGGGACCTGCATTTGTGGACCAGCAATCACAGGAGCCGCTTGCCTTTCATTGTCTCCGCCGTGCGCAGCCGCGCGCCGGGTGACGCCCTGCGGGCAATACTCGAACCTCAGGGCATACAGTCACTGGCGACATTCCCCGAGCTGCTGGGTGATGATTGTATCGGCTTTATCGGCTTCGACTCGGTAAACAGTGCGCGCCATTACAGCGACGTAGAGATCATGTTGCTGGAATTACTGGCCGACCTGATCACACACACCGAACAGCGACGCCGCCGGGAACAGGAACTACTCGATACGCTTGCTTCCCTCAAGGAATCCCGCAACTCGGCGCTGACCATGGCCACAGTGGCGAGCTCAGCCAACGAGGCCAAGTCACGCTTCGTTGCCACCATGAGCCATGAAATCCGCACCCCGCTGCACGTCATTCTCGGCATGACGGAGTTGCTCAAGGGCACAGTGCTGGACGAGAACCAGCGCTCGCTACTGGATGCACTGGAATCGTCCGGCCGCAATCTGGCGGAATTGATTGGCGATATTCTTGAGGTGTCGCGCATCGAAAGTGGCAACCTTGCACTGGAGCCTGTGCCCTTCTCGCTGCCGGACTTGAGCGGTCCGGTGGAGAAAGTACTGCGCCCGCTCGCGGACCGGAAACGCATCAGGCTCGATTTCCAATTGACCACTGGGCTCCCCTGCCGATTTTACAGCGATGCCATCAAGATTCGTCAGGTCATCCAGAATCTGGTGGCCAATGCCATCAAATTTACCGAAACCGGATCGGTGGAGGTACAGCTGTCAGTGACGCAACCTTACCAAAGCGCAGCACATGACGACTGGCAACTGCGGATCTGCGTCGAGGATACTGGCATAGGCATGCCGGAAGATGTACTGGCGCACCTCCATGAACCTTTCTACCAGGCCAGCGCCGCTGGGCCAGCGCGCGCGGGAGGCACCGGGCTCGGGCTGGCCATTGTCTACAATCTGGTGAGCGCGATGGGCGGCTCGGTTGCGGTGGAGAGTACGCTTGCCGCAGGCTCGAAGTTCGAGGTGAGCTTGCCGCTGCAGCCATTTGACGACGCGGAAGCCACCGACAAACACTGTCAGACAGGCGGACCGGTAAACGCCCACGTGGAAGCGGACCAGTATGCCAACCGGATCAACGGCAAGCGCATTCTACTGGCGGAAGACAACCTGATGAACCAGCGGCTGGTGCAAACCCATTTGAACGGCTACAGCTGCGAGCTGGAGTTTGCGGAGAACGGGGAAGAAGCCGTGGCCCTGGTGGAGCAACGCGACTTTGACCTCATCCTGATGGATTGCCAGATGCCCATCATGAACGGCTTTGAGGCGACCCGCCAGATCCGCGCCAACTTGCGTCAGCAACACAGGCCTCAGCCGGCGGTGCTCGCAGTCACAGCAAATTCGGTACAGGGGGACAGGGAAAAGTGTCTCGCGTTCGGTATGGACGCCATGCTCAGCAAGCCATTCTCGCGTCAGGAGCTTATCGCCACCGTTGCACAGTGGGTTGAGCGAGCCGCCTGAACCGGCTCTTTATCGCCGTCATACCGAGCGGCGGGATACCCAACGTTACAAAGCTGATCATGCCGGTTTGTTATCATGTCGCCTTCACGTACGCGGAAGCCAGTATGAGCGCGCCAACACTAGCCACCCCATTCACACAGCATGAGCAGAGCATTGAATCAGGCACCGGCATTGCGCCTGCCGAGCGGCGCAGAGGTGGCCGTGCTTCCTGTGCTTCGCTACTGCTCCTCGTGGCCACCAGCAGTGTAATCAGCGTATGGTCGCTGCAAGCGCTGCTTGCGATAGCGGGGTAGTCGTCTCTCTCGCAGGAGCTGCACCGCGCAGGTATTCAACCGCCAGCGCCTCCGCCACTGCGTTCGACGGCTGTCCAGATGCGTCCGCTCTACGCAGCACTTCAGCCAGGGTCGCGCTGATACGCTCAATGTGTGCTCTCTTCGCCGCCGCCGGCAAGCCGGCGCGTTGATAGTGCACGTCGATGATGCCACCGGCGTTTATCAGGAAGTCCGGGCAATACAGAATGCCGTGCCCCTGTAAGCGCGCACAGTCCTCCACGGTCGCCAACTGGTTGTTGGCGGCACCGGCCACAATGCCCGCGCGCAACGTGTCGATGCTGCGATCATTCAGCACGGCGCCCATCGCACAGGGAGCCAGCACATCCACTTCCAGGCCGAGTATTTCCGCAGGTGCCACCGGCAAGACGCCGAGCGCTTCCACCGCGCGAGCCAGATTCGCCTCATTGACGTCCGCCCCATAGACTACCGCGCCGTCCTCGCGGAGATGACGCGCGAGGTGATAACCCACATGACCCAGGCCCTGTACCGCGACGCGCAAACCTGCAGTGGTGGCCGCACCCAGGCGGTGTTGCACCGCCGCGCGGATGCCGAGAAAAACACCGTAGGCGGTGCTCGGTGAGGGGTCGCCACCGTGCTCATTGTCGTCGATGCCACTGACATGAGGTGTCCGTGTGGCCATTCGGCGCAGGTCCTCTACACCGGTACCTGAATCCTCCGCGGCCACGTAGCGCCCACCCTGGGCATGCACGAAATCGCCCATCGCCCGCATGAGGGCCGGCGTCTTGTCGCGCCGCGGGTCGCCGATGATGACCGACTTCCCACCGCCCATGGGCAGGCCCGCCAGCGCCGATTTGTAGGTCATGCCGCGAGAGAGGCGCAGCACATCGTGCAGCGCGTCCTCATCACTGGCATAGGGAAACATGCGACAGCCACCGACACCCGGTCCGAGGCTGGAATTGTGTACGGCAATAATCGCACGAAGCCCGGTGCCAGCATCACTGCCGAAGACAACCAGTTCATGGCCATCCCAGGCGGGGGCGGAAAATACACTCATGACAGTTCCTCTCCAGCTGCCTGCGTTAGTCAGGCAGCGTTGACAATGGTGACCGTGTCCACGGCTTCGCCACGGAAACGACGCAAAAGCTGGGCGCGTTGCCCGGCCAGCTGCTCGCGGTTGCGGTCCTTGATGTGGCCGAAGCCGCGCAGCCGAGCGGGCAGCGACGCCAGTTCCACCGCTTCCGCGTAGTTGTCTTCGCTCAAGCCGGAGAGCAACTCGTCGAGCAGGCTGAGGTAGTCATCAATATCCGCCCGCTCCTGCCGGCGCTCAGCGGTATAGCCGAAAATATCGAAGCGTGTTCCACGCAGGCGCCGCAGTCGTGCGAGCCAAGCAAAAGCGGTCAGCATCCACGGGCCGAACTCCTGCTTGACCAAGTGGCCGGTAGCAGGGTCGCGCTTGCTGAACAAGGGAGGCGCGAGGTTGAAACGCAGTTCAAAATCCCCCTCGAACTGCTGCTCGAGCTTGCGCAGGAACTCGCCATTGCTGTACAGCCTGGCCACTTCGTACTCGTCTTTGTAGGCCATCAGCTTGTGAAGCACACGGGCCACGGTGGCGCTGAGGCTACCCGGCTTTTCTGCCCGGGGATCCGCGGCGCGCACACGCTCTACCAATTGCCGGTAGCGTTCCGCGTAGGCCGCGTCCTGGTAGTCCGCAAGTCGCACCGTGCGGTCGGCAACAATCTCATCCACCAACTCGAGGCGCGGTGCCGCGGGCGGCGCCAGCTCATCCACCAGCGCGAGCACGCGCTCGGGCTGATCGGCACAGCGGCGTCCCCACAGGAATGCCTGTTTATTGAAATTGACCGCCACCGCATTCAACTCAATGGCCTCCTCCAGAGCGGCGGCGGAAACGGGCACCAGGCCCTGTTGCCAGGCGTAACCAAGCAGGAACAGGTTCGCGGCTATCGAGTCGCCCAGCAGCTGCGTGGCGATGCGCGTGGCATCAATGAAGAACGCCGCCGAATCGCCGACCTCATCACTCACCTTGGCTTTCATGGCGCTGGTGGGGAAGCGCGCATCCGGGTCGAGAATAAAGGCGGAAGTAGGCACTTCGGCATCGTTGACAACGGCGTGGGTGCGGCCGTGCGCCACCTTGCCCAGTGCTTCATAGGTGGAAGTCACCACCAGGTCACAACCGAGCAGCAAGTCGGCCTCTCCGGCGGGAATACGCACCGCCTTGATGTCTTCCTGATTGGCGCTGACCCGCACATGACTGACCACGGCGCCAAACTTCTGCGCCAGACCCGTCTGGTTCATGGTCGCACAACCCTTGCCTTCAATGTGTGCCGCCATGGCCACCAGGGCTGTAATGGTCAGCACACCGGTACCGCCCACGCCCGTCACCACGGTGTTCCAGGGCCGCTCGAGCTCTGGCAACTGCGGTTCGGGAAGCGGGTCGAACAGGCCTTCCACGCCACCGCCGGCGCCCTCGGGCTTGCGCAGCTTGCCGCCAACGACCGACACGAAGCTCGGGCAAAAGCCATTGGCGCAGCTGTAGTCTTTGTTGCAGGAGCTCTGGTCGATTTTGCGTTTGCGGCCCAGCTCGGTTTCCTTCGGCAGCACCGACAGGCAATTGGACTTGATGCTGCAATCCCCGCAACCCTCGCAGACCGCATCGTTGATGAACAAGCGCTTAGCCGGGTCCTCCAACACGCCCTTCTTGCGTCGACGGCGCTTTTCCGCCGCGCAGGTTTGCACGTAAACGATCACCGAGGTGCCGCGATACTCGCGCAATTCGCGCTGCAAGGTGTCCATCTCGCTGCGATCATGCAGACTGTAATAACTGGTGACGCCATGAAACTGACCGTTCCAGGCTTCCGGATGATCACTCACGAGGGCAATGCGCTGCACACCCTCCGCCGCGACCTGGCGCACCAGGTCACCCACCGACAGGCTGCCATCAATAGGCTGCCCCCCGGTCATGGCGACCGCGTCGTTATAGAGAATCTTGTAAGTGATGTTCACCCCGGCGGCGACCGCTGCCCGAATGGCGAGAATACCCGAGTGGAAATAGGTGCCGTCACCAAGATTCTGGAACACATGTTGGGTATCGGTGAACGGCGCCTGGCCAATCCACGTCGCCCCCTCGCCCCCCATTTGCGTGAACGTATGGGTTTGCCGGTCAGGCATCCAGGTGGCCATGTAATGACAGCCTATGCCACCAAGGGCGTGGCTGCCTTCAGGGACCTTGGTCGAGGTATTGTGCGGGCAGCCGGAGCAGAAGTGCGGCACACGCTCGATGGTGTCCCGCGGCTGGGCGAGTGATCGCTCCTTCCCCTCGATCCAGCGGATACGCTGATCCATGGTTTCCGACTGGTAGAAGCGGCGGATACGACTGGCGATCGCCAGAGCAACCATCGCCGGCGTCAACTCGGCCAGGTTGGGCAGGAGGTCCCTGCCGGCTTCGTCGAACTCGCCGATCACGCGGGGGCGCGCCGCCACCGGGTAGTTGTACAGCTGGCCGGTCAGCTGGTCTTCGATGATGGAACGCTTTTCCTCCACCACCAGAATCTCTTCCAGACCTTCGGCGAAGTCGTGGGTCATACGCGGCTCGAGGGGCCAGGGCATACCGACCTTGTAGACGCGCAGGCCGATTTCGGCGGCCACCGCATCGTCGATACCCATATCCTCCAGCGCCTGCATGACGTCCAGATAGGCCTTGCCCGAAGTGATAATACCCAGTCGCGGCTTAGGGCAATCCACTACCACACGGTTGATGCCGTTGACACGTGCGAACTCCCGCGCCGCATAGATCTTGAACTTGTTGAGCCGCAACTCCTGTTCCAGCGGCTTGTCCGGCCAGCGCGCATGCACGCCATCGGCGGGCATCTGGAAGTCTTCGGGCATGACGATGTTGATACGGTCGGGATCGATGTCCGCAGAAATGGCTGAATCCATGTTTTCGGTGATGGCTTTCAACGCCACCCAACAGCCGCTATAGCGCGATAATTCCCAACCGAAAATGCCCAGGTCGAGTACTTCCTGCACATTGGCCGGGCTCAACACGGGCACCGAGGCACCGATGAACATGTGCTCCGACTGGTGCGGCAGTGTTGAAGACTTGCAGGCATGGTCATCCCCTGCCACCGCCAGCACACCGCCGTAGCGCGATGTGCCAAATGCATTGGCATGTTTGATCACATCCATGCTGCGATCAACCCCCGGCCCCTTGCCATACCACATGCCGAACACGCCATCGTAGCGCGCCCCGGCAAACAGGTTGGTCTGCTGGCTGCCCCACACCGAGGTCGCGGCAAGGTCCTCGTTCAACCCGGCCTGAAAGTGGATATTGTGACGCTTCAGCCAGGGCTCGGCTTTCCACATCGCCTGATCAACGCCACCGACCGGGGAGCCCCGATAGCCAGATATGAAGCCCGCGGTGTTGAGGCCGGCGCGGCGGTCGCGCTGCTGCTGCAACATAGGCAGCCTGACCAGCGCTTCAATCCCGGTCATGTAGGCACGCGCCGTGTCGAGGGCGTACTTGTCGTCCAGCGATACTTTCCTGAGAGCCTTGCGGTTGTCGGTTGCCATAATCACTGCTCCTGCACGGACCTGAGATTCTGCGCCAGACGGAAAGGATTTGTTATTTGATTTGGTGGCCTTTTACACGATATTGTGCATAAATTATGCAGCCGTTAAGCAATTACAGGGTAAAACAACCATCATGCTCGCCCCTCAGGACATTGAGATACTGAAACTACTGCAGCGGGATGCCACCACCAGCACCGCCAGCATCGCCGACAGGATCAACCTGTCCCAGTCACCCTGCTGGCGCCGCATCAACCGCCTGGAGGAAGAAGGCATTATCCGGCGGCGTGTCGCGCTGCTGGATCGCGCACAGTTGGGTATGGATGTGGTGGTGTTCGCCACCATCAACCTGACCGCCACCGGGCGCCAGAACCTGGTGAGCTTCGAAACCGAAATCGTCGATCACCCCGAAGTGGTCGAGTGCTATACCATGACCGGCATCTGGGACTACATGCTGAAGATTGTTACCCGCGACATCCGTCATTATGAAGACTTCGTGCGCAACACGCTGACCACCAGCCCCGGCATTCGGGAGTTGCACTCCCACATGGCGGTGACTGAAATCAAGAACACCACCGAATTGCCGCTGGATACCCAGCTCTAGGACGCGCATGTTAGAGAGCAAACTCCCGGCGGTTGGCACCACCATCTTCTCGCACATGTCCGCTCTGGCGAGCGAATGTGGCGCATTGAACCTGTCGCAGGGCTTTCCCGATTTCCCCGCACCCGAGCGCTTGCGACAGGCGCTGGCCCGGCAGGCGCTGGAAGGGCACAACCAGTACGCACCGATGGCGGGGCTACCCGCATTGCGCGAAGCGATCGCTGGGCAACTGGCACATCATCGCGGCGTAGTGTGCGACGCAGACACTGAAATCACCGTACTGCCGGGCGCCACCGAAGCGATCTACTGCGCCATCACCGCCTGCGTGTCCGCCGGCGACGAAGTAATTCTGCTCGACCCCTGCTACGACAGCTATCGACCCGCGGTGCTGCTGGCAGGTGGTGTTCCGGTACATGTGCCGCTAGACCCCGTGACGTTCATGCCCAACTGGGCCTGTATCGAGGCCGCCATTTCCAGGCGCACGCGCATGCTGGTCATCAACTCGCCTCACAATCCTACCGGCGCAGCGCTGGCACGGGAGGACCTCGAAACCCTGAACAGACTGGTCGCCAGGCACGGCCTGCTGGTGGTGAGCGACGAGGTCTATGAATACCTGATTTACGATGGACGCACGCACCACAGTGCACTGCAATTCGACGCTCTGCGCGCGGCCACTTTTGCCGTATTCTCCTTCGGCAAAACCTACGGTGTCACCGGCTGGAAAACCGGCTACTGCGTAGCGCCCCCTGCGCTCACGGCAGAACTGCGTAAAATCCACCAGTATGTCTGCTTTGTCGCCGTCACCCCGGTGCAGCAGGCACTGGCTGAATTCATGCGCGCCGAGCCCGATTACCCGTTGACGCTGGCGGCGCGATACCAGCACAAGCGCGATCTGTTCAATCGTGCCCTCGCCGGTTCGGCGCTACGCCTCACACCCAGTGCCGGCAGCTATTTTCAGCTACTGGACTATGCTGCACTCAGCGACAGCGCCGATGTTCAGCTCTGTGAAGCGTGGACCCGGGAGGTGGGCGTTGCCTCCATACCCGTATCGGTGTTTTACCAGCAACCGCCTGCACAGCGGCTTTTGCGCTTCTGTTTTGCCAAGCAGGACGCCGTGCTGCAGCAGGCCGCGGAGCGACTATGCAAAATCTGAATGTCACCCTGGTGCAGTGCGAACTGGCCTGGGAGGCCCCCGAAGACAACCGGCGCCACCTCGAAGCACTGCTCGAGAAAAGCGCCGGTGGAACGGACCTCATCGTCCTGCCGGAAATGTTCACCACCGGTTTTTCCATGAACGCACTGGCCAATGCCGAATTACCCGGCGGCGCTACGGAGTGCTGGATGCTGCGGCTGGCCGCACAGCACGATTGTGCCCTCACCGGCAGCATCGCAGTGCGCTGCGAAGACCAGGTCTACAATCGCATGCTGTTTGTCACACCCGACGGCAGCGTCAGCCACTATGACAAGCGCCACCTGTTTCGCATGGCGGGTGAGCACGAACGTTACGGCGCTGGCCAACAGCGCGTTACCGTGGCCTGGCGTGGCTGGCGGGTGTTGCTCCAGGTCTGTTACGACCTGCGCTTTCCCGTGTTCAGCAGAAACCGGGAGGACTACGACCTGGCTCTGTACGTGGCCAACTGGCCCGCTGCGCGGCGCACACACTGGCGTGCCCTGCTTCCAGCACGTGCCATCGAAAACGCTGCCTGTGTGGTGGGCGTGAATCGTGTGGGGCAAGATGCCAAAGGCATTGGGTATTCGGGGGATAGCCTGGCGATCGCCGCCGATGGCAGCATGCTGGCTGACCTTGAAAACAAAAACGGCACTGCCAGTATTACTCTGAACAGTGCCGATCTACTTGCGTACCGTACGCGTTTCCCCTGCCAGCTGGATGCGGACGACTTTCAGCTGCGCTGAATAGTCGCCCTGCAGCCAGCAGATTCAGGGCGCCGGCTTACTTCTTGTATTCAACTTCCAGCGTTGCCATTACACGGCGGTTTGCAGCACGACCTTCGCTGGTGTCGTTGCTGGCGACCGGGCGCGCTTCGCCGTAACCTACAGCTTCCAGGCGGTCAGCGCTGATACCGTGCTGATTCACCAGGAGGTCAACCACAGCCTGTGCACGACGCTGCGAGAGTTGCTGGTTGTAGTTTTCTGGGCCGACGCTGTCGGTGTGACCTTCAACATCAACCTGCAGGTCGTTGAAGCGCTTCAGGAATTCCGCCAGCTCGCTGATGTCGTTGAAGTACATCTCTTTGACTTTGGTTGAATCAAAGTCGAAGTTGACTTTCAGCTTGATGGACGCCACCTGGGTTACCGGCAGCGGGCAGCCAGTTGCGTCTACACGCGTGCCAGCGGCTGTGCCGGGGCACTGGTCGCGATCGTCGTTTACGCCGTCGCCATCAGAATCCACAGGAGCCGCCGCAACCACGACCGGCGCGGCGTCTTCTTCCACTTTACCGAAGTAGTAGTTCAGGCCAGCGGTGAGCAGGAAGTCGTTTTCGCTCTCGTCCAGGCTGTGCAGCATGCGCGCGTCAAGGCGGGCACCGAAACGCGGTGTCAGCATCCAGCGCAAACCACCGCCGGCGTTGGCTGTGGTTTCAACGGTGTCGAACAGGTCAGCGTCGATATCGATTTCACCCATGCCGAAAGCCAAGTAAGGACGGACGCGATTGCCGCCGCCGATGTAGCTGCCGGTGTAATACATCATGCCCACCTGCCACGCAGCGACGTCGGTTTCCGTACCGTCGTTGTAACGCGTGCTGTCTTCGGCGTACATGACCTCAGCGGCCCAGTTATCGGTAAAAGCCCACTCGAGGCCAACAACCGGAGTTTCAGTGTCTTTCAACCGACGGTCGCCATCGAACACGAACTGACCGATGCCAGCGTTGAGTGTCAGCGGGACCTCGGCAGAAACCGGCGCAACAGACATGGATGCAGTGGCTGCGATTGCAGCAACACCGGCGAAAAATTGTTTTTTCATTACACTCTCTCCTGATTGCATGACACGGCCCCCTATTTCATTGGCCATTACGTAATGATACAGAGTCATCTCTCATTCGCCACCACAACAAGGCTAAATAATTCACAGTCTTGATTGGGAATATTTCTCGCGCTAGAGGCCGAGCACACCCTTGACGAAAGGCACCGTGAGTGCGCGCTGGTCGGCCAGCGAACGGGCATCCAGCGTCTCCAGCACGTGCATCAGCGACGCCATGTCGCGCGGCGCGCGACTCACCAGGAAACGGCTGACTTCCAGGGGCATATCGAGCCCGCGACAACGAGCACGGAACTGCAGGATAGCCTGCATGCCGGCATCGTCCGGTGCGGGCAGCTGAAATACCGGCCCCCAACCCAGCCGGGAGCGCAGGTCGGCCAGCAACACGGGCAGCTGGCGAGGACTGCTATCCGCAGCAAACACCAGCCGGCAGCGGTTCTCGCGGGCGCGATTGAACAGGTGGAACAGGGCCTCCTCCCACTCCGGCTGGCCAGCCACCCGGTCAAGATCGTCGATGCACAGCAGGCGCTGGCCTTCGAGCCCACCGAGCAACTCTGCGGCCGGCAAGTTGCCCAGATCTGCCAGAGGCAAATAGGAGCTACTCCCCGGACACAGGTGGCAGGCCGCCTGCAGCAGATGCGACTTGCCGCTGCCGGCGGGACCAAACAGATACAGGGTCGGCTCCCCCTCCGCCATGCACTGGGCCTGCAATGCGGCCAACAGTGGCTCGTGCACCGCGGCGCCCAGAAAACTGGCGAAGGTCGCGTCATCCCGCAGCCGTACGTTCAGGGCCAGCTGCCGGGCGGGCACAGCAGACACCGCCTCAATCCCCGCTGTAAAGCTGGCTGGCACGGTAGTAGGCCATGGCGTGGCGCACGAAAACCATAATAACCGCCGACACCGGCAGCGCGACCAACACGCCGACAAAGCCCGCAATCTGTCCACCGGCCATCAGGGCAAAGATTACCGCCACCGGGTGCAAGCCAATGCGATCGCCCACCAGCACCGGGGTCAACAGCACACTTTCCAGCACCTGGCCCACGCCGAACACCAGCGCGACCCAGAGCAGGATTGTCCACTCCTGGAACTGCACATACGCCAGCACGCAGGACGCCAGAATACCGACGACAAACCCGAGGTAGGGCACAATGCTGGCAAGCCCCGCAACAACGCCGAGCACCAGCGCGAACTGCACCCCGACGAGCCACAGGCCAGTGCTGTAGATCACCCCCAGCGAGCACATGACCAGGAACTGGCCGCGCAGAAACGCACTCAGCACCTCGTCTGCTTCCCGCACCAGAGCAATCGCGTTCTTGTGCCAGGCAACCGGCACGATACCCAGCGCCTTTTCCATGAGGATGTCCCAGTCGCGCATGAGGTAGAAGGCCACCACCGGCACCAGCGCGAGATTGAACAAGCCGGCGAGAAACCCGGCACCTGAGCCGGTTAGGCTTTTCAGGGTGGACGCCGTCACCTTACCCAGGGACTGCCAGTGCTCGGCAAGCTGCCCGGACCAGTCGATCTGCGGCAGCTGGGCCGCAGGCACACTCAAACGATCGCGCAGCCAGGGCACGAGCGTCTGCGTAAGCCATTGATATAAAGCAGGTATTTTCTGGATCAGGGCATCCAACTGCTGTAGCACCAACGGTACGGCAACGAGCATCCCGACCACAATCAGGCCGGAAAACAGGACGAAAACCACCAACACCCCTGCCGTACGCCCGAGCTTGCGGCGTTCCAGCGCATCCACCACCGGATCGCCCAGATAGCCGATCAAAGCCCCGAGTACAAACGGCAGCAAAATGGGCTGTAACAGGTAGAAGGCCAAAGACAGCGCCACGAGCAGCGCCAGGGCCAGGGGCCAGCGCTGCACGGGCAACTGGCTGTCGGGTTCTAGTTGCGCCACAGGTAATTCAGTCCTTTTCCGGTGCCGGCCGCGGCCGGTCGCATACGGGGGTTCAACTCGATGATTGAAGCCAGCTGGGAGGCGTCTGCCGCCGCCACAACAGCGAGAGTCAGCCTGTCTTTATCCAGCGCGGTCACGCGCGCCTGCCGGATAGGCTCCAGGCTCTCCAGCCAGCTCATGATCGCCGCGTAGTCGGCGTAGCCCGCCACCCCACTCACGTTCAGCAACAGGGTATCGCCGGCATCGGCGCCGCTAATGGCATAGCGCGCCGCCATATCTTCCACCACCAGATCGACCCCGCCGCGCAAGAAACTATTCGCGTCCGTACGCGTGGCACTGCGGTCCTGCCGCCCCTGCGTGGACAGATAAGCCCAGTCACCGACCACATCGCCCGCCGCCAGTTTTGCCACACGCCCGGCCAGCACCTCGGTGGCGCGATAGCGTGTAGAGGCGGCGATCAACAGAGGCGACGGCAGGTGCCAGGCTTCGGCGGGGTCAAGCGCTGCGGCGTCGGTGAGGTCAAGCAGCGGAAAGCGCAACGGAACGCCCCGGCGGCGGAAGCCTTCGGTGAGCTCGGCAGCCAGTTCCGGATGCGCCCCCGGGCTGACAAAACTGCGTTGACCGGCCTCTTCCACCACCAACCAGACGAGAACAGCGGGGCGGGTCGCGGTCCAGATGGGGGCTCCCGCGCTCAGCAGCAAATCGCGCACCTGAGCCGGGTCAAACTCCACCCGGGCGGACAGTGCCGCGTCGCCGCTGTCAATCCGGTTGTAGGAATATTGCTGCACCCGCGCCCGCGCGGATTGCAGCGCCCCCGCGACCTCGGGACGCGCCAGCACGTCCACCGACCCGGACACCTTGACCAGCACCTGCGCCAAACCTTCCTCGGCGGCGCGCGCAAGCTCCGCTTCATCGCGATTGGCAACCGGCACATCGGCCACGTACAGATCGCGTACCAGCTCTGCCGGAAACGCATTACACACCACGAGTAACAGGCTTGCTGCCACCCACTTGAGGGGCGCACCCAAAATGGCCTCCGGCGAATCAGGAAAAAGGCCATTGTAACAGCAGCGGGGGAAGTGGAGCTGCATCGGCGTGAAAATTGCCGCAGGCGTGAATCGCTCCGCGATTAGGGCTAGAATACGCCCCCTGCCACGGCAGCAGCCAGCAACCGAATCGGACCTCGCACACCATGAGCACAGACAATCAGGGCAAAGCCCTCAGCTACAAAGATGCCGGCGTGAATATCGACGCCGGCAATGCACTGGTGGAGCGCATCAAACACGTTTCCCGACGCACTGCTCGCCCGGAAGTACTGGGCGGCCTGGGTGGTTTTGGCGCGCTCTGCGAAATACCCGCCGGCTACCGGCAGCCAGTTCTGGTCTCTGGCACCGATGGCGTCGGCACCAAGCTGCGCCTTGCGCTTGAGATGGGCATACACGACACCATCGGCATCGACCTGGTCGCGATGTGCGTCAACGATCTGGTGGTGGCAGGTGCCGAGCCGCTGTTTTTCCTCGACTACTACGCCACCGGTGCCCTGAATATCGACACGGCCGCCGCCGTTGTCAGCGGCATCGGCCAGGGCTGCGAGCTCGCGGGCTGCGCACTGGTGGGTGGAGAAACCGCCGAAATGCCCGGCATGTACGAAGGCGAAGACTACGACCTGGCGGGCTTCTGCGTTGGCGTGGTGGAAAAGGCCGACATTATTGACGGCAGCAAGGTCGAGGCCGGCGACACGCTGATTGCCATCGCCAGCAGCGGCCCGCACTCCAACGGCTACTCACTGATCCGCAAGATATTGGAGGTCAGCGGCGCGTCCCTGCAACAGCCCTTCGGCGACAGCACTCTGGGTGAAACCCTGCTCACGCCCACGCTGATTTACGTCAAGGCATTGCTCGCCCTGTTTGGCGAGGTTGAGGTCAAGGCACTGAGCCACATCACCGGCGGCGGCTTGCCGGAGAACCTGCCGCGGGTACTGCCGGCTGACTGCCGCGCGGTGGTGGACACCGCAAGCTGGTCCTGGCCACCGATTTTCCAGTGGCTGCAGGAACAGGGAAACGTCGCCACGCCCGAGATGTACCGCACCTTCAATTGCGGCGTGGGCATGGTGCTGTGTGTCGCACCGTCCGCTACCCGCACCACGCTCGATCTGCTCGCCCGTGAGGGCTTGACGGCATGGCAGCTGGGCACGATTGAGCACGGCGAGCACGGGGTGGAACTGGCCTGATGTCGGGGAGATCACCCGGCCGCATTGCGGTGCTTATCTCCGGTCGCGGTTCCAATATGCACGCCCTGATTGACGCCTGCAACAGCGGTGCCCTGCCTGCGGAAGTCTGTCTGGTCATCAGCAACCGTGCTGATGCAGAGGGCTTGCGCAGCGCGCGGGAGGCCGGTATCGAAACCGCATGCATCGCCCACGCAGATTTCCCAGACCGCGAGGCGTTCGATAGCGCACTGGTGGCGAGGCTCCAGCAGGCGCAACCGGATCTGGTGGCCCTGGCGGGGTTCATGCGCATTCTAACGCCGGTATTTATCACACCTTTTGCCGGTAGATTATTGAACATTCATCCGTCATTGTTGCCCAAGTACCCGGGGCTGCACACACACCAGCGGGCCATTGACGCCGGAGACAGTGAGGCCGGAAGCACCGTCCACTTTGTCACCCCCGAGCTGGACGGTGGCCCACCCGTACTGCAGGCGCGTGTCCCGATACAGGCCCATGACACCGCGGACAGCCTCGCGCTGCGCGTTCTGGAGATGGAGCACGCCATATACCCGTTGGCCGCCCGCTGGTTCCTGCAGGGCAGGCTCACACTGGACAAACAAGGAGCACATTTCGATGGCCAGAAGATTCCCGCGAATGGGCTTCACTACCGGCCGCCCGTCAACGCTGATGGCGCTGCTGCTGGGAGCCGCCCTTAGTGCCGCGTTAGCCGCGGGCCCGGCCCGGGCCACAGCATCTGCAGAACCTGAGCTGCAGCCCTACCTGGTCAAATACTCCACGTCGGCGCGGGGCATGACGGTGACGCTGGAGCGCGAGCTGAAAGCCGAGGGTGAGGGCCGCTACACGCTGACCAACGGCGGCACGCTTCTGGTCGTGGGCTTCCACGAAGTGGCGGTGTTCAACGTTGAGGGCACGGAGATTCACCCAAAATCCTACATTTACCAGGGCACAGGCCTGATCAACCGCCGTCGCGAGGTGCATTTCACGCCTGGCGCCGATACCGTGCGCAGCTTCTACAAGGATGAATGGTACGAATTGCCCTACACCGAGGGCACGCTGGACCGCATGAGCCAGCAGGAACAGCTGCGCCTGCAATTGATGGCGAAGGAGAACCCGAAGGAAAACCTGCAGGTCCGCATTGCCGACGGCAAGCGCATTCGCGACTACGAGCTGGTGTATGTGGGCGAAGAGATTCTGGACACCCCGCTGGGCCCGGTGAACACGCTGCACTTCGAGCGGCTACATGAAGAACCGGACCGCGAGTCCGACATGTGGCTGGCGCCGGAGTGGGATTACCTGATGGTCAAAACCATCCACGTGGAAGACGACAAGCCGGTGGAAGTGTTGCTCGCCGAAGGCAGCATGGGCGGCACACCGCTACAGGCCACCGCCACTCCCTGAAATGTGCCTCAGGCGCGCGGCAACGTGACGCCGCGCTGGCCCTGGTACTTGCCTCCGCGATCGCGGTAGCTGGTTTCACACACCTCATCCGACTCGAAAAACAGCATCTGCGCGACGCCTTCATTCGCGTATATCTTCGCCGGCAGGGTAGTGGTGTTGGAGAATTCCAGCGTCACGTGCCCTTCCCATTCCGGCTCCAGAGGCGTCACGTTGACGATGATGCCACAGCGGGCATAGGTCGACTTGCCCAGGCAAATGGTCAGCACGTTGCGCGGTATGCGGAAATACTCCACCGTCACCGCCAGCGCGAAAGAGTTCGGCGGAATCACGCACACATCGCCACGCACGTCGACAAAGCTGTTTTCATCGAAGGCTTTCGGGTCTACGGTTGCGGAATTGATGTTGGTGAACACCTTGAAATGATCCGAGCAGCGCACATCGTAACCGTAGCTCGATGTGCCGTAGGAAATAAGCCGGCGATCGCCGTCGCTGCGCACCTGACCCGGTTCAAAGGGCTCAATCATGCCCTGCTGCTCCGCCATACGGCGTATCCATTTATCTGCCTTGATGCTCACGCTGCAATACGCTCCGTTCAGTCGTCGCTGATTCGTATGGTGGGACCCCCGGCATCGCCGCCCGAGGCCGCGCCCGCGAGGGTCGCGTCAATGGCCCGGGCAGCTGCAAGATACAACTGCGCTTCCGGAGATTCCGGCGCCGCGACAACCGTCGGGGTGCCGCTGTCAGTCTGCTCGCGGATGGACAGGGCCAAGGGCAGGCTGGCCAGCAGCGGCACACCGTAATCCGCCGAGACCCGCTCACCACCGGCGCTGCCGAAAATATGCTCGGCATGGCCACACTGGCTGCACACGTGCACGGCCATGTTCTCAAGGATGCCGAGAATGGGAACATCCACCTTGCGAAACATCTCGATACCCTTGCGGGCATCCAGCAGGGCAATATCCTGGGGCGTGGTGACGATCACCGCACCGGCGACCGTGGCTTTCTGCGACAGGGTAAGCTGTATATCACCGGTACCGGGCGGCATGTCGATCACCAGATAGTCCAGCTCGCCCCAGAGGGTCTGCTCCAGCATCTGCACCAGTGCACCGCCCGCCATGGGACCGCGCCAGACCATGGGTGTGCGCTCACTGGCGAGAAATCCCATGGACATGGTTTTCAGCCCGTGTGCCATCACCGGCAGCAGCCATTTCCCATCTTTCTGTTCCGGCTTGGTACCCTCGGCAATACCCAGCATGCGCTGCTGGCTGGGCCCGTAGATGTCGGCGTCCAGCAACCCCACGCGGCTCCCCAGCGCCCGCAGCGCCAGCGCCAGGTTCACCGCTGTGGTCGATTTGCCGACGCCACCCTTGCCGGAGGCAACGGCGATGATGTGCTTGATTGTGTTCATGACTGCCGGATCCGTGGAATACCAGTGCTGGGCCTGAGCGAGACCCGCGAGGGACGCCAGTATAGGGAGTTGGGCGGGCCCCGACAATGACTGGCGCAGGCAAACCCGCTATAGTACGCCCCCCGTTTTTTGAACTGCATGGAATAGTGAAGCACATGCCAGACAGCCGCGCGCGCAAGATCCTGGTGACCAGCGCCCTACCTTACGCCAACGGCCCACTGCATTTGGGCCACATGCTGGAGATGGTGCAAACCGATATCTGGGTGCGCTTCCAGAAGTCGCGTGGCCACGATTGCCTCTACGTGTGCGCCGATGACGCACACGGTACCGCCATCATGCTCACTGCGGAAAAACTGGGCATCACCCCCGAGGAGCAGATCGCCCGTATCAAGGCAGAGCACGAGCAGGATGCGGCTGGGTTCTGTATCGGTTTCGACAACTACTACAGCACCCATTCGGCGGAGAACCGCCACTGGAGCGAGGAAATCTACGGCCGCCTCAAGGCCAATGGCCACATCACGCGCCGCGATATCGTGCAGGCGTTTGACCCGGAGAAGGAACTGTTCCTCGCCGACCGCTTTATCAAGGGTACCTGCCCGCGCTGCAAAACCCCTGGGCAGTACGGTGACAACTGCGAAGCCTGCGGCGCTACGTACACCCCCGCGGACCTCATTGACCCGGTGTCAGCCATTTCCGGGGCGCGCCCTATCGACAAGGAATCAACCCACTTTTTCTTTGCCCTGCCCGCACTCGCGGACATGCTGGGCGACTGGATCGACTCCGGCACGCTGCAGCCACAAATTGCCAACAAGCTGCGCGAGTGGACCGCCGCGGGGCTGCAGGAGTGGGATATCAGCCGCGATGCGCCCTACTTCGGCTTTGAAATTCCCGGCGAGCCCGGCAAGTACTTTTATGTGTGGCTGGATGCGCCCATCGGCTATATCGCCAGTTTCCAGAACTACTGCGAGCGCACGGGCTGCGACTTCGGCCGCTACTGGCATGCCGATGCTGACGCCGAGTTGTTTCATTTCATCGGCAAGGACATTATCAACTTCCACGGTCTGTTCTGGCCGGCGATGCTGCACTCGGCGGGCCTGCGCACGCCAACGGCAATCTATGCCCACGGTTTCCTCACCGTCAATGGCACCAAGATGTCCAAGAGCCGCGGCACCTTCATCAATGCCGGCACCTACCTGCAGCACCTGGATGCGGAATACCTGCGCTATTACTTCGCCGCCAAACTCGGTGCCGCGGTGGATGATATCGACCTCAACCTGACGGACTTCGTACAACGGGTGAATGCCGATGTCATCGGCAAGGTGGTCAATATCGCCAGCCGCTGCGCCGGCTTCCTGCGCAAGGGCTTCGACAACACCACCACAGCGCACTGCGCCGAACCGGAATTGCTGCAGGCCTTCATGGATCAGGGCGAAGCCATCGCCGAGGCCTACGAGCAGCGCGAATACAGCAAAGCCATCCGCGCCATCGTCGCCCTCGCGGACCGTGCGAATCAGTATATTGATGAGCGTAAGCCCTGGGTATTGGCCAAGGAGGCGGGCCGCGAAGCTGATGTTCACGCCGTGTGCAGCATGGGGATCAATCTGTTTCGTGTTCTTATGACCTACCTGAAGCCGGTGCTACCCGCGATGGCAGAGAAATCCGAACGGTTCCTCAATTGCTCGCTGGACTGGACCGCACTCACCGGGGGGCCGCTGCTCCAGCACGGCCTGTCACCGTTCGAGCCCCTGCTGACCCGCGTTGATCCGGCTCAGGTTGAGGCAATGCTGGCTGCCAGCGCCGACGAGGCGAAAGCCAGCCAGGCTTGAACCAACACGGGTTTTAAACCCCGGTGGCGATTGTTTCCACCGGGATAACTACTTACCATTAGGCGAATTGGTAACCCCTTGATGACGTTATTGTGCTGGCCGACTATTCCATCCTTCTGATCGGAGCCATTCTGGTCAACAACTTCGTGCTCGTGCAGTTCCTTGGACTGTGCCCATTCATGGGCGTGTCCAACAAACTGGAAACCGCCATGGGCATGTCCATGGCCACCACCTTCGTACTCACACTCGCCTCGGCCTGCAGCCACCTGACCTACTACCTGCTGCTGGAGCCGCTGGGGCTCGAATACCTGCGTACCATCTCATTTATCCTGGTGATCGCCGTTGTGGTGCAGTTCACCGAGATGGTGGTGCGCAAAAGCAGCCCACTGTTGCACCGGGTGCTGGGTGTCTACCTGCCCCTTATCACCACCAACTGTGCCGTACTGGGTGTCGCACTGCTCAATATCAACAAGGACCACAGCTTTCTCCAGGCCTTGTTTTACGGCTTTGGCGCCGCGCTGGGCTTCTCCCTGGTGCTGATTCTGTTCGCGGCCATGCGCGAGCGCCTGGCCGTTGCCGACGTGCCAGAGCCCTTTCGGGGCGCTGCCATCGGCATGGTCACGGCCGGCTTGATGTCACTGGCCTTCATGGGCTTCGCGGGACTGGTGTAGCGTTATGCCGAGCTGGATCGCAGAATATCCATTGCTTGCGGCGCTGTTGGCGCTGGTCGGGCTCGGCGCACCGTTCGGTGCGCTGCTGGGCTTCGCTGCCGTGCGCTTTCGGACGGAAGGCAACCCGATTGCCGATGAAATCAACGCCATCCTGCCACAAACCCAGTGCGGACAGTGCGGCTTTCCCGGCTGCCGTCCCTACGCCGAGGCCATTGCCGGCGGCGAAGCCATCAACAAGTGCCCGCCCGGCGGCGAGTCCACCATCCAGGCCCTGGCGGACCTGCTGGACGTAGAAGCACCGCCGCTGGACGAGGAACACGGCGAGGAAAAGGTAAAGGCGGTGGCCTACATCCGCGAGGATGAGTGCATCGGCTGTACGAAGTGCATCCAGGCCTGCCCTGTCGATGCGATTCTGGGCGCGGCGAAGCAGATGCACACCGTGATCGCCAGCGAGTGCACAGGTTGCGACCTCTGCGTGGAGCCCTGCCCTGTGGACTGCATCGACATGATCCCGCAGCCTGAAAGCCTGCAAACTTGGCACTGGCAAATGCCCGCCCAACGCAGCAACAACCTGGAAATTATAGCCACCGATGCCACACCGGCCGAGCGTGCCGCATGAGGCGGGTGCATGATTTCCACGGCGGCATTCACCCCGCCGAGAACAAGCATCAGTCGCTGCAGCAGCCCATTCGCAACGCGGGTATACCGCCACAATTGATTCTGCCTCTGTCGCAGCACATTGGCGCGCCGGCGCGGCCGGTCGTCGCGGTTGGCGAGCAGGTACTGAAAGGGCAGTTGATTGCCGAGCCTGGTGGACATGTCAGCGTACCGCTACACGCGCCGACTTCAGGCATGGTCAGCGCCATTGAAGACCGGCCCATACCCCACCCCTCCGGCTTCCCTGCACCCTGCATCGTCATCGACTGCGATCAGGAAGACCGCTGGGCGCCACTGCAGGGTGTAGCTAACTACCGCGATTGCGAAGCCACCGAGCTGCTGGAGTTGATCCGCGCTGGGGGCATAGCGGGCATGGGTGGGGCGGGTTTCCCCACCGCCGTGAAGCTCGCCGGCAAGCCCGGGCGAGCCGTCAAGACCCTGATCATCAACGGCACGGAGTGTGAACCCTACATCACAGCCGACGACAGCCTGATGCGCGAACGGGCCACCGATATCGTCGAGGGCATTGCCATCCTGCAGCATATCCTGCAGCCGCAAGAGGTCCTGCTGGGGCTGGAAGACAATAAACCCGAAGCCATTGCTGCCCTGCGCGCGGCCACCGCTGGCAGTACCATTGAGGTGGTGACCTTCCCGACCAAATACCCGTCGGGCGGAGAGAAGCAGCTCATCGAGATTCTCACCGGGCAGCAGGTGCCCAGCGGCGGCTTGCCGGGAGACATCGGCATTGTCTGCCAGAACGTGGGCACCGCCGTGGCCGTGCGCGATGCCATCTGCCATGGACGACCGCTGCTTTCGCGCATCACCACGGTGACCGGCGACGCGGTGGAGGCTCCGCAAAACTTCGAGGTGCTGTTGGGCACGCCCATGCAGTACCTGCTGGAGCTTGCCGGCCTGCACCCGGAGCGCTGCAAGCGCCTGGTAATGGGCGGGCCGATGATGGGTTTCACCGTCACCACCGTGCAGGCACCTATCGTCAAGACCACCAACTGCATTCTGGCACCCACCGCCGCCGAGCTACCGCCACCACCGCCCGCGCAGCCCTGCATCCGCTGCGGCCTCTGCGCCGAGGCCTGCCCGGCAAGCCTGCTGCCCCAGCAACTGTTCTGGTTTGCCCAGGGCAAGGAATTCGAAAAGCTGGAGCAACACAAGCTGTTCGACTGCATTGAGTGCGGGGCCTGCTCGTGGGTCTGCCCCAGCCACATCCCACTGGTGCAGTATTACCGCGCCTCAAAGGCCGACATTCTGGAACAGCGACGCGAGCACGCCAAATCGGAGCAGGCGCGACAGCGGTTCGAGGCACGCCAGGTCAGGCTGGCACAGGAAGAAGAAGAACGCGAAGCCAAACGTGCTGCGCGCAAAGCGGCCGCGGAGAAGCGCGCCGAACTGGCCGCTCAGGGTGACGCGGAGGACCCGATCCAGGCCGCCATCGAGCGCGCCAAGGCCAAGAAGGCCGCACAGCAGGACGGCCAACCCGTCGCAGCCAGTGTTTCTCCCGAGGCTGCGCTGCGGCAGAAACTGGCGAAAGCCGAACAACGCCTGGCGCAGAGCGTTGCGTCTGGCGAGGACGCCAAAATCGTCAGCGCCCTGGAGGCCTCGGTGGAGCGCCTGAAAGGCAAACTGGCTGAGGCCGAATCAGCCGCAACAGAATCGGGAGCGACCTGATGGCACTGATGCGCGTCAGTTCGCCGCATGCTCACGGCAGCTACAGCACAGGCATGGTGATGCGCCAGGTGCTGCTGGCCACCCTGCCCGGTGTGTTTATGCTCACCCTGTTCTTTGGTTTTGGCACCCTGATCAATGTAGCCTGGGCGTGCCTGGTCGGCATCGCCTTTGAATCCCTGGCGCTGTTCCTGCGCGGGCGCTCCCTGACCTTCTACCTCAAAGACTGCAGCGCCCTGGTGACCTGCGTATTGCTGGGCATCGCCCTGCCACCCTATGCCCCCTGGTGGCTGATCGCCGTGGGTGTGGCGGCAGCCATTCTGATGGCCAAGCAACTCTACGGCGGGCTGGGCTATAACCCTTTCAACCCCGCCATGGTGGGCTACGTCGTGCTGCTGATTTCGTTTCCTGTGCAGATGACGGCGTGGGCGCCACCGCGTGGCCTCGCGGACGTACCCAATCTCTGGGAGGCCCTGCAAGCCTGCTTCCTGCCCGCCCAGTTCGATGGCGTCACCATGGCGACCCCGCTCGATATACTGCGCCAGAACCAGGGACTGCTCATGGAGGACCTGTGGGCCCAGACACCACAGTTCGGGCGCTGGGCGGGCATTGGCTGGGAATGGGTCAACCTCGCCTTTCTGGCCGGTGGACTGTGGCTGTTGTACCGGCGCATATTCACCTGGCATGCCCCGGTAGCCATGCTTGCCAGCCTCACGCTGATGTCAGCGCTTTTCTACGCCGGTGGCAGCTCCAGCAGTGGCGGGTCACCCCTGTTCCACCTGCTCAGCGGCGCCACCATGTTCGGCGCCTTCTTCATCGTTACCGACCCGGTCTCCTCCGCCGTCTCGGTGCGGGGCAGGCTGGTTTTCGGTGCGCTTATCGGCGTGCTGGTGTATCTGATTCGCGTCTGGGGCAATTACCCCGATGCCGTGGCTTTTGCGGTACTCATCGCCAACTTTGCCGCACCCTTCATCGACCACTACACCCAGCCACGCGTCTATGGCCACGGCAAGTCTGGAGGCACCGGCTGATGCAACTCCTGGGGCAATCGATTACCCGCAACAGCGCACTGCTGGCGCTCTTCGCTCTGTGCACAGCATTGCTGATTGGCGGCACCTGGCTCGCCACGCGGGACACCATTGCCCTGGAGCAGCGCCACGCGGAAGAACAGGCGCTGCTTGAAATCGTGCCCCGCGAGCGCCACGACAACAGCATGCTGGACGACACCCGCACACTGCAGCCGGGGGGCAACGACCTTGGGCTGCGCGAAGCCCGCCCCTTGTACATTGCACGCCAGAGCGGCGATGCTGTCGCCGTGATAGTACCGGTGGTGGCGCGAGACGGGTACAGCGGCGACATCGAGTTGATCGTCGGCGTCAATGCGGACGGCACCGTTGCCGGCGTACGCGCCGTAAAACACCGGGAAACCCCCGGCCTGGGCGACAAAGTCGACCTGCGCAAATCGCAGTGGATTCTCGATTTCAACGGCAAATCCCTGACCAACCCGCCACCCGCCCAGTGGGGCGTGCGCAAGGATGGCGGCGCGTTTGACCAGTTCACCGGCGCCACGATCACCCCGCGTGCCGTCGTCGCGGCGGTACAAAAGGCCCTGCAGTTCGTTCAGCGCGAGCACGCCAGCCTGTTTGGCAAACCCGACGCAACGCAGAAGGAGCCCACCGCATGAGTACTCCCGCCTACAGCGAACTGACTCTGAACGGTTTGTGGAAAAACAACCCGGCGATTGTGCAGCTGCTCGGCCTCTGCCCCTTGCTCGCGGTCACCGGCAATGTGGTCAATGCACTGGGCCTGGCCGCCGCCACCACACTGGTCCTGGCCTGTTCCAACACAGCGGTCTCCGTCATCCGCAACGTGGTATCGGATGCCGTGCGCCTGCCGGTGTTCGTTATGATCATCGCCTCTGCGGTCACCTGCACCGAGTTGCTGATGCAGGCCTTCGCCTTCGACCTCTACCAGATTCTGGGGATTTTCCTGCCGCTTATCACCACCAACTGCGTCATTCTGGGCCGCGCCGACGCCTTTGCCAGCAAGCATGCGGTTGCGCCGGCGCTCTATGATGGCCTGATCATGGGGCTGGGCTTTGGCGTGGTGCTGGTGATGCTGGGCGCCGTGCGCGAAATGCTGGGAACGGGGGCCCTGTTTGCCGATATGCAGCTGCTGTTTGGCGCCTCGGCGGCGAGCTGGAAACTGGTATTGATCGATGACTACCAGCCTTTTCTGCTGGCCATTCTGCCTCCCGGTGCGTTTATTTTCACCGGGCTGATGATCGCCGGCAAAAATCTCATCGACAGCCACATAAAACGCCGCCAGGACGCGCTGAAAGCCAGGCCGGTGAAAGGCGCCAAGCGGGTGCGCGTAACCGGCACCATCAGCTGACGCTCAGCCCGGGGCTGCCTCGCTCAGCGCCAGGGTGTCCAATAGTGCGTCGACGGCGGCATCGTCCATGCCACGGTTGTCGCTGTCGCAGCTGTAGCTGACAAACAGCAACAGGCCGTGCGCGGCAAGATACCATTCGCGGACCGCCGCATCTTCCTCGATGAAACGGGTCGACCAGCCTGCAAAGTCACCACAAGTGACCGCCTGCCAACCTGATGCCGCGGGCGACTCCGCCGCAGCAATCTGCCGGAGCTCTGCCTGTCCGAGGTCACCGTCTGTCTTGTGCAGCGTGGTCATCTCGAGGCAGCCCACATCGTCTTCGTCGGCGATGAGTACGGTGCCGTCCTCCTCGACATCGGCCCACCATTCAGGCGCCAGCGCCATCGTCCACCACTCGGTTTCCACTATGTTCATTGTTCTCTCACAGATCCAGTGACATCAGTACCGCATCTTCACGCCCAGGCGGCAGCGGATAATAGTTGCGCCGCAAACCGTCCACGTGAAACCCCATCTGCTCGTACAGGCGGCGGGCGGGCAGATTGGACTTGCGCACCTCAAGCACACAGCGCCGCGCTCCGGTTGCGAGCATGGCATCAACGGCCGACTGCAACAGACACTCCCCGAACCCCTGGCGTCGCGCGGAGCTGGCAACCACGATATTGTAGATACTGCCGTCATCAAACTCGCGCGCGTACACCACAAACCCCTGCAGGGCGCCATTCACTTCCAGCAACAGCGCGCGCTCCGAGGCATCTTCGGCCACCGCGCAGCAACGAACGAACTGTGATTCCCGCCATGGCCAAGCCGATGCCTGCGCATCCAGTGAAGCCATCCTGGGGATATCTTCAGGCAACGCGGGCCTGATAACCGAAGACACGGTTAGAGTTCCAACGCCGCCAGCGCCAGCCAGGCATCGCGCTTCAATGCGGGCTCAGCAATCATCTCGGCACTATCAGGCAAACGCACGGCAGGCACCGTGTCGAGCTCTGGCTGCAGCAGGTACTGGCCAGCATGCGCACCCAACAGCACGAGGCAATGGCAGCCTTTATCGCGCAACTGCCGCAGCACAAAACCGGTGAGCGCTGCGGCCGCGGCCTCCTCGCCCAGATCGAGCTGCCGGTTCGTATGCAGGGGCCAATCGAACCGCGTAGCCAGCGGCGCAGCCTCCCGCTCACCGCCGCGACGCATGGTGTGGGCAAACGCCATGGCGCGAATCAACTGCAGCTGCTCTGCCGGCAATTCCGGGCCTTTCACAGGCTGCAACCAAAGGCAGCCTCCGGCGACGATTGCGACCACGCTGAACGTGACCGCGGTTGCAGCAACAGGGCTGGGCGTGGGTGCCGGGACGGCTGTTGGCGCGCGCTTGGCTGGCGCCGACGGTGCGAGGGAGGGTGAGACCGCCGCCCGATCGGTTGTCGATACCGCATCGGTAGCGACCGGCGCGTCCGCCAGGGCCGGTGCGGCAGCTTCAGACCGCCATACAACCGGAACACGCGGCGCACTCGGCGCCGCACCGGGCAAGACCCTGCGGGCCACCAGCAGCTGCAACCCCAGGGGCTCCAGGCACGCCAGCTTGTGCAAATCTCGTGGGGTTGCCATGGTCGCTTCACGTTTCGACGAGCCGGCAGTCTAGCAGTTTTCGCAGGGCGCTACAGCCAGCGCCACCCGTAACGGTGGAAGAAACGCAGGCCCGCTCGCAGAAAATAAGCAACATGCTGCAGGCCCTTGCGTGCCGTTTCCCCGCCGTAATGGCGCACGCACATCTCGGGCAGGTAGTGCAGCTCACCCAGGGCAGCCAGGCGCAAGGACAGATCATAGTCTTCAAAATACAGGAAAAACGCCGGATCAAAACCGCCCATGCGGCGCAACACAGCCCCTCGCACCAGCATAAAGCAGCCGCTTGCCAGTGGCACGGCCGTAGGCCTGCCGGCAGCGTGTACGTCGTGCATGGCGTAGGCGGCAAGGCGCGCCGCGAAGCGGGCCTGTAACCACGGGGGCGCAAAGGCGCGCAACGCCAGCACCAGCACTGAGGGCATACGCTTGCTGAGATACGCCGGGCTGCCATCTGCCAGCTCCCCCCGGGGGCAAACGAGCACCACCTGCGGGTGCTCGCGCAGATACCTCAAGCCGACAGCCAGAGCCCGGGCGTCTGTGACAATATCCGGGTTCAGCACCAGATGGCAGTCAGAAGCACCTTGTTCCAGAGCCATATTGTGGCCGGCGCCGTAACCGAGATTGGCCGCCGCCTGCAGTACGCGGCACACCACCTCGGTGCGCTCCCAGGGCAGCTGACCGATGGTATCGCGCAGCGCCTGGTGGTACACCCTGCACACCGAATTATCCACAATGAGCACAGCAACCGTTGTGAGCGCGGCGGCTTCACGCGCCTTCTGCACCGCCACCAGCAGCGCAGCCAGGGTCTCTTCCAGGCGCGCCAGGTCGCTGTGGTAGACAACCACAGAAACGCACAGTGATGGGGCAGTAGCAGTCAACGTGGCCATGGCCGGCATGGTAGCAGCCGCACGCACCGACAACCTAGCCCAAGGCTGCTAACATGGCCGTTGAGGCAACGCGGGAGCACCACTTGATGACATCCAGTAAACAGCGCTTCCGCTTTGGCCCCGGGTTGCTGGTTACAGCAGCTTTCATCGGCCCCGGCACCATAACCACCGCGAGCTCTGCCGGCGCACACTATGGCTTCGCTCTGCTCTGGGCTTTGCTATTCTCCGTGTTCGCCACGTATATCCTGCAGGAAATGAGTGCCCGCCTGGGGCTCGCGACACGCGCTGGCCTGGCAGAAGCGATGCGTGCTCACTTCACCAGCCCACTACTGGGCAAACTCGCGGTTATCCTCGTAGTGGTCGCCATTGGCATTGGCAACGCGGCCTACGAGGCAGGCAACATTGCGGGTGCAGCGCTGGCGCTGAACACGGTATCCGGTCTCGGCACCGCTTTCTGGTCCGTGGTCATTGGGCTGGTCGCTGCCGGCCTGCTGGCAAGTGGCCGCTACGCGGTGCTGGAAGCCGTGCTGATCCTGCTCGTGCTGGTAATGAGCGTTGTGTTCATGCTGGCCGCTATCGTGGTGAGCCCCTGCGTGACCGACATTCTTTACGGTCTGCTGCGCCCGACGCTGCCCGAGGGGTCGGTCATGGTCGCCATCGCGCTGATTGGCACAACCGTAGTGCCCTACAACCTGTTCCTGCATGCCAATGCCGTGCGGGAAAAGTGGCCGGCGAACATCAGTCTGGAGCGGGCAGTTCACGAATCGCGCGTGGACAGTGGCCTGTCCATCGGTCTCGGTGGGCTGATCACCCTGGCGATCATGAGCACAGCGGCCACGGCCTTTTTTGGTACCGGCGTGACATTCGACGGCGGTTCACTGGCACGACAGCTGGAGCCCTTGCTGGGGCCGGCGGCAAACAGCATTTTTGCCGCCGGCCTGTTCGCAGGCGGCCTGACCAGCGCGATCACCGCCCCACTCGCCGCCTCCTATGCGGTTTGTGGCGCCATGGGCTGGCAATCCCGCATGAGCGCTCCGGGCTTCCGCCTGATATGGATTTCTGTACTGACCACAGGCACGCTGTTCGCGGCGCTGGGCACACGACCACTCGCCGCGATTTTGCTGGCACAGGCAGCCAATGGCCTCTTGCTGCCTGTGGTCGCCGTCTTCCTGCTCTTGGTGATGAACAGTCGCTCGCTACTGGGGGCACAGGCCAACGGGTGGCTTGCCAACCTGCTGGGAAGCCTGGTGGTAGCGGTCGCGGTGGGCCTGGGCGGCCTGAAGATCCTGGATGTTGCGGGCTGGCTGTAGGCCGCGACTCACCACCACCAACGACCGGACATCGGGGCACAACACCCACTCGGTGTTGCGCAAACCGGTGAGCCCCGTTTTAGCGCCTGGGGACGACACGCGCACCGCCCCCAAGCTTTCTTCTACGGATCAACAACCTCAAGGTTCAGGGTTTTGCTGACTACTTGCCCACCCTGGTCGCTGACTTCCACGACGATATCGTAGCTTCCCGTGACGGGACTTGCCCAGGAAAGCAAGGCGCCGCTTGTCCCGCTATTGCTCACGGAGAGCCCCACGGCGCCATCATTGAAGACCAGGGTCCAGTTTTTCTGCGAACCAGACTCGCCACCACTGGACTCCAACAGCGTCGAGTATGCACTTCCATCGGTCGCATCCGGCAACGTGGAGGTCTGAATCACAAGCTGCGGATCGGTAGCCGGGCCGGTGCCTGCCACGGTAAACCCGCACCGGAAGTCAAATTGCGCGTCTCCGCTACCTGTCTCAAAGGTCGCCGTGTACTCTATTGTCTGATCATTCTCTTCAGGCTGGGGCAAGGTAATGGAATAGCGCACCGCCACCGCCCCATTACTATCGGTAACACCCGCACTGGAGCCGCCATCGGAGGCCGGCGTGAAGATGAAATTGGGGCTGCCGCTTGGCCAGGTGAAATCGGAGGCAGAAAGCAGCGCGTTCGGAATGGGTTCTCCTGAATCTGTCAGATACACGAGCCCCAAGGTCCTGGACGAACAATTCAGGTTGCCAATGAGGTTGCCTGAACCCGAAGCAAGAATAGTGACCTCCACCTCGCTGGGCTCGCCGAGAGACTGAACGGAGAACAGAAGGGTAATTTCATCGCTTCCCGGGAGCTGGTCGCGGACGTTCACAACGGCCGAGGTGCAACCGCCAGCACCTGTAACCAGCGCACCTGACGATCCCTGCCCATTCACATCAACGCTGGCACCAAACGTATCCCCTACACTGAACTGGATAGATTGAGCGGGCAACGGCACTTGATTGCCGTCGCGAACGCAGAGTGAGACCACACCATTGGTCACATTACTCGTCAACGTTCTGGTCGAGGCAGTCAGGGTCAACCCCTCTTCTTCCAGTGAGCCGAGATAAACCGGACCACCGGGATTGAACACACGGCTGACGGAGAAATCCTCCGTTTGTGCGACGAGAAGCGCAGTGCGCCCAACATTGCTGAAGGGGTAAGTCAGCAGTGTGCTGGCTGTGCCGTTGGCATCCGTGAATGCCAGCGACTGGATATTGCCTACGCGAGCGCGCCCGATCACATAAGGCACATTCGCACCCTGATCTTCGCCGACGCGGAACGGCTCTTCATCTGTGCGGATCAAAAGAGAACCGGGCTCACCCTCTGGCAGCTCGGAGATTGTACGAATACCCGCATGGAAAAAGGAACGACCATCCGGGTCTGCATCCAACGCCAGGCGATCACCCACCCGTGCGCCCAAGGCGGCAAACCTGGCACCTGCAGCCTCGAAGCTGAAGTTACCTTCCAATGGGTTACCGTTGCTACCCTTAATAACAAAACTGCCAGGGCCTGATTCCGGATAGCCATCAAGGGGCGCATCTATCAAGCGGAAAAGTATCGGGGTATTGGTCGCCACAGGATTACCGTTGGCATCGGTAGCGGTCACCGAAACCACACGACTGTATGTGCCATTCTGAAAATCAACGGTTTCATCGGGAGCAAGGCCGACCTCTACCCTGTTAGTGCGGATAGCCTCGATGAACGGCCCTGTGAACTCCAGTGCGGCCGCGGGACCCGCTGTATTAACCACAAGGATAGATGCTGCAACCTCTGCGCCACCCGCAGTGGAACCATCCGCTGAACGTTCTGCACGAACCCGTAGGCTGGCCTCACCATCCACGGTGCCGGCCACAAAGAAAATTCGCGCATCACCATTGGCGCCGGTCTGCACACTCACGCTGGAGAGAGTTTCGTCCACGCCACCCGCAAGGTCTTCCTCGCTCAGCAAACCGCCAACGCGCGTTCCGGTAAACGAAACCGACACCTCCGCTCCAACGACCGGCAGACCCGTGCCACTATCTGAAACTTCAATCGCAATCTGTGCAACATGCGGGCTGTCGGCTTCCGCAGGCCTCTGCGCCACATTAGCGGGGACAGACTCCTTCTCGATGGTCAAGCTCAGGGCAAGGTTATTGGGCGTATCAGGATCCGGCAAGAAACCGCCACCGTCTCCACCGCCGCCTCCGCCACCACAAGCAGTCAACGCAAACGCGATAACAAATAGCGCAGCCAATCGGCTATAATGAGTAATGCCGCTGATGATCATTGTCGTCCCCTGTTGCCCACTCGGAAGCAGATCTTGATTTTTTTGTCCCAGCGCGATTATGCGGCGTTTACCCGCAGAATCAACCTGCTCGGAACCTGACGCCGCAAGCTTAGCACGTGATATCAAAAAATCTCTATTAATTACAAGCCCATAGAAGCTTTTTGTGACTTATTAGGTTAGAAAAAGCCCGTACGTTGAGCACAACCTGTATTTACTTCGTCGGCCAGGCACACAACCCGGTCGCCAACGGGTTGTGCCGGACCACTGCAGGTTGACCTAGTCGCGTGTCGTTTCCCAGCCTTCTCCTTGCAGCATGGAGCTGACCCAGTCGGCCACTGAAACACCACCAGCGGTCTTGCCCAGATCGCCGATCAGGAAGGTATGCTCCGTACCTGTCGCCACAAACGATTTAACTCGGTCAGGGAACGCCGCTTCAAGATCATCCAATTCGCCGATCAAAGCTGCCTCGAATGCCTCTCCACCCACCTGCACAAAGGTCAATGAGATCACGGTATCCCGCGTGTAGCTCATCATGCCCAGACTGAAATTTTCATCCTCACTGAGCTGATACTTGTGATAGTCAGTGATGTGGCCATCATCACCAATGCAGGTCTCACAGCTCTCGGGGAAAAACGCCGTGGCATTCCACTCGGTCAGCAACTGCTCGATGAAGGAAGGATCGTCAATACGTCCCAACCCCAAGCCAGAATCGTTGATCAACTCGATCGGCACGTCCGGGTACAACTGGCGCACCAGTGGTAGCGCATACGTTGTGCCAAAGCCGCCGGCGCTAACCCCGGTCAATAAAATGCGCCGCGGCGCCGGGAATGTATTCACCGCTACGTCCAGTGAAGCAGACAGGTTGTGGAGGCCCCGATGGAAGCGGTCGGCGCTGCCATCGTCGTCCGTATCTACATCCTGATCACCCGCATGTAAAGAGCCATCACAGTAAGGCAGGTACACTGTGTTCCAGCCCGCAACCGGGTTGTCCGCCAGGGCGGGATCCAACACGCCCAGGGCCGGGATGCCCGGAGCTGCCTGCTCAGTAGCGAGGCACAAATCAGACCAACAGGCCCCGCCGCCCTGAAGGAAGATCACCAGGTCCTCCGAGCCGGTGTCACGGGTTGCCATGGTGTATTCACCCCCAGTGAGGCACAGAGGCCCATCTCCGGCACCGAAGCTGTGATTGACGACATCACCATCCGTCTCAGACAGCATGGGCGTATATTCACCCAGGTAGCGCGCAATGCCCTGATCCAAAAGCTCCTGAAACGGTACCGCCGCAGGCTCTGGCGGCGGTTCAACAGGGGCCACAACGCTATCCACAGAATCGCTGCAGGCAGTCAGCACAGGCAACGCAGCGCACAGCGCAAGGGACAGCGGACGAAGGCTCGATCGGCGGAAAACATCCTGTTTTGTCATTATTAATCTCCGGGGCTATGCGCGCCGACCTGAATGTCAGTCGCTTGCCCGCTAAGATGCCCAGTCCCGCTCCATGTTTCAAGCATATGACACGATGGCGTTCAACTTACCTACGCCTACATACTGTTTTATAGATCATATGGTTCGAATTAATCATGTTTTCAGAACCGGCGTTCCGGGTTAAAGTGACAGTTCGTAGCAGAGCGCCGATACGGGCACTGTGCGATCACACATTGAGTCATAGACGAGGAGTTACCATGATCTCTGCAGGACAGGTTCCACAAACTGTTTTCAAGACGCGTGTTCGCGATGAATCCGTCGGCGGCGAGAACCCTTACCGCTGGCAGGACACCAGCACAGACGATATCTTTGCTGGCAAGAAAGTCGTCGTTTTCTCTCTGCCAGGCGCCTTCACCCCCACTTGCTCTTCCAACCACCTGCCGCGCTACGAAGCGCTGTTCGAGGAATTCAAGAGCCAGGGTGTAGACGAGATTTATTGCATCTCGGTCAACGACGCCTTTGTCATGTTTCAGTGGGGCAAGCAGATTGGCGCCAAGAACGTGAAAATGCTGCCCGACGGCAACGGTGAGTTCACCCGTAAAATGGGTATGCTGGTCGACAAGTCCAACCTGGGCTTCGGCATGCGTTCCTGGCGGTACTCCATGCTGGTCAACGACGGCAAGATCGAAAAGCTGTTTGCCGAACCCGACTTTGGCGATGTCTGCCCGACTGACCCCTTCGAAGTCTCTGATGCAGACACCATGCTGGCCTACCTGAAAGGGACCGAGTCAGAAGGCGTTGCTGCACCCAGCAAGTCTTTCGTCGGCTGATAAGACCCGGCGCTCCGCAGCTCATGCGGAGCGCTTCCCTCCTCAGCGGCTGAACCGCCGCTGTATGTGTTTTCGCCTCTCCCGCAATTGCGCTCCACGCCGTTCTGCCGTCAACGCATGGCAGCCTGAAATCTCATCCGGCAAGTCTTCCGCCGCGCCAGATTTCTATCGGAATCCGTCCCACGTCGCTTCATCTGTCCCCCTCGCCAAAAATACCGCCGGGTTATACAGAAGCCTAACCGGCGTCAAACATGATGATGCCGGCTCAAAGCCTGCATGAACAGGCAACAGCTACGTGTATTCACCACGAATGTGCCAGCAAAAAAAAGGGGCGCCCTCGCAAGGACGCCCCCAAAACCGGTACAGCCTGGCTGGTTAATCAGTACTCGTAAGTGATGTCCAGACCATACGTGCGCGGCGGACCGTATTCTTCGGTGGTCAGACCGAGGCCGCCGAAGTTGATGCCGAAGGTGGGGTAGTCATCATCGGTGAGGTTACGGCCCCACAGTGCCACCGACATGATGCCGTCGCCCACCTGAATGCTCTCCAGAGAAAGACGTGCATCAACCAGAGAGCGCGCATCCATGATCGCGTGATCGTAGATCACCGGTTGGCCACTGACATCGGCAGTCCACAGAGCGGACTCGGCCCACTCATCCTGCCAGTTGAGCTGGACATAGCCGCGAATGTCACCGAACGAGGTGCGTGCAAACACGTAGTCCGCCGAAGCGTTGATCTGGTTGCCCGGTGTGGTGCGCTTCGCAGCGTCCTTGGTTTCAATACAGGTGCCGCCAGTGCCGCACAACTCGGGGAACTTCTCGAAGTCACCGGTAACGTAGGCGTAGCCCACACTGAGAATCAGATCTTCCGCCGGTGCAACCTGTACTTCCAGCTCACCGCCCCAACGATCCGCTTCACCGGCGTTGGTGATCAGGGAGGTGGCGGTGCCGCCATCGGACTTGATCTGGCTTACCTGCATATCTTCATACACGTAGGTGTACAGAGAGCCGTTAACACGCAGGCGGTTGTCCCACCAGTCACTTTTCAGGCCCAGCTCCCACTGTTCCATGGTTTCTTCTTCGTAGGCGTTGTCGAACACCTCGCCATTGAAACCACCACTGCGGTAACCGGTTGCGTAGCGCAGGAAAACGTTCATGTCATCGGTCAGCTGATACGCCGCCGTGAGGTTCCCGCTCAGGTTGTAGAAGTTCTCTTCCCGGCTGGTAGAGCGCGCAGGCGTCTGGCCAAACGGCGTTGTCACCGCCGAATAATCGTAGAAGATATCCTTGGTCTCTTCCGTGTAGCGCAAACCGGCAGTCAGGGAAAGACGCTCGTCAAGCACATCCGGGCGCCAGGTTGCCTGGGAGAACAGTGCGATGGCGTCAGTGGAGTTCTCGTAGTACTGGGTACCAGCGCCGGCCAGCGGTGCGCTGAAAATTGCCGCACGGTCAAACTGGCCTTCGTCCTCAAAGTAGTAAAGCCCCACCACGTAATCAAGCCGGTCGGTCGCACCGATGATGTTGAACTCCTGCGAGGTCTGGTCGTAGTTCGACAGGGTATCCTGCTTCGAGTGGTTCACACCCAATTCGTCGATACCAGCCCACAGGCCGTCGACAAAGGGGTAGGCAAAGCCTGAAGTGGGCGCGTACAGCTGCGCCAGTGTCAGGTGAACCAGATCCGAGTAGACGCCCACACCGTTGGCATCCAGCGAGCTATCGATATTCTCCAGGTCGCCGAACACATAGGTTTGCAGCTCGCGGTAAGCGGTGATCGAGCGGAAGGTGACGTCGCCGAGCGCACCGAGGTCACCCAGCTCCCAGTTCAGGGTGAGGGTGTGACCCTCAACTTCGTTCTGTGAGGTGGGCACGAAATCGGCTACACCGCCACTGACGCGGCCCTGCCCGTCAGCTTCAATGCCCTGATAGACCCCGATCGTCTCCTGCAGCGAAGGAATCCAGCGCGATGCAATGCGCGGGTCACTTCCGGGAATGCTGGCCCAGAACTGCGCACCCTGCAGGGTACCCTGCAGCGCTGATATGCGGCTCACATTTCCAGCGGGGTCGAGCGCGGTGAAGCCGGTCACTTTCTGCAAACCTCCCTGCTCGTCGAGATCGCTGTTGTCGTAGCTGTAATCCACGCTCAATGCATCCGTGGGTTCCCACAACAGCGCAATGCGGTAAGCATCACGGTCAATGCTGTCGAAGCCGGCGCCACCATTCAGGTTGTCGTAGAACGGGTCACGCTCGCGTGTCTGGTAGCCAAACGCGGCGGACAGCTTGCCCAGCCCTTCGCCGACTTCGCCTATCGCGGGCAGGTCGACATTCACTTTCAGCTCCTGCTCGTCGTACTTGCCCAGCGTGCCTTTGGCGCGCACACCCAGCTCGCCCGTTGGCTTCCGGGAAATGAAGTTCACCGCGCCTGCAGTCGCATTACGGCCGTACAGGGTTCCCTGTGGGCCGCGCAACACTTCAATACGCTCCAACTCGGCAACGTCCATCGCCGAGCCCTGCATCTTGCCTACGTAAACACCGTCGAGGTAAACGGCTACGGCAGGGTCGAGGGAGAGGTTGGCGGGGCTGCCGCCGCCAAAGCCGCGAATGGCCAGACTGGTCGCGCCACGTGAGCCCGGGGCATTGAAGCCGGCTACGCCAGGTACTTGTCCAATCAGGCCCTCGGTGTTCTCGATGCTGCGTTGCTCCAACGCATCGGTAGTCAGTGCCGCGATAGACACAGGCGTTTCCTGCGTGCTCTCTGCGCGTTTTTGCGCGGTGACGATGACTTCCTCCAGCGCGGTTACCTGTGCCTGCGATGCCATGCTCATGCCAAAGGCGATGGATGACAGGGCCACGGCCAACGGGCGCGGCGCAAACCTGAATGTCTTCATGGGGGATCCTCTCATGCGGGTCAAACAGTTATCCCTGCACAGCGCCAGGGCGATGCGGGCCTTTTATGTCTTGCCTGGGTTATTACATGTCTCCAGCCTAAAAGTTTTCTGCGGTTACGTTTTAGACGGGGGGACAACTTTACACCGCACAACCGGCACGGAATAGTGATGAATTACCAAAAATTGAGGAAGTGGTGCAGATAACAATACCAGCGCGCGAGCGCCGGGGCCAGGGGTTCAGCGGTCGGCCGCGCTGGCCTCCGCACGCACGGAAAACCCTGAACCGAGGAACGCAGCGGCCACCGCCAACTCGGCATCGACACTGTATTTGGGGTCTGACAGCCAACTGAGCAGGCCGTATACGTAAATGCCCAGAATGTAGTGCGTTATACGCTCGACGCTGATGTCCGAACGCACCTCACCCCGCGCCTGCCCATCATGCAACATGGCGCAAAAGCTTTCGTGCAGCAGGGGCCAGCGGTGCTGGTCAACGCTGTATAGCGGGTCTTCGTAAGCGCGCAACGCGAGAATGAGCATGGCGCGGGTGAGCGTGGGAGTCTTGCGCGTCATTTCGGCGCCGTAGGCAAAAAAACGGGCCAGTTGCTCCTCGGCGGCCCCACCCTCCGCGCGAAAACGCTCAATGGCGGCAGCGAAGCGTTCGTCTACGCCAGGCACCAGCGCCTGCAAGATAGCCATCTTGCTGGGGAAATAGTTGAAGAGCGTAGGCTTGGATATGTCCGCCGCTTCGGCCAGCGCTTCGACCGTGACCGCTTCGTACCCCTGCCGGGTAAACAGGCTGCGCGCCACCAGTAAAATTCGTTCCCGCGTTTCGCGCTTCTTGCGCTCACGCCGCCCCTCGCCCTTGATGGCTACACTCATGACTTTAACTACCGTCTATTATTTTACCCTCACGGACAATGTAACGTTAAAGGGGCGCCATTACCATGGCCGAAACATCAAAATGGCTGCGATCAGCGGCTGTACGCACGCATGTTCAAGCCGAACGCGGCCACCAGGTCGCGCATGAGCTCCACCACGCCACCACCGAAGGTATTGATCTGGCACTTGCGGTATTCCTCTTCCAGATCACCGGCCAGCGCAGCGCCGGTGCTGCCGCGATGCAGCATACTGGCGGGCCCCATGGCGTCCATCAACAAACGATACACCGCGATCAGGCCCTCGGTGCTGAACGCTTTCATGGCTGACGCGTAGGCCACCTCCGGTTCGCCGTGCTCCATGCTCCACGCCATGCGCCAGGTCATGAGGCGCATGGCTTCAAGGCGCGCGTAACATTCCGCGAGCAGGCGCTGCACGGTGGCGTCGTCAATTGGTCGAACACCCGCAGCATCGGGCTCGCGAGACCAGGCGAGTACATCCTGATAAAGGCCATACGCATATATACCGATGGCGGCCAGCCCGACCCGCTCGTGGTTGAGCTGCGAGGTAATCAGCTTCCAGCCACCGTTGACCTGCCCGCAGATCATGTCATTGGGACAGCGCACATCGTTGTAGTAACTCATGTTGGTGCGCACACCACCCACCGTGTGAATGGGAGCAAAACTGAACCCCGGCTGATGCGCATCGACCATGAAGATGCTGATACCGGCATGTGGGCGAGCAGCCTCCAGGTCACTGCGTGCGGCCAGCCAGATGTAATCCGCCGCCTCCGCGCTCGAGGTATAAACCTTGGTACCGTTAATCACCCACTCGTCGCCCTCAAGCACTGCCGTGGTTTTCAGGGCAGCGAGATCGGAGCCGGCGTCGGATTCGGTGTAGCCAATGGCGAAGTGCAGTTCACCCGCAGCAATTTTCGGTAGAAAAAACGCCTTATGCGCCTCGGAACCGTGCGCCATAATGGCGGGTGCAACCGTGGAAATCGTCACAAATGGCAGCGGCGCGCGAGCGAGTTGCGCCTCTTCGAAGAAGATCATCTGATCCATGGGGCCACGCCCCTGACCGCCGAACTCTTTGGGCCAGCCGAGCGCCAGCCACCCGTCCTGGCCAATCTGGCGAATCACCGACTTGTAAGCCTCGCCACCTTCATTGCCGCGTGTCGCCTCTATCAGCTCGGGGGTCATGAGTGACTGAAAGTACTCCCGCAGTTCACTGCGCAAGGCCCGCTGCTCTGCCGTATAGTCGATATGCACGGTTACCCGCCTCCTGATTACCTGAATGGTCGTGTCTGGATTATTATTGAATTTGGATTCAATATCAATAATAATCCGGTTTCAGCCTGACGCACAGACATGATGCCCCTAAGCGACAATACATCACCCGCACCAAAGCGCCCCAAGGGGGAGCTTGCGCGTGAGCGGCTGAAAAGTGCCGCGATCGCCCTGCTCGACCGGGTGGGTTATCACCAGCTGCGGGTCAAGGACATCACGGCCGAGGCTGGCGTGGCGGCAGGCCTGTTTCATCACTACTACAACGGACTGGACGCGCTGATTGACGAAATACTCGAGGATCACCTGGCAGCCTTCGAGGCCACGGAGCAGATCGAGCGCGACGTCAGCAAAGGCGACTGGTTCAGCCGCTTGCGCTCACACTACCGGGTAGCCGTGCAGGCGCACGCAGCCCATCCGGGCATCATGCGCTGCATCGACCAATTCTGCGTTGACGACCCGGCATTCAGGGCGCGCTGGCAGGCTTCCTACAATCGCCGTTTGAAGCTGCTGGCTGCCGTGTTTCCCTACGTGTTCCCGAACAGTGACCTCAATGAGCACGAGGTCAACCTCGTGGTACACGCGCTCAGCGGTATAGGGCAGGAAGTGCTGCGCACCCGCTACATCGAACGCAACGCAGACCTGTTGGCACTCGGTTTGAGCGAGGATGAACTCGCGGAATGGCTGGCGGCACTGTTCTACCGCGGACTTTTCGCCTGTAATCCACCGCGACGGGTGCTCAACCACGCCGACAGGATTCTCTCCCTGAAACGATAGGCCTTACACTGAACACGCAGCGGCGGGTACGCCGCACAACAGGAGACTGACCATGGACTTCTCATTGAGTGACGATCAGGCGGCCATTGCCGAGCTGGCCACGCGTATTTTTCGCGACCAGGTGGACGACGCAGCGCGCGTGCGCCACCAGAACAGTTTTGACCGCGGGCTGTGGGAGACTCTCGCGAGCTCAGGTCTTACCGCGCTCGGGCTGTCAGAAGCCAATGGCGGCTCCGGCATGGGCTTCGCTGCGCAGTGCCTTGTCGCACAGGCACAGGGCGGGGTTCTCGCCCAGATTCCCCTGGCAGAAACGCTGCTCGCTGCCTACGCATTGGAGCGCGGTGGTGTCAGTGAGGGCTTGAGCAAGGTGGCCGATGGCAGCGCCCACCTCAGTCTTAGCCTGGGAGCAGGCCTTGAACTCACCGGAGGCACCCTGAGCGGCGAGCTGAGCATGGTCCCCTGGGCCGAGGATGCGCTGTATGTCGTGGTTTGCGCAGGCGACAGGCTGGTCGCTTTCTCTCCCGCTGAAGCTGACCTTGTACTGACACCACAACGCGTCAGTAATGGCCGCCCTACAGCACTGCTGCAAGTGGCTCGCGCCAAGGCTATCGACCTCGGTGGCAGTGACGCTATCGCCGCGCTGCGCCAACGCCAACAGGTGATGACCGCGTCAATACAACTGGGGGTGGCGAGCGAAGCGCTCGCGCGCACCGCAAGCTATACCAGCGAGCGCAAGCAATTCGGCAAAGCCCTGGCTGGTTTCCAGGCCGTCGCCCATCGCGCAGCGGACGCCTACATGGATATTGAAGCGCTGCGTGGCGTGGTCGACAGTGCCATGTGGCGTATTGACGAAGGGCTGGATGCCACCCTGCAGGCCGGCGCGGCGCGCTGGTGGGCGGCCGAGACATCACACCGCGTCTCCCACACGGCACAGCACCTGCACGGCGGTATTGGCGCGGATGTAGAGTACCCTATTCACCGCTTCTTCCTCTGGGCCAAGCAACTCGAGTTCGACCTCGGAGGTGCCGCGCATGAACTGGCCAGCATGGGCAAACACCTGGCCAGCAATCCACAGTCAGGCATCACCCTGTGAGCCACGCCCCAGCCTTACCATCGTTTTTTCGGAGCCACGCATGAATGTATTGAAGTTCGATCGCATCGAAGACCGTCACCTGGGGCGCGCACTCAGCCTGCAAGCCAGGCAGCAGCCCGATGCCACCTACATCATGTTCGGCGACACGCACTACACCTTTGCCGAGGCAGACCGTAAAGTTAACGAGCTTGCCGCCGGACTGGCTGGCCTCGGTCTGGGCAAGGGCGACCGGGTCGCCTTCTTCATGGGTAGCTCGCCAGAAGTCATTTTTCTGGCACTGGCGACCAATAAACTGGGCGCCGTCTGGAGCCCGGTCAACTCTGATTACAAAGGCGCCTGGCTCACGGAAACCATCAACCGCACGCGAGCCCACATTGTGGTAACCGACGACGCGCATGTGCAGCGACTTGCCGATGTACACGGTGAGCTGAGCGCAGGGCACTACGTCATTCTCGGCGACAGCACGGCGCTCCCCGGTGCCCACGCCTTCAACTCACTGTATATCGAAGGTGCAAGCGAGCCCGACATGTCCGGCCAGACCTATGGCGATACCTGCGCCGTACTCTGGACCTCGGGCACCACAGGGCGCTCGAAAGGCGTCATGCAAAGTCACAACGTGTGGTTCAATGCCGTGGCGTCGGGTGATGCGTTGTTCGGAACGCGCCCGGGCGATGTCATCTACACCGTCCTGCCCATGTACAACTCGGCCGCCTGGGTCACGTCCATTCTGCGCTCACTGATCGTAGGCATTCCGCTCGCGATCGATACGTCATTTTCGGTTACCCATTTCTGGGACCGTGTGGACTACTACGGCGCCACACAGAGCTTCACACTGGGCGCCATGCACATGTTTCTGTGGAACGCCCCATTGCGTGAGGATGATGCAAAACACAGTCTGCGCAAACTGATGGCCGTACCGATGCCGGCCGATGTCGCGGGCCCGTTCAGCGAGCGCTTTAATGTGGAATTGTTGCCCCAGGGGCTCGGCCAGAGCGAAGCCATGCAGCTGGTGATCGTCACCCCGGAGGAAAACAGCCTGCCTCCCGGAAGCTGTGGCACACCCGCCAAGGCGCTGGAAGCGCGGTTGGTCGATGACCAGGGCAACGATGTGGCCGATGGCGAGCCAGGGGAATTGTGGGTGCGTCCACGCGAACCCTACGTGATATTCAATGGTTACTTTGACGACCCCGAAGCGACAGCGGCCAGCTATTCGGGAGAGTGGTACAAAACGGGCGACATGCTGAAGCGACGCCCGGACGGCTATTACTTTTTCTCGGACCGCAAGAAAGATGCGGTACGCCTGAAGGGACGCAATATTTCCACCTTTGAAGTGGAAATGGTCGCCAGGCGCCATCCCGCACTGGCAGACTGTGCCGCGTTCGGTGTCCCCAGCGATATCCTCGCCTCCGAGACCGAGCTCAAGCTGAACTACATATTGAAAGCGGGGCAGACGCTGGCACCCGAGGAGCTGGCTCAGTTCATCAACGAAAATGCCCCGTACTTTTTTGTTCCACGCTACCTGGAGCAGGTAGAACAGCTGCCCTACACCCCGACCAACAAAGTGCAAAAATTCAAATTGCGCGAAGCGGGCATTACCAGCGCAACCTGGGACGCACAGCAAGCGGGTTTCAAAGCCCAGCGCTGACGCTGCACACCGGTCCCCCGCGCATGTTATTGTTGCGGCGTCGTACGCGGCTTGTGTTGAACAGGGGGGCTGATGTCAAAAGGGATAGCTGTCAGGGCGGCACTCCTGACGGGCGCGATAATAATCGCATTTGCACTTGGAGCCGCGTTGGCGTTGCGCGGCATACTCCCCGCTATTCCCGGCGTTACGGGCAAGGCATTGCAGGAAATCCCTGCAGCGGAAAAGGATAAAGCGGCGCCAGCGCCTGTCAAACCGGGCCCGCAAAAGAAACCTCAAGAGCAACGTCGTCCCTTGCGACCAGGCGAGCCCGCGCCCTACTACGGGGATCTGAACTCGCTTGCTGCCGTAAACGTGCGTGATGCAAGCCTGGATACCATCGCCAAAGGCCTGCAGTATCCCTGGGCGATGGAAATACTGTCGTCAACAGAAGCACTGGTCACGGAAATTGGCGGCAGCCTGCAGCGCGTGGATCTCGGTGACGGCAGTATCACTGCTGTCACCGGGCTCCCGGAAATACCCTCTGGCAAGGGGCAGCTGGGTCTGATGGATATCGCCCTGCACCCCGACTTCACACAAAACCGGCTGGTGTACTTCACGCATGCGGCGAAGCATAGTGAGGAGCCGGCGCGCTATACCACGGCACTCAGCCGTGCTCAGCTCAAGGGCAATGCGCTGGAGCACGTCGAGCGCCTGCTCACCGCTGACCCGTTTACCAAGGCGCCCGCGAACTTCGGTGGCGCCATTGCATTCGACGCCGCAGGCTACCTGTATGTCGGCATCGGCGACCGCACTAAAAATACACGCGCGCAGGACATGGGCTCACTGCATGGCAAGATCCTGCGTCTTATGGACGACGGCAGCATCCCGACTGACAATCCCTTCGTTGAACAACCCGGTATCGACCCACGCATCTACGCTGCGGGAGTACGCAACACCCAGGGCCTTGTGTTCGATACAGCCTCGGGAAAACTCTTCCAGACCGAGCACGGCCCCATGGGTGGCGACGAGGTCAATGTGATTGAGGCCGGGCGGAATTATGGCTGGCCCACCATTACCTACGGCGCCAACTACACCACGGAAAAGATCGGCCTCGGCACGCGGCACGACGGCTTGCAGCAACCACTCTATTTTTATTTACCTTCAATCGCCGCTTCGCCAATCACCATTTATCACGGCGCGATGTTCCCGGAGTGGGAGGGACACCTGCTGGTTGGTGCGCTCAAGGGTGCTCACGTCAGCAAGCTGGCCCTGGTTGATGGGCAGATACGTTCCGAACACGGGATCCTGCATGAAGCCAAGGGCCGTATTCGAGACCTGAAGGTCGCGAGCGATGGCTCGCTGTATCTACTGGTACAAAATGGTGGGCGGTTAATGCGACTCCATCGCGACCCGCAAGGTGAAGCGCTTGAGGGCGCCAAAGCCCGGGATGGCTATACGCTCTACCAACAGCTGTGTAGCAGCTGCCACAGTGCCGGGCTAGAAGGTGTTCCCCAGCTTGACCAGCCCAGCCAATGGGAGGAACGCAGGGAGCAGGGAATCGAGGCGCTGTACCGGAATACCCTGGAGGGCATTGGCGACATGCCCGCAAGGGGACTGTGCGATAACTGCTCGGACGAGGAGATCCGCGGAGCCGTGGAGTTCATGCTGAAAAAACTGGACGTGCAGCGAGTAAAGGCCCCATAAAAAACCCCGAAGCGCGACCACAACAAAGTAAAACGCCCCGCTCATTGCTGAACGGGGCGTTTTGGTATTAAAGCCTGGCGATGACCTACTCTCACATGGGGAGACCCCACACTACCATCGGCGATGCATCGTTTCACTACTGAATTCGGGATGGGGTCAGGTGGTTCCAATGCTCTATGGTCGCCAGGCAAACTGGCTTGACCGAGTCGGGTCCTACGCGCACTTTGCGCTGCCCTCGTCTTGTCAAATAAGGTGGTAAATCAAGCTGATACCGCTGTTCACGGGTCGTACCGACTTCATCTCGTCATGACTTCTGACGCGTACTTCCATCTCACTACGACTTGTCACAACATCCAGCTCTCTCGTGGCCTTTCATGCGCCACGCAAATCACTTGGATTATATGGTCAA